>CAWEVH010000012.1:0-26372 GCA_963812415.1 uncultured Thermoleophilaceae bacterium | reverse complement strand
GCCCGGCCGTCTACCTAGGCCGCCTCGATGAGCGCCCGCCCGGCGCCGCGCCAACTCGCGACGCTCGCGACCCTCACGTCGACGCCCTGGCCCTGGAGCGCTCTCGCCAGCTCGACGGGATCGCTCTTGACGAACTCGCCCACCGTCGAGAAGCCCGCCCGCACCAGCGCCGTGCGGGCATTCGCCGGCATCAGCTCGAGCCGCTCGAGCGGGGCGTCGGCGATGCGCGCAGGGCCCTCCAGCTGGAATGTCGCCGCGATCGACTCTCGCTCGAGTCCGGACGTCCGGATGGCGGCGCCCTCCCGCGTTGCCAGCTCGTCCAGCACGGCCTGCGGCGATCCGAAGCGCACCTCGCCTGGCACGATCTCGAGCGCGTCGCGAACGTTCTCGCCGTTGGACAGCACGCCGGCGCCGAACTGCTCGACGAACGCGCCCTTGTTCGGAACGCGACCTGCTGCGAACGCCTGCTGGACCTCCGGGCTCACGATGAACTCGGCGATTGCCTGCGTTCGGCGTACGCGCGGGTTGTCGAAGGGCGTGATCGTCACGCCTTCGACGGCCGGGAGCATGACGCGCCCCGCGTTCGTCTCGAACACGTGCACGTCCTGGTCGAAGAACTTGGTGGAACCCAGGAACTTGCCTCCGATCACGTTGCCACCGCCGATCACGTTCCCACCGCCGAACACCGGGTCGATGATCGGTCCCCCGCCCGAACCGCGCGCGATCCGCTGGTGGATGATGTTGATCTCGGCCTGCAGCTCGTCGAGCAGCGAGCGCAGCGAAGCTCGCATCGCGTTGATGCAGACGAACGCCTGCGCCACGTCACGTCCGAGCGAGTCGAGATCGGCCTCGATGCGGTGGAAGCGCTCGTTGAAGCCCTCCTCGCCGGTCGTCGGCTCCGCCTGCACCGCGTCTTCGCCGTCGACCCAGTCCTGGTGCGAGAAGGAGCGCGCGAACTGCGCCGTGCAGCCGGGCTCGGTCGCGGCGAACGGGGTCTTGAGCGCGAACGATCTGGGCAGCGCGCCGGCATTCCCCAGGATCCAGTTGGCCACGACGAGCTGCGCTTCGACCTTGGAGACCCCGGTCCGGGTCAGCTGGTCGAAGATCTCCTCCGCCGTCCTCGTCGTGCCGGTCAGTGCGCCGATGGCCATCGTCAACCTCCAGGTGGGAGCTCGGGAAGCGTCACGCCGACCTCGCCGCGGTGGCGGCGGCGCCGGAAGGCTCGATACGTGCGCGCGATCGCCGGTGTCAGCGCTTCGGCGGCGCCGTCGCGGTCGAGGTCGACGTGTTCGTTGCGGATCGAGTACGTGTTCACGGCCACGCCGGCGGGGTGGGCGTGCTCGAGCACGTTCATGAGCAGCTCGTACTGGCGAACGTCGAGCATGGCGTCGTCGGGAAGCTCGACCCGGAACTCGTACGGGTCGGTGTCGCCGGTGCGCGCGTAGCCGACGACCGCGAGCGCGTAGACGCCGGCCTCGGAGGGCGTGAAGAGCGCGCGACTGCCGGTGGAGGTCACCTGCGGGCCGTTGCCCTGGATCGGCAGCGCGTACCAGCGAAACCCGGTTGAGCGGCGGTCCTGCAGGTTGGTTCCCGCGCCCGGCAGCCCGAGGGCACCGAGCAGGAGCACGACGGCGCCGGATCCCGAGACCAAGGGGAGCACCGACGCGATCCGGTGGGCGCGCAGGATGTCCACGAGGTCACGTAGGGCCCGCGCCGCCGCCGCCTGCCCGGCGACGATCGCCTGCGACTGGGCCGGCGCCAGCCGTATCGCCGCGACGAGCTCGGCGGGCAGCCGCTCGAGCTGCTCGGCGAGTGCGGCGGGATCGGTGACGACGGGGAGGCCGGCGGCGCGGAAGGCGCCGAGCGCGGGGTCGTTCGCCGGTCGTGGCGCCGCCGTCCGCCATGCCTCGACTGTCTCGTCACGGCCCAGGAGCGTCCAGGCCGGCCCGTTGTGAGGCGGGCCGCCCCAGTCCGCTTCCGCCGCCGCGATGCCGGTGACGAGCACGATGTTCGTACCCGGATCGCCGGGCGCGTGGTAGCGCGCTTCGAACTGCGTCGGCGATGCCCGCCGCCAGCCTCTGTGCTCGCCGAACGGCGCGAGCCGGCCGCCGTCGTCGCGCGCTCGGAGCTCCCCTCTGCCGGCCGCGCGGTCGTACAGGAGCAGATCGGTGCCCGCGCCGCCGCCGAAATCGCCCGCCACCAGCTGGCTCCAGGCAGGGTCCAGGCTCGCTTGCTCGTGCAGCGTCGCCTGGCGCCCTTCGTCCTCGACCGTGCAGAGCGCCGCCCGCCCGCTCTCGCGGTCGAAGAACAGCAGATCGGAGCGACCGCGCCCGCCGAAGTCGCCGGCCACGACATGCGTCCAGCCACGCCCGATGTGCGCGTGCCGTCCCAGCCGTGACAGGCCGCCGACCCCGTCGGTCGTCCACAGCTCGAGCAGGCCGGCGGGGCGATCGTAGAAGGCGAGGTCCGTGTAGGGACCCCTGGTGGTGAAGTCGCCCGCCACGATGTGGCTCCAGGTCGTGCGCACACCCTCGTGGCGGCCCAGCAGCACCGTCGCGCCGAGCACGTCGACGGCGTGCAGCTCGAGCTCGCCCGCAGCGCGGTCGTACAGGAGCAGGTCGCTCCGCCGGGGCGCACCGGGTCGCTCGAGGACGATCGGGGAGGTCGCCGGACGAGCGGCGAAGCGGCCCGTGACGATCTGTGTCCAGGTCCGCCGCCAGCCCGAGTGCTGGCGCAGCAGCGTGATACCGCCGGCTCCGTCACTGGTCGAGATCTCGGCCGTGCCGGTCGACCGTTCATAGAACAGGAGATCGGTGGCCCCGGCCTGCCCGCCGAACTCCCCCGGGACGATGCGCGTCCATGTGGTGCGCCAGTTCGCGTGCTCGGCCAGCAGAGTGATCCCACCCCTGCCGTCCGCCGTGTAGAAGGCGCCGGTGCCGGTCGCGCGTTCGTAGAACAGCAGCCCGCCGAACGCGCTCTCGGCGGCGAACGCGCCGGCGACGATCTGGCTCCATCCCGTCGGCTCGATCTGATCCGGCCCGCTGATCGCAAGCCCGAAGACGGGAAGGTGCGACACGAAGACGTTGCTCGCGTCGACACGGTGCACGGTCCGGATCCCACACGGCTCGAGCAACCAGCGGCCCGCGGGGTCGTCCGCGGGGCTGCGCGGCGTCATCGCGTCGATCAGCGCCTGAACCTCTGGGTCCGCCGCCGGGCGGCCCGCGGCGTGCTCCTGGGCGAGCCGCTCGAGCTCGACGGCCGGCAGCAACGCCAGGTCGGCGCCCAGTCCGAGCTCGTAGCGTGAGCCGCCCGCGCCGTCCTGGGCCCGGCTGACCGGCCACTTGGTCGTCGCCCGCAGGTGCTTGCGGCAGCGCCAGACGCGTGCGAGCGCGGACGCCAGCATCGGAGCGAACGCCGATGTCGGGCCCGGCGTGACGATGCTGAATCCGTCGCGCAGATCGGCGCGCAGCGACTCCACCTGGTCTCCGCGCTCCTCGGGCTCGAAGCGCGCGGCGTGCACGGAGTCGGCCGAGGGGTGGGGCCAGATGAGGTGCGCCTGACGGACGAACTCGAGGAAGTTGTCGCGCAGGGCCGGCTCTTCGGCCCCCACCACGTGCACGGCGAGGGCGAACGGGTTGTCCCGCTCGGCGACGGAGAGACGCTCGTCGATGCCGTGCAGCAGCCCGAGCACGTTCGCGCGGGTGCGCAGCAGCCAGGGCCGGTAGATCGCCAGCCGGCGCCGGTATTCGCCATCCGGCTCGCGCCGCACGTCGGTGACCACGTGGCCGTCGCGGAAGGCCAGGTCGTCGGCGAAGCGCGGCACACCGAGCTCGGCCCCGAGGCGGTCGAGCGCGTCGTCGCGGGCGCCGCGCAGGCGCCGCATCGCGGCGAGCTCGCGGGCGAGCCGCCGGAGCCGCTGCTTCTCGGCGGCGCTGGCGTACATCAGGCGGCCGAGGATGCCCTCGACCAGCTCCAGCTCGAGCAGCTCCTCGATCTCGCCCTGCGGGAGCACGGTGGCCGTGCCATCCGGCTCGACCCGGCGCAGGCTGCTGAGCTTCAGCTCAAAGGGAGCAGCGAAGCCGTCGCCGTCGGTGGAGGGCCGGTACAGAAGCAGGGCGGCCCCCCGCTCGCTCCACGGCGCGAACTCGAGCGGGGCGGTGGCGCCGCCCGGGAGCTCGGCGTCGACAGCGAGTCCGCTCTCCGCGAGGTCGGTCCGGAGGGCGCACAGCAGCAGCGGCTGGCGCGAGACGAAGCCGACCGCCGCGGTGCCCGTCGCGCCGACGGGAACCGGCGACGCCACCGCGCCGGTGGCGAACGGCGCCGTCAGGTGGCTCGCCATGTTGCGATGCGAGGCCGCGCCGAACAGGTCGGGGTCGAGCGCCGCGGTCGCCATCACACGATCGTGAGGCCGGAGTCGTCCTCGACCAGCACCGGCACCTGGTTCGCCTGCAGCTCGACGTTGGCGCCGCACTCGAATTCCTCGACGGTGCTCGGCACGGGGGTGGTGGCGAAGTCGACCGCGTCGAGGCCGGCCGGGTAGCGCAGCAGCCGTGGCCGCCGGACGTCGGCCACGCCGGGCTCGTTCATCAGCACCCAGATCACTTCGGCGGCGCGGACCGGCTCTCCGAAGCCGAGCCCGTCCACGTACTGCCGCACGCGGCGCAGCAGCCGCTCCTTCAGGGCGGCGGCCGGCGGCGATGCGTTGACCGTCGCGCGCGATCCGCTGGGCAGGGGGAGTCCCCGCACCACCAGGTCCGCCGCGATCCCGATTCCGAGCTGGTCGGCCTGCTCCACGCGCGGGAAGATCGAGATCGGCCGCAGGTCCTCGAGCGCGGACTCGACGGCCGCACGCAGGCCGTCGGGACCGTCCCAGATCGCCGCCGGCGTCGGGGCGACCAGCACATCCAGGTAATAGGGGGAGCCGAGGTCGCGCTCGCTGCCGAACAGCCGCTCGACGAAGTTGAAGTTGCCGAAGATCGACTGTCCGATGTCGAGCCCGCCCCAGCCGTCGCGCACCTGCACCTGGCGGACGCCGGGCACGAGCGAGGCGGCGATCTCGATCGCGTCGGCGCGCCAGACCGAACGGGGCGCGCGCAGGAGCAGCTCGCGGTAGCGGGCGTCGGGCCATTGGAGCGCGCCGCCGGTCAGCGGCGTGCTGTGCTCGACCTCCACGTCGAAGGCGTTCCCGGAATCCTCGCGCAGCTCGAACAGGGGCCGCAGCTGGTCGTCGATCGGGTTGAGCCGGTCGAGCTTCTGCTCCGGCACGCCTGGATCCAGGTTGTGCTCCGGACCGGGGTGGAAGGCGACGACCGCGACGACGCGTTCGGTGCTGGCAGCCGACAGCACGACGCGCTCGTCGACCGCCACGTGGTGGCCCCCGGGCGTGAGCAGGCGTGCGCCACGCGGAATCACGACCTCGGGATCGGACTCGGGCGGCGACCCGGTCAGCTTCAGCTTGACGCTGCCGCGTGCCTCGAGGAACGGCCGCTCGACGCCCAGCTCGTCACCCAGGCGGCTGAGCGCTTCACCGGTCGCGGAGGAGACGAAGCTGTTGTCGTAGATCGATGCGAGCGCCGCCCAGGTGCGCATGTCCTCGAGCGCGGACACCTCGAGCAGCTTGCGAATGGCCGAGCCCGAGCCCAGGTCGAGGTCGTCGCCGAGCAGCGCGCGCGCCAGCGCGAGCTTCTCGGCCAGCAGCCGGGCGAACGACTTCGGCACGAAGCCGTGCTCGGTGACCCCGAACGACCCGGCCCCACTCGAGCGCGCGATCGCGTCGTCGATCGCGAGCACGTCGGCGGTCTCGACGCTGGTGGTCTGCTCGTCAGCCACTTGGCGTCACGCTCCCGAGCTCGATGGTCGTCTGGTCCAGGGAGACCGTCTCGAAGCTGACCGCGACCTCGAGGGTCCTCGCGAGAGGCGGTCGCAGCCGCTCGTCGCCGAGGTTCACGTCGAGTATCTGACGCACGCGCGGCTCGGCGCGCAGCACCTGCACGACCGAGACACGGATGCGCTCGCGAACGAGCACGGGCTCCGTCTCCTCCACCATCGCGTTCAGTCCGTCGAATCCGAAGCTGGTGTTGAAGACATCGGACCCGAGCGCCGTCGTGAGGGCGACCTGAAGCGACTGGCCCAGGCAGTCGATCGACTCGACCCGGGCGAGGTCGAGCGGCGTTCCGTCTCCGCCGCGCAGCACGAGGTCGCGGCCGTGGTCCACGCCGGGCAGGACCGGCTCGCAGGCGGGCGCCCACCCGAGCAGGCGGCGGCGGGCGGCGGCGCGCTCGAGCTCGAGGTCGGCCATCTCAGTCCGCCTCCAGCTTCGACTGGCCGGCGCCCGCCCTCAGCAGCTGGACGGGGGTCCCGGCCGCCTTGCCGTCGGTGCCGCCGGCGAGCGTTTCGAGCATCACCGGGCGGCCGTTCACCCTGAGCTTGGTCGCGCGTCCGGCCGTGACCGACGTGACGATCCGACACTTGACCGTCGACGTGTTGGAATCGTCGACCACGGGGCAGGCGCCGACGGACCTGCTCCGAATCCCGGCCTCGAGGAGGACAAGCGCCCCGTCCACCTTCAGCTTCGACTCGCCCACGCTGGACACGCGGCCGCCGTGGCCGCAGTCGACGCTGCTCACGTCGGTCAGCACGCGCGCCACTACGAGACCTCCATCGCGCCGTCGACGCTCACCTTGACCCGCACGGCGTCCATCGTGATGTCGCCGTTGGGCGCGTTCAGCTCGAGGTTCTTCGCGGCGTCGATCGCGATCGTGCCGTCGGGCCGGATCGTGATCTTCGCGCCCTCCTTGGTGTGCTCGATCGTGATCGCGTCCGCCTCCTCGGGCGGAGCCGGACGCTTGCCGGCGTCGGGCAGCGAGCCCGCGCCGACGCGGATCGTCAGCTCTCCGACCTCGATCGTTCGCCGGCCGTCCGCGTCGATCAGGTCGCTCGTCGCCTTGCTGGTGTGCTCCGGTGGCACCGGCTCCGAGTCGGCGATAGCCGCCCGCCTCGAGGGGGCCATGCCGGCGGGCAGGATCAGCCACCAATCGCCCGGTTCGGATTCGGGCGCTCGGCCGGACTCCCATAGCGCCCCGATCTCGACCGGGTCGTCTACCTCGCCGTTGCGGAAGGCGAGCAGGGTGCGGGTTCCGGGGTAGCGCGGCAGGACCAGACCGCAGCGGCCCCAGGCGAACGGCGACGCGTACGGCACCCCGTCGAGCGGCATCGGCTGCTCGCGGCGGACCGGCAGCCGCCGCGCCTGGTTCGCGCGGCCGTCGGGCGGTGTGAGCCCCTGCCACACCTTCAGTGTCTGCGCGGGCGGCTCCTCCACGGTGATTCCGCGACGCGCCGAGTTCATTGCGCGCACCTCTGCGACCTCCGGCTGCCGGGCACGGGCCACGGCCGTCTCGGCCGCCCTCTCGACCGCGCGCGCGGCAGCCGCGGTCCGGTTGGCCGTGGCCCCGTTGCTGCCGCGGGCGTCCGGCGGCGGGTGGGACGCCTTGCTCCAGTCCTCGTCCCACGCGTCGGCAAAGGCCTCGCCGTCCTCGATCACCAATCCAGCGAGCGCGGTGGCGAAGCCGCTGTCCCGGCTCAGCCGGTGCTCGACGGTGTTCACGTAGAGGGTGACCTCGGGGCCGCGCGGAGCGTCGCCGACGAGGGGCCCGAGGAACGACGCTGTTGCTGCGCGGAAGCCGCCGGCGGGTGTGGTGCGTGCGTCCTCGACCGCGGGGCGGAACCGAACGACGTCGCCCGGACAGATATCGGGCCTGCCCTTGAGCGTGACCTTGAACTGGGCCCGCGCGGGCTTCTGCCCGTCTGACTCACCGCCCGTGGCCTTGTCGTCGGGCTCGGCGATCCGCTCGCTGTCGACGAGCCCTACCTCGTGGGTCAGGACGCGCGGCGGTCTGCCGTCGGGCGGAATGGGGCGCCTGCCGACGACGAGCGTGCCCTTGCGGATCAGGAGGACGCCGCGGCCGCGCGCGTCCGGCATGCCCTCCTCGATCTTCTTCCCGAGCGCCGTGATCGCCTTGTCGAAGGTCGTGCCGGGCTCGACGACGCGCGGGTCCAATCCGGGGGGTGCGCCCGAGAGCGAGGGCAGCGATCCATCGGGATTGAAGCCGTACGGGGCCGCCTCGATCCCTGGACGCGGCTCGAACTCGAAGCCTGCTTCCAGCGCCAGCAGCCGGATCATCTCCAGCGTGTTCGGCGCGGTCAGCGTGTCCTGGGCGCGGAGCCTCTGCGCCTTCGTGTAGACGCGCTCGCGCGCCTCGATGAGGCATTCGTAGCGCCGGGCGCCCACGACGCGGGAGACCTTCGTGATCGTCAGCTCGGCGACCCGGGCGGGTGCGAGCAGCGCGGCGGATGGGACGCCGCCGGCGATCCCCGCCACGTTGGCCAGGTAGCCGGCCACGCTGGCGTTCGCGTCGCGCCAGTACAGGTGCAGCCTGACCGCGACGGCCGGCTCCGGGCCCTTGATCGCCGCGTAGTGCCGCTCGGTCATACCCTCGATCCGGAGGCTGTATTTCCCGGGGCCGAAGCCCTCGGGCAGCGCGGCTTCGATCGTCGCGTTGTAGTCGTCGCTGCCGATCGTGAGGACCGGCTCTTCGATGAGGCCCCGCCCTTCGCTCTCCTGATGGAAGGTCAACGCCCAGCCGGCGTCGTTGCCGATCGCGACCTTGCCGAGCATGTCGGTCGGCGACAGCATCACGCGGCCGACCTGCGCATGAGCATCGCGTTGAGTGGCGGCGGCTCGAAGCGCCGCGCCGCGCGGTCCGCGCGCCGCCACGCCAGATCCACGAACGAACCGAAGTCACCGGAGCCGCGGAGGGTCCCGGCACGTACCTCCCAGCCGACGATCTCGAGCTCCACGCGTACGCCGCCGGCGTCGCCGTGGTCGGGAACCGCCCGCCGCATGCCGGCCACGAGCGGCACCGCAGCCACCGGCTTCGAGCTGACCATCGCCACCAGGCGAAGCGGCGGGCGCGCGACCGCTCCGGACTCCGGGACATGCGGCTCGAGCTCCGGCCGCGAGGACGCCATGATCGCCTGCGGGTCGGCCGCAAGCCACTGCGCGGCAAGGCCGTTCGGCAAGGTGAGGGCGAGCGAGACGTCGGCGTCGAGGACGATCGTGTGAGGCAGGCCCGCGACGAGCGGTTCGGTGCGGCGCGCGAGAGTCATGCGCTCACCATGTCCGCGAGCAGCCCCACGCCCAGGCTCCCGACGTCGAGCAGCTTGCCGAGCGACCCGGGCCGTGGCATGTGCGCCAGGGAGATCGACACGTCCAGGGCGTCGCGCTTCGCGGCCGAGGCGGTGAACGAAAGGCTCTGGACCTGCATGTCCGTGCGGATCGTCATCGCGGTGACGACGACCAGGCCGGAGACAGCACCGCGTGAGAACGCGGCGATCGCACTGCCGCGCTTGCTCGCCTCCGCGAGCGTCTCGAGCGCCAGCTTCCACGTATAGCGCTCGGCGCCCACCAGCACGCCGCTGAGCGACAGCGTGTCGTCGTGCGTCGCCACCACCGCCTTCGCGGTCGACGAGCCGATCGGTGGCAGCTTGTAGGTCTCGCTCAGGCCGATCGTGGCCACGGCCCAGAGCGGCACGAGCAGCACGCCATCCGAGATCACCGCCGAGGGAACGGCCAGGTGCTTCATGTAGCTCTTCGAGAGCGAGGTCACCGCATCGTCTCGATCACCTGGATGAACACGGGCTCGCCGAGCACCGTCTCCGCGTGCGCGGCCAGCTGGCGCAGCTGCGTGGCGGCCTCCTCCGAGAGCCTCGGCACGATCAGGTTGATCCCGCGGCGGTCCATGAGGTCGACCCAGAACTGCTGCCACTTATGCGGGTTCGTGAACGGGCCGATCTGCCCCGAGATCGTGATCTCCCAGTCCCCGATGTCGGGACGCCGGCCCGGGCGTACGACCGACGGGTCCGCTTCGACCTGGCGCTTGATGTACGCCTCGTACTCGTTGCCGATCGTGGCCGGCTCCTTGCCGCTGGTGAGGATCCGCTGCTGCTCGGCGGCCGCGCCGGGGCCACCGGGCGTCCACTCCACCCTGTCGACCTGGTCGAGCGAGAGCGTGGGAGCGTCCGGCGGCAGCGGCGGGGGCGGAGTCCGCAGGCCCTCGATTGTCTGGACCGGCGTCTGGCGTGGCTGCATCCCCTCGCCGGCTGCGGCCTCGCGTAGCTCGCCCCGGCCGATGGCGCCGCTGCCCGGCGGGGCGAGATCGGCCAGGTAGGCGTCGACGACGCGCAGGTCACGCTTGAGCCTGTCGACAAGCGGCCGTGCCTCGTCCAGCCGCCCCGCGGCGAGGAGCGCCCGTACGCCTCTGATCTGCGCGTCGATCTCGGCTCCCCGCGGGTGGAGCTCGAGCCGCTCGGCGAAGCGCTCGCTGAAGTACCTGAGCTCGTCGTCGAGCGTCTTGGCCTCCCCCGTGAGCTCGGCGGCCGGTGGATCGGAGCGGGGGCGCGGCACACCCTTCGGCTTCGGTGGGAGCGGCGCCGGCGCAGGACGCTCGGGCTTGATGGCGTCCTTGGGTATGCCGATCTCGCCGGCCGAGACCCTTGGCGCGAACTCCTTCGGCTGGACCTCCGTCAGCCGTTGAAGCTCGGCGTCCATCTCCGCAAACAGCCGCCGAAAGGCGTCCGGCTGGAGGTCCGCCGGAAGCGGAGCACCGGCACGTCCCCCGGTGCGCGAGAGGTGCTCGACCACGGCGTCGTACTTCTGCTTCGCCTGCCCTCGTAACTCGACGAGGCGCGCCATGTGAGCCCCGAACTTCTTGCCAAGACGCTCGGCGAACTCGGCGGCGCTCAACGCCAGAATCTCGGCGGTATAGCGCCATGCCTGGTGCCGGTCGAGCCCGCCGCGCTCGACCAGCGTGTCGACGAACTGCCGCGTGCGCCTGTCCTCGAACAGCGCCGACGGGATCTCGATCTCACCCGCGAGCGACGAAATCCGCACGCGCGTGCTCATCCGCCGGACCCCGCAAGGGAGGGCGGCACGTCGATCTGGATCACCCGCTCGCGCTGCATCTTCCCGAGCAGGCGCTGGATCGCCGCGTCCATACCCCCGATCGGACCGGTCTGTCCCCACTCCTCCTGCAGCCCCGCCATGATCGGATCGAGCGCCGCGCCGATGACCTTGTCCATGATCACCTCCTCGGCGAGCTCCTTCGCGAGCTTCTCCGCGAGCCCGAACCGGAGCGTGCGCTCGAGGCCTGCGCCGGCCAGCGCGCGGGACCCGACGCGCGCGCCGGTCTCGACGACCTCCTCGGCGACCTCGACACCGGCACGCCTGGCGAGTCCGCCCATCGCGGCGCGCGCCCCGGCACCTACCTCGGCGCCGGCCGGGATGATCGCGAGCGCAAGGCCGAGCTTGGCGGCGAACATGCCCGCCTCTACCTCGGCCGCGCTGAGAACCTTCTCGGGGTCGGTCAGCGACATATAGATGTCGCGCCGCTCCTCCGCCTCGGCGTAGTGGTGGATCGCCGACGCCAGGCCGACGCCCGCCGCGGCGGGCGGGCACACGACCGCAAGCAGCACCATCGCGGAGAACTCGAGGGCGGAGGCGAGCTTCTTGCGCCCGAGCTCGGCCGAGAAGACGCTCTCGATCCCGAGCCGGTAGAACGGGTCGCCGCCGAAGAACTCGCCGATCTGGTCGTGGGCCTGCTTGTGGATCCCCTGAAGCGCGAAGTTCGTGCCACTGACCGTGGCGCCGCGCAGGTTCTCGATGATCGTGCTGGCGCGGAATCCGTACCAGCTGCTCCTCCGTGCCTCCTCGATCGTCTCCGCGTTCTTCTCGAGCAGCTCCTTGATGAGCAGGTAGATCTCGTACTCGACGTCGGCGTCCGACTTACCGCGAAAGCGGTCGACGACCTCGGGCAGGTCGGTGAGCTGCTTGACGAGCGGCTCCAGCTCCTCCACCCCGCCGCGCCGCATCGTGAGCGTCGACTCGAGGCCGCGCAGGTCCCAGACTCGGCGGTGCTTGTCCCGGACCCGGTACGAGCGCCCCTCGCCGCACAGGAGCTCGTACTTCTCGGCCGCCGGCTGGGCGCCCTCGCTCCCGAGCTGCGCCAGCGTCTCGACGACCCGCCCGGCGGCCTCGCTCCAGGTCTGCGGCGCCGGCTCCGGAGCAACCGTGGTCTCGCCTGCCGGCGCATCCACGAGCCGAACGTCGCGAAGGGGGGCGCGCATGCTGGACGGCCCGTGCCGAAGCGCGTACTCGATCGCGGCGGCGCCGTCCAAGATCTCGCGGGCGCGGAGCAGCTCGTCGAGCTCGAGGAGCTGCGGCACGATCACCTGGCGGAAGTAGCCGAAGAAGCCCGGGTTGTTGCGCTTGCGGAGGTTCTCGCGCGACGTGTTCAGCATCTGTCGGAAGATCACGTTGCACGTCATGACGAACAGCAGCCCGACGTGTCGCTCCATGCCCTTGACGACGAAGTCGTGCTTCCAGCGGTTGAGCCAGGAGAGCGGCTTTCCCTTCCAGATGCCCTCGATCAGGTCGCCGCGCTCGCGGTAGACGCGGTTGATCATGTCCTTGAGCTCGCTGATCAGCGGCACGACGGTGGCCAGGTGACGCATGAACAGGATCTGAGGTCCGGGCGCAGGGATGAAGGTGACGTTGCCGACGTTGCCGCCCCCGGCGGGAGCCGCCTGCATCGCGCCCTGCTCCTCCACCTCCCAGTCCTCGACCTGCCCGGCTCGCCCGCCGAGCGCCTCGGCGGCGTTCAGCAGGAACCCGCCGGCGAACTTGCACTTGTCGATCTGCAGGCCCCACGCGATCGAGTCGGCGAGCCGCTGCATCCGCTTGCCGTCGGCGCCGAGCTGGTCCATGCTCGGCTCGCCGAGGTAGGACCGGCACTCGAGCTTGACCGTGTCGCCGGTGGTGGGCGGGAAGAGCGAGCCGGTTGTCGTGCCCCCTGCCATCTCGATGAAGGCCGGCGGGCTCGTGAGCGGCGCCGCGCCCTCCACGCCGCCCTCCACGCCCGTCCCGCCCGCCCCCGCGCCCGTGCGGCCTCCGGCCACCTCCCCGGCGGCGAGTCCCGCACCCGCGATCCCCTCGCCCTCGGTGCCCGCGGCGGCGCCCTCGGCGCCGGCCGCGGCGCCCGCCGCGCCCCCGCCCGGCGCCCCGCTCGGGCGAGCGAGCGCTATCAGGCGGACGCGCTCCATGTCCGTCGGCGGAACGGCCCCACGCGTCCTGACCAGGAACGAGGAGTAGTCGATGCGAAGCCGCATGTAGGCCGTCACGTCCCCGTAGCCGGGATCCGCCTTGATCGCTTCGAGCTGCTCGTTCAGCCGCGTCTCCACCGCCGCGTCGAACTCGGCGGCGGTGCGGAGCCCCCGCTTCGGCTTCAGCAGGTCGCGGACGAGCGGGCGCAGGAACGCCTTCAGTCGATCCTCGAGGTCACCGTCCTCCTTGGTCGCGACCCGATCGAGCCAGTACGTCGACACGGCCGGGAGCTGGGTGGCCGGCTTCTCCGCAAGTGGCTCGCGGACGCTCTCGGCCACGAGCTCGCTCAGGCTGATCCCCCGGGTGGTGAAGGCGAGCGTCGCCTCCGGGTACTTGACCACGTCGATCCTCATGCCCCCGGACGGCTCGGCGTAGATGGCGCCCATATAGCCCTTGGCGGGGGGGACGATCCCGGCCTTCTCGGCCGTCCAGGAGTAGACGGTCTGCGCCTGCGCCTGGGTGAGCGGCCACCACTCGAACGGCTCGTGCTGCACGGGGCCGCGCCGCTTCCCGGCCCGGCGCTTGACCAACACGTTCGCCTTCTCGCCCGCCACCTGGTAGACCGGCAGTTCGTAGAGCCCGAGGAACCTGTCGTAGCGCTGGTCGTCGACGGACACGGCCGGCGGCTTCCGCAGGGGCGTGGAGCCGCCGTCGCCCGCGATGCGCGGCAGCCCTACGTCCCGCGTGGCGGCGTCCAGCGCCGCCCGGACGGCGTCCTCCACGTCGGCACGCACGGTCGCCGGGACGGCAGCCAGGCCGTCGCCCCACCAGCTGAGCTCAGGCTCGTTCAACCTCACGCCCGCGTAGCCGCCCCGCGGCTCGAGCACCTCGCGTGCCGAGGTGCGCAGCGCTCGGCCGACCGCAGCTGTGACCGCCTCCTCGATGTCGCCGCGGCGCTCGGTCAGCGCCGGGACGTCGACCGTCAGACGCGTCGGGATGTCCACCCGGACCGGCACCCTCAGCCGTCCGCGAGCGCGCTCGCCAGGGTCTCGAGTGTGAGGTCGACGACCTCCTGCGCGGCCACCGGCTCAGGCGCGGCTCGCACCTCGACCTCGACCGGGAAGTAGTACTGGATGGAGACGCGGCCGTCCTCGACGACCCGCTCGGCCTGCGCCGCATCTCCCGCCGCGGGGACGACCAGCTCACCGGCTTCGACGAGCGCGACGCCCGTCTCTGTGACGAGGGCGGGGCCGCCGTCTCCTGCGTTCGCCATGCCGGCTCCCCGCTACGGCACGCGCACCGCGCCGGAGGCCTTGGTGTCGGCGTTCGAGCTCAGGCTGAAGCCGGAGAACGTCGCCGTCGGGGCACCCTGGATGGTCGCTGTGCTGGGGGTCGCGCTCGTGATCACGCACTCCGACATGACGATCTGCTTGAAGCCCCAGTCGTCACCCTCCTTCTCCTTGAGCGAGACCTCGAAGCGCTGCCCGCTCAGCGCGAGCGTCGTGAGCTTCGCCGCCACGTCGCCGATCGCGCGCACGGACATCGAGAACGACAGCGACTGCGGCGAGTAGACGACGCCCAGGTGGGTCTGCTCGACCGAGTGCAGCACCTCGGCGTTCAGCGAGAACGTCGGCGTGAAGGAGTCAATCGGCGAGATCTCCTTGTCGCCGCTGCCGTCGTCGTAGGTGACGACGAGTCTCGTATCCCAATCGGCCATGGTCCGTCTCCTTTCGCATCTAGGGCGTCGGCGCGAGGTGCACGACCAGGTGGTGGGTGGCCGGGCCGAGCGCGAGTGCCACGAGCATCACCACCTGCCGGTTCGTCCGCGCGGCCGCCAGGACGCCTGCGTCAGCCGGGGTGCGGGCCGCCTCGGGGATGAACAGGATGTCGAGCACCGGGATCGTGACCTCGAACCCGTCTATCACCGCCGCTCGCTGGAGCGGCCCGAGGATGCCCTCGGTGCGCGCCTTGACGCTGCTGAGCCCGGCCTTGGTGATGCGCGCGTCGCCGATCACGCCGACGAGCCCCGCCTTCAGCAGGAAGTCGAGGTGGTCGAGCACGCGCACGGTGTCGAGGTAGAGCAGGTTCTCGTCGGTCGTGAACGCGCGTCCCTCGGCGAAGTGGAGGCTCTCACCGGGGACCAGCGCCGGATCGATGATCGGGATGATCTCCTCCTCCGACAGCGCCTTGATCTCGCCCGGCGAGAACTGGGTCTCGACGGGCATCCGCAGGCCGCGCACCTTCTTCAGCACGACCGACACATGCGGCTCGTAGCCGGCGAACGCGGCCATCGCCGCCGTCGCAGCGTCCGCCGCGGTATCGGTGCCCTCGACCACCGCGCCGCGTCCGGCGACCAACACCATGCGGCTCGACGAGCTCTTCAGGTCCGCGCAACGGTTGATGATCTTGTCCGCGTCGTCGCCGGCCTTCGTCGCCGGGTTGACCATCGCCACGCCGATGCGCTTCTGGCCATCGGCCGACATCGACTCGCAGTGCGCCTTGAGCGGCGCGAGCGCGCTGGTCGCCGAGGAGGACGTGTTCGCGCCCAGGTTGACGGGCTCGTTGGCGAGCGACACGAAGGTCACGTCGTCGGCTGCCTCCAGGGCGGTCAAGGCCTCTGTGTAGTTGGCGGGCGTCGGCGGGCTGCCGTTCGCCTTCACCCCATAGACCTTGGACGGGCGCGGATCCTGGAGCAGCGCGAGCTTCAGCGACTGCCCGAGCCGCGTGCTGGCACCGAACTTCGTGGTCACCTCAGCCGCCGAGTCCACCGCGACGACCCCACCGACGGCGGCTGACCCGACGTTGCTCTCACCTACCACCGCCACGACGCCCGGCGCACGCTCAGCCACCGGCGCGAGCCCCGACGTGTCGATCTTTACCTCGATGAACGGAAACGCGATTGTCACCGGGCCCTCCTTCCGGCGGGTTGATTGCGCGGTCGTGTCATGCAGCGGTCACCAGCCCGATCCCTTCGCGTGCGAGCCAGCTGCCCGCGGCGGCCCGACGTGCTGCTCGCTGCTGGGGTTGGGACATCCCGGAGGTTGCCCCGGGCCAGTCGTCGTCGTCGAAGACGGTCTCCGGGACGATCAGACCGACAACGAAGGACCGGCGCGGTTGGAGCCCGTCGTCCGGCGGGCGCTCGACCCCGAGCGCCGTCAGGCGCTCCCGAACGATCCCGACCTCCCGCAGGAGGTCGGCCGCGAAGAGCTCGGCGCGCACGAGCAGGGCCACCGCCATGGGCAGCGCGCGTGCCGCCTGAGAGACGGGTGCGGGCTCGTCGAACGTGATGGTCGCCGAGATGGTGCGGTCGTCCGACGTCTGGGTCGCCACCGCCGTGATCGGCTCACCGCCGCGGCGGTAGCGGGCGGTGATCTGGCCCCGCCAGAGGGCGTCCACTCGCGGCAGCCCGTTCGGCGACACGCCCGTCAGCCGAAAGCGCGCCTCCGTTCGCTCGACCGCACCCACGACGTTCCAGGTCCCGTCGAGCACCCCGAGCGGATCCGGCGCCCAACCCATCCTGAAGTCCCCGAAGTCGGCGCTGAACGGGCCCTCGAGGCCCATCCCGGACGCGTCATAGGCGGCCTCCAGGAGCCGCTCGAGCGCATCCTGGTCGAACAGGGCGCCACGAGTGGAATCGTCGGCGAGCGCAACGACCGTCCTGTCGACGAAGTCCATCCCTACCTCTCGCCGCCGACCTCCGCCAGCAACCGCTCGGCGCTGACGTCCGCGATCCGCGTGATCTCCGGGTGGAGCCAGGAGACGACCGCCGAGCGACCCTGCATCGCCACGGCGACCACCTTCAGCGCCGCCCGCTCACGCAGAAGCTCGCGGTACTCGAGCGGCACCTCGTCCGTCTCGGAGTCGACGACGACCACCTGCGCGCCACTCCGGCGTACCGCGCTGCGCAGATCCTCGCCCGGACGGCGGCGAGCGATCCGAGCGCCGCCTCGCGATGCCAGCGCGCGGACCAGGTCGCCTGTGATGTCGGGGACATCCAGGAGGATGGTTGGATGCTCGGAGCCCATGCCGTGCCTCTGGTGCATCGTGGTGGCACGGCGGCGCCGGGTTCAATGGACCGATCGGGTCAGATCGGATCCATGCGATGGTCTAGACCATTGGCGCCCGTTCGCGGCCGGTGGCCCGGACCGCCATCGGCCCCAGGCGCGCCGCGGCTTCGCCGCGACGGCGGACGCCGAGCTTCTCCAGGATGTTGTGGACGTGGTTCTTGACAGTCGAGGGCTCGATCGACAGCGCGTTCGCGATCTCCTTGTTCGTCAGGCCCTCACGAATCAGCCCGGCGATCTCGCGTTCGCGGAGCGTGAGCCGCGCGCGCGGTGGATCGGGACGGCGCTCGGCGGAGAGTGCCGCCAGGCGGCGGACCAGCGCGGCCATCATCCGCGGCGTGTACGGCGCCTCTCCGCGGGCAACGCTTCGCACGCAGGCCTCCAGCTCCGGCAGGCCCGCATCCCGCGGCACGTAGCCGGCCGTGCCCTCCTCGGCCCAGCGGACCACCTCGGGCTCGAGCTCGGGCACGGCCAGCGCGATCACCTTCGACCCGGACGCCCCCTGGACGATCGCGCGGACGGTCTCGACCGCGGAGGGCTGCGCAACGTCGACGAGGACGACCGCGTCGGCCGAGTGCTCCAGCAGCGGAAGGGCCTCCTCGTGATGGCTCGCGCTGCCAAGGACACGAATACCGTCTCGCGTACTGAGGAACTCGGCCAGCCCGTCGCGCAGCAGCCTGATCTCGGCGACGATGATCAGTGGGATCGGTCCTGGGCCGTGCACCTCGCGCGACCTCCTAGCGCTCACGCGGCAAGCCGTCGCTCGTCAAAGCGTCCAACCTAACCGCCCGCCGGCACCAGTCAAACCCGATGAGGCAAGTGCCCACCCTGCGTGGACGAACGTCTCCGGAAGTTGGCGCCGGCTAGCGGAGCTCGGCCGGCAGGCCGAAGCGGGGAAACAGCTCGCTCGACCGGAACGCGGTCACGGCGGCCATCTCCGCGCCGCGCAGGGTCAGCACGTCGAGCGCTATCGGGAGGTAGCTGCCGGTGATCCGGTCAAGGCGGTAGGTGGCGAGCGCGGGCTGCCCGCTCGCGCGGGTCGACAGGTAACGCAGGCGCGGCGGCGCCCCGCCGGGCATGAGCCAGGAGTCGGCGATCTGCTCCCGGCCGCGACACCAGTTGGGATAGGGCGGCATCGAGAAGGTGGCGTCCTCGGCCAGCATCGACAGGATCGTGTCCACGTCGCCGATCTCGAAGGCTTCGCTGAAGCGTCGCACCAGGTCGCGCACCCGTTCGTCGCCCAGTGAGCGCAGGTTGGCCTGCTGGCTGCGCTCGGGCAGGCGCTCGTCCGCCGCCTTGCGCGCTCGCTGGAGCGCGCCGTTCACCGACGCGACCGTCGAGCCGAGCGCCTCCGCGACCTCCTTCGCGGAGAAGCCCAGCACCTCGCGCAGGATCAGGGCGGCCCGCTGCCGCGGCGGCAGGTGCTGGAGCGCGGCGATGAAGGCGAGCTCCACGGCCTCGCGCTGCTCGTAGCGCGCCTCAGGCGAGGCGTAGCCGCTCGACAGCCCGAGCTGGTCGTCCGGGAAGGGCTCGAGCCAGGTCGTCTCGACGAGCGGCTCGGGCGGGTCCGCCTCTGCGCCCTCGCCCGGCGGCCCGTAATCGATCGGCAGCACGCGCTTTGGACGGCGACCGATCGCGTCCAGGCAGGCATTGGTGGCGATCCGGTAGAGCCAGGTCCGAAGCGTCGAGCGGCCCTCGAGCCGGCCGAGCCCGCGCCACGCACGCAGCAGGGTGTCCTGGAACGCGTCCTCGGCGTCATGGAGCGAGCCGAGCATCCGGTAGCAGTGGGCATGGAGGCTCGGTCGATGGGCCTCCACGAGCCGCTCGAAGGCGTCCTCGTCACCCGCCCGAGCGGCGTCGAGCAGCGCCGGCTCGTCCATCGCCGCGGTGTTGGCCATTGCGCGCATTCTCTCTGGTTAGACCCGCGCGGGGGCCAGAACTGAACGGTCGCCGGTCAGTTTGCCCGCGCGGCGGGGTCTGAAGAGGTAGATGCGGGCACCGGTCGTGCATCTCGAGCTGTGCACGGACAACCTGCCGCGCGCGTGCGCCTTCTACACGCAGCTGTTCGGCTGGAGCGCCGAGACGATCCACGCCGAACCGGGCACGTACCTCGCGCTCGGGCTCGGCGAAGGGATCGAGGGCGGCGTGGTGGAGCGCGACAGCAGGCGGCCGCTCTGGCTCCCGTACGTCCAGGTCACGGACATCGCCGAGACCTCGGCGCGCGCCCGCCGGCTCGGAGCGCGCCTCGAGCTCGAGCCGCGCGAGGGCCCGGCCGGCTGGCGCTGCGTGCTCGCGGCGCCGGCCGGAGCCGAGGTCGCGCTCTGGCAGCCGAAGGGCTAGCGCGTTGGCAGGGCGCAGCCGTCCTGAGTTTGGTGGCTCCTGGCCTACAAAGTCAGGACGCCAGGCCGGGAGGGCCGGTCGTCCTGGGTTGACCTTCCCTACCCAGGTGAACTCAGGACGACCTCGGAGTCGGGCCCACGGTTGACACGCCGCAAGCCCCACTGGCCACAGCGTCAGCAAGCGGGGCGGGCGCATCCTCACCCAGCCCAGATCCGGTCGAAGTCCCAGATCGCCCAACGAGATGCAATGGAGGGCGCGATCTCCCCCTCGCTTCTCGCAGCTGGGCTGCCGTCTCCCTAGCGCGGCCTCGCGGCGAGCGGCAGACCGGAGCGCTCGGCGCGGTGGTCGTCGATGCGCTCGAGCGCGTCGCCGAGCACCGAGGTGCTCGCGCGCACGCGCGTGATGAACTCGTGCGGGAAGCCGAGCGGGATCGCGCTCAGCTCGTCGAGCCGCGCGAGCTGGTCCGGACTCAGCTCGACGTCCACCGCCCCGAGGTTGTCGCGCAGCTGCTCCTCCGTGCGGGCGCCGAAGATCGGCAGCACCACGCCCGGGCGGGTCTGGAGCCACGCGAGCGCCACCTGCGACGGCGTGGCGTCGAGCTCCGCGGCGATCTCGCCCACCTCGCGGGCGATGCCCAGGTTGCGCTCGGTCGCGTTGCGCGCCCCGCGACCGTTCTGCTTTCCGCTCAGCACCCCGTGGGCGAGCGGGCTCCAGGCCGTGAAGGCCAGGTCGAGTGCCTGCGCCATCGGCACCAGCTCGCGCTCGACCGTCCGCTCGACGAGGCTGTACTGGGCCTGCACGGCGGTGAACGGCGTCCAGCCACGTTGCTCGGCGATCGTGTTGGCCCGGGCGATGATCCAGGCGGGCGTGTCGCTGATGCCCACGTAGAGGACCTTGCCCGCCCGCACCTGGTCGTCGAGCGCGCGCATCACCTCCTCGACCGGCGTGAAGAAGTCCCAGATGTGGACCCAGAGCAGGTCGACGTAGTCGGTCCGCAGGCGCTCGAGGCTCGCGTCGAGGGCGTGCACGAGGCTCTTGCGATGGTTGCCGGCGGCGTTCGGATCACGCGGGTCGCGCGAGAGCGTGTACTTCGTGGCGAGCACGAACGAGTCGCGCTCGGCGGCCACCAGCTCGCCGACGATCCGCTCCGAGGTCCCGCTCCCGTAGGCGTCCGCGGTGTCGATGAAGTTGCCGCCCGCCTCCGCGAACGCGTCGACGATCCGGCGGCAGTCCTCCCGTCTGGCTCCCCCGTTCCCCTCGGCGCCGAAGATCATCGCCCCGAGACCGAGCTCGGAGACGCGAAGGCCTGACCTGCCAAGCAGCTTGTAACGCATGCCGCCGGATGATCGGGGTTCAAGGGGAGTTGAAGTCAAGGGGCGCCGCTTATGGAGCCGCCCGCACGCTCCAGCCGGCTCCGCCGTCGACCGAGCGCTTGACGGTGCCGTCGTGCAACGCCACGTAGAGGTCGTCCGACTGTCCCACGTCCAGCGCCGCCGGCGCGCCGCCCACGTCGCCCACCGGTCGCAGACGGTCGGGCGGGTCCTCGGCGCGGTGCACCGTCCCACCCGCGTCGGCCACGATCAGGGAGTCGCCCCAGGCGAGCAGGCCCGGGGGCCCTTCGAGCGGGCGCCAGCGCCGGCCGCCGTCCTCCGACACATGGAGCGCGCGCACCCCCGAGGCGATCAGCCGGTCGGCGTCGGCGGGGTCGAGGGCCAGGGCCACGAGCGGCTCGGGCACCTCGCGCTGCTCCCAGCTGCGGCCTCCGTCGTCGCTGACGAGGAAGCCGGAGCTGCGCGTCGCGAAGTCGGAGCCGTAGCCGTAGACGCGCCTGCCCTCCGCCTCGAGCACGTGGAAGTCCCGCTTCCCGAGCAGCGAGACCGGCCGCCAGCTCCTGCCGCCGTCATCGGAGCGAATCAGTCCGAGGAAGGGCGGCAGGTCGTCGCGCCCGTCCGGGTGGCCGGAGCCCAGGATGGTGTTGGGCCCGACGACGGTGAAGCCCATCGTGTCCTGCATCCGCTCGCCCACGCGCTCCATGCGCGTCTCGCCGGGAGGCGCGCGGAAGAGGCCGGTGTGCGTGGCGACCAGGAGCGCCCCGTCCTTCGGATCGATCCCGAGGCCGTGGGCGTGCACTGGCCCGGGATCGCCGGCTCCCGGTGGGGCTGCGGGCCCGGAGTCGTTCCCGCCGCAGCCGGCGAGCGCCGCCAGCGCGGCCGCGAGCGCGAGGCTCGCGATACGCCCGCGCGTCACAGAGGCGAACTCGGGATACATCCTCTCGGCCCCTTCGGTCATTCGAGCTTCCTCACGCGGGGTACGCGCGCCCACCAACCGTAGAGGACCGGCGATCTCGCTACCTTGACGGCCATGAGCCGGCCGAATATCCGGCGCGGCGTGCTCGCGGCGTTCATGGCCGCCGGCTCGCTCGCGCTCGCGGCATGCGGCGAGAGCGCCTCCGAGGGCTCATCCGAGGGCGCGGCGGAGAACAGCTCCGACGCCGGCTCCAGCTCGCCACCGCCCCCGAAGGGCAACGGAACCGACCGCGCGTTCGCGACGCAGATGATCCCGCATCACGAGTCCGCGGTGGCGATGGCCAAGATCGGGCTGCAACGCGCCGAGAGCCTGTTCGTCAGGGACCTCAGCCAGAACATCATTCGCACCCAGACCGCCGAGATCGCGACGCTGCGCCGCGCGGCGCAGGCGCTTGAGGAGGCGGGCGTCGAGAAGACGTCGCTCGGCCTGTCACGCAGCGAGATGGGGATGAATCACGACGCGTCGGCGCTCGAGAAGGCCACGAAGTTCGACCGCCGCTTCATCGCGATGATGATCCCCCATCACGAGGGTGCGATTACGATGGCCCGAGCCCAGCTCGCCGACGGTGCCGATGCCAAGCTGACGACGCTGGCCGAGGACATCATCACCGCCCAGCAAGGTGAGATCATCGAGATGCTGAAGCACCTCGAGAATCCCGCCGCCGTGCACACCCACCACTAACGCCGCGAGGCGATCGCCGGATGTGGTTCGACCTCGACACATTCGTGCTCGACGCGGCGCAGGCACTCTGCGTGGCGCTGCCGGCGGCGGGTGTGCCGGCCGTGCTCCTGAGGCTCGGCGGCCGAGGCTGGGCCCTGATCGCTCCGGTGTCGGTGGTGCTGAGCGTCGTCGCGATCGCCGCGGCGAGCGCAAGCGCCGACGCGATCACCTGGATCGCCTTCATCCTGGTGCCCATCGGTTGCGCACTCGCGCTCGGCTGGGCCGCGCACGGCGCCCGGCCCTGGCTCGCCGTGGCGGTCGTGCCGCTCCTCGCCGCCGCGCTCGCGGCGCCCGACGATCCGCTCGGCCGCGCCGCGAGGCTCGTGCTGATCGTCGGCTCGGTCGTCACCGCGGGCAGGCTGCTGGCGGGGGTCGCGCCGCTCTGGTGGCTGAAGATCGGCGTCGTGGCGATGGCCGTGATCGACGCGGTGTTCATCTTTGGCGACCTGTGGGGGGACCAGAACGCCGCCTTCAACGCCGCTGCGCCGGCCGCCGGCCTGCCGCGGCTTCAAGTCGCGGATGTGGGGAGCATCTCGACCGACTACGGGGACTACTTCGTCGCCGGGCTCGTGGGAGCCATCCTCGCCGCGGAGCGGCAGCCGCAGCTCCTCGCTGCCGCGGCGACGCTCGCCGCGGCCCAGGCCTGGAACCAGCTCTTCCTGGTCGTCGACTCCCTGCCGGGCACGATCCCGCCGGCGGTCGTGATGCTGGCCTTCGGCGCCTGGCGGCTACACGGCAAGGATCCCGTCGAGCGCCAGGAGCAGCCCGCAGGCGATCAGGGCGACCGCCAGCAGTCGGCCGGCCCAGCGCAGGGCCCGGCCCCGGGGACCCTCGGCGGGCCGGGCGGCTAGGGCGATCACGAGGACGGCGCCGAGCGCCATCGCGCCGGCGCTCGGGAGCACGCCGCGGTCGGCACCGGCTCCCAGCGCCATCACGACCAGGGCGGGACGCGCCACAAGTGGGGCCGCGACCGGGACGAGCGCGGCGCGCCAGCCGGCGAACGAGGGCTCGGGCGGCGGCGGCCGCCGGAACAGGTCTCCGGCGCCGGCCAGCAGCGCCACGATCCCCGCGGCCAGGCGAAATGAGGGCTCGCTCACGTCGAGCGCCTCGAGCAGCGGCTCGCCGGCCGCCGCGGCGGCGCATACCACGAGCCCGCCGATCAGCGCGCCGAGAGCAGCGACGCCGGCGATCTCGCGCGGCGAGCGCCCCGCGCGCGGCACCCCGAACGCGGCGCGGGCCGGGTTGAGGGCGAGCAGCAGCGCGGCGGCCCACAGCCAGCCCGACGCGGTGTCCTCACCGGACGGTTCGCCGGCTGCCGAGTCCGCGTCCGCCTCGACGATCGCGATCGTTCTGAGGAGACCCGCGAGCGCGTGCTGCTGATCGTCCATGCGGGTCTCGCCGTCCCGGAACCAGGCGCCCTCCACCCGCTCCGGCCGGGCGCTGCCGGCGGCGTCGTCCGCGTCGGACTGCTCCTCGACGGCCAGGCCGGCGACGCAGGTCGCCCGCTCGGCGATCGTCGCTTGCAGGTCGGCGAGCCGGGGCTCCTCGAGCGTCGCCAGCCACCAGCTCGTGAGCGCCTCGTCCACCACGCCGTACCAGCCGCCGCGAGCGAGGTCGCTGCCCCGCACCAGCTGGCCCCAGGGGCCGTGTTGCTGGGCGAGCCAGCGCGCCTGGGCGCCGAACAGCTCGGCCTGCCGGCGCGCATAGTCCAGCTCGTCGGCGGTCAGCGGCGGGCGACCGCGCTCGGGGAACGCCACGGTCTCCGACGCTCCGTAGGCGGCCCAGTGATCGGGGATCGGCGGGAAGTGGTCCTCGACCTCGTCGCGCGAGCTGGCCAGGTAGGCACCGATCCGGTCGGCGGTCTCGCCCCACCCCTCGGCCGGAAAGGCGCGGTGAAGGCGCGCCAGCGCCCAGTACGCCTCGCCCGTGTAGTACTTCGAGTACTCGCCGGCGACGGGCTCCCCGCGCGCCCGGTCGTACTCGGCCAGCACCGCGCCCGACTGTTCCGTCTGAGCCTGGAGGAAGCGCCCGAGGCGGGCCAGCTCGTCGTCGTAGCGCGGGTCGCCGGTCGCCTCGCGGCGAATGTCGAGCCCGGCGGCGAGCAGCGCGCTCGCGCCGGTGGTCACCCGATCCACGCCGGCGAGCGCGGCGAAGTCGTCGCGGCGCACGAGCCGGTCGAGCGCCCATTCGGTGCCGCGGTCGGCGGAACGCAGCGCCCCCGGCAGGCCCGCCGCGGCGGCCTGGTAGAGGCCCATCGTGACCCCGGCATGGCGCACCTCGTTGTACTCGGCCGGAGTGGCGTTGTCGTCCGCGTTGTAGATGTAGACCCAGCTGCCGTCACCCTCCTGGTTGCGCACGAACCAGTCGACGGTGGCCTGCGCCGAACGCCGCAGCTCCTCGGCGCTGACGGGCGGGCAGCGCTCGGGCGGGGCGAGCACCACGAACGCGACGGCGAGGAGCAGGACCAGGCTGAGGCCGGCCCGCCAGAGACGGCCGCTCACGCCCGCCCGACCGCGACGAGCGCCCGCTCCGCCCGGCGGGCCCTACGGACGGTGGGAAGGAGCAGCGCCGGCAGCGCGAACCATGCCGTGAGCGGGAGCCGACTGAGCGCCACGATGGCGGCCGGAGTCCCGCGGAACGTGGTGCCGTCCCGGTCCACCAGCTCCGGGGCCGAGCCGGGCGGAGCCGGCTCGACCTGAAAGCGCGCCAGCCAGTCGAGGCCCAGCACGAGCGCGCGCAACCGCCGCTGGCCGCCGGCGGTCGGGTCGATGCGGAGCACGCGATCGCGGGTGGACGGCACCGCCCAGATCGCCAGCACGGAGACGGCGAGGAACGAGAAGACCTGGACCGACGCGGACAGCTGAATCGAGAGGTGGAAGACCACTGCGACCCAGACCGCGGCGTAGCGAGTGCCGCGCCACCAGAGGCCGAGCGCGATGAACAGCTCGGTGAGCACGATCAGCTTCGCGGCCCCGGTGTGGAAGCTACGGTCGGTCAGCACGGAGACCACCCAGTCCGGCCAGGCCTCCATGTCACCTCGGGCGCGCTCGACGCGTTGCCAGGAGACGGTGCCGCCGAACCAGTCCGGATCGACGAGCTTGCTGAACCCGGACGCGCCGTAGACCGCGGCGCACTCGAACCGGAGCAGCCACAACGGCCAGGCGGGCGCCGTGAGGTCGAGCGGCGGCCGCCCCCGGCGGCGGCGAAGCCAGGCGTCCACGGAGAGCTCCCGGCCGCACGGTGCGACCGCCAGCAGCCCGAGGACGATCACGAGGTAGGCCCGGTTGTTGTGGAAGTGCGTGGTCGAGAGGAACAGGTTGTAGGCGACGATCGCGAACGTGGTCGTCGTCGCGACGCGCGTGAGGAGGCCGAGCGACATGGCGACGGCCGCCAGCGCCCCCAGCCACAGCAGGCCGAGGTAGACCGCTTCCGGAAGCTCCGGATACCAGGCGAGGTAGGGCTCGTAGAAGGCATCGCTGTAGATGCGTCCGTCGAGCCCGTCGGCCAGGAAGGGCCGCAGATGCAGGAGCACGATCGGGCCGGCGAACACCCTCACCAGCGCGAGCGCGCGCATGCTCACCAGGCGGCCGAGCAGGTCGTCGAGGCGCCCGACGAGCCCGGCGGCGCTCACCCCGCGCCCTCCCGGACTGTGCTCCGGAGCACCCTGGTGCGCGGCGGGTCGTCGTTGTGCCAGGCGGTGACCTTGGCTTCCAGGTAGCGCGTATCCGCGTCCCGCGGGGTGTTGCGGGCCACCCAGTCGAGCGCGGCGTCGAGGAACGCCAGCT
>CAWEVH010000011.1:0-29841 GCA_963812415.1 uncultured Thermoleophilaceae bacterium | reverse complement strand
CCCGCTCGCGCCCGCCACGGCAAGGGTGATCCGCTACTCAGGGAAGCCGCCGGCGGCGGAAGTTCGCCCCCGCCAGGCCGTAGCTCTCAGCCGACTTGGGATTCTCGACCGGCTAGCTCGGCTCCGCCGGTTCGCCCGGTTCGCCTGGTGACGTGCCCGGCTGATCGGGCACCTCCGGCGGCGGCTTCTCGTCAGGCGGTGCCTGCGGCTCTGTCTCGGGGGTCTCCATATAGGCCCGCTACCCGATCCCTCTCATCGCAACCTCCCCCCACGCCATCGCTCTTCAAAGGCCGGATTGTGGAACGACCGTGACGCACCCCGAATCTGTCTGCGTCACACCTGCCGGCGCATAGCCCCGCATCGCCCCGCAGACGGCGCTTGCCTATGCGGTTTGCGAGGCTATGCGGAGCGGTGCGGGCTACGTGAGGTAATAGCTCCGCCTGGATTCGAACCAGGGACCTCACGATTATGAGTCGTGCGCTCTAACCGCTGAGCTACGGAGCCGGGCGCCCGAGTCTAGTACCCCGCGGTCCAGTACCCGCGGGATACTGCCGGGGATGGCAGAGGAGCCCCTTGCGGTCGCCATGCGCGCTTTCGAGGCCTGGAATCGGGTGGACATCGACGGCGTGCTCGCGACCTACGCGCCCGATGCGGAGCTCGATCTGCGCGAGCTCGACATCCTCGACGTGAGCATCGTCCGGGGCAGCGAGCAGATGCGCCGCTACTTCGCCAACCTGCTCGACTTCTGGCGCGACTTTCGCTTCGAGGTCCACGAGATCGCGCAGCGCGGGAGCTGGGTCGTGATCGTCGGGACCATGAGCGGGCGCTCGCAGCCCAGCGGGATCGAGGCGGAGCAGCGTTTCTCCGAGGCCGCGCTCGTGCGCGACGGGAAGATCGTGCGCGACGTCTACTTCGCCGAGCCCGGCGCCGCCGCGGCCTGGGTGGCGGAGACCCGGGCTCCGCTGCTCGTGGCGGTGCCCAACCTGAGCGAGGGGCGCGATCGCGCGAAGCTCGAGCGCCTCGAGGCGGCAGTGGGCGCCGCACGGGTCCTCGACGTTCACGCCGACCCCGACCACAACCGGGCCGTTTTCACGCTTGCCGCCCGGCAGGGCGAGCTGGCGGCAAGCCTCGAAGGCCTCGCGCGAGCAGCCGCCGCCGAGATCGACCTGCGCGAGCACGAGGGCATCCATCCGCACGTGGGAGCCCTCGACGTGATGCCGGTGGTGTGGCGAAGCGAGGCCGAGCACGGGCCGGCCTGCGCCGAGGCGCTCACCGCGGCGGGGCTGGTTGGCGAATCCGGCGTGCCGGTGTTCCTGTACGGCGAGCTGGCCACCCGCCCCGAGCACGTCGAGCGCGCAGCGATCCGGCGCGGCGGCCCGGCCGAGCTGGCGGGGCGCATGCGGGCGGGCGAGCTCGTGCCCGACTACGGCCCGCCGCGCGCCCACCCGAGTGCGGGCGCCACGCTCGCCACCGCGCGCCCGCCGCTGCTCGCCTTCAACGTCGACCTCGCAAGCGACGACGTGGAGCTGGCGCGCTCGATCGCTGCCGAGCTGCGCGAGTCGAACGGTGGGCCGCCGGGCGTGCGGGCGCTCGGCCTCTACCTCGAGGAGCGCGGCCGCGCGCAGGTGTCGACCAACGTCCACGACCACCGGGCGGTGCCGCTGGCGGAGATAGTCGCGCGCGTGCGCGCGCGAGCGCCGGTGGCGGAGGCGGAGCTGATCGGCCTGGCTCCGCGGGCGGCCTTCGACGGCTTCCCCGAGGACGTGCCGTTGCGCGGCTTCGATCCCGAGCGCCACCTGCTCGAAGAAGTGCTGCAGGCCCTGGAATAGAGTGCAGGGGGCCATGGCCCAGACCAAGAAGAAGCGCACCCGCAAGCATCGCGGCACGCCCGCCGGCACGATCGAGCGGGCGGGGCGCACCGGCCGGCCCACGGGCACCCGCCAGGATGCGAAGACGCTGGCGCGCCAGCGCCGCGCGGAGCGGCTCGACAAGCCGCCCACGTGGAAGAGCTCGGTCACCCGCGCCGCGATCGCCGCCGCCGTGTTCGGGGTGCTCGTGGCGGTGCTCTTCGGCCGCGGCGTAAGCGCCGCGATCGCGCTCGCGCTGCTGATGTTCCTCCTCTACATCCCGCTCGGCTACGGCACGGACCTGATGATCTACCGCTTCCGGCAGCGCAAGAAGCAGCAGCAGGGGCAGCAGGGCGCGAAGGGGCGCTGACGATGGACGTGCGCATGTTCACCGTCGGGCCGGTGGCGGAGAACTGCTACATCGTCCGCCGCGACGGGTCGGACCGGGCGCTGATCGTGGACCCGGGCGACGAGGCCGACAAGCTGCTCGGCGCGATCGACGAGCTCGGCGTGGAGCTCGACGCGATCCTTCTCACCCACACCCACTTCGACCACGTGGGCGCCGTCGCCCCGGTCGCGAGGGCAACCGGGGCAGAGGTCTGGGTGCCCGAGATCGAGAAGATCGTGCTGGCCGACATCATGAGCTTCGTTCCCTGGCCGGGGTTCGGCCCCTACGAGTCCTACGACGCCGAGCACACGCTCAAGGGCGGCGAGCGGCTCGAGCTCGCGGGCTTCGAGATCGACGTGCTGTTCACGCCCGGCCACAGCCCCGGCCACGTGACCTTCTCGATCCCGGACGAGCGGGCGATCTTCTCGGGCGACGTGCTCTTCCAGCAGTCGATCGGCCGCACCGACCTGCCCGGCGGCGATCACGCCACGCTGCTCGAGTCGATCCGGACGCTGATCGACTCGCTCCCCCCGGAGACGGCTGTCCATCCCGGTCACATGGGTCTCACCACGCTCGGCGCGGAGCGCGCGGGCAATCCGTTCCTCGCCGAGCTGGCGCGGTGAAGAAGCTCCAGGCGCCGCGCGGCACGTACGACGTGCTGCCCGACGACGGGCGCCGCCGGCTCGCCCTGTTCAACCTCTGCCAGGCGCTGCTGCCGCCGAGCGGCTTCGAGTACGTGGAGACGCCGATCTTCGAGGACACCGCGCTGTTCGCGCGGGGGGTGGGGGAGTCCACCGACATCGTCCAGAAGGAGATGTTCACCTTCGAGGATCAGGGTGGCCGCTCGCTCACGCTGCGTCCCGAGGCCACGGCCGGGCTCTGCCGCGCCTACATCCAGCACGGCATGCACAAGCGTCCCCAGCCGGTGCGGCTCTGGTACGCCGGACCGTTCTTTCGCCATGAGGCGCCCCAGGCGGGGCGCTTTCGCCAGTTCGCGCAGATCGACGCCGAGACCATCGGGAGCCACGACCCGAGCACCGACGCCGAGCTGATCGTGCTGCTCGCCCAGCTGCTCGACCAGGCCAGGTGCCGCGACCTGCGGCTGCGGCTCTCGAGTCTCGGCACCGCCGAGACGCGGCGCGCGTACCTCGACGAGCTGCGCGCCTACCTGCATGCCCACGAGGCGGAGCTCGCGCCCGTCGTGCGCGAGCGCATCGACCTGAACCCGCTGCGCGCGTTCGACTCGGACGACGAGGGCACCCGCGCCGTGATGGCCGAGGCGCCCAAGCTGCTCGACCGCCTCTCCGACGAGGACGCGGCCCACTTCGCCGAGGTGAGGGCGCTGCTCGACGCGGCCGGGGTCGAGTACGAGCTCGATCCGGCGCTGGTGCGCGGGCTCGACTACTACACCCACACCGTGTTCGAGTTCACGAGCGACGCGCTCGGTGCGCAGTCGGGCGTGGCAGGCGGCGGGCGCTACGACGGCCTGATCGAGCTGCTCGGCGGGCCGCCCACCCCGGGTGTCGGCTGGGCGGCGGGGATCGACCGCATCCTGCTGGCGCAGGATCCGGAGCTCACCGAGCACTGGGGCCGGGCGCCGGGTCCGCGGCTCTTCATCGCGCCGGCCGAGCCGTCCGAGCGCCGGCGCGGCTTCGCCCTGCTCGCCGAGCTGCGCGGCGACCTGGTGTCGGTCGAGATCGAGCAGGCGGGCCGCTCGATGAAGGGCCAGCTGCGCCACGCCGACCGGATCGGCGCCCGCTTCGTGTTGATCCTGAACGGGGACGGGGGAATGGAGCTGAAGGACATGAAGAGCGGGGAGCAGCGCGCGGTGTCGGGAGCGGAGGAGGTCGCGAGGGCGATCGATCCCGAGGTGTCCGGCTGGTGAGGGCGCCGCGCCCGAATGCCTACCGGACGCACTGGGCCGGTCAGCTGCGCGCGGCCGACGAGGGCGAGACCGTACGCGCGGCCGGCTGGGTGCACCGCCGCCGTGACCACGGCGGGCTGATCTTCATCGACCTGCGCGACCGCACCGGCCTGCTGCAGCTCGTCTTCCGCCCCGAGGAGGCGCCCGCCGCCCATGCGGCGGCCGGCGCGCTGCGCGCCGAGGACGTGGTGAGCGTGAGCGGCCAGCTCGTGAGGCGCGCGCCGGAAGCGGTGAACCCCGACCTGCCGACCGGCGAGGTCGAGCTGGTGGCCGCCGAGCTCGACCAGCTCGCCGACTCGCGGACTCCGCCGTTCCAGATCGACGAGGACGACCCGGTGGGCGAGGAGCTGCGGCTGCGCTACCGCTACCTCGACCTGCGCAAGGAGCGCATGCGCGACACGATGGTGCTGCGCCACGACGTGGTCAAGGCGATCCGCGACCACCTCTCAGACGAGGGCTTCCTCGAGGTGGAGACGCCGATCATGACCCGCTCGACCCCCGAGGGCGCGCGCGACTTCCTCGTGCCGAGCCGGCTCGTGCGCGGCTCCTGGTACGCGCTGCCGCAGTCGCCGCAGCTCTTCAAGCAGCTCTTGATGATGGGCGGCCTCGAGCGCTACTTCCAGATCGCGCGCTGCTTCCGCGACGAGGACTTCCGCGCCGACCGCCAGCCCGAGTTCACCCAGCTCGACCTCGAGATGGCGTTCGTCGAGGAGGAGGACGTGATCGACGTGGTGGACCGCCTGCTCGAGCGGGTGCTGCCGGTGGGCGGGGTAGAGGTGCAGCCGCCGCTCGAGCGCGTGACCTACGACGAGGTGATGCTCCGCTACGGGTCGGACCGGCCCGACCGGCGCCTCGGCTGCGAGATCCACGACCTCTCCGAGATCTTCCGCGGCAGCGAGTTCAAGGTGTTCGCCGGGGCGATCGGCGGGGGCGGGGTCGTGCGCGGGCTGAAGGCGGGCGGCGAGTGGCCGCGGAGCCGCTTCGACTCGCTGACCGAGCAGGCGCAGTCCCTGGGGGCGAAGGGGTTGGCCTGGGCGGTGGTGGAGGACGGCGGCTGGCGCTCCCCGATCGCCAAGTTCCTCTCCGAGGAGGAGACCCGAGCGGCCACCGCCGAGCTCGGCGCGCGGGAGGGCGAGGCCGTCCTGATCGTGGCCGACACCCCCGAGGTGGCCGCGCGCGTGCTCGGCGCGCTTCGGCCGCAGGTGGCCGACACGCAGCCCAGCGGCCACGACGTCTTCTGGGTCGTCGACTTCCCGATGTTCGAGCGGAACGAGGACGAGGGACGCTGGGATCCCCTCCACCACCCGTTCACCTCACCCACGGGCGACCTCGAGGCCGACCCGGGCAGCTGGCGGAGCCGCGCCTACGACGTGGTGTTCGACGGCTGGGAGCTGGGCGGCGGCTCGATCCGCATCAACACGCCCGAGGTCCAGCAGAAGGTCTTCGACGCGCTCGGCATCGGGCCGGAGGAGGCGAGGGAGCGCTTCGGCTTCCTGCTCGACGCGCTCACCTACGGCGCGCCGCCGCACGGCGGGGTCGCGTTCGGCATCGACCGCTGGGTGGCGCTGCTGGCCGGCGCGAGCTCGATCCGCGACGTGATCGCCTTCCCGAAGGCGGCGAGCGGGGCGGATCCGCTCACGGGCGCCCCGGCGCCGGTGGACGAACGCCAGCTGAGGGAGCTCGGCGTGCGCTCCGAGCAGCCTCCGAGGAGCGCGTAGGAAAGACTGGCCCCAGCCTGCCGCTTCCGGTTCCGGTAGTTGGGCCTGCTGTCGTAGCAGGTGGGTGCTCTCCGCGGCGGACCACGGTCCTACCGCGAGCCGAGCTCCCAAACCGGTGATGTTCGGCTCAACATGTGCGGCCGGATCGCGTACAGGCTCGGGCCTCGCACGAGGCTAGCACCGGTGGAGCCCGCTCGGGGCGCGCTAGCGTAGGTCGCGATGAGGCCCTTCGAGGACCACCTGACCGCGCCCGCCGGAAGGGGCGCACTCGCCGGCTGGGCGCACGCCGGCGCGGCGGGCGGCGCCGCCTGCGGGGACCTGATCAGGGTCGCGGTGCGCGTGGAGGGCGAGCGGATCGTGGAGGCCGGCTTCGACGCCGAGGGCTGCGGCGCGCTCACGGCCGCCGGCAGCGCGCTCGTCGAGCTGGTCGAGCGCGGCCCGTTCCTGCGTGCCGCTCGCCTGACCCCGGACGAGGTGGCACGGGGGCTCGGCGGCCTCGTGCCCCCCAAGCGCCACGCCGCCGAGCTGGCCGTCGACGCGCTGCACCGCGCGCTCGGCGCGGCCGCCAAGGACGGCGCACCGCGGCTGCCCGGCTCCGGCCGGCGCACGCTGGTGGCGATGAGCGGCGGCGTGGACAGCGCCGCCGCCGCGCAGCTCGCGCTCGACGCGGGCGACGACGTGGTGGCGGTCACCCTCGAGCTGTGGGCCGACCCGGCCACCGACGGCGAGCGCTCGTGCTGCTCGCCGCAGGCCGTGATGGGCGCTCGCGCGCTCGCCCACCGCATGGGTATCCCGCACCTGACGCTCGACCTGCGCGAGCGCTTCCGGGCCGAGGTGGTCGACGCCTTCCTCGACGGCTACGCGGCCGGGCGCACCCCCAACCCGTGCGTCCGCTGCAACGGCCATGTCCGCTTCGACGCGATGCTCGAGCTGGCCGACGCGCTCGGCGCGGCGCGGCTCGCCACCGGCCACTACGCGCGCATCGCGCGCGACGAGCACGGTCCGCTGATCCGAACCGCGGCCGACCCGCGCAAGGACCAGAGCTACATGCTCGCCAAGCTCGACCCCGCGCTGCTCGAGCGGCTGAGCTTCCCGCTCGGCGGCCTGACCAAGGATGCCGTGCGCGCGCTCGCGCGCGACGCCGGGCTGCCGGTGGCCGACAAGCGCGAGAGCCAGGACCTGTGCTTCGTCGCCGGCCTCGGCGGCCGCGCCTTCCTGGCCCGCCACGGCGGCCCCCGGCTGCGCCGCCCGGGCGAGATCGTGGACCGCAAGGGCACGGTGCTCGCGAGCCACGAGGGGCAGCACAACTTCACGGTCGGCCAGCGCCGCGGGCTCGGCGTGGACAGCGCCGAGCCGCTGTACGTGCTCGAGAGGGACGCCGCCTCGGGGCGCGTGGTCGTGGGCCCGAAGGAGGCGCTCGCCACCACCGCCGTGACGCTCGAGGACGTGCGACTGCACCGTCCCGCCGGCGCGGTCGACGCCGTGCGGCTGCGCTACCACGCCGCCGCGCTTGCCTGCCGCGTCGCGGGCGGGGAGGGCTCGCGGCTCCGGCTCGAGCTCGACGAGCCGGCCGACTCGGTGGCCCCCGGACAGCTCGCTTGCCTGATGCGGGATGATCGCGTGGTCGGGGAAGGAACCATCGGGGGACCCGGGTGACGCAACTGAACGAGCGGATCGAGCTCGAGGCTCCGCTGTCGGGGGATTTCCAGGCGGTGATCCGCCTGATCATCGGCGGGATCGCGGAGCGCGTGGACTTCGCGTTCGAGGAGATCGACGATCTCCAGCTCGCCGTGGAGCGCCTTCTCGCCGAGGCCGGCCAGGTGGGCAGCGTCGCCCTCTCCTTCGAGGTCGGCGAGGCCCGCATCCGCACCCGCGTCGGGCCGCTCCCCGAGCGTGCCCTGGCGGAGGCGCTGCGCGACGGCGAGCCGCGCCCGGGCGTGCTCACGCTGCGCCGCATCCTGCAGACGGTCGTCGACTCCTTCGGCGTCGAGCAGGTCGACGACGGCCGGATCGTCGTCAGGCTCGAGAAGCTGAAGGGGACGCCGTGAGCGCTCCCGAGCGCCGGGCGGCGGTGAGCTCCGAGCAGGCCCGGGAGGAGGACCGCGCGCTGTTGCGCCGCTATCACGGCGCCGACGACACGGATGCCCGCGAGGAGCTGATCGAGCGTCACCTCCCGCTGGTGCGCTCGCTCGCCCGCCGCTACTCGGGTCGCGGCGAGTCGCTCGAGGACATCGAGCAGGTTGGCGCGATCGGCCTGATCAAGGCGATCGACCGCTTCGACCTGTCCCGCGACGTCTCGCTCGCCACCTACGCGACGCCGAACATCGTGGGGGAGATCAAGCGCCACTTCCGCGACAAGGGCTGGGCGATCCGGGTTCCGCGCGCGCTCCAGGAGCTGAACGCGTCGATGTCGGGGGCGATCGAGCGGCTCACGGGCCGGCTCGGCCGCTCGCCGAGCATCGGCGAGATCGCCGAGGAGCTCAAGACCACGCCGGAGGAGGTGCTCGAGGCGATGGAGGTCGGGTCGGCGTACTCCACGGTCTCGCTGTCGAGCGGCCCGGGCGGCGAGGACGAGCTCGATCCCCTCGAGACGATCGGTGACGAGGATCACGAGTACGAGCGCTCGGAGCACCGCGCCGCGCTCGAGCCCGCGCTCGATCGCCTGGCGCCGAGGGAGCGCGAGATCCTGCGCATGCGCTTCGAGGAAGGGCTTCCCCAGACGCAGATCGCGAACCGGGTCGGGCTGTCACAGATGCACGTGTCGCGCCTGATCCGCAAGTCGCTCCAGGTGATGCGCGAGGAGCTCCTGCGTTGAGCCGAGCGCGCCGGCGGCTCTGCGCAGCGGGGCTCGTCGTCGCCCTCGGATGGACGGGATGCGCTGGAGACGACGAACGTGACGGGAGCGCGCGCGACGGTGGATCGATCGTGGTGGGGGCGGAGACGATCCCCACGACGCTCGACCCGGCGCTGGCCGACGACGTACGCGAGCTGCAGGTGCTGCGGCCCGTCTACACGCCGCTCCTCACCTACCCGCACGAGGGCGGGCCGGAGGGCGTGGAGCCCGTGCCGGGCCTCGCGCGGGCGCGGCCGCGGGTCTCCTACGACGGCCTGACCTACACGCTCAGGTTGCGGCCGGGGCTGCGCTACTCGAACGGCGTCCCGGTGCGGGCGGGCGACTTCGAGCGCGCGATCGAGCGCCTGCGGGCACTCGACTCGCCGCTCGCCCCGCTCTACGCGGGCATCGCCTCCATCGACGCGGACGCCCGCACCGGCCTCATCCGCCTGACACTGACGAGCAGCGACCCGGGGCTCCTCCAGGTGCTCGCGCTGCCCTCGAGCGCGCCGCTCCCGCGCGGCACGCCGGTGCGCGATCTCAGCCGGCGGCCGCCCGCCGGTGCGGGCGCTTACCGGATCGAGCGGGTCCGGAGGCGCGATCGGGTGGTGCTCACGCGCGCGCCGCGCACGCTCGCACCGGGCGGCACGGAAGGTCACGCCGACCGCATCGCGATCGTGCGCGCCGGGCCGCCGGCCGCCCAGACGCGCGCCGTGCTCTCCGGCGCGCTCGACGTGATGCAGGCGCCGGCGCCCGTGAGCCTGCTGCCGGAGTTCCGCTCGGTGCGAAAGGATCGCTACCTGGAGGAGACGACGACCACGACCGTCGCCCTCGTGCCGGACACGGCGGCCGCACCGCTCTACGACGTGGCGGTGCGCCGGGCCATCGGCCAGGCCCTCGACCAGGAGACGCTCACCCGCCTCTACCGCGGTCAGCTCGAGCCGAGCTGCAACGTGCTGCCGGCGGCCGTGGAGGGCTACCGGACGCTCGACCCCTGCCCCTACGGCGACCGCAGCGAGCCGGCCGACCTCGCCGCCGCGCGAGAGGGGATCGAGGAGGCGGCGCCCGTGTTCACGCGGGTGCGCGTCGAAAGCGCCGATGGGGTGCCCGCGCCCGTGGTGCGCTACGTGGCCGGAACGCTGCGCAAGATCGGGCTCGCCGCCAGCGTCGGCGGCGGCCGCGGCGCCCTGCTGCGCGTGGAGCGAATCGCGCCGCTCGTGGCGCATCCCGCCGCCTATCTCGACCGCTTCCAGAGCGCCGGCGACTTCGCGCTCAGCAACGAGCTGACCGCAGCGGCCACCGCGTCGTCGGCGGACGAGGCGGCCGACTCCTGGGCCGCCGCCGATGAGCGCGTGGTCGCCGAGGCCTACGCGACTCCGCTCGGCTACGAGCGCGCGCCGGTGCTGCTCTCCGAGCGGATGGACGCCGAGAACTGCGCGGTCCTGCACCCGGTGTTCGGCCTGGACCTTGCCGCTTTATGCCTCAGTTAACGCTGCCGATGAGGAGAGAGTGGCCGAACGTCGAATCACTACATTGACCGTGGCACACGGGGCGTTCAGCATCCCGTAAACGGACTCGGAGGACGTACATGCGAAGGCTCTGGTGGGCTATCGCAGCCCTGATCGGCGTGGCAGCGATGGTCGCATCCGCATGTGGCGGCGATGACGACGACGCCGGCGCCGGGAGCGGCAAGGGGGGCGCCGAGCTCGTCGTCGCCAGCACCGGCCTCGACAACGCGGACCCTGTCCTCTTCCAGTCCGTTGCAGGCGGTTCCAGGTCTTCCAGCTCGTCTACACCCCCCTCATCACCTACGCCCACGAGGAGGGCGAGGGGGGCACCGAGCTCATCCCCGGCCTGGCCGAGGAGGTGCCCGAGCCCACGAACGGCGGCAAGACCTACGAGTTCACCCTGCGCAAGAACCTCGAGTACAGCGACGGCACGCCGGTCAAGGCCAGCGACTTCGAGAACACGATGAAGCGGCTGCTGCAAGCTCGGCAGCGTGTGGTCGTCCTTCTACTCGGGCATCGTGGGCGTCCCCGAGTTCCAGGAGAAGGGCGACTTCGAGGCCGACATCAAGGGCATCGAGACCGATGACGCCAGCGGGACGATCACGATCACCCTCACCGAGCCGGACACGAAGATCCTGCACGCCCTGGCCCAGTCCTACACCGCACCGACCCCGGCGGCCAAGTCACCGGGCAAGAGCCTCAAGCAGCCTCCGCCCGGGGTCGGCCCGTACACGCTCGAGATCGTCGATTTCAGCCGTAAGTACGTGCTGAGGAAGAACCCGAAGTTCGACCTGCCGGGCATTCCGAAGGGCAAGTTCGACACGATCACGGTCAACGTCAGCGACAACGTCACGAGGATGACCCAGGACGTGATCAACGGCGACGCCGACTTCATGACCGAGGACCCGACGGGCGACCAGCTTCCCGAGGTCCGCACGAAGTACAAGGACCGCTACGTCGAGGATCCGAGCCCGCCGAACGTCTACTTCTTCTTCCTCAACCACAAGCTGCCGCCGTTCGACAAGAAGGAGGCGCGCGAGGCCGTGAACTACGCCCTCGACAGCCGCGCCCTCGTGCGGATCTTCGGCGGCCGGCTCACGCCGGGCTGCACGTTCCTGCCCCCCGACCTCGTGGGGTACGAGGAGTTCGACTGCAAGTACGGCGACCCGAACGGCGAGCCGGATATCAAGAAGGCCCAGCAGCTCGTCAAGGAGTCGGGCTACGAGGGCGAGAAGGTCACGGTCTGGACCAACAACAAGGACCCGCGGCCGGCGATCGCCGATTACTACCGGGACGTCCTCAACGAGATCGGCTTCGACGCCGACATCAAGACGCTCGACCAGCAGGTCTACTTCGAGCAGATCGGCCTCGAGCGGACCAAGGCCCAGACCGGCTTCACGAACTGGTACCAGGACTACCCGCACCCGGGCGACTTCTTCGAGACGCAGCTGAGCACCGACGCGCTGCAGACCGAGGTGACCAGCAACCAGGGCTTCGTGAGCGATCCGGAGATCGACAAGAAGCTCGACGAGCTGCGCCCGCTGACGCCCGAGGAGAGCGCCGGTGAGTGGGGCGCGCTGGACGAGTACGCGATCAACGACATGGCGCACGTGGCCCCCTACGGCTACGAGGAGTCGAGCTCGTTCTTCTCGGAGCGGATGGACGCGCAGAACTGCTCCGGCGTCCACCCGGTCTACAAGAACGACTGGCTGCTGTTCTGCGTCAAGGAGTAGTTGAATTGGGCGGCCGGGAGGGCGGATCGCGCGCCCTCCCCGCTCCCTGATCCCATATGGCGAGCGAGCCTGCCACCGACCACGCGTTCGAGGGTGGCGCTGGAGCCTTCGAGGAGGAGGCCAGGCGCGAGCAGGTTCATGGTCTGAGCCCGGGGCGGCTCGCCCTGCGACGGCTCAGGCGCAACAGGGTGGCGGTCGTCTTCGGCGTGCTGTTCCTGCTGCTGGTGGCGATCTGCCTTGCGGCGCCGCTGTGGGCGAACGGCCCGGCGGACACCGATCCGTACAAGAACCACCTCACCGAGACGATCGTCATCGACGGCAAGAAGACCAACGTGGTCTCGCTCGACGGGGTGCCGATCGGCCCCACCTGGCAGGGCAAGTTCTTCCTCGGCGCGGACACCAACGGACGCGACACGGCGGTGCGCCTGCTCTACGGCGGCCGCAACTCGCTCCTGATCGGGTGCGCGGCGGCGTTGATCACCGCTCTCCTGTCGGTGATTCTCGGCACGTTGGCGGGCTTCGTGCGCGGGTTCACGGATACGGTGGTCTCACGCACGCTCGACGTGATCTGGGCCTTCCCCGTGCTCCTGCTCGGCGTGGCGCTCGGAACCGCGCTCAGCCTGGAGGGCCTCGAGCTCGGCCCGATCAAGCTCGAGGCCGGCTCCAAGCTGATTCCCATCCTGATCATCGCCATCGTGTACGTGCCCTATATGGCCCGGCCGATCCGCGGTCAGGTACTGGCGCTGCGCGAGAAGGAGTTCGTGGAGGCCGCTCGCGCACAGGGGATGCGACCCTCGCGGATCATGCTGTCCGAGATCCTGCCCAACCTGTCCTCGACGGTCATCGTCTTCCTTCCGCTGATGGTCGCGAACGCGATCCTGCTCGAGGCGGCGCTCGGATTCCTCGGCGTGGGGGTCAAGGCGCCCGAGCCGTCCTGGGGCACGATGATCGGGGACGGTGTGAAGCACATCCTGTCGGGCCCCCACCTGGCGATCGTGCCCGGCGTGATGCTCGTTCTCACCGTGCTCACGCTGAACGTGTTCGGCGACGGCGTGAGGGATGCCTTCGACCCGCGAGCCACCGTCCGGATGGAGCACTAGCGGTGACCCGCTTCGTGGTTCGACGAGTCGCGCAGATGCTCGTCGTGCTGTTCGCCGTCTCGGTCCTCACGTTCCTGATCTTCAACGTGATCCCGGGCGGCGACCCCGCGCTACGGCTCGCCGGCCGCCAGCCCGACCCGGGCCAGCTCGAACGCATCCGGGAGGACTGGGGCTTCGACGAGCCACTCTACGTGCAGTACGTGAAGACGATGGGCAACGTGGTGAGTGGCGACCTCGTCTCCTACAGCACCCAGCAGAACGTCTGGGAGGAGCTGCGCGGTCGCATCCCGCGCACGTTCGCCCTCGCGATCGGGGCGGCGATCCTGTGGATGGTCTTCGCCGATCGCGCTCGGGCTCTACAGCGCGGTCAAGGCGGGCAGGTTCGCCGATCGCTTCCTCACGATGCTCGCGCTGATCGGCATCTCGATGCCCGTGTTCTGGGTCGGGGCGCTGATGAACTACTACCTGGGGTTCAAATGGGGGTTGTTCCCGAACGGCGGCTACGTGCCGTTCGCGGAGGACCCCTGGGAGTGGTTCTACCACCTGCTGATGCCCTGGACGGCCCTGTCGCTGCTGTTCATCGGCGTCTACTCGCGCATCCTGCGCTCGAACGTGCTCGACACGATGGGCGAGGACTACGTGCGCACCGCGCGGGCGAAGGGCCTGTCGGAGCGGCGCGTGCTGCTCAGACACGTGCTGCGCAACTCGATGGTTCCGGTGATCACGCTCTGGGGGCTCGACTTCGGCGCGGTGCTCGGCGGCGGCGCCATCCTCACCGAGACGGTGTTCGATCTCCAGGGAGTGGGCCAGTACGCGGCGGAGTCGATCGGCCAGCTCGACGTGCCGCCGGTGCTCTTCATCACGCTGTTCGGCGCCTTCTTCATCGTCCTTCTCAACACGATCGTGGACATCATGTACGCTGCGCTCGACCCGCGCGTGAGGCTCACGTGAGCGCCAAGCCTCCGGAATCGGACGCCCCTCTGCTCACTGTCGAGGACCTCGAGGTCTCGTTTGGGACGGAGGCCGGGCTGGTGCAGGCCGTGGACGGGGTGTCGTTCGAGCTCCAGGCGGGGGAGGTGCTGGCCATCGTGGGCGAGTCGGGCTCGGGCAAGTCGGTCACGGCGATGACGCTGATGGGGCTCACGCGCTCGCCGAACGCGCGCTTCAGGGGCCGCGCCCACTACCGGGGTACCGAGCTGATCGAGGCCTCCGAGGAGACCCTGCGCACGGTGCGCGGCGCCGAGATCGCGATGATCTTCCAGGACCCGATGACCTCGCTCAACCCGGTCCACAAGATCGGGGACCAGATCATCGAGCAGATCCAGGAGCACGAGGCGCTCCCCGAGCAGGAGGCGCGCGAGCGGGTGGTCGAGCTGCTCGAGAAGGTCGGGATCCCCCGGGCGCGCGAGCGGGTCGACAACTATCCGTTCGAGTTCTCGGGCGGGATGCGTCAGCGCGTGATAATCGCGCTGGCGCTGTCCTCCAACCCCAGCATCCTGATCGCGGACGAGCCCACCACCGCGCTCGACGTGACCATCCAGGCGCAGATCCTCGAGCGGATCCGGGAGCTGCGAGACGAGACCGGCGCCGCCGTGATCCTGGTCACCCACGACCTCGGCGTGGTCGCCGACATCGCCGACCGGATCGCCGTGATGTACGCGGGACGCATCGTGGAGGAGGGCACGCTCGACGAGATCTTCTACGACCCCCAGCACCCCTACACGTGGGGCCTGCTCGGCTCGATCACGCGCGTGGATCGGCCGCGCCCCGAGCGCCTGCCGGCGATCGCCGGATTGCCGCCCTCCCTCGCCGACCGTCCGCAGGGCTGCCATTTCCGGCCACGCTGCCCCCACGAGTTCTCGAAGTGCACCGAGGTGCCGGCGCTCGCGGGTCAGGACGGCCACCGCGACCGCTGCTGGCTCAGCGCCGAGCAGAAGCGCGAGCTGCGCGAGGTGCGCCCCGGCGAGATCGGGCTCGGGGCGAAGGCGGGAGCCGAGGCCGAATGAGCCTCGACTCAGGCCCTCTGTTCGGCGTCGACCACCTGAAGGTCTACTTCCCGATCAGGAAGGGGCTCCTCGTCGACCGCGAGGTCGCGCGGGTGCACGCCGTGAACGACGTGACGCTGAGCGTCGCCGAGGGGGAGACCGTCGGCCTGGTGGGCGAGTCGGGCTGCGGGAAGACGACGCTGTCTCGGGCGATCATGCGCCTGGTCGACCCCACCGACGGGCGCATCTCGTTCCGCGGCAACGACATCACAGCGGCAGGCCGCCGGGAGCTCGAGCCGCTCCGCCGCGAGATGCAGATGGTGTTCCAGGACCCGTTCGCCTCGCTCAACCCGCGCAAGCGGATCGTGCAGATCATCGGCCAGCCGCTGCGCCTGCACGGCACCGGGCGGGACCAGGTGGAGGGCCGGGTGAAGGAGCTGCTCGGGCTCGTGGGGCTCCACCCCGAGCATCTCAACCGCTTTCCGCACGAGTTCTCGGGCGGCCAGCGCCAGCGCATCGGCGTGGCGCGCGCGTTGGCCCTGGAGCCGCGCCTGATCGTGCTCGACGAGCCGGTCTCGGCCCTCGACGTCTCCATTCAGGCGCAGATCATCAACCTGCTCGACGACCTGCAGGACGAGTTCCGGCTCACCTACCTGTTCGTCGCCCACGACCTGTCGGTGGTCCGCCACGTGTCGGACCGCATCGCGGTCATGTACCTCGGCAAGCTGATGGAGGTCTCGCCCTCCGAGGAGCTCTACACGAAGCCGATCCATCCGTACACCTCGGCGCTCCTCGCCGCGATCCCGATCCCCGATCCCGAGGAGAACCGCCGCCGCGAGCGGATCGTGGTGTCGGGCGAGCCACCAAACCCGATCGAGCCGCCCGTCGGCTGCGTCTTCCATCCCCGCTGCCCGCGCGCCACCGACATCTGCCGGACGGTGGAGCCGCCGCTCGCCCGCTATCCGAGCGGGCATCTGGCGGCTTGCCATCACCCACTCGGCGTGTCCGCGGAGGAGATCGCGGCCGCGGTCAAGGACGAGTCGAGCCCGCTCGACTGCGGCGACGAGCTGCCCTCGCGCTCCGAGGGCAACGGCATCACGCCACAGCGCTGACGCGCCGTCGGCGCCTCTGCGCCGACTCCTCCCGGAAACCTGGCGGGAGGCCCTCGATTGGCTCTCTTAGCTGGGGACCTTTTGCACGGTTTCATGCAGAAATCGCGTGACAAAGTCCGACTTCCGTGAGAGAGTCGCGATACCGCAGAGCTTCCGTACGCAAAGTTGTGCAAAGCGTTCGGATAAACAATCCAGGGGGGACTCGTCGAATGCCCTGCCGCAGATAGCTACTAGGTGAGACCGCGCGGAGCGCGGTCTCACCGCTTTCAGGGGCCACAGTATCTAGAGTCGCGCCCGTGAGGGACGTGATCGGTCTGCTCCGCGCCGAGCCGCGGGCGCGGCTCTTCTTCCTGGCGCTCACGCAGTCGTCGCTCGGCAACGGAGCCGCGTACGTCGCCCTTCTGCTCCTTGCGTACGAGCGCCTCGACTCACCGTGGGCGATCAGCCTGGTGCTGCTGGCCGACCTGCTCCCGGCGATGCTGCTGGGCCCGGTCTTCGGCGCGGCCGCGGACCGCTGGTCGCGCCGCTGGTGCACGGTCGCCGCCGACGTGATCCGGGCGGTCGCCTTCGTCGGGATCGCGCTCGTCGATCAGTTCGGGCTGACGCTCGCGTTCGCCGTGCTCGCCGGCTGCGGCACCGCGCTGTTCACGCCGGCAGGGCTCGCGGGGCTGCCGAGCCTGGTGCAGCCGGAGCGCGTGCCGGCGGCCACCTCGCTCTACGGGGCGATCGCGGACCTCGGCTTCACGGCGGGCCCCGGCCTCGCCGCGCTGGCGCTCCTGGTCGCCGGGCCCGAGGAGCTGCTGGTGGTGAACGGGATCACGTTCGCACTGTCGGCGCTGATCCTGGCGTGGCTGCCGTTCGGCGCGCCGGTGCCCGGCGAGCGCGCGCGCGGACGGGTCGTGCCGTCGCTGCTGCGGGAGGCTCGCGCCGGGCTCGGAGTAGTGGCGCGGATGACGGGTGTGCGCGTGGTGATCGCCGGTTCCTCGGCAGCGCTCTTCTTCGGCGGTCTCTTCAACGTGAGCGAGCTGCCGTTCGCGACCGACGTGCTCGATACGACCGACGCCGGCTACTCGTTGCTGGTCGCCCTCTTCGGGCTCGGCTTCATCGTCGGCTCGCTCGCCGGGTCGAAGGGCGGCGCGCCGAGCCGCCTGAAGCGGCGCTTCGTTCAGGGCGTGATCATGCTCGGCCTCGGATTGTTGCTGTCGGGCGTGGCACCCGGCCTGCTGATCGCGCTCGTGACGTTCACAATCGCGGGCTTCGGCAATGGAATGCTTCTGGTCCACGAGCGGATCCTCGTCCAGGAGATGGTCCCTGAGGCGCTGATGGGACGCGCGTTCGGCGTCAAGGACGCGCTCGCGTCCTGGGCCTTCGGCCTTGCGTTCTTCGCGGCGGGCGCGCTGCTCACGGTGATGTCCCCGCGCGAGCTGATCCTGGCAGCGGGGGCCGGCGCACTTGTGGTCGCCGCCCTGTGCGCGCTCGCGTTCTGGCGCGAGGGGCGCGGCGCGGAGGGCGAGCCGCTAGGAGGCCGAGGCGGCGGACTGCGGGATCTGCGAGGTGACCAGCACGGCGCGGACGTGGTCGGCGGCCGCAACCCGCGGCCGGCCATGCTCGACCACTTCGACTAGCGCGGCGACCACCTTCGGGTCGAACTGCGTGCCGGCGTTATTCGAGAGCTCCTCGAGAGCGATGTCCACGTCGAGCGCCGCGCGGTAGGGGCGATCTGTCGTCATCGCGTTGAAGGCGTCGCAGGCGAACACGATGCGAGCGGCGAGCGGGATTCCCTCGCCGGCGAGGCCGTCCGGATAGCCCTGACCGTCCCAGCGCTCGTGGCACGAACGCACGACCTCGCCAACCCGGCCGAGCAGCCCGCCCACCCGGTCGAGAATGAACTGGCCCTCGATCGTGTGGCTCTTGATGACCTCGAACTCGGTCTCGGTGAGCGCGGCCGGCTTGTGCAGGATCTCCTTCGGAATCGAGATCTTGCCCACGTCGTGGAGCATGGCGGCGAACTCGAGCTCCTGGCGAGCGTCGCGATCGACGCCCATCCTGTCGGCTACCTCGCCCACGAGGTCCACGACGGAGCGCGAGTGCTGCGCCGTGTACTCGTCGTCGAACTCGAGCACGTCGGAGAGCAGCATCACGGTGCCGCGATAGGCGCGGTTCAGCTCCAGCGCGGCGGCGTAGCGCTCGCGGCGGTCGCGCGAGAAGATCTCGAGGAGCCAGACGAGGGGTGCGAGCGCCAGGAGCGCGATCGACGCGGGTGCGGCGGCCACGGACACGAGGAAGGCGAGCGGCGAAAGCATCGCGTCGACGCGTGCGCAGCCGAAGAAGTACGAAACGATCTCGCGGAACGGAACGCTGTCGATCAGGCGGTCCCGCGTGACCGTCCAGAGCAGGTCGCAAGCGACCTGGGCAGCGTAGGCGACGACGTACGCCCCGGCGACCGACAAGGTGGCGGTCTCGGGAGCGAGGGCCGCGAGCACGAGGATCGGTCCGAGCGAGAACCAGCAGTCGCCGACGGTCGTGATCGTCCGGTCCCAGTGCCACGAGCCGCGCATGAAGTCGGGCACGACCGCCAGCACTGCACCGGCGGCGACCATGATCGGCACGAGCGGGAGCGGCGCCAATGCGAGCATCGGAATGAAGAGCAACTGCTCCGGCACCACGTAGGTGTGGCCGAACTCGAAGCGCACGCGCGAGACGAGCGCGTAGCCTGCGACCAGCCCCAGGACGAGCACGCCGTCCGCGCTGCGCTCGGATGGCAGCTCCGCGGCGATGAGCACTGCGGCGAGCAGGAACGCGCCCGCGGACAGTCCGCGGACGATCAGCTCTCGCTGCGGCATTCGACGGGTGCGGCGCACCCGAGCCTCCCCGACCATTCGCTCGGCTACGAGCATCTCGGCCATCGTCGGCGCGATCGCGGGCGAGTCGCGTGGCTGCATAAGCAATGCACACCTTTGCCGTCAGAAGCTGCACTCCTGCTGGCAGCCTTGTGCGCCGGATGGACGGAAATTGCAGCCTCTCGGCACCCCGAAACCGGGACAGGCGGGCGGTCCGCACGGGGGACCGCGGGACCGGAAACTAGACTGGCTGGCGATGAAGGCCGCCGAGATCCGGGAGCGATTCCTGTCGTTCTTCGAGGAACGTGAGCACCGGCGCATGCCGTCCGGCTCGCTCGTGCCGAGCTCGTACGACCCGAGCGTGTTGCTCACGACCGCGGGCATGCAGCCCTTCAAGCCGTACTTCCTCGGAGAGGAGAAACCGCCGGCCGACCGGCTCACCTCCTGCCAGAAGTGCTTCCGGACGACCGACATCGAGAACGTCGGCATGACACACCGCCACCTCACCTTCTTCGAGATGCTCGGCAACTTCTCGATCGGCGACTACTTCAAGCGGGGCGCCGTCGAGTTCGCGCTCGCCCTCTCGACGGGCGGGTTCGGGTTCGACGTCGATGACATCTGGGTCACGGTCTTCGGTGGGGACGAGGAGCTGGGGCTCGGGCCCGACGCGGAGGCGATCGCCTGCTGGCGCGAGATCGGTATGCCCGACGAGCGGATCGTCCTGCTCGGCCGGGAGGACAACTTCTGGCAGTCCGGCCCGACCGGGCCCTGCGGGCCCTGCTCGGAGCTCTACCTCGATCGTGGCCCGGCGTTCGGTCCTGACAGCGACCGGCCGGGCGACGACACCGAGCGCTACCTCGAGTTCTGGAACCTCGTCTTCATGCAGTACGAGCTCCAGGCGGACGGCACCCTGCCCGAGTTGCCCGCCCAGAACATCGACACCGGCATGGGACTCGAGCGCATGTCGGCGATCCTCCAGGGGGTCGAGTCGGTGTTCGACACCGATCAGTTCCGCCCGCTCGTCGAGCTCGGGGAGGAGCTGTCCGGGCGCACGCACGGGCAGGACTTCCCCACCACGCGCGCGCTGCGCATCCTCGCCGACCACGGCCGGGCGGCCACCTTCCTGCTCGCCGACGGCGTAGTGCCCTCGAACGAGGACCGCGGCTACATCCTGCGCCGGATCCTGCGGCGCGCGATCCAGCAGGGCCACGTGCTCGGCATCGAGGAGCCTTTCGTGGTGCGGCTGTGCGAGCGCGTGACGGAGGTGATGGGGGAGGCCTACCCCGAGCTGAAGGCCGAGTGGCCGACGATCGCCCGCTGGGCACGCGCGGAGGAGGAGGGCTTCGGGCGCACGCTCGAGCAGGGCCAGCGGCTGCTCGCCGAGGTGGTCGAGCGGGCGAAGGCGGAGAGCACGTCGTGGGTGTCGGCCGAGGACGCGTTCAAGCTCCACGACACCTTCGGCTTCCCCTACGAGATGACCAAGGAGCTGCTCGCCGAGGAGGGCCTGTCGGTCGACGACCAGGGCTTCGAGGAGCTGATGGAGCGTGCGCGCGAGACGTCGCGCAGGGGCTCCTCGCGCACACGCGCGCGCGCGGAGGCCGGCGCCGAGGTGCACGTGGAGCACGAGGACGTGCTGCGCTTCGCCAAGCAGGCGGGCTTCCAGACGCGCTTCGTGGGCTACGAGACCACCGAGGCGGAGACGGTGATCCGCGTCGCCGAGCGCGCGAACGGCTGGGTGCTGGCCAAGCTCGAGGAGTCGCCCTTCTACCCGGAGGGCGGCGGGCAGGTGTCCGACTCCGGCCTGCTGGAGACACCCTCGGGTCGCGCGCGCGTGGTCGACGTGTACCGCCTGGGCGACGACCAGGCGCTCGCCCTCGAGCCGCTCGAGGGAGAGATCGGAGCCGGTGAGCCGGTCCGCGCGCTCGTCGAGCGCGAGGAGCGTCTCGCGACGATGCGAAACCACACGGCGACGCATCTCCTGCACGCCGCGCTGCGCGAGCGGCTCGGCACGCACGTACGCCAGGCCGGCTCATACGTCGGCCCGGACAAGCTGCGCTTCGACTTCACCCACGGCGAGCGGATGACGCGCGAGGAACTGGCCGACGTGGAGGCGATGGTAGGCGGATGGCTCGCCGCCAGCCACCCGGTCCGCGCGATCGAGACCACGCGTACCGAGGCCGAGGCGCTCGGGGCGATGGCGCTCTTCGGCGAGAAGTACGGCGACCTCGTGCGGATGGTCGAGATCGAGGATGTGTCGCGCGAGCTGTGCGGCGGCACCCACGTGCCCGCCACCGCGGAGGTCGGGATGTTCCACATCGCCTCCGAGACATCGAGCGCGTCGAACGTCCGTCGTATCGAGGCGCTCACGGGCGCGGCGGGCGCGAAGCTGTTCGAGGAGCGCACGCGACGGCTCGAGGAGCTGGCTTCCCTGCTCCGGGTGCCCGAGCACGAGCTCGTGCCCGCGGTCGAGCGGCTCAGCGAGCGCGTGAAGGAGCTCGGCAAGAAGCAAGGAGGCGGACCCGATCGCGACCTCGCGGACACGCTCGTCTCCGGCGCCGAGGACGTGGCGGGGATCCGCGTGGCTGTCGAGCAGGTCGAGGGGGTGGGGGCGAAGGAGCTGCTCGCTCTCTCCGATGCCGTGCGCCAGAAGCTCGGCGACGCGGCGGTGGTGCTCGGCTCGGTGAGCGGCGACCGCGTGCACCTCGTGGCCAACGTCGCGCCGTCGGCGGTCGAGCGGGGGCTGAACGCCGGCGAGGTTGTGCGGGTGGCCGCCGAGGCGGTGGGTGGCGGCGGCGGTGGCCGCGACACGATGGCCCAGGCCGGCGGGCGCGACCCGGACAAGCTGCCCGAGGCGCTCGCCGCGGCGCGCGCGGCGATCCAGGCGACGCTCGCCTCCTGATGGCGCGGATCCTCGCGCTCGACCACGGGGCGGTCCGCTGCGGCTGCGCGATCTCCGATCCCACCGGCACGCTCGCCACCCCGCTGCCCGCGGTGGAGCGCCCCGAGACCAAGCGCGGCCTCGCGCGGCTCGCCCGGCTGGTGGAGGAACAGGGCGCCGAGCGCGTCGTGATCGGGCTCCCGCTCACGCTCCGCGGCGAGGAGGGCGGCCAGGCCTCACGCGCGCGCGCGTTTGCGGAAGCGCTCGAACGGAGAATCACTATTCCGGTGGATCTGCACGACGAGCGTCTCACCACGCGGCTCGCCGAGCGGACCGGGGGAACCGAGGACGCCGATTCGCGCGCCGCCGCGCATCTGCTCGAGAGCTATCTCGCCGGTCAGCGGGCATGAGCCAGGGCCCGCCGCCCGTCCCGGGCGGACGTACACCTGAGGAGCGGGAGGCCGCCAGGCGCGAGCGCGAGCTGCGCCGCACCCGTCGATCCGTCGACGGAAACGGCGAGCCGGTTCACGACTGGCGCGAACAGGCCGAACGGCTGACGGTGCCCGAAGCAACCGCCACGCCGGACAAGCGCCCTCGTGCGCGCCGGCCTCGCGTCGGCCGGCTCGTGGCGATCTGCGTCGTGGTGGCGATCGCCGCGGGCATCGGCTGGTTCGCCTTTTCCCTCTTCCAGCCCTTCAAGGGCGAGGCCGAGGGCCAGGCCGTGAGCCTGCGGATCCCCGAGGGAGCGAGCCTGGGGCGGATCGCCGACCAGCTCGAGGCCGAAGGGGTGATCTCGAGCTCCGGCTTCTTCCAGCTGCGGGCGCGCCTGTCCGGAGCGAGCGGCGACCTCAAGCCGGGCGCATACCGGCTGAGCGAGGACATGAGCTTCGGCGCCGCCCTCGATGCCCTCACCGAGGGCGTGCCGCCGAACGTCGTGATGGTGAGCATCCCGGAGGGCCGCTCGCGCCGCGAGATCGCGCAGCTCACGCGGCGGCTCGACGGCAACTACGTGCGCGCCACGCGCCGCTCGCGCGCGCTCGATCCGCGTGACTACAAGGCGCCTGGGCCGAGGAGCCTCGAGGGCTTCCTGTTCCCCGCCACGTACGAGCTCAAGAAGGGACAGCCGGTGAAGGCGCTCGTGAACGAGCAACTGGCCGCGTTCAAGCGCAACTTCGCGAAGGTCGATCTGCGCTACGCGCGGCGCAAGAACCTCACCCCGTACGACGTGCTGATCATCGCCTCGCTCATCGACCGCGAGGCGGCGGTGGCGAGGGAGCGGCCGCTGATCGCCTCGGTGATCTACAACCGGCTGCGCGACAACATCAACCTCGGCATCGACGCGACGGTCCGGTTCGCCACGGGCAACTGGACCCAGCCGCTGAAGCAGTCCGAGCTCGCCAACCCGAGCCCCTACAACACGCGCGTGAACCTGGGTCTGCCGCCCGGGCCGATCGGCAACCCGGGACTCGCGTCCATCAGGGCGGCGGCGCGCCCGGCCAAGACCGGTTTCCTCTTCTACGTGGTCAAGCCGGGCACGTGCGGCAGGCACAACTTCGCGAAGACCGACGCGGAGTTCCAGCGCTACGTCGACGAGTACGACCGCGCACGCGCGGAGCGGGGCGGCAAGTCACCCGATACGTGTTGAGGACGCTCGCCGGCGTGCTCGGCTTCCCGGTGGCGCATAGCCGCTCACCGGCCATGATGAACGCGGCCTTCGCCGAGCTCGGGCTGGACGGCTGGCGCTACCTGCGGCTGCCCGTCGCCGATGAGCGTTTCGAGGCGACCGTACGCGCGCTGCCCGGCTCCGGCTACCGGGGTGCCAACGTGACGATCCCCCACAAGCTCCGTGCCCATGCCGTGGCGGACGAGCTCTCGCCCGCGGCCGCCGCGATCGGGGCGGTGAACACGCTCTCGTTCGAGGGATCTGGCGCCATCCGCGGCGACAACACGGACGCCGGCGGGCTGCTCGACGCGATCGGCGAGGCGCCGCCGGGTACTGCGCTGGTGCTGGGCGCCGGCGGGGCGGGCCGCGCGGCGGCCTGGGCGCTCCGGGAGGCGGGCGCGGAGGTGGCGATCTGGAACCGGACGCCCGCCCGGGCCGCGGCGCTGGCGGATGAGCTGGGCGCGCGCCACGTGACCAGCCCGGGCGCCGTCGACCTGCTCGTGAACGCCACCCCGGTCGGGCTCGATCCGGGCGACCGGCTCGACGACCTGCCGCTCGTCGACGCCGCCGTGGTGATCGACCTCACATACGGCGAGGGGCCGACGCCGCTCGTGCGCTGGGCCTCGGAGCGAGGCGCTCGGAGCGTCGACGGACGCGAGGTGCTGGTGCGCCAGGGGGCCCGCAGTCTGGAGCTCTGGACCGGCCTTCGGGCGCCCGTCGAGGCCATGCGCGAGGCCGTCGTCCAGCCCACCGTCTAGTACATCTCGCCAGCCCTAAACCAGCGGCGGGCTGCTGCCGATATGCGTGGCAATGGCGATCTCCCGCCCCTTCCTCCTCGCCCTCATCGGAATCGCGCTCCTCGGCGCCACGGTGTTCGCCGTGCAGAACAGCCGCGACAGCGCGACCAACGAGGCGGTGCCGGTGGTCGAGCAGGGTCAGGCGCAGCCGGCGCAGAGCTCCTCGGAGCCGGCCGCCAAGCTGTCGCCGCAGCAGGCGCTCGAGGCCGCGCTCACGAGCGATGAGCTCAAGAGTGCCGCCTTCGACGCGCAGCTCGCGTTCGCGGTTGCGGGGGAGCGGGCCTCGGTGAGCGCGAACGGCGCTTTCGAGCTCGGCGCTCCCAGCGACATGCCGAAGCTCGACATCCAGGCCAGCGTCGACTCGCCGGACCTCGACGTCTCGGGCGGCTTCCTCACGACCGGCGACAAGGCCTGGTTCACGCGCGACGACACGGCTTACGCCGTGCCCGAGGACACCTGGGGCAAGATTGTCGAGGCGGTTGAGAAGGGCGCCGGAGGGCAGCAGTCCTCGACGGCCCCCGAGCTCGGTGTCGACCCCGCCAAGTGGCTTCGCAACCTCGAATCCGAGGACGGCGGGGAGGTGAACGGCGCCGAGACCACACACATCTCCGCCGAGATCAACTCCGCGGGCGCGGTCACCGACCTCGTGAAGGCGATGGACCGAACGGGCCAGCTTCCCACGCCGCTCCCGCCGAACGTCGAGAAGCAGGTCGAGCGCGCCCTCGACGACGCCAGCTTCGACGTCTGGGTCGGCGAGGACAGGATCCTGCGCCGGGCGACTCTCCAGGTCTCCGCCAGGGGCAACGGCGGCGAACGGGTGAACGTCGACTTCCGCGTCGATTTCAGCGCCGTGAACGAGCCCCAGGCCATCGACGCTCCGCGGAACGCGAAGGAAGGCCTTCCGGCCGGCGCCTACGGCCAGTTCGCAACCGGCTTCCTGGCCGGGTTCGGCGGCGCGGTCGGCGTCGATCCCACGGCACTGGGCGCCGACGTGCCCACCACCAACGCGCACCTCAAGGCGGAGCGCGCCGTGGCTGAGGGCCGCAAGGTGGTCATCTTCTTCGAGAACCCGCGCGGTCTGGACGACCGGGCGGTCGCAAACTCGGTGCGCCAGCTCGATCGGAACGCGAAGAACGTCGTGGTCCTCACCGACCACGTGGGGAACGTTGACCGGTACGGCTCTCTCGTCGAGGACCTCGGCGTCAACCAGGCTCCCTCGCTCGTGGTCGTCGATCGCGACGGGCAGGCTCGCCTGCTCGAGGGCTACGTTGACGCCGAGACGCTCGCCCAGGTAGTCGCGGACGCGCGATGAGCGAGAAGCAGGGCGGGTCGGCGCAGTTGCGCGCCGTACCGGCCGGCGGCGCGGCGAGCGCGGCGGCGGACGGCCCTCCTGAGGCAGGCGGTCCGGCCACGGGCCTGACGCCGCCCCAGCAGCGCGGCAGCTCGCGCTTCATCTCCGACGTGATCGTGCAGATGGGCTTCCTGCCGCGCGATCGGGTGGACCCCGCCATCGAGGAGGGCAAGGCAAGCGGCCGCGCTCCCGAGCAGGTCCTGCTCGAGTCTGGAGCGATCACCGGCGACCAGCTCTCACGCGCGATCGCCCAGCGCTTCGGGCTCCACCACGTGGACCTGACCATCTTCAAGACGGACGTGAGCGCCCTCAACTCGATCAGCGCGCAGGCGGCTCGCCGGCTCGGCGCCGTGCCGATCGGGTACGACGAGAAGGGCCAGCTGCTGGTGGCCATGGCCGACCCGTCGAACGTGCTGGCCCTCGATGACCTGAAGCTGATGACGGGCAGCGAGGTGCGCCCCGTGGTGGCCTCGCCGGACGACATCGCCGGCGTGATCACCCGCATGAGCCGCCTCGACGACGCGGTGGCCGAGGCCGTCGAGCAGGGCGAGGAGGAGATCGCCGACATCACCGAGATTCGCGAGTCGGCCGACGACGCGCCGGTGATCAAGCTCGTGAACTCGATCATCGCCCAGGCCGTGGAGGAGGGCGCCTCGGACATCCACTTCGAGCCCGAGGGGCGCGAGATGCGAGTCCGCTTCCGCGTCGACGGCGTGCTTCGTGAGACCACCCAGATCCCGCGCCGGATGATCGCCGGGACCGTCTCGCGCGTGAAGATCATGGCCGACCTCGACATCGCCGAGAAGCGCGTTCCCCAGGACGGCCGCGTGTCGCTCACCGTCGAGGGCCACGCGATCGACACCCGCGTGGTCACGATGCCGCGCGTCGACGGCGAGGGGATCGTGATGCGGATCCTCGACAAGTCCGCCGCGCTCATCGGCCTTGATTTGCTCGGCATGTCCGAGGGCTCGGCCGGGCTGTTCGAGGACGCGTTCCGGCGCGCCTACGGCGCGGTGCTCGCCACGGGGCCGACCGGGTCGGGCAAGTCGACAACGCTCTACGCCGCGCTCAACGAGATCAACGAGCCCGAGCGCAACATCATCACGATCGAGGACCCGGTCGAGTACCAGCTCGCCGGCGTCAACCAGCTTCAGGTGAACCTCAAGGCCGGGCTCACCTTCGCGGGCGGGCTGCGCGCGATGCTGCGCGCCGACCCCGACGTGATCATGGTCGGCGAGATCCGCGACGGCGAGACGGCGAAGATCGCCATCGAGTCCGCCCTCACCGGCCACCTGGTCCTCTCGACGCTGCACACGAACGACGCCCCCTCGGCGATCACCCGGCTCACCGAGATGGGTATCGAGCCGTTCCTGTCGGCGTCGGCGATCGTGGCGGTGGTGGCCCAGCGCCTCGTACGCCAGCTCTGCACCTACTGCAAGCGGCGCACCATGCTCAGCACGAGCTCGCTGAAGAAGGCGGGCTTCGACGTCGCATTCGACCTCGAGGCCTACGAGCCGGTCGGCTGCGGGCGCTGCAGCGTCTCGGGCTACAAGGGCCGGACCGGGCTCTACGAGGTGATGGTGATCTCGGACGAGATCCGAGACCTCACGGTCGAGCGCGCTTCTGCCGAAGACATACGGAAGATCGCCGTCGCTCAAGGGATGCGTCCCCTGCGCGTCGACGGCTTCGAAAAGGTCAAAAACGGAATCACGTCCATAGCCGAGGTCGCAAGGGTCACGTGATCGCACCCTCCAGCCGATAGGAGACACGATGGAGTTCGACTTCTCAGAAGTCCTGCTGCAGGTGATGGAGCGCAACGCCTCCGACCTCCATCTCACAGCAGGCTCACCGCCCATGATCCGCCACCACGGTCGGCTGCATGCGCTGGACTACCCGCGCCTGACGCCGCAGACCACCCGTGAGGTCATCTATTCGATCCTCACGAACGACCAGCGTCAGAGGCTGGAGACCGACTGGCAGATAGACCTCGCCTACTCGATTCCTGGACGCGCGCGCTTCCGCGTGAACGCGTTCATGCAGCGCGCGTCGATGTCAGCCGCATTCCGGCTGATCCCGCACGAGATGCCGAAGCTCGGCAGCCTCGGACTGCCGTCCATACTCGAGGACTTCACGAAGAAGCCGCGCGGCTTCGTGCTCGTGACCGGGCCGACCGGCTCCGGCAAGTCGACCACGCTGGCCGCGATGCTCGACCTGATCAACGACACGCGCCACGAGCACATCCTCTCGATCGAGGACCCGATCGAGTTCCTCCACAAGCACAAGAAGTGCATCGTCAACCAGCGCGAGCTGGGGGCGGACGCCAAGAGCTTCGCGCTCGGTCTGAAGGCGGCGCTCCGCCAGGACCCGGACGTGATCCTCGTCGGCGAGATGCGCGACCTCGAGACGATCTCGACCGCGCTGACCGCGGCCGAGACCGGCCACCTCGTGTTCGCCACGCTCCACACGCAGGACACCGCGCAGACGGTGGACCGCATCGTGGACGTGTTCCCGCCCTCCCAGCAGCAGCAGGTGCGGGTGCAGCTCTCGGTCGCGCTCCAGGGGATCGTGACCCAGCAGCTGCTGCCCACGGCCGACGGCCAGGGCCGCTGCTGCGCCACGGAGGTGCTCGTGCCCACCCCGGCGGTTCGCAACCTGATCCGCGAGGGCAAGACGCACCAGATCTACTCGGCGCTGCAGACCGGCGGGTCGTTCGGGATGCAGACGATGGACGCGTCGCTGGTCCAGCTCGCGCGCGAGCACAAGATCACCCGCGAGCTCGCGGAGGCCCGCTCCGGCGCGCCGGAGGAGCTCCGCCGGCTCATGGGCACCGTGAAGGTGGCGTAGCGCGATGGCCACCTACGCATTCAAGGCACTCGACCTCTCAGGCGCCCCCACCAAGGGGGAGATGGAGGCCGGCGACAAGCAGGCGGTGGCGGCGCAGCTGCGCTCCAAGGGCCTGATCGTCGTCGACATCGAGGAGCAGGCGGCAGCCAACGCCGGCGACATCCTCGCGCGCTTCCGGCGCGTCAAGGCCGACGACCTCGTGATCGCCACGCGCCAGCTCGCGACGATGGTGAACTCGGGCATGTCGCTCCTGCGCGCGCTCTACGTGATCGAGGAGCAGACCGAGAACGACAAGCTCCGCGAGGCCTTCATCGACGTCCGCAAGGACGTGGAGGCCGGGCTCGCGCTGTCCGACTCGCTCGCCAAGCACCCCGACATCTTCAACGAGCTCTACGTGGCGATGGTGCAGGCCGGCGAGACCGGCGGCATCCTGGACAACACCCTGGTGCGCGTGTCCGACCAGCTCGAGAAGGACGCCGCGCTGCGGCGCCAGATCAAGGCGGCGATGATCTACCCGGCCGTGATCGGCGGCTTCGCGCTCATCGTGCTGTTCGCCCTTGTGGCGTTCCTCGTGCCGGTGTTCGAGCAGATCTTCGAGGACTTCGGCGGCGAGCTGCCCGCAATCACCAAGTTCACGGTGTGGCTCTCGCACATGGTCACTCAGCGCTTCTACGTCATGGCGGCGGTGGCGTTCGGCGTCGTGTTCGCCTTCCGGCGCTGGAAGCGGACCGAGCGTGGCCGCATGCAGTGGGACCGCCTGAAGCTGAAGTTCCCGATGAAGATCGGGGACATCGTCCAGAAGGTCGCCCTGGCGCGCTTCTCGCGCACGTTCTCCGGCCTGATCGCGGCCGGCGTGCCGATGCTCGAGGCGATCGACATCACCGGCCGGACCTCCGGCAACAAGGTCGTCGAGAAGGCCATGGAGGAGGTGCGCGAGTCGGTCAAGAAGGGCGGCTCGATCACGGCTCCGATGGCCGCCGTGCCCGAGGCCTTCCCGGTCATGGTCACGCAGATGATCGGCGTGGGCGAGGAGACCGGCGCGCTCGAGACGATGATGACCAAGGTCGCCGAGTTCTACGAGGAGCAGGTGGCAGCGGCGGTCAAGGCGCTGACCTCGATCCTCGAGCCGATCATGATCGTGGTCGTGGGCGCGATCGTCGGGTTCATCGTGATCGCGATGTACCTGCCGATGTTCAAGGTGTACGACCAGATCAAGTAGGGCGGATGCCGTGTGGCACTGGGACTCTCGGGGTCCCGCGGCCTTGCGTAGGTGGTCGCCCACGCCCTGCAGACATGAGCGCCGGTCACCGCTCATAGCCT
>CAWEVH010000010.1:0-95131 GCA_963812415.1 uncultured Thermoleophilaceae bacterium | reverse complement strand
GAAGTCCGCGAAGCCGTCGCTCGCGATCAGGTCCACGTCCGGACCGACGGCATCGCGCAGGTCGCGGATCAAAGCGCCCTGATGGGGCGGAGCCGCGCCGGTCATCAGGACGGCCCCGGGTCGAGCGTCCGCGACCCTCTGCGCGATACCGGTGAAGCTGCGCGCGGCCGGGTCCCACGCCCCCACCCCGGCGACCTCGAGGCCAAGCTCGCGGGCGGCGCGGCGCATCTTGGCGGCGTAGGCGGCCGTATCCGGGTCCTCGCGGTCATGGAGCACGAACACGCTGGCGGCGCCGAGCTGCCGGGCGGTCTCCGCGAGCGCCAAGGGCGCCAGGTGGTCCGCGGCCGCGATGCGGGCATAGTTACGCACGCCGGAGGGGTAGAGCTTCCGGAGCTCGCCCGGACGCATGCCCCGCCACGGCCGCGTGAGCCCGATGACCGTGTTCGACGGGCTGATCATTGCGAGCGGACCGTCGGCCGCCTGGTTCGCGATCGGGATCTGGACCTCCGAGCAGAACGAGAAGAAGGAGCCGATCACGCCGAGCACGTCCGGGGTTCGGGCGTAGGCCTGAGCATTCGAGAAGCAGCGGAACACGTCGGTGCCGCCGGCCTGAGCGGTCGCGTTGTCGCACGAGCGGTAGCCCACGCTGTAGCGCCCGGCCCGGAAGCCCCGCTGTTCGAGGACGTAGCGGATGCCGTCGACCATCGGCGACACGTAGGCCCGTAACGGGCCCTGGAGCGGAAGGTCCGAGACGATCAGGAACTGCGGCCGGCTCTCGCCGGCGGCGACTTGGCCGCAGGCGGAGGCCGGCAGCGTCTCCCGCCCGGACGGCGGGCCGAGCGCCGTGACCCAGATGGCGTCGGCGGCGACGGCCACCCGCTGCGGCGCGATCGTGCGGCTGACAACCTCCGCCTCGTTGGTGCGGGGAGCGATCCGGTAGACCTTGTCGGCGACCTCGTTCGTAGCCCAGAGCGCGCCGTGACCGTACGCGAGCGAGCGCACCCCCAGCTCGAGCGGGATCTGCCGAAGCACCGGCTCCGGGCCCGAGAACACCCGCCAGACGCTGCCCCCGACGGGATCGGCCACCCACACCGCACCCGCACCCAGGGCCAGCGCGCTCATGCTCTCGGCGGCGACCTGGATCCTCTGCGACACGGCATTCGTTCGCGGATCGATCTCGATCACGCCGTCCGACCCGATCACCCAGACCTCGCCACCTGCCGCAGCGATATCCGCCGCCTGCACGTCCTCGATCGTGGCCACCCGCCGGTTCGTGCGTGGGTCGATCCGTGACACCGTCTGGTCGGGATTCACCGCCCAGACCGCCGTGGGGGTGACCGCAATGCGCTGCTGGTTGAACCCGCCTCCCTGGAAGTACCCGTGGGCGTCGGCGCCCGGCAGCCTGATCGTGGCATCGACCACGCCCGTCTGCGGATCGAGGCGGGACACGCTCTCCGGATAGCTGCCCCGGCTGCGGCCACCCCGGAACGCGTTCCCGACCCAGACCGCGCCGGCGCCGACAGCGACGTCGGTGGGGGTCGATGCCGTGCTGAAGGTTCGCTCGCGGGTCCGCGTGCGCGGATCAATGCGCGAGATCGTCCCGTCGTCGGCATCGATGACCCAGATTGCGCCCTCGCCGGCGGCGATGTTCGACGGCGAGCGGCCGAGCGCGACGCTGGCCTCTTGGACGCCGGTGCGGACGTCGAGCGCGTGAGCGCCCGGCGCACCCGCCTGGTCGTCCGCGGACTCCGCCCCTCCCTCGCGTACGAGCTGAAAGACCGCGGCCACGATCGCGGCCGCCAGAACAAGCGCGCTGACCAGCAGCAGGCGCGACTTGCCCCGCGCCTCCTCCCGCGGCGGTGGCGGCGGCGACGCCGCCGGCGGAGGCGCGAGCGCCGGGTCCTGCTCGAGGATCTGTCGTTCGAGGCGGCGCAGGCTCTCGCTGGGCTCGAGCCCGAGCTCCTCGGCAAGCGTCCGGCGGCCGTCCTGGTAGACGCGCAGGGCCTCCGCCTGCCGGTCCGAGCGATAGAGGGCGAGCATGAGTTGCGCCCGCAGGCGCTCTCGCAGCGGGTGCTGGGCCACGAGCGACTCCAGCTCTCCCACGAGCGTCGCATGGCGACCGAGGGCGAGGTCGGCGTCGATGCGCTCCTCGAGCCCGGCCAGGCGGAGCTCGTCGAGACGCCCGATCTCGGCGCGGGCGAAGGAGTCGCGCGAGAGGTCGGCCAGCGGCGGGCCGCGCCAGAGCCCGAGACCCTCGCGAAGGGTCTCCGAGGCGGTCCCCGGCTCCCCGCGGGCGAGATCGCGCTTGGCCTCCTCGAGCAGCGTGCGAAAGCGATCGGCGTCGAGCTCACCGGGCTCGACCCTGAGCAGGTACCCGTGCCCGTGGGTCTCGAGCCGGCCGGCGCCGGGGCCGGAGGCGCCCTCCCGTCCGTTCAGCGATCCGCGCAGCCTCGAGACGTTGGCCTGAAGCGTCTTGACCGCGCTGGCGGGGGGCTCCTCCCCCCAGAGCTCGTCGATCAGCCGGTCGCGGGACACGACCTCGTTCGCGTTCAGCAGGAGCAGCGCGAGAAGGGCCCGCTGACGCGGACCTCCGAGCTCGATCCCGTGACCGTTCTCGGCAACATCGAGCGGGCCAAGAATGCAGAACTGCATGGGTTCCCAAGCCCACTGTCGCCGAGTTGCAGCCATATCGCAACCGGCCCGGGCGACGTTGCACCGCATGGAATCCCACCGCAGGACACCACGACTTAGGACCGCCGCGCTGCTGGCGGTCGTGACCGCGCTCGCGCTTCCGCAGGCGGCCCTAGCGATCGGCGGCGGCGTGCCCGACGGCAACCGGCATCCGAATGTCGGGATGTTCGCCGTCGAGGAGGACGGCAAGCGGCATCGCATCATGCTCCGGCTCGTACGCCGGTGAACGCGGAGGGGCTCCGGGCACCGGCGTCTTCCTAACGGCCGGTCACTGCCTGGCCGGCCTGCCCGAGGACACGCAGCTCTGGGTGACCTTCGAGGCGAACGTGACGATTGACCCGGACACCTTCGAGGTCACGGCCGCGAGCTGGTACCGCGCGACCGGCTTCGACGTCCATCCGGACTTCGGGGCGAGCCGGGCGAACCCGAGGGACTTCGCCGTCATCCTGCTCGAAACGACCGTGCCCGTGACCTCGGTCGCATTCCCGCGCGCGAGGATGCTCGACGATCTCGTCGCGCGCGGAGGCCTGCGCCCGGGGACGCTCATCGACAACGTGGGCTACGGCGCGATCCCCTCCTTCAAGGGCGGACCGCCCAGCCTTGAGCCCCCTCCGGGACGGATGCTCGCCACCTCGCGCTTCCAATCCCTCACGCGGGCGTACGTGGGGCTGTTCTCGAACTCGGACGCCGGCGACGGGATCGGCGGCGCCTGCTTCGGCGATTCGGGCTCCCCGGCGTTCCTGCAGGGCACGAACAGGATCGTGGCCCTCGTCTCGGGCGGCGGCGACGCCATCTGCAGGGCCATGGGGTTCGGCGCGCGGCTCGACATCTCAGAGGCCCGCTCGTTCCTCGGGCAGTACGTGAGCCTCCCGTAGCCATGCGACGCGCGGCCACACTACTGGCCCTCCTCGCACTCGCCGCCGCAGCCGGTTGCGGCGGCGAGGACGAGGGCCTCACGAAGGAGGACTACATCGCCGAAGCTGACGCGATCTGCGCGAAGGCCAACGAGAAGGAGACGGCGCTCGATCCCGGCGGCCTCGGCTGGCACTACGGGCCGAAGTTCGGCGATGCGGAGTTCCTGTCCGAGTTCATCGAACCCGGCCGAGCGGCGCTGCGGCGGCTGCGAGCGCTCGGGCCCCCGGAGGAGGACGCGTGCGACCGCCGCCGAGGTGCTCGCCGTCGATCAAGCGCATGACCGACGCCTTGGACGAGCAGATCGCCGCGCTTCGTGCAGGCGACCGGGCCGGGGAGTCCGAGATCGTGAACGAGTACGAGCTCGCCTACGGCGATCTGGCGCGAGCGGCGGGCGTGCTCGGGTTTACCGAGTGCCAGGGGCTCAGTACGTGAGCGACGGTGCGCACGAGACAATGCCGGGGTGGCCGCCGCCGTCGATCCTCGCCTCCTGCGGACGTTCACCGTGCTCGCCGAGGAGCTCCATTTTGGCCGCGCGGCCCGGCGGCTGCACCTCGCGCAGCCGGCGATCAGCCAGCAGCTGCAGCGCCTCGAGGCACAGCTCGGCGTCCGGCTGTTCGAGCGCAGCCGGCAGAACGTCGAGCTGAGCGCCGCCGGTGAGGCGATCCTGCCCTTCGCGCGCCAGGCTGTGGCCGCGGCGGCGGCGGTGGAGCGAGCGGCCCAGAGCGCGGCGGGCCGCACGGACGACAGCCTGAGCGTCGGCCTCTCGCCCGGTGCCCACTATCTGGCCGAGCGGGTGCTGGCGAGCCTCGCCGAGAGCGACCCGCACCTCCGTGTGCAGGCTGTCGCCGACAACACCGGCTCGATCGCCCGGCGCGTCGCCGAGGGCTCGCTGGAGATCGCCATCGGGTTTGCCTCGGCTCCCACGGCGGGCGTGCGCGCGGAGGCGCTCACGGACGTGCCGGCCGTCGTCGCCGTCGGCGCCACGCATCGCCTGGCCGGCGAGAGGCGTGTCGAGCTCCGCTCGCTCGCCGAGGAGCGCTTCGCCGGCGTCGACCCCCTCGACGGGCCGGGCTACAACCAGGCGGTGCGCGAGCTCTGCCGCCGGGCCGGCTTCGAGCCGCGGGCGAGCGACCGATCGACGGGTCCGATGGCCTGGGAGACGGCCGTGCGAAGCGGCGGCTGCGTCGGGCTGACCACCCGCGTCTCCGCGGCGTCCACGCTGCGGGGCATTCGCATCCTCGCCCTGACCGAGCGCGGCGTCTTCCCGATCCAGCTGCTGACGCCCGAGACGGCGGATGGCTGCCTCTCGCCGGCGGCGGAGCGTTTCGCGGCGGCGGCCCGTGCGGCCGTGATCGCCGCTCCTTCTTGAGCGACCGCGGGTCTTCTCACGACCGGGCCGCGGCGCGCCTATCGTCGCGCCCCATGCCGATGCCGCCTCGTGCGCGACTCGCGCTCCTCGCCGTCGTTCTCCTCGCGGGATGCCAGGAGGGCGACGACCGTGGCGCCGAGCGCACGACGCCCGTACGGCAGGTGGAGGGCTCACTGAACCTCGAGCGCAGCCAGACCGGACCGCCGGACGCCGGCACGCGTGGAGGGCACGGCGCCGACCGCTACCTGGTTCGCGCCGGCGGCGCCACCGCGACCGTCACCGGCACGGTCGAGCCGGCCTCGGCGGCGATCGAGCTCGTCGACGAGGCGGGCGCTCGGGTGGCTCGCGTGAACGTCGCCCCGGACGGGACGTTCGCCGCGGTGCTGCCGGACCTGCCGCGCCGCGGGAGCGCGACCTTCCGCCTGACGGCGAGGGCCGGGAGCGCCGAGCCGTGGGAGACCGAGATCGTGGCGTCGCGCCGGCCGTCGGAAGGCCGCCCGCGCTCGGCGGGCGACGTTCGGGTGCCGGCGCGCGACCGCACGCCGCCCACCGCGATCCTCCTGCTGCGCAGCGGGGGGCGGGTGGTCAGCTCGACGGCGCCCGTGCGCGCTGACCGGGACCCGCCGATTCGGCTGGCCGGGCCGTCAGTCGGTCTCACCGCGCTGATCCGCGACCGCGACGGCGGGACTGGCCGGATTCGGGCGTCGCTGACCTATCGGCAGGTATGCCGGGGTCCCGCGCCCGGCCGTGGGAAGGTCACGCGACGGGTGCACCACTTCCCCCCGGCCGAGATCGCCCGCGTCCGGCTGCCGCCCGGCGCGCTGGCCCCGAGCGAGCGCACGCGCCGAGCGCGGGTGCGTCTCGAGCTCCGCCCGGGCTGTGTTGTTCATGGCAAGGCCTGGGCGGACGCGACCAACGCGTCCGGGCTCGAGAGCTTCAGCGACCAGATCCGGTTCGAGCTGGGCGACTGACCGCGAGCGTTACGTTGACCGCCTATGGCGCGGTCAACGTAACCCTCGCGAGCCTCGACGGCCGATGCAGCCCGAACCGCGCCCTCACCCAGCCCGGCGCGCGGCCACCACGCGGGCCAATCCCTTGCCGCGTTCGGCGGGTATTACCGGCTGAAGGGTCAAATCGACATCTCCGCCCCGCGAGCCCTTTGAAGGGAGGCTCCCGATCGTGCGCCGCTTCGTCTCGCTCGTCGTATCCGTGCTGGTGTTGGTCCTGACGAGCTCGCAACCCGTGCTCGCCCAGGAGCCGACGATGCTCCATCCGCGACTGGATGTCCGAACCGTGGTCGACGGTCTCGTGACCCCGTCGAGCATCGCCTTCCTCGGCCGCAACGATCTGCTCGTCATCGAGAAGAACACCGGCCAGGTCAAGCGCGTCGTCGACGGCGAGGTTCAGGGCACGGTGCTCGACCTCTCCGTCAACTTCGGCTCCGAGCGTGGGCTGCTGGGCATCGCCCTCCATCCGAACTTCCCGGAGAACCCGGGCGTCTACCTGTACTGGAGCTGCCGCAGCACGGCCGCGCTCGACGCCGACCCGTTCTTCCCGGAGGAGACCGAGTGCTCGGACGCCCCGGGGGCGATCTCAGGCCCGCCGGACACCGACAACCTGCTGGAGGTCCCGCTGCTCGGAAACCGGGTCGACCGTTTCGAGTGGACGGGATCCGCGCTCACCTTCGACCAGAACCTGGTCAAGCTGCGTTCCTTCCAGAACGACGGCGCCCCCGAGCCACCAGGTCAGAACGACGCCGCCCAGCCGGCGCGGGCCAACCACGACGGCGGGGTGATCGCCTTTGGCCCGGACGGCAAGCTGTACGTGATCGTCGGCGACCTGGGCAGGCGTGGCGCGCTCCAGAACCTCCCGTGCGGGCCACAGCCAGGCTGCGCCGCCGGCGTGCTGGCGGACGACCAGTTCGGCGGCCCGGCCCCGGACGACGCGCACCTCTCGGGAGCGATCCTGCGTCTCAACGACGACGGGACCACGCCCGTCGACAACCCCTTCTTCAGCGCCGGGGCCACGATCGGCGGGGAGACCGGTGCGAACGTGCAGCGGCTGTTCGCCTACGGCGTCCGCAACAGCTTCGGGATGGCGTTCGACCCGGTCTCGGGCAACCTCTGGGACCAGCAGAACGCGGATGACGCGTTCGACGAGCTGAACCGCGTGGAGCGCGGCATGAACGGGGGCTGGATCCAGGTCATGGGTCCGATCGACCGGATCGAGCAGTTCAAGGCGATCGAGCTCGCGCTGCCGCCGTCCGGTGGGATCCCCGGCGCTGGGCTGCAGCAGCTTCGCTGGCCACCGTCGAACATCGCGGACACCGCCGCCGAGGCGCGCGCCCGCATGTTCGGCCTGCCGGGGTCGCGCTACAGCGATCCGGAGTTCAGCTGGAAGTTCGCGGTGCCGCCGGCTGCGATCGGCTTCGTCAAGGGGCGGGGGCTCGGACCGCAGTTCGCGGGCGACCTGTTCGTCGGCGCCGCCACCCCGCTGACGGTGGGCGGATACCTCTTCCGCTTCGATCTCACCGGCAACCGGCGCAATATCGCCGTTGACGATCCGAGGCTCGAGGATCGCGTGGCCGACAACACCGCGAAGCACGACATCACCGAGAGCGAGAGCCTCCTGATCGGAAGGGACTTCGGGGTCGGCACCGACATCGAGACCGGGCCGAACGGCAATCTGTTCGTGGTCTCCGTGTCGAAGGGGGCGATCTTCGAAGTGTTCCGGCGGTAGCGCACCGACGGCGCTACCGCCGCCGCGAAACGGCCGTGAGGCGTCCAGCACCGGAGGCCTCCGAGAGCACCACGCGCTCGACCTCGCGCAATGGCACGGGAAGCGCTCGCCCGAAGCTGCCCCGGCCGCCATCGACCTCGAAGGAGCCGAGCCCGAGCCGCGCCCCGCGGTCGGTGCGCAGCTCGACCCGCCAGCGCCCGGAGCCCTCGACGCCCCGCACGAGCACGAACATCCAGGAGGGCGAGCCGGCATAGCCGAACAGGAGTCCGCGGCGGCGGCCGCCCGGCTCGCGCAACGGCAACGCCCCGAAGTAGCTGCCGTTCGCCTCCTGGAGGACGTTCCGGTAGAGCGCGGCATCGTGGCGGACGTCATCGCCCGCGACGTACATCCCGGCGAGCGCGGCCGCGACGGCGACGAGCACCGCGGCGATCGCGGCGACGGCTCGCGCCGGGCGCGGCAGCGCCCACTGCCGGCGCGGGCTCCACTCGCGGCGCAGCCGCTCGACGACGTCGGACTCGAGGCCGGCCGGCGGCTCGACCACGGGCGCAAGGAGCAGCAGCTCGTCGGCCAGCTCCGAGAGCTCGGCCAACCGGCGGCGACAGCGCGGACAGCTGGACGCGTGCTCCAGTGCCCGCGCGCGCTCCTCGCCGTCGGCGATGCCGAGCGCGATCTCCGCCTCGAGCTCGAGCACCTCGTCGCAGCGCGGGTCATCGCTCAAGGCCGACCTCCAACTCGGAACGGAGCCGCAGCAGGGCCGAGCGGATGCGGGTCTTGGCGGTGCCAACCGGAATCCCCTCGATCCCCGAGATCTCGCGCGCCGTCCGCCCCCCGAACGCGGCAAGCACGAGCGCCCGCCGCTGCTGCTCGGGCAGCACGGCGATCGCCTCCAGCAGCTGCTCGCGCTCCTGGGTCGCCGCCGCCCGGTCGGCCGGGTCGTCGCCGCCGAATCGCTCCATGCTGACGATCTGCTGCGGCTCGAGGGGCTCGTCGCGCCTCAGCCTCCGGGAGTTGTGGGCCGCGTTGCGGGCGATCGTCAGGAGCCAGATCGCAACCTCCCCGCGTCGGGGGTCATAGCCCCCCGCATACCTCCAGGCGCGGACAAAGGTCTCCTGGGTCACGTCGCGCGCAGTCTCGGGATCGCCCAGCATCGTGAGCGCCAGGCCGAAGACCCGCCCCTGGAAGCGCCGCACGAAGGCCGTCGCGGCCTCCGGATCGCCCGAGGCGAGGCCCGCGAGGAGCGATTCGTCAGACAGAGACCACACGTCTAGGTAACGGACCGATTGCCCCCATGCCTCCCGAGGTGACCTACCCGAGCGCGCCGATCGGAATGCCTGGCCCGTCCCCGGCGTGTCGTCGTCGAGCGCGGTCGCGGCCGAGCAGGATAAGAGCCTGGCTGGGCGCTAGCCACGAGCTGCGGCGTGGATGCCGAGCTCGTCGTAGCTCGCGTGGGCTTCCGCGAGCAGCGACTCCGCGCGGGCCCGGTCTCCCCTTCCGCCGCGCGCACGCAGGAGGCGGGCGCAATCCTCCTGCGTGCGTGCAAGCTCCGGTCGCGCGCCCATCAGCTCGTTCATCCGCAGGGCCTCCTCGAAGTGATCCAGCGCGTCGTCGGCGCGCCCCAGCTGGGCCGCGAGGATGCCGAGCTGCCGGCTCGTGGAGCCGAGCGCGAGCTCGGGCACGCCGACCGCGTTGAGCGAGCCGTAGGGCAGGAGAAGGTCGTAGAGGGGCGCCGCGGGCTCGGATCGTCCGAGGAGCACGCAGCTCTCGGCAAGCAGACAGACGCTCACGAGCCACTCCTCGTCGACGTGCCAGCTCGCGAGGTCGTGGCTCATGAGCTCGTCGAGCAGGGTGCCCGCCTCGTCGGCGCGACCCTGGCAGGCGTAGACCTGAGCCAGGACGGCGCCGTGCATGAGCGGCGACGGAAACTCGTGGGCGGAGTCCCGGATCTCCAGGTCGAGGCCGTCAAGCTGTCCGCGCTCGCGACGAAGCAGGAAGAGCTGGATCTTGCGCGCCGCCGTCGCTTCCCACTCGAGGCCCGTTCGCCGGCCTCGGCCGCGCGCTCGATCAGCTCCGCGGCCTCCGCCAACCGGCCCTGCGCCATGGCGAGCGTTGCCTGCGCCGTGGCGAGCATCCAGAGCTGGGCGGGCTGGCTCAACTCGTTGGCGATGCGGGTCAGCGACGCCAGCTCGCTCGCGCGGCGAGCGGGGTCACCGAGCTCCCAGGCCGCCCAGAAGCAGTGTTCGTGCCCGTCGAACAGCCGCTCTCCGTCTCCGGTCCTGATCGCGAGCGCAGACGATCTCATCCCCCTCCGTCGAACCCTCTCGCGGTGCGGTGTGGGGTCCGTGGAGGGCGGCCGCCGCGGCGGCGAGCGCATAGGCGAGCGTGGCCGGGTCGTCGAGCCTGCGCGCGATCTCGGATCGCCTCCTCGCACGTGCGCTCGCGGCGCTCTCGTGTGGGTCCGTGCCGAAGCGCCGCGCCGAGCCGCGAGAGCAGCTGGACCCGTAGCACGCTGTCGGCCTCGCCCAAGGCGGCTGAGCCCGTCCTCGAGCAGGGGGACGAGCCGCTCGTCCGAAATGGCGTGCGTCCACAGGAACCTCCCCCCGTAGCCGGCGGCTGCGCGGGCGAGCATCTCCGTAAGCCCCGCCGCACGGGCCAGGTCGGCCGCGCGCAGGAACGTCGCCTTGGCCGCCGGACCGTGCCCAGCCCGTCCCTGGGCGTCCGCGAGCGCGAGCAGCAGCTCGCAACGAGGTTGGCTGTCCGAGCCGTCCGGCCCAAGCGCCTGGAGCGCCATCTGGTAGAGACGCACTCCCTCCTCGTAGGCGAGCAGTGCGACCGCGCGCCGCCCGGCACGCTGTGCGTACTGGACCGCCTTGCCCCCGTCGCCCGCGGCGGCCGACTCGAAGAAGTGGTGTGCCAGCTCAGCGAGGTGGGGCTCGAGGTCGGCGGAGTAGAGATCCTCGAGAGCCTCTCCGACCTGCCGATGGAGCTGCAGGCGGCGACTCCTCGCAGGACCGTGGTAGGCGGCATCCCGGATCAACGCGTGGGCGAATCGCAGCCGACCGACGGCGTCGGGAATCTCGGTGACGACGCGCGCGTCGATCGCCTCGTCGAGCAACCGGAGGACGGCCTCGAGGTCGAGCCGGCTGACGCGCGCCAGGGCATCGAGATCGAACTCGCGCCCGAGCACTGAAGCCAGGGTGAGCAGATGACGGCACTCGTCCGAGAGGTTGCGAAGGCGACGGCCAATCACCTCCCTCACGCTCTGCGGGATCACCAGCGGCGGCGTTCCGGGCTCAGCTTCGAGGCGCCGTTCCTCCGTGAGCAGGCGCACGATCTCGCCGACGAAGAGCGGATTCCCCTCGGTCTCGGCGTAGACCGCGGGGGCGAGGCTCTGGGCGGACGCGTCCGGTGCGGCGATCTGGATGTACTCGGCGACGTCCGCCTCGTCGAGGCCGCCGAGCGCGAGCGTGCGCGTGACAGGCTCGCGGGCGAGCTCCGTGAGGGTCGCGGTCAGCGGATCCGCAAGGGCCGGGTCGATGTCCCGATAGGGGCAGATGATCATCAGCCGGCTCTCGCCGAGCTCGCGCGCGACGAACTGCAGCAGGAGCAGCGAGGGCTCGTCCGCCGCGTGCAGGTCGTCGAGCACCAGCACCAGCGGTCGCTCGGCCGCGGCCAGCTTCAGGAAAGCGGTCATCGAGTCGAACAGCCGGAAGCGGGCGTCGGGCGAGTCCAGAGGTGACGCGGGCGGCAGGTCGGCCAGGACGTCGCGGAGCTCGGGCAGAAGCTGGGCCACATCGGCCGCTCCATCGCGGAGTTGGGATCCGAGCGTCTCCTCGTCCGCTGACCGGACGTATGGCCGTAGCGACTGCACCCACGGCCAGTACGCGGGAGCGCCGCCGGCCTCCCAGCAACGGCCGACGAGGACGCGCGCCCCGCGCGCCCGTGCGTGCGCCGCCAGCTCCTCGGTCAGGCGGCTCTTCCCGATGCCCGGCTCGCCGGCGAGCAGGAACAGCCTCCCGCGCCCGGCCATCGCGCCCGCAAGGCCGTCCACGAGCTCGGCCAGCTCGCGCTCCCGTCCGACGAAGCCGCGCTGCGGGGACTCCGGCTCCGGTTCCGGCTTTGCGGTGAGGTCGAGCTCCGGATCCTGCTCGAGAATCGCCTGGTGCAGCTCGCGGAGCTGACGGCCCGGCTCGATGCCGAGCTCCCCGACGAGCTCGGCACGAGCGGCCTGATAGGCGGCGAGCGCGTCGGCTTGGCGAGCCGAGCGGTAGAGGGCCAGCATCAGCAGCCCACGCGGGCGCTCCCGGAGGGGCTCCCGCGCGACGAGGGCCTCGAGCTCGCCGATGACCTCCTCCCCGCGGCCGAGCGCCAGATCCGCCTCGATTCGATACTCGAGGGCGCCGAGCCGCTGCTCCTCGAGTCGCGCGATCTCCGCCTGCGCGAAGGATGCGTACGCCAGCTCGGCTCAGCGGCGGGCCGCGCCAGAGAGCGAGCCCCTCCTCCAGCGCCTCCCGCGCCGACCTCGGATCCCCGGCCGCGAGCGCGCGCTTCCCCTCGGCCACGAGCGACTCGAACCGCTTGGCGTCGAGGCGCTCCGGGTCGACGCGCAGCTCATAGCCGGGCGAGCGCGTGACGAGCAGCCGGCTCGCCTCGCCTCGCGCACGACCCGGCTCGAGAACGCCGCGCAGACGGGAAACGGCCACCGACAGCGCGTTCGCAGCGTCCTCGCCGCTGCGCTCCCCCCACAGCTCTTCGAGCAGGCGATCGCTCGAGACGATCTCGTTGGCATGCAGCAGCAGCATCCCGAGCAGCGCACGCTGCTTCGCACCGCCGATCGCCAGCGGTCGCCCAGCATCGATTACCTCGATCGGTCCGAGGATGCGGAAATCCATCGGCGAGTCCTCGATCGAACCTAACACGGGTTCGGAGCGGAGCGTTGGGCGCGGTCATGCGACCATGATTGGGTCTCCACGCGCTGGAAAGTCGACCTATTCCCGCATGGAAACCGCTCAACGAGGCACCCGCCCGCCTCTTCGCCGAGGCGATCACGAGCGGCGACGTCGAGGCCGCCGTGGCCGTCTGCCATCCACAGATCGAGTTCGACTCCGTGCTCGGCATCAGCGGGCGGGTCTACACCGGCCATGGCGGGATCCGTCGCTACCTCGAGGACGTCGCATCCGCCTGGGACGAGTGGAGGGTCGAGGTCGATCGCATCACCGAGGGGTCGGACGGGCGCGTGCTGATCGTGATGACGATGCACGCACGCGGGAAGGGCAGCGGCGTGCCGCTTGCCGAGTGCACCGCTCACATCTGGACCCTCGCCGACGGCAAGCTCCTGCGCAACGAGCGCTTCCGCGAGCCCGAGCAGGCGCTGCGCGAGCTCGGGCTGTAGGCCGCGCCGGCGAGCCGCCCGCTGGGGCGGCTCGCCACGCGGACGCGGCTAGGAGCGGCTGCTCGGCCTGCGCACACCGAGCACGAGCAGTCCAACGGACGTGAGGAGCAGGAACGTACCTGCGCCGAGAGCGCTCCAGCCGATCTCGTCGAGGAACGGGACCTTGGCGCCCGCGCTCACGTCGGCGCGCACGCCCGGCGACCCGTCGGCGTTCATCACGACGACCGACCAGTCGCCGTCCTCCATCTCCCAGGTCAGGGTCTGATGCCCGGCGCCGTGGCTGGACGCCGCCCAGAACCGCTCACCGGCCGGCGCGGCCGGCTGGCTCAACCCGGCGCGCGGCGCGTACTGCGCCTCGAACGGGTCGACCTCGAGATCGACCACCCTGCTGTGCGCGACGCCGCGCAGGTAGGAGTCGACCTCGTCCGTCCGTGCGACTCCCACGAAGACCGGTTCGTCCGTCTGCGATTCCACGTCGAGACGGATGTCCCCGAGCCCGGTCGAGTCGACGAGCCCCTCGATGCCATCGAGGTCGATGTCCAGGGTCTCGGTCGCCAGCGCGTGCGTACGGGTCTCGAAGCTCCCAGTGTCGGTCGAGAGATAGCCACTCTCGTCCTTCTGGCCATCGCCCCAGAAGGCCAGGCCGCCGAGGCCGATCAGCGCCGCTGCCGTGACCCCCGCCACGGCAGACGCGACGATCAGGACCACGCGCGCTCCCGCCGAGCGTTTCGGCGAGGTTTGGATGGCGGTGTCGGTATGAGCGTTCATCAGGTTCTCCATTCGTTCGTTGTTCATGCAGATTCGATGGTTGCGTCCGGGCGGCCTGGACACATCGGGCGGACGCCCTGAACCGGCGCCCCGAGTCGGAGTGGGCCCGGCCCTGCTAGCGGCCGTGGATGCGGCGTGAGATGCGCGCCGCCGAGCGGCTCACCTGGACGGCCAGCGCGGCACGCGCTCCGGCCTCCACCTGGGTGGCGGGGAAGGTCAGCGCCACCGCGGCGATCGGGTGCCCCGTGTGGTCGAGCACGGCCGAGGCAACCGAGGCGAAGCCGGGGGTGATGGCGCCGTCCTCCTGCGCGTGGCCGTCGCGCCGCACCTCGCCGAGCAGCCGGCGCAGCTCCGCGGGAGAGCTGGGCCCCTGGGCACCTCGCCGCGCGAACGCCGCGCGCGTCGGGAACAGCGCGCGCACCTGCTGGGGCGGGAGCGCGGCCAGCATCGCGAGCCCGCTGGCGGTGAGGTGGGCGGGCAGGCGCACGCCCACGTCGGTCACGAGGCTGGGCCGGCCGGGGGCGCGCTCCTCGATCACGTAGAGCACGTCGCGGCCGTGCAGCACCGCGAGGTGACCGGAGTGGGTGGTGGCGTCCACCAGGCGCGTGAGCGCGGTCTGGCCGATCCAGCGCAGCGGCTCCTGGCGCGAGTACGCCGCGCCGAGCTCGAAGGCCGCCACGCCGAGCCCGTAGCGCCGCTGCTCGGGGAGGTGGGTCACGAAGCCCTGACCGCGCAGGACGGCCAGCAGGTGGTAGACGCTCGAGCGCGGCAGGTCGAGATCGCGGGCGATCGCGGCCGCCGGCAGCGGCGCGGCGTGGCGGGCGAGCAGCTGGAGCACCTCGAGCGCGCGGGCTGCGGCGGGGGCGTTCGGCACGGGCTCGCGATTGTCTCAGATCCGAGACGGAAGCCTGGCGGATCGGTCGACCGCCGGCTCCCCGCTCGCTCTAATGCGAGAGATGGACGGAGCGCGCAGCGTGGTCGTCGGCGCCGAGCCGCCGACCTTCGACGACGTGGTGGCCGTCGCACGGCATGGCGCCGACGTGGAGCTGAGCGACGAGGCACTGGCCGTGATCGCCGAGAGCCGCGCCATCGTCGACGCGCTTGCGGGCGAGGACCGGCCGCACTACGGCGTCTCGACCGGCTTCGGCGCGCTCGCCACCCGCCACATCCCGGCCGACGGGCGCGCTCGCCTCCAGCGCAGCCTGATCCGCAGCCATGCCGCGGGCTCGGGCGAGGAGGTCGAGCGCGAGGTGGTGCGGGCGATGATGCTGCTGCGCCTGTCGACCCTCGCCGGCGGCCGCACCGGCGTGCGCCCGCTCACGGCCTCCGGCTACGCGGCGATGCTCTCGGCGGGCGTCACACCGGTCGTTCACGAGCACGGCTCGCTCGGCTGCTCGGGCGACCTGGCGCCGCTCGCGCACTGCGCGCTCGCCCTGATGGGAGAGGGCAGCGTCCGGGACGCCTCCGGCGAGCTGCGCCCCGCCGGGGACGCGCTCGCGGCGGCGGGCATCGAGCCGGTCGAGCTTGCCGAGAAGGAGGGGCTCGCGCTCATCAACGGCACGGACGGGATGCTCGGGATGCTCGTGCTCGCCTGCGTCGACCTGCGCGAGCTGCTGGTGGTGGCGGATCTGACGGCCGCGATGAGCGTCGAGGGCCTGCTCGGCACCGACCGCGCGTTCGCCGCCGACCTCCAGGAGCTCCGTCCCCAGCGCGGCCAGGCCGGCTCGGCCGCCAACCTGCGCGCGCTGCTCTCGGGCAGCGAGATCGTGGCCAGCCACCGCGGCCCCGAGGACCCGCGCGTGCAGGACGCCTACTCGCTGCGCTGCGCGCCCGCGGTGGCCGGCGCCGCGCGCGACACGGTCGACCACGCCGCCGCCGTGGCCACGTGCGAGCTGGCTGCGGCGGTGGACAACCCCGTAATCACGCCCGACGGGCGGGTCGAGTCGAACGGCAACTTCCACGGCGCCCCGCTGGGCTACGCGCTCGATTTCCTCGCGATCGCCGCCGCCGACCTGGCGAGCATGTCCGAGCGACGCACCGACCGCTTCCTGGACGTCGCGCGCAACCACGGGCTGCCGGCGTTCCTGGCCGAGGACCCGGGCGTGGACTCCGGTCATATGATCGCCCAGTACACGCAGGCCGCGCTGGTGTCCGAGCTCAAGCGGCTGGCCGCGCCGGCGAGCGTCGACTCGATCCCGAGCTCGGCGATGCAGGAGGATCACGTCTCGATGGGCTGGGCCGCTGGTCGCAAGCTGCGCCGCTCGATCGACGGGCTCACGCGCGTGCTCGCGATCGAGCTGCTTACGGCGGCGCGCGGGATCGAGCTGCGCGCGCCGCTCAGCCCGGCGCCGGCCACCGCGGCGGTGATCGCGGCGCTTCGCGAGACCACGCCCGGCCCGGGCGCCGACCGCTTCCTGGCGCCGGAGATCGAGACCACCAACGAGCTGATCAGAAGCGGCCGGGCGCGCCGGGCCGCGGAGTCCGTGACAGGCGCGCTGGCGTAGATAGATGAGCGAAGGAGGAGCCATGAGCACGTCCACGCGCGTGATTCGCGCGGCTCGCGGGAGCGAGCTGTCCTGCCGCGGCTGGCAGCAGGAGGCCGCCCTGCGGATGCTGCAGAACAACCTCGACCCGGAGAACGCGGAGCACCCGGAGGAGCTCATCGTGTACGGCGGGCGCGGCAAGGCGGCGCGCGACTGGCCCTCGTTCGACGCAATCGTGCGCACGCTGCGCACGCTCGGCGAGGACGAGACCCTGCTCGTGCAGTCCGGCAGGCCGGTGGGCGTGTTCACCACGCACGAGTGGGCGCCGCGGGTGCTGATCGCGAACTCGAACCTCGTCGGCGACTGGGCCACCTGGGACGAGTTCCGCCGGCTCGAGGCGCTCGGGCTCACGATGTACGGGCAGATGACCGCCGGGTCGTGGATCTACATCGGCAGCCAGGGGATCCTGCAGGGCACCTACGAGACGTTCGCCGCCGTGGCCGCCAAGCGCTTCGGCGACACGCTCGCGGGCACGATCACCCTGACCGGCGGGCTCGGCGGGATGGGCGGCGCCCAGCCGCTCGCGGTCACGATGGCGGGCGGGGTGTCGATCTGCGTGGAGGTCGACCCGTCGCGCATCGCGCGCCGGATCCAGCACGGCTACCTCGACGTGGAGGCGAGCGACGCGGACGAGGCGCTGCGACTGGCCGTCGAGGCCCGCGACGCCCGCCGCCCGCTCTCGATCGGCCTGCTCGGCAACTGCGCGACCGTCGTGCCGCAGCTGCTCGCCGACGGCGCCCCGATCGACGTGGTCACCGACCAGACCTCCGCGCACGACCCGCTGGCCTACCTCCCGGAGGGGGTCGCGTTCGAGGACTGGCAGAGCTTCGCGCGCGAGCGGCCGGAGGAGTTCACCGAACGCGCGCGCGAGTCGATGGCGCGGCACGTGGAGGCGATGGTGGGCTTCCAGGACGCGGGCGCCGAGGTGTTCGACTACGGAAACTCGATCCGCACCGAGGCCAAGCTCGGCGGCTACGAGCGCGCCTTCGAGTTCCCCGGCTTCGTGCCGGCGTACATCCGGCCGCTGTTCTGCGAGGGCCGCGGCCCGTTCCGCTGGGTGGCGCTCTCGGGCGATCCCGCGGACATCGCCGCGACCGACCGCGCGGTGCTCGAGCTGTTCCCCGAGAACGAGTCGCTGGCGCGCTGGATGCACACGGCCGCCGAGAAGGTGCAGTTCCAGGGGCTGCCGGCCCGGATCTGCTGGCTCGGCTACGGCGAGCGGCACCTGGCCGGCCTGCGCTTCAACGAGCTGGTCGCGAGCGGCGAGATCACGGCGCCGATCGTGATCGGCCGCGACCACCTCGACTGCGGCTCGGTGGCCTCCCCGTACCGCGAGACGGAGGCGATGGCGGACGGCTCGGACGCGATCGCCGACTGGCCGCTCCTGAACGCGATGGTCAACACCGCCTCGGGCGCGTCGTGGGTGTCGATCCACCATGGCGGCGGCGTGGGCATCGGCCGCTCGATCCACGCCGGCCAGGTGTCGGTGGCCGACGGCACCCCGCTCGCCGCGCAGAAGCTCGAGCGCGTGCTCACGAACGATCCCGGCACGGGCATCATGCGCCACGTGGACGCCGGCTACGAGCGCGCGGCCGAGGTCGCGGAGGAGCGAGGCGTACGGGTGCCGATGCAGGAGAGCGAGTGACGCGCTACTGGGCCGACCACGCCTGGCTCGGCGCGGAGCGGGTCGAGAGCGGGGTGCTGATCGAGGTCGACGGGGAGCGCTTCGGGGCGGTCGAGCCGGGGGCGGCCCGGCCCACGGATGCCACGCATCTGCGCGGCGTGACCCTGCCGGGCCTCGCGAACGCCCATTCGCACGCGTTCCAGCGCGCGCTTCGCGGCCGCACCCATCGCGCCGGCGGCAGCTTCTGGACCTGGCGCGAGGACATGTACGCGCTCGCCGAGCTGCTCACACCCGACTCGTACCGCGAGCTCGCCCGCGCGACCTACGCCGAGATGGCGCTCGCCGGAATCACCTGCGTCGGCGAGTTCCACTACCTCCACCACGACACCGGCGGGGCGCGCTACGACGAGCCGAACGCGTTCGGCGACGTGCTCATCGAGGCCGCGGCCGACGCCGGCATACGCATCACGCTGCTCGACGCCTGCTACCTGGCCGGCGGCATCGGCGAGCCCCTCGAGGGCCCTCAGCGGCGCTTCGGTGACGCCGACGCCGCCGCCTGGGCGGAGCGCGTGAGCTCGCTGGCGGCGCCGGACCACGCGCTGGTGGGCGCGGCGATCCACTCCGTCCGGGCGGTGCCGGAGGACCAGCTCGACACGGTGGTCGCCTGGGCGCACGCGCGCGAGGCGCCGCTCCACTTCCACCTCTCGGAGCAGCGCGCCGAGAACGAGGCCTGCCTGGCCGCCTACGGTCGTTCTCCCGCGCGGCTGCTGGACGACCACCGGGCGCTCGGGCCGCGCTCGTGCGCCGTGCACGCCACCCATCTCTCGCGGGACGACATCGCGCTGCTCGGCGGCGCGGCGACGGCGATCTGCATGTGCGCGACGACCGAGCGCGACCTCGCCGACGGCATCGGCCCCGCCGCGGCCCTCGGCGGCGCGGGCGCGCCGCTCGTGCTGGGGAGCGACAGCAACGCGCTGGTCGACATGTTCGAGGAGGCGCGCGCGGTCGAGCTCGACGAGCGGCTGGCCTCCGAGCGGCGCGGGCACTGGCCGGCCGCGGGGCTGCTCGCCGCGGCGAGCGCGAACGGGCACGCCGCGCTCGGCTGGCCGGACGCCGGACGAATCGAGCCCGGCGCGCGCGCGGACCTCGTGACGATCGGGCTCGACTCCGTGAGGCTGGCGGGGGCCGAGCCGGCGACGCTCCTCGAGTCGCTCGTCTTCTCCGCCGCGCCGGACGACGTCCGCGAGGTGGTCGCCGGCGGCCGCCGCATCGTGGCCGGCGGGCGCCACGAGCTGATCGCCGACGTGCCCCGCGGCCTTCGGAGCGCCATCGCGACGGTGCTCGCATGAGCGGCCTGCTGATCGACAACGTCGGCGCCCTCGTGACGAACGACCCCTCGCTCGGGGCCGGGCCGCTCGGGCTGATCGAGGATGCGGCGATTGTCTTCGAGGCGGCGTGGTGCGCTGGGCCGGTCCGCGCCGGGCGACGCCCGAGGCGGCGGCCGACGAGCGGGTGGACGCCGGCGGCCGTGCGCTGATCCCTGGCTTCGTGGACAGCCACGCCCACCTCGTCTTCGCCGGCGACCGCACGGCGGAGTTCGTCGCCCGCATGTCCGGCGAGGCCTACGAGGCGGGCGGCATCCGCACCACCGTCGCCGCCACCCGAGCGGCGTCGTCGGAGGCGCTTGGCCGGAACATGGGCCGGCTCGTGGCGGAGGCGCTCAGGTCCGGAACCACGACGATCGAGTGCAAGTCCGGCTATGGGCTGACCGTGGACGACGAGCGCCGCAGCGTCGAGATCGCCGCCGGCCACACCGACGAGGTGACCTACATGGGCGCCCACGTGGTGGCGCCCGAGTACGCGGAACGGCCCGACGACTACGTCGAGCTCGTCTGCGGCGCGATGCTCGACGCCTGCGCCCCCCACTCGCGCTGGATCGACGTCTTCTGCGAGCGCGGCGCGTTCGACGGCGACCAGACGAGGGCGATCCTGCGCGCCGGGGTGGAGCGCGGCCTGCTCGCGCGCGTGCACGCCAACCAGCTCGAGCACGGGCCGGGCGTGCAGATCGCCGTCGAGTTCGACGCCGCCTCGGCCGACCACGCCACCCATCTCGACGACGACGACGTTGCGGCGCTGGCCGGGAGCGACACCGTGGCCACGCTCCTGCCGGCGGCCGAGTTCTCCACGCGCGCCGCCTATCCCGACGCACGCCGTCTGCTCGACGCCGGGGCGACCGTCGCGCTGGCCGCCGACTGCAACCCGGGCTCGAGCTTCACCACCAGCATCCCGTTCTGCATCGCCATCGCCGTACGGGAGATGGGGATGACGCCGGACGAGGCGCTCTGGTCGGCCACCCTGGGCGGCGCCCGGGCGCTGCGGCGCACGGACGTCGGCCTGCTCGCCCCGGGCGCCCGCGCCGACGCCGCGCTGCTCGAGGCGCCCTCGCACGCGCAGCTCGCCTACCGGCCGGGCGTCGCGCTGGTGGCCGCCGTCTGGCGGCACGGGAAGAAGGTCGCGTGAGCGTCCGCCCGATCGTGACCGTCGGTCACCCGGTGCTGCGCGAGCGGGCCCGCGAGCTCACGCCGGACGAGCTCGGCTCGCCCGAGGCCCAGCGGCTGATCGACGACATGATCGACACCATGCGCGCCGCCGGGGGCGCGGGTCTGGCGGCGAACCAGGTGGGCGAGACGCTGCGGATCGCTGTCGTGGAGGTCGGCGAGAACCACCCCCGCTACCCGTACAAGCCGCCGATCCCGCTGACCGTGATCGTGAATCCCGTGCTCGAGCCGGTCGACGACGAGACGGTCGAGATCAACGAGGGCTGCCTGTCGGTCCCCGACCTTCGCGGGACGGTCGATCGCCTGCTCGCCGTGCGTGTGCGCTACCTCGACCGGGACGGGGTCGAACACGTGGAGGTCCGCCGCGGCCTCACGGCCGGAACCTTCCAGCACGAGGTCGACCACCTGGACGGCGTCCTCTTCCTCGACCGCGTGCGCGACCCGGCCACCTTCACGACCTGGGAGCAGTTCGACCGCTACCACCGGGAGGCGTTCGAGGCTCACGCGCGCGCGATTGTGGCCCGCGTGGGGTCGTAGCGGTGGCCAGCAGCTCCTCGGTGGTCATCTCGCCCGGCCCGGCGCCACCGGGAGCGCCGGCGCCGGCCTCGGCCGCGCGCACGATGTCGATCGCGGTCGAGCGCACCTGCGCCACGATCTCCGCCAGGGCGAGGTCCGGACGCTCCTCGAAGCTGCGGGTGGCCACCGCCGCGGCGTCGGCGGCGAGCCGGCGGGCCTCCTTGCCGCTGTCGCCCGGGTCGTCGAGTGCCGCCGCGAGCGCCCAGACGGCGGCGGCCAGGCCGCTGATCGCATCCGCGAGCGAGGGCGGAGCCGAGCCGCCCGCGCGCAGATAGCGCAGGGTGTGGCGGGCGAGCACGCGCGTGTCGAGCACCGCGTAGTCGATCTGGTGAGCGGGCCGCTCATAGCGGTCGAGCGCGCCGCGCGAGGCGCGGCGGCCAGGGGCGAAGCGGGCCGTCTCGCGCCCGAGCTCGAGCGCGTCCTCGAGCGCGCGGACGCCTTCGTCGAGAGCGCGGGCGGACGCGAGCGCCGACTCGGCGCGCTCGGCATCGTCGTTCGCGAGCGCCTCCGCGAGCTCCTCGAGCGTGCGTCCCAGGCCGCCGAAGACCGACTGCACCGAGCGGCCGACGTGAAGCACGGGGTCGGGTGGGAACGCCAGCGCCGCCACGGCGAGCGCGATCGCGCCTCCGATCACCGCCTCGACCAGGCGGCTCGGAGGGAGTCCGGTCCCGGACGGCTCGAGCAGCACGAGCAGGATCGCCGACACGCCGGCCTCCGTGACCAGCACCGGCCCTCCGCCAAGCATCACGGCGGTCGACATCGCCACCAGCACCAGCACGCCGAGCTGCCAGCCGCCGCTCCCGATGCCCTGGACGAGCAGGTCGGCCAGCCCGATGCCGAGCACCACGCCGCCGACCAGCTCGAGCGCGCGCTCGCGGCGCTGGCCGTATGCCGCGCCCAGCGCGATCACGGCGGCGATCGGCGCGAAGACGGGCGCCTGCTCGTCCAGCAGCAGCTCGGCCGCGTACCAGGCCGCCACCGCCGCCGCGGCCGTCTGCAGGATCGGCCAGGCTCGCCCACGCAGGCGCACGAGCGCCCGATGGGCGCCGGCGCGGCTGGGGAGGCTGCGTGCGAGTCGGTCGGTCATGGCCTGTGTCCCACGGTAGAACACGCGCGCTCGCCGGACGGGCCGGCTCGGGCGGGTCAGCCTGGGAGCACGCGGACCAGCTCGCAGCCACCGGCCACGCGGTCGTTCGAGTCGACGATCGCGGTGTCGCGACCGCCTCCGCAGCTCACCCGGTCGGCGGCTCCGTCGACGCTCCCGACGAAGTCGTCGCCGGCGCCTGCGTCGATGCGATCGCGCCCGCTGCCCCCCTTGAGCGAGTCGGCGCCCGCGTCGCCGGCGAGCGTATCGTCGCCGCTGCCGCCGTCCATGCGGTCGTTGCCGCCGTCGCCGTCCAGCGCGTCGTCGCCCGCGTCGCCGCCGATGCTGTCGGACGCGGAGCCGCCCTGCAGCGAGTCGTCACCCACGTTCCCCGCGAGAACGTCGCCCCCGGCGCCGCCGACGAGATCGTCGGCGCCTGCGGCGCCGAACAGCGAGTCGACCTGGGCGCCGCCGCTCAGCCGGTCCGCGCCGCCCTCGCCCGAGAGCCGGTCGCGCCCGCCGGCTCCGGTCACCTCGTCGTTGCCGCCACCGCCGGCGAAGCGGTCGTTGCCGTCGTTGCCCGCCAGCCGGTCGGCTCCCCCTCCGCCCGCGAAGGCATCGGCGCCGGAGCCGCCGGTAAGCGCGTCGTCGCCGTCGGCGCCGACGAGGCGGTCGGCTCCCTCACCCCCGTCGAAGCTGTCCGAGCCGGCGTCTCCGGTGAGACGGTCGTCGCCGGACTCACCGAAGGCGAGGTTGTCACCGGGACCCACGGCCACCTCGTCGTCGCCGTCCCCCGCGAGCACGCAGTCGTCGCCGCCGAAGCCGATCACCCGGTCGTTCCCGGCGCCCGCCAGGAAGGTCTCGGCGGCATCGGTGCCGCGCAGATTGTCGCGCCCTGGCGAGCCCTCGACGCGAGCGCCGGACTCGGGGCAAACGGCGGCGGGCGCACCTTGCGCGGACGGCCAGGCGGTGGCCACCGGCCAGGCGCAGAGAAGAGCTGCCGCGGGGAGGAGCAGGGGCATCAGGCGCGAGCGCGTCACGCTCCTCACGCTACGTGGGGTGGTGCAGCGGCGCAAGCGGCGCCGCGCTGGCAGAATCGCGCCCCGTGAGCAGCGCCACCGCCGGCCGCAGCCCCCGCCTGGGGGCGGTGCTCCGATCTGAGGATCGGGTCACCCCGCGTCGGGAGTCGGGCCCGCGGCTGACCCGTCGCAAGCGCCCGCCGCGGACTAGCGCATCTCGGGCGCCGGCGGGCCGCAGGCGACGAGCGCGTCGCGCGTTCGCCGAGCCATCCGGCTCGGCCAGCGCCCCACCGCCACGAGGCCGTCGACCAGCGACAGCGCCTCCTTGGCGGGCGCGGGCGCGCGCTCCCCGTCGTCTGCGCAGAAGAGCAGCGCGTCGGCTCCAGCACGGATCTGGTCCGCCTCGACGGGCAGCAGCCCACCAACCGACTCGAGGCGCCGCAGCGTCGTCATCAACTTGGCGTATGCGCTGGCTCGTTCCCCAGTCATCTCGACCCCTCCCGGGTCGTCGATGTGGGGCCTTTGTGCCCAGAAGAGCCGTCTGAGTAACACGCTCGGCGCCATCAGCGCCCGAACGCGCCCAGCTGGCGCAACGAGACTCGCTTGAAGAGGCCGTGCCGGGTGCCGGGCGGCGGGGACTCCCAGGCGGTGGCGAGGCGCGAGTACATGAGCGCCCGCCGCGGCCACCAGGCGCCGACCGGCAGGGGTCCGCCGTTGCACCCCCCCGCCGAGTAGCCCGGCCGGTTGATGTACAGGTAGGCATCCACCTTCGGATGCGAGGTGAGCGTGGTGGGCGGCGGCCCCAGACCGCGCAGGCCGGGGTTGCACCAGACATTCATGCGGCGCCAGATCCCGCGCCTGCGGTTGATCCAGCGCTTCCAGTGCACGGGACCGCGCCCGTTGTACGAGGTGTTGATCACGAACGGCTTGCCGCCCACGCGGCGCGAGATCTCGAGCCCGTGACGGATGCTGGCGCGCGTCCAGTCGTGATGCGTCACGTTGACCATGAACCCGCGCACGCGGTGGATCCCGATCGCGCGCAGCTGGCGGGCGGTGCGGCGGGCCGGCTCCCAGTCGGCCGCGCCCCCCTCGAGGTAGATGGTGGCCCGTGGCAGCCTCGAGAGCACCTTGACGCCGTAGCGGAGCAGGCGCAACCGGTCGTCGCGGCGGCGGCGGACGAGGCAGTCGATCGTGCCGAGCGAGTCGGGCTCGAACCCGATCACCACCCGCCGCTTGCCGACCGCGCGCGCGAAGCGCCGGTACCAGCGGCGCGTCGCGCGGTCCTCGCGGCGCCCGCCGCCCGTGTAACCGGGCGCGCAGCTGCGCCCCTGGTGGCGCATCACGACCATGAACGGCACGGTCCGCGGCTGGTCGCAGCGGACGCGGTTCAGGAAGCCGCGCACCTTGCGTCGCACGCTCGGCGTGCTCCATTTGCCGAACCAGCGGAAGCGGGGCTCGCGGGCGAGCCGCCAGATCGTGCTCGCCCGGTGTAAGCGCCCGGAGCGCCGGTAGCGCGCCCACTGCCGGTAGGCGGGCTCCATGCGGTCGACGAAGTACGTCAGCCCGAGCAGCGGATTCGTGGCGGCGGGATCTACGCCGCGTGGGTCGATGCCGTATGGCATCGCCTGGCCGGACGGGCGGCGGCGCGCACAGCGCGCCCAGTGCTTGGCGTAGCGGCCAACCGGCGGCCGCGGCACGTGAGCTCGGCTCGATCGCGAAGGGCGCCGGCACGAGCGGCCCGGGGGTGGTTGCAGCCGCCGTCGGGGCTTCCAGCGCAGCGATGGACATGGCGCAGGCGAGAGCAAGCGCGCACGGCAGCGCACGCGCCCTCGGGGTGCGGGTATTCAAGCTCTGGCTCCTCCTCCCGGCAGGCCCGGGATTTGGCGTGGGTTCCTCTTCGGTCCGACTTTCCCCAGGACGCCCGGAACGACACCCGGAGATCTCAGGCGGGCGCGATATTGCCGAATCCGCCGGACGGGGAAGCGCGCAAACCCAGCGAATCCGTCGCGTGGCAGAATCGCTCGGCGAGATGGGCCTCCACGGCGACCGCGTGACTCTTCGGCCGCTGCGGGCGGGAGACCTGCCCCGGATCGTCGAGATCCTCTCGGAGCCTGAGGCGGCGCTCTGGTGGGGCGAGGCCGACGAGGAGAGCCTGCGCGAGGACTACCTAAGCGAGTCCGGCGACGACAGGGCGTTCTCGGTGGAGCTCGAGGGCGAGCTGATCGGGATCGTCGCCTACTGGGAGGAGAACGACCCCGACTACCGGCACGCCGGCATGGACATCACGCTGGCGGCCGCGCACCGGGGCCGCGGCCTGGGGCAGGACACCCTGCGGACGCTCGCTCGCCACCTGATCTCCGAGCGCGGCCACTGGCGGCTCACGATCGACCCCGACGCCGAGAACGCGCGAGCGATCCGCTCCTACGAGGCGCTCGGGTTCCGCCCGGTGGGGATCATGCGCCGGGTCGAGCGGCGCCCCGACGGCGAGTTCCGCGACGGTCTCCTGATGGACCTGCTGGCGGACGAGCTGCGCTAGCTGCGATCGGCGAGAATCCGCCTGACGATGGGTCGGCGAGCGCGCAAGCGAGCCCGCGAGGGCGGCGGTACCCAGGCGCCCGCGAGCAGCACGGACTACCGCGACGCGGAGGGCAACGTGCTCACGCTGCGCGACGAGCTGAGCGCGGGCACGCTGCGCAAGCTGAAGGACCTCGACGCGCGGCCGGGCGCGTCCGCCGAGGACCGCTGGCAGCGCCGGATGGAGCTGCTGTTCGAGCGCCTCGCCGTGCGCTGGGAGATCGCGGGCCTGCCGCTCGAGAGCCAGAAGGAGCTGCTCGGTCGCTTCCGGATGGCCAGTGCGGAGGAGCGCCGCTGGGTGCGCGAGACGCTCGACGCGCACATGCGCAGCCATCACCCGGATGCCTGAGCCGCTCACCATCGCCGCCGCGCAGCCTCCCTGCTCGCCCCACGACGCGGCCGCCAATGCGCTGACCCACGCCGCCGTGATCCGCTCGGCGGCGGCACGGGTGGTGGTCTTCCCCGAGCTCTCGATCACGGGGTACGAGCTCGACGCCGAGGCGATCGACGCCGACGATCCGCGCCTGGCGCCGCTGGTCGCCGCCTGTGCCGAGACGGCAACGCTGGCGCTGCTCGGTGCCCCGGCGGCCGGCTCGGGCGGCCGCTCGCACATCGCGATGCTGGCCGCCGACGGCAGCGGGGTGAGCGTCGCCTACCGGAAGATGTGGCTGGGCGGCGCCGAGCCGGAGCGCTTCGACGCCGGCGAGGCTCCGGCCGTGCTCGAGATCGACGGCTGGCGCCTGGGCCTCGCGATCTGCAAGGACACGGGCGTGCCCGAGCACGCTGCCGCCACGGCCGCCCTGGGCATCGACGCCTATGTGGCGGGCATGCTCGAGTCGGCCAACGATGCGCACGTGCTCGACGAGCGGGCCCGGCGCGTGGCGGGCGAGCACGGCGTGCCCGTCGTTATCGCGAGCTTCGCAGGCTCGACCGGCGGCGGGTTCGACAGCGCCGCAGGCCGCTCGGGCGTCTGGGGCTCAGACGGCGTCGCCATCGCGCGGGCGGGAGCCGAGCCGGGCGAGCTGGCGCGCGCGACGCTCAGCGGCGGCTGAGCCCGGCCCCCTGTCGCTTTCCGTTGGGTAGTCCATGCGCCGGCTGTTGTCCGGCGGGCCTGAGGCTGGGTGGGCCGAGTCCGGGTGCTCCCGGTTGGCAGGGCGCAGCCGTCCTGAGTTTGGTCGCTCCTGGCGTACAAAGTCAGGACGCTACGCCGGGAGGGCCAGGGAGGCCGAGGGGGGCCGGCCTACGGCGCGAACCAGGGCGTCGCCAGCCAGCGCTGCAGCGTGTGGAAGCTCGCCCGCGGCTGGCCGTTCGCCTTCAGGAGCCCGGCGTCGAAGCGGTTCGCGAAGGCGTCCTGGCGCCAGTGGTAGACGTACATCCGCTCGATGCGGCTGCGGTACTGCTTGGCCAGCCGGAACAACCGGCCGATCGCCACGTTGGCGCGCCGCTCGCTGTACGGGAACAGGGTGCGCCCGTCGGGCAGCACGAACTTCACGATGCCGCCGGTCTCCGTCAGCCAGACCTTGCCCGGTACGGCGCGCAGCAGGGTCTTCGTGCCGCCGTAGCGCTGGCCGCGCCGGGGGTTGGTGTCGCGGTAGTTGTGCAGGCCCCAGAGCCGCGCGCCGCGCGCGACCCTGCGGAAGTCGCCGAGCCAGCGGACCATGTTCCGGTCGTCGATCACGTCGGCTGCCACGACCCTGCAGCTTCGGCAGGCCTTTCGCACCGCCAGGTAGTACTGCGCGGCGCGGTCGGGGTGGCGGAAGGTCGGCTGGGTGCGGTGGTTGGCCTCGTTCCAGACGCCGATCGTGCGCACCTGAGGCCACGTGCGCCGGAAGACGCGAACGGCCTTGCGGAACTCGCCGATGCTCGGCAGCTTGCAGGGCTTGGCCGGGCAGCGCGAGCCGTACGAGGCGCCGAAGGTCACGAACGGGTCGATGCCGTTGGCGCGCGCGGCGGCCAGCCAGTCGTCCAGGTTGCGACGGTCTCCGGCACGCAGCGCAACGTTCCACGGGACGATGACGCGGGCCTTCTTCAGCCCGAGCGAGCCGAAGCGCGGATCGCCGAAGGCGCCGTAACCGTGGTCGCCGAGCCCGACGCTCACGGCGCCCGAGGCGCCGGCGGGCAGAGCCGCCAGGGCGAGGATCAGCAGGGTGAGTGTGAGTGTGAGGGGGCGGATCATTTGCATCTCCAACCCACATTCGGCCGGAGATTTACGAGCTTGAATCTGGACGTCAGTCGGACGCGCCCAGGACGGGTTCCGGAGGGGCCATCCCGGCCGCCTGCCGGGCGTCCCTGCCCGCGGCCGAGACTAGCTGGGCGGCGCTGCGTGCGGCTGACTGTAGCGTCGCCAGCGGCGCCGGAGTGGGCAACTCGGGACCCGGAACCTCCACCGGCGGCTGCGGCTCGGGCGCCGGCGGCGGCTCACGAGTAGCCTTGCCGGACGGCGCGGGGATGCCGCTCAGGTCCGCTCCTCCTCCCCCGCCGGCGCAGGCCGCTACCGCCTCGGCGAGCAGGCGCCCGCGCAGCGCGTAGCCCTCGGGCCGGGCGTGGTAGCCGTCCTCGTAGAGCAGCCCCGGGGAGCTCGTGACGGCGCCGAACCAGTCCACGAGCTGGACGTTCGCCTGCTCCGACGCAAAGCGCTCGACGGCGGCCGACAGGCCCTCGGGCCCCACGCCGGCGTAGGGCGGGCGCAGGATCGTGGCCACCACCACGCAGCGATCGCCGGCGATCGCGCGCGCCTCCGAGAGGTTCTGGTAGAGGGCGTCCGGCTGGCGCGGATCGTCGTTCGTGCCGAGGTCGAAGATCACGATCGTGTGCTCGGGCCGCAGGCGCAGCTGGAGCCGCCCCACGCCCTCGGCGCTCCCCCGGCCCGTTCGCTGATCGAACTCGGCCGGGATGCGTCCCAGCTCCTGCTCGAGGTACGGGCCCGTTCCCACCTGCAGGCTGTCCCCCACCACGAGCACCGACGGTGCTGCGTCCTGCGCGGGCGCCACGGGCGCCAGGACCAGAAAAACTGCCGCCGCGCCCGACAGAATGCGCGCCGTGAGCTTCCCGACGATCGAGTTCGCGGCCTTCTTCGTGGTCGTGTTCATCCTGTCGTGGGCGTTCATGCCGCATCCCAGAGCCTGGCGGCCGTTCATCCTGGTCGCCTCGTACGTCTTCTACGGCTGGGTCGACTGGCGCTGGGTCCTGTTGCTGATGGCCTCCAGTGTCGTGAACACGGTGGCGGCGCGGGTGATCGCGCGATCACCGTCGCAGATCGCCCGCAAGCGCGCGCTGATTCTCGCCATCGTGTTCGACCTCGGCTTGTTGTGCACCTTCAAGTACCTCGGCTTCTTCGTCTCCGAGGTTGATGGCTTTCTCGACTCGCTCGGCCTCGGCTCGCCGCTTCCGCTCGTCCAGATCGTGCTCCCGATCGGGATCTCGTTCTTCACCTTCCAGGCGATCTCGTACGTGGTCGACGTGTATCGCGGCGAGACGCGGGCGGCCTCGCTCATGGACGTCGCGATCCTCCAGGCCTTCTTTCCCCACCTGGTGGCGGGACCGATCGTGCGCGCCAACGAGCTGCTGCCGCAGCTGCGCACGCCTCGCGACCCCCGCCAGGTGCTGGCCGGGCCCGGACTGTTCCTCGTGGCGGGCGGACTGGTGAAGAAGACCGTGATCGCCGACGAGCTGGCGCGGCGCGTCGTCGATCCGGTGTACAGCGACCCCTCGGCCCACTCGGGCGGCGAGATCCTGCTCGCGTTCTATGCGTTCGCGGCCCAGATCTACTGCGACTTCTCGGGCTACACGGACATGGCGATCGGCCTCGCACTGCTGCTCGGTTACCAGCTGCCGCAGAACTTCAACCGGCCCTACATGGCGCTCTCGCTCCAGGACTTCTGGCGGCGCTGGCACATGACGCTGTCGCGCTGGCTGCGCGACTACCTGTACATCCCGCTCGGCGGCAGCCGCGACGGCCCCCGCCGCACCTACCGCAACCTCATGATCACGATGCTGCTCGGAGGGCTCTGGCACGGGGCGTCGTGGACCTTCGTGATCTGGGGCGGCATCCACGGCAGCGCGCTCTCGATCGAACGCTGGGGGCGCGAGCGCTTCCCGCGCTTCCACATGCCCGTCTGGGCGGCGTGGTTCGTCACCTTCAACGTGGTCTGCATCGCGTGGGTCTTCTTCCGAGCGCCCAACCTCGACATCGCCTTCGAGGTGCTGGGCGGCCTGGGGCTGTCGGGGCCGTCCCCGCTCGTGACGCTCCCTATGGTGTTCCTGGTGCTGGTGGCGATCGGCGTCCAGGCGCTGCCGGCGGGCTGGTGGCGCCAGGCCGAGGCGTGGATCGTCGCCCGGCCCGTGGCCGCGCAGGGCGTGGCATTCGGCCTCGTGATCCTGCTCGCCGACGCCGCGGTGGGCCAGCAGGGCGTGGCGCCCTTCATCTACTTCCAGTTCTGACCCGTGGACCCGAGACGCAACAGAGACCTCACGATGCCCGCCGGCCGCGTGCTCGGCGTGGTGCTGATCGCGCTCGTGTTCGCCGCGCTGTTCAACTCCGAGGCGATCGTCCGCGCGGGCGAGGGCATGGAGCCGGGCACGACGCGGGACGTGGTGCTCTCGGTGGGCCGGCCGCTCGACGACGTGGCCGGCACGATCGGTCTTCACCTGCCGCGCGAGGGGCTCGACCTCGCCTTCGGCCAGGAGGACAAGACGGCCTCCGGCACGGAGCTCGAGGAGGGCTCGACCGCGATCCTCGAGCGCCGGCGCCGCCAGGCCAGGGAGCAGGAGCCGACCTTCCGCCAGCCCACCGCGGCGAGGCCGCTCGAGGTGCTCGTGACCGGGGACTCCGAGGCGGAGTTCCTCGGCCAGCGCCTGACCGACCAGTCGCCCCCCGGACTGCTCGAGGTCGAGACGGTGGCGCGCAACGCCACGGGGCTCACCAACCCCGCCTTCTTCAACTGGGAGCTGAACGCCCAGCAGGAGGTCGACGCGCGCGACCCGGACGCCGTGGTGATGGCGATCGGCGGCAACGACGGTTTCAACGTGGAGTCGGGCGGGAACCTCTACGGTCCTCAGGACCCGGAGTGGGAGACGGAGTTCGCGCGCCGCGTGGCGGTGGTCGCGGGCGTGCTCTCCGGCGACGGTGAGCGACCGGTCTACTGGGCGCCCCCACCCACCGCGCGGGATCCCGAGTTCAACGAGATCTATGCGCGCCAGAACCGCGCCGTCGAGCAGGCCGAGGGAGTGGTGCCGGGGCTCCGTTACGTCGACATCTACTCCACTCTTGGAAAGGGCAAGTACAGCGATGACCTCAAGATCGACGGACGGCGCGTGCTGGCGCGCCAGCCGGACGGAGTGCACTTCACGCGCGACGGAGCGGTGGCGCCCGTGCGCCTGATCCTGAAGGAGATGGAGAAGGACTTCCCGGCTCTCAAGGACGCGGGCCCGTGAGGCGCGCAGCGTTCCCGGCCGCCGCGATCGTGCTCGCGCTCGCCCTGGTCCCGGCGAGCGGCTCCGCTGACGAGCGCGCAGGCGCCTCGCTCAGCCGCAACCTGCTCGTGAACGGCGACTCGCTGGCGGTTGGCACCCAGCCCTACATCCCGCGCGCGCTGCGTCGCTGGCGGGTCTCCCAGTCGACCTCGATAAGCCGGCACGCCTACGAGGGCCCGGGCGTGATGCGCGCGTACGGGAGCGCGCTGCCGCGCGTGATCCACGTGAGTCTCGGAACCAACGACGATCCCCGCCACACGGACGGCTTCCGCTCGGCGATCCGGCAGGTGATGGCCGTGGCCGGCGCGCGCCGCTGCGTCGTCTGGACGAACATCGTGCGCCCGCCCGTCGCCGGCGCGAGCTACGCCGGCTACAACCGCGTGCTGGCGCAGGAGTCGCGGGGCCGCGAGAATCTCCGGGTGGTCAACTGGGCGCGCTTGATGCGCGAGAACCCGCACTGGAGCGCGGGCGACGGCGTGCATGTGACGGCCGAGGGCTACCAGGCACGCGCGAGCGCGATCGCGAGGTCGGTCCGGCGCTGCCGGTGAGCGCCCGGATCTACGTCATCCCGCTCTCCGACCCGGCGGCCGCCGGCGCCGCGATGGTCGCCCACAAGCGGCTGCCCCACCGGGTGGTGTCGCTGCCGCCGGGCTTCCACCCGCTACTCGTGCGGGCCGCCGGCTTCGCGGGCCTGACGGTGCCGGCGCTCGAGGTCGACGGTCGCAAGGTGCAGGGCACGATGGAGATCTCGCGCGCCCTGGACGAGCTCGTGCCCGAGCGCCCGCTGTTCCCGCGCGATCCGGTGGAGCGAGCATGTGTCGAGGACGCCGAGCGCTGGGGCCATTTCGAGCTGCAGCCCGTGCCGCGACGCGTGTTCCGCTGGGCGCTGCTACAGGACCCGGACCTGCGTACCTGGCTCGCGCGCGAGCTGCTGCGCCTTCCGGCGCCCGGACTGATGGGCACGATCGCGATTCCGACGATCCGCGTGCTCGCCATGCAGTCGGAGGCCGACGATGCGCACGTCATGGACGACCTGCGGCGGTTGCCGGAGCGGCTCGACCGGGTGGACGCGCTGCTCGCGGAGGGCACCATCGGCGGGCCGGAGCCGAACGCCGCCGACTTCCAGATCCTGGCGACGGTGCGCGTGCTGCTCCAGATCGAGAACCTCGCGGGCGCCGTGGCGGGCCGACCGTGTGAGGCGGCCGCGCGGCGCCTCTACCCGGACTGGGCAGGACCGGTGCCGCGCACCTCGGCGCTCGAGGACGTCGTCTAGTTGAGCGACGGATCGGACGGCATCGTCGCGAGCACGCGGTACTTGCCGCCCTTCCGGCGCAGCGCCTCGGACCAGATGTCGTCGTCGCGGAAGGGGTCCTCGGACTCGGCGTCCAGCACGATCCAGGCGTCCTGCTCGAGCTCGCCGTCGAGCTGGCCCGCGGCCCAGCCGGCGTAGCCGGCGTACACGCGCAGTCGCCTGAGCGACTCGTTCGTGCCGTCCGGGTCGAGCGTGCCGAGCGAGCCGCATACCCGGGTGCCCGCCTCCTCGGGGCGCCCGAAGTCGCCTAATGCCACCACCGCCTGCGGCGCCACCGGACCGCCGATGCGAACGGCGTCCTCGGCGCCGGGCAGCTCCGCGAGCGCCGGCACGACGTCGGCAACGCGCGTCTCGGACACGCGGTTGAGCACCACGCCCATGGCGCCCTCGGGCGTGTGCTCGATCACGAGGATCACGGTGCGCCGGAAATAGTCGAACAGCGAGGGCGCCGCCACGAGGAGCTGGCCACGGAGACTGTCGCTCACGAAGGTAGATTCTGGGACATGCGCGTGCTCAGCGTCGTCCACCACGACAACGCGGCCGAGGGCGTGTTCCGCGATCCGGCCGCGGATGCGGGTCACGAGCTCGTCGAATGGCTCCCGCAGGAGGGAGCGGCGCCGGCGCTGGACGGCTTCGAGGCCGCGCTCGTATTCGGCGGCGTCGCGAACGTCGACACCGAGCGCGCGAATCCCTGGCTGCGGCCCGAGAAGGAGCTGGTTCGCGAGCTGATCGCACGCGGGATCCCCACGCTGGGGGTCTGCCTCGGGTCCCAGCTCATCGCCGAGGCCGCCGGCGGCTCGGCGCAGCGGGCCGCGGTCTCCGAGATCGGCTGGTACGAGATCGAGCTGACCCCCGAGGGAGTCGCCGATCCCCTGCTCGGCGCGCTCCCCGAGCGCTTCGACGGCTTCCAGTACCACCACTACGAGTGGCTGCTGCCGCCGGAGGCCACGGCCCTCGCGCGCAGCACGGCCTGCCTCCAGGCCTTCCGCGTCGACGCTGCGCCGGCCTGGGGCGTGCAGTTCCACCCGGAGGTGACCCTGCCCGATCTGAGCTCCTGGCTCGACACCTTCGGCGAGGATCCGGACGCGGTGGCGAGCGGCCTCGATCCCGAGCAGATCCGGACCGAGAGCCAGGCGAAGATCGACGCCTGGAACGACCTCGGTCGCACGCTCTCGGGGCGCTTCTTCCAGCTCGCGCGCTACTCGGGTGTCACGTAGGCGCCGCTGAGGCCGCCGTCGACGAGGAAGGTCTGCGCGGTGACGTAGGAGGAGTCGTCGCTCGCCAGGAAGAGCACCGCGCTGGCGATCTCGCGCGTCTCGGCGAAGCGGCCCATCGGCACGTGCACGAGCCGGCGAGCGGCCTTCTCCGGGTCGTTGGCGTAGAGCTCCTGGAGCAGGGGCGTGTTCACCGGCCCCGGGCAGAGCGCGTTCACCCGCACCCCCCGGCGGGCGAACTCCACCCCGAGCTCGCGCGAGAGCGCCAGCACGCCCCCCTTCGACGCGGTGTAGGAGATCTGCGAGGTCGCGGCGCCCACCACCGCCACGAACGAGGCCGTGTTGATCACCGAGCCGCCGCCCGACTCGAGCAGGTGCGGGATCCCGTGCTTGCAGCACAGGAACACGGACTTCAGGTTCACGTCCTGGACCCGCTGCCAGGCGTCGAGCTCGGTGTCGAGCACCGACGCGTCGTCGGGGGGCGAGATGCCCGCGTTGTTGAAGAGCACGTCGATGCGGCCGAAGCGCTCACGGGTCTGCGCGTACACGTCACGGACCTGGAGCTCGTCGGTCACGTCGGCCTGAATCGCCAGGTCGCCCGCGGATCCCTCCGACAGGTCCACGCCCACGACCGTCGCTCCCTCGGCCTTGAACATCGTGGCCGTCTCGGCGCCGATGCCGCTCGCGGAGCCGGTGATGACGCAGACCTTGCCCTCGAGCCGTCCCGCCACTAGCTACCCCCCCGTCGCGTAATAGACGTTCTTCACCTCGGTGTAGTGGTCGAGCGCCCGCGGGCCGAGCTCGCGCCCGAAGCCCGACTGCTTGAAGCCCCCGAACGGGGTGGTCACGCGCACCGACGTGTTCGAGTTGATCGAGATCGCGCCGGAGTCGATCGCGCGCGCCACCCGCAGCGCCTTGGCGCCGTCGCGGGTCCAGATCGAGCCGGAGAGCCCGTAGATCGTGTCGTTGGCGATGCGGATCGCCTCGGCCTCGTCACGGAACGGGATCACGCAGGCCACGGGGCCGAAGATCTCCTCGCGCGCGGCGCGGTCGTCGTTCGTCATCGGCGCGAGCACGGTCGGCGGGTACCAGTAGCCCTTGCCGTCGGGGACGCTGCCGCGAATCGCCACGGGCGAGTCGTCGTCCACGAAGGACGCGACCGACTCGCGCTGTTCCTCCGACACGAGCGGGCCCATCTCGGTGGACGCGTCGAGCGGGTCGCCCACCTGGATCGCCTCGACACTCTCCTCGAGCGCCTCCATGAAGCGGTCCATGGCGGACGCCTCGACGAGGATCCGCGAACGCGCGCAGCAGTCCTGCCCGGCGTTGCCGAACACCGCCATCGGCGCCGAGCCGGCCGCCTGCTCGAGGTCGGCGTCGGCGAACACCACGTTGGCCGACTTGCCGCCGAGCTCGAGCGTCACGCGCTTGATGGCTTCGGCCGCGAGCGCCTGGATGCGGCGACCGACTGCCGTCGAGCCGGTGAACGCCACCTTGGCCACGTCGGGATGCTGCGTCATGCGCTCGCCGACCGCGCGGCCGGGGCCGACCACCACGTTCAGCACACCATCGGGCAGGCCGGCGTCGAGCGCGATGCGCTCGAGCTCGATCGCCGTGAGCGGAGTGAGCTCGGCGGGCTTCAGCACGAGCGTGTTGCCGGCCGCGAGCGCCGGACCGATCTTCCAGGAGGCGATCGCGAGCGGGAAGTTCCAGGGCGTGATCAGCCCGACCACGCCGAGCGGCTCGCGGAAGGTCACGTCGACCCCGCCGGCCACCGGGATCGAGTCGCCGAGCAGGCGCTCGGGTGCGCCCGCGTAGTACTCGAATACGTCCGCGACCATCCCGACCTCGCCGCGGGCGTCCGAGATCGGCTTGCCCACGTTGCGGGACTCGAGCGTGGCGAGGTGGTCGGCGTGGTCGCGCACCGCGGCGGCGAACCGGCGCATGAGCTGTGCCCGGTCGCCGGGGCTCACCGCGCGCCATGCGGGAAAGGCGCCCTTGGCGCGGGCGATGGCCGCGTCGGCCTCGTCCTGACCGGCCCGTGGGAGCTCCGCCATGACCCCCTCCGTCGCCGGTTCCACAACCTTGACCATGGACGCGGTGCTCACCGACACGGGGGTACCTCCGAAGAAAAGGATTGCCGGAGAGACCTTTACACTCGCGCCATGGCGGTGTCAAGGTCGGACGCAGCCCCGGTGATCGGAGTGTGCGCGGTGCGCGAGCGGGCGCGCTGGGCCTTCTGGGACCAGACCGCGCATCTCGTGGCGGACACCTACGTGCGGGCGGTTCATGAGACCGGCGCGCTCGCGGTGCTGCTGCCGGTGGGCGAGCGTCCGCCCACCGAGCTGCTCGACCGCGTCGACGGCCTGCTCGCGATCGGCGGCGCGGACGTGGACCCGGCGAGCTACGGCGCCGAGCCGGCGGCGGACATCGAGGCGATCTACCCCGAGCGCGACGCCTTCGAGGTCGGCCTGATCCGCGCCGCGCTCGAGCGCGAGTTGCCCTTCCTCGGCATCTGTCGCGGCATGCAGGTCCTGAACGTGGCGCTCGGCGGCACGCTGATCCAGCACCTCAGCGGGCCCGACGGGACCAACCCGCACCGGCGGGTGATCGGCACCTTCGAAGGCGTTGACAACGTGATCGATCTCGAGCCCGGCTCGCTGGTCGCCCGGGCGGTCGGCGAGGAGGTCCACACCGTGCCCTGCCATCACCACCAGGCGGTGGGCGAGCTCGGGGAGTCGCTGTGGGTGACCGGCCGCGCCCAGATCGACGGCGTGGTGGAGGCGATCGAGCACACCGGCGTGCCGTGGGCGCTCGGCGTCCAGTGGCACCCCGAGGCGACCGAGAAGCGCCAGCTGTTCGGCGCGTTCGCTCAGGCCGCGCGGAGCTGAGGGCCGGCCGCCAGCAGCCGGCACAGGTCGCGCTCCAGCTCGTCGGCCTCGCGCTCCAGCATCCGCCAGGTCACCCGGATCGTGTTCCAGCCTGCGACGAGCGCGCGGCGATCCCGGTCGCGGTCGGACTCGAACGCGCGGGCGGTGTCGTGGTGGGAGCGGCTGTCGAGCTCGACCAGCAGACGCTGCTCGCGCCACAGGCAGTCGGCCTTGATCCAGCGATCGCCGAGCGCCAGCCAGACGTTCAGCTCCGGCCGCGGCAGGCCGAGCTCGTCGATCAGGGCGAGAAAGCGCTCCTCGATTCCGGGCTCCGCGACCCCGCGGTGGCCCGCGGCGAGGAGCCGGCGCAGGTTGGCGATCCCCGGACGCCGTGGATACCTGAGCAGGAGGGCATCGAGGGGAACGGTGTGGGTGAGCCTGAGCGTCTCGGCTCGGACGACCGCCTGCTCGAGCTGCGTCCAGGTGAGCACCCCGGCCAGGTCAAGCAGGGTGCGACCGGGCGTCGTCACCGGGATGCCCTCGAGCTCGGTGCGCTCGTCGTCCGGCAGCCGGCTGCGGTGAAAGCGGAAGCCCTCGCGGCGGCCGAGCGTCCGCGGGACCGTCAGGTCGACGATGCGGCTCGAGCTCGGCCGCATCGCCCAGAGCGCGCCGCCCGAGACGTAGCTGAGCACCGCATCGGTGCCGACCGCAAGCGTGGCGGCCCTCCAGCGGCCGAGGCCGGACACGATCGGGGAGACCGAGTAGGCGCCCTGGAAGACACGGTGCAGCCGGCGGCGGTGAAGCCGGTGGTCGATCGCCCCTCGGCCGGCTCCGAGTGCCAGGAGCTGCGCCCGTCCCACCACCCCGTGCTGGCACGCCGCGAGCTCCGCGATCACCTCGTCCAGCAATCGGTCGCGTGGTTCTTCATGACTGTCATGGAAAACCACGCGACCGTTGGGCATGGCGCCGATCGTGCCATCCCCCGCGTGACAGCGGGCACCCCCAGCGTTACGACTTCGCGACGGAACGGCGCGTGCGCGCCTCGTCCACCAGCGCGCCCACCACCCGCGAGCGCTCGTCCTGCTCGGGATGCCAGAGCACCCCGAGGGCGAAGCGGCGCTCGGGGAGCTCGATCGCCTCGGGCACCTCGTCTCCGTCCGCCCAGCCGCTCACGACGACACCCTCGCCCAGCTCGTCCACCCCCTGGTGGTGATGGGACTTGACGGCGCTGCGGGCCTCGCCGACCACGCGCGACGCGAGCGAGCCGTCGGCCAGCCGGACGGTGTGGTCCGCGAACGACGCCCGGCGTGTGGCGATGGTCCTCGTTGCCGGTGCGGTCGGGCAGGTGCTGGTCGAGCGTGCCGCCCGCGGCCACGTTCAGCATCTGCATGCCGCGGCAGATGCCGAGCAGCGGCATGTCTCGCTCGAGCGCGCGGTGCCCCAGCGCCAGCTCGAAGCGGTCGCGCTCGGGCCAGGTGCCGCGCGTGGCCGAGTGGGGCCGAGCGCCATAGGAGCCCGGATCCACGTCCGACCCGCCGGCCAGCACGAGCCCGTCCACCAAATCCAGCACCTCGTCCGGCGACTCCGCCACGACGTCATCCGGCGGCAGCAGAACAGCCACCCCACCCGCCCGCTGTACCGCCAGGGAGTAGGACCGCGGCGAGAGATTGCAAACCGCCTCCCACGCCCCCCAACTGGCCGACTCCACAGCCGAGCAGATCCCGATGACCGGGCGCCGAACGGCGCTCACAGACGTTCGAAGCCGCGGAACTTCTCCCAGTCGGTGACCACGGCCTCGTAAGCCTCGAGCTCGATGCGGGCGCGGTTGAGGTAGTGGTCCACCACCTCCTGGCCGAACGCGTCGCGAGCCACCGCGGAGTCGGCGAACAGATCGCGCGCGGCGTACATCGTGTGCGGCACGTGCGGCTTGTCCGACTCGTAGGCGTTGCCCTCGAACGCCGGCTCGAGCTCGAGCTCGTTCTCGATTCCGTGCAACCCGGCGGCGATCATCGCCGCCAGCGCGAGGTACGGGTTCACGTCGGCGCCCGGCAGCCGGTTCTCCACGCGCAGGCCCTGGCCGTGCCCGACCACGCGCATCGAGCAGGTGCGGTTGTCCTTGCCCCAGGCCACGGCGGTGGGCGCGAACGAGCCCGGCACGAAGCGCTTGTACGAGTTCACGTGCGGCGCGAAGAAGAGCGTCAGCTCACGGAGGCAGGCGAGCTGGCCGGCGACGAAGTGGTGGAAGGTCTTCTCGTCGTCGGCGAACACGTTGCCGCCGCCGTCCTGCGCCAGCGAGCAGTGGATGTGGCACGAGTTGCCCTCGCGCTCGTCGAGCTTCGCCATGTAGGTGATCGACATGCCCTCCTGGGCGGCGATCTCCTTCGCGCCGTTCTTGTAGATCACGTGCGAGTCGGCCGTCGCGAGCGCCTCGTCGTAGTGGAAGTTGATCTCGTGCTGGCCGAAGTTGCACTCGCCCTTCGAGTTCTCCACCTCGAGCCCCGCGGCCATCATCGAGTTGCGGATGCGGCGGATCAGGGGCTCCACCCGCGCGGTTCCGAGCATCGAGTAGTCGACGTTGTAGAGGTTGGCCGGGTCGAGGTCGCGGTAGCCCTTGCGCCAGGCCTCCTCGTAGGTGTCGCGGAAGACGATGAACTCGAGCTCGGTGCCGGCCGTGGCCTTCCAGCCGCGCTCCGCCAGCCGCCCGAGCTGGCGCCGCAGGATCTGGCGCGGCGAGGCGAGCACGTCCGAGCCGTCCTCCCAGGCGAGGTCCGCCATCAGCATCACGGTGCCCTCGTGCCACGGCACCGGCCGCAGCGTGTCCATGTCCGGCACCATCACGAAGTCGCCGTAGCCGCGCTCCCAGCTCGACATGTCGTAGCCGGCGACCGTGTTCATATCCACGTCGACGGCCAGCAGGTAGTTGCAGCCCTCGGCGTTGTGCTCGACCACCTCGCCGAGGAAGTGCTGGCCCGTCAGGCGCTTGCCCTGGAGCCGGCCCTCCATGTCGGCGATCATGAGCAGGACGGTGTCGACCGACCCGTCGTCGTGGGCCTTTCTCAGCTCGTCGAGCTTCACAGGCCGGCCGTGACCTCGTCTTCCTCGAGCGTGCGCACCGGACCCTGGTAGCGGTTCTTGGCGGAGATCAGGTACCAGATGCCGAAGATGAGCGGAAGCACGATCGCGAGGGGCGTGTAGTTGACGACGCTCACCTCGAAGCCGTCGTTCCAGGGCAAGCCCGTCGGCGTGTACGGAAGGTTGAGGCTGTACACCACCAGCACCACGAAGATGATGGCCAGGATGTTCACGACCTTGTAGCGCTTACCCAGGTTCCACGGGCCCGGCTCGAAGGCGTCGCCCCTCCTCAGCCGCAGATAGACGGGAATGATGTAGGCGAGGTAGAGGCCGACCGTGCAGATCCCGGTGAGCGCGAAGAACGCGAACGGGTAGTCGTTCTCGCCGAACAGCGCGGGAATCGCGATCACGAGCGAGAAGAACGACACCGCGATGACCGCGTTGAAGGGCACCCTGTCGCGATTGACGCGGCGGAAGATCGCCCAGCCCGGCATGCCGCGATCACGCGAGAACGCGTACCACGTCCGGGAGGCGCTGGTGAGCCCCGCCGCGCCGCAGAACAGCTGACCGATGGTCGCGATCAGGATCACGAGCTTCGCCGCCCACGGGTCGAGCGAGCTCTCGAAGATCGCGAAGACGGTGCCGGCGCCCTCGTTCACGGCATCCACGTCGCTGGCCGCGAACAGGAAGCCGAGCAGCACGAACCAGCCGATCAGCGCCGAGAAGAAGACCGAGCGCCACACGCCCTGGGCGGCGGTGATCGCCGCGCCGCGAGTCTCCTCGGCGGTATGAGCCGAGGCGTCGTAACCCGTCTGCGTGTACATGGCGAGCAGGAAGCCGATGGGCAGCACCAGCAGCCAGAAGCCGAAGCTGCTCGTGGAGCCGTCGTGCAAGCCGGAGTTGTTGATCCGCTCACTGAAGACGAAGCTCACGCTCTGGTGGTCGTCGGGGACGATGATCAGGACCCCGAGGATCACCGCGACGCCGAAGATGTGCCATCCCACGGAGATGTTGTTCATCAGCGCCAGCCCGCGGTCGGCGAAGATGTTGATCACGGTGTAGAGGACGATGATCAGGAAGAAGAGGAGCCAGGTCTCGCCGAGGATGTGGACGTCGTCGCCGAAGTTCACCCCGAGGATGTTCAGCCCGTAGAGGCCCAGCAGCGCGTTCAGGAACAGCGCCGCGCCGTAGCCCACCGAGGCGACGATCCCGACGAGGCCGACGATGTTGAACCAGCCGGTCATCCAGCTCCAGCCCTTGCCGCCGAGGTCGTGGGCCCACCAGTAGGGACCACCGGCCGTGGGGTACCGCGACGTGAGCTCGGCCATCGAGAAGGCCACCATCAGCACGAACGCGCACAGCACCGGCCAGCCGATCGACGCCGCGATCGGCCCGCCGTTCTGCCATGCGAACGGGAAGGCGGTGAACGTCCCGGCGAGGACCGAGATGATCGTGAACGAGATCGCGAAGTTCGTGAACCCGGACCAGGCGCGCGAGAGCTCCTGCTTGTAGCCGAGCTCGTGAAGGCGCTGCTCGTCCTCGCTCCTCGAAACGCCCTGGGAGCCCTCGGTGGGATCCGTCGTCGCCACGGCGCAACCTCTCTTCCTGGCCTACACCGAATGGTGCGATCATCCGACCTATGCCCGACGGCGCGACGTTATCCCGGCCTTGGGACGGAGTCAATACGTGAATGACCTGCTGCTGGGAATCGACGAGGGCACGTCGGCCGTCAAGGCGGTGCTGTACGACACCGATCTGCGCCCGGTCGCCGAGGCGCGCCGCGAGAAGCCGCTGACTCACCCGCGCCCCGGTTGGGTCGAGCAGGACCCCGAGGCGGTGATGGTGGCGGTGGTCGACGCGGTGGCCGAGCTGCTGCGCGACGCCGACGGCGAGGTGGTCGCCTGCGGCCTCGACCACCAGGGCGAGTCGGTGCTCGCCTGGGACGCCGAGAGCGGCGAGCCCCTCACGCCGATCGTGACCTGGCAGGACAAGCGCTCGCAGGAGGTGCTCGACGCGCTCGAGTCGGAGGGCGGCGCGGACCTCGTGCGCGAGCGCAGCGGCATGCCGCTCGACCCCTACTTCTCGGCCGGCAAGCTGGCCTGGCTGCTGCGCAACGACGAGCGCGTGGCCGGCGCCGTGGAGGCCGGCACGGCCCGGCTCGGCACCGTCGACTCGTGGCTCTGCGACCTGCTCGGCGCGGGCTTCGCCACCGACCTCTCGACCGCCGCCCGCACGCAGCTCGCCAGGCCGGGCGAGCCCGACTGGGACGACGAGCTGCTCCACGCCTTCGGCGTGCCGCGCGCGGCGCTCCCCGAGCTGATGGACAGCGCCGGCGAGCTCGGCTCGCTGCGCCATCCGGATTGGGGCGCCGACCTGCCCCTGCGCGCGCGGGTGGTCGACCAGCAGGCGGCGCTCGCCGGGGCGGGCTGCGTCGAGCAGGGACTTGTCAAGGCCACCTACGGCACGGGCGTGTTCGTGCTCGCGCACGTGGGCGACAGCCGCCCGCAGCCCGGCGACTCCGGACTGCTGCCGATCGTGGCCTGGCGGATCGACGGACGCGTGGAGTACGGCCTCGACGGCGGCGTGTTCACGGCCGGCGCGCTCGTCGACTGGCTCTCCGGGGACCTCGGCCTGGCGGCGAACGCGCCCGAGCTCGCGGCCGCCGCGGCGTCCGTCGAGGACGCCGGCGGCGTGCGGGTGCTGCCCGCGCTCGCCGGCCTGGCGGCACCCTGGTGGCGCCCGGGAGCGCGCGGGGTGATCGCCGGACTCACCGCCGGCAGCCGGCCCGCGCACGTGGCGCGCGCCGCGCTCGAGGCGATCGCCTGGCGGGTGGCGGACGTGCTGGCGGCGATGGCCGAGCACGGCCCGATCGACGTCCTTCGCGTGGACGGCGGGCTCACCCGCGACCCGCTGCTGCTCCAGCTCCAGGCCGACGCCGCGGGCGTGCCGGTCCAGCGCGGCGCCGTCGACGCCACCGCCGCGGGCGCCGCCGCGCTCGGAGCCGTTGGCGGCGGGGTCTGGGGATCGATCTCCGAGATCGCCGAGCGCGTGCCGGTCGGCGAGCGGGTGGAGCCGCGGCGCGACGCGGCCTGGCGCGCCGAGCAGCACGCGGCCTGGCGCGGCTTCGTCGAGCGGGCCGCCGAGCTCTAGTCAGCCCCGCCGCACGCCCGCGTGCGGGAACATGCTGGCTCCGTGAGCGACGAGCAGTTCATCCTCGTCGCCGGCCTGATGCTCGCGGCCGGCCTGCTCGCCTCTCTCATGGCGGGCCGCGTGCGGCTGCCGGGACTGCTGCTCTTCCTCGGCCTGGGGATGCTGGTCGGGTCCGACGTGCTCGGCTGGCTGCCGTTCGACGACTACCACCTGGCCGAGCTGATCGGCGTGATCTCGCTCGCGCTGATCCTGTTCGAGGGCGGCCTGACCGCGGGCTTCCGGGAGATCCGGCCCGTGCTGCGCCCGGCGCTCAGCCTCGCGCTCCTCGGCACGATGGTCACGGCGGGGATCGCCGGCGTCGTCGCGATGCTCCTGTTCGACCTCTCCCTGCTCGAGGGCCTGCTGCTCGGCTCGATCATCGCCTCCACCGACGGCGCGGCGATCTTCGCGCTCCTACGCAGCTCATCCCTGGACCGGCGTCTCGGGCACACCCTCGAGGGCGAGGCGGGCTTCAACGACCCGGTCGCCGTGCTGCTCGTGCTCGGCTTCATCGAATGGATCCAGCTGCCGGACTACGGCGTTCCCGACATGCTCTGGCTGTTCGTGAAGCAGCTCGGCATCGGCGCCGTCGTTGGCATCGCGGTGGGCTGGCTCACGAGCGAGGGCTTCAAGCGAGCGCACCTGGACACGCCCGGCCTCTACCCCGTCGCGTCGCTCGCCGGCGGCGCGATCGCCTACGGCGCCGCGGCGAGCATCGACGGCTCCGGCTTCCTCGCCGTCTACCTCGTGGGGCTCCTGCTCGGCAGCGCCAACATCCCGGCCAAGCAGACCATCACGAGCTTCCACGTCGGGCTCGCCTGGGTGGCCCAGCTCACCATGTTCCTCGCGCTCGGCCTGCTGATCTTCCCGAACGACCTCGTGGACGTCGCCCTCAAGGGCACCGTGCTCGCGCTCGTGGTCGTGTTCGTCGCCCGCCCGCTCGCCACCTTCGTCGCGCTCGCATTCGAGGCCTTCTCGGTGAAGGAGAAGGTCGTGCTCGGCTGGGCGGGCCTGCGCGGCGCCGTCCCGATCGTGCTCGCGATCTTCCCGATCAACGCCGGTCTCGACCGGCTCGGCCTCGAGTTCCTCAACATCGTGTTCTTCGCCGTGCTCGTCTCGACGCTGCTCCAGGGCACGACCTTCGAGGCGCTGGCGCGCCGGCTGGGGGTCACGACCAGCGAGCCGCTGCTGCCGAGCCCGCTGGCGGAGACCGGCACGCTGCGCCGGCTCGGCGCCGAGGTGGTCGAGTACCCGGTCCAGCCCGGCGACGCCATCGTGGGTCTGCGAACGCGCGAGCTCGAGCTGCCGCGCGAGGCGCTCGTGAACGTGATCGTGCGCGACAACGAGGCCATCCCGCCGCGCGGCTCGACGAGGGTCGAGGAGGGCGATCGCCTGCACGTGCTCGTGCGCCAGGAGGTCGCGCGCGACGTGCGCGAGCTGCTCGAGCGCTGGCACTCCGGTCCGATCGGCCCGGAGGCGAGGCCGAAGCCGCGGCTGGTGGGCGGCACGCTCGTGTTCCACGTCAGGCCCTGGACCGACGACGACGGCGACCCCGCCCGGCCCGACAAGGTGGGCGAGCTCGCTGTGATCGACCGGCTCCGCTCGCGCCGGGACGTCCCCGGCTCGCTCGTGCTCCTCGAGGACGGCCGCTACGCGGTCACCGGGCCCACGCTCGCGCTCGGCTCGCGTCAGGCCCTCGGGGACTGGGTGCGGCGGCGCGTGCGCGCCGGCGTGCCCGAGAGCGAGCGCGTGTGGTGGGAGGAGGTGCTCGGCGCGCTCGCGCTCGAGGCGGCCGCGCCGTAGCCTGCGCTCGATGCACAAGGAGGTGACCATCCCCGAGCTGACCGACGTGGTCGGGCGGCTGGCGGCGCTCCTGGGTCCGCGCGAGGGTGGTGTCGCGATCCTCGAGGGCGGCATCACCAACCACAACTTCCGCGTGAACTTCGGCGGTACCGACTACGTGGTGCGGCTGCCGGGCAAGCAAACCGAGCTGCTCGGAATCGACCGCGAAGCCGAGCAGATGGCCACCCGCCGGGCCTCCGAGCTCGGCCTCGGCGCCGAAGGTGGCGGCGATGCTCGACGCGCCGCCATGCCTCGTGACCTGCTTCGTCAGCGGCCGTACCATGATCGCTGAGGAGCTGGGCGGCGACGAGGCGGTCACCCAGATCGCGGCCGGGCTGCGGCGCTTCCACGACAGCGGTCTCGAGCTCCCTACCAGCTTCCACGTGTTCGAGATCGCGAACGGGTACGCGAAGATCTCGCGCGAGCGCGGAAAGGAGCCGCCACAGGAGTTCGCGGCTGCACTCGAGAGCGCAGGCCAGGTGGCCGAGGCCGTGAATGGTCACCCCGAGCACACGCCGGTGCCCTGCCACAACGACCTGCTCGCCTCGAACTTCCTGTTGGACGGCAGCACCATCGTGATAGTGGACTGGGAGTACGCGGGCATGGGCGACCGCTTCTTCGACCTCGGCAACTTCTCGGTCAACAACGAACTCGACGACGACGACGAGTCACGGCTGCTCGAGGCCTACTTCGGCGAGCCCGCCACGGCACGCCGCAGGGCGGCGCTGAAGCTCTTCCGCTTCATGTCGGACCTCCGCGAGGCGATGTGGGGCGTGGTCCAGAGCTCTGTGTCCGAGCTCGACTTTGACTTCGAGGGCTACGCCGACAAGCACTTCACACGGTTGGCCGAGATCAGGGCGGACGAGCGCTTCCGCGCCTGGCTCGAGGAGGCGCGGCAATAGCTGCCCGCCGCGAGCTGCCGAGCGCGGCTCGCTGCGTGATCGTCGGTGGCGGCGTGGGTGGCACCTCGATCGCCTACCACCTGGCCGAGCTCGGTTGGGAGCAACGTGGTCCTCCTCGAGCGCAACCAGCTGACCTCCGGCTCGACCTTCCACTCCGCCGGGCTGGTGGGCCAGCTGCGCGGCTCGGTCTCGCTGACGAAGATGATGATGTACTCGGTCGAGCTCTACCGGAAGCTGGGCGCCGAGTCGGAGTTCGATCCGGGCTGGACCGAGTGCGGCGGGATCAGGCTCGCCTCGAGCGAGGAGCGGATGGAGGAGCTCCGGCGCCAGGCGGGCTGGGCCAAGACGTTCGGGCTGCCGCTCGAGTTGATCTCGGCGGAGGAGTCGAAGGAGCGCTTCCCGCTGATGTCGACCGAGGGCGTGTTGGGCGCGGCCTGGCTGCCCACCGACGGCTACCTCGATCCCTCCCAGCTCACGTTCGCGCTCGCCGACGGCGCGCGGCGCGGCGGCGTAGAGATCGTCACCAGCACGCGCGTGACCGGGATCGAGAGCGACCGCGGCCGCGTGACCCGCGTCCGCACCGAGCGCGGCGACCTCGATACCGAGGTCGTGGTGATCGCGGGCGGCATGTTCGCGGCCGAGCTCGGGCGGATGGCGGGCGTGCGGATCCCAGTCCAACCGATGTCGCACGAGTACATCGTGACCCAGCCCTTCCGCGACCACGATCCGGCCAATCCGCTGCCCACGCTGCGCGACCCCGACCTGTCGATCTACTTCCGCGAGGACGGCGGCGGCCTGGTGATGGGCGGCTACGAGCGCCCGAGCGCCGCGGCCTTCCTGCCCGACGGCGAGGAGCGCCTCGAGCGCATCCCGCAGGACTTCAACGGCCGGCTGCTCGAGGACGACTGGGACCGCTTCGAGGAGATCGCGGTGAACTCGCGCCGGCGCGTGCCCGCGATGGAGGACGTGCAGGTGACGCGGATGATCAACGGCCCCGAGGCCTTCACACCCGACAACGAGTTCTGCCTGGGCGAGACCGAGGTGCGCGGGCTGTTCGTGGCCGCGGGCTTCTGCGCGCACGGACTCGCCGGCGCGGGCGGCGTCGGCAAGGTCATGGCGGAGTGGATCGCCGAGGGGGAGCCCTCGCTCGACCTGTGGCACATGGACATCAGGCGCTTCGGGCGCCAGTACCGATCGCCCTCCTACACACTCGCCCGCGTCCGCGAGACGTACGAGAGCTACTACGACATCCGCTACCCATGGCACGAGCGCGAGGCGGGCCGCCCGCTGCGGACCTCCCCTGCCACGCCCTGGCATCGCGAGCACGACGCGGCGTTCGGCGAGAAGTCGGGCTGGGAGCGGGTGAACTGGTACGAGTCGAACGCCACGGCGGGCGACGAGGAGCTGCGCCCGCGCGGCTGGGCCGGGCGCCACTGGTCGCCCGCGATCGGGGCCGAGCACGCCGCCTGCCGCGAGCGAGTTGCGATCTTCGACGAGTCCTCCTTCGCCAAGCTCGAGATCACGGGGCCCGGGGCCGCCGCGCTGCTGGAGCGGCTATGCGACAACCGGGTGGCGCGCGAGTACGGCCGCGTGACCTATACGCAGATGCTGAATGCCCGCGGCGGGATCGAGTGCGACTTCACCGTGGCACGGCTCGACGAGGAGCGCTTTCAGATCGTGACCGGCACGGCCTTCGGAAACCACGACCGCGAGTGGATCCGCCGGCACCTGCCGGACGACGGCGCGGTGCAGGTGCACGATGTGACCTCGGCCTGGGCCTGCTTCGGAGTCTGGGGCCCGCGCGCCCGGGACGTGCTCGCGCCGCTCACGCCGCAGTCGCTCTCGAACGAGAACTTCCCCTATATGACGCTGCGCGAGATCACGGTGGGGCACGTGCCGGTGCGCGCGCTGCGGGTGACCTACGTGGGCGAGCTCGGCTGGGAGCTCTACTGCCCGACCGAGTACGGGCTCACGCTCTGGCGGACCCTCTGGGAGGCGGGCGCCGAGCACGACATGGTGGCCGGCGGCTATCGCGCGATCGACTCGCTGCGGATCGAGAAGGGCTACCGGGTCTGGGGAGCGGACATCACCCCGGACGAGACGCCGTACGAGGGCGGGCTCGGCTTCGCGGTGAAGCTCGACAAGGAGGGCGGCTTTATCGGCCGCGACGCGCTGGTGCGCGCCCGGGAGGACAGCGACCGGGTGCGGCTGTGCTGCCTCACGCTCGAGGACCCGCGCTCCGTGGCGCTCGGCAACGAGCCCGTGAGGGTTGGCGACGAGATCGCCGGACGCGTGACCACGGGAGGCTTTGGATACACGGTCGGACGCTCGATCGCCTACGCCTACCTCCCGCCAGAGCGGACCACGCCCGGAACCGAGGTGGCGGTCGAGATCTTCGGGCGCTGGGTGGCGGGCGAGGTCAGCCCGGAACCACTGCTCGACCCGGAGGGGGAGCGCATCAGGGCCCCGTGAGCGCCGCGCACGATCAGTCAGCGGGCGCGGTCCGCTGAGCCGAGGCTCAGGCGGATGGGTCCGGCATCAGCCCGGCGAGGATGTGCTCGGTCCCCTCGCAGTGCTCGCGCATCAGCTTCACCGCCGGCCCGACCTCGCCGCGCCGCACCAGCGCGACGAGCCGGCGGTGCTGGGCGTTCGAGCGGCTGAGCACCTCGTCGGGGTGGGCGATGCGCTGGATGAGGTCGCTCATCTGGCCCTGGACCTCCGTCATCGCGGTCACGAGCCGCGGCGAGTGCGAGGCCTCCGCCAGCCCGATGTGAAAGCGCACGTCGGCGCGCCGGTAGGCCTCGAACGTTGCCCCGCTCGTGTCCGCCATGTCGGCGGTGAGAGTGTCGAGATAGGCGAGGTCGTCGTCGCCGGCACGCTCCGCGGCCAGCACCGTGGCGCCCGTCTCGACCGCCACGCGATAGTCGAGCACGGCGCGAGCACTCTCCCCGAGCGGCTTACCTGCCTCCTGTCCGAGCGGGGGCTCCTCCGCGACGAAGGTGCCGCCCGCGCGACCGCGCACCGAGATGAGATGGCCGCTCTGGACCAGCGTCGTGATCGCCTGGCGCAGCGTGGAGCGGGAGATGGCGAGCTGGTCCGCCAGGTCGCGCTCCGGCGGCAGCTGGCTACCGGGGGCCAGGAGCCCGAGCCGGATCGCGGTGCCGAGCCTCTCCACGGTCTCCTCGAAGGTGGTCGGAGGCTGCACCGGCTTGAAGACCGCCTCGAGCGCTGAGCTGCGCCCGGCGACGGTGGTGCCCATGTCCATCAAGTCAAAGGTACATGTGTAGATTGCTCCGCCGTGGATCAACGCCAGGAACGTGTGGTCGTCGAGACCGATCGCTACCGCGTCGAGGGGATGATGACGCTCGCCCGCGAGGGCTATCGCAGCCGCGTGTCGGACCACGTGAACAGGCGCGACCAGGAGTTCTTCACCCTGATCGACGCCGAGCTCACGGCGCTCGACGGCTCAGGCCGCGACTGGAAGGCGCCCGTGCTCATGCTCGCTCGGCGCCACATCCGGCTGATCGTGCCCGCCTCCGAAGGGGCGTAGCCAGCCGTTCCGTCCGGGCCCGTGCACAGCATGGGTCACGAGATGCTCTACGCGATCCTGATCTGCACCGACGACCGCTGCGCCGAGGAGTTCGAGGCCTGGGGCGAGCCGGGTGACTTCGACTCGCTGCTGTGCGAGCGCTGCGACGGCGCGCTCGAGGCAGTGGGCTTCTGCGAGATCTCAGGCGCCACGGTCAGCCAGCTGCCGCGCCGGATGCCGTACGTCCAGCAGCGCCGCGCCGCCTGAGCGCCGCGCCTACGCCGCCGCGTAGCGCTGCGCCGAGCGGGCCCGCGCCTTGGCCGCCTCGACCTCGCGATCCTTGGGCGGCGCGCTCGTCACGAGCTCGGAGAGCAGCCTCGACGAGGCGAGCGCCACGGCGTCCACGGCCCGCTCGAACGCCTCCGCGTTCGCCTGCGAGGGCTTCGTGTAGCCACTGACCTTGCGCACGTACTGAAGGGCGGACGCGCGCACCTCCTCGTCAGTCGCGGGCGGCTCGAAGTTGTGGAGGGTGCGGATGTTGCGGCACATGGCGTTGAGGCTAGCGGGGCGGCGATAATCGACCGGTCGTGACCGCGGTGGCCGACCTCGAGCGGGGACGCGAGGCTTACGCCCTATTTGCCTGGCAGGACGCCCATGCCGCTCTGGCGGCCGCGGACGGTGCGGCTCCACTCGGCGGAGACGACCTGGAGCTGCTCGCCACGTCCGCCTACATGCTGGGGCGGGAAGAGGAGTTCCTCGAGCTGATGATGCGTGCTCACCGGGCGCACGTCGAGGCCGACAGCGCGATAGGCGCGTTCCGCTGCGCGCTCTGGGTCGGCATCACCCTCGCTCGGCGTGGCGACATGGGCCAGGCCACGGGCTGGCTCGGCCGCGCCGAGCGGTTGCTCGACCGGCTGGGCCCCGGCGCCGTGGAGCGCGGCTACATGATGCTCCCGCTCGCGTTCCAGCAGGAGGCCGGCGGAGACTGGGAGGCGGCGGTCACCACGCTCGGGGAGGCGGCCGAGCTCGGGGTGGAGGGGGGCGAACACGACCTGTTCGCCCTCGCCGCGCACGAGCGGGGACACATCCTGATCATCGCCGGCCGGCTGAAGGAGGGCCTCGCGCTGCTCGACGAGGCGATGGTCGCGGTGATCGCGGGCGAGCTGTCGCCGATCGTCTCCGGGATCGTCTACTGCGGCGTGATCCTCGCGTGCCAGGACGCGCACCAGGTCGCCCGCGCGCGCGAGTGGACCGCGGCGCTGACCCGCTGGTGCGAGCGTCAGCCCGACCTCGTGGCCTTCAGCGGCCGCTGCCTGATTCACCGCGCCGAGATCATGCAGCTCGGGGGTGCCTGGCCCGAGGCGCTCGAGGAGGCGCGCCGGGCCGGTGAACGCTGCGTCGAGGGCGGGAATCCCGGTGCGGCCGGCGAGGCCGCCTACCGGCAGGGGGAGATCCGGCGGGTGCTCGGAGAGGGCGCCGCGGCGGAGGAGTGCTACCGCGAGGCGAGCCGCCAGGGGCGCGAGCCCTACCCGGGGCTCGCACTGCTGCGGCTGGCTCAGGGGCGGCTCGACGCCGCCGAGGCGGCGATCCGCAGGGTCGAGGCCGAGATCAGCGCTCCGGGCCTGCGCGTGGCCCTGCTTCGCGCCTATGTCGAGATCATGCTGGCGCGTGGACGATCGAGAGGCGGCGCGCGACGCCTGCGACGAGCTCGACCAGCTCGCGGAGGGGGACGACGACGGCGGCGCGCTCGGGGCGATCGCGGCGCAGGCGCGCGGCGCGCTCGAGCTGGCGGAAGGCGATGCACGGGCGGCCGCCGCCACGCTTCGCCGTGCCGGTGAGGGGTGGCGGCGGCTCGACGCGCCCTACGAGCTGGCACGAACGCGTGCTCTGGCCGCCCAGGCGTGCCGGGCGCTCGGCGACGACGACTCGGCCGCGCTCGAGCTCGACGCCGCCCGTGCCGGCTTCGAGCGCCTCGGCGCCCGGCCGGAGCTCGAGCGGCTGGAGCGGCTCGCGGCGGGTGGCCACTCCCGCGCCGCGCACGGCCTGACCGCGCGCGAGCTCGAGGTGCTGCGACAGGTCGCCGCCGGGGCCACGAACAAGGCCATCGCCGGCGAGCTGGTGCTCAGCGTGCGCACGATCGACCGGCACGTGAGCAACATCCTCAGAAAGCTCGGCGTCTCCACCCGCGCGGCCGCCGCGGCGCGGGCGCACGAGCTCGGCCTGCTCTGAGCACCCCTGGGTGAAATCACCCAGTTCGCGGCCACGTGGATTTGGGTGGTCTCGCCGATGCGCGGCCGGTGGGTCCGGGGCGTACGGTCGGGACACCATGAACGCACGCGAACGAATGCTTCAGGGGCTGCCGCTCTCCGAGCGTGTCGTGCCCGCGGCCGGCGTCGCCACGACCGTCCTCGAGGGCGGTGAGGGCCCGCCGCTGCTGCTCCTCCACGGCGGCATCGAGTGCGGCGGCGCGGTCTGGGCTCCGCTCATCCCGCGCCTCGCCGACACTCATCGCATGGTCGTGCCGGACCTGCCCGGTCTCGGAGAGTCCGAGCCCGTGGCGCGCCTCGACCCCCCGACCTTTCGCGACTGGCTCCGCGACCTCCTCCGGCAGACCTGCGACGAGCCGCCCGTGGTGATCGCGCACTCGCTGATCGGCGGTCCGGCCGCCCGCTTCGCCGCGCGGGACGGCGAGCTCCTGCGCCGGCTCGTCATCTACGCCAGCCCGGGCATCGGGCCCTACCGAATCCCGCTCGGGCTGAAGGTGATCGCGATCCGCTACTCCCTGCGCCCGACGGAGCGCAACGACGAGCGCTTCGGCCGTTACGCGCTGCTCGACTTCGATGGAGTCCGGGACCGTGATCCGGGCTGGTTCGCGGCGTTCACCTCCTACAACCTCGAGCGGGCGCGCGTCCCGCACGTGAAGCGCACCGTGCGGAGGCTCATCGGCAGCGGCACGAAGCAGGTGCCGGATGACGAGCTGCGACGGATCGAGATTCCCGTCGAGCTGGTCTGGGGACGACACGATCGCTTCGTGCCGCTCTCGCTCGCAACGGATGCGAGCAGCCGGCTCGGCTGGCCGCTCCAGGTGATCGAGGACACCGGCCACGTGCCGCACATCGAGCGACCCGACGCCTTCGTGGCCGCCGCTCTCGAGACCGCCATGAGGCCGGCATGAACTACAGGCTCGCCTACGCGCTCGGCATCCATCCCTGGGAGGACCTCGCGGAGCATCCCCCGTTCGCCGAGAAGCTCCTCGAGCTCGTGGCGCGCGAGGAGAACGGAAGCGGGCCGCCCCACGGCCCGGCCCTCGACATCGGCACCGGAAGCGGCGTCTGGGGCGTGCAAGCTGGCGGCCCGCGGCTGGCAGGTCACGGGCGTCGACCTGGTCGAGAAGGCCCTCCGCCGCGCGCGTGAGCGCTCCCGAGCGGCCGGGGTGGAGCTCAGCCTCGTGCGGGGCGACGTGACCGCGCTCGGCGACGCCGGGCTCGGCTCGGGCTACCGGCTGCTGCTCGACACGGGCACCTTCCACGGCCTCAGCGACGAGCAGCGCGAGGCGATGGGTCGCGGGCTGAGCGCCGTCGCGGCCGAGGACGCCACCCTGCTGCTGGACTGCTTCGCCCCTCGGCGACGCGGACCGCTCCCGCGCGGCGCGAGCCGCGCCGACGTCGAGCGCGCGTTCCCCGGCTGGGAGATCACCGACGTCGAGGTGGCCGACTCCGAGCCGGACGCGCTGGCACGGCTGTTCCGCTTCGACGAGCGCTTCTACCGGCTGCGCCGCGCCGCCTAGGGGATGCTCGCGCGGCTCTCGCAGCTCGAGGCGCTGTCGCTGCCGCTGCCGCCCACGCACCTGTCCCGCGCGGCGCCGCCGTTCAGCCGGTCGCCGCCGGGGCCGCCGGCCAGCCGGTCGCGCCCCGAGTTGCCTCGCAGCCCGTCCCGGCCGGCGCCGCCGTTCACGGCGTCGTTCCCGCCGTTCCCGGACACCCGGTCGTTGCCGCCGTTGCCGGCGAGGCGGTCGCCCCCGGAGCCTCCGCCGATCCTGTCGTTGCCGCTGCCGCCGCCGATGCGGTCACGGCCGGAGCTCCCGCAGATCACGTCCCTGCCACGACCGCCGCGGACGGTGTCGTTGCCGCCGAGGGCGGCGATCACGTCCCGCCGGGCGGTGCCGAGGATGGTGTCCGCGCCGGCGGTCCCGACGATCGTGGCGGTCTGGCCGCCGCAGGTTGCGGTGGGACCGCCGCCGCCCCGCCACCGTTACCGCCGCCACCACCCCCGCCGCCACCGCCCCGGGGGCGGACGGTGATCGTGACGGTGCCGGTGTCGATCCCGAAGCCGAACTCGTCGAAGCTCCTCACCTGGAAGGAGTCGGTGCCGGTGAAGTTCTGGTTGGGGGTGTAGGTGAAGGGGTCCCCGGCGAGATCCTGCGTGACGGTCCCGTTCGCCGGGTCCGTCCCCTTGAACTCCCTGACGTTCGTCTGCTCGTAGGCCGGCCCCGTGTCCGTGCAGTCGACCTGGAAGGTCACCGGCGTGTTCACGTCGGTCGTGACCGTGGTGTCGGGACACTCGGGCCGGCCGTCGGGAGCCCAGTCGGGGTTGCCGTCGAACGCTGTTGGCGGCGTCCGTCAGCCCGTCGGGATAGGCGAAGCCGCTGGACTCCGTCCGCATTCACCATGCGATCTCGGCGGCGCACGCGTACCGTTGACGTACGCGATCATGAACCCGTCCGGCGACCAGGTGCAGTTGTACTGGCTGGTCGCCGGGTCAGCGTTGATGGTGACGAGCCGGCGCGCCGGAGACGCGGCAGACCGCAGCGCTTCTTGACGTCGCCCGCAGGGTGTTGTCCGTGTAGCACATCTGCTGCCCGTCAGGCGATATCGAGGGCTGGTACTGGTCGATGCCGTCCGCACCCGCCCGAGGACGGTGGTCGGCATACCGGAGTTGTCGGCGGGCTCTCTGACGATGTCGCCGGTCGTTGGCGGCGGCCGTCCTGCGCGTAGTAGATCGTGCTGGAGTCGGGGCTCCAGTCGGGCTTGCCCTCCGGGCCACCCCCGGCGTCGGTCAGGTTTATCGGTGTGGTGGTCATCGGTGGCGTCAGGTCGCTCGTCGACTGGACCTGGATGATCCGATCGGCGTTGGCGTCGACGGGTTGATGCTCCCAGGCGATGCCGCGTGCCGTCGGGCGACCACGCGGGCGGTCGTCGCTGACGCTGTCGCTTGGGGTGATCTGGACTGGTCGCGGTCCCCGCCTCCAGGTCGAGGATGAAGATGTCGAAGTTCTGGGTGACGGGGTTGTTGTCCGCGGCCCCGTTGGCGAACGCGATCTTCGTGCGGTCGGGCGACCACGTCGGGTGGCGGTACTGCCCGCCGGCCGGCACGATCGGCGCACTGACGAGACCACCGCTGTGCTGAACGTCACCGGCTGCAAGAAGAGCCGTGCCGCGTCGTCGTTGTTGTCCGGGCCAAGGCGCCCGCTCACGAGCACGATCCGGCCGTTCTCCCCCGGAAGGGGACGGCAGAGGCCGGCGCCGGCAGAGCGCACAGCGCTGCGAGGGCAACCCCGAGGGCCAGTGGGCGAGGCACTAGCCCAACCTAACACGCTGGCGGATCCAAAGCCAGGGCCGCTGTCCCCACAGACGGGGGTGGACACCCTGTTCGGGTCTGCCGAGTCGGAATGCGGGTTGTGGCCATGACGGCCGACCTCAGCAGAGGTTCTGGGCTCGTGATCAACGCCCGGATCGAGGTCTTCGTCTCCGCTCTCGCTTCCGGAGCCCAGGGGATGAGACCGGCCGAGCTGGTCGGCGAAGCGCTGCGGCGGGCGCACGCCTACGCCGAGGCCGGCGCCGACTGCGTATTCCCGATCCTCCTCTGGGAGCCGGACGCCCTCGAGAGCTTCATCTCCGAGGCTCCGGGCCCGGTCAATGTGCTTCAGATCCCGCCAGCCCCCTCGCACGCCGAGCTCGCCGAGCTCGGAGTGGCACGAATCAGCTACGGGGGCCTGCTGCACCGCGACGCGATGGAGCAGTTCGGCCGCCTTCTCGAGTCGCTTCCGGGCGCTCCGGCCGACGAGGACCCCGGACCGCACGAGCAGCACCACATCGACGGGAACCCGACCAAAAACCGGCCCGACAACCTGATCATGCTCCGCCGCGACTGCCACCGAAGGGTGGCGAGGGACCCCTCGCGATTCTAGGCCGGACAGGGCTTCGTAGCCCTCGTAACGACGCGTCGGCTCCACGTGAGCAGGAGGCCCGTGGTTCGCGCCTCCCCTAGACGCTCGCATTCGCGAAACAGCGAGAACGGCGCGGCCGAGGCGACTCGCCCGTCCATGGCGTTCCGAGGCGGAGAGGGTGGGATTCGAACCCACGAGGCAGTTTGACCCGCCCACACGATTTCCAGTCGTGCACCTTAAGCCGCTCGGTCACCTCTCCGGAGCGGGCCCAAGCCTAGCTTGGGTGCGGCGGTTGACTGGACCCTCGCGGGTGCGGTAGAAGCCTTGCGGTGGCGCGCGACCGGAGGGGTCCGCACCGATCGGAGGAGGTCTGCTCATGCAAGGTCGTCGACGGCTCGTCCTCGCATTGCTGGGCGCCGTGCTGATCTCCGCGATCGCCGCCGTGCCCGCGGCGAGCGCCGCGGAGCGACCCACCCGGGTCGTGATCATCATGCTCGACCAGGCGCGGCCGGACACGATCGAGCGCTACGGGATGGAGCGGGTCCAGCAGCTGATCGACGAGGGCAAGAGCTTCCCGAACGCGCTCGTCGGACACATGGCCGCCGAGACCGTGATCAGTCACAACGTGATCACGAGCGGACAGTTCCCCGGGAACATGGGCTGGTCGAACGAGGTGCACCGCGACGTCGACGGGGTGCTCGGCACGGCCGGCGATTACTACGTGACCTCGAGCATGTCCTGCCTTCAGTTCCAGCAGCTGATCGAGGCCGGCGGCTACCTGAAGCTTCCGGACTACCTCGACGCGGAGTTCGGCGAGAGCTCGAAGTTCGTCTCGATCGCGCAGAAGCGGACCGCCGTGTGCCCCGCCGGCCACACCAGCTCGGCGGCCGACGGCACCCAGACCGACCCCGAGGACTTCCTCTTCCAGATCCGCGGCAGCGCGAGCCCGACCGCCTGCGACCCGAGCTACCACAACGACACGAACTGGCGCCAGCCCGAGTTCGTGAGCGGCACCCGCCGCCCGGCCTACCTCGGCCTCGCGTTCCCGTGCAGCCGCTGGTCCACGTGGCAGGCCGCGGGTGCGTACGGCACCGACGCCATCCTGCCGGGGGCGATCTACCCGCTCGACGGCGACCGCTTCGTCCCCGGCCGCGACGACCTGCACGTGGGCGGCGACAACTGGTCCGCCGACGCCGCGATCCGCGTGATCGAGGCCGATCCCGCCTGGCGCGGCATGCTCGTGAGCCTCGGCGCGATCGACAAGCTGGGCCACATGTGGGGGCCCGAGGACGACGTGACCGGGCCGGCGGGATCCGACCTGGAGATCAGCCATCTGCCGTTCGCGGCGAAGAACGCCGACGCCCAGGTGGGCCGGATCGTGGACGCCCTCGAGGCGAAGGGGATCCGCGACGAGACGCTGATCGTGATCACCGCCGACCACGCCGCACAGACCGGCGATCCGTTCTTCGGCCGCCTCGACGGCCCGATCACGCCCAGCGGCATCCGCTGCGACCCCGTGAACGGCTCGAGCGGCCTGCGCTCCGACTGCAACTGGTACTACGGCCAGGACGGAAACGAGACATATCGCGATCCGAGCCCCGCCGTCGCCGCCCTGCGAAACGAGCTCACCCCAGCGGGCGGGGATCCGGTGGCCGACACGAACCTCCGCTTCGCCTACCAGGACGGGCACGTCACGGCCTGGCTCAAGGACAACTCGGCTGACGCCAAGCGCGAGGCCGCCGCCGCGGTGCTCGACATGCCCGGCGTGATCGCGAGCTTCCACTTGAACGGCGCCCAGGACGACTACGACCTGTTCGGGACCAACAACCCGACGGGCCAGGAGCGGGCCTGGTTCGCGCGCTTCGGCGAGCGGCTCGTCGACACGATGGCCGCGCCGTTCGGCCCGGATGTCGTGGGGCTGCTCGAGACCGACGTGACCTACGGCACGCTCGGCGACCACGGCGGCCACCAGGAGCTCGTCCAGAGCATCCCGATGATCTTCTCGGGTCCCGGGATCGGCTCGACGGATTCGCAGAAGCGGCTTCGACTCGTGGACGTGCTCCCGACGGTGCTCGACACGATGGGCATCGGCTACGACGAGAGCAGCCTCGACGGGGAGGCGGTGCGGATCTTCCACCGCCAGCGCTGAGCGAGTGACCGGCACCGAAGGCCGCTCCGAGCTGATCCCGATCGGCGTGGTCGAGTCGTCGCTGACCGATCCGGCCGCCGCGCCCAAGCAGGGCCACGAGGGGGCGCCGGAGGCATGGATCGTGATCGATCCGGCGGTGCTCGACGGCCTCGGCGGACTCGAGGTCGGCGATCGCGTGATCGTGCTCACCTGGCTGCACCGGGCGCGGCGCGACCTGCTGCGAGTGCACCCGCGCGACGATCCCGCCAACCCCCTTCGCGGCGTCTTTGCGACACGCTCCGCCGATCGGCCGAACCCGATCGGGCTGCACGAGGTGGAGGTGCTGGCGCTGGACGGCCCGCGCCTGCGGGTGCGCGACCTCGAGGCGGTCGACGGGACGCCCGTGCTCGACCTGAAGCCGGTGCTCGCGCCGTCGGAACGTCCTCCCTGAATGCGAACATGTGTTCGTGTCGAGAGAAGCCACGATCCTCCACGCGGACCTCGACGCGTTCTTCGCCTCGGTCGAGCAGCGTGACGATCCGCGGCTGCGCGGCAAGCCGGTCATCGTCGGCGGCGGTGTCGTGCTCGCCGCCAGCTACGAGGCGAGGGCGCACGGGGTGCGCGGCGCGATGGGCGGCGCGCAGGCGCGCCGGCTCTGCCCCGGCGCCGTCGTGGTCCCGCCGCGGATGTCGGCCTACTCCGAAGCGAGCAAGGCGGTGTTCGAGGTGTTCGAGGACACCGCCCCGCTGGTGGAGGGCCTGTCGATCGACGAGGCGTTCCTCGACGTCCGCGGGCTGGGACACATCTCGGGCCGGCCGGGCGAGATCGCGGTGCGGCTGCGCCGGGAGGTGCGCGACCGGGTCGGGCTCCCGATCACCGTGGGGGTGGCCAGGACCAAGTTCCTGGCCAAGGTCGCCAGTGGGGTGGCCAAGCCCGACGGCCTCTTGATCGTCCCGCCCGGCGTCGAGCTGGCCTTCCTCCATCCGCTGCCGGTCCGGCGGCTCTGGGGCGTCGGGCCGGTCACCGGCCGCAAGCTGAACGAGCGAGGCATCACGACCGTCGGGCAGGTCGCCCGGCTTGCCGAGACCACGCTCGTCTCGATGCTCGGCCGGGCCTCGGGCCGGCACATCCACGCGCTCGCCCACAACCGCGACCCTCGGGCCGTCCGGGTCCGCCGCCGGCGTCGCTCGATGGGGGCGCAGCGGGCGCTCGGCCGCGGGCCGCGCTCGCCGGCTGACCTCGACGCCACGGTGGTCGCGCTGGTCGACCGATTGGGCCGGCGCCTGCGCGAGGCCCATCGCGTGTGCCGCACGGTCGTGCTGCGGCTTCGCTTTCGGGACTTCACGCGGGCCACCCGCTCGCAGACCCTCTCTCAGGCGACCGCCAGGACGCAGGCGATCCTCGCCACCGCGCGCGACCTGCTCGCCGCGGCGATGCCGACGATCGAGCGCCAGGGCATCACGCTCGTCGGCATCTCGCTCACAGGTCTGGAGGACGACCACGCCGTCCAGCTCGCGCTTCCCTTCGACCGCACGAGCACGCTCGACGCCACGATCGACGACGTGCGCGAGCGCTTCGGCGCGGAAGCGATCACCCGAGCCGTCCTGCTCGACCGCGACCCGGGGGTCACGATGCCCGTCCTCCCGGACTGATGACGGCGCGAGGACAGGTGCCCGCCGCGCCTACAGCCCGAGCTCGCGCACCCCCGACTCGCCCCAGCCGAGGTGGTGGGCGAGCTCGTGGCGGAGGGTGCGCTCGACCTGGGCGCGAAGGAGGTCCGGGTTGTGCCCGAAGTCGCGCTCGAGCGTGTCCTGGTAGAGGACGATGCGGTCGGGATAGTTGTCGCGCGCGACGGTGTCCCCGAAGTAGTGGCCATAGGCGCGGTTCTCCACGCCCCGGTGGGACACGACCACGGGCGTGGTGTCGAGCAGGCGCTGGAACTCCCGCGGCAGGTCGTCGATCGCCTCGGAAACCAAGATGTCGAACTCGGTGGCCTCGGCCCGCAGGTCCGGCTCGGCCGCCAGCTCCTCGCTGCGGCGAACGAGGTGCTCGAACTCCTGCTCGCTCATGGTGTCGCGGCCGGCGAGTCCGACGGTCGCCCAGGCGGTGAAGAGGAGCAGCGCGAGCCCGCCCCCGATCAGGAGCGCCATCCCCTCGGCGCCGTTGAGCGAGGGCGGATTGAGGAACAGCAGGACGAGGCCGACCGCGAACAGCGCGGCTGCGCCCGCCTTGATCGGTCCTCCGACGGTGTCCCTCACACCTCCGAGGGTACGCGGTGGCCTGAGCTGCGACCGCGGGGCGGCGGTCCGCGGCCTGGGCAGTTCAGGCGGCTGGGGCGCCTACTCGTCGGAGCCGGCTGCGTCGGGGTTGCCCGTGCCGGTCCCCTCGCCGCCGTCCTCGTCCCGGGCGCCGCTCTCTCCTCGTCGCCGTCCTCCTCGTCGCCGTCCTCCTCGTCCTCCTCGTCCGGCCGCGCCCCCGGCACCAAGGGATCCTGCTCCTTGGCGGCCCAGTCCCGGCGGGCCTCGTCGATGTGCTCGCCGACCCGGTCGGAGTCGTGCTCCATCCGATCGGCCTCGCGCTCCATGGCGTCTGCCTGCTCGTCGTGCTCCATCGCCGCTCTGGTACCCGGCCGGCGGGCCGCCGAAAACGCCGCCGGCAGCCCGAGCGCGAACGGTCGCGTGGTTATTCATGACTGTCATGGAAAACCACGCGACCGATGGCGACAACGACCCGGCCGGCCGGCCGCCGAAAACGCCCGGGGACCCCGCCCGGCCTAGCCGGCCACGCCGCGGACCTCCACGGCGCCGCCCGCCGGGTCCACCGCCTCGGTCCAGTCGGAGGGCAGGCGTGTCGAGCGGCCCGGCATCACGCGACCGACGCGCCCGCTCCAGAGCGGCCGGCCGTCCTGGGCGATCTCGATCGTCACCCGCCTGAGGAGCTCGCTCGCGCGCAGCATGAACCGGCCGCGCGGCGGGGCGCCCGCGCCGATGGTCACGACGTTGGGGGCGATCCAGCCCAGCGGCTGCTCGCAGCGGATCGACACCCGCGCGGCGGGCCAGTCCGTCGCGCGGCGGCCGCCGCGCCCGCCGCCATGGCGCAGGAAGCCGGCGACGGCGGCGCCCGCGTGCCGGCCGCTGAGCGCGGCCACGTCGGCGGTCTCGGCTCCGTGCAGCACGTTCCCCGCCGCGAACACGCCGGCCCGCGAGGTGCGCAGCGCGGCGTCGACCGCCGGCCCGCGGGTGACCGGGTCGAGCTCGAGGCCGGCCATCACGGCCAGCTCGTGGTCGGGGATCCAGTCGGCCGTGAACACCACGGTGTCGCAGGCGAGCGCGCGCGTCCGGCCGCTGTCGAGGTCGAGCAGCTCGACCTCCTCCACGCGCCCGCGGCCGTGGATCGCGGCCACGGCCGTGCGCGTCCACAGCGGCGCGCGGAAGCGCAGCGCCGCCCCGGTGCGGAACGCCGGCAGCGACTGGTGGCGCGGCAGCTCGGTGACCATGCCGATCGCTCGCGCCCCGCCGTGCGCGAGCGTGAGCAGAGCCGAGAAGCTCACGTGCTCGGCGCCCACGATCAGCGCGCGCGTGCCCGCCCGCCCGCCGTGCAGGTAGACGAGCTGCTGCAGCATCCCGGTCGTGAGGACGCCCGCCGGCCGCGAGCCCGGCACGAGCCGCGCCGAGCGCGGCCGCTCCCTGCATCCGGTCGCCAGCAGGACGGCGGCCGGCTCGAGCATCTCGCGCCCGCGTGGCGAGGTGAGCTCCAAGGGCCCGTCGGCCGACCAGCCGGTGACCATCGTCTCGGTGCGGAGCTCGGCGCCGGCCTCCCTCGCCAGGCGCGTCAGGCGCTGCGCGTAGCGCGGTCCGGACAGCGCGCGGCGCTGGTCGCGGAGCCCGAATCCCTGATGCCGCGCGTGCCTCGGGATGCCGCCCGTCTCCGCCTCGCGGTCGAGCACGACCACGCCCGGCACACCGCGGCGGCGCAGCTCGATCGCGGCGCTGAGCCCCGCCGGACCGCCGCCCACCACCGCCACCTGCCCGGCCCTCACGGCGCCCGCTCCTCGAGCGCCGCGGCCAGCTCCGCGCCGCAGAAGAACCCCTGGCAGCGACCCATGTGGGCGCGCGTGCGGCGGCGCAGGCCGTCGAGGTCGACGGGCGGCACGGGCGACTCAAAGGCGTCGCGCAGCTCCCCGCGCGTGACGCGCTCGCAGAAGCACACGATCCGTCCGTAGTCGGGGTCGCGCGCGATCAGCTCCGCCTGGGCGTGCGGCCGCGGGAACGCCTCGCCGATGTTCGGCATGCGCAGCTCCGGGTCCGGGCGCCCGCTCGGCTCGAGCAGCAGGCCCGCCTCGCCGAGCTGCTCGCGCACGTGCTCCGCGATCGCCATCGAGGCGGACAGGCCGGTCGAGCGGATCCCGCCGACGCACGCGTAGCCCTCGTCGGCGTGGATCGACACCTGGTAGTCCACGTGCTCGGTGGCCGCGCGCAGGCCCACGTAGACCGCGGTGACCTCGTGATCCAGCAGCGCCGGCATGATGCGGGCGCCCTCGCGGCGCAGGTAGGCGAGGCCGTCGGCGGTCGAGCTCGTGTCGTCCTTGCGCTCGACGTCCTCGGCGGTCGGCCCGAGCATCACGTTGCCGAACACCGTCGGCGCGATCAGCACCCCCTTCGTGACCTTGGTCGGCACGGCGAGCACGATGTGACGGGCGAGCGGTCGCGAGAGCTTGTCGAACACGATCAGCTCGCCGCGCCGGGGCGTGACGGTGAAGCGCTCGTGGCCGAGCATCCGGTCGATCTCGTCCGAGCGCAGGCCGGCGGCGTTGACCAGCCGGCGAGCGCTGAGCGACCCGCCCGGCAGGGACAGCGTGAAGCCGCCCCCCGCTCGCCGCTCGATCGCGCCGACGGGGCACGAGCGCCGCAGCTCGCAGCCGCGCAGCACCGCCTCGGTGGCGAAGGCGAGCGGGGTGGTGAAGGGGCAGATGATCCCCTCGTCGGGCACCTCGAGCGCCCCGCGCGCGCCCGGGCCGAGCGCGGGCTCGCGCCGGTAGAGCTCGTCGACGGCGAGCTCGCGCACGGTCGCGTCACCGTTCTCCCGCGCAGCCGCCACGATCGCGGGGAACCGTTCGAGCTGCTCGTCGTCCCAGGCCACCAGCAGCGCGCCCGTGCGCTCGACGGGGATCCCCACGCGCGGCGCGTAGTCGGAGAGCAGCTCGTAGCCGCGGGCGACCAGGCGCGACTCGAGCGTGCCCGGCTTGGCGTCGAAGCCGGTGTGGAGCAGCGCCGTGTTGGCCTTGCTCGTGCCGGCGCCCACGTCCGGCCCCGCCTCGAGGAGCGTCACCCTCAGGTCATAGCGCGACAGCTCCCGGGCGATCGCGCAGCCGACCACCCCCGCGCCGACGATCGCCACGTCGGTGTCGAAGGCGGTGTCCACCTACCCGATCGCGGCTTCGACCTCGGCGCGCGTGGGCTGAGCGCCGAACCCGGTGAGGCACCAGCTGGCGCCGGCCTCGGCCCAGGGCTCGGGGTCGACGTCCGCCGGGTTCGTGACCACGAGCTCGAAGCCGTCGGTCCCGCCGCGCAGCCGGCCGACCTCGGCGGCGAGCTCCGCGAGCGCGTCCGGGCCAGGGAGGTCGATGGGGAAGAGCCCGTCCCAGCGGGCGGCGCGGCGCAGCGGACGCCGGTTGGGCCAGCGGGCGGCCACCCACACGGGGATGCGCGGCCGCTGCAGCGGGCGTGGCTCGAACTCACCGTCCCAGTAGACGCGCAGTTGCTCGAGACCGTCGTCCAGCAGGCGCGCCCGGGCGCGGGCGTCGCCCTCCTCGCCGAAGCGGTCCGGGTCGAACTCGCCGGTCCGGTCGCTGCCGAGGCCGACGCCGAACACGAGCCTGCCGCGGCTGAGCCGGTCGAGGGTGACCGTCTCGCGGGCCAGTTGGTGCGGCCGGCGTCGCGCCAGCGGCGTGACGAGCGGGCCGATCGTCACGCGCTCGGTGCGGGCGGCCACCGCGGCCAGAGTCACCCACGGGTCGGCGAGCGCACGGACCGGGGCGCTGTACTCGACGTGGTCCCAGACGAAGAAGCCGTCCCAGCCCCGCGCCTCGGCGCGGGCAGCCAGCTCGGCCACGAGGGCGGGCTCGGAGAGCTCCTCGAAGGGAGCGACGAAGATGCCGCGGCGCGCGTTCACGCCGCCGAGCCTACGACACGGTGAACGCCTGGATCGCGCCGGGCAACGACCGGTTGCCCGCGCGGTCGCGCGCCACGAGCTCGACCGAGTAGGTCGCGCGCCGCGCCGGGGCGCGGAACAACACCCGGCGCGCGCCGGGGCGGCGCAGCACCCGCACGCGCCGCGCGAGCCGCCCGCGCCGGAACACCCGGACGGTCACCCTCGCCCGCTCGCTCAGGCGGAAGGCGATGCGCACGCGTCCACCCGGCGCGACCCTGATCGGGCGCAGGCGAACGCGCCGGATCCGCGGCTCGACGATGTCGGGGAAGCGGTTGCGACCGAGCCTGCCGCCGCCGACCCGCGCGACCCGGACACGCTGGTTGCCGCCGATCCAGGCCAGCACCGCCGTGCCCGAGGGGTCGACGGCGAGGGTCGGGGAGAAGCCGTCGGGCGCCGCGGTCGAGGCGCGCAGCGGCGCTCCCGGATCCGCGCCGGGCACGCCATCCGCGCCGAATGGCTTCAGGTCGACGGTGTCGCAGCCGATCGGCTCCTGCTCGTCGAGGGCCGAGCGGCGGGGCTGATCCCAGCTGAAGATCGCGCGCCCGCCGCCCACGCCCGCCTCCGGCCGCGACGCGGGCTGGTCGCCGGGGCCCACCCCATGATCCGGGCCGAACAGGCCTCCCGCCGGCCGCGAGGTCGTGGCAAGCGCCCCGGCGCCGGGCACCTCGCCGCAGGGCGCGCCGGAGGAGAGCGGCACGCCCTTCAGCACCGAAGCCGCCCCGTCGGGGGCGAGCGCGAGCGCGGCGTCGGAGAACTGGTCGAGCGTTCCCGGGATCGCGAGCGGCCCGGCGAAGGCGCCCGCCTCGGTCCGCTCGAAGAGCTGGAGTGCGGTCTCGTTCCAGGCGAGCACGCCCCAGCGCTCGCCCGCCCCCTTCGCGTCCGTGGCCACCGCGAGGCCGCGGTCCACGGCCTCGGTGAGCGTGAGCGCCGGGCCGAACGCGCCGCCCGCCGGCCGCACCGCGGCCTCGACCCGCTGGCAACAGGTGGTGGAGAGCCCGCTCGCGCGCTCCCAGACCGCGAGCGCCGCGCCGCTCGGCAGCACCGACACGCGCGGCACCATCGGGTTGCGCCCGGGAGCCGATACGCCACTCGTGAACCGCCGCTGGTCCTCCGACAGGGCCTGCGGCGCGCTCCAGGCGCCGCCCAGGGGGCGGATCGCAGACGACACGCGCAGCGGATCCGTGCGCACCCCGCTCGGGTTCAGGCGCAGCTCCTCCCACACGGCCACGGCCTCACCGCTCGGGGTCACCCCGAGGGCTGGATCCTCCGCCCCCGCCTGGCCCAGCGAGAGCTCCTGCCGTCCGCCGAAGCGGCTCGCGCCCGGCGCCCGGACCGACACGACGACGCGCGCGCGGGCGCGCCCGAGCGCCGCGAGCGTCTCGTTCTCGGCCCAGGCCACGAACGCCTCGCCGCTCACGCTGATCGCCGCGCTCAGGTCCGTGCCCTCGACCCGCCGGCCGCTGAGCAGCTGGGGACGGGAGAAGGAGCCGCCGCGCGGGCGGAACGACGCGTACACGCCGCCGGGAATGTCGCTCCACGCGATCACCACGTCGCCCGCGGCGTTGACCGCCACCGCCGGCGACTGGAAGGCACGCGTGTCGGGGCCGTTCACCGTCACGGGCGGCCCGAACGTGATCGCGCTCGCGGGGGCGGCGAGCGCCAGGGCCGCCGCACCCGCGGCGGCGGAGCCGAGCAGACAGCGGAGGCGCGTGGGCATGTGCTCCCTCGAACCCACGGTACACCCGAGAGTTACGGCGCGACCTCCGCGCCCGCCCGAGGTTTCGCATCGCCACGACCCGGAAAACAGTTGATTGACTCACACATTATTCTCCTCGAGATGCTGGAGGGCCGCATGAGCACGCACGCAACGAGCACGTTCCAGGTCGAGTCCTGGGACGAGCAGACCTACACGGACATCGGCGACGGACGCAAGCTCACCCGCGCGAGCGTCGAGCAGGCGATCTCGGGCGACATCGAGGGCGCCGGGACCGTCGAATGGCTCATGTGCTACCGCCCCGACGACACCGCCGACTTCGTCGGGCTCCAGCGCGTGGACGGTCGCCTGGGCGAGCGCTCCGGCAGCTTCGTGATGCGCACCGCGGGCACGTTCGACGGCAAGGAGGCCCGCGGCGAGCTCACGGTGGTGCCGGGCTCCGGCACCGGGGACCTCGAGCGACCTGAACGGCTCCGGCGAGTTCCGGGCGCCGCTGGGCTCGGCGGCGTCGGTGACGCTCGACTACGAGGTCGGCTGATCGAGCACGCGGCCAACCTGCTCGGGGCGCTCGGCCTCGTGATCGCCGACCGCACCTCGGAGGCGGTCGGCGAGGCCGCCGGGCAGTCCGAGACGGCCGCGATCGCCCTGTCCGCGCTTCACCACTTCCTCGACGACCCCTCCGTCGACCGGCTGCGCCGCGTGCTCGGCCTCACGCCGTCCGGCGCGGTGCGCCTGGTCGACCGCCTGCAGGCGGCGGGCTACGTCACGCGCCGTCCGGGCCGCGACGCGCGCTCGGTCTCGGTGCGCCTCACGGCCTCGGGGCGGCGCGCCGCCCAGCGCGTCACGGCGGCGCGGGCCGAGGTGCTGCAAGTGGCGCTCGCCGACCTCGACGACAGCGAGCGAGCTCGGCTCGACGAGCTGATCTCGCGGTTGCTGGTCGGTCAGATGCGCGGGCCGGGCGCCACGCGCTGGATGTGCCGCCTGTGCGACATGCAGGCGTGCGGCCGCGACGAGGGTCGCTGCCCCGTGGCGAACGCGGCGCGGGAGCGCTGGGGCGGCGCTTGACAGCCACCCGGCTCGTCACGAGGATCGCTACCCCAAACGAGGAGGAGGGACATGCCCAACCGCGGACGGATCTGCCTGATCGTGTCGACCCTGGCCCTGGCGCTGGTGCCAGCCGCACCGGCCGCCGCCGACGGGCCGGGACAGGGAACTCCGACGGTCGTGACGCTCGGGGACTCCGCGATCTCGGGCGAAGCCGGCCGCTGGGCGGGCAATACGAACGACTCCCCCTCGAAGGTCGACGCCCTCGGCTCCACGGCCTACTGGGACACCCCGACCGGCGAGGCCATCCGCGGCTGCCACCGCTCGAAGGCGGCCCAGGCGCACATCGGCGACGGGGTGACGAGCAAGAACCTCGCCTGCTCGGGCGCGCGGACGAGCACGGGCGGCACCGGCTCGGGTCAGAACTTCAAGCCCGGCATCGACTTCTACTCGGACGCCCAGGGCCGCAAGGGTCAGGCCCTGGCGCTCCAGGAGTACGCGGCCGAGCACAACGTCAAGGCCGTGGTGGTGATGATCGGGGCGAACAACTACGGCTTCGCGGCGATCGTCGAGCGCTGCATCACGAACTGGCTGACCTCCCCGTCGTGGTGGAAGAACTTCTGCTCGGACGACTCCGACATGGTCTCCCGCTTCACCGCCGCCCGCCAGGAGCTCGAGACCGAGAACGTGAAGAACGCCCTGCTGAGGGTGCGCCAGGCCATGACGACCGCCGGCTACGACGACTCGATGTACACGATCATCGGCCAGACCTACTGGTCGCCGCTCCCGCGCGGCGCCGGCATCCGCTACCCGGAGAGCGGCTGGTCGCGCCAGTCGATCGGCGGCTGCGGCGTGTGGAACCGCGACGCGAACTGGGCCAACGACACCGTCGTCGTGGCCATGAACAACACGATGCGCAACGCGATCACCCGCTCGGGCATCACCAACATCACGCAGCTCGAGCTCCAGGACTCGCTGGTCGGCCGGCGGCTCTGTGAGAACACGGTCGGCCTGCTCGAGGAGAGGGGCGTGCCGAGCTGGCAGACGCCGGGCGCGGTCGACAAGACCGAGTGGGTGTCCCAGGTCCGCACCACCTCCACGATCTTCGGGCCCTACCAGCTCCAGGAGGGCGGTCACGCCTCCTACTGGGGCCAGCTCGCGATGCGCAACTGCCTGCGGCTCGCGTACAACGGCGGCGCCGTCAGGGGCGGCAACTGCGTGCGGGTGGCGAACGGCCTGAACTCCAAGGGCGAGCCGGTGATGGGCCTGCTGTAGGCCCGGCAGCGGACTCAGCCGGGCAGGAGGCTGCCACCCGGTGGGATGACCCACAGGCGCTCGGCGCGGGCGGCGGCCTCCTCCTCACCGAGCTCGGCGACGGTCGCGGCTCCGCGGCTCTCCATCGTCCGCGCCAGCTCGGCCCAGGCGTGGGCCACGGGCACGACCTTCACGGTCGGGCCCCAGCCGCCCACCGAGCGCAGCTCGTCGGCGCGCGCGCTCACGTCCTCGAGCGTCAGGTCGCCGAAGCGCTTCGACTGCCCACCCGCGTGGACCCGCTGGTCGAGCACGCTCATCGCCCGGCCCTCGCCGCCAGCCGGGCGGCCGCCACGGCCGCCTGCCCGTAGGAGACGCCGCCGTCGCCGGGCGGCAGCCGCTCGGGGGTGAGCACGCGCAGACCGCCTTCCACGAGCGCGCCGGCCGTGCGCTCGATCAGCCGGCGGTTCAGGAAGCTCCCGCCGCTGAGCACCACGGTCCAGGTGCGCCTGCGTCGCGCCAGTACCAGGCAGGCGCGCGCAGTGGCGTCCGCGAGGCCGTTGTGGAAGCGGGCTGCAACGGCGCCCGCCGGCACGCGCTCGGCCAGGTCCCGGGCGACCGCGCGCACGGTCGGGCGGGCGTCGATCAGCAGGCGCCGGCGGTGTTGCACGAGCGGCAGCGGGTAGGCGCCGTCCTCGTCCGGGTCGCAGGCGGCCTCGAGCTCGATCGCCGCCTGGCCCTCGTAGTTGATCTCGGTGCGGAAGCCGCAGAGCGCCGAGACGGCGTCGAACAGGCGGCCGACGCTCGAGCTCGTGGGCGACGCCACGCCGGAGCGGGCGAGCGCTCGCACCTGGCTCCAGGCCGCCGGCTCGTCGTGACCCTGCTCCACGTCCGCCTCCTCGAGCCACGCGCACGCCATCCGCCAGGGCTCACGGATCGCCGCCTCGCCGCCGGGCATGCGTACCGGCCAGAGGTGCCCGTCGCGCTCGAAGCCGGCGAGATCGCCGAACAAGAGCTCGCCGCCCCAGACAGTGCCGTCGGTGCCGTAGCCAGTGCCGTCGAAGATCGCACCCACGGCCGGCCCGCGCTCGCCGTGCTCGGCCAGGCACGCGGCCAGATGCGCGTGGTGGTGCTGGACCCCCAGCGGCTCCACCCCGTCGCGCTCGAGGGCGTACTTGGTGGACAGGTACTCCGGGTGGAGGTCGTGAGCGACCACGGCCGGCTCGACCGCGAACAGGCGCTCGAAGTGCTCGATGCCGTCCGTGAACGAGCGCAGCGTCTCGTAGTTCTCGAGGTCGCCGATGTGGTGACCCACCCAGGCGCGCTCGTCGCGGGCCAGGCAGAAGGTGTTCTTCAGCATCGGGCCACAGGCGAGCAGCGGGCGGGGGGCGGCCACTGGAAGCCGCAGCTCCGCGGGCACGTAGCCGCGCGAGCGCCGCACCAGCAGGGGGCGGCGCGCGGTCCCGAGCGCGACGGTGCGCGCCACCGAGTCGTCCGTGCGCGTGTGGATCGGGCGGTCGTGTCCGAGGACGAGGTCGGCGATTTCGCGCAGCCGCTCGACCGCCTCCTCGTCGCGAAACGCAATCGGCTCGTCGGACACGTTGCCGCTCGTCAGCACGAGCGGCACACCGCAGTCGGCCAGCAGCAGGTGATGCAGGGGCGAGTAGGGCAGCATCACGCCGAGCTCCAGCGCCCGCGGCGCCACCGCAGCCGCCACCTCGGCCCGCGGCCGGCGCCGCGCCAGCACGATCGGGCGCTCGCGCGACCAGAGCAGCGCCTCGTCCTCGCTGCTCAGTTCGACGAGCTCCCGCGCGGCCTCGAGCGAGGGGGCCATCAGCGCGAACGGCTTGTCCTCGCGATGCTTGCGCGAGCGGAGCCGCGCCACCGCCGCCTCGTCGGCCGCCCGGCAGGCCAGGTGGAACCCGCCGATCCCCTTCAGCGCCACGATCGCCCCGTCGCCGAGCGCGCGCACCGCCGCGCCCAGGGGATCCTCGGCCGGCCGGTCCGAGCCCACCAGCCTCAGCGACGGTCCGCAGTCGGGACAGGCGTTCGGCTGGGCGTGGAAGCGCCGGTCGGCCGGGTCGTCGTACTCGCGCCGGCAGGCGGTGCACATCGTGAAGCCGGCCATCGTCGTGAACGGGCGGTCGTACGGGACCCCGCGCACGATCGTGAAGCGCGGCCCGCAGTTCGTGCAGTTGACGAACGGGTAGCGGAAGCGCCGATCGGAAGGGTCGAAGAGCTCCGCCAGGCAGTCGTCGCAGGTGGCGCCGTCGGGGACCACCGCGGCGCTCGGCTCGCCCGCGTGCGCGCTCTCGACGATCCGGAAGCCGTGCTCTCCGCTCGGCGCGACGTCCTCCGGCAGCACCCGCTCGACGGCGGCCAGGGGCGGCGCCTCGCGCGGGAGCCGCTCGAAGAAGCGCTCGACCGCCGGCCCGCTGCCCTCGACCTCGAGCACCACGCCGCGAGCGTCGTTCAGCACGAAGCCGGCGACGCCGAGCTCGCGCGCCAGCCGGTAGGCGTAGGGGCGAAAGCCGACGCCCTGCACGGCGCCCTCCACCCGAGCTCGGACGCGGCGAGGCTCGGCGCTGCGGGGAAGCTCGCCGACGGCGCCCACCTCACTCCGCCTCAACGAGCTCGCGCAGCACGTGGTACGCGCTCGCCTGCGCCTCCTGGATGCGCGGGATGTGCTCCGAGCGCGTGACGATCACATGGTCGGCCAGGCGCTCGGCGGCCACACGCCCGCCGTCGTAGCCCACCATCGCGATCGTGCGCAGACCGCGCCGGCGGGACTCCTCGAGCGCGCTGATGATGTTGCGCGAGTTGCCGCTCGTGGACAGCGCGAGCACGGCGTCGCCGGGCCGGCCGTAGGCGATGATCTGCCGCGCGAAGATCGCCTCGGTGCCGATGTCGTTGGCGATCGCGGTGAGGATCGCCGGATCCTCGGTGAGGTCGAGCGCCCGCCGCGGCCGCCAGCGCGGGTCGGGCGGGTTGCGGAAGTCGGCCACCGCGTCCATCGCGTCCGTGGCCGAGCCGCCGTTGCCGAGCGCCAGCAGCTTGCCGCCGGCGTCGAGGTCGGCGCGAAGCCCGGCGGCGGCTGCCGCGAGCTCGTCGGCGTTCTCGGTCAGCGTCTGCTCGCGCAGCGCGCCGATCTCCTCCGCCTTGGCGAGCGCCGAGCGCTGGACGTCGCCCACCACCGCCTCGAGGTCGTGCTCCTGCTCGGCGAGGAACGGATAGAGGAAGCTGGACGCGCCGGTGTCGTGCACCGCGCGCGCCTCGCGCCCCTCGAGCAGGCCGCGGTGCTCGAAGAACACGTGCACGAGCTCCCAGAGCACGTGGTAGAGGGTCTCCACCAGCTCCTGGCGCACGGACGGGTCGTCGCTCGGCGGCAGCAGCTCGAACTCCGCGCCCGCCGGCGCGAAGGCGATCGTGAGGCAGCCTCGCCCGCGCGCGAGCGCGATCGCCCCCGCCGCCTCGCCCCCGTCCTCGTCGGCGCCGAAGGCGATCGCGATGTCGTCCGGCTCGGCCACGAGCTCGAGCTGGCCCGCGAGCGAGCCGCCCTCCGCCGCCAGCCCGATGGCGGGCAGCGCGCGCTTGCCGACGATCACCGGGTGCACGAACTCGACCGCCACGTGGCGCACGTCCGAGCGCGCCCCCGGCGAGCGCCCGAACGCCACCAGCCGTCCGCCGCGGGCGAAGCGCTCGGCCATCCGGTGGCAGAGCCGCGCCAGGCGCTCTGACTCGGCATCGAAGAAGGCGCGGTTCGCCCGCGTGCGCTCCGCCAGCGCGGCGGTGGCGAGCGCCTGACTCACACGGCCGCTCCCGCGCGGCTCGCCAGCCGCTCCAGCCAGCCCGCCCACTCGTCGATGCCCTCGCCGCTGCGAGCGCTCACCAGCATGCGCTCCACCCCGGGGTGCACGGAGTCGAGGTTCACAAGAAGCTTCTCGAGGTCGAAGTCGAGGTGCTCGAGCAGGTCGATCTTGTTCACCAGCACCAGCTCGCAGGTGCGGAACATGAGCGGGTACTTGAGCGGCTTGTCCTCGCCCTCGGTCACCGACGTGACCATCACCCGCACGTCCTCGCCGACCCTGAACTCGGCGGGGCAGACGAGGTTGCCCACGTTCTCGATCACGAGCAGGTCGAGCTCGTCGAGCGGCAGCGCCGGCACGGCCGAGCGCACCATGTTGGCGTCGAGGTGACACTCGCCGCCGAAGCTCGGGTCGGTGTTGAGCTGGGTGACGGGGATGTGCAGCCCCGCCAGCCGGTCGGCGTCCATGCTCCCCTGCACGTCGCCCTCGAGCACGCCGGCGCGCACGCCGTCGAGCGCGGGCAGGGCGCGCTCGAGCAGCGTGGTCTTGCCGGCGCCCGGGGCGCTCATGAAGTTCACGACCGTCACGCCGGCGCGGTCGAAGTCGGCGCGGTTGGCCTGCGCGATCGTGTTGTTGGCGTCGAGGGCCTCCTCGACGACCTTCACCTTGGTGCGATGCATTCCGCCTCCTCGACCTCGATCGACTCGACCTCGAACTCCTCCCCGCTCAGCACCTCGACCTCGGTCCCGCCGCACGTCGGGCAGCGGAAGATCGGGAGGTCGAGCTCCCACTCGCGCTCGCACGCCCCGCAGCGCACCAGCGCCGGCACCAGCTCCTGCTCGAGCCGGGCGCCCTCGCACACGGTGCCCTGCGCCACGAACCCGAAGTAGAAGTCGAGCGTGTCCGGCACCACCTGGCGCAGGCGGCCGACGCGCAGGCTCACCACGCTCACGCGGCGCCCGGCGGCGTGCTTGACCACGGTGTTGACGATGGCGCCGGACAGGGACAGCTCGTGCAACGGATCACTCCTGTGCGTAAGCGACATCCGAGCGCAGCTCGTCGATCGTCTCCATCACGAGCTCGACCGCGCGGTCCACGGCGCCGGCCACGTCGTCGCTCAGCCCGAGGCCCATCTCCTCGACCGCGGCCGGCTCGCAGGCGACGATCACGACCTTGCCCGGCCAGGCGCCCAGCGACTTGACGAAGCGCAGCACCGTCTGCGGGTCCATGCCGTGCGGGTTGATCGTCTGGCCGTCCTCGATCCCCGCCGCCACCGACTCCTCGTCGGGCGACATCACGTAGAGGGTGCCGGGCTCGCCGCCCTGGCGGCTCACGTCGATCAGGATCAGCGCCGTCGTAGCCGCGCATCAGCTCGTAGGCGAGATCGAGACCGCCGGTGCCGAAGTCGAACACCGCCGCCTCGGACGGCAGCTCGCGCTTGCCGAGCCGCTCGGCTACCGCGCCGCCGAAGCCGTCGTCCTTCATCCAGGCGTTGCCGATGCCGGCCACCAGGATCCGCTTGGGGCGCTCGTCGGTCATGGCTCGACCACCTCCACCTCGGGTGCAAAGAAGAACAGGAAGCGACTGGTCTCGCGCATCAGCTCCTGGCCCGGGTCGTCGTCCACGGTCACGGCCAGATGCACCTTGCCGTCGTAGTCGACGAAGATGCGCTCGATCGTGGCGCGGCGGCCCTCGAGCATCCGCGCGTGCAGGTCGGCGTCCGGCCCGGGGCGCAGCACCACCTTTCCGCCGCGCCGGAACCTCACGCCGTCGACCTCCGCCTCCGCCTCGCCGCGCGTGGGATCGCGCACAGCCGCCGACGGCATGGGCGGCTCCTTCGTCACCGGATCGCGGACGCTGACCCGACCGTGCAGCGCGAGGATCTCCTCCGGCGTGGTGGCCGCGGCCCGCTCGACCATCTGCGCAACGGCGGGATCGCCCGCAGCGATCGCCTCCCGCTCGCCGTCGCTCAGCGCGTGCACGTGGAGCAGCAGCGCCTCCTCGATCTCGGTCGAGTCGAACAGGCCGCCGAGGCTCTCGGGCGCGAGCGTCGGATGGTCGGGGAGCACGATCGCCGCGCCGAGCATCACGTCGTCGTCCTCGCTCGCCAGCACCGGCCAGGTGTTCACGCTCCGGCACTCGGAGCCCACCTCGAGCGGCGAGGCGAAGCGCCCCGCCGACAGCCGCAGCAGGGGGTGGGTCGAGATCAGCGAGTGCCGCAGCGCTCCGGCGCGGTCGAGCCCCTCCGCCGACCGGGGTGAGGTTCTCGACGCGCAGCGACACGCGCACCCGCTCGCCCGGACCTGCGCGCTGGGTGAGCGACATGCGCAGCTCGAGCGAGTCGAAGCCGAAGGTCCTCGTGACCGGCTCGCCGCCGATCGCGGGCGGGCGGCAGCTCGGCCGTGCGCGCCACGGCCTCGTGGCGCTCGCCGCTCGGCTGGAGGAAGCGCAGCTCGGCGCGAAGCTCCGCGCCGGGCCCGGCGTCGGCGACGCACTCCATCACCAGCTGGTCGAAGGTCGAGCGGCCGTCCGCGTAGGCCGGCGGGTAGACGATCCCGAACGGAGTCGGCGTGGCGTTCTTGGTCGCGCCCGGCGTGTACGGGTAGAGCGCGTAGCCCTCCCAGAGCAGGGAGTCCACGAGCTGCTCGAGCCCGCCGCCCGCGGTCATGAGCGCTCCTCGAGCAGGGCCGCCACGGTGTCGTCGAGCGTGGGCAGGCCGCGGGCGAGCTTCTCGCGCTGGAGCTGCTCGAGCGTCTCGGCCCGGATGCCGACCCAGCCGCGGCGCGGGTAGTGGTGCTCCATCAGCTCGCGCCAGGTGGCGATCGGCAGCCGGAACTCGGTCGAGCAGGACCAGGGCACGAGCGCCATCTGGAGGCGGCCGTCGTCGGCGCGGTAGTAGATCGTGCCGTTGAAGTTGAACCCGAGCGGCACCTCGCCGTCCGGCAGCGAGTAGAAGTACTTCGCCGCCACCAGCTCCATGTCGAAGCTGCACGGCACGGCGAGACGGAACGTGGTGGCGCCCGTGAAGGCCGGCACCAGCGTCTCGGCCTGGTGCCAGAGCAGGCTGCGCGTGGTGGCCGCCCAGCGCTCCGGCGGCCCGAACAGCTCCTCGAGCCGCTCCTGCGTCGGCCGGTCGTAGCGGCGCCGCGCCGGCTCGATCATCACCTGGGCGGAGAGCGCGATCGCATAGACCTGGCGGCCGCTCTCCTCGGACACGTGCACCTGGAACTCGAGCGCCGGCGTGGCCGCGTGGCGGCGCGCCTCCCGCGCCGAGCACCTGGAACTCGGGCTCGGGCAGCTCGCCGCGCGGCGCGGCCTCGGCGGCCTCGAGCGGCGTGGTCATCGCCGGCACCGCCCCGGCCTCGAGGTCGCGGAAGAAGCCCTCCAGGGCGCGCCCGACGTCCGGCCCGCCCGAGATGCCCTCCCAGTTCGCCTTCACGATTCCCACCAGCATGTAGCAGCGGTCGATCGGCGCGATCGCGTAGGCGGGCGGGTCCGCGAGGCGGTTCACGATCAGCGCCTCGGCGTCCGGCTCGAGCTGGTCGAGCACCGGGTTCAGCTCGCGCAGCCGGCTCCAGGTCTCGAAGTGGAGCTCGCTCTCGGTGGCGCCGGCGGGGCTCGGGTAGAGCGCCACCACGCAGTCGGTCACGCTGCTGTGGAGGAAGAAGGCGAGCCCGATCGGGATCCGGAACGAGGCCCAGACGTCGTCCGGCAGCTCGAAGTCCGGCAGCCAGACGGTGCGGCTGCCGACCGGTCGCAGCTCGGGGTCGCCCGAGCGCAGCGCCCAGCAGCTCTCGCACACGCAGACGATCTGGCGCTCGACGAGGTTCAGCAGGTGGCGGTGGTCCTCCGGCACCCCCACCTGGCAGAGGTCGCAGCGCTCGCCCGGGTCGGCGACCGGGGCCTCCGCGGCCGCGGGGCGCTCCGCGCCCGCCCGGGCCAGCGCCCGCAGGCGGCCCACCATCTCGGTGCGGCTGCGCGCGGCCCGCGCGTCCTCGATCGAGCGGCGGCCGTTCATGACGCGAGCGCGACGCGCACGCTGCCGTTCTCGCGCAGCAACGGCACCGGCGCGAGCTGCAGCCGCTCGTCGTCGAGCGAGCGGCCCGCGCGCGGCAGGAAGTAGCTGCGCCCGCAGGACGGGCAGACGAGCGCGCCCGAGCTGAGCTCACCGGAGTCGAGGCTGCCGCCGCAGCTCGCGCACTCGTTGCGGTAGGCGAGCAACGTGCCCTCCACGTTCGCGATCACGAGGCGCTCGCCGGCCACCTCGGCGGCAAGCAGCTGCTCGGGGGCGAGCCCGCCGGCGCTCTCGACGTCGAACCAGGACGACACGCCGCGCCCGTTCCCGGCGCCCGCCATCGGCAGCTCGAGGCCGGGCATGGCCTCGGCCGGCTCGGCCTCCACCACGCCCTCGACGTCCATCCCCTCGAGGTCGGGCGCCAGCTCCTCGAGCGCCTGCTTGACCGCCAGCTCGAGCGTTGCCTGCGAGGCCTGGCACGAGCTGCAGCTCCCCTGGAGCCGCAGCCGCACCACGCCGTCCTCGATCCCGAGCAGCTCCACGTCGCCGCCGTGCGACTCCATGTATGGACGCACCCGTCCGAGCGCCTGGTGCACGCGCTCCTCGAGCGGCACGGGATAGAGGTCATGGATCAGCAGCAGGCTCGCGACCATGCCGTCGTCCACGACCGCGTCGCGGATCTCCGGCGCCTGCTCGAGCGCGGCCATGATGCGCTCGAGCCCGGCGCCGTACATCTCCACGACCGCGCTCGTGAGCTCCTCGGCGCAGCGCCGGGCCGGGCCGTCCTCGATCGTCTCGAGCTCTGCGGTGAGCTCCTCGACGCGGCCGATCAGCTCCGCCTCGTCCACGGGCTAGGCCATCGCCGTCGGTGTGTGGACCACCTTTCGCACGCGGCCCCCGCCCGTGTACATGTGCACGCCGCAGGGCAGGCAGGGGTCGAAGGAGCGGACGGCCCGCATGATGTCGATGCCCTTGAACTTCTCGGGCGGGTTCTCCTCGAAGATCGGCGTGTTCTGCACGGCGTCCTCGTAGGGCCCGGGCGTCCCGTACACGTCGCGCGGGCTCGCGTTCCAGGGCGTCGGCGGGTAGGGCTGGTAGTTCGCGATCTTGCCCTCGCGGATCACCATGTGGTGCGAGAGCACCCCGCGGGCGGCCTCGTGGAAGCCGCAGCTCACCGCCTGGTCGGGGACCGTGAACTCGTTCCAGCTCTTCGTGCGGCCGGCCGCCACCTCCTTGCGCGCCCGCTCCAGGCAGTGGAGCGCGATCAGCGCCGAGTAGGCCTGGTGGTAGGTGCGCGCGCGATCGCGCTCGATCGCGTTCGACTTCTCCGGCACCTTCCACTCGAGCTCCATCTCCGGCATGTTCGGCGAGCGCGGCAGCACCATCTGGAGGCTGTCGCCGGTGGCCTTCACGTAGCCGAAGTCGACGAGCCCGGCCTTCGCCGTGCACCACTGGCGCGCGAACGGGCCGCCGCCGGTGTCGCAGCACACGTGCGTGTCCGTGCGCTTGTCGTAGATGCGCGGCGACACGACCCAGGTGTACTTGTCGGTGAAGTCGCGCTTCTGCGGCTTCGGCAGCGTGACCTTGTTCCAGGGGTGGTTCTTGTCCACCGGGTTGCCGAGCGGGTCCTGCGTGACAAGCGTCTCCTCGTTCTCCCAGCCGTCGAAGTACGAGCTGCCGAGCAGGATCCGGATCATCAGGTTGATCTCCACGAGGTCCGTCGAGATCAGCTCGCCGTTGATCGCCACGCCCGGCGTGATGTAGCGCTTGCGACCCCACTCCGTCATGTTGCGGTAGTCGTAGTCGACGTAGTCGGGGTCGTCGAAGCAGCCCCAGTTCACGAGGTTGGTGTCGCGGTAGCCGACCATGTCGTACCCCGGCAACTCCTGCAGGAAGAAGTCGTAGAGGTCGTCGTGCATCGGCACGCTGCGCTTCACGTAGTCGAAGTACTTCATGAGGCGCACGTAGTAGTCGGTGCACGTCTGGTGGGTGATGTCCGCGCTGCAGCCGCCGGGCATGATCGTCGACGGGTGCGTGTGCCGCCCTCCGAACAGGCAGTACATCTCGCGCGTGTAACGGGCGACGTGCAGCGTCTCGAGGTAGAACTCGCCGGTGAACGGGTTGAGGGCCCGCATGATGTCGGCGATCGTCTTGTAGCCGTGGATGTCGCCGTGCGGCGCCGAGGTGTTCTCGGCCTTGTCGAGCAGCGACGGGTTCGTCTCCTTGACCATCTGCTCGCAGAAGTCCACGTTCGCCATGCAGTCGTTGAAGATCGCGTGGTCGAAGATGTAGTCCGCGCTCTCGGCCAGGTTGAAGGCGAGGTCGCCGAGCGGCGGCGGCTTCACGCCGTACGCCATGTTCTGGTTCAGGCAGGAGCAGGTGCAGTGGTTGTCACCGCAGATGCCGCAGATGCGGCTGGTGATGAAGTGCGCATCACGCGGGTCGATCCCGCGCATGAAGATGTCGAAGCCCCGGAAGACCATCGACGTGCTGTAGCACTTGAGCACCTGCTGGTTGGCGAAGTCGATCTCCGTGTGGATCCCGAGGCTCCCGACGATGCGGGTGATCGGGTCCCAGGACATCTCCTTGACCATGACCTTCTGTTCACGGGGGGACTCAACGGTCGACATAGGTATCTCCCTCTGCCCGCGCTACCAGCGCTTGGAGTAGCCGGTTGTGAGCTCGGCGCGGTTGTGTCTCCACTCCGGCTCCACGTCGTAGCCGCGCTTGATGTTCCGCTTGCGGAAGTACCGCACCATGGGGCCGTACGCGATCTTCGAGAAGTTCGACGCGGCGGCTCCCCACTTGTCGGCCTCCATGAACGGCATGTACTTGTCGGGGAAGCCGGGCATCGTGCAGGCCATGCAGATGCCGCCGACGTTGGGGCAGCCGCCGATGCCGTTCACCCAGCCGCGGACCGGCACGTTGCACTTGACCACCGGGCCCTTGCAGCCGAGCTTCACGAGGCAGCGGTTGTCCGAGCCGTACTCGGTGGCGAACTCGCCCTGCTCGGCGAAGCCGGCCCGGTTGCAGCCCTCGCGCACGGTGCGGCCGAACAGCCACTGCGGCCGCAGCTGGTCGTCGAGCGGCGGCGCGGGCGCCAGTCCGGCCAGGTGGAGCGCCAGGTAGAGCAGCGTCTCCGTCATGTTGTCCGGCTGGGCCGGGCAGCCGGGGATGCACACCACCGGCAGTCCCGCCTTCGACTTCCACTTCCAGCCGAGGTAGTCGGGCAGGCCCATCGCCCCGGTCGGGTTGTTCTTCATCGCGGGGATGCCGCCGTAGGTGGCGCAGGTGCCGACCGCCACGACGGCGGCGGCCTTGGGCGCAAGCCGGTCGACCCACTCGTTGGTCGTGATCGGCTGGCCGGTCTCGGGGTTGTCGCCCATGCCGGCCCAGTAGCCCTCGCCGTTGATCTTCTCGTTCGGGATCGAGCCCTCGACCACGAGCACGAACGGGTCGAGCTTGCCCTCCTCCGCGTCGTACCAGGCCTGCATGAACTCGGCGCCGACCTCGAAGGCGAGCACCGGGTTGTGCACCACCACCCTCGGCATCCCGGGGATCGCCTGGGTGATGATGTCCTCGAGGCTCGGGTTGGTGGCGGAGGTCATCGCGACCGAGTCGCCGTCGCAGCTGAGCCCGGTCGTCATCCAGATCACATGCGCGGTGACCGCCTCCGTCTCCTTGTGCGCTTCGATCTCCGCGATGGCCATGTGACCTCCCTCGACGTTCAACAGATACGCGGCAGCGGGTCGCCGACCAGCTGGTCCATCACCCGCTTGCCGCCAAAGCCCGTCTGCACCAGCACCATCCCGGGCGGCTCCGTCTTCACCTCTCCGATCTCCGCGGCGTCCGCGCAGCCCGGTACCGCGCGCAGCGCCGCCAGTGCCTCGTCGGCGGCCTCGGCCGCCACGAAGGCCACGAGCTTGCCCTCGTTGGCCACGTACATCGGGTCGATGCCGAGCAGCTCGCACGCGCCCGCCACCGCCGGCTGGACCGGCACCGCGGCCTCCTTCACGAGCATCGCCACGCGCGAGGCGCGGGCCAGCTCGTTCAGCACGGACGCGACCCCGCCACGGGTGGCGTCACGCATGCAGCGCAGCTGCGGCCCGGCGGCGTCGAGCAGCGCGTCCACGGCGGGCCACAGCGAGCAGGTGTCCGACTCGATCTGGGCCCCGAGCTCGAACTCCCCCCGGGCGAGCATGATCGCCGTGCCGTGCTCGCCGACCTGCCCCGAGAGCAGGATGCGGTCGCCCGGCTTGATCGCCTGGGGCGACGTCCGCGCACGCGGGTCGCGGCGTCCGACGCCGGTGGTGCACACGTACATGCCGTCCGCGTGACCACGCTCGACGACCTTGGTGTCGCCCGCCACCACCTCGACGCCGGCGGCGGCCGCGCTGCGTGCGATCGCGTCGACCTCGGCGCGCAGCTCGTCGGCCGCGAGGCCCTCCTCGAGCACGAGCGCGAGCGTGAGCGCGAGCGGCTCGGCGCCCGCCACCGCGAGGTCGTTCACCGTCCCGTTCACCGCCAGCTCGCCGATCGACCCGCCCGGGAAGCGCAGTGGCTTGACCACGAACGTGTCGGTGGTCATGGCGAGCTCGGCGCCGTCGACGTTCACCGCGCCGGCGTCGCCCATCGCCTCGAGCGACTCGCCGCCGAGCGCCGGCACGAGCAGGCCCTCGATCAGGGTCTGGGTGGCCTTGCCGCCCGCCCCGTGCGCCATCGTGATGCGCTCGTCGCGGAACTTGGCCCGCTTGCCGCGCGCGGTCTCGATGATGCCGAGGATCTTCTGCTCGCGGTCGCTCACAGCCGGCTGGGCGGCGGCCGGCGCGCTCGGCTCGGCCACTACACCACCTCCCGCTCGCGCGCGAAGCGGCCGTAGTTGTAGTAGGCCGCGCAGGCGCCCTCGCTCGAGACCATGCAGGTGCCGATCGGGCGCTCGGGGGTGCACGCGGTGCCGAACACCTTGCACTCGAAGGGCTTGATCACACCCTTCAGCACCTCGCCGCACTGGCACGCCTTGGGGTCGGCCACGCGCACGCCCGGCACGCTGTAGCGCAGCTCGGCGTCGAGGTCCGCGTAGGCCTCCGAGAGCTTCAGCCCGCTCTGCGAGATGAAGCCGAGCCCGCGCCACTCGAAGTGCGGCCGCAGCTCGAACACCTCCGCCATCACCTCGAGCGCCCGCGGGTTGCCCTCGTAGGGCACCACGCGCTTGTACTGGTTCTCCACCTCGCAGCGGCCCGCGCCGAGCTGCGCCAGGATCATCTGGACCGCCTGCAGGATGTCGAGCGGCTCGAAGCCCGCGATCACCACCGGCTTGCCGTAGTCGGCGGGGATGAACTCGAACGGGCGGGCACCCACGACCGTCGACACGTGGCCGGGGCCGATGAAGCCGTCGAGGCGCAGGTCGGGCGAGTCGAGCAGCGCGCGCAGCGGCGGCACGATCGTCACGTGGCTGCACATGCAGAAGAAGTTGGGCACGCCCTCGGCTCGCGCGCGCTTGAGCGTGAGGGCGGTCGACGGTGCGGTGGTCTCGAAGCCGATCGCGAAGAAGACCACGTCGCGGTCCGGGTTCTGCTTCGCGATCCGCAGCGCGTCCAGGGGCGAGTAGACCATGCGGATGTCCGCGCCCTCGGCCTTGGCGTCGAGCAGGGTCCCGTTCGAGCCCGGCACGCGCATCATGTCGCCGAAGCAGGTGAAGATCACGCCCGGCTCGTGCGCCACGGCGATGCCGTCGTCCACGCGACCCATCGGGATCACGCAGACGGGGCAGCCGGGCCCGTGGACGAGCTCCACGTTGGCGGGCAGCAGGTCGTCCACGCCGTACTTGTAGATCGAGTGCGTGTGGCCGCCGCAGACCTCCATCAGCTTGTAGTGGCGGCCGGGCTCGACCGCGGCGACGATCTCACCCGCGAGCACCTGCCCGAGCTCGGCGTCGCGGAACTCGTCGACGTACTTCATGCGGCCGGCTCCAGCCGTACGAGCGCCACGCCGGCGTGCACGAGCAGCGAGTCGCCGGTCCCGACCGGCTCGACGAGCGCGATCTCGACGGTCGCGCGGTCACCGGCGTCGTCCTCGCAGAGCGCCAGCTCGCGAGCGCTGTCGAGCTCGAGCACGCGCATCGGCACGCCCTCGTCGGCGCAGGTCACGCAGTGGTCTGCGCCGCAGTAGCTCACTCGATCACGCTCGCCTTCAGCTCCTCGAGCTCCTGCTCGTAGTCCTCCCCCATCCGCTCGAGCAGCTCGCGCGTGGCCCGCGCCTCCTCCTCGTCCACCTGCGAGATCGCGAAGCCCACGTGGATCAGCACCCAGTCGCCCGGTCCCACGCCGCCGTCCCCGTCGAGCAGCCCGATGTTCACGTTGCGGTGCACGCCGGCCACGTCGACCTGCGCCAGCCGGTTCTGATCGTCGACCACATCGATGATCTGGCCTGGGATGGCCAGGCAGATGGCGCTCACCGCCTTTCGAGAAGACACCCGGGGAGGCCCGCCCATGCGCAAGTTACGCCCGTCGAAACGGTCCCAATAGCGGCGGTGTTGATTTCCAACGTTGGATCGCAACGTTGGGTTGCAACCTCTCAACAGGGCGTTAGGGTCATCGGTGCTGTGGGGGGTGCCCGTGGTATCCGAGTTCTCGAAGTCGATCCCGAGCTCGGCCTGCGCGTGCCGGCAGCGCAGATCTCGAGCGCGCGCGACGCGCTCGTCGCGCCGGTGAAGGTGTTCGAGCCGGGCATCTTCGAGATCCCGCGCGACGACGAGGCGCGCCGCGCACTCGGCTTCCTGATCGTCGAGGGCCTCGTGGCCCGCGACCTGCTGCTCGCCGGCAACATCGCGACCGAGCTGCTCGGCGAGGGCGACCTGCTCCAGCCGGGGGTTGCCCTGCGCGAGGACGGTCTTCTCCCGCACAAGGTGTTCTGGCACACGCTCTCGACGACGAAGATGGCGGTGCTGAACGACGACTTCGGCAAGCGCCTCGTGAACTGGCCCCAGGTCACCGCCGCGCTGCTCGAGCGTGCCGGGCGCCGCGCCCACCGGATGGCCATCCACCAGGCGCTGCTCGAGCTCTCTCCCGCCGAGACGCGCCTGCTCGTGCTGTTCTGGCATCTCGCCGAGCGCTGGGGTCACGTCACCCCGCGGGGCATCGTGCTTCGACTCGCTCTCACCCACCAGCTGCTCGGTCAGCTCGTGGGCTGCCGGCGCGCCTCGGTCACGACGGCGCTCGGGCAGCTGTGCGCGAGCGAGCTGCTCGTCCACCGCGACGACGGCACCTGGCTCCTCACCGGCGCTCCGCCCGACGAGCTCCACCGTGATGAACGGCGGGCGCATGAGGCACCCTGCCCTGTCCGCGGGCGAGCGCTCCGTAGCGACCGCCACGTAGCGCGCCGATGGACATGGCCCGGCGGGTTTGGGATGCTCGGCCGCGATGCTCTCCACCGTTGCCGTCGGGACCGACGGAACCTCCACCGCCTCCAAGGCCGTCGAAGCGGCCGCCGAGATCGCGCGCCGCTTCGACGCCAAGCTCGTGCTCCTGAGCGTCTCCTCCGAGTCGCACGGGTCCGCGCCGCAGTCCTCCGACGAGACCCAGTGGGTCCACAACAAGGACGCGCGCGTGCGCGAGATGCTCAGCCGGATCGAGCAGGACATGCGCGAGCGGAAGCTCGACTGCAGCACGCTCATCGACGAGGGCGACCCCGCCGACGTGCTGATCCGGCTCGCCGAGGAGTGCAACGCCGACCTGCTCGTGATCGGCAACAAGGGGATGCAGCGGCGCGTGCTGGGGAGCGTCCCGAACACCGTCACGCACAAGGCGCCGTGCTCGGTGTACGTCGTGAAGACGACGTAGCGGACGGGCGCCCTACCCAGCCGCCGCCGTCGGCAGCGGGGCGTCCAGCACCGCCTCGCTGAGCGCCTCGAGCATCTCCTCGCGGAAGGCCGTGATGGCGGCGGCCATCAGCCGCTCGGCCTCGGCGCCGTCGCCCGCCTCGAGGGCGTCCAGGAGCTCCTGGTGCTCCGCCCGCGCCCGCAGCCCGCGCCCGGCGGCGCCGGCGCGCAGCGCCGCCAGGCGCACCCGTTCGCTGTCGTCGAGCAGGCGCGCCACCAGCTCCGCCCGGCGGCGGTTGCCGGCCGCGCGGGCGACGCTCACGTGCACCGCCCGGTTGGCCTCCAGGAAGCGCTCGGCGGACGCGGGGTCGTCCAGGTCGAGCTCGGCCGCCGACAGCGAGCGCAGCCGGGCGAGCTCCTCCGGCGCGAGGCGACCGGCCGCCGCCGCCGCGGCGGGGGGCTCGAGCAGCAGCCGCAGGTCGTAGATCTCGCGCACGTCGCGGACCGTGAGCGGCGCGATCCGGTGACCGCGGCGCGGCTCGGAGAGGACGAGCCCCTCGGCCCGCAGCCGCGCGAGCGCCGCGCGCACGGCCGCCTTGGAGAAGCCGAAGCGCGCCACCAGCCCGGCCTCCGAGACCGGGGAGCCCGGCTCGAGCTCGAGCCTCACGATCGCGTGGCGAAGGCGCGCGTGGGCGGCGGCCCCCGACGCCGGCTCTCGAGGCGGGCGCTTGCTCGGCATACCTGGACGATGGTACTTGACAGGTCAGACATGGAGTGCTGACATGTCAGGCCATGAGCACCGAAGCGCTACAGCCTCAGCCTCAGGCCACGAGCACGGGCCCGGCAGACCAGCTGATCCGCTACGGCGGTGAATTCTCCGACCTGCTCGTCGAGCGGGCCGAGGGCAGCTGGCTGACCACCGAGGACGGTCGCCGCATCCTCGACTTCACCTCGGGCCAGATGTGCGCGACGCTCGGACACGGACACCCGGCCATCCTCGAGGCGCTCACCGACGCCAGCGGGCGGGTGGTGCACCTGTTCAGCGGCTTCCTCTCCCGCGACGTGACCGAGCTGGCCCGCGAGCTGATGGCCGTGCTGCCCGAGCCGCTCGCGCGCGCGATGTTCCTCTCCACCGGGGGTGAGTCGAACGAGGCCGCCCTGCGGCTCGCCAAGCTCCACACGGGTGGGCACGAGGTGCTCGCCTTCGCCGGCTCCTGGCACGGGATGACGGCGGGCGCGGCGTCGAGCACCTACAGCGCCGGCCGGCGCGGCTACGGCCCGCCGATTCCCGGCACGATGGCGCTCCCCACGCCGAACCCCTACCGCTGCCCGATCGCCCACTGCCGCGACCGCTGCGACCTCACCTGCCTCGACGCCGGCATGGCGCTGTACGACGCGCAGTCGGTGGGCGCGCCCGCGGCCGCGATCGTGGAGCCGATCCTGAGCGCCGGCGGCATCGTGCCGCTCCCCGACGGCTACCTGTCCACCCTCAAGGAGCGCTGCGAGGAGCGCGGAATGCTGCTCGTGGTGGACGAGGCGCAGACCGCGCTCGGTCGCGTGGGCACGATGTTCGCGTTCGAGCAGCACGACACGGTGCCCGACTTCGTCACGCTCTCCAAGACCCTCGGCGGCGGCCTGCCACTGTCGGCCACCGTCACCACCCAGGACATCGAGGACGACGCCTTCGACAAGGGCTTCCTGCACGTGACCTCGCACGTCTCCGACCCGCTGCCGGCGGCGGTTGGCCGAGCCGTGCTGCGCACCGTGCTCGCCGAGGATCTGATGAGCCGGGCGGTCGTGATGGGCGAGCGGCTGCGAGCGGGGCTCGAGGAGCTCATGGGCAGGCACGAGGTGATCGGCGAGGTGCGCGGGGTCGGGCTCATGCTCGGCGTCGATCTCGTGACCGACCGCGACAGCCGCGAGCCCGACGGGCGGATGGGCAGCGCCGTGACCGAGCGCTGCCTCGAGCTCGGGCTCAACGTCAACATCGTCAAGTTCGCGGGGCTCGGCAGCGTGCTGCGCATCGCACCGCCGCTCACGATCACGGCCGAGGAGATCGACCTCGGCGTCGAGATCATCGACAGCGCGCTCACGGACTGCCGCTGAGCCGCGGCCGGGCCGGGCTCAGCGCACGACCACTCGTGAAGCTGCGCCCGCTAGCCCCCGTGCACGCCCGAGTCGAGGTCCGCGGCGAAGGTCTCGTACTCGTAGATCGGCAGCGCCTCGGTGCGCATGCCGGGACCCATCTCGCGGATGATCGGCAGCCCCGCGAGGGCGCGGTCGAGGTCCTCGGCCGAGGGGGAGTCGACCACCGCCAGCACCACCCGCTGGCCCGACACCTTCCACAGGTGCTTGACTGCGCCCGCCTCCTTCGCCCCGAGCGCGGCCGCGGCCTCCCGCTGCCAGATCGCGACGAGGTCGGGGTTGGACACGTTGTCGGGCTGACGGATGTCGAAGCGCACGAAGAACAGCAAAGCTCCTCCTCCTAGGGGTCGGGGTCCTGCGGGGTGTCGAACGCGCCGTCGATCAGCTCGACGCGGTAGCCGTCGGGGTCGGCGACGAAGCAGATCCGGAACTCGCTGCGCCCGCCGGGGTGATAGGGCGGCTTCTCCGGCTCGACCCCCTGCGCGGCGAGGCGCTCGAGCAGTCCATCGAGGTCCTCGACGCTGAGGGCGAGATGGCCGTAGCCGCTGCCCAGCTCGTAGGGCTCCTCGCGACCCTCGTTCACCGTCAGCTCGAGCGTGTCGCCGTCGCCGGGCAGGCCGAGGTAGATGTTGTAGGCGCCCTCGAACTGCAGCCGCCCGCGGCGCTCGAAGCCGAGCGCCTCGTAGAAGCGAAGCGACGCGTCGATGTCGCGGACGCGGAGGTTCGAGTGCACGAAGCGCACGGCCGCATTGTTGCCGATCGCGGCGCGCTAGCGGAGCTCGGCCGGCAGGCCGAAGCGGGGAAACAGCTCGCTCGACCGGAACGCGGTCACGGCGGCGATCTCCGCGCCGCGCAGGGTCAGCACGTCGAGTGCGATCGGGAGGTAGCTGCCGGTGATCCGGTCAAGGCGGTAGGTGGCGAGCGCCGGCTGCCCGCTCGCGCGGGTCGACAGGTAACGCAGGCGCGGCGGCGCCCCGCCGGGCATGAGCCAGGAGTCGGCGATCTGCTCCCGGCCGCGACACCAGTTGGGATAGGGCGGCATCGAGAAGGTGGCGTCCTCGGCCAGCATCGACAGGATCGTGTCCACGTCGCCGCTCTCGAAGGCTTCGCTGAAGCGTCGCACCAGGTCGCGCACCCGTTCGTCGCCCAGTGAGCGCAGGTTGGCCTGCTGGCTGCGCTCGGGCAAGCGCTCGTCCGCCGCCTTGCGCGCTCGCTGGAGCGCGCCGTTCACCGACGCGACCGTCGAGCCGAGCGCCTCCGCGACCTCCTTCGCGGAGAAGCCCAGCACCTCGCGCAGGATCAGGGCGGCCCGCTGCCGCGGCGGCAGGTGCTGGAGCGCGGCGATGAAGGCGAGCTCCACGGCCTCGCGCTGCTCGTAGCGCGCCTCCGGCGAGGCGTAGCCGCTCGACAGCCCGAGCTGGTCGTCCGGGAAGGGCTCGACCCAGGTCGTCTCCACGAGCGGCTCGGGCGGGTCCGCCTCGGCGCCCTCGCCCGGCGGCCCGTAGTCGATCGGCAGCACGCGCTTTGGACGCCGACCGATCGCGTCCAGGCAGGCGTTGGTGGCGATCCGGTAGAGCCAGGTCCGGAGAGTCGAGCGGCCCTCGAGCCGGCCGAGCCCGCGCCACGCACGCAGCAGGGTGTCCTGGAACGCGTCCTCGGCGTCGTGGAGCGAGCCGAGCATCCGGTAGCAGTGGGCATGGAGGCTCGGTCGATGGGCCTCCACGAGCCGCTCGAAGGCGTCCTCGTCACCCGCCTCGAGCGGCGTCGAGCAGCGCCGGCTCGTCCATCGCCGCGGTGTTGGCCATCGCGCGCATTCTCTCTGGTTAGACCCGCGCGGGGGCCAGAACTGAACGGTCGCCGGTCAGTTTGCGCGCACGGCGGGGTCTGAAGAGGTAGATGCGGGCACCGGTCGTGCATCTCGAGCTGTGCACGGACAACCTGCCGCGCGCGTGCGCCTTCTACACGCAGCTGTTCGGCTGGAGCGCCGAGACGATCCACGCCGAACCGGGCACGTACCTCGCGCTCGGGCTCGGCGAAGGGATCGAGGGCGGCGTGGTGGAGCGCGACAGCGGGCGGCCGCTCTGGCTCCCGTACGTCCAGGTCGCGGACATCGCCGAGACCTCGGCGCGCGCCCGCCGGCTCGGAGCGCGCCTCGAGCTCGAGCCGCGCGAGGGCCCGGCCGGCTGGCGCTGCGTGCTCGCGGCGCCGGCCGGAGCCGAGGTCGCGCTCTGGCAGCCGAAGGGTTAACGGGGTCGGGGTCCCTGTCGCTTTCCGCTGGGTAGTCAATGCGCAGGCTGTTGTCCGGCGGGGCTGGGGGGCCGAGTCCGGGCACTCCCGGTTGGCAGGGCGCAGCCGTCCTGACTTTGGTCGCTCCTGGCGTACAAAGTCAGGACGCGAGCGGGGTTACCGTCCTGACTTTTCCGGCCAGGAGCCGGCAGAGCCAGGACGGCGGCGAGCCAGGGCCGCACGACAGCCAGGGCCGCGACGGCAACTCCTAGCCCGGCCTCGCGGCGAGCGGCAGGCCGGAGCGCTCGGCGCGGTGGTCGTCGATGCGCTCGAGCGCGTCGCCGAGCACCGAGGTGCTCGCGCGCACGCGCGTGATGAACTCGTGCGGGAAGCCGAGCGGGATCGCGCTCAGCTCGTCGAGCCGCGCGAGCTGGTTCGGACTCAGCTCGACGTCCACCGCCCCGAGGTTGTCGCGCAGCTGCTCCTCCGTGCGCGCGCCGAAGATCGGCAGCACCACGCCCGGGCGGGTCTGGAGCCACGCGAGCGCCACCTGTGACGGCGTGGCGTCGAGCTCCTCCGCGATCTCGCCCGTCTCGCGGGCGATGCCCAGGTTGCGCTCGGTCGCGTTGCGCGCCCCGCGACCGTTCTGCTTTCCGCTCAGCACCCCGTGGGCGAGCGGGCTCCAGGCCGTGAAGGCCAGGTCGAGCGCCTGTGCCATCGGGACCAGCTCGCGCTCGACCGTCCGCTCGACGAGGCTGTACTGGGCCTGCACGGCGGTGAACGGCGTCCAGCCACGTTGCTCGGCGATCGTGTTGGCCCGGGCGATGATCCAGGCGGGCGTGTCGCTGATGCCCACGTAGAGGACCTTGCCCGCCCGCACCTGGTCGTCGAGCGCGCGCATCACCTCCTCGACCGGCGTGAAGAAGTCCCAGATGTGGACCCAGAGCAGGTCGACGTAGTCGGTCCGCAGGCGCTCGAGGCTCGCGTCGAGGGCGTGCACGAGGCTCTTGCGATGGTTGCCGGCGGCGTTGGGATCACGCGGGTCGCGCGAGAGCGTGTACTTCGTGGCGAGGACGAACGAGTCGCGCTCGGCGGCCACCAGCTCGCCGACGATCCGCTCCGAGGTCCCGCTCCCGTAGGCATCCGCGGTGTCGATGAAGTTGCCGCCGGCCTCCGCGAACGCCTCCACGATCCGGCCGCAGTCCTCCCGTCTGGCTCCCCCGTTCCCCTCAGCGCCGAAGATCATCGCCCCGAGACCGAGCTCGGAGACGCGAAGGCCTGACCTGCCAAGCAGCTTGTAACGCATGCCGCCGGATGATCGGGGTTCAAGGGGAGTTGAAGTCAAGGGGCGCCGCTTATGGAGCCGCCCGCACGCTCCAGCCGGCTCCGCCGTCGACCGAGCGCTTGACGGTGCCGTCGTGCAACGCCACGTAGAGGTCGTCCGACTGCCCCACGTCCAGCGCCGCCGGCGCGCCGCCCACGTCGCCCACCGGTCGCAGACGGTCGGGCGGGTCCTCGGCGCGGTGCACCGTCCCACCCGCGTCGACCACGATCAGGGAGTCGCCCCAGGCGAGCAGGCCCGGGGGCCCTTCGAGCGGGCGCCAGCGCCGGCCGCCGTCCTCCGAGACATGGAGCGCGCGCACTCCCGAGGCGATCAGCCGGTCGGCGTCCGCGGGGTCGAGGGCCAGGGCGACGAGCGGCTCGGGCACCTCGCGTTGCTCCCAGCTGCGGCCTCCGTCGTCGCTGACGAGGAAGCCGGCGCTGCGCGTCGCGAAGTCGGAGCCGTAGCCGTAGACGCGCCTGCCCTCCGCCTCGAGCACGTGGAAGTCCCGCTTCCCGAGCAGCGAGACCGGCCGCCAGCTCCTGCCGCCGTCATCGGAGCGAATCAGTCCCAGGAAGGGCGGCAGCTCGTCGCGCCCGTCCGGGTGGCCGGAGCCGAGGATGGTGTTGGGCCCGACGACGGTGAAGCCCATCGTGTCCTGCATCCGCTCGCCCACGCGCTCCATGCGCGTCTCGCCGGCAGGCGCGCGGAAGAGGCCGGTGTGCGTGGCGACGAGGAGCGCCCCGTCCTTCGGATCGATCCCGAGGCCGTGGGCGTGCACTGGCCCGGGATCGCCGGCTCCCGGTGGGGCTGCGGGCCCGGAGTCGTCCCCGCCGCAGCCGGCGAGCGCCGCCAGCGCGGCCGCGAGCGCGAGGCTCGCGATACGCGCGCGGGGCACAAGCGAACCCGGGATACATCCTCTCGGCCTCTTGGGTCATTCGAGCCTCCTCACGCGGGGTACGCGACACGCGCCAACCGTAGAGGACCGGCGATTCTCGCTACCTTGACGGCCATGAGCCGGCCGAATATCCGGCGCGGCGTGCTCGCGGCGTTCATGGCCGCCGGCTCGCTAGCGCTCGCGGCATGCGGCGAGAGCGCCTCCGAGGGCTCGTCCGGGAGCGCGTCCGAGAGCAGCTCCGACGGCGGCTCCAGCTCGCCACCGCCCCCGAAGGGCAACGGAACCGACCGCGCCTTCGCGACGCAGATGGTCCCGCATCACGAGTCCGCGGTGAAGATGGCCAAGATCGGGCTGCAGCGCGCCGAGAGCCTGTTCGTCAGGGACCTCAGCAGGAACATCATCCGCACCCAGACCGCCGAGATCGCGACGCTGCGCCGCGCGGCACAGGCGCTCGAGGGGGCGGGCGTCGAGAAAACATCTCTCGGGCTGTCACGCAGCGAGATGGGGATGAATCACGACGCGTCGGCGCTCGAGAAGGCCACGAGGTTCGACCGCCGCTTCATCGCGATGATGATCCCCCATCACGAGGGTGCGATCACGATGGCCCGGGCCCAGCTCGCCGACGGTGCCGATGCCAAGCTGACGACGCTGGCCGAGGACATCATCACCGCCCAGCAGGGGGAGATCATCGAGATGCTGAAGCACCTCGAGAATCCCGCCGCCGTGCACACCCACCACTAACGCCGCGAGGCGATCGCCGGATGTGGTTCGACCTCGACACATTCGTGCTCGACGCGGCGCAGGCACTCTGCGTGGCGCTGCCGGCGGCGGGTGTGCCGGCCGTGCTCCTGAGGCTCGGCGGCCGCGGCTGGGCCCTGATCGCTCCCGTGTCGGTGGTGCTGAGCGTGGTCGCGATCGCCGCGGCGAGCGCAAGCGCCGACGCGATCACCTGGATCGCCTTCATCCTGGTGCCCATCGGTTGCGCGCTCGCGCTCGGCTGGGCCGCGCACGGCGCCCGGCCCTGGCTCGCCGTGGCGGTCGTGCCGCTCCTCGCCGCCGCGCTCGCGGCGCCCGACGATCCGCTCGGCCGCGCCGCGAGGCTCGTGCTGATCGTCGGCTCGGTCGTCACCGCGGGCAGGCTGCTGGCGGGGGTCGCGCCGCTCCGGTGGCTGAAGGTCGGCGTCGTGGCGATGGCCGTGATCGACGCGGTGTTCATCTTTGGCGACCTGTGGGGGGACCAGAACGCCGCCTTCAACGCCGCTGCGCCGGCCGCCGGCCTGCCGCGGCTTCAGGTCGCGGATGTGGGGAGCATCTCGACCGACTACGGGGACTACTTCGTGGCCGGGCTCGTGGGAGCCATCCTCGCCGCGGAGCGGCAGCCGCAGCTCCTCGCCGCCGCGGCGACCCTCGCCGCGGCCCAGGCCTGGAACCAGCTCTTCCTGGTCGTCGACTCCCTGCCGGGCACGATCCCGCCGGCGGTCGTGATGCTGGCCTTCGGCGCCTGGCGGCTACACGGCAAGGATCCCGTCGAGCGCCAGGAGCAGCCCGCAGGCGATCAGGGCGACCGCCAGCAGTCGGCCGGCCCAGCGCAGGGCCCGGCCCCGGGGACCCTCGGCGGGCCGGGCGGCTAGGGCGATCACGAGGACGGCGCCGAGCGCCATCGCGCCGGCGCTCGGGAGCACGCCGCGGTCGGCACCGGCTCCCAGCGCCATCACGACCAGGGCGGGACGCGCCACCAGTGGGACCGCGACCGGGACGAGCGCGGCGCGCCAGCCGGCGAGCGAGGGCTCGGGCGGCGGCGGCCGCCGGAACAGGTCTCCGGCGCCGGCCAGCAGCGCCACGATCCCCGCGGCCAGGCGAAATGAGGGCTCGCTCACGTCGAGCGCCTCGAGCAGCGGCTCGCCGACCGCCGCGGCGGCGCACACCACGAGCCCGCCGATCAGCGCGCCGAGAGCAGCGACGCCGGCGATCTCGCGCGGCGAGCGCCCCGCGCGCGGCACCCCGAACGCGGCGCGGGCCGGGTTGAGGGCGAGCAGCAGCGCGGCGGCCCACAGCCAGCCCGACGCGGTGTCCTCACCGGACGGTTCGCCGGCTGCCGAGTCCCCGCGTCCGCCTCGACGATCGCGATCGTTCTGAGGAGACCCGAGAGCGCGTGCTGCTGATCGTCCATGCGGGTCTCGCCGTCCCGGAACCAGGCGCCCTCCACCCGCTCCGGCCGGGCGCTGCCGGCGGCGTCGTCCGCGTCGGACTGCTCCTCGACGGCCAGGCCGGCGACGCAGGTCGCCCGCTCGGCGATCGTCGCTCGCAGGTCGGCGAGCCGGGGCTCCTCGAGCGTGGCCAGCCACCAGCTCGTGAGCGCCTCGTCCACCACGCCGTACCAGCCGCCGCGAGCGAGGTCGCTGCCCCGCACCAGCTGGCCCCACGGGCCGTGTTGCTGGGCGAGCCAGCGCGCCTGGGCGCCGAACAGCTCGACCTGCCGGCGCGCGTAGTCCAGCTCGTCGGCGGTCAGCGGCGGGCGGCCGCGCTCGGGAAACGCCACGGTCTCCGACGCTCCGTAGGCGGCCCAGTGATCCGGAATAGGCGGGAAGTGGTCCTCGACCTCGTCGCGCGAGCTGGCCAGGTAGGCCCCGATGCGGTCGGCGGTCTCGCCCCACCCCTCGGCCGGAAAGGCGCGGTGAAGGCGCGCCAGCGCCCAGTAGGCCTCGCCCGTGTAGTACTTCGAGTACTCGCCGGCCACGGGCTCCCCGCGCGCCCGGTCGTACTCGGCCAGCACCGCGCCCGACTGCTCGGTCTGAGCCTGGAGGAAGCGCCCGAGGCGGGCCAGCTCGTCGTCGTAGCGCGGGTCGCCGGTCGCCTCGCGGCGAATGTCGAGCCCGGCGGCGAGCAGCGCGCTCGCGCCGGTGGTCACCCGATCCACGCCGGCGAGCGCGGCGAAGTCGTCGCGGCGCACGAGCCGGTCGAGCGCCCATTCGGTGCCGCGGTCGGCGGACCGCAGCGCCCCCGGCAGGCCCGCCGCGGCGGCCTGGTAGAGGCCCATCGTGACCCCGGCATGGCGCACCTCGTTGTACTCGGCCGGAGTGGCGTTGTCGTCCGCGTTGTAGATGTAGACCCAGCTGCCGTCACCCTCCTGGTTGCGCACGAACCAGTCGACGGTTGCCTGCGCCGAACGCCGCAGCTCGTCGACGCTGACGGGCGGGCAGCGCTCGGGCGGGGCGAGCACCACGAACGCGACGGCGAGGAGCAGGACCAGGCTGAGGCCGGCCCGCCAGAGACGGCCGCTCACGCCCGCCCGACCGCGACGAGCGCCCGCTCCGCCCGGCGGGCCCGGCGGACGGAGGGAAGGAGCAGCGCCGGCAGCGCGAACCATGCCGTGAGCGGGAGCCGACTGAGCGCCACGATGGCGGCCGGAGTCCCGCGGAACGTGGTGCCGTCCCGGTCCACCAGCTCCAGGGCCGAGCCGGGCGGAGCCGGCTCGACCCGGAAGCGCGCCAGCCAGTCGAGGCCGAGCACGAGCGCGCGCAACCGCCGCTGGCCGCCGGCGGTCGAGTCGATGCGGAGCACGCGGTCGCGGGTGGACGGCACCGCCCAGATCGCCAGCACGGAGACGGCGAGGAACGAGAAGACCTGGACCGACGCGGACAGCTGAATCGAGAGGTGGAATACCACTGCGACCCAGACCGCGGCGTAGCGAGTGCCGCGCCACCAGAGGCCGAGCGCGATGAACAGCTCGGTGAGCACGATCAGCTTCGCCGCCCCGGTGTGGAAGCTCCGGTCGGTCAGCACGGAGACCACCCAGTCCGGCCAGGCCTCCAGGTCACCTCGCGCACGCTCGACGCGTTGCCAGGAGACGGTGCCGCCGAACCAGTCCGGATCGACGAGCTTGCTGAACCCGGACGCGCCGTAGACCGCGGCGCACTCGAACCGGAGCAGCCACAACGGCCAGGCCGGCGCCGTGAGGTCGAGCGGCGGCCGCCCCCGGCGGCGGCGAAGCCAGGCGTCCACGGAGAGCTCCCGGCCGCACGGCGCGACCGCCAGCAGCCCGAGGACGATCACGAGGTAGGCCCGGTTGTTGTGGAAGTGCGTGGTCGAGAGGAACAGGTTGTAGGCGACGATCGCGAACGTCGTCGTCGTCGCGACTCGCGTGAGGAGGCCGAGCGACATGGCGACGGCCGCCAGCGCCCCCAGCCACAGCAGGCCGAGGTAGGCCGCCTCCGGCAGCTCCGGATACCAGGCGAGGTAGGGCTCGTAGAAGGCATCGCCGTAGGTGCGTCCGTCGAGCCCGTCGGCCAGGAAGGGCCGCAGATGCAGGAGCACGATCGGGCCGGCGAACACCCTCACCAGCGCGAGCGCGCGCATGCTGACCAGGCGGCCGAGCAGGTCGTCGAGGCGCCCGACGAGCCCGGCGGCGCTCACCCCGCGCCCTCCCGGACTGGGCTCCGCAGCACCCTGGTGCGCGGCGGGTCGTCGTTGTGCCAGGCGGTGACCTTGGCCTCCAGGTAGCGCGTCTCGGCGTCCCGCGGGGTGTTGCGGGCCACCCAGTCGAGCGCGGCCTCGAGGAACGCCAGCTGGTTGTCGAGTCCGGCATCGGCGTGGCGGCGCACCGCCGGGTACCGGAGCCCCCGGTCCCGCACCAGCTCGTCCCAGCGGTAGCCGGACCACGGAAGCTCGATCGGCACGCGCCGGCCGTCGGCGGTGACCCGGGCCACATCGGCGCGCCAGGTGCTCGACTCGGGGAACATCTGGAACGCGAACTCCTTGTGGTCGGCCCAGTAGCCGCGCGCCACGAGCCCCAGCTGCAGGAGCACCACGGCCACGACCACCGCTCGCCGCGTGACCACCCTCACCCTCGACCGCACGCGGCAACGATGACACGGCCGCGCGCGCGAGGACGGACGCCGCTCAGCCTGGCGCCACGAGAGCAGGGCTCGGCCGCACGACCCGCTCCATGACCCCGCCCTCCACGCTCTCGACGGCTCGGGCCCCACCGCCCTCGTCCACCCGCAGGATCGTGACCGGGCTCTCCGTGATGTCGCCCCGCGCATCGAAGGAGAAGCTGCCGAGCAGGCCGCCGCGCACACGCGTGCGGAACAGCTCGTCGAGGATGCCGGCGCGTGTCCCGTCGGAGCGGGCGATCGCCTGC
>CAWEVH010000009.1:0-53945 GCA_963812415.1 uncultured Thermoleophilaceae bacterium | reverse complement strand
AACATGGCCAGGCCCTTGAACGGGCAAACGAGGTCGCCGCGCCCGGCAGCGTCCGGCTCAGTTCGCTCCTGGACGGCCTGGAGCTGCGCGACGCTGCCCGCAAGGTCGTCCTCTGCCAGCCGTAGGTCGGCCCGCTCGAGCGCGGCGCGCTCTGCCACCACGCCCAGGCGCCGCGCCGCCTGGGCGCGCGCCCACCGTGCCGCGGCGCGGTGCACCCGCCCGGGGACACCCCCGCTCTCCGCAAGCAGCTGCCTAGCGGGAATCGCCGCGTCCTCGCGCTCACCGGTGTATAGCCGCGCGATGGCGAGCACGCCGTCCGCGTCGAGCGGCTCGAGCTCGACAGTCGCATCCGGCTCCAGCCGTGCCGCAAGCTCGAGATCCCGGCTCGCCGCCAGCACGAGCACCGGGAGGCCGGGCAGCCCGGCCTCGAGCTCCCGGAGCGCGTTCAGTCGCCCAAGCTCGGAGCTATCGAGGTCGTCGACCACCAGCAGGGTCGGCCGCTGTACGCCGCGAGTGCCCGCGAGAACCGCCTGCGTCTCCCGGGCTCCGTCGGCACCGGAGAGGTAGAGCACCTGATCGCCGCGCTCGAGCTCGCGCGCCAACTCGGCCGCCAGACGGGTCTTTCCGATCCCGTCCGGACCGGCGACGAGCACGAGGCCGCCGGCACCCCGTTCTGCGCGCCGCCAGTGGTCACGCAACCGGTCGAGCTCGGCCGTCCGACCCACGAGCATCGTGCTCGCGTCGAGGCCTGGCGGCAGCTCGGCGCGCTCCCTGTCCAGCGGAACCGCCAGATCCGGATCCTGCGCGAGGATCGCGCGCTGCAGCTCGCGGAGGCGCTCACCCGGCTCGATTCCGAGCTGGTCGACCAGCGTGTGCCTCGCGTCGTGGTAAGCCTGCAGCGCGTCCGCCTGGCGGTCGCAGCGGTACAGCGCCAGCATCAGCTGCGCGTGGAGGCGCTCGCGGTAGGGGTGCTCCCGGATCAGCGCTTCGAGCTCCGCGACCACACGGTCGTGCTGACCGAGCTCGAGCATTGCCTCGATCTGCGTCTCCTGGGCAGCGACGCGCAGGTCATCGAGCCGAGCGACCTCGCGCTCGGCGAATGGCGCGTACGCGAGGTCGCCGAGCGGGTGCCCGCGCCAGAGCGAGAGTGCTCGTTCGAGCGTTGAGGCGGCGCGCTCGGGGTGGCCCTCGGCCAGTTCATGGCGAGCGTCGGTAACGAGCACCTCGAAACGGTGCGCGTCGAGATCGTCGGGCTCGAGGCGCAGCTCGTAGCCGTGGTCGCGGGTCACGATCAGCCCGTTCGAGCCGTTGCCCGATCCGGCCGCCAGCGTCCGGCGCAGCCGCGAGATGTGGACCTGCACCGTCTTCTCCGGGGTGGTCGGAGGGCGCCCTCCCCAGAGCATGTCGATCAGTCGGTCGGTGCTGAGCGGCTCGTTCGGGTGCAGCAGGAGCAGCGCCAGCAGGGCGCGCTGCTTGTCGCCGCGTGGCGTGACCACCCGGCCGTCGTCGAGAGCCTGAAGGGAACCAAGGATGCGAAAGTCCATGAGGTACGGACGGCGTCGCCCGCTTCGATCAACAGTAGTGCGCCCGAAATCCCTGCACAAGCGGCCTCCGTCCCACTTTTACCGCGCTGTTACCGCGCCGTTGGCAGCCCGCCCCAAGATCGCCGTCATGGCCGAGGTAGCCCTCGTATTGGCCGCGGGTCTAGGGGCGGCGCTGTGCCTTGTCATGTTCACCGACCGCCTGCCCGGCGATCGGAGCGTCTTCGCATCCGGCTGGCGACCGCAGGCGACGCCGGACAGGTGGCCCGCTCAGCTCGTGCGGCTGGCGCACATCGTGGAGTGGTCGAGCGCGAGCGCCCTCGACGCGCACACGCGCCTGCGCCCCGAGCTGATCGCGATCGCCGGGGTACGCCTCGCGCGCCGCGGCCTGCGCCTCCCGGAGGACCTGGCCGAGGCCCGGCGCCTGCTCGGGCCGGCCGCCTGGGCCTTCTTGCGTCCCGACCGGCCGGTGCCATCAGGCCGCGACGCGCCCGGCATGACCGAGGGCGAGCTCGAGCAGATCCTGACCGCCCTGGAGGCCCTGTGATCGGCGTGCCCGACGAGGATGGCGGGCTCATGGTCTGCGCCAGGGCGGTCCTCGACGAGGTGGAGCGAGCCGTCGTGGGCAAGCGCGACGTGCTCGAGCTGGTACTGCTGGGCCTGCTGGCCGACGGCCACGTGCTGCTCGAGGACTTTCCCGGGCTCGCCAAGACGCTGATGGCGCGCTCGTTCGCGGCGGTGTCCGGGCTGAGCTTCGCGCGCGTGCAGTTCACGCCGGACCTGATGCCGGCGGACGTGACCGGCTCGGCGCTCTACGACCAGCGCAGCGGAGAGCTGCGCTTCCAGCCGGGCCCGATCTTCACGCACATCCTGCTCGGCGACGAGATCAACCGCGCGCCACCGAAGACCCAAGCGGCTCTGCTCGAGGCGATGCAGGAGCGCCAGGTCACGACGGAGGACCGCACGCGGCCGCTGGAGCGGCCCTTCCTGGTGCTGGCAACGCAGAACCCGATCGAGTACGAAGGGACCTATCCGCTTCCCGAGGCGCAGCTCGACCGGTTCCTGTTGCGGATCCGCGTGGGGTATCCGGACCGGGCTGCAGAGCTCGAGCTTCTACGGCGGCGCCTGGAACGCGGCGAGGACGACGTGGCGTTGCGGGCGGTCATCGACCGCGACCAACTGCTCGCGATGCAGCGCGCCGTCGAGCGGGTGCACGTCGACGCCACCATTCGCGAGTACGCGGTCGACCTCGTTGCGTCGACACGTGAGAGCGCGCAGGTCCAGGTCGGCGGCAGCCCTCGGGGGACGCTGGCGCTGCTGAAGCTCTCGCGCGCGCGAGCCGCGCTGGCGGGTCGCGACTTCGTGACGCCCGACGACGTCAAGCGAATCGCCGTGCCCGCGCTCGCCCACCGCATCACGCTGCGGCCGGAGCTGTGGATCCAGCGCGTCGATCCCGAGGACGTCGTGCGGGACTGCCTCGACGCCTGCGCGGCCCCGGTCGCTCGCATCGCCGGCGAGGCGCGATGACGACCGTCGCATCGGTGCGGCTGAAGGCCTACGCGTCCCTCGCCGCGCTCGCGCTCGTGGCAGCCCTCGCGGGTGGTCCGCCGGAGCTCGCGGCGCTCGCGGTTCCCTTTCTCGCGCTCGTTGCGGTCGGCCTGGCGGGAGCGGGGTCGCTTGCGCTCGACGGCACGCTGCGGCTCGGGCAGGAGCGCGCTCTCGAAGGAGAGCAGGTCGCAGCGACCGTGACGATCGGGAACGCGGGTGCCGCCGCCCGCGTCGAGCTCTGCCTTCCGACCACGACACGGCTCGCAGCCGACCCCACCCCGATCGCGATCTGGCTCCCGCGGGGCGGCCAACGCGACATCAGCCTCGAGCTGTTCGCCGGGCGCTGGGGCGTACAAGGCGCCGGGCCGGCCGTGGTCCGCGGCCGCGATCGCCTGGGCGCGTTCGCCGTCGAGGGTCCGCTTGGTGGGTCGTGTCAGCTTCGCGTGTATCCGAGCGTGGAGCGCCTCTCCAGGCTGATCGCGCCGCTTCGCACGCGGCCGGTGCTGGGGAGTCAGGTGTCGCGGGAACGCGGAGAGGGCATCGAGTTCGCAGACCTCCGGCCGCTCGCGCCCGGCGACCGCGTGCGGAACATCAACTGGCGTGCCACGTCGCGGCGCCGGGTGCCGCACGTGAACGTGCAGCATCCCGAGCACGCCGCGGACGTGGTGCTGTTCCTCGACACGTTCGCGGAGGCGGAGCACGAGAACGAGGGGACGCTCGACGCCGCGGTGCAGGCCGCCGCCGCGCTCGCCTCCGCCTACCTGGCGCGGCGAGACCGGGTTGCGCTCGTGAGCTTCGGCGGCGAGCTCAGCTGGCTGGCCCCGGCAGCCGGGACGAGGCAGCTCTACCGCATCGTGGACGCACTGCTGTTGAGCGATGTGAGTCTCAGCACTTCCTGGAAGGAGGTCGCCGAGCTGCCGCGCCGCCTGCTCCCGCCGCGCGCGCTGGTGCTCGCACTGACCCCGCTCCTCGACGAGCGCGGGGTGGACGCGCTGCTCGACCTGCGCGCACGCGGCTACGACCTCGCGCTGGTCGAGGTCTCGCCCGTCGCGCATACGCGCCTGGCCCAGGAACGCTCCAGGCGGCTGCTGCTTCGCCTCTGGCGGCTGCAGCGCGACACCCTCCGGGCGCGCTTCGAGGCGCTCGGCGTCCCGGTCGCGCGCTGGGAGTACCCCGACGTCACGCTCGCGCTCGCGGTCGAGGAGGTGATCTCGTTCCGGCGCCACGCTCGACCGGTCTCACGCGCCTAGCGACCGCGGGCGGCTCGCTGGCGCTCGCCTCCATGCTGGGCGCCGGCGCCGCGCTTGGCGCCGAGCGCAGTGAGCCGGTCGCCGCCGGTGCCGCGCTGGCGCTGCTGATGCTCGCGGGCGCGCTCCTGACAGGACGCCCGGGCCCGATCCCGTTCGCGCTCCTGCTGCTGGCCACGATCCACGCCGTCCCCTCGGGTGACACCGTGCTCGCCACCCCGCTGTACGGCAGCGCATTGCTGCTAGCGGCGGAGCTCGCGTACTGGTCGCTCGACGAGCGCCCCCGGCAGCGGGTGGAAGCCGCGATCGCCCGGCAACGCCTGCTGGCCGTGCTCGCGATCACGGCCGCCGCGATCCCGGCAAGTGCGCTCGTGCTGGCGGCCGCCCGCGGCGATCTTCCGCGCTCGCCGGCGCTCACGGCCGCGGGGGCAGTCGCGCTCGTGGCGTGCGTGGCGCTCCTCACCGCGATGGCGCGTCGAGCACCGTCCGGCGTCTGACGACGTTACTGGTCTAGACCAGTCGGGTAAGCATTACGGGTGCGAAGCATGCGCCGCGCCGAGAGGAGAAGCCCGATGTCACCGCGGAACGCCCGGATGCTCACCCTCCTGTTCGCCCTCGTCCTCACGTTCAGCGTCGCGATCACGACGAGCGCGTCGGCTCAGGATCGCTGGATCGACCGGACGATCCGCGGCATGTCGCTCGAGGAGAAGGTCGGCCAGCTGTTCGTCGCGAATGTCTTCGGGCAGACGTCCAACACGCGCAACGAGGCGGACGTGTCCGCGAACCAGGCGATGTTCGGCTCGCAGATCCGCAACGCGAACCAGCTGATCGACAAGTACAAGCTCGGCGGCCTCGTCTACTTCCGCTGGACGAACAACCTCGACGGGCCCGAGCAGATCGCTCGCCTCTCGAACGGCATCCAGGAGGCCGCCCTGCGCCAGCCGGCGAAGGTGCCCCTGCTGATCGCGACCGACCAGGAGCACGGCGTGGTCTCGCGGGTGTGGTCGCCCGCGACCGAGTTCCCCGGCAACATGGCGCTCGGGGCGACCCGCCGCGAGGCCGACTCGCGCGACGCCGCCCGTGTCACGGCCACCGAGCTCGGCGCGCTCGGGATCAACCAGAACTACGCGCCGGTCGCCGACGTGAACATCAACCCGCTCAACCCGGTGATCGGCGTGCGCTCGTTCGGAGAGAGCCCCGAGCTCGCCTCAACGATGACGGCCGCCGCGGTGAGGGGCACCGAGGGCGCGGGCGTCTCGTCCACGCTGAAGCACTTCCCCGGCCACGGCGACACCGTGACCGACAGCCACACCGGCGTGCCGTGGATCTTCCACACCCGCGAGCAGTGGAAGCAGGTCGACGCGCCGCCGTTCCGCGCGGGCATCGCCGCCGGCGCCGACATGGTCATGACCGCCCACGTCGTGATGCCCAAGCTCCAGACCGACTGCGACGTTGACACCCAAGAAGGCTGTGACCCGGCAACCCTCGACCGGGAGATCCTCACCGGGCTGCTGCGCGAGGAGCTCGGCTACGGCGGTGTCGTCGTGACCGACGCGCTCAACATGGCCGGCGTCCGCGAGAAGTACGGCGACGCCCGCATCCCCGTGCTCGCCCTGAAGGCGGGCGTGGACATGCCGATGATGATCGACACGCCCACCGACACCGTGAGCCTCGACGTGGCCTACAACGCCGTGCTCGACGCCGTGCGCTCCGGCGAGCTGAGCGTCAGCCGGATCGACGAGTCCGTCCGTCGGGTGCTCGAGCTGAAGGTCGAGCGCGGCCTCGTGGACGACCCGTTCGTGAACGCGCCCAAGGCGGCCGGCGCGCTCGGCACGGCCGAGCACCTGGCCGTCGCCGGACGCGTGGGGGACAACAGCGTGACGCTGCTGAAGAACGACACCGGGCTGCTGCCGCTCGACGACGCGGCCGGGAAGAAGGTGCTCGTGACCGGCTACCGCTCGGTCTCCAGCACGTCCAACGCGGAGCCGGCCGCGCACCTCGCGGACGCGCTCCGCCGTCGAGAGGTCCCGACCGAGCTCTACGAGACCGGCACGGCGCCGGACGCGGCGACGATCGCGAACGCGGTGGGCCGGGCGCAGGCGAACGACCTGGTCGTGGTGACCACCTCGAACGCGTCCGGCTCGCAGAGTCAGCGCAACCTGGTGAACGCGCTGCTCGCGACGGGGAAGCCGGTGGTGCTCGTGGCGACGAGGAACCCCTACGACATCGCGGCGCTCACCGACGCCCCGACCTACATCGCGTCGTACTCGTGGACCAAGCCCTCGATGCAGGCGGTGGCTCGCGTGCTCCTCGGCGAGGTCAACCCGAGCGGGAAGCTGCCCGTGCGGATCCCCACGGCGAGCGACCCGGCCGCGACCCTCTACCCGTTCGGGTTCGGCATCGGGTACTGAGCGGTGAGAAGCCACGCCAGGGGCGAGCGGCGCGCTCGACTTGCTCTCGCAGCGATCGTGCTGCTCGCGTGCTGCATCGCCGTCGGCGCGGTGACCGCCGCCGCGCCGAGCGTCCGGACCAGCTTCCCGGTCCAGCAGGGCAAGCCGTTCAAGAACCCGCGGACGCTCCTGAGCGAGAACGGCGTGCTGCGGGCGAGGCTCGTCGCGCGGCAGAGCGTCGTGCGGGTGGGCGGCCGGCCCGTGCTCGGCCGCGCCTACAACGGCTCCTTCCCAGGGCCGACGCTCCGGCTCAGCCCTGGCGACACGCTCCGGCTCACGCTGGTGAACGAGCTCAGCTCGCCGACGAACATCCACTTCCACGGCATGCACGTGTCCCCGGCGGGAAGGTCCGACAACGTCCTGCGGAACGTGGCTCCCGGCGCCACCGCGAAGTACGTGGTTCGCCTCCCGCTCGACGCGACCCCGGGAACCTACTGGTACCACTCTCACTGGCACGACGGGCCCATGGGGGTCGCGGAGCCGCAGGTGATGGGAGGCCTGTCGGGCACGCTGATCGTCGACGGACTGAAGCCGCTCCTGCCGGCGCAGCTGCGCAACATCGTCGAGCGGAACGTGGTGCTGAAGGACGTTCAGCTCACGAAGACCGACCGCATCGTCTTTCGCAACATCGACTCCGGCGCTCCCACCACGCGGACGGTGAACGGCCAGGTGAACCCCGTGATGCGGATCGGCCCGGGCGAGACGCAGCTATGGCGACTGGGCAATCAGAGCGCCGATATCTGGTACCGGCTGCAGCTGGACGGATCCCGCTTCCACGTGATCGCGGAGGACGCCAACCCGGTGGGGCGAGTGTCGAGCGCCAGGCGGCTCCTCCTGCCCCCGGGAAAGCGCTATGACGTCCTCGTCCAGGGTCACGGCGGCGGCGACTACCGGCTCCGCACCCTCGCGATGAACACCGGGCCCGCCGGCGACAGGTACCCCGCGCGCATCCTGGCGACGGTGCGTCCCGACCGGCCGGCGCTCGAGGCCGCGGAGCTGCCCACCGCGTTGGGGGCGCTGCCGGATCTTCAGAACGCGAACGTCGATCGGCGCCGCACGCTCGTGTTCTCGGAGAACACCAGGACGAACGAGTTCTTCATCGACGGGAAGCAGTTCAACTACAAGCGCGTGGACCAGCGCGTCGAGTTGGGCGCGGTCGAGGAGTGGACGATCCGCAACGTCACCCGGGAGTTGCATCCCTTCCACATCCACGTGAACGACTACCAGGTGATGTCAGTGAACGGGCGTCCCTACGACGCCGCCAGCTTGAGCGACACCTTCCCGCTCCCGGTGGGCGGCGAGATCGTGATCCGCATGCGCTTCGTCGACTTCACCGGCGAGTACGTGTACCACTGCCACATCCTGGCCCACGAGGACCGCGGGATGATGGGCACCGTGGTGGTGGAGGGGCCGCGAGATCCGTGAGCGGCCGGCCGCGCCACGACCGGCGGCTGTGCGAGTATCAGCGCCGGACTCGATGCCGATCGAAGGGAAGCGTCGCGACATGCCGATAGCTGCCGACTACCCGTTCCTGGACGTGCTCTGGACGATGATCATCTTCTTCTGCTGGGTGATCTGGATCTGGATCGTGATCACCGTCTTCATGGACCTCTTCCGCCGCCACGACGTGAGCGGCTGGGGCAAGGCGGCGTGGGTGGTGTTCGTGATCGTGCTGCCATTCCTCGGCGTGCTGATCTACCTGATCGCCCAGCACGACGGGATGCGCGAGCGGAGCATGAAGCAGGCCGAGGATCAGAAGCAGGCCTTCGACTCGTACGTGCGCGACGCGGCCGGCGGGTCGGCGGCTGAGATCGCCAAGGCGAAGGAGCTGCTCGACTCCGGCGCGATCACGCAGGAGGAGTTCGACACGCTCAAGGCGAAGGCGCTCACCTAGATTGAGCGCGGCGGGGGTACCGCCTGGGACAGGCGAGGAGGCACGCGCCGGGCTCGGGCTGCCGATAGCGATCTTCGCGTCGGCGCAGTTCGTGATGGTGCTCGACAGCAGCGTCATGAACGTGTCGATCTCGCAGATCGTCGCGGACCTCGACACGACGATTCAGGGCGTACAGCTGGCGATCACGGCGTACACCCTGGTGATGGCGGCGTTCATGCTGGCCGGGGCCAAGCTGGGCGACATCCTCGGCCGCGACCGGACGTTCGCGATCGGCCTCGCGATCTACGGAGTGGGCTCGCTGACCACGGCGCTCAGCCCGAACCTGACTGTCCTGCTGATCGGCTGGTCGCTGGTCGAAGGGCTCGGCGCCGCGCTCGTGATTCCCGCGATCGTGTCGCTGATCGCGGGCACCTATGGCGGCAAGGAGCGCGCGCTGGCCTTCGGGATCGTCGGCGGCGTGGCCGGTGCCGCCATCGCCGCGGGGCCGTTGATCGGCGGCTGGGTCACGACCGAGTTCAGCTGGCGCTATGTGTTCGCTGCGGAGACGGTGGTCGTCGCCGTGATCCTCGTGCTGCGCCGGCGCCTCGGGAGCTCGCCGCCGCTCGGACGGCGACCTGGGTTCGACGTGGTCGGGGTCGTTCTCTCCGCGCTCGGGCTGGGGCTGGCGGTCTACGGGATCCTCAAGAGCAGCGAGTGGGGCTGGGTCTTCCCTCGGGGAGCACTGACGATCGGCGGGACCGAGATCACGCCCTTCGGCTTCTCCGCCGTGCCGTTCTTCATCCTGGCGGGGCTCGGCTGCCTCGCCGCTTTCGCGATCTGGGAGGAGCGGAGCGATCGGGAGGGGCGCGATACCTTGCTCGATCGCTCGCTGCTGCGGATCGTCCCGCTGCGCGCCGGCCTCACGACGCTGATGATGCAGCAGCTGATCCTGCTCGGGACGTTCTTCGTCCTGCCCGTCTATCTGCAGGTCGTGCTCGGTTTGGACGCCTTCGAGACCGGCAAGCGCCTCTTCCCGATGTCCGTCACGATGTTCCTCGCGGCGATGGTGGGCCCGAGGCTCGCCGCGGGAATAGCTCCCAAGCGCGTCGCCCAGGCCGGCCTGCTCGCGCTCGTGATCGCCTCGATCGTCCTGTTCAGCACGATAGACGTCGAGCTGAACGAGGCCGGCTTCGCGGTCGCGCTCTCGATCTTCGGCATCGGGGCGGGACTGCTGCTCTCACAGCTCGGCAACGTGATCATGTCGTCGGTCGACCCGAGCAAGACCAACGAGGCGGGCGGCCTCCAGGGAACCGCTCAGAATCTCGGCGCCTCGCTCGGCACGGCGCTGATCGGCTCGGTGCTGATCGCGGCGCTCACGAGCGGTGTGGTCACGCGGGTGGAGCAGAACCCGGCGATCCCGCCGCCGGTCCGCGAGACGGTTGCCGAGATCGCTCAGAAGGGGATCCCGGTGGTGCCCGTGGCGGACGTCGAGCAGGCCGCGATCGACGAGGGAGTTCCGCCCGATCAGGCCGCGGCGCTCGCCGACGACTACGGCGACGCGCAGCTCGACGGGCTCAAGGGCGCGCTCGGCGCGATCGCAGTGCTCGCCCTGCTCTCGTTCTGGTTCACACGGAGACTTCCGGGAGAGCCCCTGCGGCCGGCGGAGCCCCCTGCGCGTCCGGCCGCCGAGCACGCCGGCGCCTGATCAACGACGGTGTGTCACGATGGCTGCAGGCGCTACGTGGGGCGTCCCGAGGACCGATGAAGAAAGCACTGACGATCGCGCTCGGGATGAGCGCTCTGTGCGCCGTCGCGGCGGCTCCTGGCCAGGAGCCCCGCGGGGTGGCCTCCGGGCAGCCGCACACGATCGTCGGGATGGGCGAACAGCACCCCGACCTGTTCGAGGACCCGCGTCTTCGCGCGGCCGGGATCCGCCACGTGCGCCTGCTCGTCCCCTGGGACGTCGTCAAGATGGGCGGCTGGCCGCTCCACGCGACCGATCTCTGGCTGGAGCGGGCCCGGCGCGACGGAATGGAGCCGCTCGTCTCGTTCGGGCACTCGTGGTCGGAGAAGCGCCAGCTGAAGCTGCCGTCGGTCCGCCAGTACGCGGCACAGGTCAAGGCCTTCCGCCAGCGCTACCCCTGGGTGCGCGAGTTCTCGACGTGGAACGAGGCGAACCTCGCCGGCAAGCAGCCGACGGGTAAGCATCCACGTCGCACCGCGGTCTTCTACCGCGCGCTGAAGAAGCAGTGCCGGGACTGCAAGGTCGTGGCCGTGGAGCTGCTCCTGACCTCCAACTGGCGGATGTGGCGCTGGATTCGCGCCTTCCGCGAGCGCGCCGGCCGTGGCCGGCTTATTTTCGGGCTCCACAACTATCCGGACGTCACGCGCTTGCGAGGCAAAGGCACGCGGTTGTTCCTTCGACGGGTCCGGAACGCCGAGATCTGGATCACCGAGACCGGCGGCATCGTCCGCCACAGGCGCTTCGAGTACGACGAGGGCCGCGCAGCCCGGGTGGTGCGCCATATCTTCAGGCTGGTCTCCGCCCTGCCGCGCGTGAGGCGCCTGTACTTCTACAACTGGCGCTACGACGGCAACGTTCGCTGGGACTCCGGCCTGATCTCGCGCGATGGAACCGAGCGAAGCGCCTATTTTGAGCTGCTCGACGGACTGAGGCTGGACCGCTTCCGGCCGATCCCGGCGCCGATCGACGGGTAGGCGGCCGAGCGCGTCGCAGCCGGCTGACGGCGCCCGGCCCCGAGGGGCGGTCAGGCCGCGTCGTCGAGGACGTCGCGCAGCCTGCGCGCGAAGGCCTCGGGCTGCCCCGCGTAGCCGAACTCGCCGCCGAGGAAGCCGCCGTGGTGGCTGGGGAACACGGCGGCCTCTTGACCGAGCAGCTCGGACGCGGCCATGGCTGTGCGTCCGGTGAAGGTGCCCAGCGACTCCTCTCCCACGGCGATCACGATGCGTGTCGGCGCCGCGGTCAGCGCCTCGACGTCGGGCCGATAGCTGCTGACCGCCCAGGACCGGTCGGACAGCAGCGGGTCGTCACGGGAGCCGTCGTCCTCGGTCGGCATCCCGAACTGGGCCGGGTCCGGCGCGGGCTGGGCGAAGTAGTCGTCGCTGAACTCGCCCTGCCACGACGTCATCGCCATGAACGCCGCCATGCCGGCACCCCACCCGTTGGCCTCGTACGCGTCCCGAACGCCGGCGCGGGCGCGCTCGCTTGCCGAGGCGTCGGGGAGCACCGGGATGAGCGGCGGCTCGTGCGCAACGAGGGTGGTCACGTCGGTGGGATGCGCCGCCACGAGCGCGAGCGCGGCCACCGCTCCGCCACTGCTGGCGAAGATCTCGACCGGGCCGACGTCGAGCTCCTCGATGACGGCATGTACGTCCTCGGCTTGGACGGTGGGCTCATGGTCGGTCCGGCCGTCCTTGCGAGCGCTCCGGCCGAGCCCGCGGGGGTCATAGGTGACCACGGTGCGCTCCGGGAAGTGCGATGCCAAGGTCCCGAAGCCACTGGCGTCCATGGGCTGGCCGATCATGAGCAGCGGTGGACGTCCGTCGGCGCCGGGTGGCGGGCCGTGGACGTCGTAGGCGATGTCGACCTCGGCGGTCTCGAGCAGGTTTGCGGTTGTCATGACCTTTTCGACTGCTCCCGTGTCGAGAACTCATCGGACCATACGCCCAGGCGCCGCCGGCCGGGACGAGGACCCGCCCGCGCAAAGCTCACCACCAGTAGGGCCAGCGCGTCGCAACCGCGGCTTGCGCTCATCTGAGAGTATGGCCGCGCGGCCCGCCTGCCGGGCAACCTGATCGGGAAGGAACGACATGGAGGTCCTAGCAAGAGGCGGTCGGTCGCGGAAGCTCGCGGCGATCGCAGTCCTGGCGACTATCGCGCTCGTCGCTGCGACCGCTTCGCCGGCGCAGGCGGTCCCGATCAAACGGGGGCAGTCAACCCTGACCCTCGACCAGAGGATTTTTTCTGGTCTGGACCCCCTGGGCGTCGGCATCCTGCCGATCGCGCCCGCGGAGGCAAGCCTTGGCGGCGAGTCGTTCCCGATCACTGGCGGCAGGGCCAGCCGTAACGGCCAGCGTGCGATCATCAACCATGCCGGCGGGATCGTGTTCGCTGGTGACAACGCGGCCGTCAGGGTAGTGCGGCCCAGGCTGCGCCTGTCATCTACTACTTACGAGCTGAGCGCGTTGGTCGGTGGTCAGCGCATGTCGTTCCTGTCCCTCGGGGGCGGGACGATTACCTCCCGCGGACGCCGCCTCACCTACCGCGGGATCAACGCGTTTCTGACCCTGGAGGCGGCGGACGCGCTCAACCAGGCGTTCGCGACCGACTTCTTCCGAGAGGGCACGCGGCTCGGCAGGCTGCGCATCAGCATGACGCTGGACCTCTAGCACGACCGACGCCGGCAGGCGGGGGTCCCCGCGGAGGCTCCGAAGCTGACCAGGCCTACCGGTGGCGCAGCGGCCCCTGCGTCTGACCCGCTCGAGGGTCTTGTTGACGCGGCCGCGCTTTCGGCGCCATTCGAAGCCAGAGCCCTGATCACCGCTCACTGCTCGCTCCTCATCGTCGTCGTGCGCAAACTCATCCTAGGCTGCCGGCGGACAGGAGCTGCGGGGTGCGGTTACCGGTTCAGGCGACATGGAGCGCCTCGATCAGTGCCGCCGCGGCGGCGAGGCCGGCCGCGACCCGGACGTGGTTCATGCGCGTCCAGTCAGCGATGTAGCGCCGCCAGTGGGCTTCGGCGTCCTTGCTTGTCGGTTCCACGGCCGCGAGCGCGTTGTTGCGCGGCACGTGGTAGGTCATGGTCAGGCCGACCGGGCCGGCGAGATAGAGCGCGCTCCCAGCGAGCAGCCAAGGCCCGTACGAGTCGTCCCAGTCGGCGAGTGCCCAGACGCCCAGCGCGGCGCAGGCCACGGCGGTGCCGAACAGGGCCGTCATGAACGCCGGGGTGACCGCCTGCACGTTGATCGACTGCATGGCCGCGATCCCCTGCGCGGTAGGCAGGCGCGCGAGGGCCCTCATCACGAAGCTTGAGAACGCGAAGAGGGCGCCCGCGCTCAGCCCGCAGCCCAGCGCGGTGACGAGGGTCAGTGCGACGAGTAGGTCGGTCATCGGCTCAGGCGGTCACTGGCGACGCGTTCCAGACACCGGTGGCGGCCGCGTCGCGTGCGTAGTCGCCGAAGTCTCTGGGCTCTCGCCCGAGGGCGCGCTGGACGCCGTCGGCCAGGTGGGCGTTGCGGCCGTCGAGCACCTCAGCGAAGATGAAGGTCAGCATCTCGACGACCTCGCTCGGAACGCCCTGCTCGCCAGCGGCGGCGGCGAAGTCCTCGATCGAGATCGGCATATAGCGGATATCCCGGCCGGTCGCCTCGGCGATCTCGTCCACCGCTTCCGCGAACGTGAGCGGCCGGGGGCCGGTCAGCTCGTAGACCTCACCGATGTGCCGATCATCGGTCAGCGCCGCGACCGCGACGTCGGCGATGTCGTCGGCGTCGACGAACGGCTCGGGCACCTCTCCGGCCGGAAGCGCGAGCTCGCCTGCCTGGAGCTGCTCCTGCCAGTAGTCCTCGCTGAAGTTCTGGGCGAACCAGGTTGAGCGCAAGACCGTCAGCTCGGCGCCGGAGGCGCGCACGGCGCGCTCGGCACGCTCGGCCTCGTCCTCGCCGCGCCCGGACAACAGAACGAGCCGCCGAACGCCGCTCTCCACGGCCAGGTCGGCGAACGCACCGAGCGTCTCCGCGGCACCCGGAAGCGCGTCCCAGTAATGGGCGACGTAGGCCGATCCGACCCCTTCCAGAGCCGGGGCCCAGGTCGAGCGGTCATCCCAATCGAAGCGCGGCTCGCCCGAGCGCGAGCCGACGCGAACCGGAATCCCACGCGCGGCGAGGCGCTCGGCCACCCGCCGGCCGATCTTCCCGGTGCCGCCGAGAACGAGTGTGGGCTTGGTGGTCATCGGATGCTCCTTTGGTGGAGTGGACTCATGCATCTAGATTCTAAGTCTAGACTAACAGTTTGATTCGGCAAGTTCGATGGCTATGCTGTTCAGTGCAATGGCCACGCGCCCCTACACACGCAGGCGGACCGGCGCGAAGAGCGTCGACAGCGTTCTCGACGCCGCCGAGCGCCTGATCAGAGAGGGCGAGTTCCACTCCGCGACAGTGGAGGCGCTCGCCGAGAAGGCGGGCATCTCGCGGGCGACGGTCTTCAACCGCTTCGGCTCGAAGCTCGGCGTGCTGGAGGCGCTCGTCGAACGCTGCTTCACCGGTCCGGAGATGCGGGCGATCAAGGACGCGCTCCAGCTGGACGACCCGGTCGCGGCCCTCGAGGCGATGATCGAGCCCTCCTGCGCGATCTGGGAGGCCCGCGGCTTCATCGTCGAGCAGCTCTACGCGATCGTCGTCCTGGAGCCCGGCGCGGGGGCGCTGATCGACGAGATCGAGGCGGACCAGCGCTCCGACCTCCAGGGCCTTACGCGCCGCCTGGCCCGAGCGGACCGGCTTCGCCCCGGACTCGGCGAGGCCCGAGTGGCCGCGACGCTGCACATGCTCACCAGCCTCGAGTCCTTCCTGCGGCTGCGGCGCGCCTACGGCCTCTCCCTGCGCCAGACCCGCGAGACGATCGCCCAGCTGGCGTTCACGCTGCTCCGCGACTGAGCCCGGCGGCGAGACAGGTTGCCGCGCCAGAAGCTGTAGAAAGGTACGAGAGTCCAGGACGGGGAGCGGCAGCGATGGAGCCCTATTTCGATCTCGGCAGCTACACGCGCGGGACCTCGACGGCCTCGACGAGCGCCCAGACGTGGTTCGACCGTGGACTGGTGTGGTCCTACGCGTTCCACCACGAGGAGGCGATCCGGTGCTTCGAGCGCGCGCTCGAGCACGACCCCGGCTTCGCGCTGGCCCACTGGGGGATCGCCTACGCGATCGGTCCGAACTACAACAAGCAGTGGGAGGCGTTCGACCCGATCGATCTCGCGGCGTCGCTGGAGAAGGCGTGCGACGAGGTCGCGGCGGCGCGCGCGTGCGCGGACCGCGCCGCGCCGCTCGAGCGGGCGCTCGTCGAGGCGCTCGGGAGCCGCTACCAGGCCAACGACCCGTCGGCCGACCTCGTCGCGTGGAACGCCGACTACGCCGAGGCGATGCGTGACGTGTATCGCGCGAATCCCGACGAGCTCGACGTCGCGGCGCTCCTCGCCGACGCGCTGATGAACCTCGCGCCGTGGGCGCTGTGGGATCGCTACACGGGCCTGCCGTCCGAGGGTGCGGCGACGCTCGAGGCCAAGGAGGTGCTCGAGCGCGCGCTCGAGCGGCCCGGCGGCCGCACGCACCCCGGACTCGTGCACCTCTACGTGCACCTGATGGAGATGTCGCCGTTCCCCGAGCGGGCGCTGCCGGTCGCCGACGAGCTGCGCTCGCTCGTCCCCGACGCCGGCCACCTCGTGCACATGCCGACCCACATCGACGTGCTGTGCGGCGACTACAAGAGCACGCTCGAGTCGAACCTGCGCGCGATCGAGGTCAACGAGAAGTACGTCGCGCGCGAGGGCCTCGTCGGGTTCTACGCGCTCTACCACGCGCACGACCGCCACTTCGCGATCTACGGGGCGATGTTCCTCGGCCGGTCGCAGGTCGCGCTGCGCGTCGCCGCCGACCTCGAGGCCTCGCTGCCCGAGGAGCTGCTGCGGATCGAGCAGCCGCCGATGGCCGACTACCTCGAGGCGTTCATCCCCATGCGCCTGCACGTGCTCATCCGCTTCGGGATGTGGGAGGACATCCTCGCGCTGCCGCTGCCCGCCGACCCCCGGCTCTACTGCACCACGACGGCGATGACGCATTACGCGCAGGGCGTCGCGTACGCGGCGACCGGGCGGGTGGCGGAAGCCGAGACGGCGCGCGACGCGTTCCTCGCCGCCGTCCGGCTTGTACCCGACTCGCGCTACCTGTTCAACAACACGTGCCAGGACATCCTCGCCGTCGCCGGCGCGATGCTCGACGGCGAGCTCGATTACCGGCGCGGCCGGTTCGACGCGGCCTTCGAGCACCTGCGCCGGGCGATCGCGCTCGACGACGCGTTGCCCTACGACGAGCCTTGGGGCTGGATGCAGCCCACGCGCCATGCCTACGGCGCGCTGCTGCTCGAGCAGGGCCGGGTCGAGGAGGCCGAGACCGTCTACGCCGAGGACCTGGGCTACGACCCGTCGATCCCGCGCTCGTCCTGGCACCCCGGGAACGTGTGGAGCCTGCACGGCTACCACGAGTGCCTCGTCCGGCAGGAGAAGGCCGAGCCGGCGCGGATCGTCAAGCAGCAGCTCGACGTCGCCCTCGCCCGCGCCGACGTCCCAATCACGTCGTCATGTTTCTGCCGCATGACACACCACGCCGCAGCCGCCTAGACGACTCCTCGCGCGACGCCTTGGAGAAGACGGCCGCCCGCGCGTGTGCCCGCTCCCGCCGCCGGACTCGGTGTTGCTGTCACGCGACAAGACAAGCGAGCACTGCCGGCGGGCGGCCTATGATCGCGGCCGGGATCGTGCGTAGGCGACCACAAGTGATCATGCTGCCGGGGGTGGTGCTCCCGGCGGAGTTGGCATACGGGGCCCTCTTGGAGGCTCTTGGTGATGGGGTCGCGGCGGTGGCATGGGAGCTCGAGCTGTACGCGGGCAGGGAGCCCTCGCCGGGTTACACCCTGGACGTCGAGTGCGCGGGAATCCTGCGAGCCGCTGAGGCGTCTGGGTTCGACCGCTTCCATCTCGTCGGCTACTCCGGTGGAGGCGCCGCGAGCCTGGCGTTCGCCGCAGAGCAGCCGCAGCGGCTGCGGAGCCTCGCGCTGCTCGAGCCCGCCTGGGCGGGCAACGAAGGGCTCGACCCGGCGGAGCTGGCGGTATGGCGGGAGTTCGACCGGATCACGGCCCTGCCGCCGGAAGAGCGGATGCCGGCATTCGTGCGTGCGCAGCTGGGGCCGGGTATCGAGCCACCGCCACCGCCCGCGGGACCGGCGCCGCCTTGGATGGCGAAACGGCCCGCTGGGATAAACGCGTTCCTTGAGGCGTTCAAGGCCGGCGAGCTTGACCTGGGCGCGCTGCGCCATCTCGAGGTTCCGGTCTACTTCGCGCTGGGCGGCCTGAGCAACCCGGACCACTACGCCAAGATCGCCGAGCGGCTATCCCGGGTCTTTCCGGACTTCACACTCGAGGTGTTCCAGGGGCGCCATCACTTCGACCCGCCGCACCGAGCGGAGCCCGACCGGCTCGCCGCATCGCTTCGCGACATATGGGCCCGTGCTGATTCCGAGCAGGCAATCACAGCGCCGGCCGGGTGAGCGGAACCCGATATGGTGCGCGGCCACGGCACAAGGGGGGAGCGACATGACCATGAAGGGCCTCGCACGCATCGTCGTGGCCGCGCTCGCACTCGGAGCGCTGCTCACCGGGACCGCGTCCGCGCAGGAAGGCGCGGCCGGATTCGACATCAAGGAAAGCGGCGGGCGCGTCAAGGCGGACGGCCCGGGCTTCAAGGTCACGCTCAACAAGGACCAAGTCGTCACCCGCATCGACGAGGAGAGCTTCGGGATCCCGGAGGCGGGCTTCGCGATTCAGGAGGCGCGGCAGGTCTTTGGGCCAAACCCCAATCGGCGGCCGTTCATTTGCGAGAACGGGACCTACCGGATCGTCTCGGCCGTCTTCGACGTCACGCAGCGCTCGTCCAGCACCGTGCCGCGCCCGCTTCCGTACACGCCGGCATTCGCGACGGCGTTCCCGACGATCATCACGTTCGTGGGCACGCTCGAGGGGACCGTAACCAACGAGGCCGGCGAGCAGTTCCGGCTGTTGATGACCGATCTCGCCCACGAGGTGATGACCCCGACCTCGTTCGCGTCGACGGCCCCAATCCACGCGTTCTTCGTTGACGCCGACGGCCGGATTCGCGACCGAGCGTCGCTGGTCGGCCGCGTCAACATCGACCGCACGACGGGTCAGGCCATCCACCAAATCGTGGATTCCGGCACCTGCCACCAGACGGCGAACCTGAACCTCGGCCCCGGCACCGATCAGGCGACGGTCTTCGGGCCGTTCTTCGTCCTGCCGTTCAACACGACCGTGGTTACGCCTTAGCTGGGTCTCCCGAGGTCGCGAGCCGCCAACGCGGCCCGTAGTTCCAGCAGCTCGGAGGGAGCTGCGTAGGGCGCCTTGATGAGCTCGGAGCAGGATCCTTGGCGACCGCTTCCGCGGGACGCCTCCTAACAACTGCACCTACTGCCTCAATCTGCACTACCAGGCGGCGCGCGAGGCGGGCATCCCGCGGGCCAAGATCGACACCCTGACCGCGTGGTGGGAGACCGAGCTTCACTCCGAGGCCGAGCAGGCGGCGCTCCGCTACACCGAGGCGCTCACCCGCGCCGCCGACACCGACCGGGACGCGGCGTTCCAGCGCTTCCACGACGCGCTCGCCGAGCACTTCAGCCCGGAGGAGATGCTCGAGATCGTCGCCGTCGTCGTCAACATGAACGTCTGGACCCGGATCAAGCTTGCCGAGGGCGCGATGCCCGGGCCCGGCTGATTGAACAGCTTCCGCAGCTCCCTTCACCGGGGAGGCGATTGAAGGGGGTACCTCGTAAGCCGGCGAGCCGCCGGCTGGCTGGACGCGGCGCGTGAGCGCGGCAGAACTCGCCGGCGGCTTCGTCTGGCACACTCGCCGTGCTAACGTATAACCGAATGGTTGTAAGTACGGCCGAGACCGAGCGGGCCGATGCGCTCTTTCATGCGCTGGCCGATCCCACGCGACGCGACATCCTCGCCGTGGTGCTGCGCGACGCGCACTCGGTATCCGACCTGGCCCGCCTCTATCCGATCAGCTTCGCTGCGGTGCACAAGCACGTAGGAGCGCTCGAGCGCGCGGGGCTCGTCACCAAGACCCGTCACGGCCGGGAGCAGCGCGTGCGCGGCGACGTCGCGACGCTGCGGACCGCCCATCGCCTGCTCGACGATCTCGAAGCGCTCTGGCGCGGGCGCATCGACCGCATCGAACAGGTCCTCGCGCATCCGACAGAAAGAGCACCGCAATGACCGTGACGAGCGTGGTCAAGGACGCAGACGCCAGGACCATGACCATCACCGCGCGCTTCGACGCGCCGATCGACCGCGTCTGGGAGATCTGGAGCGATCCGCGCCAGCTGGAGCGCTGGTGGGGACCGCCGACATATCCCGCGACGGTGACGGAGCACAACCTGGAACCCGGCGGCACCGTGGCCTACACCATGACCGGCCCCGAAGGCGACCGACACCGGGGCTGGTGGCGCGTGCGCGCGGTCGACCCGCCCCATACGCTGGAGTTCGAGGACGGCTTCGCCGACGCCGACGGCAACCCGAGCCCGGACACGCCCACGGCGGTGATCCGCGTCGCCCTTTCCGAGCTGGCCGGCGGCGGCACGCAGATGGACATCACCACGGCGTGGGCCAGCGACGAAGCGATGGAGCAGATACTCGCCATGGGCACGGACGCCGGCATGACCGCCGCCGTCGGCCAGATCGACGAGCTCCTCGGCCTCCCCGCGCGAGCCTGACCGCCGGCTCCGCCGACCAACGCGCTCGGACGGCTGACGAACCGGATCACGGGATCCGGTCACACCGATCAACCGCACTCGAGGAGAACGAAATGACCGCTACGTACACCTTCGACGTCTTTTCCAGCCTCGACGGCTATGGCTCCTACAGCGGCGGCGACTGGGGCGGCTACTGGGGTAAGCAAGGCCCCGAGTGGCTCGAGCACCGCCTCGCTCTGTACGGCGCGGAGCAGCGCATGGTCTTCGGAGCCAACACCTATCGGGCATTCGCGCGGATGCTGGCCTCGAGCAGCGAGGAGTCCGAAGTGCGTGACCCATGGGTCACTCGGATGAGGAGCCTGCCGGCAGTCGTGGTGTCGACGACGCTGGAAGGACCCCTCGACTGGCCGAACGCGACCGTCGTGGGCGGTGACGCCGTCGACGTCGTCGCCCGGCTCAGGGAGGAGTCCGACGTGCCGCTGCGCTCGCACGGCAGCTTGTCGTTGAACCGGGCGCTGATGGCCGCCGGCCTGGTCGACCGGGTGCAGGTGACGATCTTCCCTGTCATCACCGGTCAGACCGGGTCGGACCCGATCTTCCGAGGTGCGGCCGACTTCGACCTCGAGCTGGTCGAGAACCGGACGTTCGACGGTCACATCCAAGAGCTCATCTACCGGCCCAGCCTGCATGTCTGAGTCCAACCATGCACCCCACCCGTCAAGCAGCCGAACCTGACCCGGAAGTTCCCGCTGACCGACATGCCGACGGGTCTCGTGGCCCCCTGGCGGATCCGAGCGAGCAAACCAACGAGAAGGGAACCGCAACTATGAAGCTGACGACCACCACGCACGTCTCTGTCGACGGCGTGATGCAGGGCCTCGGCGGGCCGGATGAGGACCGCAGGGGCGGATTCGAGCGCGGCGGATGGGCGTTGCCGCTCTTCGACAACGACGCCGAGACCTTCCTCGCCGAGGTATTCCAGCGCGCCGACGCCTTCCTGTTCGGCCGGCGGACCTACGAGATCTTTGCCGGCTCCTGGGGAACCGGCTCCTGGGGGGCAAATCAGGGCAACAACCCGATCTCAGTGGCGTTGAACACGCAGCCCAAGTACGTCGCATCGACCACGCTCACCGACCCGCAATGGGCGGACACGACCGTCCTCTCCGGAGACCTCGCGGCGGCCATCGGCGAGCTGAAAGCCAAGCCGGGAGACGAGCTGCAAGTGCACGGCAGCGGCAACCTGGTCCGCTGGCTCGTCGACAACCACCTGGTCGACGAGATCATCCTGCTCACCTATCCCGTGGTCGTTGGCCAGGGCACGCGGCTATTCCCCTCCACCGGCCCGGACACAGCGCTCGACCTAGTCGACTCGCGAGCCACCCCGAATGGCGTCACGATCCAGGTCTACCGGCCGGCCGGGCGCCCGCAGTATGCGACCTGAAGCACGTGACGTGGGTGCCGCACTAGACGGCCGACTGGTTCCAGCCGCATGGCCAAGACCTACCCACAGACGGATCGGTTCACGGGGTCCGGTCGCACCGATCTACCGCACTCGAGGAGAACGAAATGACCGCTACGTACACCTTCGACGTCTTTTCCAGCCTCGACGGCTATGGCTCCTACAGCGGCGGCGACTGGGGCGGCTACTGGGGTAAGCAAGGCCCCGAGTGGCTCGAGCACCGCCTCGCTCTGTACGGCGCGGAGCAGCGCATGGTCTTCGGGGCCAACACCTATCGGGCATTCGCGCGGATGCTGGCCTCGAGCAGCGAGGAGTCCGAAGTGCGTGACCCATGGGTCACTCGGATGAGGAGCCTGCCGGCAGTCGGTGGTGTCGACGACGCTGGAAGGACCCCTCGACTGGCCGAACGCGACCGTCGTGGGCGGTGACGCCGTCGACGTCGTCGCCCGGCTCAGGGAGGAGTCCGACGTGCCGCTGCGCTCGCACGGCAGCTTGTCGTTGAACCGGGCGCTGATGGCCGCCGGCCTGGTCGACCGGGTGCAGGTGACGATCTTCCCTGTCATCACCGGTCAGACCGGGTCGGACCCGATCTTCCGGGGTGCGGCCGACTTCGACCTCGAGCTGGTCGAGAACCGGACGTTCGACGGTCACATCCAAGAGCTCATCTACCGGCCCAGCCTCCACTGACCTGTACGGATCGTGCCCCACACCTCGCCGAGCAGCGCGACAAAGGGAGACGCGGTACGCACGCCCCACCCGCACACACAGCTCGCCGCTCGCACCGGGAACGGATTGTGAGCGGCGAGCTGTTGCTGTCCAGCGACCGGAGCTGGAGCCGCCGATCGGGACTTACAGGCGCCGACCGATGATGCCGTCGCTGGTGAAGCGGCGGCAGAAGTTCCGCTTCTGGCGCCGGCTGTCCCCGGGCATGACGTACGTGTAGCTGATGAGGTTGCCGAACCGCCAGGTGGTGAGGTTCGCCCTCGACCGCGGACGGATACAGACGTCACGGGCTCGGTAGTCCCGATTGTTCTCGAGCACCCAGAACGTACGGCTGCGGTTGATCACCCGGTCGGCGCAGTTACTGAAACGGCGGCTTGCGAAGATCGGTGGCGTGGTATGATGCCTACCGCCCGTCGTGGTTCGCGGCTGGGAGCCGGGCCTGCGCCTGCTCGTCGCGAACCTCGTAACCAACGCCGCCCACCATGGCCGCCCCGGCGGGAACGTCTGGGTCACGCTGGCCGGCGGGCCGACGCCCGTGCTGACCATCGACGATGACGGTGACGGCATTCCGGAGGGCGATCGCGCCCGCATCTTCGAGCCGTTCCGGCGGCTCGAGGCGGCGGCGGACCGGCCCGGCACGGGCCTCGGGCTCGCGCTCGCGGCGCAGCAGGCGCGCGAGCACGCCGCGACGGTGCGCGTGGACGCGTCGCCCGCCGGCGGTACCCGGATGGTCGTCGCCTTCGGCGCAGCCTGACGGACCGCGCGATGCGAGCGGGCCGGTCAGCGCGCTTGTGATTTCTGTCGGAGTTCGCGCGCCACGCGGGACGTCAGCCACGCCGCCGCCGGCCTCTTCGCGAGCCAGCGGCCCTCCTCAGCCCACGCCCACGCTCGTGCAGCCGCCAACGCCGTTTGGCCACCGCGCGCGTCGTTCGCCGCAAACCAGTCCAGAGCCGATTCCAGTGAGTCGAGCACAAGCGGCGCGGGCAGCTCCGGGAAGACCTCGGCCGACGGGGGACCGGCGAGAGCACGCCCGGCATCTCGGCCGATCGCCACATCGAGCACGAACCAGAAGCGCGGGTCTTCGCTTGGATCGTAAGCAACGTGCTGAGGCATGCGCGGCCCGGTGTTGAGATTGAGCTGGAAGGCCGGGCCAAGCGGGTCGGCAAGATCGTCCCGCGCGTACAGGACGAGCTCGAGGCCGCGCACTGGGCACGCGAGCGCGGGGTGCGAGAGACGGACCGCCAGGGCTTCGCGTTCCGGGCGGGCGAGTCTGACAGTCGTCACCACCTGGACGTCGAGGTCACTCGTCGCGGGATCGAAATCCCCGAGCGCGCCCGAGCCGAACAGCCATGCACCAACCAGCCGGTCGCCCAGCGCGTCGCGTAGCTGTGCGACCAGCACGGCAAGGTAAGTCTCAACGTCCTCGCGGAGCACAACCCCATTCTTGCGTGAATGATCTGCTGCGGTTCGGGCTCGATGCGGCCGCGGACGAGGTCGCGATCGTTTCGGCCGTCCGCGCGCTTAGTTGGCGCGAGCTGGAGTGGGCGAGCGCCGCGCTGGCGGGTGGCTACCGCGGGCTCGGCCTTGAGCCGGGCGGTCGCGTCGCGTCGCTGATGCCGAACCGGGTCGACCTCGTTGTCCACTACCTCGCTTGTTTCAGGGCGGGACTGATCGCGACACCGCTGAATTACCGCTACACGGCCGCCGAGATCGATCACGCGCTGGAGGTGAGCGGCGCCCGCGTTCTGCTCGCGCATGTCGAGCGGGCCGAGGACGTCGCCGCGAGCGAGCTTGCCGCCGGTTTGGAGCTGGGGGTGATCGCCTACCGCGATGTCGAGCCGCTGGCGACCGGCAACGAGCAGCCGGCCGGGGTGGACGGTGGTTGGCGCCACGACTTCGCTGCGCTCCTGGGCTCCGAGCCGCTTGCGCGCATGGAGCAGCAGCCCGATCCCGAGGCGCCGGCCGTGATCTTCTTCACGTCGGGGAGCACGGGTCCGGCCAAGGGGGTCACCCATTCCCGCGAGAGCCTGCGCTGGATGTTCGCCGCTGCCGCTGCCGCGTGCGAGCTCGAGGCCTCTGACGTCTATCTGCCCGGCTCCTCGATGTCCCACATCGGCGGCTTTCTGTGGGCGCTCGCGACGCTTTCGGTCGGTGGCAAGGTCGTGGTCGCGCGCAGCACGGATGGCCACGAGTTGTTGCCGCTGTTGCGCGAGCAGCAGCCGACGATCCTCGCGATGATCCCGGCGGCGCTGTCGGCACTCGTTCACGACCACGATCTCCAGCCCGGCGACTTCTCCTCGCTGCGGATGTGCCGGGCCGCCGCCGACAAGGTCTCGACCGAGCTGCTGAGCGAGTTCGCCGCGACGGCGGGTTTCCCGATCGTCGAGGGCTACGGGATGACCGAGGTCGGGTCGGCGACGCTGAATCCACCGTCGGGCGAGATCCGGCAAGGCTCGATCGGGAAGCCGATGCATGGCTTCACCATCGCTCTGCGAGATCAGCAGGGCGCGCCGATCGAGGAGGGAGCGGTGGGCAAGATCTGGATCCGCAGCCACAGCCGCATGATCGGCTACTGGGAGGCGCCCGGCGCGACCGAGGAGGTGGTGATCGAGGGCTGGCTCGACTCGGGCGACCTGGCCCGGCAGACGATGACGGTTACCTCTGGTTCTTCGGCCGCAAGAAGCAGGTGATCGTGCACGACGGCTCCAACATCAGCCCGTACGAGGTCGAAGGCGCACTGGTCGAGCACCCTGCGGTCTCGCTGGCCGGTGCCGTCGGCATCCACGACGAGGTCCACGGCGAAAACGTGCGCGTCTACGCGACGCTGCGCGACGACGTCGAGCCACCGTCGCGCGCCGACCTGATCGTCTTCTGCCGCGAACGCATCGGCTACAAGGCACCGGAGGAGATCGTCTTCCTCGACGAGATGCCGCTCAATCCGACCGGCAAGATCGATCGGGTCGGGCTCAAGCGGATGGCCGAGGACCACCTCCACCCGCACGGTCTGAGCTGATGGCGTGACCGCCGTCCGGGCGAGGGACGGTCGTCGCTCTTGTCCTCGTCCGTCCGCATGGGACTCGAGCTACGCCGAGAGCGGGCTGAAGCCGCAGGATCGTGCCCTGCTGGGCATCGTCGCCTTCGCAACGAGGAGTCACGGAGTCCGATGAGCGGGATTCGGGTGTATCCGATCGCGTCCAGGCAGGTGTGCTCGTTTACTCGAGGACGAAGAAGGTCGTCGTCGACCGCTGCCTGGAGAGGTTTTCGGCCGCGTCACGGGCGCGCGCTAGCAGTCGGTAACGGCCCGGCCGCAGGGTGCGGCCGGCGAGCCGGCCGCGGTAGCGCAGCGCAGTCCGTCCCGCTGGCAGGCTTCGCACGGTGCGGCCGCGGAGGGAGGTCCAGCGCGAGCAGCGCGGACGGTCGGCGTTGCGTGCGGTGGGCCGGCGGCAATGGCCGGCGACCTGCCGGCCCGCGGTGGGCCGGACCACGCGGAACGTCACGGTTGCGGCCTCGGACAGAGCCAGTGACAGGCGCGCGCCGGCGAGGGCAGCAAGGGCCGGCCCCGACGGCGCGGCGCGGAAGGCGGTCGGCGACAGCCCCAGCCGAGTGATCGCCGGAGCCACGCTGTCGTCCGTGCCGCTCGGAGCGAGCTCCGCCGTAGTGGGGGCCTCGCTCGTCGTGCTGGACGCGCCGGCCGTCGTGGCGGTCGAGGGCGGCGCCGGGTCCGGTGCGAATTCGGCGCTGACCGAGCGCGCGGCGCTCATGGTTAGCGTGCAGTTGCCCGTGCCGGAGCAGTCGCCGCCCCAGCCGGCGAAGCTGGATCCGGTGGCCGGGCTGGCGGTCAGCGTCACGACCGTGCCGGCGGCATAGCTCCCCGAGCAGGCGACGCCGCAGTCGATGCCGGCTGGGCTCGTCACTGTGCCGGCCCCGCCGCCGGCCTTCTGAACACTCAGGTCGTAGAGACCCGGCAGATAGAGCAGTTCGGCCACAGTGCTGACCTCGGTGTAGGCGTCCCAGGAGGGCTTTGGCCCGGCGTCGGTGTCTTCGGTGCTGGTGCGGCGCAGGCCCTGCCGCTCCCAGGAGGCGGTCGTGACAGGGCCATCGCGCAGCGAGTACCACGTCACCGGCCCAAGGTTCCAGTCAGAGCGGTGTGCGAGCAGCAGGTCGAGGAAGGTCTCGAGCCAAGTTCGCTGGATCTCCTCGGAGGTTGCCTGCTCGTCCTCGGGCGTGGTCGGGTCATCCGGCAAGGTGGGTCGCCCGAACTCGTTGACCCAGACCTGCTGCCGGGGGGCGCCGTCGGCAGTCACGCCAGCGTAGGTCTTGAGCGTCTCGACGGTGTCCGCGATCAGTGTGTCCACCGCCCGCTCAGCGTTGGGACGGTAATTGTGAAGGGCGAGCGCATCGAACTGGTCGGCGCCAACCGCTGCGATCACATCTCGGAGGAACGCATTCGGCTCGAGCCTCGTTGTGCCGAGCGTCGACGGGTAGGCGAGGCCGCCGAACATCACTCGCGCGTTAGGGTCGGCAGCTCGAATGGCCGATCCCGTCTCCACAAGCAGCGCGCCGTACTCGGCTGGGTTGGGAAGGTCCCAGAACGGCGCGATGTTGGGCTCGTTCCAAACCTCCCAGACGGTGGCCGGCAGCCTGGGACAGCCGCACCCTGGCCAGAACGAGCCGTCCGGACCGTAGCGACGGACGGCCGCGGCGGCGAACTCGCCGAAGCGGATGCGCTCGGCGACCGTCTTCGGCGGCGTATAGACCTCGAGCGGCATGTTGATCAGCACCGGCTGCAGAGCCACGCCGCTCATCGCGGCCGCGCGCGCCAGGTTGTCGAGGCGCGCCCAGTCCGAGTAGCTGCCGCCCACGAGCACCTGGTCCTCCCGAAAGCGCGCCCTGTACAGCCCCAGCCGAGCCTGCCCCATCCGCCCCAGATCCTCCAGGCCGAGCGGAAAGTCCGCTAAGAACTCCGCCCGTAAAGCACCCACCCCGAACGCCGGCAGCACGCGCTCCGAGGTGTGGGACGCGCCCGCCGGGGCCGCGGACCCGGCAACCGCGGACAGCGCGAGGACGGCGAGCGCAAAGCGCGAACGGAAGGGCGGGCGGAACGGGCGCATCACGGGAAGTCCGACACGGGCCCCGGGGATCTAGCTTCCAGAGGCATTCCGACTGAAACTAGTCGACCACCGAATCGCGATTGTCGACCGTGTCGCCCGACCACAGTTGTTCATCCTGTCATGAACACCAGCGGTCCCTCGCCGCACCGACCAGGCCGCTCTCGGCTCCCTATCCGTACATCTCGCGCGTGTACTCGAGCAGCCCGCGGGCCGCGAGCCGGTCGACCGGCGCCAGGAACGTCACCTGCACGACGCCCGGGTGGCGGCCGATCTCGATCGCACCGGTGATCGTGGCACGGTTCTTCACCTCGGGCACGCTCATGTCGAGCAGACGCGCCGCGCGCTCGAGCCCGTTGTCCGTGGCGCTGTTCAGGTCGGGGCCGGTGCCGACCACGGAGATGGGCGCCGACTCCTCGAGCTCCTTCACTCCGTGCCTGCGCGCCAGCGCGAGCGCCTGCGCGCGCTCCTCCTCGGTCAACGGACGCGCCAGGAACGGCAGATCGTCCGCGAGTGGGAACAGCAGCGGTCCGTCGATGTCGAGGCCCTTCAGCACCTCGACTTCGAGCGTCGCGGTGCCGGACACGTCGCAGGTATGCCCGGCGATCTCGCCGTCGCCCTGCATCGCGTGCATGTCGCCCATGTAGATGCCCCCGCCCGACACCTTCACCGGGCAGACCAGGATTGCACCGGCGCGCACGGCGTCGATGTCCATGTGGCCGTCGGTGCGGTGCCGCTCCAGCTCTTCGGCCGTGAGTGCGAACTCGTGCGGCGCGCCGACAAGGAACGAGCCGAAGTCGCCCGCGTTGTGCGAGTCCGGGATAGGCGTCGACGGTGTGGTCCCGAGCTGCCCCATGAACGGCTGCACCCGACTCGCCAGCCCCACGAGGTCGTGGGGGGCGAATGTGAGGATCGGGTTCTGAATTGAGTTCTGGGGAAGTGCCGCGAAGCGCTTCGCTTCCGCCGCGATCTCCTCCGCGCGCCTGCGGGCGACCGTGACGCCGACGCGCTTCTGCTCGTCGAACGCGATCGTGTAGCCGTTCGTGAACGTGAACGGGGTGGCATCGGCGCCGCAGTTCGAGCACCGGACGGCGGCGTCGCCGATTCCCTCAATGCGCGTCTCGGGGTACATCGTCCCGCACTCGGCGCATTTACCCGCCACGTAGGGGTCGCCGAGGAAGCGGCCCTCCATCCACTGGTCGTTCCCCGACGCCGTTGCGATCGACGTCACGAGGATGTCCTTGATCCGAATGGCGATCGCGTCCCCGACCTCCGCGCCGGCCACCGCGACCGGCTGGGCGACCTCGTGGCCGCCCCTGAGCGCGGGGGTGATCATCGGTCCCCAGCAGCCCGGTGCGGTGTTGAAGACGATGTGCCCGCCGTCCTCGACGGGGCCGAGCATGGGGCGACCGGGGTCGAGAAGGCCGTCGGTGAACGTGTCGACGAACACCGTCGGGTGGGCATCCGCGACCGGCGCGCGCATCTCTGCCGGCTCTACGGCCATCTGAGCTCACCTCCTGGGTGGTTTGTCGTCTGCCCGCCCGCGACGGGAAGGAGAAGCGCCACGCGCTCCCCTTCCTTCAACTCGCGCGCCGAGCCTGCCTGGCTGCCGTCCACGACGGTTAGCGCGGAGCCAAGCCCGGAGGCCAGTTCGGGGTGCGCCTCGCCGACGCGTCGAAGCAGGTCTTGGACCGTGGCGCCGGGCGGCAGCTCCACCTGGAGCTGTGCTCTCCCGAAGGTCCTGGAGAGCCCGGCGCCTAGGCGTACGTGGACGTGCACAGTGCCGCCGATGCTACGCCTCCAGGCGAGCGAGCGAGCCCTCATACGTTGACGTATCGGGCGCCAAGCGTGGCTGCAAGAGTGCGATGGGCGGGCCCGGCTCCGATGAGAATCGAGCGCGACGGATCGATCTGGTGCGCTCGCGCGAACTCCAGGGGCAGCCCAGGCAACGGCGGGCGACACCAGCAGCTTGGCGGTCCCGCGGCGTGTGGACATAGCGCGCTCTCCACGCGGCCGGAGACTTCGGCTTCGACGCTTGCGACGGCGGGGGCCAGGTCGTCCACGTCTCCGCCTGGCTGCCAGTCGAAAACGACAAGCGGCGCGCCTCGGTCCCCCTGCTGCAGTGCTTCCTTCCAGCCGGCCTGCTTCAACACGGCGGCGGCGACGAACACCCCGGCTCCGAGCGCGTGTGCCGCGCCCGGCCGCGCGAAGGGCACCTGCTCCACACTCGCCCATCCCTCGTCGATCGACGGTGGCTCGAGCTCGCGCAGCGCGCGCATCTGGGAAGTCGGCGCGAGCACGCCGTCGGCGCGCCGAGCAAGCGCTCGCAGCTCCTCAGGGGTCGGGAGCGAGCCGAGACGGTCCAGCAGGCGTTCGACGAGATTGACCTGTGCCTGCGCGAGCGGGGTGTCGAGCCATATGCAGCGGGCCGGGAGCCCCTGTCGACTGGCGGCGTCAATCACGTAGCTTCGCGCGGCGCGCGTCAGGTAGGTGTTGTCGAGAACGACTCGCCGAACGCCCGAAGCAAGCTCCTCCTCCAGGGCGTCAGCGAGCTCCCGCAGGGAGCCTCCGCGCTCATCGCGGTTCAAGCGGGCGTATCCACGCGCAACGTAGTCCCCGGCAACGCGGCTCTTCCCCGCTCCCGGAATCCCCATGACGACGACGACCTCAGCGTCGTCCGGTGGACGCGCGGCCTTCGACACGAGCCCGCCGAAGCCCGCCGAATGCCTGGGCGAGCTCGGCCCGCTCGCTCCGGTCGAGAACGAGCCTCGCAGCGGACGCCGCCGACCGCGCGGTCTCAGGGCGGCGCGCTCCGGGGATCGCGACCACGGCCGGTGACAACTCGAGCAGCCACGCGAGCGCCACCTCGGCGGGGGTGACGCCGCGAGCCTCGGCGACATCGACCAACGCCCTTTGACGCCGGACCCCGCTCGCACGGCGCGGCCCCCCGAGCGGCGAGTGCGCCATCACCACGACCCCGGTCTCGGCGCACCTCTCGACGACGCCCCCACGGAGCGCACGGTCGTCGAAGACACTGAGCCCGACTTGGACCGCCGAGATCGGCGCGAGCTCGAGCGCCTCGTCCAGCTGAGCCCGGTTCACGTTCGACACCCCGACCCGCTTGACGAGGCCCTCGTCCGCGAGTCGGGTCAGTGCGCGGAGCGACGTCCGCCACGGTGTGCGCGGATCGGGAGCGTGGATCAGGTAGAGGTCGATCGCCACGCCATCAAGCGCAGCGAGGCTCGCGTTGCAATCGCTGAGAATCGCCTTCGCGCGCCCGTCCGGCACCCACCTCCCGCCGGTTCGCGCCATGCCGCCCTTCGTCACGACCCGCGCGTTCCCCTCTGCGCTACAGGCCCGGAGCGCGCGCACGAGCAGCCCCTCGTTGTGACCGAGCTCATCCTCACCGCGCCCATAGGCGTGTGCGGTGTCGAATACGGTCACACCCGCCTCGGCGGCGGCAGCGATCGTCTCGTGGGCAAGCTGCTCGTCACGGCTCTCGTCCGTCGACAAGCGCATGCACCCGAGTCCGACGCGGAGCTCCGACGGGTCAAGCCATTCAGAACGACTCAGGGCACGTAGCCTACGCCGGCCGGGTCAGTCTGCGGGAAGCCGCTGGCATGCTGGCCGGCGGGGGTCAGGTGCGAGCAGAGAAGATGCCTACTGCACCGACCACCTCGACCTGCGCGCTGTCGAACCGCTGGTCGAGTTGCGTCTTGAGGCCGTCGAGGTCGTCGCCGCTGTTGGTGAATGTGCCGTCGCGGTTGAGCCGTTCCATCATCCACCGCGACCACGGGGTGTGCCGCACGCCACCGCTCAGGACGGTGCTGCCGAAAACGACGCCGTCTGGTTCAAGCACTGTCTTACAGTGGTCGAAGACGACGCTCTTGCTCGCAATGCTGCCCGGCAGGCAATGCAGCAGCCAGTTCATGCCGACGGACTCGAACGCGCCGGCCGGCAAGCCGAACGGCTCAAGCGCATTAGCTTGATGCGTGCTGGGCTGGTAGCGGTGAAGGCGCTTGGCCGCGGCTTCGAGAGGGGCGGGGTTGAGGTCCATCAGCGTTATGTCAGGCGACTGCGTCGGATAGCGGCACCTGTCGAGTAAGTAGCCGGTCCCGACGCCGATGTCGAGATGGCGGGCGGTGACGTGCTCGTCGTAGAGCCGAACGAGACGTTGGGGCGGGCATCGCCACGCAAGATGACCGTTGAGTCGCAGAGCAACCGTGTCGTAGACCCGTAGGAAGCCGACCGTATACCGCGCTTGTCCGGCGTACGCAGGGTCGTCGGGCGAGGGGGCAGTCGTGGTTGGACGACCATTGGGCTCCCTCGAGACCTCAGCCAAGCGCTGCTCCTTCCGGCGAGCCGAGCACCGGGTGGGCCAGCGGACGCGGTCGCGCTGTCATCAGCCCTTGGGATCGATGTTGTGGTTCAGCTGGAAGGTGTTGTCCGGGTCGTAGCGCCGCTTGAGCTCGACGAGTCGCTCGTAGTTGGGGCCGTAGGCCTGGCGAACGCGGTGGTAGTCGTCGGCCGACAGGTAGTTCGTGTACGAGCGGTCGGCCATGTAGGGAGACAGCGCGTCGAAGGTCTCGCGCGCCCACGCGATCCCTGTGTCCGTCTGGGCCGGATCGGTCCAATGCGAGATCAGAAACAGGTTGTACCCGCGCTCCCTGTGCGGGTAGGCCGTCGCCGTCGGGGCCACGCGCGTGACCGCCCCGTGAAAGTCCTCGATCACGAGCGCACAGAGTTCGCTGGGCGCGCGCTCGAACGCCCTGGTCATCACCTCGACGGCCGGATCCGACAGCTCCGAGAAGAACGCCGACTTCCAATAGCCGAGCACGCCCGCCGGGGACAACCAGTCGAAGCCGGTGTTTACGGCGGGGTATGGCATGCGCTGGATCATGTCCGCGGCCGGTGAGCCGAACCGGCGCAGTGGACGGACGTCGGCCTCGGCTCGGTCCGCGTCGTCGCCGGCGTGGCAGACCGCGACCGCGCAGAGCTTCGTCCCGGATCCATCGGGCGCATGGAGGAAGGCGGCCTGCGTGGAAAGCTCGTCCGGAAGGTCGGCGGCGAACTCGCGATAGAACGAGAAGAGCTGCGGCGCCGAAACGAGCGGGTGAAGTACGGGACCGCCGAGCACGCTCGCGAGGGGATGCGTGCGGTACTCGAGTGAGGTCGCGACGCCAAAGTTGCCCCCGCCCCCGCGGAGCGCCCAGAACAGATCGGGATCGCTGTCCTCGCTCGCTGTGACGACCTCGCCCGAGGCGAGCACCACCTCGGCCGACAGCAGGTTGTCGACCGCCATCCCGTGCTTGCCCATCAGCCAGGCGATTCCCCCGCCGAGCGTGAGACCCGCGATCCCCGTACTCGAGACGACACCGCTTGGCGTCGCGAGCCCGAAGGCGGCGGTGGCACGGTCGAGCTCACCGACGGTCACGCCCGGCTGGGCCCGAGCCGCGGATCGAACCGGATCGACATGGATGCCCTTCATCAGCGAGAGGTCGATCATCAGCCCGCCCTCGGTGACCGCCTTGCCGGCGATGCTGTGACCGCCGCCACGAACCGAGATTTCGACTCCTTCGCTCCTGCCGAAGTTGACAGCGTCGGCGACGTCTGCCGTGTGCAGACAGCGCGCGATCACCGCGGGGTGCTTGTCGATAAGCCCGTTGTGGACGCGCCGAGCCTCGTGGTATTCGGGGTCGCCCGGAGCAAGGACCGGCCCCGAGCACACCTCCCCGAGCAGCTGGACGGAATCTTCGCTCGTCACGCTCGACACGACGCGTCTCCTTTTGGTGCCTCGACAGCGGACCATTTGTACCGTTCGGTACGATACTGATCGGTACAGTATCAGCACCTCATGGGACGCGCAAGAGAGTTCGACGCCGATGAAGGCCTCGAAAGGGCGATGACCGTGTTCTGGCGCAAGGGCTACGAGGGGACCTCGCTCTCGGATCTCACTGAGGCGATGGGCATCAACCGTCCCAGCCTCTACGCCACCTACGGCAACAAGGAGGAGCTATTCCGGAAGGCCCTCGAACGCTACGGTGAGGGGCCTGCGTCCTATGAGCACGCGGCCCTCGCGCAACCGACTGCGAGGGAAGTCGCCGAGAGCCTGCTACGCGGAGCCGCCGACGTGCAGACCGATCCACGCACGCCGGCGGGTTGCCTTGCCACGCTCGGCACCACCTACTGCGCCGAGGACTCGTCGGCCGTCGGCAAGATCGTAATCGCGTCCCGGCTCGCCGGCCACGCCGCGATCCGCGCGCGCTTCGAGCGCGCCCGTGCCGAGGGCGATCTCACGGCGGACGCTGATCCCAAGGCCCTGACCCACTACATCGGAACCGTCGTCTGCGGCATGGCTGTCCTTGCCGCATCCGGCGCAACTCGGAAAGAGCTCGAACGCGTCATCGAGCTCACCATGCGCGGCTGGCCGCAGTGACGACGCCCGCCGGCGTCGTGACGGCGTCCGAGTCGGCACATCGTGGACTGGGCGTTGCCGCGGGCCTCGACGCTGGACTCGCCCGCGAGATGGCGGCTCACTGCGAGCAGCTGGGGTACCAGTCGCTGTGGTCAAACGACGAGCCGGCCACTCCTGGTCTCGCCACGCTTGCGGAGTTCGCGGCGGCAACCGAGAAGATCCAGCTCGGTGTGGGGGTGTTGCCGCTGCACCGCTATCAGCCGGCCGAGATCGCCGGTGAGGTCGAGCGCCTCGGGATCGATCCGGCACGGCTCTGGCTTGGGATCGGTGCGGGTGCGCTCTCTCCGCAGATCGACTCACTGCAGCGGGCGGTAGCCGAGCTTCGCAGACTTCTGCCCGAGACGACTCGCGTCATCGTGGCCGCGATGCGGCCGCGGCTGTGCCGCCTCGGCGGGGCGATCGCCGACGGTGTGCTTTTGAACTGGATGCTGCCTGGCCAGGCGGGGAAGGCCCGCCAGTGGGTGCGTGAGGGAGCCACTGAGCACGGACAGATGGCGCCCGTCGTCGCGTCCTACGTTCGAGTCGCCGTGGGGCCCAACGCAAGCCGGCGCCTCCGCGAGGAGGAGGGCTTCTACCGCACCATCAACGAGGGGCACCGGAAACACTTCGCAGCCATGGATGTCCCTCTCGGTAGCGTGGGAATCGCAGTCTCGCAGCGGTCCGAGGTCATCGACGCGCTAGCACCGTACGACTCCGCGCTCGACCTTCCGATCGTGCGCGTGCTCGCGGATGCGGACTCGGACTCGCTTCATACGGTCGCGGACGCGGCAGCGCCGTAACCTGGTTGCCGCCGTCAAGAATCACCATGCCCCAACTGGGGCGTCGCCATCGCTTCTCGTCATGGCCGCCCAGACAACTGTCGGTTGCCGCTTGCCGCGAAGGCTGGATAGCTTGCACAGATGAAGTTCGTCGTCGCAGGAGGCGGCGTGGCGGGACTCGCGGCTTCGCTCGCCGTGGCGCGGGCGGGCCACGACGCGGTTGTCCTCGAACGAGATCCTGTCCAGCCCGGCGGGTCTCCGCACAGTGCCTTCGACCTCGAACGCCGCGGAATCCCGCACTACTTTCAGCCGCACGCGTTCCTCCCGCGCGGGCGGCGCCTGCTGGCGGATTGCGCGCGGGACGTCCTCGAGACGCTCATGGACGCCGGGGCCGATCCGCAAGACTTGGCGCCGAAGCTCCGGGGCCCGCGCCAGCCTGGTGATGAAGACCTCGTGTATCTCTGGGTGCGGCGACCGATCATCGAGTGGGCGCTCCGGCGAGCGGCGGCCGCGAACCCGGCGGTGGAGATTCGAGCCGGCGTCCGCGTGACAGGGCTGGTGGCGCAGGAGAATGGAGCGCGGCGTGCCGCGGGTGTCGCGGTCGATGGGAGCGATCCCGTCCGCGGTGACGTCGTTGTCGACGCCCTCGGTCGCTACCGCTGTCCACCCGGCTGGCCGCGGGCGGCGGGCGAACCGACCGATTCGGGAGCCATCTACTACTGCCGCTATTTCGAGCTTGCCGAGGGTGTCGAGCACCTCGACGCGCCGATCCTGAACCCGCGCGGCGACCTGGGGTATATGGGCTTCAACGTCTTCCGCGGCGACAACCGAACGTTCGCCGTGATCCTGCTCGCGCCTGCGGCCGACCGCGAACTGCGCATCCTGCGGTTCGAATCAGCGTGGCGCGCAGCCTGCTCGGCGATCACGCCGCTGGGCCTTATGACCTCGGCGGACTACGGCCGACCGATCACCGATGTCATGCCGATGGGCGGGCTCATGAACGTGGATCGAACCGGCGACCCCGGCGTGTCGGGGATCATCGCGGTCGGAGATGCCTTCTGCCACACGGATCCGGCCTTCGCATACGGCTTGTCGTTTGCATTGGCCCACGCGCAGGCGTTGGCCGAGGCTGCTGCTGAAGCACCCGATGTCGACGCGATCGCGGAGCGCTACCGGGGGGACGCCGGCCCTGAGGCTCGCGAGCGTCACGCGCTCGTCTGCGCCACCGACGCGGCGCGAGCTCGGCGCTGGGCGGGCGAGCCACTCGAGATCGGCCGACGCGACAGCTGCTATCCGCTCTTCTCGTTCGTTGGCGCCCTCGCCGCCGCGCCACATGACGACCTCGTCCTCCGGCGCACCATCCGTCGCATCGGTTTACTCGACCGCACCGATGCCTTCGACGAGGACGACGCACTCCACGACCGGATCGAGACGATCTTCAGACGCCTCGCGGCGAATCCTCCGCCGCGGCCGGGCCCGGTCCGTCAGGAGATGCTGGATTGCTTGGCAGCGGTCTGAGTTGCGCAAAGCCGGAAGCGCGGTGCGTGGTGCCGGCGGCCGTTTGGGGCGGAGTGGCGCGCAGTGCTCCGCCAATCTTCGTGCCGTGAGTGACATCGACGTCGAGCGTCTGCAGACGTCCCTCAACCGCTTCACGAACCGCTGGCTCGAGAACGTCGCCCCGTTGATCGTGGACGGCGACAAGGGCTTTCTCACGAACCGCCGGATCATGACCGTGAAGTGGTATCTCGGCTATCTCGGCGAGCGCGACGGCAGGGTGACGAGCAAGTTCGTCCGCCGGATGCGCCACCCCCGAGATCCGCGCTGGTCGTCGGTGAGGCAGGTGTCGCGCGGCATCCGTAGGCGCCGGCGCCAGCGCAGACGGGCGATCGAGGATCTCGATCCACGTCCGGGGGTTTCGAGGTTCGACGGCCGCCCGGTGGCGACCTGGCTGCGCAGGTATCTGGTGTGGGCTCGGGAGCACGGCTGGCGCGGCCAGCTCATTTCGGGCTGGCGCTCGCCTGAACACAGCGAGCAGCTGTGCTTTGAGATCTGCGGCAGGCCGACCTGTCCGGGCCGCTGCGCAGGGCGTGCCTCGAACCACTCGAAGAAGCAGAAGCCGGGTGGGGCGGTCGACGTGTCGGACTTCGCCCGGTTCGGGGAGTTGATGGAGCGCGCTCCGTTTCGGCCTCGAATCTTCAACGCGCTAGCCCCAGCAGATCCAAGCCATTTCTCATCCACCGGGACGTGACGCGTCGACTGGTGACCGGCTTCAGGGCCCGAGTGACTGGGCTTGCTCCAGCACCCGCTGCAGCAGCGGGTTCGGCTTCTTGGGCGAGCCGCCGGAGCCGCGCAAGCGCACGGCGTTTCCATCGAGCGGTCCGGCGACCGCGAACACGCTCGTGTCCGCGGGCAGCGGCGACGTGTCGCAGATGACGTTCGCGCCGGGCAGCGCGCCGCCGAACACGAACGAGTCGCCGATCTGCTCGGCGCAGGTCGAATAGGACCCGATGTACTGGCCGTGCTGGCCCTCGTCGTCTATCGAGACCAGCCGAGTCGCCGCCGGCACCGTGCGGCGCGGCAGGGACGTGGGCGTGCCCGACGCTACACCCGCATTACGGGCCAGCACAACCCTGAAATCGGCTCCGGGCAAGATTCGGGTGACATCCGATGCGAAGGCGAACTCTCGCTCCCAGGCGCCGCGGTGGTTTGAGCGGCGTGACAAGGGGGGCAGATGTCGTAGGGAAATCGACGAGGGGAACGATGGGATTCGTAGTGGTCTTGGTGCTCGGCCTTGCGCTCGGAGTCGGGGGCACGCTCGGCGTACAGGCGGTTACGGATGAATCCACCCCCAGCTCCCGGTCGGAGGTTCGAGAGGGAGTTGCCGAGGATTGGGGAGAGGTCTACGCGGAGTGCGTCGAGGAGGCAGAAACGCCGGAGGACGACTACTTCGAGGAGGAGGACAGGACCCCCGCAGCCACTACCGAGGCGGAGCGGCTGGCGTGCAACCGCCAAGCGGACGCGGTGCTGCCTTAGACCGCCTCGCGAAACCTGGCAGCAGAGCGTGGCTCCTCGCGCCTCGGGGTCAGCAGGTTCCGGTTGCGCCGAGGTTGTTGAACCCGTCGAGCGTGTCCTTGAGCGACTCGATGGCGGCGTCCCCGCTCGCGACCGCATCGTTGACCATGTCGATGACCTGTGCCGACGTGAGCGGGTAGTCGACGTCCGAGTTCTCGGCATTGAGAAGAGCTGCGACCGCCTGTCGCATCAGTGCGTTCAGACCTCCGCCACCTTGCGTCAGCGCATTCGACAGCGTGAGCGAGTCGATCCCGGCTGGCAGACCTGCGAACACGGAACCGACCGTCTGATTGCGGCTGAAGCCGGTCCACACCCGTGAAGGCTTCTTCCAGAAGCCGTGACCGCAGCCTTCGAACACCGGGGGCGGCGACATGGTGGTTGTGGGGCCCGTCGGCGGTACGGTCGGCGACGGTGTGGGCGTGGCCGTCGGCGTCGCCGTCGGCATGGGGCTGGGCGTCACGGGCGGCGAGGTCGGCGGCGGCGAGCTCGGCATAGGCGAGGGCGTCGCCGTACCGTCCAGTACGTCTGCCACCCCACCGCCCGCCGCCGTGGCTGCGAGCACGAACCCACATGCGGCGAGCACGGGGATGCTCAGGTACTTGGCCAGCCGGCCCTTGCGGCCCTTCATCGCATCCGTCCTCTCACTGCGGCGCCTCGCCTCGGAACCGCTGGCTCGTGGTGCCGGTCATACATACCAGGCGCCGCTGCCGAAGGCCAGCCCAAGGACGACTTATTGTGGACGGATGCGGCGCGTCTGCCTCGCCCTGCTCGCCGGTGCCTTGCTCTGCGCACCGAGCGCGACGGCAGCGCAGGAGCCGTTTCGCCCCGTAACGACCGAGCGCGCCGCGAAGGCCGTCTTTCTGGCCCACCCGAAGGTGGCGCAGTGGATGGAGAGGTACCCGCGGCCGACCTGGGTCACAATCGCGCAGTTCCGCAAGCGTCCGCGGCTCTGGCAGGTCAGCGTGTTCTCCGGGAAGGCCGGGGAGACCGCCCGTGGCAAGGTCACCACCTCGGGTCAAGTCGTTGAGGCCTGGGTGGGGCCGGAAGTGGCCTGGCCGCTCGCCCTGGGCAACGGCCTGGGAGGAGTGATCAACGAGCCACACGTCTGGATTCCGCTGTGTCTCGTATTTCTCCTCGGTCTCGCGAACCTCCGCCGGCCGCTCAGCCTGCGCAACCTCGACCTGCTGGTCTTCCTGTCCTTCTCGGTCTATCTCTGGTACTTCAACCAGGGGCGGGTGTTCGCGAGCGCCGCCGCTGCGTCGATTCCGTTCGCGTACCTCATCGGAAGATGCGCATGGATTGGCGCAACGAACCGTGCCTCTCCCGCCGCTTCCACGCTGCCGGTCTGGCTTCTCATCGGGGCGACGGTGTTGCTCATCGGCTTCCGGGTGGGCTTGAACACCGAGGGCTCGGGCATCCTGGACGTGGGCTACGCGGGCGTGATCGGCGCCGACCGACTCAGGGAGGGGGACAGCCCCTACGGGACCTTTCCGGTGACGGACACCGGTCGGCCCTGCGGGCCGGCGAACGACGTCGGGGACATCGGCGACTGGATCCAGGAGAACGGCCGCTGCGAGAGCGCGAATCCCTTCGGAGACACCTACGGGCCGGTGAACTACCACGCCTACCTGCCCGGCCTCGCGCTGTTCGGCTGGAGCGGGAAGTGGGACAACCTCCCCGCCGTTCGCTTCACGACCGTCGCCTTCGACCTGCTCGCGATCCTGGGACTTGGTGCGGTCGGTCTTCGCTTCGGCGGGATGCGCCTGGCCGCGCTCCTCGCGTTTGCGTGGGCTGCGAACCCGCTCACGCAGTACGCGGTCAGCTCCAATTCGAACGACGCGATCATGCCCGCTTTCCTGATCTGGGGGTTCTGGGCCGCGTCCTCCCACGCCGGTCGTGGCGCCTTCGCGGCGCTGGGCGCGTGGGCCAAGCTCGCGGGGCTGGTCGTCGTGCCGCTCTGGGCGACCTACCCGGGGCCACCGAACTGGCGGCGCACGGCGGTCTTCGCCGCCGCCTTCACGGTGGCGACCGCGGTCGCCTTCTGGGCGCTGATCCTCGGCGGCGAACCCGTCGAGGCGTTTCGGACGTTCTACGAGCGAACGTTCGGCCTTCAGCTCGATCGCCGCTCACCCTTCTCGCTGTGGGACTGGGGTCAGTACCGCGCCGAGGGAATACCCGACCTCAAGTGGGTGCAGGACGTGCTCCAGGTTGGTCTGGTGATCGCGGCGGTTGCAGTGGCGTTCGTGCCGCGGCGCAAGTCACCCCTCCAGCTCGCTGCGCTGACTGCCGCTCTGCTCATGGCCTTCGAGCTCGTGCTCACACACTGGGCGGCGCTCTACATCGCGTGGTTCTTCCCATTCCTCGCGCTTGCCGTGGTCGCCGGACAGGAGCTCGGTGGAGTGGTGCCCGCGCGGTCGGGCCGCCGCCGCCGCGTGCTTCCCGGGCGCAGCCGGGAGCCGGAAATCTCAGGCGCCACTACATAGGCCCCGAGCTCGGGTTGAGGTCGAACAACACGATGCCTCCCACCACGCGGCGCACGATGCCCAGCCCCTCAACGGGCTTGTCGGCGGCTCCGGCCCAGGCTGTGTCCCTGGCCAGCTCCGGGTGAAGCACCACTGATCGGACGCCGGCAGCCCGCAGGCCCGCGACCGATGGCCCGTCGGGGAACCCGCGCGCCAGCTCGCCCAGCTCGAGTGTGCGACGCGGTATGACGCCGCTGATGCCGTTGACGAGCTCGGGAAATCCCTCGGTCGACCAAACCATGTAGCGGTGGGTGAGCAGATCATCGAGCGGATTTGCGAACTCGTCAGCGGGCAGCTGGATCAGCGGCGCCTTCGCGTCGCGCAGGCCGCGGGGCGGGGCCGGCACCGTCGGGTGCGCGGGGCTTGCGAGGGCTCCGGATCCCCCGTCGTTTCTGTTGAAGGCGCTGCCCTCCAGAAGTATCACGAGGACGAAGGCCGAGCAGACGGCGGGCGCCAGCCACGACCGCTGGCGTATGAGGCGCGGCCCCTGGCTGACGAATGCCTGTGCGCCGCCGGCGGCCAGGAGCGCGAGGAATAGCGTCGTGAGTGTGTGAAGCCTGCCCGGCGTTCGCGGGCCGTCCCAGCCGGGCGCATACTCGAAGAGCAGGCGGTACGTGATTCTTCCGTCGAGGAAGGCCAACCCCATCGAGAAGACAGCAGCCGTCGCAATCGCGGCCGCCAGTCCGATCCGCAGGCGGCGCGGCCAAACGTCGCTGAACAGCCCGAACAGGGCGAGGGCAAGCACCAGTGCACCGGGGAAGAGCGTCTGCTCCGCGGCCGCGCGCAGGCGCTCGCGGGCGCCGCTCGTGATCTCACCCCAGACCAGGTTGTCCGCCGGCGCCGAGAAGAAGGCCCGCGGTGGGGGCGAGAAGTACTCGACGTTTCCGAGAGTGCGGTGCGATTCGGGGTAGTCGTCCGCCACGCGCAGATACGGCCTGGCAACGACCAGCGAGACGATCGCGAGCACCGCGAGCCCGGCGGTGGTGGCGAGCACCAAGCGACGGGCCGGCCGAGCTCGGCCGGCCCGCCACCAATAGACGAAGGCCACGGCGGCGAGGATCGCCAGCAGGTACAGCAGCTGGAGCGCGAGCGAAACCCCGATCGACACCTGCCACGTGGCGACAAGCCAGCCGGCGAGCACGGCGAGCGGCCGTTCGCGGCGATACCCCCGCAGGAGCAGCATCAGACACAGTGGGATGCCCCCGGACGAGAGCACGGCGAGGTGCGCGCTCTGGTCCCAGCGCCATGGCGAGTAGGCGAACGCCGCTCCGGCGACCGCAGCGGCGGGACGTCCCAGACCGAGCTCGCGCGCGAGCAGATATGCGCCCGCGAACGCCAGCCCGTATGCGAACAGAAACAGGACGTTGTAATGCCAGATGGCTGAGCGGAAGCCTGTTCCGAGCAGTGCGACCGGGGTGTACCCGATCAGCGCGTCGGAGAACGCGAGCGCATCCTGATTCGGCCAGAACGCGTTCGCCTGCCACCACTCGAAGGGCTGGTGGAGGAACGCATGGCCGTTCCATCCGATCAGGTACGCAGTGAGCAGCGAGTCGCCGAGATCCTTCGGCACGTCGCGGTCGAGATGGAGAACCAAGGGCCAGAACATCACGACCGCGAGCGCGACACCGACAAGGATCACGACGCCGCCCTCGCGGGCGGACGGAGGCGAGGCGTCGGCGCTCAAGGTGCTCCAACGCTAACTCGACGGGGAGTCCCGATCGGCTGCGCCCTGGCGACCGCGAGTGGCTCCACGTCGTCGACATCGCCGGACTTTGCGGCGCTGCAGGCGCTGGCGAGCCGATCGGCTGTCAGCCGCTGAGCAGCGCGATCAGCGTCTCGGTGTCGTCGTCGCCCTCCCAGTTGACCGGGAACCGCTCCTGGCCTGCGAGCTCGAGCGTTGCGCCCTTCGAGACGCCGCGCGTCGTCGGATCGATGAGGCGCACCGTCTCCCTTGCCCAGGAGCCGCGCTCGTCGCGCTGAATCCAGACCACGAGGTCCGTACCTTCGCCCCCCTCGGCCCACGGACTCATCGCGAATGCGAGCACCCGATCGGCAGTCACCGCGAGCACGAACTCGCGCGGGAGCGACTTTGCCCGCCGCGGTCGCGCCACCTCGATCAACGCATGCCCGGTGATCAGGCCGAGCACCGTGGGCGCCTTCCCCTGGCGCACGATGTCCGCGGCGATCACCTCGTCGGTGAGCCAGCCGCTCTCGTTGAGGCGCTGCTTGAGCGCTCCCGGAGCGCTCAGCTGGACCCGCAGCTCGTCAGGCTTCGTCTTCTTCCCGAGCACCCGCTCGAGCGACCCCGACTCCTTGGACGGCCAGAACACGTCCAGAACCACTTCCCACATCATCCTTCTCCTTTTCGTGTCGGTAGGGCACTGAAGCCCGCGCCTAGTGGTATCGCGGGCGGATCGTCACGGCGGCGTAGCAGGAGCCGAGTGCGTGACGTGAGCATGGGCCTACGGTGTGCGAAGGCCGCCCTCGCGGCCAGGGGGGCGGTCCGCCGACCTCGTGGCGGAAAACCGACGCTCGCCTGGCGGCTGGCCGCCTGGTGGCTCGGGCCGCGAGGGCCGATCATGCGGAGTGATGCCCGGCACAGTCCTGATCGTCGACGACAACGCGCGCTTCCGCCTGCGCGCGCGACGCCTGCTCGAGGCCGCCGGCTACACGGTCGTGGCCGAGGCGGCCGATGGGGCGACTGCGCTCGAGGCAGCGCGACGGCACCGGCCGATGGTGGTGCTGCTCGACATCGGGCTCCCCGACACGAGCGGGCTGTCGGTTGCCGAGCAGCTGGCGCGCGGCCGGGACGCGCCGTCCGTCGTGTTGACCTCGACCCACGACCCCAGCGACTTCGGGGATCGGATCGCCCGCTGCGGGGCGCGCGGCTTCGTGCCGAAGGCGGAGCTGTCGGGGGAGGCGCTCGCCGGGCTCACGGACTGACGTGGCGGCAGCGAGCGTGAGGGAGGATCATCCCCACAGCGATGGCCACTCTCCCGCGGACCGAGCAGGCCGTAGCTCGCAGCCTGGCCGAGACCGCCGACCCGCGCGAGGCGCTCGCACGGGCGCTGCGGACGATCGGCGAGAGCCTGGGCTGGCGCCTGGGCGCGGTGTGGGAGCCCACGCCCGACCGGCCGGAGGCCCTGCGCTGCGTGGAGGTCTGGAGCGCGGGCGACGCCGCCACGCAAGATTTCGAGGCGGCCAGCCGGGACACCGCGCTCGCCGCCGGCGAGGGGCTCCCGGGACGCGTGTGGCGGAGCGGCGAGGCGGCGTGGATCGCCGACGTCACGGCCGACGACAACTTCCCACGCGTCCCGGCGGCGCGGCAAGCCGGCCTGCGCGCGGCGTTCTGCTTCCCGATCCGAAGCGCGCGCGGGGTGCTCGGAGTGATCGAATTCTTCACCGGCGAGCCCCGCCGGTTGGACGGCGAGCTGCTTGCCACCATGTCCGCCCTCGGCGACCAGATCGGCCAGGCAGTGGAGCGCCGCCGCGACGCCGAGGCGCTGCGCGCCAAGGAGGCGCGTCTCAACGCGATGCTCGACGCCGCGCTCGACTGCGTGGTGACGATGGACCACGAGGGCCGAGTCGTCGACTTCAACCCGGCCGCCGAGCGCACCTTCGGCCACTCCGCAGGCGACGCAATCGGTCGCGACATGGCAGAGCTGATCATTCCGTCGGAGCTGCGCGAACTCCACCGCCGCGGGCTGGCCCGCTACCTGGCGAGCGAGAAGCCGGTGCTGCTCGACCGTCGGCTCGAGATCACCGGAATGCGAGCGGACGGAGCGACCTTCCCGGTCGAGCTGACGATCACGCGAATTGACGTGCCCGGCCCGCCCACCTTCACGGGCTACCTGCGCGACATCACCGAGCGCAAGTCCGCCGAGGCCGAGCTGAGGGCGTCGCGTGCCCGAATCGTGGAGGCGGCCGATGCCGCCCGCCGCCGGCTCGAGCGCGATCTCCACGACGGCGCGCAGCAGCGACTCGTGGAGCTCGCGCTCGACCTGCGCATGGCGCGGACGCGTCTCGATAACGATCCCGTCGAGGCGCGCGCCCTCCTCGACGCGGCCGTCGGCGACCTCGAGGAGGCGACCCGCGCGCTGCGCGACCTGGCACGGGGCATCCACCCGGCGGCGCTGACCGAGGGCGGCTTGCGGCCGGCGCTCGAGGCGCTCGTCGCCCGCTCGACGGTTCCGACCCGGATAGTGGCCGTGCCGGAATCACGCTTCGCCGCGCCGGTCGAGGCCACGGCCTACTTCACCGTCGCCGAGGGTCTCACCAACGCGGCCCGCTATGCCGCGGCGAAGCGCGTAGAGGTCGAGGTCGCGCGCCGCGACGGTCGCCTTCAGATCGAGGTTCGAGACGACGGCTGCGGCGGCGCGGACCCGGCGCGGGGCACGGGGCTACGCGGGCTGGCCGATCGGGTCGCGGCCCTCGACGGCGAGCTGGACGTGATCAGCCCCCCGGGTGGCGGTACGGTGCTGCTGGCGGAGATCCCATGCGAATCGTGATTGCCGACGACGCCGTCCTCTTGCGCGAGGGCGCCGCGCGACTCCTCGTCGATGCGGGCCACGAGGTGGTCGCCCAGGCAGGCGACGCCGAGGACCTCCTGCGCAAGGTCCGCGCACACACGCCCGACGTCGCGATCGTCGACGTCCGCATGCCGCCCGACAATGCCGACGACGGCCTGCGCGCTGCACTGACGATCCGCGAGGAGCTTCCGGCCGTCGGCATCCTGTTGCTCAGCCAGTACGTCGAGGACCGCTACCTCGGTCAGCTCCTCGCCGGCGGCGCCGAGGGGGTCGGCTACCTGCTCAAGGACCGCGTTGGCGACGTCGAGCGCCTCACCGAGGCGGTCGACCGCGTGGCGGCGGGCGGCTCGGTGCTCGACCCGGAGGTCGTCGCCCAGATGCTCGGCCGCTCCCGCGAGGAGGGGCCGCTCGACTCCCTCACCGCCCGCGAGCGCGAGGTGCTCGGCCTGATGGCCGAGGGCCGCACCAACCGCGCGATCGCCGGCAAGCTCTTCCTCAGCGAGCGAGCGGTCGAACGCCACGTGACCAGCATCTTCAGCAAGCTGGACCTGCCCAGTGGCGGGCAGGACCACCGCCGCGTGCTCGCCGTCCTCGCCTACCTGCGGGGGTAGGGAACCGGCCAAGCGCTCCTGCCAGGCGCGGCTGTCCTGCGCCCTTGGGCAACTTGGCGGACAACCGAAGCGTGTGTGGCGGCCTACCCACCTGCCGCCGGCGGCGGAGCCGGGCGATCTTGTGGTCATGACACGACCGACCTTCGCTCGCTGGCTCCAGGCCGCCTTCACCGGCGGCGTCATCGCATGCGCCGTCCCCGCCGTCGCAGGAGCGACGGACTACTGCGTGGCCCCGAACGTGAGCTGCGACCAGGCCCACACCGTTCCGAGCGTCGAGGCTGCCCTCAGCCTCGCCGACGACGCCACGGACGCGGATCGCGTCCTGCTCGGTGCCGCCACCTACACGCCGCCGCCGGGGTACTCGTTCGAGTACCACCGCTCGGACGCCCCGGTGGAGATCGTCGGCGCCGGGGTAGGGCAGACGGTCCTGACCCGGCCTGCCGGCGCAAAGGGCAGGCTACTGACGTTGTACGGCGGGCCGGGATCGCTGATCCGAGACCTGACGATCCGGCTGCCGGAGAACGTCGTGACCGGTTTCACCGGGCTCCGTACGACCAGCGCCGTACGGCACATCCAGGTGGTCGACGAGGCCGCCCAGTCGGGTCAGCGCTACGGCGTCGAGCTCGGTGGCGGGGGTACGCTCGAGGACTCGAGCGTGGTGCTCGACCCGGCCGCCGACTCATGGGGAGTGAGCTTCTTCGACGGCGGCGCAACCGTCCGCCGCTCCAGTCTGAGCGCCAACCTGGGCGTGTACAGCTACTACGGCGGAACGCTGGAGCGCACGCGCGTGACCGGCTCGTACGCCGGTATGTACGCCTACCACGGCACGACCAACGTCGTGAACAGCCTGATCCGCTACGGCACCGGCGGCGGCCCGGGCATCGCCGCCAGAACTCAGGGAGCGAGCGGAGACACGTTCGTGAACATCGACGGCGCCACCATCATCGGGCCGGGACTGCCCTTCAGCGTCGGCGTGTCCGCCGGAACGTTCAGCTCTCCCGCCCTGAGCTCCGAGGTCAGCCTCACGAACTCCGTCATCCGCGGTGCAGCCCACGCGTTGGACGCGCGCACGGCCGTCGGCGCGACCGGCCACGCCACCCTGACGGCCACCTACTCGAACTATGACCCGAGCGGAAACACGACCGCGGAGAACGGATCGATCAGCGAGGCGAACGTCACGAACATCGGCGACGCCGGGTTCGTCGACGCGGGCGGCGGGGACTACCACCTGCTGGCCGGCTCACCCCTGGTCGACGCCGGGGACCCGGCCACCGCCCAGGGCCTGGACCTGGACGGCAACCCGCTCGTCGCGGACGGCGACGCCGACGGGACGGCGCGCCGCGACATGGGCGCGTACGAGCTCCCCGTTCCGAGCGGCGGCCAGCCCGCGGACGGGCAGCCGAGCCGGCGGCGAGGCGGCCGGGGGCCAGGCACCCGGGAGCGGCGAGCCGTCGTCCGCGCCGGCGCTCGACACGCTGGCGCCCCTGGTCACCGGCTTCCGCGCGACCCGCACGCTGCGCGGCCCGCGCGTCCGGTACACGCTCAACGAGGCCGCCGGGGTGACGCTGAAGATCCAGCGCGCGGTGGCCGGAAGCCGCACGCGCTACCGCACCATCGGCACGCTGACGAGGAACGGGACGACCGGCGTCAACGCGACCCGGCTCACCGGCAAGCTGCGCAAGCGCGCGGCTCGGCCCGGCCGCTACCGCATGCGGCTCACGGCCACGGACGCGGCCGGCAACCGCTCAGCACCGCGTACGGCCCGGTACCGAGTGCCGACGGCCTGACCGAAGCCCCATGACGGCTGACCCGCGGTCGCCAATGAGGGCGCGCGCGTCGTTGACCGCGCTGTGTCACTGCGGTCCTTAGCAGTTGTCGGGAATGGTGCCGCCATTGGTGTTGAGGATGGCGGTGATCATGCCGCCGTCGAACCCATTGGGGTTGGCCCGGGAGCCGGCGATCGTGAACATGCCGAACTCGGCATGGATGTTGGTCATGTTGCATGCGCCGGTGAGGCCGTTAATTGGTGTCGGTCCGGGGGTCGCCCCGGCACCGCCGGCACCTGCGCCGCTTGCTGCGAGTGCTAGGGCCGCCACGAGCAGGGTTGTACGAGATCTCACTTTGGTATCTCCTTTCGTGACCGCCTGGCAGCCCAGACGGCTGGTCGTGGATCCCCTCGTTCGAGAGTGAGGGGATGGTTCACTCAATAGCTCGCAGCGACCCGCCGGTTTGTGACAGGCTGGTCCTGCACCAACGACCCGCCAGGGCGAGCTGGACCACATGCGCGGCGCAGGGGGCCGGACGCCTGCCCGCGGGCACCTCCGTGTCGTCCACAGCGGGCATGCCCTGCTAGCCGACGAGACGCTCGCTCTTGACGGGAGAGCAGCGCTGTGACAGCCACCTACGGGTCGCCGTGGGCCAACTGGGTTCAGGGTCAGTGGGGTTACGAGCCGTGGACAGAGCGGGCTCTTTTCGAAGGCGTCGGCCTGAGCAGCGCCTCCTGCAACTCCCGACGCTGAAGCTCGCTCAGATCTGAGAACGGCGGGTAGCCGACGACCTTCCCGACGCGTCGGCTCAGCTCGACGCTCGCTATTGGCAGAGCCTAGGCTGCCAGGCGCGATGGCTTTCCTGCCACGGCTCGCCAGGGCGCTCAACAAACCCGGGATCGCCACCGTGCTCGGGCTGGTCCTAGTGGTGGTCGCGATCATCGGCATGACGAGTGGCGACATCCCGACGCGCTGGGCGATCATCATCCTGGTCGTCGGCGCGATCAATGTGCTGCGAGCGATCCCCACCCGCGACGCGAGCTAGGACTACTGCTCTGGACGACCAGCGAGCGTACGCGGCGGCCTGCTGGCGACTCGCACGTCCCTGGCCGAAGGAGGAGTCTGCTCCAGAGATCCGCATGCCTACACGGGTCCGCGATCGACGCTGGCCGGAAGTTTGAGTCCGGCACGCGCCGGGACTGGCAACCGGCGCGCCTGCTCGTCGGTCCGAGCAGACGTCCCGTGGATGCGGGGGAGACGAGCGCTGTCCCGCGGGCGCAGCAGTGTCCGCGCTCGAGCGCTCAGTGGTCAGCGTGCGATCACGACGCCACCGCAACTTCAGCCGATGTTTGGCGGCACCGACTCCGAGCGGTGATCAAGGAGTTCGTTCGTCCGGAGGCTGCCTTGCCACGCGGCCACTGAGGAAAAGGGCCGTCAGGTCGTCGGAGGCGGAGAACAGGGCCGTGCTCCGTCGGGTCTCCGCGCTTCCGAGTCGTTGCGGACCACGTGCCTAACCATGTCCATGTCGCACGAAGACCTGCGGGCGGAGCCCGTCGTCCTGTGCGACTACGGAGGTCGATCTACGACGGACGCAGCGCGGCGACGGTGCGCTCGGACGCGACGCGGAGTAGCTGGCTCTCGAAGCTGCACGAGAGGAAAGAGAAGCCGATCGAGCGCACGTCCCGCGCCCGGTCGGGGGCCGGTAGGTGGATCGCCGCCGTCTTGCCGTGATCGGCGGCGGCCCGTCCGATGCGCTCGGCCGCCGCAAACAGCTCGGGATGTCCCAAGTCGGGCGGCAGCCCTAGATCGTTGGAGAGGTCGGCGGGGCCCATGTAGAGCGCGTCCACGTCGTCGAGCGCGGCGATCGCGTCAACCTTGTCAAGCGCCGTCGCACGCTCGATCTGGATCAGGCAGGCGACCCGGGAGTCGGCCTGATCGCGCCATGCATCGCCGCCGGCGCCCCAGCGGTTGCTCCTCGCAAACGGGGAGACGCCGCGCGAGCCCGCATAGCGGACTGCCTGTGCAAGGTCGCGCGCCTCGTCGACCGACGTTGCGCGCGGAAAGATCACGCCCGCGGCGCCGGCATCGAGCATCCGTCCGGCCTGAGTGCCGCCATCGGGGGTTCGCACCAGCACTGGCCCGCCCGCGGCCGCGATCTGCCCGCGTGCAGCTGCCTCGTTCCCGGCACCGTGCTCGAGGTCGACGATCACGGCATCGAAGCCGGCCGCCGCGCTCAGCTCGGCGGTCGCGGCCGAGCCGAGGTCGAGCCAGCCCGCGATCAACTGCTCACGAGCGCGCAGCCGCCTACGCATCTTGATCGGAGGGGACGGCGAGCACGTCAGCCAATTTCGCTGGCCGACCGCCGTTCTCCTGCTCGCACCCTGCCGGACAGGCGTCACTCGGCGACGGGCCGCGGTCCCGCCCGGGATGTGGCCGAGAGCACACCTTGCGCCAAGCGCCCAGCCACGCGCACGACCGTGCGGCGCACCTCGAACGGATCGACCTTTCGGGCTAACCGATCCCCGTCACGCTCCCCTCGTCGTGCAAGCGAGCGTACCGATGAGCTGAATGGCCTCACCCGGTCTTACTGAAGGCGCTCAGCTACCGAGCTAACAAAGGAGACGCATCGTGAATTGGACGCTCGAAGTCGTGGTGGTACCCGTCTCGGACGTGGACCGTGCCAAGGCGTTTTACGCCGAGCAGCTCGGCTTCAACGTGGACCACGACACTCAAGTCAGCGAGGGCAACCGGATCGTCCAGCTCACCCCTCCCGGGTCGGGCTGCTCGATCGTCGTCGGCGAAGGGATCGTCCCGGACATGTCGCCGGGCTCGCTCAAGGGCCTGCAGCTGGTCGTCCCCGACATCCACGCGGCGCGTGCTCAGCTCGTACAGCGCGGCGTCGAGGTCGGCGAGATTCAAGTCATGGGCGAGAGCCCCACTCCTCAGCCGGATCCACTCGACAATGTCGGGTTCGTCTTCTTCAGCGATCCCGACGGCAACGACTGGGCCGTGCAGCAGATATCTGCCCGCCGTTAGTCGTCAGCCCCGATCGGACGAGACGCCCCGGCACGTCGGTCGTGAAGCGGCAGACGCCTGAATGGGACGCAGTGCGCTCACCGGCGGCCGGGTCGGCCGCGCGGTTTTTTGGCGCCGAAGCGGTTACCCCGCGTTCGTCCGCACCCAGCAACTGCTGCTCGACCGTTGATGCGGGGGGGGGGGGGGGGGGGATGTGCCTGCCGTCAGCGCGTGCACTTCAGGAGCTTCGTCACGTCACCGTGGGCGCGTTGGACGCATCGAAGTTCGTTCCGCGCCTCGCGCAACCCAGGGTTCGGATTCGCTCGGAGCGCCGGTGCGCCTGCGGGCCGGGGCGCAGCGGGTCGGCGGGTCTGGGCGGTGGCCCGGCTGAGCGTCTCCTCGTCGGCCGGGATGCCGCCACGCTCCGCAAACGCCGACGCGAGCTGCTCGCGATCGCGTGCCGGCAGTTTGGGGGCGTCGTCGGGCTCGACCTCGTAGACGCCGGTGACCTCCTCGCTGCCGATTCCGCCGTTGTCGAAGGCGAGCTCGATCACCGCCGGTCCGCGCGCGCTGCGCAGCAGCAGGTCCGCGACGGGATATGTCCGGGACGTGTTCGTGTTCGCGTCGGCGCGCTCGTTGTGGGTGCCGATCACCCGCGCGCCGGTCACCGCCCCGAAGTACGCGCGCATGCGCGTGATGTACTCCCCACTGCCCTTCGGCGCCGCGCCGGGATCGTTTTCGATCAGCGCCGCCGCGAACCGCGTCCCGGCACGACCCGCCGCCTGCTCGTTCCTGCCGATCGCCCAGAACACCGAGCCCACGATCGCGGCCGCAGACACGGCCGTGAGCGCGAGGATCAGTCGTCCGCTCATGGTGTCGCTCCTCTCGTGCAGCTGAGCATGCGTCCACCGTGTCAGCGGGCGGCCCGCGCGACCAGGGGGCGAACCGCCAACTAGCTGGCGGAGAACCGACATCCGGCCCGGCCGCCTCGGTCGGCTATCCGCCACCCATTCGTCGGAGTGCCCCCTGGGGAGATCGTCGGCACCCTGGCACGGTTGGCCCACCCTTTGCTCACTTGGGTCGGGTCCCATTCTGCTGACTGTGATCGGAGCGGTCGTGGCGGCGGCGTCGTTTGCTCCGGCCGCCTTGGCGGCCACGAGCCGGTACGCCGACCCCGCCGGTTCCGGCACGGACTGCACCTTCGCGGACCCGTGCGGCGTCAAACGGGCCATCGCAGCGGCGAATCCCGGCGACGATGTGACCGTGAACCCGGGGTGTACCTGCTGGCCGAGACGATCGACGATCCGGGCTTGATCACGATCCACGGCGTCGACGGCCAGCCTCGCCCGCATCTGGAGTTCAGCTTCGGGACCCAGAAGGGGCTCCTGCTCGACCACTTGACGCTGCGCCACGTCGAGGTGGAACAGGTGCAGCCGGGGACGGCGGCCGTGAATGCCGTTGGTCGACGCTCGACCGGGTGGTGGTGCTGGGAGCTTGTGACGCGCTCGTGCCGATGTTGTGACGGCCAGGTGTTGAGCTGTGGTGCGGGTCGCGGGAGCGTGCCGGGTGATGAGTTCCCCGGGGTGTTTCCGCTCTCGCGTCCGCGGTCAGTCGGGCCAGGCATCGATCCTGATGTTGGGCGTGGTGGCGCTGCTGCTGCTTGGGGTGGTGGCGGTGTTCGCGTTCGGGCAGGCGCTGGGGGCGCGCGGCAAGCATCAGCGTGGGGCGGACTTGGCGGCGGTGTCGGCGGCGCAGGTGATGCGCGACCTCTACCCGCGGCTGTTCGAGCCGCCGTTGCTCGGGAACGGGCTGGCGAATCCGCGTCATCTGCCGCTGCCGGTGTACCTGGCGCGGGCTCGCGCCGCGGCGGTGCGCGGCGGACGGCGCAACGGGGTCAGGGTGCGGGCGGCCGACGTGAGCTTCCCGGGCGCGTCGTTCGCGCCGACGCGGGTGGCGGTCGCGGTGCGCGGGGTGGCCCGGGTGCGGGTCGGCTCGGGTACGGGCCGACGCTCGGTGCCGGTGCGTGCCCGCGCGGCGGCCGAGCTCGTCCCGGGGCTCGGCGTGCCGTCCGGGATGCCAGAGTTCGGCTCGGGCGGCGGCTACGACGGCCCGCTCTCGTACAGGCAAGGAAAGCCGATGCGCCCCGACGTGGCCCAGGCGTTCGACCGCATGGCGGCCGCGGCCCGCGAGGAGGCGGGCCTGTTCCTGTCGGTCACGAGCGCGTTCCGCTCCGACGCCGAGCAGGCGCGGCTGTTCGCCGCCAACCCCGACCCGAAATGGGTTGCGCCTCCGGGCACGAGCCTGCACCGCTACGCCACCGAGCTCGATCTCGGCCCCCCGGGTGCCTACGCCTGGCTCGCGGCGAACAGCGAGCGCTTCGGCTTCGTCCGGCGCTACTCGTGGGAGCCGTGGCACTTTGGCTATGCGCGCAACACCGGGTCCGCGTCGGTCGGCTTCGGCGGCCGTGGGGATGGGCGCCGCGCGGTGCCGTCGTTCGTGCCGGCTGAGTTCCACGAGCCGATCGTGCGTGCCGCGCAGCGCTGGAATGTCGGGGCGGCGCTGCTGTCCGCCCAGCTCTACGCGGAGTCGGGGTTCAACCCGTTCGCGCGGAGCCCCGCCGGTGCCGAGGGGATCGCGCAGTTCATGCCGGGCACGGCGGCGGCGCTTGGTCTCGAGGATCCGTTCGACGCGGCGGCGGCGATCGATGCACAGGCGCACCTGATGCGCGATCTGCTGCGCCGCTTCGGCTCCGTACCGCTGGCGCTCGCTGCATACAACGCAGGCGCGGGCGCCGTCGAGCGCTACGGCGGCATCCCGCCATTCGCCGAGACGCGCGCCTACGTGGCACGCATCCTCGGGCTCCTGGGCGGCGCCGGCGACCTGCCGGCGGGAGGCGGCTTCGAGGTGAGACTGGTGGAGTGAGAGGGCGCGAGAAGCTCCCCCGCCAAGCGGAGGAGCCTCAAGCCACAGGCCACCCTAACCGGGGACAACAACCGTCAGAACGACGGATCGCTCCCGGTACCCGCCTCGCGGCGGGCTTGGTTATCTGATCTGGCCGCGGATCTCCCCGCCGGGGAAGTCGCCCGGGCCGGTGTTCGCCGGTGCCACGCCGTCGTTTGTGTGGACGTTGGCGTAGGTGTTGCCGCTGTTGATCGCTGCCAAGACCGCGGCCAGGTCGGTCCATCCGCATCCGTTGCCGGCGTCTGGGGCGGTAATCGTGCCCTCCGCGAGGGTGCCGTTCACAACTCCCCCTGCGGGAGCCCCCGCGAAAAGCGTGACCCCGACAGGGCCGTTGACCCCGACGGCGCCGCAGTGGATGTGCGCCGCGAAGACGTTGTCGATGTTCGCGACGTTGACCTTGAACTCCAGCGCGGTGCCGTCCTTGCTGAGCTTGAACGTCGCCACGCCCGCAGCATTGGTGTCTCGTGCCGGGACCTCTTGCGCACCGCTGAGCGGGGCCACGAAGTTGTTGCCAGCCCCGGCCGACGGTGTCAGCACCAGCGCCAAGGCCATCAGCGCTATGAGTAGCAGTACGAAACGGGTACGCATCCTGAACCTCCCCGGGCGGCGCCCGGCACCGATTTCTCGGTCGCGACGTTGACAGGGCCCCTACCGGAGGAGCCCCCGGTCGGATGGCACCATAACCAGTGACAACCAGCCAGGGCAACGCCACCCATGGGCAGCCTGACCGTCG
>CAWEVH010000008.1:0-14076 GCA_963812415.1 uncultured Thermoleophilaceae bacterium | reverse complement strand
TCGCACGCGCACGCGCGGCCGGGCGTTGTTCACGTAGCCCTTCGGGTTCCAGAGCGCCGCCTCGTCCTCGGGCTGGGTGGCCGCCGAGGAGTCCCAGGCCCGGACGAGGATCTCGTGCTCGCCGGGCGGGAGGTCGAGCGTGATCCGCCACTGGCGCCAGGCCCAGCGGCCGAGGTCGTCGAGCAGCTCGGCCTGCGACCAGCCGGCCCCGCCGTCCAGTGAGACGTCGACGCGCGCCACGTGCCGCTCCCCACCCGCGAAGGCGTAGCCGCGCACCTCGACGGGCCCGGCGACCACCGTGTCGCCGTCGGCCGGCGAGAGCACGTCGGCGTTGAGCGCCACCAGGCCTAGCGGCATCCCGGCGCCGGGGCCGGGCGTCTCGTCCTCCGGCAGCAGCCGGTAGACGACGTGCTGGAAGTAGCCCTGCCACGGCTCCGCGCGCACCTCGATCCGGTCGAGCCACTTGACGCTGCGCGCGCCGATGTAGCCGGGCACCACCACGCGAACGGGCGCGCCGTGGACGGGCGCGAGCGGCTCGCCGTTCATCGACCAGGCGAGCAGGACCTCGGGCCGGCACGCCTTGTCGAGTGGGATCGAGCCGCCGAAGCGCTGTGCCGGCTTCGCCTCCCCGCAGGGGTCGGCGCCCTCGAAGCCCACATGCGCGGCCTCCCGGAGCGGACCGGCGAGCGCGAGCACCTCGGCGAGCGGGACGCCGCTCCAGGTCGCGGTCCCGGTGGCGCCGGGGCCCCAGGGGGCCTCACCCGGGATCTCGCGGATCGCGACGAGGCCCGCGCGCCGGTTGCCGGCGCACTGGAGCGTGGCGGTCACCTCGCACTCGCGAAACGCCTCCCGCAGCGTCTCGAGCGACAGCTCGAGCTCGCGCTCGACGAGCCCGCCCACGTGCAGGTGCCAGCCGGCCGGGTCGATCTCCGGCACCGGGCCGTGGGAGCGCACGTAGAAGGCATCCGTGGCGGTCAGCGGGCCCTCGGCGAGGGCGGCCAGCCCCGTCTCGGCGTTGAAGGGCTCCTCCTCGTGCACGATCAGGTCGGATCGCTTCCCGAAGCGCTCCGTGGCGAGGCGGGGCGACGTCGACACTCAGGCGAACTCGGGCATCACCCGGTCCGCCACCAGCTTCAGCTGCCCGCGGATGTCCGGCACGTTCTGCACGTCCTCGCCGGTGAAGAAGTTGACCAGGTGAGGGTCGGAGAGCGCGAGGATCATGTGGTTCACGCCGGCGGGCTCGATGTCGGAGCGGATCTTCTCGACGACCTCGTCGGGCGTTCCAGCGACCGACAGCTTCTCCACGTAGTCGGGCGTGAACAGCTCGACCGCGCGCTTGACGTCGCCCGCGCCGAGCGCCTCGACGACCGGCTGGAGCTCGGCGGCGTCGATCCCGTGGCGCGCGAGCTGCTCCGCCGGCATCGAGGAGATGTAGAACGCGACGAGCAGGCGCGCGGCGTGCTTGGCGGCGGCGGAGTCCTCTGAGACGACCGTGACCACCCACGCCCCCACGTCGAGGTCGTCGAACGAGCGCCCGGCCTTCTCGGCGCCCTGGCGCATGTTGTCGACCTGGTAGTCGTAGGCCTCGCGCGAGTAGGCGAGCGCCTGATGCAGGCCGTCGGCCAGCTCGCCGGCGGTCCGGAACGAGCGCGGGCCCTTCATACCACCCATCAGGAGCGGAATCCGCTCCTGCACGGGCCGGGCGGCGGTGAACAGGCCTGTGTACTTGAAGAAGTCGCCCTCGAAGTCGATCTTGCCGTCGTCGAGGAACGTGCGCATCACGTGCAGCGCCTCGCGCAGCCGCGAGAGCGGCTTGCGGTGCTCCCAGTCGAGGTGGTACTGCGCCATCAGGCCGAAGTTGCCGGTCGAGACGACCGCCTCCGTGCGCCCGCCCGTGATCTCGTCGAGGGTCGCGAGCTGCTGGCAGATCAGCGTGGGCTCGCGCAGGAAGACGTGCGTGACGTTCGGGCCGAAGCGGATCTGCTCCGTCTTGTCGGCCGCCGCCGCGAACAGCGTCCAGAGGTCCTTGTGCCAGGTCTCGTCGACCGCGTAGCACGCGTAATAGCCGAGCTGGTCCGCCGTCTTGATCATCTCGATCGAGTCGTCGAGCGGGTAGTCCGGCAGCATGCAGTAGCTGAACTTCACGTGTCCTCCTCAGGCATCGTCTCCGACTCCAACCCCAGCTTCAGCACGTCGTCGGCGAAGTGGTCGTGCATCCAGTCGAGGTGGTCCCAGCGCGCGGCCACGATGCGCTTCGTGTCCCAGGCCGGCAGCTCCTGCTGGGGGAAGTCGCGCATCTTCTCCGGGTCGACCTCGTAGACGTGCTCGAAGCGCTGGATCACGTCGTCGTTGATGCGCCTCGCGTCGGGCGGCTTTTGGTCTCCCGAGCCGGAAGATGGTCACTCGTACGCCTCGTCCATCATCTGCTTGCCGGGATTCATGATGTTGTTGGGGTCGAGCGCGGCCTTGATCCGCTTCACGACCTCCCACGAGCTGCCCATCTCGGTGGGCACGAGCTCGGCGTCGCCCTCGCGCGTGGCGCCGTGGCAGGCCGTGATCGAGCCGCCGTGCTTCAGCGCCACCTCGGCGATCTCCCGCTTGCAGGCCACCCAGCCCGCCCAGGTGTCGTCGTCAAGGCGCTGCTCCCAGATCCCCACGTCGATCTCGACCAGGTAGTCCGCCCACGGCTTGTAGGGCCCGCTCGTGTAGGCGAACATCCCCCAGTCGTCGAAGATGCCGTACTGCTCGCTGTAGCGCTCGACGATCGCGTGCCACTCCTCGCGCACCGCCGGCAGCGCCGAGTAGTTGAGGGCGGCGTCCTCGCAGTGCCAGGACATCGGCACCACCTGGCCCTCGCGCGTGCGCCCGTGCAGAGGCGTGGCGTAGCGGTCGTGGCGCGAGGCCCAGTCGCCCTGGGAGATCTCGTCGCCCAGGTACTTTCCGCCGTCGGCGCGGCCGAGCTCCATCACGCGCTGCGCGGCCGGCTCCACCTCCGCCCGGGTCCCGTACAGCGCGACCGCCACGACCGCGCGGACCGAGTCCGGTTGCGGGATGTAGGCCTCGTCGTCGCGGCGCAGATAGCGGAGCTTCCACTCGTCGAAGAGCACGACGCCGGCCAGCGTGGCGAGACCCGAGCGCGTGAGCGCGCCGGTGGTGCGGTAGGCCTTCATGTAGTCGTCGAAGGCGAAGAAGGCCGAGAACTCGAGCTCGGGCCGCGGCACGAGCTCGAGCGTCGCCTCGGTGGTGATGCCGAGCGTGCCCTGGTGGCCGGTGAAGAGCTGCTTGAGCGTCAGCCCGGTCGAGGACTTGCGCAGCTTGCGCCCCCCGCCCTCGCCGATCTCCACGATCTCGCCCGTGGGCAGCACGACCTGCATCGAGATCACGAGGTCGCGCGTGTGGCCGAAGCGGGCGCCGAGCAGCGACCAGCCGCCGGTGCCGATCCGCCCGCCCACGAGCGAGCACGGGTACGACGCCGGGTCGTCGGGATAGAAGACGCCGTGCGGGCGCAGCTCCTCGTTCAGCTTGAGCATGTTGATGCCGGGGCCGACCGTCACGGTCCGGTCGGTGAGGTCGACCTCGTGGATCCGGTTCATCAGCTTCACGTCCACGCAGATGCCGCCGCGCAGCGGCACGGCGCCGTCGGAGAGCCCGGTGCCGCCGGCGCGCGGGACCACCGGGATCCGCAGCCGGTTGGCCAGCTTGAGGATCTCGGAGACCTCCTCCGCCGAGGTCGGCAGCACCGCCACGTCGGGCATGAACTCGGCCCAGCGGTGGACGGGGAACGGCGCCGGCACGCGCGTGCGGTTGACGCGCGAGCTGAGGTTCGGCAGCACGCGGTCGGGGTCGCCGGTGATGGCGCGGAGCTCGTCGATCACGCCGTCGTCGACGGCGCTCTTGAACGCGACGCTCACGGCTCGATTCCCGCCGAGAGGGCCACGAGCTCGAACAGGTCCACCACCTCGAGCCGGTCCGCCGCGGCCTCCGTGAGCGGACGCTCGGACCAGGGGCACGCGCTCACGAGCGTGTCGACCTCGAGCCCCGCCGCGCGCTCGACCCGCCGCCGGCTGATCTCCGCGGTGAGCTCCGGCTTCTCGATCGGCAGGCCGCCGCCCCCGCCCGAGCAGTACGACCACTGGGTCACGTGGTCCACGTCCTTGAACTCCAGGCCAGGGATGGCGCGCAGGAGCTCGCGCGGCGCCTCGTGCACCCCCTTGCGCTTGTTCAGCCGGCACGGGTCGTGGTAGGTCACGGTGCGCTCGACCGGGTCGCTGAGCTCGATCCGCCCGTCGCGCACGAGCTCGGCGATCAGCTCCACGCCGAGCACGATCTCGAACTCGTAGTCCTCGCCAAAGAGATTCGGGTAGTCCTCGGTGAAGGCGATGTAGTCGTGCGGGTCGGGCGCGAGGATCCGCTTGGCCCCGACCGCCCGCCAGTCCGCCACGTTGTGCTCGGCGTGCTTGCGCGCCAGGTCGGCGTAGCCCATCTCGGCGGCCGGCCCGCCGCAGCACCACTGCTCGCGCATGAGGCCGAACTCGACGCCGGCCTTCTGGAGCAGCCGCGCGAACGCGCGCGCGTATGAGGTGCGGTAGAAGGCCGCCTCGCAGTCCACGAACAGGACCGTCTCGCCGCCCTCGGGGATGTCGAGGCCCTCCGCCCAGTCGCGCACGTGCTCCTGGCTCACGGGCACGTCGCCGAGCACGGGCTCGTTGCCCGCCTGCGCCAGCCGCTCGTTCCAGAGCTTCCAGCCGGCGCGCTCGTTGCCCGTCTCGACCATGAGCGCCCGCATCGCCTTGACAACGTCGACGGTGCGGGTGCGGTGCCGGTAGAAGTCGCCGGTGAAGAGCGTGTTGGGGCAACGCAGCTCGCAGGCGCCGCACTGGGTGCAGTGCACGAAGTCGTCGGCCACGTCCTCGACCGAGACGAGGCCCTTCTCCATCGCCACGATGCTCGCGTGGAAGGAGGTGGGCGTGTGGTTCTCGTTGCGGGTGACCTGCATCACCGGGCACACCTCGCGGCAGAACTTGTGCCCGGAGGAGAAGCAGCCGTACGCGTTGCCGCGCCAGCGCTCGACGAACTCGCGCTCTAGCTTGCCGTCACCGTTCGCTGCGTGCTCGGCCACCGCGCGCGCGAACGTACCATGAACGTGGCCTCGGGTCACTCACGAGTCGAGCGAGCCATCACCACGCGATCGACGACGGGCTCCTGTCCCTCGATCCGGTAGATCGTGACCGGCGCCTCCACGGGATCGCCGTAGCGGTCGAAGCGGATGTCGCCGAGGATGCCGTCCTCCACCCGGACGCGGAGCAGCTCCCTGCTCACGGACGCCCGGGTGCCGTCGGAGCGCGCGATGGCGTCGAGCAGGATCTCGGCCGCCTGCGCGCCGTAGGCGGCCGTGAAGTCCTCGCCGCGCTCACCCTTGCCGGAGCGCTCGAGCTCCTCGAGGAACTCCCGCCCCGCGGCCGGCAGCTCGTCGTTCGGAACGCCGTAGTTGCCGACGTACATGCCCTCGGCCGCCTTACCCGCGCTCGAGATCAGGCTGGGGAAGTCCGCGAAGCCGTCGCTCGCGATCAGGTCCACGTCCGGACCGACGGCCTCGCGCAGGTCGCGGATCAAAGCGCCCTGATGGGGCGGAGCCGCGCCGGTCATCAGGACGGCCCCGGGTCGAGCGTCCGCGACCCTCTGCGCGATACCGGTGAAGCTGCGCGCGGCCGGGTCCCACGCCCCCACCCCGGCGACCTCGAGGCCAAGCTCGCGGGCGGCGCGGCGCATCTTGGCGGCGTAGGCGGCCGTATCCGGGTCCTCGCGGTCATGGAGCACGAACACGCTGGCGGCGCCGAGCTGCCGGGCGGTCTCCGCGAGCGCCAAGGGCGCCAGGTGGTCCGCGGCCGCGATGCGGGCGTAGTTACGCACGCCGGAGGGGTAGAGCTTCCGGAGCTCGCCCGGACGCATGCCCCGCCACGGCCGCGTGAGCCCGATGACCGTGTTCGACGGGCTGATCATTGCGAGCGGACCGTCGGCCGCCTGGTTCGCGATCGGGATCTGGACCTCCGAGCAGAACGAGAAGAAGGAGCCGATCACGCCGAGCACGTCCGGGGTTCGGGCGTAGGCCTGAGCATTCGAGAAGCAGCGGAACACGTCGGTGCCGCCGGCCTGAGCGGTCGCGTTGTCGCACGAGCGGTAGCCCACGCTGTAGCGCCCGGCCCGGAAGCCCCGCTGTTCGAGGACGTAGCGGATGGCGTCCACCATCGGCGACACGTAGGCCCGGAACGGGCCCTGGAGCGGCAGGTCCGAGACGATCAGGAACTGCGGCCGGCTCTCGCCGGCGGCGACCTGGCCGCAGGCGGAGGCCGGCAGCGTCTCCCGCCCGGACGGCGGGCCGAGCGCCGTGACCCAGATGGCGTCGGCGGCGACGGCCACCCGCTGCGGCGCGATCGTGCGGCTGACAACCTCCGCCTCGTTGGTGCGGGGAGCGATCCGGTAGACCTTGTCGGCGACCTCGTTCGTAGCCCAGAGCGCGCCGTGACCGTACGCGAGCGAGCGCACCCCCAGCTCGAGCGGGATCTGCCGAAGCACCGGCTCCGGGCCCGGGAACACCCGCCAGACGCTGCCCCCGACGGGATCGGCCACCCACACCGCACCCGCGCCCAGGGCCAGCGCGCTCATGCTCTCGGCGGCGACCTGGATCCTCTGCGACACGGCATTCGTTCGCGGATCGATCTCGATCACGCCGTCCGACCCGATCACCCAGACCTCGCCACCTGCCGCAGCGATATCCGCCGCCTGCACGTCCTCGATCGTGGCCACCCGCCGGTTCGTGCGTGGGTCGATCCGTGACACCGTCTGGTCGGGATTCACCGCCCAGACCGCCGTGGGGGTGACCGCAATGCGCTGCTGGTTGAACCCGCCTCCCTGGAAGTACCCGTGGGCGTCGGCGCCCGGCAGCCTGATCGTGGCGTCGACCACGCCCGTCTGCGGATCGAGGCGGGACACGCTCTCCGGATAGCTGCCCCGGCTGCGGCCACCCCGGAACGCGTTCCCGACCCAGACCGCGCCGGCGCCGACAGCGACGTCGGTGGGGGTCGAGGCCGTGCTGAAAGTTCGCTCGCGCGTCCGCGTGCGCGGATCGATGCGCGAGATCGTCCCGTCGTCGGCATCGATGACCCAGATTGCGCCCTCGCCGGCGGCGATGTTCGACGGCGAGCGGCCGAGCGCGACGCTGGCCTCTTGGACGCCGGTGCGGACGTCGAGCGCGTGAGCGCCGGGCGCACCCGCCTGGTCGTCCGCGGACTCCGCTCCTCCCTCGCGTACGAGCTGAAAGACCGCTGTCACGATCGCGGCCGCCAGAACAAGCGCGCTGACCAGCAGCAGGCGCGACTTGCGCCGCGCCTCCTCCCGCGGCGGTGGCGTCGGCGACGCCGCCGGCGGCGGCCCCAGCGCCGGGTCCTGCTCGAGGATCCGTCGTTCGAGGCGGCGCAGGCTCTCGCTGGGCTCGAGCCCGAGCTCCTCGGCAAGCGTCCGGCGGCCGTCCTGGTAGACGCGCAGGGCCTCCGCCTGCCGGTCCGAGCGATAGAGGGCGAGCATGAGTTGCGCCCGCAGGCGCTCTCGCAGCGGGTGCTGGGCCACGAGCGACTCGAGCTCTCCGACGAGCGTCGCATGACGACCGAGGGCGAGGTCGGCGTCGATGCGCTCCTCGAGCCCGGCCAGGTGGAGCTCGTCGAGACGCCCGATCTCGGCACGGGCGAAGGAGTCGCGCGAGAGGTCGGCCAGCGGCGGGCCGCGCCAGAGCCCGAGACCCTCGCGAAGGGTCTCCGAGGCGGGCCCCGGCTCCCCGCGGGCGAGATCGCGCTTGGCCTCCTCGAGCAGCGTGCGAAAGCGATCGGCGTCGAGCTCACCGGGCTCGACCCTGAGCAGGTAGCCCTGCCCGTGGGTCTCGAGCCGGCCGGCGCCGGGGCCGGAGGCGCCCTCCCGTCCGTTCAGCGATCCGCGCAGCCTCGAGACGTTGGCCTGAAGCGTCTTGACCGCGCTGGCGGGAGGCTCCTCCCCCCAGAGCTCGTCGATCAGCCGGTCGCGGGACACGACCTCGTTCGCGTTCAGCAGGAGCAGCGCGAGCAGGGCCCGCTGACGCGGACCTCCGAGATCGATCCGGTGACCGTTCTCGGCAACATCGAGCGGGCCAAGAATGCGGAACTGCATGGGTTCCCAACCCCACTGTCGCCGAGTTGCAGCCATATCGCAACCGGCCCGGGCGACGTTGCACCGCATGGAATCCCACCGCAGGACACCACGACTGAGGACCGCCGCGCTGCTGGCGGTCGTGACCGCGCTCGCGCTCCCCCAGGCCGCGCTCGCCATCACCGGCGGCGTGCCGGACGGGAACGGGCATCCGAATGCCGGGATGCTCGCCGTCGAGGAGAACGGAAAGCCGCAGGGAGCATGCTCCGGCTCGTACGCCGGCGAGCGCGTCGGCCCCGCGCCCGGCGGCGTCTTCCTGACCGCGGCCCACTGCCTCGCCGACCTTCCGGCGGACGCGCAGCTCTGGGTGACATTCGAGTCCGACGTGACGTTCGAGGAGGATGAGACGATCGCCGCGAGCTGGTACAGGGCGACCGGCTTCGTCGTGCACCCGGACTTTGGGGCGACCCGATCGAGGGACTACGGCGTAGTCCTGCTCGAGACCACCGTTCCCGTGACCCCGGTCAGCTTCCCGCGAGAGGGTCTGCTCGACGACCTCGCGGCGCGGGGAGGCCTGCGCCCAGGCACGCTCATCGACAACGTGGGCTACGGCCTGATCCCGTCGTTCAAGAGCGGACCACCGAGCTACGAGTTCGCGTCCGGGCGCATGACCTCCACATCCCGCTTCGCCTCCCTGACGAGGGCCCTCATCGGACTGCTGGAGAACTCCGATTCCGGCGACGGGATCGGCGGCAGCTGCTTCGGCGACTCGGGCGGACCCGAAGTTCCTTCACGACACGAACAGGATCGTGGCCATCCAGGCGGGCGGGGGAGACGCCATCTGCCGGGCGAAGTCGTTCCCCCAGCGGCTCGACATCCCGGAGGCCCGCTCCTTCCTCGGGCAGTACGTGAGCCTCCCGTAGCCATGCGACGCGCGGCCACACTACTGGCCCTCCTCGCACTCGCCGCCGCAGCCGGTTGCGGCGGCGGGGACGAGGGCCTCTCGAAGGAGGACTACGTCGCCGAGGCCGACGCGATCTGCGCCAAGGCCAACGAGAAGGAGACGGCGCTCGATCCGGGCGGACTCGGCTGGCATTACGGACCGAAGTTCGGCGACGCGGAGTTCCTGTCCGAGTTCAACGATCCCGGCCGCGCCGCGCTGCGGCGGTTGCGAGCGCTCGCGCCCCCGGATGAGGACGCGGGCACCGCCGACGAGGTGCTCGCGTCGATCAAGCGCATGGGCGACGCCGTGGACGAGCAGATCGCGGCGCTGCGTGGCGGCGATCGGGCCGGGGAGTCCGAGATCGTCAACGAGTTCGAGCTCGCCTACAGCGATCTGGCGCGCTCCGCGGGCGTGCTCGGGCTGACCCAATGCCAGGGGCTCCGGACCTGAAGGCTGAGCCTGGATCCAGGCTGAGCCGCTGAGCACGAGACAATGCCGGGGTGGCCGCCGCCGTCGATCCTCGCCTCCTGCGGACGTTCACCGTCCTCGCCGAGGAGCTCCATTTTGGCCGCGCGGCCCGGCGGCTGCACCTCGCGCAGCCGGCGATCAGCCAGCAGCTGCAGCGCCTCGAGGCACAGCTCGGCGTCCGGCTGTTCGAGCGCAGCCGGCAGCACGTCGAGCTGAGCGCCGCGGGTGAGGCGATCCTGCCCTTCGCGCGCCAGGCTGTGGCCGCGGCGGCGGCGGTGGAGCGAGCGGCCCAGAGCGCGGCCGCCCGCACGGACGACAGCCTGAGCGTCGGCCTCTCGCCCGGTGCCCACTATCTGGCCGAGCGGGTGCTGGCGAGCCTCGCCGAGAGCGACCCGCACCTCCGTGTCCAGGCTGTCGCCGACAACACCGGCTCGATCGCCCGGCGGGTCGCCGAGGGCTCGCTGGAGATCGCCATCGGGTTCGCCTCGGCTCCCACGGCGGGCGTTCGCGCCGAGGCGCTCACGGACGTGCCGGCCGTCGTCGCCGTCGGCGCCACGCATCGCCTGGCCGGCCAGCGGCGCATCGACCTTCGCTCGCTCGCCGAGGAACGCTTCGCCGGCGTCGACCCCCTCGACGGGCCGGGCTACAACCAGGCGGTGCGCGAGCTCTGCCGCCGGGCCGGCTTCGAGCCGCGGGCGAGCGACCGATCGACGGGTCCGATGGCCTGGGAGACGGCCGTGCGAAGCGGCGGCTGCGTCGGGCTGACCTCCCGCGTCTCCGCGGCGTCCACGCTGCGGGGCATCCGCATCCTCGCCCTGACCGAGCGCGGCGTCTTCCCGATCCAGCTGCTGACGCCCGAGACGGCGGACGGCTGCCTCTCGCCGGCGGCGGAGCGCTTCGCGGCGGCGGCCCGTGCGGCCGTGATCGCCGCTCCTTCTTGAGCGACCGCGGGTCTTCTCACGACCGGGCCGCGGCGCGCCTATCGTCGCGCCCTATGCCGATGCCGCCTCGGGCGCGACTCGCGCTCCTCGCCGTCGTTCTCCTCGCGGGATGCCAGGAGGGCGACGACCGTGGCGCCGAGCGCACGACGCCCGTACAGCAGGTGGAGGGCTCGCTGAACCTCGAGCGCAGCCAGACCGGACCGCCGGACGCCGGCACGCGCGGAGGGCACGGCGCCGACCGCTACCTGGTTCGCACCGGCGGCGCCACCGCGACCGTCACCGGCACGGTCGAGCCGGCCTCGGCGGCGATCGAGCTCGTCGACGAGGCGGGCGCTCGGGTGGCTCGCGTGAACGTCGCCCCCGACGGGACGTTCGCCGCGGTGCTGCCGGACCTGCCGCGCCGCGGGAGCGCGACCTTCCGCCTGACGGCGAGGGCCGGGAGCGCCGAGCCGTGGGAGACCGAGATCGTGGCGTCGCGGAGGCCGGCGGAAGGCCGCCCGCGCTCGGCGGGCAACGTTCGGGTGCCGGCGCGCGACCGCACGCCGCCCACCGCGATCCTCCTGCTGCGCAGCGGGGGGCGGGTGGTCAGCTCGACGGCGCCCGTGCGCGCGGACCGGGACCCGCCGATTCAGCTGGCCGGGCCGTCAGTCGGTCTCACCGCGCTGATCCGCGACCTCGACGGCGGGACTGGCCGGATTCGGGCGTCGCTGACCTATCGGCAGGTCTGCCGGGGTCCCGCGCCCGGCCGTGGGAAGGTCACGCGACGGGTGCACCACTTCCCCCCGGCCGAGATCGCCCGCGTCCGGCTGCCGCCCGGCGTGCTGGCACCGAGCGAGCGCACGCGCCGAGCGCGGGCGCGCCTTGAGCTCCGCCCGGGCTGTGTCGTGCATGGCAAGGCCTGGGCCGATGCGACCAACGCGTCCGGGCTCGAGAGCTTCAGCGACCAGATCCGGTTCGAGCTGGACGACTGACCGCGAGCGTTACGTTGACCGCCTATGGCGCGGTCAACGTAACCCGCGCGAGCCTCGACGGCCGATGCAGCCCGAACCGCGCCCTCACCCAGCCCGGCGCGCCAGCCCCCACGCGGGCCAATCCCTTGCCGCGTTCGGCGGGTATTACCGGCTGAAGGGTCAAATCATCATCTTCGCCCCGCGAGCCCTTTGAAGGGAGGCTCCCGATCGTGCGCCGCTTCGTCACGCTCGTCGTATCCGTGCTGGTGTTGGTCCTGACCAGCTCGCAACCCGTGCTCGCCCAGGAGCCGACGATGCTTCATCCGCAACTGGATGTCCGAACCGTGGTCGACGGTCTCGTGACCCCGTCGAGCATCGCCTTCCTCGGCCGCAACGAACTGCTCGTCATCGAGAAGAACACCGGCAAGGTTATGCGCGTCCTCGACGGCGAGTTCAGGACACACTGCTCGACCTCTCCGTCAACTTCGCCTCCGAGCGCGGACTGCTGGGCATCGCCCTCCATCCGAATTTCCCGGACAACCCCGCGTCTACCTCTACTGGACCTGCCGCAGCACGGCCCGCTCGGCCGACCCGTTTATCCCTGACGAACCGAGTGCCCGAACGCCCCGGGGCGATTCGGGCCCGCCGGACACCGACAACCTCCTGCAGGTCCCGCTTCTCGGTAACCGCGTCGACCGCTTCGTGTGGACCGGAACCGCGCTGGCCTTCGACCAGAACCTCATCAAGCTGCGCCCTTCCAGAACGACGGCGTTCCCGTTCCGCCGGCCAGAACGACGAGGCCCAGCCTGCACGGGGCAACCACGACGGCGGCGTCATCGCCTTCGGACCGGACGGCAAGCTATACGTTATCTTCGGCGACTTGGGCCGGCGAGGAGCGCTGCAGAACCTCCCGTCCGGTCCACAGCCCGGCTGCGCCGCCGGCGTTCTGACGGACGACCAGTTCGGCGGCCCGGCCCCCGACGACGATCACTTCACCGGAGTGATTCTGCGTCTCAACGACGATGGCTCTACTCCGGCCGACAACCCCTTCTTCGGCGCCGGCGCCACGATCGGCGGGGAGACCGGCGCGAATGTGCAGCGGATTTCGCCTACGGCATCCGCAACAGCTTCGGAATGGCGTTCGACCCGTTCTCCGGCAACCTGTGGGACCAGCAAAGCTGATGACTCCTTCGACGAGATAAACCGCGTCGAGCCCGGCATGAACGGCGGCTGGATCCAGTTCATGGGTCCGCCGACCGGATCGAGCAGTTCAAGGCGATCGAGCTCGCGCTGCCGCCGTCTGGCGGGATCCCCGGCGCGGGGCTGCAGCAGTTTCGCTGGCCACCGTCGAACATCGCGGACACCGCCGCCGAGGCGCGCGCCCGCATGTTCGCCTGCCGGGGTCGCGCTACAGCGATCCGGAGTTCAGCTGGAAGTTCGCGGTGCCGCCGGCTGCGATCGGCTTCGTCAAGGGGCGGGGGCTCGGACCGCAGTTCGCGGGCGACCTGTTCGTCGGCGCCGCCACCCCGCTGACGGTGGGCGGATACCTCTTCCGCTTCGATCTCACCGGCAACCGGCGCAACATCGCCGTTGACGATCCGAGGCTCGAGGATCGCGTGGCCGACAACACCGCGAAGCACGACATCACCGAGAGCGAGAGCCTCCTGATCGGAAGGGACTTCGGGGTCGGCACGGACATCGAGACCGGGCCGAACGGCAATCTGTTCGTGGTGTCCGTGTCGGAGGGGGCGATCTTCGAAGTGTTCCGCCGGTAGCGCACCGCCGGCGCTACCGCCGCCGCGAAACAGCCGTGAGGCGTCCGGGACCGGAGGCCTCCGAGAGCTCCACGCGCTCGACCTCGCGCAATGGCACGGGAAGCGCTCGCCCGAAGCCGCCCCGGCCGCTATCGACCTCGAAGGAGCCGAGCCCGAGCCGCGCGCCGCGGTCGGTGCGCAGCTCGACCCGCCAGCGCCCGGAGCCCTCGACGCCCCGCACGAGCACGAACATCCAGGAGGGTGAGCCGGCGTAGCCGGACAGGCCCCCGGCGGCGGCCGCCCGGCTCGCGCAGGGGCAATGCCCCGAAGTACCTGCCGTTCGCCTCCTGTAGGACGTTCCCGTAGAGGGCGGCATCGTGGCGGACGTCCTCTCCCGCGACGTACCTCCCGGCCAGCGCGGCCGCGACGGCGACGAGCACCGCGGCGATCGCGGCGACCGCTCGCGCCGGGCGCGGCAGCGCCCAACGCCCGCGCGGGCTCCACTCGCGGCGCAGCCGCTCGACGACGTCGGACTCAGTCCGGCCGGCGGCTCGACCACGGGCGCAGAGCAGCAGCTCGTCCGCCAGCTCCGAGAGCTCAGCCAGTCGGCGGCGACAGCGAGGACAGCTGGACGCGTCTTCAGTGCCCGCGCGCGCTCCTCGCCGTCGGCTATGCCGAGCGCGATCTCCGCCTCGAGCTCCATGCACCTCGTCGCAGCGCGCGTCATCGCTCAAGGCCGACCTCCAGTCCGGAGCGGAGCCGCAGCAGGGCCGAGCCGACGCGGGTCTTGGCGGTGCCAACCGGAATCCCCTCGATCCCCGAGATCTCGCGCGCCGTCCGCCCCCCGA
>CAWEVH010000007.1:0-16505 GCA_963812415.1 uncultured Thermoleophilaceae bacterium | reverse complement strand
CGCCGCCCCACGTCTTCTCCATCATCACTCCCACTCGACGGGTGCGCTCGTACAAATATGTACAAGGGTTCTATCGCATCTGCGGACGAGTGTCCATAAGCCCTTCCTCCCCGGAGAGCAGTTGCCTCCGTCGGCGAGCCGTGGTAAAAAACGCCCGCCAGGCGGATTGGACCAATTCGCACAAGGCGCGCCCGAGGAGGGCGGGGCGCCGGATCGGGGAGGAGAACCGTGATCACTACGTGGATCGCTCAGGCGGGAGAGGTCTTCCCTGAGCAGGTAACGACCAACTCGCTCACGCAGAACATCGTCTATGCGTCGGGCACCGTGGGAGCACTCGTGATCCTCGCGGGCCTCCTCCTCGTCGACATGGGCGGCGTCAGGCGGGTCAACGTCTTCGACACCGTCATCCAGAAGCTGATCGCGTTCTTCATCGGGTTCGTCGTGTACTTCCTGATCGGCTTCGCGATCTGGAACTGGCAGTACTACGTCGCCTTCGACATTCCCGATCCGTACTGGCAGTCGGTCAAGGACTGGTGGCTCGGCGGTTCGCTGTCAGGGGCGTTCGCGCAGGACACGGACCCGGCGGTGGCCCCGGGCCTGAACAACCAGCAGATCTTCATCTTCTTCCTCGCCTGCTTCGCCGGAATCATCAACGTCCTCATCGGCCTCGCCGTCACGGAGCGGATCAAGGCCTCGGCGTACTTCGCCATTTCGGCCGTCTGCGCCGTCGTGTCCTCCCTGCTCAGCTGGCTGACCTGGGGCTCGACCGGCCCGCTGACGAACGCCGGCTACCACGACTTCTTCGGGGCGGGCTTCGTCTACGTCTTCGCCGGCGCCGTTGCCCTGATGCTCGTCCGCAAGCTCGGGCAGCGACCGGGGATGTACAGCCCGCACCGAATCATCGGCGACTACCGCTCGTACAACCTCGGCGTCACGACGGTCGGCCTGGTGATGATCATCGGCGGTCTGCCGTTCGTGATCCTGTCGTGCGGCTTCTTCTTCGAGCCGGAGGCGCTGTTCGTCGGCGTGAACATGTCCGACACGAGCATCGGCGTCGCCTTCAACAACCTCGGCCTTGCCTGGGCCGGAGGCGCGATAACCGGCGCGATCATCGCCTACCGGACGAAGAAATACATCTACACGCTGCTCGGCCCGTTCGCCGGCTACGTAGCGGGATCGCCGGCCTTCGACATCTACGCGCCGTGGGAGATGTTCCTCGTCTCCGCCGCGGCCCCGTTCGTGGCGTACGTGGTGTACGAGTGGACGCAGCGTCGGGAGATCGACGAGCACAAGCTGATCCCGCTGTTCCTCGGGGTCGCGTCGTACGGGATCCTGATCGCCGGCATCCTCAACTGGGGCACGCTGGGCGGCGGCTACTTCGGGGTCACGGAAGGCGACTACGCGTTCCAGAACGCCGAGATGAACGTGTTCTGGCAGGCCGCCGGCCTCGCCGTCTGCATCGGCGCCGGCTTGCTGACCGGCTGGATCATGAGCGCCATCCTCGAGCGGACGACCGGCCTCGGCGTTTCCGAGGACGTCCAGGTCGCCGGCTACGACATCACCGAGTGGGAGATCGTCCACGACCTCGAGCCCGCAACGGTCGGCCAAGGCGACGGCAGAGGGCTCGCGGGCAACGGCGAGGCCGAGCCGATCGACGTGAGGAGCACGCCGGCGGGGACATGAGCGCCGCACAGCGCTGGCGCAGGCTCCTGGTCTGACCCGTGCCTCCTGGCGCCGCTCGTGGCGGGTCCGCCACTCATGACACATCTTGATCACCCCGGCGGGTCGGGACCGGGGCCGATGATGCCACTGGGCCGCGGTGCTGTTAACCGATGAGCGGCTCGCCCGCCACAGTCATACCTCCAGGCGCGACTCCTCCAGATCGAGCTCGCGCTCGATCCTGTGCATCACGTCGTTCGAGATCTCGCCGCCGTTGCGGAGCTGGACGACGGCTCGCCGCTGCACGGCGTACAGCTCGTGCATCATGCGCTGATAGGACAGCGAGCGGTCCTCGATGCCGTCCTCGTCGTCCATCTTGCCGACGCGCACCTTCACGCGCCGTTGGCGGAACTGGTAGAGGCCGCGAAGGCGCTCGATCGTGTCGTCGCGGGTCCAATCCTCGATGGCCAGCTCGTCGAGCCGCTCGATGGCGGCGCGCGCGGCGACATAGCGCGCGCGCATCTCCTCGGCCTCCTCTTCGGCGCCATCCTCCTGCACCCCCAGGCTCCGGATCAGGTAAGGCAGCGTCAATCCCTGACCGACCACGGTCACGAGGATCAGCGCGAAGGTGATGAAGAGGATCAGATCCCGGTCCGGGAGCGGTGCGCCGGCGTCGGTCCGCAGCGGCAGGGCGAGCGCGGCGGCGAGCGAGACGGCTCCACGCATCCCAGCCCAGGACGACACGATCCGCGGGCGTGCGCCCATCCGCCGTTCCCGCTGCGAGAGCCGACGGTCGAGCGCGCGGAGCACGTAGGGCACCGTGAACGCAAAGACGAAGCGGGTACCGATCACCGTCGCGCACACGAGCGCCGCGTAGCCGACGAGCTCGCCGGTCGTATAGGCGTTGAGGCCGTCGGCGATCACCGGCAGCTGCAACCCGATGAGGATGAACAGCGTGGCGTTGAGCAGGAAGGTGAGGATCTCCCAGACCGCGGTCGCCTGCAGACGCGTCTCCGCCGTGATCAGCTCGGGGGCCCGCCAGCCGAGGTAGACGCCCGCGGTCACGGCCGCCAGCACCCCCGACAGGCCCAGCTCGTCGGCCGGGACGAAGGAAGCGTAGGGGGTGAGCAGTGAGATCGTGATCTCGGTCGGCGCGTCGTCGAGTCGCCGCCGGATCTCCCCGACCACGACCCCGACCACGAGGCCGATCGCGATCCCGCCGGCGGCCGCCCCCAGGAACTCGAACCCCGCGTCAAGCGCCGAGAAGGTTCCTCCGAGCGCCGCCGCCACGGCCACCCGGTAGGCCACGAGCGCGGTCGCGTCGTTCACGAGGCTCTCGCCCTCCACGAAGTTCACGAGCCGGCGCGGAGCGCCGAGCTGCCGCATGATCGCGGTGGCGGCCACCGGATCGGTGGGGGACACGATCGCCCCGAGCGCGAAGGCGAGCGGCCACGACATCCCGATCACGTCGTGCGCGACCACGGCGACCGTCCCGATCGTCAGCAGCACCAGGCCGATCGATGCGATCGAGATCGCCCGCAGGTCGTCCCGCAGCGCGCGCAGATCCGAGAAGAAGGCGGCCGCGTACAGCAACGGCGGCAGGAAGATCACCAGCACCAGCTCCGGATCGAGCTCGATCTCCGGGATGCCGGGAATCAGCCCGAGCACGAGCCCTCCCAATACGAGCGGGATCGGATACGGCACCGACAACCAGCGCGCAATCACGTTCAGCACCACGACCGACACGAACAGCGCGGCCAGGAAGATCTCGAAGTGCTCCATTTCCAGCGGGCCCTAGTCTTTCGGAAAGCGCCCGCGGGCTGGACATTCACACGGAGGTCACCGTGGGATTGAGCGACGCGAGCGTCGAGGCGGGCCTGGCCGTATCAGATCTCGGTATGGGGACCCACAGACAAGTCGCGGGGCGGGCCCCGCGGCTCGACCATGGGACCGGCGGCGGCTCGAGGCATACCCGGTGCAACGCCGTCGGCGACTTGGGCAAGTCTCTCAGGTCGATGAGCTACAGACCTGGCGGCTCGACGGCTTGGAGGACAAGGAGGTGCGGCTGGTGACCGTCGAGTACGACAGCGGCGTGCACACGCCGCCGCACCGCCACCCCGGCTGGCAGCTCATCTACGTACTCGACGGGCCCGTGGTCTCGCAGATGGAGGGCGAGCCCGCCCGCGAGTACCAGACCGGCGAGTGGTGGTTCGAGCCGCGGGAGCACCTCCACCTCGACATCGGAAACGACACCGACACGCCCGCCAAGGTCCTGGTCTTCTACCTCACCGAGCCCGGACAGCCGGTGCTCGTCCCCGAGCCGGCATGACCCCGATCCTGGTGACCGGGAGCACGGGCGTGCTCGGCCGGGTCACGGTGCCATGCCTCGAGGGGGCGTGGCAGCCGTCCGGCTACTGGGCCGTGAAGCCGCCCTCGAGGATCAGCGTCTTTCCGGTGCAGAAGCCTCCCTCGTAGGAGCACAGGTACATCGCTGCCGCACCAGTTCCTCCGTGCGACTCATGCGCTCCACCGAAAGGCCTGCAGGAGAGCCTCCTGCGACACCTGCTGCTCGTCGAGGTTGCGCAAGATCACGTCCCCCTGTCCTACGAAATCGCCGCCGAGGTCCGCGACCCGAAGCCGCTAGTGCTGCTTTGCTTTTGAGAGGTCGGACGAGGCCTGCCATCGGTTCACGTTCCTCTAAGTCCCACTTTGTCTCGGGCGTCCCGATCCCGTCGATGGTCGTAGCGGTCCGGGCGCGCCGCCGCGCCGAACGCAACGCAGCCCGTGTCGTTGAGCCGAGTCAGCGAACGCTGAGACCGATGGCGAACGCGAGCAGGGCGCCTGCAGCGATAGCCGCGGTACCCAACGCTTGCGCTCGCCTGTGCCAGCGACGACCCCAGATCGCAAACCAGATCAGCCAGAGCACGACGAATTCGAAGACGGACAGACCAGCGAGTTCGCTCACCGTCAGAGAGGGCTCATCACTGGCCGCGGCCCCATCACCGGGCACACGCCGACGACCGGGCGCCGGCTCTTGTCCGGCCTCATTGCCGCCCGCCAGTACCAGGGTGACCGCGGCGGCCGAGAGTGACGACACAACCGCCGTTGCCGCGGTCTTTCCGAGCTCCTTCCCTAGCCGCCGGGCAGAACCACCGCGGCGAACCGTGACCCTCACACCCAGGGTCTGGTTCTCCAGGCTTTGCGGATGCAGCACATCCTCGCCGCGCTTCCGCTCTGTCTCTCGGACGCGGACCTCGTCCCCATCGCGCAGAGCGCCATGGATCTCTTCGCCCTGAAGCTCGACCACCTCTGCGGAGCCGTCCGGGAGACGCAGGATGAAACGCCATGTAACGCCACGCTCACTGGACTTCTCAAGGCCCTCTGCGACTCCCCGCACTGCCAGTCAAAGTACCGCTCGGGTAGGCATCCGATCAGATTCGTGTAAGGACCGAAAAACTCGGGCATCGCAATCCCGCCGATGCAGGTGCCGCTCGCCGAGCGGGAGGATCCGTAACAAGCCGGGGGCCCGCGGCTCGACGATGGGAACGGCGGCTCGAGGCATAGCCGGTGCGGCGCCGTCGGGGAGGCGCGCATGTCTCTCAGGGCGAAGCGTTCGGCGCTGGCGCCGGCGGGCTGCAGGAAGGAGCGCTGCCACGGCACCGATGCAGGAGCGAGATGGGAGGGATTAGCGTCTCGATGTGATCCTGGAGACAGCTCTTTCGCGCAACGCGGTAGCACTGTGCTCGGCCGCTTGTGTACCGCCCGCTGGCGACGGCGAACGACCACCACCAAATTCAGTCCGCATGTCGTACTATGTAGTACGTGTTCAGTACTAATCAGCGCGACGCGACCCCGGACCACGTCGGCTTCCTGCTCGCCAAGGCGTCGCAGCGCTTCAACGAGCTGCTCGTCGAGCGCTTCGCCGCGCGAGGGTTCGGGGAGGTCCGGGCGTCGTACGGCTCGGTGTTGGTCCCGCTCTTTGCGCGCGACGGGCGCCGGCTCGGAGAGCTGGCGGCCGCGTCGCGGCTGTCCAAGCAGGCGATGACAGGGCTCGTCAAGCACTGCGAGGCCGACGGCCTGGTCGAGCGCGAGCAAGACCCTGTCGACGGCCGGGCCTTCAACGTCCGTCTGACGGCCCGCGGCCGCGCCTTCCGCGCGGTGGCCGAGGAGGTTCTCGGCGAGCTGGACGCCGCGCTGGTGCAGTCACTGGGCCCGCGAAACCGCGACGCGCTCGTCCGAGCGCTGAAAGGAGTCATCGATTTATGAGAAGCGCCACCGTGACCACCGTGCTCCAAGCGCCCCAGCAGGCGGTCTTCGAGTACATGGCCGACATCGAGCACCTGCCGCAATGGGCGACCGAGTTCGCCCGCGAGCTGCGCCGCGAGGGCGACGACTTCAAGGTCGTCAACGGCCTCGGCGAGTTCTTCTTCGCGATCAAGGCCGACCCAACAAGCGGCGTCATCGACATGTTCGCCGGCCCCACCAAGGGCACCATGGCGGTGTTCCCGACGCGCGCCGTGGCGCTGCCCGACGGGCGCACGGCCTACAGCTTCACAATGTTCCAGACGCCGGACATGCCCGACGAGCTGTTTGACGCCCAGCACGCGTCCCTGCGGCGCGAGTTCGCAAACATCGAGCAAGCGCTGGACTCATGACCATCCCGCCCGCCGAGCGCGACCCCGCCGGGCTCGTCCTCGCCATCAACCTCTCCGTGGCCGGCCGATCTGGCAGCCACCCATGGCCGAACGCGCGATGAGCAACCTCATCACAGCGGCTCTCGCCCAACGCCACCGCCCAGGCGCGCACCAGAACCAGGCCACGGCTTCACGCGCGAAACCCGAGCCCAAGTAACCGCATCCCGCGGCTCTAGGCGAGACTCCTGACCGTCGTCGGGTGCACGTTCGTCCCCTGCTGGCTCAAGCGGACCGGCCAGCGCATCGAGGAGGCCACGCCATGTACGCCATCGTGATCGAATGGGTGGAAGGGACCATCGAGTTGAACGGTCCGTACGCCACGGAGGAGCAGGCCAGGACCGGCGTCGACCGGCTCATCAAGAAGCTGGACGAGGATATGAAACCGGTGTCCGCCGTCCACCGGTTCCAGTCGAGCGCTGTCCGGGTCGAGTACGGCAGTGAGGAGTTCATGGAGGCGTACATCCGCGAGCTGGGTGAGCCGGTCGTCGGAGAGGACGCGACACGGTCAGAGTCGCCTGCGTCCCCCGACGGCGAAGGGTGAGTGACCGCCGGCGAGGTAGGCGCGAGGCCATCAGGGGTCCCTCAGGCGACACGCTCCAGACCGCGCGATCGCGATGACGACGGTGGAGCGGGACGATGTGTCTCCATGGGACCTGTCATGCCGGGCACACTCCCTTCGTGCGGTCGTAGATGGCCTTCGCGCCGATCGAGAGCGGTTTGACGAAGTCGCCCTCGCCCTCGTTGCCGAGCACCATCTCGCAGCGGCCCTGCACCCAGTAGACGTGACCGATGGGATTGTCGTGCTTGTCCCGGCCGGTCCAGCCGCGCGCGCCCGGCACGCCGCGGACCGTGAAGCGCTTCGGTTTCGCCCCGGGGACCGCGCTGTCGATCCCCTCGTCGCTCGTCTCGTACTCCAGCCAGGCGCGCGCGCCCTGGGCGGTCTTGAATAGAAGGAGGGTGGTGACGCCGGCGTTGTGGTCGTCGCCGCTGAGCGGCTGGAACGTGATCGAGATGAACCCTGCGCGGCGCAGCCGCTCCACCTCCTCGGCAGGGAACCCGCCCGCAAGCGACTGCGCGCCGTGGTCCGTCCGGGGCTCTTCGATGGGTTCGAAGCCGGGCTCCTCGCCGGCTTGCATCAGGAACCGCTCGACGTTGACCTTCGCTGGCTGGGCCTCGTCGCTCTCTGCGGCGGGCGTCGAAGTAGTTTCGACGTCCGGGGCGGCGGTCGTCCCGCCCTCGTCCCCGTTGTCGTCGCCACAGGCCGCGATGCCGAGGAGAGAGACCATCAGCAGCACCGTGGAGGCGGTCCTGACCACGGCCTGAACGTATCCGCGCAGCCGCGTTGCGGTCAAGTGACCCACGCCAGCCATGCCCGACGAGCCCGAGCCGACCACCGACGACGTTGGCACGCTGCGCCGCGAGGCCGGCTCACGGCGCGAAGCAAATCGAGAGCAACGCCGTGCGCTCGGCCGAGGTGACGAACCGATCGTAGCCGTTCATCGGGCGGTCTGAGATTGTTGCCCTCGAGTTGACGACCCCGGCTTAGTAGGCTTGGCCGAGCGGTGCTGTTCATGCTCGTCGATACGCGGGATCCCCGGTACGGGGGCGGTTTCGACCCCGACGCTGAGCGCGAGCGGCGCTGGCGCCCGGCCAGCTGGCGGCAGGTCGTGCCCGCCGCGGGATCGCTCAGCTGCGTCGCGGCCGCGCCGGGCGTCGGCGGCCCGTTCACCTGGGTGCTGACGATCGCCGGCGTCGCGCTCTGCGCGCAGTTCGTGCGGGTCTCCCTGCGAGAGGACCCGCCGCGGCGAAATCGCCCGCTTCCCGCCAGCGACGACGGCGACTAACGGTTCCGCACGTCCGTGACGTAGCGCGAACGGCGGCGGGATAACGGATCGGACCGGAGTCGAGCACTGCTGCTTCGAGGCATAACCAGCAGCGACGCACGCTGCCGCCTCGACCGCTGGTTTCGACGAACGACGAGCAGCGGGCGCGCGGTCAGGGCCAGAGCGCCGGACATGGACACGCTCCTGACGATCGGGAGCGTTGAGCGTGGCCCGCCGCTCGGCATGGACAGGAGCAGTCAGCGCTTCCCGCGGCCCGTGTGCTCCCGTCCGGCGATTGCGAGAGTAGGGGGCCGTGAGGGGGAACGCGGCGCGGGCTGATCGGAGCGCCCCTACTCTGCCTATGCAACCGCCGAACCGAAGAGGCCGGCCTGTCACTCCGACTCATCACGGGCGCCCGTAGCGCTCGTAGATCACGCGCGAGCCGAACGCCTTGGTCTCGATCAGGTCCAGCGGGACGTCTTCAGTGACCGGCGGCAGGAACGGCGTGCCGCCACCGACGACGACCGGGTAGCGGAACATGCGCAGCTCGTCGACTAGGCCGAGCTCGATCGCCTGCGCGGCCAAGCCGGCGCCGCCGACCTCGACGTCCTTGTCAGTCGCGTCAAGCGCCGCGGCGATCTCCTCGGCCAATGACGCCTCGGCGAGCCGGGCGTTGCCCTGGACGCGGTCGAGCGTGCGGCTGAAGACGACCTTCGGGATCGCGCACCAGACGTCGGCGAACGCGGCCCCGAGCTTGTTGTCTCGCAGCGACGGATCCGTCTCCCACACCAGCATCGTCTCGTAGAGCCTCCGGCCGAGCAGACAACCGCCGAGCTCGCTTACCAGCGCGGTGTGGAAACGAAACAGCTCCTCGCTCGGCGCCGACCACCCAAACGCGCCCTCGCGGTCGGCGATAAAGCCGTCCACCGAGACGCTCATCGAGTAGATCAGCATGGCTTCGGATCGTCGCACCGGCGGGCGGCTGGAGGACCCCCAGATCAACCACGCGCTGCCTTCGGGCGGGCGCGCAGGATGGAGGTCTGCTGCAGAACGTGTCTGTGCTCATGTGCTCTAGACCCCAACCGAGTCGCGAAGTCATCGCCACTCCGCCACCAGCGGCATCGAGCGCAGCGTGCCATACGGCGATCCCTAACGCACAGAACCTGGTCGCCTCCGTGACGCTGCTCCGGCTCGCCTACAACGGATCAGACGGCTTCCCGCGCGTAATCCCGATCGGGTTCCACTGGAACGGGAACCAGATCGTCGTCTGCACGGCGGCGACCGCGCCCAAGGTGAAGGCGCTGTCGTCGCGTCCTAACGGACGGTCATCGAGGCGCCGGCCCAGTCGGTGCGCATGCCGCCTGGTTCGCCCGCCGTCGCGCGAAGAAGGGTCCCGCTGACGCGCCGCACGCCGGAGGGGGATACTGGCGACGATGTCGCAGGAGAACTACCTGCTGGCCAAACAACCCTCGGAGTTGGAGCGCCTACGGCTGCAGTCGCTCGTGTGGGAGCCAACCGGGCGGGAGCTCCTCTCGAAAGTCGGCGGCGGATCCGGCGGACGCGCCCTGGACGTCGGTTGTGGAGCCCTGGGCTGGCTTCGGATCCTCAGCGAGTGGGTCGGCCCTTCCGGTCAGATCGTGGGCGCCGACGTCGACAAGAGCATGCTCCAAGCCGCTCGTGCATTTCTAGAGGAAGCAGAGATTGGCAACGTAGAACTGGTCGTCGATGATCTGTTCGACAGCAAGCTGGCGCCGCAATCATTCGATCTCGTCCATGCCCGCTACCTGATCGCTCCGCTCGGTCGCGGCCGTGAACAGGTGGCCTCGCACCAGCGGTTGGTCAAGCCCGGTGGGTCGCTGGTCCTGGAGGAGTGGGATCTGGCCTCGTGGCATTTCAATCCCACTGCGCCCGCGGCCGAGCGACTGATCCGATTGCTCTCCGAGATCTTTGCCGGCTTGGGCGGCGAGGCCGGTCGCGGACTTCCTGAATTGCTCCGCGAAACTGGAATTGAGGAGCCGGGGATCGACGCACATGTGATCGCGCTCAACCCAGGCCACCCCTATTTGGGTCTCCCGCTTCAGTTCAGCGTCGCGCTCGAATCACGCCTGCTCGAGACACTGAGCGAGCGTGAGCTCGCCTCGCTACGCCGCGAGGCCGAGTCCGAGTTGGCCGAGCCGGGCAGATGGGGCACGACCTTCACCCTGATCCAGTGTTGGGGCACGCTCGAAGGCTGAGCGGTGCTCGGGTTGCTGCACGACAGAAACGCGCGCGTGCGGACCCGGCGCCCGGACTGCTCCGTGTCGTCCATGCCCGTCGTCTGACACGCGATTTGGGAGACGCTCGCAACCAGGCGAAAGAGGAACTGCTCGTACGATCGTTGTGTTGATCAGTTGGGATGATGTCTTGGATGCGAAGCGCCACATCGCTCGTTATGTGCGACGCGCACCGCTGATGGAGGCCGGGAATGCATGGCCCGAGCGACAAGGGGGGCGCGCTAGCTCCAGGGATATGGGCTGTTCGAGACCGGGTGCAGGTCCCCGGTCTCGAAGCGCTCGTAGCGGAAGGGATGTAGCAGGCTCGAGTGCTCGCCGCCGAGCACGCGCGCGATCTCCTTGCCCACCGCGATCATCTTGTAGCCGTGGTTCGAGTCGGCGGCCACGAAGACGTTCGGACGCAGGTAGTCGAACACCGGGAAGTTGTCGGCCGTGAACGCGCCCACCCCTCCCGAGCGGACTTGGCGGTAGACCGAGCGCGAGCCATCGAATCGCGCCATGCAGTGCGACAGCGCCGCGCACCAGAGGTCCGGGAAGCCCGCCTCGACCGTGCCGGTCGGGTAGGGGTCGAGCTCGAACTCGTGCCCCTGGGGCAGCGGTGAGGCGCCGCCCTGCACCGAGTGCTTGTCCTGCTTGAAGTAGATGCCCCACTGCTCGTCGGTCACGAGCGCGCCGTCGTCCGCATGGAGGGGAGCGCTCGAGTCCACGTGGATCACCGGCGGCAGCGAGCCGTCGGCCGTTACGAACACGCTCGGGTCGACGGCGATCTCGCCCTCCTGGAGGTACCAGTAGGTCCACATCTCGCGCTCCTCGCCCGCCACGTCGAGGCGCCGCGGCAGCCCGAGCAGCTCCCACAGGCGAGCCGCCCACGGCCCCACCGCCACCACGATCTGCTCGGCTGCGATCGGACCCGTACTCGTGTCCACGCGGGTGACCGCCCCCGACCCGTCGAGCTCGAACGCGGTGACCTCCACGCCCTCCTCGATTGTCGCGCCCGCGGCGCGGGCCTTGGAGGCGAGACCAAGCATCGAGTCGCGGTTGAAGGCGAAGCCGCCGCGGCGCTCGTGCAGGCAGACGCTCAGCCCGGGCGCGCGCCAGTCGGGGAACAGGCCGCGCATGTGGGCGGCCACCTGCGCCTCGCCTGTGATCAGCTCCGACTCGTAGCCGATCCGCTGCTGGCGCTCGTGGACGGTCGCGAGGTCGCCCTCCTGGGCCCCGTCCCCGAGCGCCACGTAGCCCGAGCCGTGGTAGTGGAAGGTCTCGGGGTCGGACTCCCAGATCTCCACGCAGGCCGCCATCAACTCCGACATCGCGGGCTGGAAGTAGTTGTTGCGCACGACCCCACAGGCGATCCCCGACGCGCCGGCCGCCACACCGGCCTTGTCGACAACGAGCACCTCCTCGCCGGCGTCGGCCAGGTGCCATGCCGTCGAGAGCCCATGGACGCCCGCCCCGATCACGAGGTGCTTGACGGAGCGCATCAGGGCGTCAGTGGAGCGGCGGCTCCCAGCCCTCCAGCACGGGCGGGCGCCAGTCCTCCCCCACCGTGCGCGAGCCCTCGACCCAGGGGCCGAGCTCCGGCTGCGGGAACTTGCAGTGCGTCTCCTTCAGGCGGATGCCGTACGAGTTGCCGGCCTGCAGGTGCGCGATCAGCACCTTGCGCGCGATCTCGTTCTCGCGCCCCCCGGGGATGTCGAAGTAGAGCTTGAGGAACGAGTTCGAGTAGCGGTCGAACACGGCCGGCATGCCCTCCTCCTCGAGCAGCTCCACGTCCTCGAGCCAGTTGATGTCCTGGCCCGGCGTGGCCGCCTCGAGGTCGATGTCCTCGACCAGCGAGATGTCCTCCTGGTAGGGGTAGCGCGTGCCCGAGAGGTACTCGGAGTCGATCGCCTGGATCTTCTGGGGCTCGCCGGTCCTCATACGCGAACACGCGGTGCGTGTGAGCCTTTCCCACTCACGTGCGGGCCTCGTCCATCGCGGGCAGCCGGTCGAGCGGGTTCTCGAGGTAGCGGTCGAGCATCGTCTTGATCTCGTCGAGCGCGCGCTCCTCGCTGACGCCCGGGATGTAGTCGGTGCCCGCCAGCGGCACGCGCGCCATCGCGGCCGCCTCGGTGGTGAGCGCCGCGAGGTCCTCCGGCTCGAGGGAGTGCACGTTCGTCTTCCCGCACGCGCGCGCGAGCATCTGCACCTCGAGCGTGAGCGTGTGGAGGAAGTTGTAGACGCGGTGGGCGGCGTCCTCGACGTTCAGCCGCTTGCGCAGCTCCGGGTCCTGGGTCGTGATGCCCACCGGGCAGCGGCCCGTGTGGCAGTGGTAGCACTGGCCGGCCGGCACGCCGATGGTGCCCTCGTAGTCGGTGACGCCCGGGATCTCCTTGTTGCAGTTGAGCGCCATCAGCGCCGAGTGGCCGATCGCCACGGCCTTGGCGCCGAGCGCAATGCACTTGGCGATGTCGCCGCCGTTGCGGATTCCGCCGGCCACCACAAGGTCGATCTCGTCCGCGAGGCCCACGTCCTCGAGCGCTCGGCGGGCCTCCGGGATCGCCGCCATCAGCGGGATGCCGGTCTCCTCCGAGGCCACGTGCGGCCCGGCGCCGGTGCCGCCCTCGGCGCCGTCCAGGTAGATGATGTCCGGCCCGCACTTGGCGGCCATGCGCACGTCGTCGTACACGCGCGCAGCGCCCAGCTTCAGCTGGATCGGGATCTCGTAGTTGGTCGCCTCGCGGGTCTCCTGCACCTTGAGCGAGAGGTCGTCCGGCCCGAGCCAGTCCGGGTGGCGCGCCGGGGAGCGCTGGTCGATGCCGGCGGGCAGCGAGCGCATCTCGGCCACCTGCTCGGTGACCTTCTGGCCCATCAGGTGGCCGCCGAGGCCCACCTTGCAGCCCTGCCCGATGAAGAACTCCACGGCGTCGGCCAGCATCAGGTGGTGCGGGTTGAACCCGTACCGGCTCTGGATGATCTGGTAGTACCACTTGGTCGAGAGGTCGCGCTCGGGCGGGATCATCCCGCCCTCCCCCGAGCAGGTGGCGCTGCCGGCCATCGACGCCCCCTTGGCGAGCGCCATCTTGGCCTCGAGCGACAGCGCGCCGAAGCTCATGCCGGTGATGTAGACCGGGATGTCGAGCTCGATCGGATTGTTCGCGAAGCGGGCGCCCAGCACGGTCTTCGTGACGCACTTCTCGCGGTAGCCCTCGATCACGAAGCGCGTGAGTGTGCCCGGCAGGAAGATCAGCTCGTCCCAGTGCGGGATCTTCTTGAACATCGAGAAGCCGCGCATCCGGTAGCGGCCGAGCTCGGCCTTCATGTGGATGTCGTTGATGACATTCGGGGTGAAGATGTTCGAGCGCCCGAGGACGGTGCGCTGAGCGGGTGCGTTCTCGTCAGGCGTCACAGGACCAGCTTTCGCTCGGACGGCTCGAGGCTGTCGTAGTTGTAGAGCTTCTTCCCGCACACGAACTTCTTGAGCTCGGGGGGCTCCCCGAGGCCGTAGATGCGGAACTTGCGCTCGACCAGCTCGGTGTCGGCGTCGGTCCACTCGCCCTCAACGCAGTCGATCCCGAGCGAGGCCACCTTGCCGCCCACGTAGAGGGTGCCGTCGTACATCGAGTCGCCGAGGCCGTGGCCCACGTCCCCGAGGATGATCTGGCGGCCGCGTTGCATCATGAAGCCCGTCATCGAGCCGGCGCTGCCCATCACGATGATGGTCCCGCCCTTCTGGTCGATGCCGGTGCGGGCGCCCACCTGGCCCTTCACGACCAGGTCGCCGCCGCGCAGCGCCGCGCCGGCCAGCGAGCCGGCGTTCGACTCGATCACAACGACGCCGGACATCATGTTCTCGGCGACCGACCAGCCCACGCGGCCGTTGATCCGCACCTCGGGGCCGTCGATCAGCCCGCAGCCGAAATAGCCGAGGCTCCCCTCGAAGGTGATCCGGCAGCGCGTCAGGATGCCGACGCCGAGCGAGTGGCGCGCGCTCGGATTGAGGATCGTCACGTCCTTCACGCCCCGCTCGTAGAGCAGCCAACGCAGCTCCGCGTTGATCTTGCGGGTGGACAGCTCGCGCGCCTCCATCACGGCGCGCTCGCCGTCGATCTCCGAGACCCTCGGGATCGTGCCGTCGAGCTCGACGAGCCCGCGCGCGTCGTAGGTGGCCGTCACCTCGTCCAAACCATCACCGCGCCCTCGTAGGGGTCGTAGGTCTCGATCTCGCGGTCGACCACCCTGCGGATCGCGATCTCCTCGGAGGCGAGCGCCACGATCTCATCCGACTCGTAGAGCACCAGCGGCTTGGCTCCTAGCTCGTCCTTGGCCACGCCGAGCGCGTCCTCGGTCACGCAGAGGTACGTGAAGACCCCGTCCAGCTCACCCAGGCTCCGCCGCATCGAGTCCTCGAGCGAGTCGCCCTGCGCCATCCGCTCGGCCAGGTAGACGGCGATGATCTCGGAGTCGCACTCACTCTGGAAGCGGTGACCGGCCCGCTCGAGGCGGCGCCGCCACTGGTGGTAGTTGGTCAGCTGGCCGTTGTGCACCACGGCCACGTCGGGGAACGGATACGCCCAGTAGGGGTGGGCATTGGCGATGTCGACGTCGGACTCGGTGGCCATGCGCGCGTGTCCGATCGCGTGGGTGCCGATGAAGGAGTCGAGCTTGTAGTCGGCCGCCACGGTGTCGGCATCGCCGAGGTCTTTGATGATCTCGAGCGAGCGGCCCAGGGAGAGCACTTCGGTGCCGCGCACATCCTCGATGTAGTCGGCGAGCTGCTTGAGGTCGCCGTCAAATCCGAAGGCGACCGTCATCGCGTGCTGCGAAGTGGTTGCGTCGATCGAGCTGATCGCGGCACCTGACGCCTTCATGCGGCTCTCGATGTCCGCCCGCTGGCGATTCAGCCGCTCGGCGAGGTCGAACTCCTGGTACCCGTTCGACTCCGCCAGCTTCACGTGCATCACGTAGCCGTCGGCCGCGGGCCTGTAGAGGGCGTACCCGGTCGAGTCCGGGCCGCGATGCTTCATCGCCTGGAGCATCGCCGTCATGTCGGCGCCGACCCGGTGCTCGCCGCCGCCGTTCCGGTAGATGATTCCCGCGATCCCGCACATCGTTAGGGGAGCACCTCGAGGTACTCCTCGCGCTCCCAGTCGGTGACCGCGGCCAGGTAGCGCTCCCACTCGTCGCGCTTGTAGTGCTCGAACACCTTGTAGAGGCGTCCGGGCATCGCGCTGCGCACCACCTCGTCCGCGGCGAGCGCCTCGAGCGCCGCGCCGAGCGAGTCGGGCACCTTCTCGATCTCCGCGCCCTCCATCAGCAGGTCGTAGGTGTTGCCGGTCTGGGGCGGGCCGGGATCGATCTTGTTGCGCACCCCGTCGAGCCCGGCGCGCAGCAGCGCCGCCACGGTCAGGTAGGGGTTGCAGGACGAGTCGACGCCGCGGTACTCGAAGCGCCCGCCGGAGGCCACGCGCACGGTGGTGGTGCGGTTCTGCCAGCCCCAGTTCTTGTAGATCGGCGCCCAGAAGCCGGTGTCCCACATGCGGCAGTAGGAGTTGACCGTCGGGTTGCCGACGCACATGAGCGCGTGGAAGTGCTCGAGCAGGCCGCCGAGGAAGTGCCGCGCGGTCTCGGAGAGCTGCGCCGGTCCGTCGGGGTCGTGGAAGACGTTCGTACCGTCCTCGTCGACGAGCGTGAAGTGGTGGTGGTGGCCGTTGGCGGACACGCCCGTGAACGGCTTGGGCATGAAGGTGCCGAGCAGGCCGTGCTTGCGGCCCACCGCCGCGATGATCTGGCGGTAGGTCGTGATGTTGTCGGCGGTGCGCACGGGCCGGTCGAAGCGGAAGTTCAGCTCTAGCTGGCCGGGCGCGTCCTCGTGGTCGCCGTAGGACATGTCGAGCCCGAGTGACTGCCCGTACTCGACCACGTCCATCAACACCGGACGAAGCTCCTCGAACTGGTGGATGTGGTAGCAGTAGGGCTTCGTCACGCCCTCGGGCACCTGGCCGTCCTCGGGCTTCTTGAGCCACATCATCTCCGGCTCGATGCCGATCAGGAAGCTGAGCCCGAGCTCGTCCTCG
>CAWEVH010000006.1:0-190900 GCA_963812415.1 uncultured Thermoleophilaceae bacterium | reverse complement strand
AGTGCTGCCGACCTCGCCTACGCATCCTACGTCGTCGAGCACGGTATGCTCGACGCATCGCCATGGCGGAAACCCGCATGACTGCAAGCCGCCGCATCGCCGTCGTCACCGGTTCGCGGGCCGACTACGGATTGTTGCGGGGCATCCTGACGCGGCTGAAGGAGACGGATGACGTGTCCCTCAGCATTATCGCCTGCGGCATGCATCTGGTGCCGCGCTTCGGCGAGACCTGGCGAACCATCGAGGCCGACGGTTTTTCGATCGCGGCGACAATCGATCTCCAACTGCACGACGATCGCGCCGGGACGGTGGCGCGTGGTACCGGCATCGGCGTTTCCGGCTTCGCAGACGTGCTCCCCCAGCTTGCGCCGGATGTTCTGGTCGTGCTCGGCGACCGCTACGAGGTGCTGGCTGCCGCGGTCGCCGCGACGCTGTTGAACATTCCGATCGCTCATATCCATGGCGGCGAGGTCACCGCCGGCGCCTTCGATGATGCGATCCGCCATGCGATCACGAAGATGGCCTGCCTGCATTTCGTTGCGGCCGAGCCCTATCGGCAGCGCGTGATCCAGATGGGCGAAAATCCCGACTTTGTCTTCAAAGTCGGCGCACCGGGCCTTGATCTCGCCAGCACGGCGCCGATGCTCAGCCGGACCGAACTGTTCACAGGGCTCGGCGTCAGCGGCCCGGAACGCTTCCTGCTGGTCACGCTGCATCCGACCACGGCGCGGCCGGATACGGACGCAACGAATGTCGCCGCACTCCTCGGCGCGCTCGCGGAGGTCAAGGACCGCAGCATCATCTTCACCGGCGTCAACGCCGATCCCGGCTATCGCGCCATCGACGACGCCATCAAGGCCTTCGTCGCGGCACGGCCGGACCGCGCCTTTCACTTCACCTCACTCGGCAGCGAACGTTACTGGGCCGCGCTGCGGCTCGCCGACGCCGTGGTCGGCAACTCCTCCAGCGGCATCCTGGAGGCGCCGGCCGTCGGGGTGCCCTCGATCAATATCGGCGACCGCCAGCAGGGCCGGCTGCGCGCCGCCTCGATCATCGATTGCCCAGCCAATTGGCCGTCATTCTCGCAAGTCTGGCGCGCATCTTCGAAGGCCGGTTCCACCCTGATCCGGGCGTAGAGCCGCCCTACGGCCGTGGGGGCGCGTCGGAGAAGATCGCTGGAACCCTTCGAAAGATCGACCTCCATGGCGCTTTCCCGAAGCATTTCCATGATTTAGCCGTCGCACCGGAACACCCGAAGACGGGCTGATAACTGCCGGGCGTTGTTGCCTGTGCAATGCGCCAGGTTGTATAGATCGGGCGGCTTTGAGACGATCCACGCCGGGTCCGGAGAAACGCGACATGACGACAATCAATTCCCTCACCGATGCGACACCCGCGGCGCGTGCCGTCGATGTCAGTGAGCTACCGATCCCGCCCTATCGCGGCAACACCCTGCCCTCGATCGACTATGAGCGCATCCAGCCTATGGCGGCAGGTTCGCCCGGCCGACGTTCCGCGAGCGGCTTTACGCGCTGAATGTGTTCGTGCGGACCTTCGCCTTTGTCACCATCCGCCGCATCGTCGATTACGACAACATGCCGCTATTGACCAAGGAAGCCGGCTTTAGCGGCCTCAACGCCCGGACTGCCCTGCGCTACATCTCGATGTTTGCGCGCATCCGCGCCAGCCGCGCGATCGGCATGCTGACCGGTGCGCGACGCCCTGCGATGCCGGCAAACCCGGCCTTGCTGAACAAGATCAAATCGGACGGCATCGTCTGCCTGACGCTCGCGCCCGATGAAATCGACCAGATCCGAAGCGTGACCAATCCGGGCTTTGCCAAGCTCGACGAGCGTCGTGCCAGCATTCCGCCGGAGAAGCGCAAGTTCGACGACAACGTCTACTGGTGCACGCGCTCCGCCGATGCAGAGGCCTTCGCGACGGTAGAGAATATCTTCAAGCGCTACGGCATCATGGAGGCTGCGAGCGCCTATCTCGGCCGCCCGGCCGGCGTGAAGCACGTCAATGCACAGATCAACGACCAGGACCTCGCGTTTTGGAAGCGGGTATTCCCGGACACGCAGCTCCAAGACCCCTGGGGCAGCTACCTGCATATCGATGCCACCTACGGCATGCTGAAATGCGCGATCTACGTCCACGACATCGGCCCGGACGGTGGACCGTTCTGCTACATCCGCGGCAGCCAGAATGCGAAGATCGGCTGGTTCGAAGGCATGGTGCGCCGGACCAACGACTTCAGCGGCTTCTCGGTCGGCGCCCGACGCGCGCAAGAAATTCATGGCGCTGCCGGCGTTCCTGCGCAAGAAGGCGGATTTCGGCGGCGACCTGCAAGACAACTCCCCCGACGTGGCGCCGCTGCGCGAGGGACATTTCGCCGCGACCTCGAACTATGGCAATTGCGTACTGTTCGACGGCAACGGCATGCATCGCGGCGGCATGGTGAACAAGGGCGAGCGCCGCTGCCTGTTCATCCTGCTTGCGGAACTCTGAGGCCGCGTTGCGCGCGTCACTCCGATTGCATCACTATCAACGCGCCCGCGGTATCAGCCGCGCTGCTATATCGGATATTGAGGTAAGTGCTGTTTAACTCCCTGTCCTTCCTGCTGATCTTCCTGCCAATCGTCCTCTCCGGATTTCTGGTCTGCCGCCGCTACGGAAATGTGCGAGTGGGTATTCATCTGGCTATTCATCTGCTCCGCGGTCTTTTATGGCGCATGGGAACCGACATACATCGTTCTCCTGCTGACCTCGGATCACTCCTTAACTATTCCATCGCCATTCAGATTGCGCGAAACAAGTCAAGAGCTCCTCCTCGCCTTCGGCATTGCCGCAAACATTGGATCGTTCTCGCATACTTCAAGTACACTGAACTTCATCCTTCAGACCTGGAACGCTATTCCCGGGAAGTGACTTCCAGCCGGTTTCGATCACACTTCCACTCGGCATTTCATTCATTACGTTCATCCAGATTGCCTTTTTGGTCGACGTTTATCGAGACGCAGCCGATGACCTTGGATTTCCCAAGTACGCGCTCTTCGTCTCCTACTTTCCGCATCTGATCGCGGGTCCGATCATCCATCACAAGGAAGTAATGTCGCAGTTCACCAATGCGCGGCTGACGGCCATTTCGGCACACGACGTCGTTGGAGGAATTGCGTCTCATTCTTTGCGGTCTGTTCAAGAAGGTCGTCATCGCCGACACCATGGCCTGCCTATGCCACGCCTTCCTTTCACCTTGCGGCCCAACGGCCAACCGATCAGCTTCTTCGACGCATGGGGTGCCCTGCTCGCGTTCACGTTCCAGATCTATTTCGACTTTTCCGGCTACAGCGATATTGCGATCGGGCTGTCACGCCTGTTCGGAGTCGCCTACCGATTAACTTCGATTCGCCCTACAAGGCCACCAGCATCATCGACTTCTGGCGGCGCTGGCACATTACCCTATCGCGCTTCCTTCGCGACTACCTGTACATTCCGCTCGGAGGCAACCGCGGTGGCGTGATGCGACCGATATTCAACCTGATGATCGTGATGCTTCTTGGCGGCCTGTGGCACGGCGCGAGCTGGCTTTTCGTCGCTCTGGGGCGGACTGCACGGAATGTATCTGATCATCAATCATGCGTTCCGTTCCCTGAAACCCCGCGCTGGCGGAATCAATTCGCCGCTCGCTGATCGTTTCGAGATTCTCCTCGCTGCTGGTGTTCCCGGCGGTGATGCTGTCCTGGGTTTTCTTTCGGGTCCGATCCTCGGACGGGCGCCAAGATGATGCTCAAGGCCATGGCCGGGTCTTAACGGGATTTTGCTGCCGGAAAGATATCAGGCGTTGCTCGGTCCGTTTAACGACACGATATGTCGGCGATTCACATGCACACGGGAGATCTCGCTGACATTCGACAGCTTCCGCGCTCTCTTTGGCTGGTTGTGGTGACGGCATTCGTGTTCCTGTTGCCCAATTCACAACAGCTCCTCGCGTACGTTCGATCGCAATGCCGGACCGCCACTGGTCGGCCGACCAAATTCGCTGATCGGCCTGCTCGCATTCCGTCCGAACAGTCGGTCTCCGCCGTCGTTGCCGCCTGGGTCGGCATGCATCGTGCTGATCACTATCTATTCTGGAGTTCCCAGTGAATTCATCTACTTCCAGTTCTAAACGCTGGCTCCAGATCTTCTTTGCCATCATGGGCCCGGTCTGCGTGGGCTACCTCGTGGCATCGGAGTGGTTGATCCGTACCGAGGTCCTGCCGCGTGACCGTTTCGAGTGGATATCCGCCCGGTTGCGCAACTCCACACAGTCCAACGCGGCTTTCGGTGACTCCCATGTCGCAGCCGTGCCCGACTTCAACACCCGCAACTTCGTCAACCTCGGCGTCGGCGCGACCACCATCCGCAAGATGGATCAGCGCGTCCGCTATTACTTCAGCAAGATCAAACCGGGCGAAGTGATCCTCGAGGCCGACCCTCACCTGTTCGCAGAGTATCGGCTGCAGGCCCAGGCCGGCTACGTTCCCGAAAACTACTCCGAGTTTCGCCTGAGAGTGCTGGATCCTCAGCATCGTGGATTTATGACGAGCTATTGGACTGCCTTTCTGTCGGAGGGCCGGCTGGAAAAGAAAGAAGATACCACCTACGATCGGCTTTGGGACGCGGCAAACAAGCTGCACAGCGAAACGGCCGGCGACCTGGAAGCTCCCAAGCCGTCGAAGGCTCCTCAGCGCCTTCCACCGACTGCGCCGAAGATCCCGCGACAGCAGCCTGAATCCGACCAGGAGATATTGGCCAGTTTCAATGCGTTCATGGATTACGAAGTCGCGGCCCACACGCCGGTGCTCGATTTCAGAGCGCGTGACGAGGCGCGCATCTACCAGGATATGATCAAATTCCTCATCGCCCGGGGCGCCAAGGTTTGCCTGGTTAATTATCCTGTAGACCGATATTACCGTGAACGGGCGGATGCTATTCCGCTCTTTACCCAGGTTCACGAGTTCTACAAGCAAGTAGCTCGCGAAAATCACATCCCTTACGTCAGTTTTTGGTCACGCTTCGATGATCCGTCGATGTTTCAAAATACAGATCATGTTAATCAGAACGGGTCGCCCATTCTCGCAAGAGAAGCCCGGCTGGCGTGCTTCGGGCGCTCCGAATAGAGTAAGTAGGACGGTTGCGGCATGAAAGTTCTCGTGACCGGAAGCTCCGGCTTCATCGGCCAGGCGCTGGTGCGGCGACTGCGCACCGAAGGGTGTGTGGTAGTGGGGCTCGACAAGGTTCCGGCCGCTTCAACCGATATCGTCTGCGACATCATGGAGGCCGATCGCCTCCAGGTAGCCGTGCAGACTGCGGCACCCGACGCGCTGGTGCATCTCGCCGCGCGCATCGATCTCGACGAGAAGACCGATCTCGCGGGCTATGCCGCCAACATTGAGGGCGTCGAGAACCTGGTCGAGGCGGTACAGCTGACGCCGTCGATCCGGCGGGGCCTCTGGACTTCGTCGCAGCTCGTTTGCCGCGTTGGTTATCTGCCGGCAAACGACACCGATTACGCTGCGGACACGCTGTACGGAAAGAGCAAGGTTCGCACGGAACAAATTGTCCGCGGCGCAGACGGCGCCGGGCGCGAATGGTGCCTGACGCGACCCACCACGGTCTGGGGACCCGGCATGAGCGCGCATTACCAGCGCTTCCTACGCATGATAGAGCGCGGATATTATTTCCACGTCGGGCGCGGCCCGCTGTGGAAGTCCTACAGCTATGTCGACAACATCGCCCATCAGTACTGGCGCCTGCTCAACGTACCCGCCGAGCAGATCCATCGCAGGACGTTCTATCTCGCCGACTACGAGGCGATTGATCTGATCGCCTGGTGCAACGCTTTCCAGCGTGCCTTCGGCTCGCGTTCCATTCCTCATGTACCGCTCGCCGTCGCTCGCGCGCTCGCCCTTTGCGGAGACGCGGTGAACGCCTTCGGACTGAAGCGGTTTCCCTTCAATTCGTTTCGGCTCAACAACGTGCTAACGCAATATCAATTCGATCTCGAGCCGACCGCAGCAGTATGCGGACCACTGCCCTGTGACACGGAGCAGGGTGTCGCCGCGACCGTCGCGTGGCTACGCGACATTTCGGGCGCTGAGCCTAGGTCGCCGGGCCGTTGAGCTGAAGTTCGCTGGCTTCTCGCGGCGCCCCTGACCACAGCCTAGTAAGATCGAGCGTGAGCCCGGTCACCACCATGGAACTTAGCACTAGCGCCGAGTTCGCTATACCCAGCGGCCCCTGCACCGGGCTGAGCAGTATGCTAGCTAGGACAAAAATCAGCAAGAGCAACGGTGTCGTAAGGTCCGATCGTTTGCTTCCAGCCGCGCTCCAGCCCGCCACCCCTCCCCAGATCAGGATGTAGACAATCGCGCCGACGAAACCGAAATCGATAAAGGCCGCGCCCCATACGGAGGGGAAGAAACCGAAGATCTGAGCGGACTTCTGCTCGTCGTGCAGCGTAACCAGTTGCTGGCTTCCCGGAAAGAAAACCCGCAATAGCGGCGACAGCACACCGACCTGGTAAGTCCCCAATGTGGCGTGGATCCATCGCGGGCGTGCCAGACGAAGATCCATCGTCCGCACGCCGTGCGTGAGATAAAAGTAAGTGCTGAGGCCGATCATCGCGGTACGCGCCGATAGATGGCTGGATTCGATCGCGGACCTCACGTAGCCACGCGGCTTAACGTTCCAGCCTTCCAGCATCGCCGCAAGGACCACATCGGTTGGGCTCGGCTGTTGCTCCGATGGCGGGGCCGCGCTCGCCTCGGCAAGCCGCTTGGTCAGTTCCGTTGCCGTGATTTTCTCTCTGCTGTCCGGCCGGGCGCCTTCACTGAGACTGTTGGCTGGCCCGGCCTCGGCCGGCTTGCTGGGAACGGCCAGAGGGTCGCGCTGCAGCTGCTCCTGCCGCAATTCGGTGATCAGCGGGGACATCTGGATGCAGAACTTCTGCCGGCTAGTCCAGATTGCACTCGAATAGATCGAAAACAGCCCGACCACGGCTACCGTCTTGACGAGGAGATGATGGCCGCGCGGCAGCGGCGGCCGTCCCCTGAGCGAGGCGAACCAGCATCGCCACGCCAACCAGGACCAGGACCAACAGGATCGGCATCCGCCCCGAATATAGCACTGCATAGCCGACCGGAGAGATGATCGACAACTGCGCGAGCGCGGCCGCCCATCCCTTAATTTCCTCCCCCTTTAACAGGAACAGCGCCACAGAAACAAAGCCGAAGGAGAACATGGCGTAGCCGCCATAGAGCAGCGGTGTCCGCTTGATGGATATTGCATTGATCAGACCGGGCGCACAGCGCAACAATTCGGAATACGCGCTGTTGCTCACCCCGCTCAGCATCGTGCGGTCGAGTGTCATCAGCGAAATGCCGGCAATCCCGAAGAGCGACGCGGCAGTGACGACACGATTTAGCATCTGGCTCGAGAGCGGACGCATCTGGGCGGCCTAGACGCGAAATAACGGATAAAAAGCGATCTCGAGCTCGCGCGCGTGTTCCAGGGGCGGCCCTCCAAAAAGACGCTGGTGCTCGCGTCGATCGACGGCTCCAATCTCGGCGAGGTGGGAGCGAGCGAGCTCGTCGACGAGCTGGGCGACCCCAGCCTCGTCGACGCGGTGCTCGTGATGTCGGACCTCGGGGCCGGCACAAGTCGCGGACCGCTGCTCCAGACCTGGTCGAACAGCTCGCGCCGCACCAGCATCGGGCTCCAGCGCACGGCCGCAGACTCGATCCGGCAGGAGCTCGAGCGCTCCGCCGGCGGCAGCGGGGCCATCGGCCAGCTCGCGCGGCTCTCGTTCCCGATCGGTATCGGAGCCCAGGGCGTGCTCGTGGCGGAGGGCTACGACGCCGTGCGGATCTCCGGCAGCGGCGAGCTGCCGGCTCCCGGCGACGGTCCGGTCGAGGAGATCGACGAGGTGCAGCTGGGCGCGCTCGGCCGGGCCACGCTGCGAACGGTCACGGCGGTCGACCAGGGGCGCCGGCCGGAACACGGCCCGGAGTCCTACGTGCTCGCCTTCAACCAGTTGATGCCGGGCTGGGTGCTGGCGCTGCTGGCCGGCAGCCTCCTCCTGCCCGCGCTGGTGGCCTCTGTCGACGCGTTCGCGCGCGCGCGGCGCCGGCGCATCGAGGTCCTGCCCTGGCTCCGCTGGATGGGCGGCTGGACGGCGCCCTTCCTCGCCGGGCTCGCGATGGCGGAGGTGCTCGCGCTCGCCGGTGCCACTCCCGCGCCGCCGCCGGCGCCGGTGCCGCCGGACGTGCTGCCGCTCGACGGGCCGGCCCTCGCCGTCCTGGGCGGCGTGGCCGTGACGATGGTGCTGGCGTTGCTCCTGGCCCGCTGGCTCGCCGCGCGCCCAGACCCGTCGCTCACCACGCCCGACCAGCCCGGCGCCGGTGTGGCCGTGGCGCTGGCCGTGAGCGCCGGCTCGCTGCTGCTGTGGCTCCTGAACCCGTACGCCGGGCTGCTCGCGGTGCCGGCGGCCCATCTCTGGCTGCTCGCGTGTCTCATCCGCCCACTGCCAAGGCGCCGGGTCCGGATGATCCTGATCGGGCTCGGCCTGCTGCCGCTGCTGTTCGTGACGGTCTATTACCTGTTCGCCCTGAGGCTCGACCCGCTGTCAGGCGCCTGGTACCTGTTCATGCTGGTCACCGGCCACAGCGTGGGCCTGCCGACCTCGCTGCTCGCCTGCCTGCTGATGGGCGCGGCCTGCGGCGCCTTCGAGATCGCCTGGCGGGCGCCGGGCGAGGAGCCAGCCGCCCCGTCGGGCGAGCGGCCGTCGGTGTACGGGCCCGGCGCGTACGCGGGCCCGGGCTCCCTCGGAGGGACGAAGTCCGCGCTGGGGCGCTAGCCGTAGCTCTCCCCTCCCATCGTTGCTGTGATGACCGTCCGATCGCACGAACAGCGGGGCTGCCGTCCTGACTGTTCCGGCCAGGAGCCGGCGAAGTCAGGGACGGTCGGTCGAGCCGACTCGACCCTAGTGCTCGTAGCCGCGCAGCTCCGTCACCGGACCGTCCGGGCCGAGCAGCACCAGCCCGCTCCCGTCGTGCACTTCGCCGATCACGGTAAGCGGCGCCGCCGAGCGCGCCCGCTCCAGTAGCTCGGGCGCGAGCGTCACGAGCAGCTCGTAGTCGTCGCCCCCCGTGGCGGCCTCGTTGGGGCTGACACCCGCGGCGCACGGCAGACGGTCGAGGCTCACGCGCAGCTCGACGCCGCTCGCCTCGGCCACGTGGCGGGCGTCGGTGGCGAGCCCGTCGCTCAGGTCGATCATGGCCGACACGCCCGCACGCGCCAGCCCCGCGCCCTCGCGCAGCCGCGGGACGGGGCGCAGGTGGCGCCGCGCATGCGCGCCTTCGCGGCCGCCGGCCTCGAGCTCGCGGCGGCCGGCCTCGGAGCCGCCGAGCTCCCCCGTGACCGCCACCAGCTGGCCCGGTCGGGCGCCGTCGCGGCCGGCCAGCTCCTGCTCGTCGTCCGCCCAGCCGGTGACCGCGACCGTGACCACGAGCGCCGGCCCGCGCGCCACGTCGCCGCCGGCGATCGACACGCCCGCGTGGCCCGCCAGCTCCTCCATCGCGCGCACGAGCTCGAGCGCGCCGTCGAATCCCTCCGGGATAACGAGCGACACGTAGGCCTCGCCGGGCTCGGCGCCCATCGCGGCGAGGTCCGAGAGCGCGGTGGCGAGCGCCTTCCAGCCGACGTCGCCGGGCGTGTGCGTGGAGAGGCGGAAGTGGGTGCCCTCGACGACGGTGTCGATCGATGTGACCGCCAGCGGGCGGGAGCGGACCACCGCGGCGTCGTCCCCCGAGAAGCGGACGGTGCGCTCGCCGCGATCCGTGAGGGCGGCGCGGATGGCGGCGATCAGCTCGAGCTCGCCCAGACCTACTCCTGGCCCGGTGGCGCTCCGCCGTTGCCGTTCCCGTTGCCCGGCGTGACCTGTTCGGGCGGCGCCTCGACTTGCGGCGCCTCCTGGGGCGGCGACTCGTAGTAGCGCGGGTCGTACTCGGTCCCGCCTGTGGTGGGCGGGGTGGTAGTGCCGTCGTAGCTGTAGTCGCTCGAGGTCGGGGCGCCCGTGCTGGCGTACTTGCCGAAGAACGGCGAGGCCTGGAACGGCTCCTGAGGCAGCGGGAAGTCCTCGCAGAAGTCGCCGTGCGCCGGGCTCATGAACGCGTGCCAGACGGGCGCCGCATAGGTGCCGCCCTGGGCGCCGGGCATCGCCACGCCGGCGTCGGGATAGCCGACCCAGACCGCCGTCGAGAGCTGGGGCGTGTAGCCGACGAACCAGGCGTCCTTGGCCTCGTCGGTGGTGCCGGTCTTGCCGGCCGCCGGGCAGCCGTAGTTGGCCGCCGTGCCGGTGCCGGACGTCACGTTCATCTTCAGGATCTTCGTGACCTCGTAGGCCTGCCCGTCGCTTATCACGCGCTTGCCCTCGCCGCCCGCGAGCTGGTCGCTCTTGCCGTCGGGGAACACGACCTTGCGGATCCCGGTGGGCCGGTGGCGCACGCCACCGTTGGCGAGCGTCGCGTAGGCGCCCGCCATCTCGAGGGTGGTGACACCGCGTGTGAGCCCGCCGAGCCCCTCCGCGGGGTAGCAGTCGAGCTTCGTGGTGATCCCGAGCAGCTTGGCCGTCTTGCACACGGCCTCGGGCCCGATGTCGAGGATCAGCTGCGCGTAGACGGTGTTGTCCGACGAGAGCGTGGCGCGAGTCAGGCTCATGGTGCCCGAGTAGCTGTCGCCGAACGTCCTGACGTTCCACTCGCCGTACTTGGGGTCGTTGATCGCCAGCGGCTTTGAGGTGTAGCTGGTCGAGTCCGGGTCGACCCCCTTGCGGATCGCCGCCGTGAGCACCATGGTCTTGAAGGCCGAGCCGGGCTGGCGATGCCCCTGAGCGGCGAGGTTGAAGTTGCGGTCGTCGTAGGTGCCGCTCGACGCCATCGCGCGGATCTTGCCGTTCCGGGGGTCGAGCGCGACGATCGCCGACGCGGGGCCGGCCGGGTCGCCGTAGTAGGCGTTGATCGCCTCGCGCGCCGACTCCTGCATGACCGGGTCGATCGTCGTGAAGATCTTCAGACCGCCGCGGCGCACCACGCCCACGCCGTACTTCTCGATCAGCTGCTCCTGGACGTAGTCGAAGAAGTAGGGCTCGCGGCGAGTCGTGTAGCGCGTGCCGCGCTTGAGCTTGATCGGCTTCTGGATCGCCTCGAGATACTCCTCCTGCGTGATGTAGCCGTTCTCCTTCATCGCGCGCAGCACCTCGTTGCGACGACCCAGGGCGGCGCCCCTATTGCGGTAGGGGTTGTACTGCGAGGGCGCCTGTGGCAGCCCCGCCAGCAGCGCCGACTCGCCCAGGTCGAGGTCGTCGACGTTCTTGTCGAAGAAGGTCACGGCCGCGGCCTGCACGCCGATCGCCGTGCGGCCGCCGACGGTGCCGTAGGGCACGGAGTTCAGGTACTCGTGGAGGATCCAGCGCTTCGAGTGCTTCTCCTCCAGCTCCGAGGCGAGCTTGGCCTCGCGGATCTTGCGCGCGAAGTCGCGCTTGGGGTCCCTGATGTAGAGGGCGCGGACGAGCTGCTGGGTGATGGTCGAGCCGCCCTGCACGGTCTTGCCCGACTCGAGGTTCTTGATTCCCGCGCGGATGATCGCGTTGAAGTCGACGCCCTCGTGCTTGTAGAAGCGCTCGTCCTCGATCGCGACGGTGGCCTGGCGGATCTCCGGAGGCATCTCCTCGAAGGTCACGACCCGGCGCAGCACCTCCGACTGCACGAAGCCGAGGCGGGTGCCGTCCGACGCGAAGACCGCGGACACCTCGCCCTTGTCGTCGGCCCGCAGCTCACTCAGATCGGGCGCCGAGGACGCGATTGCGAACACGTAGCCGGCTGCCGACAGGATGCCGATCGCGGCGAGGGTGGCGATCACGCCGAGTCCGAGGAAGAACTTGCCCTTGGCGCTCGGGCGCTTTCGCCTCCTTGACTTTCGCTGGCGGGAGCTCATGGGGAGTTCGCTTCGGAGGAGGCGACCGCCTCTGAGGATAGACCGTGCTCTCGGAGCAGCCGCAGCCAGCGCCGGCGCAGCTCCGCGCCCGCCGCACCGCGCTCGTCCGGATTCGAGCACCAGGTGGTGGCGCTGAGGCGAACGCCGTCCGCATCCACCTCGGCGACGGAGGCCCTGATGCCCTCCTCCGAGTCCACGATCAGGTCGAGCGCGCGGTCCACGTCCGCGCCCTGGGGCAGCCAGATCGACACCTCCACCTGCACGCGCGGGTCGAGGATCGTGTGGTTCTCGATCGAGCTCTGCGCGAGCAGCTCGTTGGGGACGATCAGCCGGTGCCCGTCGTCCAACCGGATGTAGGTGTAGCTGAGCCTGACGTCCTCGATCTCCCCCGTGCGCCCCTCGAAGGTCACGAGGTCGCCGATCCGGATCGGCTGGGTGATGGCGAGCATGATGCCGGCCACCGCGTTGGCCAGCGTCGCGCGGGCCGCGAACCCGATCACGATGCCGAGCACCGCCGAGGAGGCGAGGATGCCGGTGGCAAGACGCTTGACGCTCGGGAACTGCGCGGCAGCCAGCGCCAGCCCGATGAGGATGATGAGCGCGAAGATCAGCCGCCGGATCAGCCGCAGGCGGGTGCTGGCCACCGGCGAGAGCTCGCCGCCGGCGATGGCCGCCGACAGTCGCTGACCGCGGCGGGCGAGGGCGCGGTCGACCAGCTCGGCTAGTACGAATGCGAGGATCACCGTCACCACGGCCGTGATCCAGTTGCCGTTTTGGTCCAGCCAGGATTCGGCCGCGGTGTAGAAATCGAGTTCCGGCATGACGTTCCAGGCTACCCCCGCGCGGGCGCGGTCATACGCCGCGAAGCTCGCGGCGTTTCGCCACTCGGAAGCGCTGCGCGCCGCTGTGCGCGTGGCGCTGCCCACCCGCGCCGCGGTGCTCCTCGTGGCGGTCTTCGCCGCCGTGTCCTTCGGTCCTGCGACCGGCGGGCTCGCCCGAGAGAACGCCGACAAGTTCGACGAGCCCGCCCTCACCGGCCCGCTCGCCGAGCCCCTGCTCGCGCCCCTCGCCCGCTGGGACTCGGTCTGGTACCTGCGCATCGCCGACTCGGGCTACGGCGAGTCGGCGCCGCGGGCCGCGTTCTTCCCGCTCTACCCGCTCCTGATCCGCTCCCTCGGCACCCTGCTCGGCGGGTCCGAGGCGGCGCTGCTCGTGGTCGCCTACCTCGTGTCGCTGGTCGCGTTCGTCGCGGCGCTCGCCCTGCTCTACAAGCTCGTGGTGCTCGAGCGCGGGCGGCAGGTGGCGCCGGCCACGCTGCTCCTGCTCGCGGTGTTCCCGGCGGCGGTGTTCTTCGGCGCCCCGTACTCGGAGAGCCTCTTCCTCCTGCTCGCGGTTGGAGCGTTCTACGCGGCGCGGACGGGCCGCTGGGCCTGGGCCGGCAGCTGCGCGATGGGCGCCTCGGCCACGCGCAGTGCGGGTCTGCTGCTGCTGATCCCGCTGGTCATGCTCTGGTGGAGCTCGCGTGATGAGCGTCGCTCCGGCGCGGGCCGAGCCCGCGCCCTCGCGCACGGCGACGCTGGCGCGATGCGGCCTGGCTTGGGCTCGCACCTCTGGGGGTGGCCGCCTACGCCGCCTGGCTCGGCCTGGTCGAGGGCGACGCGCTGCGCTTCCTCGACGTCCAGGACGCCTGGTCGCGTGAGCTCACCGTGCCGCTCGCCGGCGCCTGGGACGGCTTCACGGCGGCGCTCGACGGCGGGCGCCAGCTCGCGTCGGGGTCGCGCTCGCCGGTGTACTTCGAGGTTGCGGCGGGGGACCCGTTCCGGATCGCGGCGCTCAACATCATGCTGTTCGGCACGCTCGTGTTCGCGGTGTGCGCGTGCGTCGGGGTGCTCCGCCGCCTGCCCAAGGCCTACGGCGCCTGGGTGGCGGCCTCGCTGGTGCTGCCGCTCACGTTCCCGGTCACGCCGCAGCCGCTGATGTCGCTGCCGCGCTTCGTGGCCGTGCTCTTCCCGATCTTCGTCTGGCTCGCGATCGTGTGCGACGAGCGCCGGATCACCACGCCGGTCGCGGCCTTCTCGGCCATCGGCCTCGGCCTCTTTACGGCCCAGTACGCGAGCTGGCATTGGATCTCATAGATGACCACGCGGGCCGTCCTGCTCGACGCGCTCGGCACGCTGGTGGAGCTCCAGCCGCCGGCGCCCCGCCTGCGCGCGCTGCTCGCCGAGGCGGGCTTCGAGGTGAGTGAGGAGCAGGCCGCGCGCGGCTTCGGTGCCGAGATCGAGTACTACATCGCCCATCACGGGGAGGGCTCGGACCGCGCGTCGCTCGACGAGCTGCGCGACCGCTGCGCGGAGGTGATGCGGGCGGCGCTCGCCCTGCCCGGTCTCGATCACGCGGGAGCGCGCCGGGCGATGCTCGGCGCGCTCGAGTTCCGAGCCTTCGACGACGTCGCGCCCGCGCTCGCGCAGCTCCGCGAGCGCGGACTGCGGCTCGTGGTGGCGAGCAACTGGGACTGCTCGCTTCCCGACTGGCTCGACGGCGCCGGGCTGTTGCCGCTCGTCGACGCAGTGGTGACATCGGCGGAGGCCGGGGCCGCGAAGCCGGCCGCGGCGGTGTTCGAGCGGGCGCTCGAGTTTGCGGGTGCCGGTCCGGCGGAGGCCGTGCACGTGGGCGACTCGTTCGCCAACGACGTCGAGGGTGCGCTCGCCGCCGGGATCCGGCCCGTGCTCGTGGTGCGCGGACGCGCGCCGGCGCCGCCGGGCGTGGCGGCGGTCGGCTCGCTCGCGGAGCTCCCCTCCCTAGTCTGAGGGCCGTGGAGGCTCCGCTCGTCCAGTCAGCGCCGCCACCGGAGCACCCCGAGCTCCCGGAGGCCGCCGCTCCCCGCTGGCCCGCCTGGTACGCCGGGGTGGGCTTCCTCGTGGCGCTGATCGGGACGCTGATCGCAGTTGGGATCGTGGCGGCCGCCACCGGAGCGGGAACGGACGAGGACGACCCGACGTTCACCGTGATCGCCACGTTCATGCAGAGCCTGGTCTTCGTGGGCACCGCCGTGCTGTTCGCGTCGTTCACGCGCAAGCCGAAGGCCTGGCACTTCGGGCTCAGACGCTCGCGCTTCTGGCCCACGGTCGGCTGGGCCGCGCTGGGGCTGTTCAGCTTCTACCTGCTCGCCGCGATCTACTCGGCGGTGGTCCAGCCGGATGCCGAGCAGACCGTGGCGCAGGACCTCGGCTCCGACGAGGGCACGCTCGGGCTGATCGCCGCCGGCATCATGGTGGTGTGCGTGGCCCCGGTGGCCGAGGAGATCTTCTTCCGCGGCTTCTTCTACCGCGCGCTGCGCAGTCGCTACACCGTGCTGGGTGCCGCGCTGATCGACGGGCTCGTGTTCGGGGTGATCCACTGGGACTTCTCCGGCGAGGGAGCATTGATCCTGCCGCCGCTCGCCGCCCTGGGGGTGATGTTCTGCCTCGTCTACGAGAAGACCGGCTCGCTCTATCCCGTGATCGCCCTGCACGCGCTCAACAACGCGATCGCCTACGGCGTGGCCGTGGAGGAGGCCTCCGTCTCGCTCGTCCTCGGACCGCTGATGCTCGTCGCCTGCGCCGTCGTCCCGCGCCTGTCCGCCCCCGCGCCCGCACCGGGATGAGCGCGGTCCGCGGTCGGGGGCTTCGCAAGCGCTACGGCTCGCTGACGGCGGTGGACGGCATCGACTTCGACGTCGCCCGGGGCGAGTGCTTCGGCTTTCTCGGCCCCAACGGCGCCGGCAAGACGACCACCATGAAGATGATCTACGGGCTGGCCGCCATCGAGGAGGGCGAGCTCACGGTGCTCGGGCTCGACGTGCGAAGCGAGCGGAGGGCCGTCAAGGCGCGTATCGGCGTCGTGCCCCAGGAGCAGAACCTCGACCGCGAGCTGACCGTGCGCGAGAACCTCGAGGTCCAGGCGATGTACCACGGGGTGGAGGCCGACGGCCGCGTGGACGAGCTGCTCGACTTCGCGCTGCTTCGCGAGCGCGCCGACGCGCGCCCGGCCGAGCTCTCCGGGGGGATGAAGCGGCGGCTGCTCGTGGCCCGCGCCCTCGTGAACCAGCCCTCGCTGATCGTGCTGGACGAGCCGACCACGGGTCTCGACCCGCAGGCGCGGCGCGCGGTCTGGGAGCTGCTCGGCTCGCTCCGGGCGCGCGGCGTGACCCAGATCGTCACCACCCACTACATGGAGGAGGCCCACCGCATCTGCGACCGGCTCCTGATCATGGACGAGGGCCGCATCGTCGCCCAGGGCACGCCCGACGAGCTCCTGCGGCGCTACTCGGAGCCCACGCTCGAGGGCGTGTTCCTCCAGATCACCGGCCACTCGCTGCGCGAATGAGCGCCCTCACTCAGACGGTGACGGGTGCGAGCAGGCTCTGGCGGCGCAACCTGCTCTGGTTCTCGAAGGTCTGGAAGGGCGCGCTGCTCCCGCAGTTCATCGATCCGCTCTTCTACCTGCTCGCGATGGGCTTCGGCCTCGGCACCTACCTGGCGGTGATCGAGGGCATCCCCTACAAGCAGTTCGTGGGCCCGGGCCTGATCGCCTCGGCCGTGATGTGGGCGGCGTCGTTCGAGACCACCTGGAACATCTTCTTCAAGATGGAGGAGACCCGGCTCTACGACGCGGTGCTCACGACGCCGCTCGAGGTGTCGGACCTGGTGCTGGGCGAGGTGGCGTGGGCGGCCACGCGAGCGACGATCTACGGCACCGTCTTCACGATCGTGGTGGCGCTGTTCGGGCTCGTCGACTCCGCCTGGGCGATCGCGATGCCGGCCTTCCTGGTGCTGGGCGGCGCCTGCTTCGGGATGCTCGGCCTCGCGTTCACGAGCTCGATCCCGTCGATGGACTGGTACAGCTTCTACTACACCCTCTTCATCACCCCGCTGTTCCTGTTCAGCGGCATCTTCTACCCGCTTGACGAGCTCCCGGACTGGGTCTCGGTGGTGGCCTGGTGCACCCCGCTCTACCACCTCGTGGAGATCACGCGCGGGCTCGTGCTTGGACCGGACGCCCTGTCGGTCCTCGGCAACGCGCTCTGGCTGCTCGCGCTCACCGCTGCGCTCTACGTCGTTCCGGTGCGCGCGCTCCGGCGTCGCCTCGTGGCATAGTGGTTCGCGTGAACGCTCGCTCGCTGGTGCCCGCCGCCCTCGCCCTGCTCCTCCTCGCTCCCGCCGCCCAGGCGCAGACCGCGCCGGCCACGGGGACGGTTCCGGCCCTGGGCGCGGCGTCGCTCTCCGTCCACGGCGGAGTCGCCACCAAGAAGCTGCGCTACTACGCGCCGGCTCAGCGGATCACGGTGCGGGGCGTCGTCAAGCCCTATGTGGCCGGCGAGGTCGTGACCCTGTACGCGCTGCGGCGTGGTCGCGTGACCAAGCGGGTGCGCCGCACGGTGGACGCCCTCGGCCGCTACTTCTTCCGCTTCCGGGCGGGCAAGCCGGGGCTCGCGCGCCTGGTGGTCAAGCACGCCGCGTCGGCCGGCCAGGTGGCCTTCAAGACGAAGAGCGAGATGGTGCGGGTGGTCCGCTGGAGCGCGCGCCGGGGCGACAGCGGCGTGAAGGTGCTGCTACTCCAGCGCCAGCTGCTCCGGCTCGGGTTCGCCACCCCGGTGTCCGGCTCGTTCGACGGGCTCACCTCGAACGCCGTGCTCGCCTTCCGCAAGACCAACGGCATGGGCCGCACCAGCTACGCCAGCAGGGCCATGTTCGCGAAGCTGCTCCGCGGCGAGGGCGCGTTCAAGCTGCGCCACCCCAAGGCCGGCAAGCACGTGGAGTTCGACTGGTCACGCCAGGTTCTCGTGCTGGCCGACAAGGGCAAGCCATACCGCACGTACCACACGTCGTCGGGCGCGCCGGCCACGCCCACGGTGTTCGGCACCTTCAAGTTCTATCTCCAGACGCCGGGCACGAACGCCAAGGGGATGGTGCACTCGTCCTACTTCATCCGCGGGTACGCGATCCACGGCTACGCCTCGGTGCCCAGCTACCCGGCGAGCCATGGGTGCCTGCGCGTGCCGATCCCGAGCGCCCGGGCGATCTTCAACTGGATCAACATCGGCGACACGATCTTCGCGTACCGCTAGCCGGCAAGCGGGGGCCAAGGGGCGATCCGTCCGGACGACCCCCTCTGGGGGGTCAACCCAGGACGAACTGGCTCGGACTTGACCCCCTCCCAGGCCTAGCGGGGCCCGACCTCGCCGGCCGCCGGGCCGAATCGAGCAACGACACAACGACAGGGGACCTAAGCGGTCACAGAACGCGAAAGCCGCGCCCTTTCGGACGCGGCCTTCGCGGTTCCCCCGTGGTCCGCCGGCCCACCGGGCCGGCGGCCGTCTTGACCCTCTAAGGCGCGACCGTGGCGCTCGCCTCGGCCGGGGTCGCGGGAGTGGCCGGGGTGGCCGGTGCCGCCGCGCCGCCGCTGTCGGCGGGCGTCGCGGGGGTGGCCGGCTCGGCCGGGGTCGCGGGCGCGGCCGGCTCCGTGGGGGCCGGAGCCACCGGGGCCGCCTCGGGCGCCGGGGCCGACCGGAGCGGGCTCGGGCGCCGGGGCCACCGGAGCGGGCGCCGCCTCGGCGGCCGGCGCCTGGGCCACCGGGGCGGGCTCGGCACCGGCGCGGGGGCGACCGGAGCCGGGGCGCCGGCGCGACCGGAGCCGCCCGGGCGCGGGGGCCACCGGGGCCGGAGCGACCGGAGCCGGGGCCGGAGCGACCGGCGCGGGGGCCGGAGCCGGAGCCACCGGAGCCGCCTCGGCCACGGGCGCGGGGGCCACCGGAGCCGGAGCCGGAGCGACCGGAGCGCGCGGGCGCCGCCCGGGGCCACCGGCGTGGCGCTGAACTGCTCCTGACCCTGGCCCGAGTTGCCCACGGCCGCCGTGGCGGTCTGCGTCTTGCTCTTTCCAGACCGCGGTGGAGGTCGCGCCGCCGGACGCGCCCGTCTTGGCCGAGCCGACGGGCATCTGTCCGGGCCCGCCGCCGATCGCGCTGCCAGTCGGCGCCGGGGCCCTTGCGGCCGCGGTGCGGGCACCGGAGAGGTAGCCGCTCGGGTCGACCGCTTGGCCGTTCACCCTCGTCTCGAAGTGGACGTGGGGGCCGGTGCAGCTGCCCGTGCAGCCCACGTACCCGATCACCTGGCCCTGCGTGACCTGCTGCCCGTCCGAGACCGCGAAGCGCGACATGTGCGCGTAGCAGGTCGAGAGCTGGCTCGTGTGGGTGATGCAGATCATGTTCCCGTAGCCGCTCTGCTGCCCCGCCAGCGAGACCGTGCCGCAAGCGGCCGCCCTGATGGCGGTGCCCATCGGCGCCGCGATGTCCACGCCGTCGTGGTTGCGCCCGCCGCGCGGGCCGTAGGGGGAGGTCTGGGTGCCGTTCACGGGCATCGTGAACGTCGACGAGCAGTTACCGCCGCCGCCCACGGGCTGCGTGGGCGCCGGGGCGGGCTTGGCCTGACCGCCCGGCGCCGCGTCGCTCGTGGTGCCGGGCGACGTGGGCGAGTCGCCGACGGTCGTGAGCGAGCCGCCGCTTCGCTTGCCCGAGCCGCCGATCGCCTTCGCCTTGGCCGGGGCGCCGGCGGCCGCGCTGCTGCCCTGCGCCCGGGACGCGCCGGCCTGCTTGGCCTCCACGGCCTGTCCCGCCTGCACGAGCTCGCGCTCGATCGTCTCCTTCACCTGCGGCGGGATGTTCGACCCGCCGATCGCCGCGCCGCTCCCCTGCGGGAACAGCGCGCCCCAGGTGGCGAGTCCGACGATTCCGTCGACCGTGAGGCCCGCCCGCAGCTGGAACTGGCGGACGGCCGAGTCTGTCTGCGGTCCGAAGATGCCGTCGGCGGCCACGCCGAGGCGCTTCTGGAGGTGGGCCACGAGCCCGCCCTGGTCGCCCAGGTCGAGCGGGAGGCCGCCCTCGCGGACCTCGATGGCGCGGCCGGCCGGAGAGGCAGCCGCGAGTCCGGGCTGCGCTCCGGATGAGAACTGCGCCGCCGCGACGGTGGCGCCGGGGCCGGCGGCCATCGCGGCCGCCAGGGATGCCGCCATGCCCTTGCGGCGGCTGTTCTCGCGCCGTGCGCGCGGCGCGAGCTCGCGCCTGGTCTGGGAGCGCTCGAACGAGCGCAGCCAGTACTCAGACTGGGCCAGGTCCCTGCGGGCGTCTTCCATCCGTCATGTCCCCTTCCTATCGGGCCTACGGGGTTAGCTGACGGGCTCGCGCTGGAAGATGCGCTATGCGAACAGGCGTCCGCGATTCGCCCCTGATGGCCACGGCGGCCACCAACTGGTTCCCCCGTCCCCGGCACCTGGGAGGAGCCGGGGCTCGGCGCTTGACTTCACAATTCTCTATGCGCAAACAAGACCCTGCAAGGGAAGTTGCGCACGAGCAGAGTAGCGGAAACCCGGGGAGGGTTTCAGGCCGTGCGCCAGTCGCCGCCGTGCTCGCGGTGCTTGGGCAGCATGTTGGCGAGCAGCCCGAGGCCGACTCCGTAGACCAGCAGGGCCAGCAGCGAGGGCACGCCGTGGTTGACCCAGGCGTTGTCGCGACTCGACCAGACAGGCGAACGGCGCGAGCAGCACGTCGTTCACGTCGTCGATCAGCCTCGCGGACGGCCGCTGTTGGCGCGCTCGCGCGCGTCTCCTCGGCGGGGCGTCGGGCGCCACCGGGGCGGGGTCGTCGCCGTCGCCCTCGCAGCTCCTTGCCGAGCTCGTTCTGCTGCTCCTGCGAGCCGCGGTCCATCTCGTCCACGGCGAAGACGGCGAAGCCGAGCGCCACGATGACCGACGCAACGATCGCGACCAGCGGATCAGCGGAGCCCATCGCGGTTACCATCGGCAGCCGCCGTGCAGAACCTGACCCCTGCCGCCTCGCTCTCCATGCATGGCTGACGCCCGCGAGCGGCTCGTGGCCGAGCTGCGCGAGCACGCGCTCGTGATCGGCGAGGTCACGCTCACGAGCGGCGCGCACCGCCCAGTACTACGTGGACGCCAAGCGCGCGATCCTGCGCCCCGAGGGCTTTCGCGCGCTCGGCGAGCTCGTGCGCGCGGAGGCCGAGCGCGCCGGCGCCACGCGCCGTGGGCGGGCATGACGATGGGCGCCGATCCGGTGGCCTGCGCCGCGCTGGCCGCCGGCGCGCCGGTCAAGGCCTTCTTCGTCCGCAAGGAGCGCAAGCAGCACGGCCTGCAGCGCTGGATCGAGGGCCCGCCGCTCGAGCCGGGCGAGCGCTGCCTGATCGTGGAGGACGTGGTGACCACCGGCGGCTCGACGGTGAAGGCGATCGAGCGGGTGCGCGAGGAGGGCCTCGCGGATCGTGGGCGTGGTGAGCGTGCTCGACCGGCTGGCCGGCGGCGGCGAGGCGATCGAGGCGGCCGCCGGAGGCGCGCCGTACGTGCCGCTCACCACGATCGACGACGTGTATCCCGAGCGGCCGGACCGCGGCGCCCGCTGATCCCTACGCGCGGCGAGCCAGGCGTCGATGAGCCGGCGCGCGATCGAGTAGCCCGGCGGGAGCCTGAGCGGGCCGCGGCCGGCGGCGGCCTCGGCCACCTCGGCTCGCTCGAAGAAGCGAACGTCCGCCAGCTCCACGCCGTCCGCGAGCGGCTCGCCGCGCTCGGCCAGCGCCTGGAAGCCCATCATCAGCGAGCTCGGAAACGGCCAGGGCTGGGACGCCACGTAGGACACGCTGCCCACCTCGACGCCCGACTCCTCCGCCACCTCGCGCCGCACGGCGTCCTCGAGCGTCTCTCCCGGCTCGACGAAGCCGGCCAGCAGGGAGTAGCGACCCTCCTCCCAGCGCGTCTGGTTGCCGAGCAGCAGCCGCCCGCGGCCGTCCAGCACGCGAACGATCACAACGGGATCGGTACGCGGGAAGTGGTGCGCCTCGCAGGCCGGGCAGCGGCGCTCGTGACCGCCGTCGGCCACCGCGGTCGGGGCACCGCAGTTGGCGCAGAAGCGATGGCGGCGGTGCCAGGCCAGGAGCGAGGCCGCGTATGCCGCCAGCGCGGCCTCTCGCTCCGGCAGCTCGCTCGCGGCCTCCCGCAGCCCAGCCGCGCGCCCGCTCCCGGGCTCGCCGGCGGCGGTGTCGACCGCGAACAGCGGCGCACCGTCGGCAAGTCCGAGGAACACGTCCGAGCCGTCCGGCGGAGCGAGCACCAGGTGCCCGTCCTCGATCCACACGCCGCGGTCGCCGACCAGCACGGCTCGGGCGCGCGGGTCGGCGCGGCGCGCCTCGACCCAGCCCTCCCGCCCGCGCTGCGCGGGCGCGCGGTCGAGGGCGGGACCGGTGAAGGCGATCACAGCCCCGGTACTTCACCAGAGCGGGCGCCACAAGGTTCCGACAGGGTTCTGCCAACCGCGGAAGCGCAGGATCGCCCCATGACCGCTCACCTGCGAATCCACCGGCGCCGTGTATCCCTGACCCTCACCGCACTGCTCGTCGTCCTGGCCGGCTCGCTGGCCCTCGGCAGCGCCTCTGCCTCCGCCGACACGCAGACCTTCCGGAACTCGACGGCCATCGGCCTGCCGGGCAACGGCAACGCGTCCTCCTACCCCTCGACGATCAACGCACCGGCGATGGAGGGCGTGCTGATCGGCGTGACGGTGACCTTCCACGGCTTCAGCCACGGCTCCGCGCAGTCCGTGAACGCGCTGCTCGTGGCGCCCGACGGCAAGACGTCGCTCCTGATGACGGGCTCGTGCGCCACCAACGTCCCGGTCACGACGTTCGTGTTCAGCGACCAGGCGCTGCGGTCGATGCCATCGCAGGCCCCCTGCGACAAGGTCGCCTACCGGCCGACCGACAACACGCTCGACGGCTTTCCCGGCTTCGGTTCGGCCGCGCCCGGCGGCCCCTATTCGGCGAACATGAACAACTTCCTGGGGAGCACGACCGCCGGCACGTGGAAGCTCTTCATCAAGGGCTACGGGGGCGCCTCATCCGGCAGGATCGCGGAAGGCTGGTCGCTGACCCTCGATACCCGTGTCCCGGACGCCATCCTCCCGAACCCCGCGGACCCCGCCGCCGCTCAGACGCTGACGCGAAGCGTCTCGGGCCTCGACGGGGTGGTCACGGACGTGAACGTGCTGGTCCGGGACCTCTTCCATCAGAACGGGGCCGATCTCGGAGATGCTCCTGGCGGGTCCGAACGGGGGCCAGAGCGTGCTGATGTCCGACTCCTGTCCGGGCGACGTGCGCTACGAAGGCTGGCGCTTCGACGACGAGGCCGCGGCGTATCCGCCGGTCGAGCAACCGTGCCCGACCGCCACCTACAAGCCCGTCGGGAGAAGCGACGCAGCCGATCCCGGGCGGGCCGGCCGTGACCGAGGGCCCGCTGTCGAACCTCGACCTGAGGGACCCGAACGGGGTGTGGCGGCTGTACGTGACCGACGACCACCCCTTCGACGCCTTCTCCGGCCTGCTCCTGTCTCGCTTCGAGCTCCAGATCCAGACACGGCCCTTCGCCTCGCTCGAGCTGGTGAACCCGACGATCGATGTCGACGAAGGCAGCTCCGGCGAGCTGATCGTCAGGCGCTCGGCCGGCGGCGCGCCGATGGGTGCGGCGAACGTCGCCTTCACCAACACGCCCGGCACGGCGGGCCCCGACGACTACCGGCAGGCGACGGTGAGCTTCGAGTTCGCCCCCGGCGAGACCGAGAAGCGCGTGCGGGTCGAAGCTCTCGCCGATGCCGTGAGCGATCCCGACGAGAGCTTCGAGCTGAAGCTCGCCCGCGTATCGGGCGACGCCAAGGCCACCGGCACCACGACGGCCACCGTCAGGATCCGGGACGTGTCGCCCGGTGGAGGCGATACCCCGACCGGCGAGACCCCGCGTGGCTCCGGAGGCGGCTCGGGAGGCGAGCCCGTTGTCGACCGCAGCGCGCCCCGGATCACCGGGGTCGGGCCTCACGCCCGCGCGCTTCCGAGTGGCCGCCCGCAGCACCGCCACGGTTGCCCGCACCCGCCGCGGCACGCGGATCCGCTACGCGCTCTCAGAGCCCGCGGCGGTCACGCTGCGCATCCAGCGGGCCGCCCGCGGCCGGCGCTGGGCGAGGGTCGGCACGCTTCGGCGCTCCGCGTCCGCCGGCGCGAGCCGGGTGGCGTTCAGCGGGCGGATCGGTCGCCGCGCGCTGCGCCCGGGCGCCTATCGGCTGATCGTCGAGGCGCGGGATGCGGCGGGCAACGCCTCGCTCGCGGCGCCGAAGGTGTTCCGCGTGGTGCGCGGTAGCTAATTCGTGCAGGCGGCGGCCCGCCGCAGGAGCAGTTCGCGCTCGCGGCGGTTACCGGTGAGCCCGGCGGCCCGCTCGAACTCCGCCGCGCGCCTCGTTCGTGCGGCCGAGCTTGGCGAGCAGATCGCCGCGCACGCTCGGCAGCAGGTGGTAGGCGCGCAGGGACGGCTCGCCGGTCAGCTGGTCCACCAACTCGAGGCCGGCGGCCGGCCCGTCCGCCATCGAGAGCGCCACGGCGCGGTTCAGCTCGATCACCGGCGAGGGGGTGAGCTGGGCAAGCGCGTCGTACAGGGCCACGATCCGCTCCCAGTCGGTGTCCTCGGGCGTGCGCGCGCGTGCGTGGCAGGCGGCGATCGCGGCCTGGAGCGTGTAGGGCCCGAGCGCTCCGCTCAGCTGCTCGGCCCGCGCGAGGGCGGTGAGGCCGCGACGGATCAGCAGCTGGTCCCAGCGGGCGCGATCCTGGTCGAACAGCAGCACCGGCTCGCCGCCCGGAGCGATGCGCGCGCGCGCGCGCGAGGCCTGGATCTCCATGAGCGCGACGAGCCCGTGGACCTCCGGCTCCCGAGGCATCAGCCCGGCGAGGATGCGGCCGAGGCGCAGCGCGTCCTGGCAGAGCGCGGGACGCATCCAGTCGTCGCCCGCGGTGGCGGAGTAGCCCTCGTTGAAGATCAGGTAGACGACCTCGAGCACGGAGGGCAGCCGCGCGCGGAGCTCGGCGCCGGCCGGCACCTCGAACGGCACGCGGGCCTCGGAGAGCGTGCGCTTGGCGCGGCTGATGCGCTGGCCGACGGTGGGCTCGGGCACGAGGAAGGCCCGAGCGATCTCGGCCGTCGTGAGGCCGCCGACCAGGCGCAGCGTCAGGGCAGCGCGCGCCTCGGTGGAGAGCACCGGGTGGCAGGTCATGAACACGAGCCCGAGGAGGTCGTCGCCCAGCTCGTCCTCCACGGAGGCGCTCGGGTCCGGCGCCGTGGCCGGCTGTGTCTCGAGCTCGCGCCCGAGCTCCTCGTGCTTGCGCTCGCGCATCACGTCCCTCCGCACCAGGTCGATCGCCCGATGCCGGGCGGTGGCCATGAGCCAGGCGCCCGGGTTGTCCGGCACGCCCGACTCGGGCCACTGCTCGAGGGCCGCCACCAGCGCGTCCTGCGCCAGCTCCTCGGCCAGGCCGACGTCACGCACGATGCGCGTGAGGCCCGCGATCAGCCTCGCCGACTCGATCCTCCAGACCGCATCGATCGCGCGATTCGTGTCGGAGGAGGTCGTCATCTAGGCCGGCGCGTTCTCGAAGTCGGACTCCTCGACAACCTGCCGGATCTCGATCTGGCCCTCCTCGCCCGTGGGATTGGGCACGCGCTTGGCCCACTCGACCGCCTCGTCGAGTGACTTCGCCTCGATGATCCAGAAGCCCGCCACGAGCTCCTTCGTCTCGGTGAACGGGCCGTCGGTGACCTTGCGCTGGTCGCCGGAGAAGTACACCCGGGCGCCCTTCGAGCTCGCATGGAGGCCGTCGCCCGCCAGCATCACGCCGGCGTCGATCAGCTTCTGGTTGAACTTGCCCATCTCGGTGAGCAGCTCCTGGGAGGGCATCACGCCCGCCTCGCTGTCGTCGTTTGCCTTGACAAGCATCATGAATCGCATAGCCGTGTCTCCTTCGGGTTGTGGGTTGAGGCTTGCTCTACCCAGGCGTCGAACGAGCTACGGCGATTTCGACATGAAGGGACGCATCTCGTGGCCGCCGTCGGCGTCCACGAACAGGGCGGTCGACTCGGGGATCTCGTGCCACGCGCCGGGAAGATCGGCCAGCGGCTCGGAGACGACGAGGCGGTCGCCCTCCCGGAGCAGCTGCAGCCGCGGGTTGTCGGGGTGAAGGAGGCGCAGGGCCTCCACGTCCGCTGAGGTGAACAGCGTGCGCGAGCGCCCTTCGGTCGAGTACCGCACCGCCCAGAGGCTCCGGCCGTCGCTGACGCCGATGCTCGCCTGCAGCGCCGGCTCGACTCCGTTGCGACGTTGCGTCTCCTCGATGTGGCCGATGGTGGCCTCGAGGGCCCCGACCGGATCGTCCTCGAGCCCGCGTGCGAGCGCCAGGTGGAAGATCACCTCGGAGTCGGTCGAGCCCTCGATGGCCGCGAACGCCGGTGGATCCAGCGCGATCATCAGATCGCGCCGCACGACATGGAAGTCGTTGATCAGGCCGTTGTGCACGAACAGCCAGCGGTCGTGCGCGAACGGATGGCAGTTCGTCTCCTGCACCGCCGTGCCGGAGGTGGCCCGGACATGGGCGAGGAAGAGCGGCGACTCGATGTGGCCCGCCAGGTGACGCAGGTTGGCGTCGCCCCACGCGGGCAGGACGCTGCGGTAGACGCCCGGCGTCGGGCCCTTGCCGTACCAGCCGATCCCGAATCCGTCACCGTTCGTGGTCTCGGCGCCCAGCCGGGAGTGAAGGCTCTGGTCCACGAGCCCGTGCTTCGTCTTGAACAGCAGCTCCTCGAGCGGGACGGGCTGCCCGTGCCACGCCATCCAGCGACACATCAGGACACGCTGCTGCCGGTCACGTCGTGTACTCCGCGAGCCGCTCGGCGAGGATGATGCGCGCGCCCGCCTCGATCAGGGCGAGGTGCGAGAAGGCCTGCGGGAAGTTGCCGAGGTGGCGTCCGGTGGTGGTGTCGAATTCCTCGGCGTAGAGCCCGAGCGGCGAGGCGACGCTCAGCAGTCGTTCCATCAGGTCCCGGGCGCCCTGCATGTCGCCCACGATCGCGAGCGCGGACACGAGCCAGAACGAGCAGATCAGGAAGCTGCCCTCCTTGCCCGACAGGCCGTCGTCGGTCTCGTCGGTGATGTAGCGCAGCACGAAGCCGTCCTCGGTCAGATCGTCCGCGATGGCCTCGACCGACTTGCGTAGCCGCTCGTCGTTTCCGGGTAGGAAGCCAAACAGCGCCGCCAGCAGCGTCGAGGCGTCGAGTGCATCGGTGTCATAGTGCTGGCGCAGCACGCCGTCGCGGAGACCGTGCTCGAGGATGTCCGCCTTGATCTCCTCGGCCGTGGCGCCCCATTTGGCCTCGAGCTCCTGGTCGCCTCCGATCCGGGCAAGCTTGGCCGCCCGGTCGAGCGCGACCCAGCACATCAGCTTCGAGGAGACGTAGTGCTGCGGATCGCCGCGGGCCTCCCAGATCCCCTGGTCGGGCTGGCGCCACACCTGGGTCGCGCACTCCGCCTGCGCCTGGACGATCGGCCAGAGCCGCCTGGGCAGCCGCTGGCTGCGATGCGTGTGCAGCAGGATCGAGTCGAGCGCCGCGCCGAAGACGTCGTTCTGGCGCTGGTCGAACGCGCCGTTGCCGAGCCGCACCGGCCGGGCCCCCGCATAGCCGGAGAGCTCGTCACGCGTGGACTCGGTCAGGTCGCGCCGGCCGTCGATGCCGTACATGATCTGGAGCGCCCCGTCGTCGTTCGGCTCGAGGTCGGCGACGAACTGGATGAACTCGTCCGCCTCCCAGTCCAGGTTCAGGAAGTGCAGCGCCTGGAGCGTGAAGGTCGCGTCACGGATCCAGGTGAAGCGGTAGTCCCAGTTGCGCTCCCCGCCCGGCGTCTCGGGCAGCGAGGTCGTGAGCGCGGCAACGGTCGCGCCGGTCGGCATGTAGGTGAGGCCCTTGATCGTGAGCGCCGAGCGCTCGATCGCGTGGCGCCAGCGGTGATCGACCGGCCGCGACCGGTGAAGCCAGGCGCGCCAGAAGCGCGTGGTGGCGGCAAGCCGGGCCTGGGCCTCATCGATGCTCAGCGGTGAGAGGAGGCCCTCGGCCCAGGAGAGCGAGCAGTAGGCCTGATCGCCCCGGCGCAGGGTGTGGCGAGCGCGCACACGCTCGCCCTCGATGCCGAGCGCCATGTCGGTCTGGAGCCTGATCGTCTGGCCGGCGCCCACCGCGTCGGCCGCGTGGCGCTCGCCGTCCACCAGCGACCACTCCGCCGGGGAGCGCCCGTAGTCGAAGACCGGCTCGCAGACCAGGTCGATGTCGACACTGCCCTCCAGGCACAGGACCGTGCGCACCAGCATGTGGTCGCCGTCGTCGTCGGCCGGCGGCCGCGTATGCGGGGTCACCGCGTCGTCCCCGCCGCGCGGCCCCATCGTCAAGGCGTCGCGCACCATGATCCACCCGGTCGGCGTGTTCCAGGTGGTGAGCAGGGTGTTCGTGCCGGGCTCGTAGACGCGCGTCGCCGGAACGTTGATGCCGAACGGGCCCAGACGGAACGACCCCGCCTGGCGGTCCAGCAGGGTCCCGAACACGCTCGGCGAGTCGAAGCGCGGCACGCACAGCCAGTCGATCGAGCCGTCGGGCGCGACCAGCGCACCGGTGTGGCAGTTGGACAGGAACGCGTAGTCCGCGATCGGCGGGAACGGGGAGGGCGCCGCCGCGCTCTGCGGCGAGGGGGATTCCGAAGGGCTACTCATGGCTGCGGTTCCACGGCGTCGGCGGGGTCGATGCTCGCTCACTCCCCCCGGCGCGACATCACCCGGTGCGGGTGATTCGGAGCCGAACGCGTCCTGGTCTGCTTCGCGTCGAGGTGATCGGTCACGCACTGGCCTTTGCTCCCCGGCCAGAGACGCGCGCGCTCTGGGACCGCTCGATCGCGATCGGATTCGCCATCGGATCGACGTGCTTCCTGGTGGGCCCGTTCCCGGGCTTCGCGCAGCTCGTGGGCCCGGGGGCGGATGCGGCGGTGTTCTTCGCCGGCTCGATCTTCTTCACCTTCGCCGCCCTACTCGAGGCGCGCGAGAGCACGGTGCGACTGGGGCGCTGGGCGTCCGACCCGTCGTGGTGGAGCGCGGCCGTGCAGTTCCTCGGCACGCTTTTCTTCAACGTCAGCACCTTCACGGCGATGCTGGACGGCCTCTCGAGCGAGCAGACCAACAAGCTCGTGTGGGCTCCGGATGTGTTCGGCTCGGCGTGCTTCCTCGTGTCCGGGGTGCTCGCCTACCAGGTGGCGAGCGGCGGGCGACTTCGGCCGGCCACGCGCGACCGGGACTGGACGATGGCCGCCATCAACCTGCTCGGGTGCGTGCTCTTCGGCGTGTCGGCGGTGGCGTCCTTCGTCGTGCCGTCCACCGGCTCGATCCTCGATCTCGCCGCCGCTAACTGGACGACCGCGCTCGGGGCGCTGTGCTTCCTGGTGGGCTCGCTGATGCTGCTGGCGCCGGAAGACCCGGACCGTTCGCAAGGCTCCGCCGCCAGCCCTTGAGGAGCTCGTGGACGGCGGCCGCGCCCACGAGCGGCTCGGCGGGCAGCGCCAGCCGCGAGGGGTGCAGGATGAACGCCCGCGTCTGCGGCCCGCCGATCCCGCCGTGGAACGAGATCAGCTCCTCGAACGCGCAGCCCTCCTCCAGCTCGGGGTCGTAGAAGCTGCCCACCATGATGTCCGCCACGTGCTCGAAGCCGTCGCTGCGGAGCAGGTGGCGCGCGGCGCCGGCGGAGAAGGGTGCGAGCGGATCCTCGCCCTCGACCGCGCCGCTCGCGAGCTCGCGCGTCCCCGGCCGGGCCGAGCGCGAGCGGCCCGCGCCGCGCCGAGCGCACCAGGAGCCAGCCGACGTGCGGGTGCTCGCGCAGCGCCGGGATCAGCTTCGGGTGGCGCTCGTCGATCTCCTCGAGCGTCAGCCGGCGCGGCTCGCCCATCAGGTAGATCAGGCCGAGGTTCCCAGATCCGAGCACCACCGCCTCACGCCCGGACACGTCGTTCTTGGCCGGCTTCCGCGGCTTCTGGCCGGTCGCCTCGTTCACGGCGTGGCCGACCATCGCCTGCTGCTCGTCGCCGCCGCTGTAGGCGGTGACCGTGGCGTCTGTGAGCGAGCGCTCCACGAGCTCGTCGAGCCCGTAGCCGTTGCGCTGCTTGAAGGTGGCGCCCTGCGTCTGCCCGTGATCGGAGAGCACGACGATCTCGTAGGGCCGCGGGGCGTAGCTGGCGGGCGCGCTCGATGCGGCCGAACTGCTGGTCGAGCTTGCGCAGCGCCTCGAGGGTGTCCGCCCGCTCGAGCCCCGAGTGGTGGGCCACCTCGTCGTAGCTCGAGAAGGTCGCGTAGACCGCCGGCCGGCCGCGCATCATGTCCGTCAGGACCCCGTGCACGATCGCGTTGCGGACGATCACGCAGAGCGCGCCGCGCAGGAACGGGTAGCCGCCGCCGCGGTGACCGCGCGGCTGGACGTCGCGGCGCTTCGCGCGCGCGGCGGCCGTCCACTCGAGCAGCACCTCCCAGAAGAACAGGACGAGCGCCTGGGTCACGTTCACGCCGTCCGCGAAGAACGCGCGGTAGCCGGGGTTCGCCCCCTTCTCCGCCTCCATCCGGCTGACGGTCAGGATCGTCTCCTCGGCGTCGCCGGAGAGCAGGTTGCCGCGGCTGGCGCCGCCGTCCGCCAGCAGACCGCCGCCGCTCGAATGGCGCCGCTCGATCTCCGCGCAGTGCTCCGGCGAGGAGCAGACCATCATGGTCGCGCTCTCCTTCTCGACCCAGCGGAAGGCGGGGATGTCCTCGTTCGAGCCGAGCAGGATGCCGGCCTGGCTTGCGCCCGTCTGGGAGGAGAGGTCGGTCTCCCACTCGCTCAGGCGGTAGTCGCCGTCGACCATCCAGCGTGCCATCGTCGGGGCGCTGCCGCTCTGCATGGCGCGCCGCAGCACCGGCAGTGCGAGGCCGTCGATCTCGAGGAAGATGATCCCCGGCGCCCGGCTCTCGTCGACGACCCCCTGGCGCCCGGCGACGCGCCGCACGATCCGGAGCGTGCTCTCGTCGTCGTCGTTCGTCCCGAGGATCACCTGCAGGATGATCGACACCGCGGCCATCACGAGCGCGGCGAGCAGGGCGATGCCGAACGAGTCGACCTGACCGAAGCTCGGCACCAGCTCGTCCGCCAGCACGAGCGCCAGGGCGTCCACGAGCAGGACGAGTACGAAGCCGAGGGCGAGGGTGAAGGGGAGCCGGAGCGCCGCGATCAGCGGCGGCAGCACGGCGTTGAATACCGCCACGAGCGCCGCCACGACGAACGCCGCGCCCGCCCTCGTCGAGCTCGAACCCCGGTACCACGAGCGAGGCGACGAACACAGCGCCGCCGGCGACGATCCAGGAGACGAGCAGCGGCAGCGGCCTCAGCCGTGGCTTCGCCGGCTCCCAGCCGAGCCCCTGCCCGTATGCCGCGGGTGAGCCGCTCACGTTGTGCTGGGCGCCGGGTCGCCGGGTGAGGGGACCTCCTCGGACGCCTCCTTGGCCCTCGCCTTGGCCAGGTCCGCGCTGATGCGCACGACGGCGGACGTGACCGGAGCGGCGAGGATGAGCCCCACCGCGCCGAACAGCGCGCCGCCGCCGATCGTGACCACGAGCACCGCCAGCGGGTGGATGCCGAGCGCGGCTCCGTAGGCGATCGGCTGGATCAGCTGCTGGAGGATCCCGTTGGCCAGCAGTTGCAGCACGATCATGCCGATGGCGGCCTCGGTGCCTGCGCCGCCGAGCGCGATCACCACGCTGAAGGCTCCGGCCGACCACGCGCCCAGGTAGGGGATGTAGGCGCCGACGAACGTCACGATCGCGATCGTGCCCGCCAGCGGCACGCCGAGCACGAGGGCGCCGATCCCCACGACGAGCGCGTTGAAGCCGGCGACCACCGTCACGCCGAGGAAGTAGCCGCGCAGCGCGCCCAGCGTGCGCTCGCTGACCACGTGCGCCACCGGCTCGGGCACGCCCCAGTGCCGCTCCGACCAGGCACGGATCTGTGGGCCGTCCTTCAGCAGGAAGAACAGGCTGAGCGCGGTGAGCGACAGGAAGAAGACGAGCGAGGAGAGGCCCACGATGCCCTCCTCCACGCCGTGCAGCAGCGTCGGCAGGATGCTGCTGAGCGAGTCGCTGGCGTCCTTGTTCGCGGCCTCGGCCTTGCTCTGGTCGACGCCCAGGTCATGCAGCCAACCCTGGATCGTGTTCGCCGCGTCCTTCAGGTGGCCGCTGATGTCGGATGTCTGGCTGCCGATGCCCGCGACGATGATCACGACCATCGCGATCACGACGGCGATGATCGCGAGCATCAGGAGGCCGGCGCCGGCGCCGCGGGGGATCCGGTGCTGCGCCAGCCAGCTCACCAGCGGAGAGGCCACCGCGGCGACGATTCCGGCGGCGATCAGCGGCATCACGATCGTGTTCGTCAGCGACAGCAGCCACACGGCGCCCGCGATCAGCAGCGTCGCCCCCACGAGCAGCCAGGCGGTGATCCCGACGTCCCTCAGCCAGGTCGGCGCGGCGAAGACGCCGCTGAGACCCCTGACGTCGACCTCGATCGGCTCGTCCGGCCTAGGCCCACCGCGACGCTGCCGGCCCTGATCGCGACGCCAGATCACGCCCCGAGCGTATCCCGCGCTCCGGGCGGAGCCTCACCCGATGCGGGTGATGTGGGCCTGTGGCCCGCCCCGTAGGCTCGCACCACCATGGCGACGCACGAAGAGATAGCGCTCAGCGAGCAACTCGAAACCCTGGCCGCGCAATACGGCAACCGCTTCCTGCTCGAGCCGGCGCCGGACAACCAGCTGCCCGAGCACGGGATGCGCGCGGTCGACGCCATGCGCCTCCTCGGCGAGGAGCTCGTGCTGGACGGGATCCCGATGCGGAACCTGGCGACCTTCGTGACCACCTGGATGGAGCCCGAGGCGCGCAAGGTGATCGAGATGAACCTGCACCGGAACTTCATCGATCACGCCGAGTACCCGCAGACCGCCGAGATCGAGCAGCGCTGCATCCGCATGCTCGCCGACCTCTTCCACGCGCCGGGCGAGACGACCGGGGCGAGGACCCAGGGATCGTCGGAGGCGATCATGCTGGGCGCACTGTCGCTCAAGTGGAAGTGGCGCGAGCGGCGCGAGGCGGCCGGCAAGGACACCGCCCGGCCGAACCTCGTGTTCGGCGGCGACGTGCACGTGGTCTGGGAGAAGTTCTGCCGCTACTTCGATGTCGAGCCACGGATCATCCCGCTGCAGCCCGACAAGTACACGATCGGGCCGGAGGACGTTGAGCCTCACGTGGACGAGAACACGATCGGCGTGGCCGCCGTGCTCGGCACGACGTTCACGGGCCACGCGGACGACATCGTCGGGATCAACAACCTGCTGATCCGGCTGAGGGACGAGAAGGGCCTCGACGTGCCGCTCCACGTGGATGGCGCGAGCGGCGGCTTCGTGTGGCCCTTCCTCTACCCCGACGCCGAGTGGGACTTCCGCCTCGAGCAGGTGCGCTCGATCAACGTGTCGGGCCACAAGTACGGGCTCGTCTATCCCGGCATCGGCTGGCTGGTGTTCCGGGAGAAGAGCGACCTGGCCGAGGACCTCGTCTTCTACGAGAACTACCTCGGCAAGACGGACGCGACGTTCACGCTCAACTTCTCGACCGGCTCCGCCATGGTGCTCGCCCAGTACTACAACTTCGTCCGCTTCGGGCGCGAGGGTTATCGCTACATCATGGAGACGATGCAGGCGAACACGCGCGCGCTCGCCGCGCGGATCGAGGGGATCGACGAGCTCAGGACAGTCGGCGACCCGAACGCGGAGCAGCTCCCGCTGGTTGCCTTCCAGCTCGACGGCGAGCGCGACTACGACGAGTTCGACGTCGCCTCACAGCTCGCGGCGGAGCGAGGCTGGATGGTCCCCGCATACACGCTGCCGCCGAACGCCGACCACGTGAGGATCATGCGCGCGCTCGTGAAGCTCACGCTCGGCCACACGCTCGCGACGAAGCTCGCGGACGACATCGCCGAGGCCTGCGAGACCCTCAACCAGAAGGGCGGCCTGCACGAGCGCGACCGCCGGCGGGTCAAGACCGGCGTCGGCTACTGACGAGCGTCGCGAGCTCGGGCGCGATCTCCGCCAGGCTCGCGGCCTCGACGCTGCTCGCGCCGAGCGCCCAGCCGCCGCTGTGGCTCACGGCCTCGTCGAGCTCGTTGCTCTCGACCCGCTCGACGAGCAGCGCCACCAGGGCGCCCCCCGGTTCGAGCGCGCCGGCGAGCTCGCGCAGCGTCGCGGCGGGGACGGAGCCCGAGTCGCCGAGCGCCCGCTCCGTGGCCCGCCGGCGGGCGCTCGGGTCGAGCCTGAAGGTGAGCAGCCGCGCGACGGCTTGCGAAGGCCCGCCGGAGCGGAGGTCGATCGCCTCGAGCGCGCCCGTGTCGGCGTCGACTCCCACGAACAGGCCGTCGAGCACGCGGGACGACGCCTCGCCCTCGATGCGCTCGAGCGCGCCCAGGAGCCGGCCCTCGTACTCGGCGTCGGGGCCGAACTCGTAGACGAGCAGCTGTCGCGGACCGCTCACGTCCGCCTGGCCTCCTGCGGGCTCAGCTCTGGAGGATGCGCGCCTTCTCGGCCGCGAACTCGGCCTCGGTCAGGACCCCCTGGTCCTTCAGCGAGGCGAGCTCCTTGAGCTTCTCCACGCGATCCTCGGCCGGCGCCGCGGGCGGCGGCGCGGCGGGCGGAGGCTGCTCGTACTGCGGCTGCGCGTCTTGCTCCGACCAGCGCTGCGCCTGGCGGCGGCTGACGCGATTCGAGACGGAGGTCGCCGTGCCGGCGATGACGGCGGTGCGGGCCATGCCGCGAAGTAGTCCTGGCATCGGATCGTCCTTTTCTCGTCAGGCGGTCGCTTCGACCGCGTCGAGGGCATCCATGAGGTCCTGGGCGGGAATGCGCTGGTTGTCGATCAGCACTCCGCCATTGCGGCGGACGGCGGCGGCGAACGGCGCCGCCCAGCGGTTCTCGTAGACGAGCAGCACCGCGGCGCTGCCGGGCTCGAGCGCCTCGGCCGCGGTGGCCGCGTCCTCGTCGCCCAGCAGGCCCGACGACGCGCCCTCGAACTCTCGAAGGTCGCCGACGCCCTTCTCGTCGAGGCCGACCGCCTCGAATCCCGAGAACGTGCCGTCGGCGTTCTTCACGACGAACAGGGCGTCGAGCACGCGGATGATCCCGCGTTCGACCAGATCGAGCAGCAGCGGAACGGCCTCGCCCGTCATCGGCGCATCGGCCGGATAGCCGATCACCACGATGTCAACAGGACCGAATTCTTCACCGTGGGCATCCATGCCGGGGATGCTAAGTCGCGGGGCGCGCCAATTCCTCACCCGGAGCGGGTGAAATGCGGCGCGGAGCGGCGGCCTCGAGCGCGAGGCCGGCCAGGGCGGCGAGGACCGGGATGGCTCCGGCCAGCGCGAGGGTCACGCGGCCGCCGGCGGCCGCGACCAGCAGCCCGCCACCGGCGAGCGCCACAAGCTCGGCGCCGTTTCGAAGCCCGTTGTAGGCGGCGAACGCGCGGCCGTGGAGGCGGTCGGGGACGCGCTCCTGGATCAGGGTGCGGGCCAGCACGTTCTTCGTCCCGTGTCCCAGCCCTCCGATCAGCCACATCGAGGCGCAGAGGGCAACCGAGAGCACGGCGGTGGGGAGAGCGAGCCCCGCGCCCTGCACGGCCACTGCCGCCAGGACCGCCGGCGCGAGCACCGTCGCGGGGACCCTGGGGGCGACCACGAGCGCGCCAAGCGCCATGCCGATCATCCAGGGCGCGAACAGCAGGCCGTAGGCGGTCCCCGAGACCTCGAGGTCCTCCTTGAGGAAGAAGACCTCGGCGGTCACGGCGGCGGTCATGAACAGGAGCGACACGAAGATCACGCCGGTCACCAGTCCGAGCGTGCGTTCACGGAAAAGGTGGACGACGCCGTCGCGGGCACGGTCGCTCGGGCGCCTCTCGGCTGGGAGGCGACGGGCGCGGAGGAGCAGCGCTGCGGCCGCGACCGCGGCGAACGTCCCGGCGTTCACGAGCATGGCCGTACCGGTGCCGCCGAGCCCGGCCAGCACACCGCCCAGCACGGGCCCGGCGGTCATGCCGGCGTAGCGGGCCGACTCGACGAGGCCGTTGACCTCGGTCAGGCGCTCGCGCCCGGCGATCACCGGCAGCAGGGCGAACTCGGCGGGCTGCGCCACCGCGAAGCCCGCGCCGAGCAGCGCGGCCAGCACCAGGATGGCCGCGACGGAGTCGAGCGCCAGAGCGAGCGACGCCGCGATCGCCGCCTGGCCGAGCGAGGTCACGAGCAGGACTGCGCGAGCCTCGAGCCGATCGACCAGGAGGCCGGCCACCGGCGCCAGCACGACCACCGGGGCCCACAGCGCGACGAACAGCGCCGCCAACGCGAGCCCCGAGTCCGTGATCGCGTGGAGGTGGAGCGTCAGGGGCACCCAGAGCAGGAAGTCGCCGAGCGCCGAGAGGCCGACCGCGCCCGCGACCAGGCGAACGTCCCGCTGACCGGGCACCCCTGGCTCCCTACGCGGCCGCGGGGCGGATGTTCTGGTTGAGCTGGAAGACGTTCTCCGGGTCGTAGGCGGCCTTGATCCGTGCGAGCCGGTCGTGGCCGTCGCCGTAGCTCGCGCGCACGGCCGCCTCCCCGTCCTCGAGCAGGCCGGGGAAGTTGAAGTAGGTCTTGCCCTGCGAGAAGCGCTCGCCGGCGTCCCAGAACGCACGCGTCCAGCCGATGTTCGTGTCGTCGTCGGCCGGGTCGTGCCAGGTCGAGTCGATGCTGAGCATCCACTCCGAGCTGCGGTCGCCGAAGGCGGTCTCGTCGGCGCCCACCCGGCTGATCGCGCCGCCGCAGTGGCGGATGATCACGAGCGTGTCGTTCGACGGGACGCCGCTCCGACCAGTCCACGGTGGTGTCGATCGCGGCGTCCGAGAGGCCGTCGAGGTAGAGCGCCTTCCAGTAGTAGCGCCGGCCCGCGGGGAAGAACGGGTCCAGCGAGCCCTGAAACTCGAGGTAGTCGACGGGGGCGCTCATGTCCAGCAGCGGAGTCGCCAGCTCGCGCAGCGCCCGCGTGGCGCGCTCGCCCTCGGCGGGGTCGCCCGCCCACATGCCGGCAACGCCCACGTACGGCTTGCCGCGCAGCTCCTCGGGAAGCACGTCGATCTCGGGCAGCGACCAGATCAGGCCCGCGGTGGACAGCTCGTCCGGCGCATCCGCCACGGCGTCACGCCAGCCGCTGAGCACGCGCGCCGCGTCCTCGATCGGGTAGGCGACGTTCAGCCCGTACACCTCGGGGCCGAGCTCGTGCAGGCGCAGCTCGAACGAGGTGACGACGCCGAAGTTGCCGCCGCCGCCGCGGAGCGCCCAGTACAGGTCGGCGTGCTCGCCGGCGCTCGCGCGCACGCGGCGCCCGTCGGCCAGGACCAGCTCGGCGGAGACGAGGTTGTCGACCGTCATGCCGTCGCGGCGGCGCTGGTGCGACACGCCACCGCTGAGCGCGAGCCCGGCCACGCCGGTCTCCGACACGACCCCGCCGGTCGTTGCCAGGCCCAGCGGCGCGGTCACGCGGTCGACGTCGGCCCAGGTCGCGCCGCCCTGCACGTGCACGGTGTGGCCGGCGGGGTCGAGGCGGACGGTCCGCATCGGGGAGAGGTCGACCACGAGGCCGTCGTCGCAGGCGGCCGTTCCCGCCACGTTGTGCCCGCCGCCGCGCACCGCCAGCGGCAGCCCGTGCGCGGCGGCGAAGCGCACGGCGAGGGCCACGTCCTCGGCGTCACGGCAGCGCGCGATCGCGGACGGCCGCCTGTCGATCATGCCGTTCCACACCCGGCGGGCGCTCTCGTACTCGTTGTGGTCGGGCGTGATCAGCTCGCCCGCCAGGCGGACGCGCAGCTCGTCGAGCGTGTCGGGACCGGCGGGGGAAACGGACTGGACGGCCATGGAAGCTCCTTCGGGTTTGGGGATGCCTCCACCATTCCGGCCGCCCGCAAGGCAACCGTTAGGGCCGCGTGAGTCCTGCGTGCGGGCGCGTTAGAGCCGCCAGAGCACGCCGTCCGGCAGCGTCATCGCGATGGCCGTGTCGGCCTCGTGCCGCAGGCGCTCCGCGCGCGCCTCGTCGTCGAGCACGCCGGCGAGCGCTTGCCGCGCGGCCGCCGCCAGCACCACCGCGCCGAGAGCATCGTTGCGCTCGCACCGCCTGCTCGAAGTGCGCGTCGCCCCGGCCGGTCGCCGAGCGTCGTCGCAAGCAGGCCGAGCGCGAGCGCCGCGGACCCGCTGCAGCCGCAGCCACGCGCCCACCGTCACGATCCGGTGGCCGTAGGGCGCCAGCAGCGGGTACAGCTTGGCGGCGGCGGCCAGGTCGCCGAAGCGGGCGGCGAGCACGCCGAGCGCCGTGGCGGTGTAGAGCCAGTTGGCGTCGAGCGGCGCCGCGGCCAGGCTCGCCGCCTCGTCGCCGAGAGCGCGCCGCGACGCGCTCCGCGTCGCCGCGCATCAGCGCCCTGGCCAGGAGTCGCGGCGCGCCAGGCCCCGCCGGCCGGGGAGTGCTCGGCGCGCGCCTCCATCCGTGCGAACCCCTCGTCCGAGACGCGGCCGCCGCGACGCGTCGATGCTGTTGCGCTGGACCTCGAACAGCAGCTCGGCGTTGGCGTCGTGCGCGCTGCGCCCGATACGCGCGCCCTCATCGGACAGCCGCCGCGCCTCGTCCAGCCGATCCGTCGAGGAGCGCGAGCGTCGCCCGCCACAGCGGCACGTACCAGTCGTAGGCGGGCAGGCGCAGTTGCGCCGCGAGCTGCTCGTAGTCGGCGATCGAGGCCCGCAGCGCCTCGAGCTCGCCGAGCTCGAAGAGGTCGGCCACGCGCCAGTTGATGCCCTGCAGCTCGGCCTCGCGATCTCCCGCCGCTCGCGCGGCGATCACGAGCTCGTCCGCCACCGCGAGACGCTCCTCGGTGTGAGCGGGGGTCCAGAGCGCCACGTGCCGGGCGCCGAGCGCCTCGAGCAGTGCCCGCCCTCCCGCTTGCCGGCCGCCTTGCAGGGCCTCGTCGCTCAGGCGCTCGCGCAGCGTCGGCGGCGGCGCGTAGTAGACCTCGATCGCCAGCCGCGCGAGCAGCCGTGGGCGCAGCTCCGAGGCCGCCTCGACGGCGGCGAGCGCCTCTTCGAGCAGCGCGCGCACCTCGTCCCGGACCGGCCCGACGCTCACCGTCAGGCCCGCCGTCGCGAGCGCCGCGCGCGCGAGCAGCTCGCCGTTCCCGAGCGCGCGCGCCTCGCGCACGGCCTCCTCGAGGCAGCGGTCGGCCGCCGGCGCGTCGCCCAGGCGCTGGCGGATGTCGGCCAGGCCGAGCAGCAGCTCGACGCGCAGCGGGTCGCGCTCCTCGAGCTCGCCCGCCGCCGCCCGCTCGAGCAGCGCGGCGGCGTCCTCGTAGGCAAGCGTGCGCTTCGCCTCCTCGGCGGCGCGCAGCGCGCAGCTCGCCGCCGCCGCCGCGTCCACCAGCGGGCGAGCATCGAGCAGGTGTCGCGCCAGCTCCGGCAGCCGGCGCTGCCCCGGGCAGCGCCGCCAGCACCTCCGCCACGCGCCGGTGGAGCAGCGCGCGGCGCGTGCCGCTCAACCCCGCGATCAGCGCCTCGCGGACGAGGGCATGCGCGAAGCGGTACTGCCCCGGCGCAGCCGCCTCCACGACCAGCCCGCCGCCGACGGCCACCTCGAGGCCGTCCGCCAGCGCCTCGTCGGTCGTCTCGCAGGCGAGCGCTACGTCGGCGAGCGCGAAGTCCTCGCCGCACACGGCCGCGACGCGCAGGGCGCGTCCCGCCGGCTCCGGCAGGCGGTCGAGCCGGCGGTCGATCACCGAGCGCACCCCCAGGGGCACGTCGGCGCCGGCCGCGGCCACCAGCGCCTCGTCCGAGCGGCCTGGGTGCGTTTCGACGAGGTGGCGTACGAGCTCCTCGACGAAGAGCGGGTTGCCGCCGGTGCGCCGGTGGACGGCCGCCACAAGCTCGGGCGACGCCGGCGCGCCGAGCCAGGCCGTGGCCAGGGAACCCGTCTCCACCTCGGTCAGGCCGGCGAGCACCGCGCGCTCGAGCCTCCGCTCGCGCCGCAGGTCGCCGAGCAGCGCGTGCAGCGCGGGATCGGCCTCGGCGCCCTCGTCGCGCAGCGAGCCGGCCACGAGCAGCGGGTCTCCCGCCAGTGTCCGGATGGCGTGCGCGAGCATTCCGAGCGTCGCGCGGTCGGCCAAGTGCAGGTCCTCCACGATCAGCAGGACGGGCGCCTGCCGCGCGGCGGCTGCGATCGTGGCGGCCACCGCCTGGAACAGGCGGTCGCGAGCGTCGCGCGGCTCGCCCTCCGGCGGCGAGGCGTCGGGGTCGAGCTCGGGCAGCAGGCGAGCCAGCTCGCCGGTCACCCACGCGGGAAGCGCGCCCGTGGAGGCGGCGACGAAGGGCCGGAGCGCCTCGCTGAAGGGCGCGAACGCCGTCACGCCCTCCTCGACGCAGCGGCCGGCGAGCACCGTGGCGCCGGCGGCGCGCACCTCTTCGGCAAGCTCGGTGAGCAGCCGCGTCTTGCCGCTGCCGGCCTCGCCGTCGACGGTCACGACGGCCGCGGATCCGGCGCCCGCACGGCCCCAGGCGACCCTCAGCACGGCGAGCGGCTCGTCCCGGCCGACGAGCGGCGGCTGGGCGCCGTGGGCCAGCGCCTGCGGCAGCGGCAGCGCTCCGGCGTCAGACTGCTCGCCGTGCCGCTCGGCGCGGAGCTGCTCGACCAGCGCGCGCGTCTCGCCGGACGGCGCCATGCCCAGGTCACGCTGCAGGACGGCGCGGAACGCCTCGTAGGCGGCCACCGCCGCCGCCCGGTCCCCGCTCAGTGCCAGCCGCCGCATCAGCACCCGGGCGGCGTCCTCGGACACGGGCTCGAGCTCGAGCCGTCTGCGCGCGTGCGTCACGGCCGCCTCCAGGTCGCCGGCCGCCTCGGCCGCCTCCCCGAGCGCCCCGAGCAGCTCGCCGGCGCGCTCGCGCTCCGCCTGGCGCGCCTCGAGGACCCAGTCGTCGTCGAGGTCGACGAGCAGCTCGGCCCGATACAGCGTCAATGCGTCGGCGTGATGGACGTCGACCCAGACCTCAGCGCCCTCGACGAGACCGACGCGCTCGCGCTCGGCGACGACGTATCCGGCGGCGGCCTCTCCCAGCTCGCGACGCAGAGTGGCCAGCGTCGTCCTCAGACTCGCGCGGGCGCTGCTCTCGAGCACGTCCGGCCAGAACACCGCCGCCACCCGGGAGCGAGGATGCAACCCCGGGTGATACGCGAGCCACGCGAGCAGCGACCGCGCCCGACGGCTCGCGATGACACCCAGCGGCCGTCCCTCCAGCTCGAGGCGAAGCTCGCCGAGGAGACGGATCCGCAGCATCTGGCGGCAACCCTAACCGCCGCGACGCGGCGTCTCGGCCGCGCGGGCCGGACGGCTAGCTCGAGCACCCAGCGGGCGTCTCCGCCGGGATGACCAGCGGGCCCTCCGCGGGCGCCTCGTAGAACGTCGCGACGAGGACCGTGGGCTGGTCCGTGCGGTTGAAGGCGCTGTGGACGTGGCCGCGACCGGGGTCGACGAACGCGGTACCCGCAGGGTATGGACGCTGCGAGCAGTCGTCGGCGGGAACGTAGACCAGCTCACCCTGGGTGACATTGACGATCACGGGACCGGGGTGGGTGTGCCACGGAAAGCGCGCTCCCGGTTGCACGGTGAACCTGGCCACCACGGTGCGGGACGCGTCGTCGGACTTCACGACCGTGGCTTCCTCTCCATTGCGCTTGATCTTGAACTTGGCGTCCACGTTGTCGCTGAACGCAGCGCGGCCGGTCAGGAACTCGGTTGCGATCGGCGGCGGTGTCGGCTGCTGCGCTCCGGACGGCATCACGTTCGCACCGATCAGAGGAACGGCGATGATCGCCGTAGCCAGCGCCGCCTTGCGGCTCCTGCTCAGGTTGGTCATGGTCGACTCCTTTCGCCACCCGGTTGATCCGGGTGGGCGCAAGGGTCACACTCGGCCGTGTGACGGCGCGTGTGACGAACGGAGGTCCGGGGTAGGGCTGCGCGTCGATCTGTTGGGGCCGCCGAGGATGGAGCGCGGCGGCGCCCTGGTCGAACCTCCACGCGGGCACAAGCCGTGGGGATTGCTCGCCTACCTGCGGCGTACCCGGCTCCCCCCTTCGCGCGAGCGGCTGGCCGGCCTCCTCTTCTCGGAGGCGGACGACCCACTGGGGGCGCTGCGCTGGACGCTCTCTGCTCTGCGCCGCTGCCTCGGCGACGATGCCAAGCTCGAGGGGGATCCGGTGCGCTTGACATTACGGCCGGGGACGCTGGTGGACGTTGACGTCCTCAGCAAGGGTTCGTGGCTGGAGGCCACGGCGCTGCCGGGGCTCGGCCATGCGTTTCTGGAAGGCTTGGCGTTCCGCTCGAGCCCGGGCTTCGAGCTGTGGCTCGAGAGCGAGCGTCGCCATATCGCCGGAACGACATGCGCCGTTCTCCACCAGGCCGCGCTCGCGTTGCTCGCGCGCGGCGAGGTCGAAGCCGCGGCGCGTCACGCCACTGAGCTCGTACGGCTCAACCCGTTCGACGAGAACGCCCACGTCCTCCTCGTTCGCTGCCTCAACGCAGCGGGTGACCACGCGGGCGCCGCGCGGCGAGCGCAGGCTTGTACGGAGTCCTTCCGTCGCGAGCTGGGGGTCGATCCGAGCCCCGCGCTACGCGCCGCCGCGGAGGCTCCAGAGCCTCCGGACGAGACGCGGGTCTCAGGCGGGGCTTCGATCCAGGTGCAGGTCGAGGCCGGCGAGGCCGCGCTCGCGGCCGGCGCGGTCGAGGCCGGCGTTCAGCGCATGCGGAGCGCTGTCGCGGCAGCGCGCAGACTCGGCGCTCCTGAGCCGCTGTCCGCTGCACTGGTGTCGCTCGGCGGCGCGCTCGTCCACTCGGCCCGGGGCACGGACGAAGAAGGAGCGGCGGCGCTCCACGAGGCAACGACGCTCGCCGAGAAGCTCGGCCGCGACGACATCGCGGCCACCGCCTGGCGCGAGATCGGCTGGGTGCAGTTTCTCCGCAGCCAGTACGAGCGGGCCGACGAGTCGCTCACGCGGACGGCTCACCTCGCCGGGGGGCGCGATGAGGAGCTGGCCTGGGTGGATGTGACGCGCGGCGCCTCACGGCACGACACCGGCGATTACGCGGCGGCCGGCGATCTCCTCCGCTCGGGGGTCGAGCGTGCCAAGCGGCTGTCCTCGGGCCAGCCCCTCGCTATGGCGCTGACGATGCTGGGTCGCTATCACCTGCTCCGGGAGCTCGAGGACGCCCGGCAGCACCTCGATCAGGCGCTCCACGAGGTCAAGGCCCGGGAATGACCGCGTTCGTCTCCTGGCCGGAAGCCTTCCGCGGCGAGCTCGACCTCATGCTCGGCAACGTCGACGCCGCGGAAGCGCGCTTCGAGCACGCGTTCGCCCTTGGCGGCGAGGTCGGCGACGCGTGCTGGGAAAGCATCGGCCTCCGTGGACTCGGCTTGGTCGCGGCTGCGCGCGGCGACATCCCGGGTGCGCTCGAGCGGCTCGCCGACGCGCCCACGGTCTGCCGCCGGCTTCCGGATACCTACCTGTGGATCGAGGCCTACGGTCTCGACGCCCTGTGCGCCGTCGCAGTTGAGCATCGCGCGGAGGGCGCGCTGCGCTGGGTCGATGAGCTCGACGCTGTCACCGCGCAGCGCGGCATCTGCGAGCTCCTGGTACACGCGACCGCCTACCGGGCTCGGCTCGGAGAACCCGGTGCACTGGATGCCGCGCGGGCGCTGGCCGCACAGATCGACAATCCGGTGCTGGAGGATCTACTCGGGTCGTAGGATCGATCGCATGGCGGAGTACGTGCTGGACCATCACCTCGAGGGTGAGAGCTCGCGGCTGGCGTTGATGTCGCGACTGCTCGACCCGATGCACCGCCGGCACATCGAGTCGCTCGGCGTGGGCACGGGCGGTCGGGCGCTGGAGGTCGGCTGCGGCAACGGCTCGATCTCCGCATGGCTCGCCGAGCGCGTCGGCCCCGGCGGCCGGGCGGTCGCCGTCGATCTCGACCTGTCGCTCGTCGATGTGCGGGCGCCGAACCTCGAGCTGCGCCAGGGCGACATCGTCGCCGGCCCAGTCGAACCCGGCACCTTTGATCTCGTGACCGCGCGGGCGGTGCTGCATCACGTCAGCGACGCCGATGCAGCGATCCGCAACCTCGTCGCCAGCATGGCGCCGGGCGCCTCGATCCTGCTGATCGAACCTGACTTCCTGCCGGTCAGCGTCTCCGAGCCGCCCGAGGTGCGAGCGTTCTGGGACAAGTGGCTGGCATGGTCGCGTGAGCAGGGAATCGACTACCACGTGGGTCGCAAACTGGCCCCACGGCTCGCTGGGCTGGGCCTCGAGCAGGTCGGAGGCACGGCGGAGACCGCCGTCTACAACGGGGGCTCCGAGTGGGCGACCTACTGGACCCAGACGATCGTCGAGCTACGCGACCCGCTCGTGAGCTCGGGAAGCATCGACGGCCCGCTCATCGACCGCTTCCTCGCCCACTGCGCCGATCCGAGCTGGTGGACGCAGACCATCGCCTTCACCGCCGTCCACGCCCGCGCGCCCGGCGCCTGAGGGCGCCTAGCGCCCGGAGGGGTGAAGCGCAGCGCTCGGGACCGATCCTGCGCGAGCCCGGTCCAACAGCTGTTGGAGCTCGGTCGTCGCATCGGGGGTGAGCGGCAGAGGGGAGCGCGTGTCGGACCCGTGGTGTCGCCGACGAGTGCGCATGCGGTCTTGACGGCCGCCGGGTAGCTGTGGCCCTCCAGGAACCTGCAGAGCGGCCAGAGGCGGGCCCACAGGTCGCGGGCGGCGGGGAGGTCGATGTCGTCGATGAGGAGGCGGTGGAGCTCGACGCACTGCTCGGGAATGATGGAGGCGGTTCCCCAGACCACGGCGCGCACGCCTGCGGCGAGCGCGGCGAAGGTCAGGGTGTCCCAGCCGTTGAGCAGGGTCGGCCCGTGGTCGCCGGCTTGGATGAGCTCCGTAGCCGCGACGGCATCGCCGCCGGTGTCCTTCAGCGACGTGACTCCCGCTCTCGTCCCGCAGCTGGCGCAGCTGGCCGGCGTCGAGGGTCACGCCTGAGGCGCTCGGGAGGTTGTAGTACATGATCGGGATCGAGATCTCCTCTGCGACGGCGGCGTAGTGGGCGAGCAGCTCGCGCCAGCCGAGGGGGTCGTAGAACGGCGGCACGATCATCACCGCGCCGGCGCCGCTGCGCTCGGCGTGCACGCTCAGCTCGACGGTTTCCCGCGTCGATAGCGCTCCGGTGCCGGGCACGACCGGGACCCGGCCCGCCGCGGCCGCGACGGTGAGCTCGATCAGCTCGCGCCGCTCGGCGTGGGTCAGGGTCGTGAACTCGCCGGTGCTGCCGCCCGGCACGAGCCCGGCGACGCCGACGTTGATGAGACGCTCGACGTTCGCCGTGAGCGCGTCGGCGTCGATGGCGGCGCGGTCGTCGCTGAACGGCGTGATGAGCGCGGGCAGGACGCCGTGGAAGCCGGCGTGATCAGGCATGGCGAACCTCGTTCTGTCGGATCGGAGGAGTGGTCGTGGCGGCTGTGCGGAGCTGCGTCTCGACGCGCTCGGCGGCGACCGTCCCGGTACGGGCGGCGGCCTCGATGTTGCCGAGCTCGGCGAAGTAGTCGCCGGCGAGGTGCAGGTTGGAGTGCTCACCGAGGGCGCCCTCCAAGGCGGCCTGGAGGCGCTGTCGCCCTGGGCGCGCGTAGACGTTGCCCAGTTCCCAGCGATGCACCACGGCGTCGGCGATCACGCCACGGGTCTGTGGATACAGGTCGTGCAGGTCGGCCAGGAACCGGTCGGTGATCGCGTCGTCGGACTGGCGCTGGAGGGCGCCGGCTGCGCGTGCACCGGCGAACAGCATCAGGCTGCCGCCCGGCCGGCGTCCGCCGTCGCCACGCAGCGCGTGCCCCTGGTTCGTGAACATGTCGAACACGCGGCCGGGCGTGGCCATCGCATAGACGCGGTCCCACGGCATCGCGCGGGTCTCGCGTGTCTCGACGGCCACGGTGACAAACATGCCGTAGGTCATCTGCTCCAGGGCTGCGGCCGCCTGCCCGGACAGCGGTGCGACAAGCGGCGCGGCGAACGGAGCCTGCACCGCGACGATCACGTGGCGAGCGCGCGCGCTCTCCACGTGGCCGCCTGTCTGATAGTCCACGACCAGCTCCGTGCCCTGGGGCCGCAGACAGGCGACGCGGCAGCCCGTCCGGGCGCGGGCCCCGAGACGGCGAGACAGCGCGAGCGGCAGCTGCCCGGTGCCGCCCACGAGATTGCGGGCGATCAGCGACCGCTTGCCGCCCCAGACCATCGCGAAGAGCCCGATGCCACATCCGGCCGAGAGCTCGGACAGCTCGGCCGTGGCGCGGTGGGCGGCGCACGAGAAGATCGCCTCCACGGCAGGCGGCAACGGGCCGAGGAAGTCCGCGAACGAGCGCGCGTCCTCGAAGGCGAGGACGCGGGCCCGCACCTCGGCGGGCGTTTCCCCCGCTCTCGGTGTCGACGCTCGGCGGTATGCGGCCACCGCGCGCTGCACCCTCAGGCCGGCCCGCGCGAATGCGACCCGGTCGCGCGCCGGCAACGGAAGACGGAACGGATAGGTCTCCACCGGCCCACCGGTCAGTAGCTTGGACCCGACCGCGAGTCCCATCATGCTGCCCGTCACCGGCACGGCGTCGAGGCCGCAATCTCGCGCCATGCGATCCACGATGGTGCCCGGCGCGGGGAACAGGTGGGCGCCGTAGTTCAGCCAGTAGTCGCCGCGGGTCGTGGAGTGCATGCGGCCGCCGAGCCGCTCGTCGGCCTCGAGCAGCAGGACGTCGTGGTCACGCAGCCGCCACGCCGCAGCCAGTCCGGCGATGCCGCCGCCGACCACGACCACGTCCCTGAGCTCGCCTCCCTCGTCACCCGCTCGAATCACCCCGGACATCATCCGTTGCCGGCGTACCCCAAGCTAGAGTTGGTTACTTGGCTGGACCGAAGGCAGAGCTTTTGTCTCTCCAGCAGATCCGCTGTTTCTGCGCCGCGGCGGAACTGGGCTCGTTCACCGCTGCGGCCGAGGCGTTGCACGTCTCACAGCCCGCGGTGGCGGATCAGATCCGCAAGCTGGAGCGCGTGCTGGGCGCCGACCTGTTCGTCCGAGCCGGCCGCGGGGTGGTCCCGACCGATGCCGGCCACGCCTTCGCGGAGCACGCCGTCCGCACGCTCCGCTCACTCGAGGACGCCGCCGAGAGCGTCGGCGAGTTGACGTCGCTGCGCGGCGGGGTGGTGGCCCTCGGCACGTTCAACGCGCCGGCGCCCTGGCGCCTGGACGAGCTGGTGTCCTCCTTCCTCTCGCGCCATCCCCGCGTGACCGTGCGACTCGTGGGCCGCAATTCGTCCTGGACGGCCGAGCGCGTCAGGCGCGGCGAGCTCGAGGCCGCGGTCGTCGTGCTGCCCATCGACGACAGTCGGCTCGACGTGCGTCCCCTCGTGCGCGACGAGGTGCTCTACGTCAGCGCCATCCCGGAGCGCGCGAGGTACCCGGTGACGATCGAGCGGCTGGCGAAGGCGCCGCTGGTCTTCTACGACGCCGAGTCCGCCGACAACGACCCCATCCGCCGGCAACTCGCCGAGCGCGCCCAGGCGGACGGCTTGACGCTGCACCCGCGCGTCGAGGTCGAGTTCATGGACCTCGCCCTGCGCCTGGTCGCCGAAGGCCTCGGCGACACCTACCTGCCCAGTGCCTACACACGAGGGCCCGGCTATCCCGACGGCTTGAGCACCGTGCCGTTCGCGCCCGCGCTCCACGACACGTTCGCGGTGATCACCCGCCGCGCCGCCCGCCTCTCACCCGGAGTGCGCGAGCTGATCACCGACCTGGAGGCGCACATGCAGGCCGTCGCCCTCGAGCTCGACCGCTCACGCTGACCGCACGACAGGGCTCCCGACCTGCACGGGCCAGGAGCCACTCCGGGCGGCCCGCGCTGCTCGGATAGCCTCCATCCGTGCGCAACCCCGACCTTGCCGACCACCACGGGAACCGAGAATGACGTCGTCAGTCAGCGTCCGCTCACGACCGCTGATCCGCATCCACCCGGGGCGGATCGTCGCCTGGGGGCGTGACGGACAAGAGGCCGAGTCTCGGTCCGCGCGAGCTTCGCAGGGGGCGTGATATGGCCACCATCGAGACGGGTTGGCGGGACCTGGGGGCGGCTCTGGAGGGCGAGGTTGTGCTCCCCGGCTCGCCAGGATACGACGAGCTTCGCAGGCCGCAGATCCCGCGCTTCCACGACGTGCGCCCGCGGGCCGTGGTGCTGTGCCGGACGCCCGAGGACGTGGTCGAGGCGATTGCGTTCGCGCGTCGCTCGGATATCGAGCTCGCCGTGCGGAGCGGAGGGCACGACTTCGCTGGGCGCTCGTCTGGCCCCGGGATGGTGCTGGACCTCACGGGGCTGCATGCCCTGGAGGTCTCTGACGGCCTGGCCGCCGTGGGCCCTGGCTTTCGGCTCGGGGACCTCTACGCCGCCCTGGCCCAACACGAAGTCACGATCCCGGCCGGCTGCGGCGCCACGGTCGGGATCGGCGGCCAGGCGCTCGGCGGCGGGCTTGGCCTGCTGGGCCGCAGCCGGGGGCTCACGTCGGACCGGCTCGTCGCGGCACAGGTGGTGCTGGCCGACGGGCAGCTGGTGGACTGCGACGAACAGCGCCACGAGGACCTGTTCTGGGCGCTGCGCGGGGCGGGCGCCCAGGGCCTCGGCGTGGTCACGCGCCTCACGCTCCGCACGGCGCCCGAGCCGGCGGCCACCTCGTTCCACCTCGAGTGGCCCTACGAGCGCGCAGCGGCGCTGATCGCCGCTTGGCAGGAGTGGTCGCCGACAGGGCCCGACGAGCTCGCGGCGAGCCTGCTGGTCACCGTCGGCGGGGAGGTCGGCGCCGATCCGGTGGTCCACCTGTTCGGCTCGATGATCGGCACCGAGACCGAGACAGCGGCCCTGCTCGACGAGTTCGTGGCGCTCGCCGGCGCGGACCCCGTCTCCTCGGAGCGCGCGCACATGCGCTACGGCTCGCTGAAGAACTACCTCGCGGAGCGCGGCCCGGGCGACCAGGAGGACGAGCACGGCCGCCCGTACATGAAGTCGGAGTTCTTCCGCGAGCCGCTGCCGGCCGACGCTGTCCAGGCGCTGGTGGAGCTGTTCGCCCGGGGACGCCGGCCCGCGGAGGTCCGGAAGCTCGACTTCATGCCCTGGGGCGGCGCCTACAACCGCGTGCCGGCCGACGCCACCGCGTTCCCGCACCGCGACGAGCTGTTCCTGCTCGAGCACTCGGTCGTCGTCCCGGCCGGTTTCGACGGCGCCCCCACCGAGGCCGCGCGCGCCTGGCTGTCGGACTCGTGGGAGCTCGTGCATCCCTTCGGCTCTGGCGGCGTGTACGCGAACTTCCCCGATACGGACCTACCCGACGAGCCCCGCGCCTACTGGGGCGGCAACCTCGAGCGGGTGCGGCGTGTGAAGGAAACGTACGACCCGCAGGGAGTGTTCGGCTGAAGCAATGATCGCCCGCCCGCGGGAAACCGGGCGCGTGGCATCGGAGGCGCTCGAGAGGGACAATTGAGGGGCCGAACTGGGCCCGCGGTCCCGTTGGTCGATCACGATCCCGGCTCCGGGCCCAGGCTTTCCGACCGCTTGAGTGCGAGGCAACGCCGAGAAGCCGCGGGGATGAGAAGCCTCAGACGTGCACTGCTCCTGCTCGGGAGTCTCGGCTTCGTGGCCGGGGCCGTGCCGCTGGCCCTCGCACTGGCGAACGAGGGCGGCCATCAGCGCGAGCTGATCGCGGTCACCGGTCCGCTGATCGGGTGGGCGTTCATCGGCACCGGGATCTACGCGTGGCTACGCCAGCCCGAGAGCCGCTTCGGCGCGCTCATGACCGCGGTCGGCTTCAGCGCCTGTCTCGCCGGCCTGCGGGTGTCGACCGAGCCCTGGGTCTTCCTCGTCGGGCTCCTCTTCATCACGTCCCAGTGGGCGCTGCTGTATCACATGCTGCTCGCCTTCCCCGGCGGCACCCTCCACGGCCGGCTCGAGCGCGTGCTGGTGGCGGGCACGTACTTCAGCGCGTGGGTCGTCCACCCGGTGCAGGTGCTGTTCCAGGACACGACCAGCCTCGGGCTGCCCGAGAACCCTCTGCTCGTCGAGGGCAACGCGCGACCTCTCGGTCACGCTCAGCCGGTCGCGCTTCTGGTTCGCCCTCGTGCTGCTGGTCGGCCTCGCCGTGATCCTCGCGCGGCGTTGGGCCGCGGCGTCGCCCTTGCAGCGGCAGGCGCTGGGCCCGGTGCTCGCGAGCGGCGGTCTCGTGATGGCGCTGCTCGGCATCTGGTATGCGGCGCTGCTCGCCTACGTGGACGAGGATGTCGCTCCAGGCGCTCGAGGACGCCCGCTACGTGGTCATGTGCACGGTGCCGTTCGCCTTTCTCGCCGGGCTGCTGCGCAGCCGCGTCGCCGGCGCCGCAGCCGTGAGCGAGGTGGTGGCACGGCTCGGGGACCCGAGCATCCGCCGTGGCGGCATCTGCCACGCGCTCGCCGACGCGCTTGACGGCACCTCGCTCGAGCTTGTCTACCTGGCATCCGACGGCGGCTACGTGGACACGGCCGGCCAGCGGATCGCGATTCCGCCGGGGGGTCCGGATCGAGCCTTCACTCCCCTTGAGGCCGGTGACAAGCCCGAGGTCGTGCTCACCTACGACTCCTCGCGCGACGACGAGCACGAGCTGGTTCACGCCGTCGTGGCGGCCGCGACCTTGACGCTCGAGAACGAGCGTCTCGCGGCGGACCTGCAGGCAAAGGTCGAAGAGGTCAGTGCCTCCCGTGCGCGCATCGTCGAGTCCGGCGACGCGGCGCGGCGGCGGCTCGAGCGCGACCTCCACGATGGCGCCCAGCAACGCCTCGTCGCCCTCGCGCTCAACCTCCGCATGATCTCCTCCAGCACCGACGGGGACTCAGAGCTGTCGCGGCAGCTCGACGCGGCCCGGCTCGAGCTCGACCAGGCGCTCGAGGAGCTGCGCGAGCTCGCGCGCGGGATTCACCCCTCGGTGCTCTCGGACCGCGGCCTCAGAGCGGCGCTCAAGGGATTGGCAGATCGAGCCCCGCTGCCCGTTGAGGTCGAGGCCACGCCTACGAAGCGCCTGCCCGATCGGGTGGAGTCCGCCTCCTACTTCGTCGTGGCCGAGGCCCTCACCAACGTCGCCCGATACGCGCGGGCGAGCCGGGCCGGCATCAGCGTGACGCGCGCCGATGGCCAGGTGCTCGTAGAGGTTTCGGACGACGGCGTCGGCGGCGCCGATCCGGCGACCGGCTCGGGTCTGCGAGGGCTGCTCGACCGCGTCTCGGCCCTGGGTGGGACGCTCGAGGTGGACTCGCAGCCGGGCAAGGGAACAATTGTCCGAGCGGTGATCCCATGCGCCTGATCCTTAGCGAGGTGACGGGCTCGCGGCGTTGGGCGGCTCGGCGAACGCGATCGCTCACGCTGACCGCATTCGCGAAGGGACCTACATCCCGGCGTCAGACTGTGCCAGCGGAGGACCGAGAACCTCCATGCCCGCGTCGCTCGCGAGCGTCCTGAAGGCATCTGCCATCCGCGTGTCCTCGGGGAGCTCCGCGGAGCGCTCGAAGAAGCGCTCCATGCCGGGCGACGCCGGCGTGAAGGCGAACAGAATGCGGGCATGACCATCTCCCGCGTTTTGCCATGTGTGGGGGACGCCCCGCGGTATGAACACGAATGAGCCGGCGGCCGACGTGTGGTGGCTCTCACCCAGCCTGAAGCGAACTCGGCCTTCGAGCACGTACATGAACTCGTCCTCGTTGACGTGCAGGTGAAGGGGCGGGCCCTCTCCCGGTGCGGCGGTGCTCTCCCAGACGGTCAGTGCTCCCCCGGTCTGTCCGCTGCGGGCCTTGTAGGTCAGCCCTCCGCCGGCAGGGTTGGCAACCGTCTGGCCGTCGCCTGGACCCATGACGATTGCGCGCGCGTGTTCCTCAGTCATGGGCTCGAAACCCAGCGTATCGGCAATGTGTGAGGTTCCTTGAACGTCGGCCGAGTATCGGGCAGGATCGCCGGCCATGGGAGAACGCGACGACCCGCTATCGCTGGACCCCGAGACGATGCGCGACCTCGGCTACCGAGCGGTCGATGCGGTCGTCGACCTCCTCCATGACCCGTCCGCACCGCCTGTCCGCCGCGCTACGGCGGCGGAGATGGCCGAGCGCGTCCCCTCCGACGCGCCCGAGGGGCCGAGCCCGTTCGACGAACTGCTGGGGCGGCTGAGCGCGGACGTCCGGACTTGCCTCGAGGAGCGCTTCGCGGTCGAGGGAGAAGAGACGCAGGTGGGTCATGCCGCGGACGGTCGCGGTGCGGGGAACGTGGTGGAGGAGCGCGATCTCGCCGAAGTGATCGCTTGGCGCGAGGGTGCGGACAAGCCGCTCGCCCGAGTACACGCCCGCCTCTCCGTCGAGCAGCACATAGAAGCGGTCGGCCGGCTCCCCCTCGCGAACCACGTCCTCGCCGGCGCGAACCGTTCGCTCGTGGCCGAGCGCCGCCAGCTCCTCGAGCGTACGCTGCTCGAGGCCGGTCAACAACGGGACGACGCGCAGCAGCTCGGCCGGCTCCGCCGGTGTTGTTGGCCCACCCCCGGGCTCCGGTACCGTGCCGCCCGGCGCGCCCGTGGCGGCGGCGAGGAAGGCCGCGCGGTCGAGGGCCCGCAGCCGCATCGGTGTCCTTGCCCGCACCGTGGCCGCCCGTGGGACGGATCGCAGCAGCGCCTTCTCGCCAAACGATGAACCGGGCCCCAGGCTCGATACGAGCCAACCGTCCACCAGCACGTCGGCCGTCCCGTCCTCGACCAGGAAGAACCGCTGTGCGTGCGGATCGTCCTGGCGCACGACCTCCACGCCGGCCGGCACCTCGACCGGGACCAGCGCTGCCGCGGCCTGCTCGAGCGCATCGACCCGGAGCGCCCGGAACAGAGGAACGCGCCCCAGCAGCTCTACCCGCTTGACGCGGCGGCCGGCGACATCATCGACTCGGCGCAGGCCGCGCCATTCCGCGGCCAGCAAGACGAAGGGGAGAAGGCCGGTGCATGCAATGGCGCCACGGACGCCGAACAAGCCGACGAGGGCCGGCGCGGAGAGCGCGCCGGCGCCACCCAGCGCGAGCTTGAGGCTCTCGATCGCGCCCACCACGCGCGCGATCTGGGGACCCGCCACGATCCGGAACAGCAGCGAGCTCATCGTCGCGTCGGCGAGCGCCGCTCCCAAACCCCACACCGCGATCAGGCCGAAGGCAAGTGCGGGCTCCGGCAGGGCTGCGATCACGAGGAGCGGCGCCCCAAACAGCACGAGTGCCACCGTCAGCGGCACCATCAGCGAGCGGCGGTCCACGAGCAGGGCGCTGACCGGAAACGCAATGAGCACGCCGATCCCCGCGGCGGCGATCAGCACACCGACCCCGGACTCGCCCAGTCCCATCAGGTCGAGCGCCACGACGGTCGTGAGGGTGAGCCAAAGACCGCGCACGAACGAGCGGATTCCCGCGACCGCCATCACCCGTGCGACGCGCGAATCTATCCGAAGCCGGGACGGGTCTTTGGGGCCGGCGGCGCCGGCGCCGGTCTGCGTCTCCGCTCCCGGCACACCCCTGACGACGGAGACCATGACGATTCCCGCCACCGCGATCACGAGCGCCGCCACCAGAAACGTCGCCGCCGCCCCCGCGACGGCGATGAGCGCCCCGCCGGCGAGGGCCCCGCCCACCTGGCCGGCCCCTTTGACGTTGGTCAGCCGGGCGACAGCCGCCGTGAGCTCGGAGGGTGTGCGCACGAGGGCGGGCAGCAGCCGAGCCTGCGCCGGTTGATACGCCATGACCACCACGGCGTCCACGATCGCGAGCGCGAGCACGATCGCGAACGGCGCGTGAGCGAGGACCGCCCCACAGATGGCGCCGAGCAGCAACACCTCTCCGGTTGTCACCCCGAGCAGCACGAGCCCGGGCGGGGCGCGGGCCGCCACCCTCCCGCCGATGATCCCGGCGAATGCGGCCGGGATGACTCGCGCTCCCGCCAGCCCGGCTCCCAGGGCTCCGGCCACATCGAAGCCGTAGATCGAGAGCGCCAGGGTGACCGCCGCATACGACAGCGAGAACAGTCCGAAGGCGGCCGTGATCGCTCGCACGCGGGGAGGGCCGGCGGCTGGGCCTAGGGCGAGTCGTGGACCGCGTCTAGTCGTCTTCAAGGCGCGCGTGGAGGTATCTCTGAAGCCGTCCGGTGGATGCCGGCGAGCAGATGATGACGCGCGCACGGGGCGCCTAGGACTGCGGCTCAGTCACCCAAGTCGCCCAGCATCCGGGCCAGGGCCATTTCCGCGTCTCGGGTCTGGAAGCCACGCTTGGTCGCGGCTCGGATCTGGCTTTGCGCCTCGGGGTTGCGCATGCCCTTACCGAAGAGATCGGAATCGCGACGGAAGTCGTTGGCCGGCGCGAGAGCGATCGCGTTGACCCGCTCCTTGACCACGGCATGGCCGGCGGCCGGAAATCCAGCGATCCGATGAGCGAGCGATCGGACGAAATCGCCCAGGGTGTGGGCCGACAATGCTCGGTTGATCCAGCCGTACCGTTCGGCCAGCTCCGCGTCGTAATCCTCCGCGCTCAACATGACCTCCAGCGCTCGTGCGCGGCCCATGAGGCGCGTGAGGTGTTGGACTGCGCCCCCGCCGGGGACCGCACCCAACGCTGGCTCGAACTGACCGAAGATCGCTGACTCCCGCGCGGCGAACCGCATGTCGCACGCCAGTACCAACTCGCTGCCGGCGCCGCGTACGCGACCTTCGATCTGCGCGATGGTGACGAGGCGGCTTGCGCTCAGGTGGCGAAACAGCAGGGCGATCGACGCTTCGCCGGTCAGCTTCGCCGCCTCCGCCCGGTATTCAGCGATCCGGGTCACGTCGACGTGGGAGATGAAGTAGTCGGGGTCGCCGCTCATGAACACGAGCACCCGGAAGGCGTCATCGGCCTCGGCTTGCTGAATGAGGGAGACCAGGTCGCGGACGAGTTCGGGCCCCAGAAGATTCATGGGCGGAGCCGCAATCTCCGCGAACAGCACCGACCCTTCTGTGCGCACGGTGAGCGTCTCGAAGACCACGGACAACTCCTCCTTTTGAATCGCATCTGCACGTTCCGCGTCGGAGAGCTCGGCCGGCGCGGGATCGCCGTTCCGCAGTAGCGCGATCGTCCCAGCTACGACTGCTGCTTGCCATGCGACGGAGCAGTCCGGCGGCGACCAGGATCGACCACGGGCGAAGCAGGAGCGACGGCTAGGTCGACGGTAGCGCGACGTCGAGGACGACCTCGACGGTGTCGCGAACCTTGAGCGCGCCCATCAGCCCCCGGTACGGCTTGATCCCCCACTCGCTTTGGGTCACGGGCAGCGTCCCGCGCACCCGGCCGTCCGCCGCCGCGTCGAGCTCGAAGCTGACCGGCCGCCTCATCCCCGCGAGCTCGAGCTCACCGCGGACGGTCAGTCCACCGTCACCGGTCTCGACCGCGGTAGAGCCGAAGGCAATCCGCCGTCCGGAGAGGATCTTCTCGTCGATCGTGTTGCGGATGTCGGCACGGTCCCTGTCGGTCAGTGGCTTGACTCCGCGCAACCCCTCGCGCACCTGCAGTGAGCGAGGGTCGGCGTTGAGCTGGACAGCAGACAGCGTGCCATCCTCGCGGACCTCGGCCGCTGCCTCCCACTGCCCGACATCGATGATCAGGTCGTGGCCGACCCTCTGCGCCAGGCCCTCTCGGTACGTGCGCACCTGCAGCGTTCCGTTGGCATGGCCGACCCGATGCGTACCGGCTCGAAGCGCCACAGCGCGATCGTACATGTGTCAGGCGCGCGCTTCGGCGATGCGCTCGATCTCGTAGTGGAGAGTCAGGAAGCGCTGGCCGGCCAGGTAGAAGCTGTGCTCGGTCTTCAGGTCGCCGTCGGCGACGTGAACGAAGATCCGTTCCTGGAAATAGAGCAGCTTGAGAACCGTCAGCGCGTCGCGCTCGCTGTCGACCGAGCTCAGGTAGTGGCCCGGGAACTCGAGCTCGGTACGCGAGGTCAGAACGAAGTCGTGCTCGTCGACGTTGCTGGGCAGGAGGGTGGCGGTGAAGTTGGCGCTCGGGATCGGGAAGCCGACGCTCACGTAGCCGCGCTCCTCGTGCCTGAAGGTCGTGTAGATGCCGACGTAGATCGGCTTGCCCGAGTCCGCGAAGGTCCGGATCCAGCCGCGGATGTCGATCTCCTCGCCGCCGTCGAGGGCGATCGTGTCGATCGTGCTGACCATCCCCCGCTGGGCCTCCTCGATGTTGGACGGGATCGTCGCTTGGCCGAGCGGCTGCGCGACCACGAGCTTGAAGAGCTCGTATCCGGGTTTCATCCAGCGCCGCCACTCGGGGACGATCGAGAGCCGGAAGCGGCTGGTGTGCTCGTAGAACTCGCGGATCAGCGGGTGCACCTGGCTCGGGTCGAAGGTCGGTCCCTCCAGGCTGTCGAGCGAGGCGAGGATCCCGACGTCGGGCGGGTTGCGGCGGAAGGTGCCGCCGCGCGCCTTCGCGAGCTGCTCGACGTAGTCGCCGCCGACGTACCTGGAGCGTGCCTCGAAGGGCACGACGTAGCGCAGCTCCGAGGCCGGCACCTCCTCGGCCATCACCCGGACCAGCTCGCGGCCGCGATAGGCGATCGCAGCGATCACGCGGTAGGCGAGCGCCACCGCCGCTGCGACCAGCGCCGGTTCGGGACTGTCGTCGAGAGCCTGGAACACGGCGCCCAGGACGGCGCCGACCAGGAGCCCGAGCAACGCCTTGCCCGGGCGCAGGCCGAGCAGGCCGATGAGCGCCCCACTGATGATCGCGGTGACGAGCGGCTCGTCCGGTCCGTAGATCAGGCCCAGCAGCCAGCCGAACAGGGCCATCAGCAGGGCGCTGCTGATGATCCGGTACCAGAGCGGCTTCGGCTCGGCGGGCCCCCGACTGAGGCTCGTGATCACCTCTGCCGGCGCGTAGAGCGCGGCGCCGATCAGGGCGCCGAGGCCGGCCCCGACGCCCGGCGATCGCGTCGCCGAGCACCGCGCCGGACGCGGCGCCGAGGGCCGCGCCCCAGATCACCCCGTCGCGCACCCGGCCGGAGCGGCTCCGTCTGATTCGGTCCGGTTGCGCCATGTGCGGAGTATCGCTGCGGTCGTGTGGCCCGGGCCTGATCTCGTAGGATCGGTCGATGGAGGCGAAGGACCTGGCCGTTGGGTTGGCGGGCGGAAGGATCGCCATCGGCGTCGTGTCGCTTCTGGCGCCGGGACTTGTGGGCCGCGCGATGATGGGCCCCGAGGGGGACCCCGGCGGGACGCGCCTCCTCCTCCGCGTGCTCGGGGTCCGCGACCTCGCCCTCGGGGTCGGCGTGCTGGCTGCCATGGACCGCAACGCGCCCGTGCAAGGCTGGCTGCGAGCGTCGGCCGTGGTGGACGGTCTCGACGCGGCCGGATGCGTGCTCGCCCGCCGCCACCTTCGCCCGACCGTGTTTCCAGCAGCCGCCGCCGCGGCGACCGCCGGAGCGCTGCTCAGCGGCTGGCTGGCCGGGCGCCTCGACGCGTAACGGACCCCCCGCCTGTGGAGCTAGGCTCTCTCGGGATGGCCGACGACCACGAGCGCGACGACGAGCGCACGAAGCGGCTCCAGCATCAGCGCGCCGCCACCAGGCACGAGCGCGCCGCCCGGACCGATCGGGAGGCGGCCGACGCGGCCGAGCGTTTCGGCGACGCCGGGGCGGCCGAGGATCACCGCGAGGATGCTCGGCGGCATGAAGCCGCCGCTGACAAGGAACGGCGTAGGGCCGACTAGCTGCTCGACGCGTCCAGTGGATCAAGAGCCGGCCGATCGCGCACTCCTCCTTACGGCCGTAGGCTTGGCCTGTGAATCCGCAGATCGAGGTGATGGCCGGCGCTCGCAGCTGGCGCGTTTCGCTGGACGCCGATCGGACGACCATCGGCAAGGCGGCGGAGAACGAGGTCGCGCTTGAGCACGATCCCACCGCCAGTCACCTCCACGCGGTCCTCGAGCGGTTCCCAGCGGGCTGGTGTGTGACCGACCTCGGTTCCTCCAACGGCACGTGGGTCAACGGCGAGCGCATCTGGTCCTCGCATCGGCTGCGCCAGGGTGACGAGATCCGGGTGGGCGAGACCCGCCTCATATTCCGGGATCCGCTGAGCGCCGGCGGCGCCGAGACCGAGGCCGAGGACGCCCCTCCTGACCTGACCACGCGCGAACGCGACGTCCTGGTCGCCCTCTGTCGACCGCTGCTCGACCGCGACATGTTCACGGAGCCCGCCTCCACGCGCGCGATCGCCGACGAGCTCGTGATCACACAGGCTGCCGTCAAGCAGCACCTCGGCAACCTCTTCGATAAGTTCGGCATCCCGGCCGGCGACTCGCATCGCCGTGCCCGGCTCGCCAACGAAGTGCTGCGGCGTGGCGCCGTGTCCCTGACTCAGCTGCGGGCGAGCGAATCGACAGGAGACCTAGGAGCAGACCCTCCGGTAGTCCTGATCCGGGACCAGCTGTTCCCACTCCGCTCGCGTCAGCTCCCTTCCCGCGACGCGACACGCGTGCTTCGACCAGGCATCCGGACTCATCTCCCAGCGCTGCGCCGAACCCAACTCGTGCAGCACGAACAGCCCCTGGCCGTCAGGGGTAAAGCGGCTCGATATCTGCCCGAGAGGCCCCGGGAGCTTTCCAAGCGAGCGGCGCGACTCGATGTCCCAGAGGATCACGCTGCCATCGGATCCGCTCGTCGCGAGCGTCCGGCCGTCGGGCGAGAACTCCGAAGTGAACACCACACCTTCGTGGCCCCTCAGCGGCGAGCCGATTCGCCGGCGCGTGGCCACGTCCCACAGCTGCGTGTAATGGTCGGAGGTGACGGCCAGCAGCCGGCCATCCGGCGAGAAGCGAACCCACCAACCCTCGTCTCCGAAGCGGTGGGCGCGGGCGGGCTACGAGCTGCCCAGACCGACCGTCGCGCAGCGCGGTGCCTCCTTCGGCGAGCCCGATCGCCAGCAGCCCGCCATCGGGGCTGTAGGACAGGTGAGCCGGAAACCCGGCCAGCCGCGGAGCCCGGCGCATCTTGCCGCTATCCAAGTCCAGCAGCCGCAGGTTGCCCTCGAGGTCCGCTACTGCGATGCGGCCGCCATCGGGCGAGAATGCCATCGCCTGTGCCGGAGCGCCGAGGCTGCGCAGCGGCGGGCGCACACGGCGGCCGGTGGCGGCGTCGCGTAGCTCCACCGTGCCGGTCAGGCCCGTCACTGCGATCGATCGACCGCCGGGGCTGAACTCCACGGCACTCACCCCATCCGTCCTCGATCCCCGGCAGGTCGCGGAGGCGGCGCAGGGTGCGCGCGTCGTGCAGGCGCACCCGGCCGTCGGAGAGCCCGGCGGCAACCGTCCGGCCGGACGGGCTGATCGCGAGCGGGGGCGGATAACCCCCGTTTTCATCTCCCGCTCGGAATGGGCGCGCGAGGCGGCGATCGCCGTCGATGTCCCAGACGATGATTCGGCCGTCGAGCCCAGCTGTGTAGAGCGTGCGGCCGTCGTCGCTGAACCTGAGGTTGTTGATGGCGCCGGTCTGTCCGGTCAGGGTCTCGCGCACCTCGCCCGAGCGCAGGTCCCAGATCAGCACCCGGCCGTCGCCGGCCGTTGTCGCAAGCGTGCGTCCATCGACGCTGAACGCCAGTGCCCGCACCCGATCCTCGTGCCGTCCTGCCAGCGTCCGGCGCTCGCCCGTTCGGAGATCGAGGATGGCGACGCTGCCGTTGAGACCGCCGAGGGCGGCGCTTCGCCCGTCCGGGGACAGGCCCGGGGTGCCGCCCACCGGGATCCGCCGCCGCACGCGGAGCGTCGCCGCGTCCACCACGTACGTGGCGCGCCCGATGAAGAGCAGGCGGTCGCGTCGAGAGGGGACCGTCGGCGCAAGGAGCGCGGCCCCCCGGCCGATGCGAACACCGCGCCCCAAGGGCCTGCCGGTGCGCGCGTCATACCGTCGCAGGTACGGCGGAGGCCCCGTCGGCGAGTCCGGCAGGACGCTCACGAGGATGGTCCGACCGTCGTCGGCGAAGCGGACAGCGCCGATCAGGTGGACCCCCTCGGGGTCACGGAAAGTTCCGACATCGATCTCGCGGACCACCTTCCTGGTGGCGACGTCGATGAGCTTCACGCTCTGGGCGTCCTGCGCCTCGCCCACCCGACCCGCGACTGCAAGCAGCCTGCCGTCCGGCGAGAGGTCGAGGCCCGCGCCCCAAAGGTTGACCTGCAGCGGTCGACCGATGCGCTCGCGCGTGCGCGTGTCGAGCAGGACGACCGTCCCGTTGTCGTCCCCGGCGGCGAGTACCCGATCGCCGGGGCCGAGCGCCAGCGCGAGGAGCGGATCCCCGTCTCCTTGCATCACGCCGATCGCGGCGGGCCGGCGCACCAACGCCGAGAGCAGGTAACCGCGAGTGGCGGCGGAGTCATCGAGTTCGCGCCCCGCCTGTGCGAGCAGCAGGCTCCGGTCTAGGCGGTCGTCGACGAGCGCCTCCGCGCCCAAGCGCTGCGCGTCCGCGGTCCGAGCGGAGTCGCGCGCACGGTCACCCTGGCGCAGCGCAAGAACGCCCGCGATCACTGCGGCGACGAGCAGGAGGCCAACGCCGGCGAGCAGCACCCGCAAGCGCCGGTTGGCGCGGAGCTGCGTGCGGCGTTCGCGCTCAGACTCCGCGACGCTCCCGTCGAGGAATGCGCGTTCGCTCGCATTCAGCGCATCCGGATGCGCCTGCGCCCATTCCACCGCCGCAGCGAGCCTCGTGCCCCGGTATAGATCGCCGGCCTCCCGCTCCTCCGCCTCCCAGAGGCGAGCCGCGTCGCCCAGCTGACGGTGCAGACGGAAACCGGCGCGGTCCTCCTCCAGCCAGGCGCGCAGCATCGGCCACTCGCGGATCAACACCTCGTGGGCGACCTCCGCCGTGCCCTCGCCGAGGGTCACGAGCCGTGCCTCGGCCAGCCGGTCGAGCAACGCCTGGACCTCCTCCGGGGCGGCTCCCTCGGGAACCAGCTCCTCGACCGCGACCCGGCGCCGCGTGTCCTCGATCCCCTCGCCCAGTTCCGTCAGGCGCAGGAAGAGGTTGCGCATGAGCCCCTGGCGATCGGACGGCACCGCCTCCACGACCGAGTCAGCGGTCTGCGCGAGCGCCGATGCGACGCCGCCACTGGCGCGGTATCCCTCGACAGTGAGGGTGCGCCCGTCGCGCTGCTCCCAGGTCGCGCGCAGCGCATGCGAGAGCAGCGGCAGGGCGCCAGGCTCGCGTGCCACGTCGCGCAGGATCAGCTCCACGAGGCCCGGCTCAAGTCGAAGGCCGGCCACCCGTGCGGGCTCGGTGATGGCGCGTTCGAGCTCGTCGTCGCTCATGGCCCCGAGCAGGATCTGATCGTCCGCGACCGCCCGCGCCAACTCCGCGTGGTCGCTCAACCTCCCGTACAGGTCGGCCCGCACGCCGATCAGGACCGGAGAGGAGAGCGCCAGCAGTCGTTCTATGAAGGCGTCGCGGCGCGCGCGATCCTTAGACAGCGTGTAGAGCTCCTCGAACTGATCGACGACGACCAGCTCGCGCGGGTCGTCCGCCACCTCGAGCCGTGGCTCGCTGCCGGGGGTGAGGACCCGGGCGTGCTCGAGCCCTCCGGCCTCCCCCGCCAGCGCGGCGCCGACCGCGCCGGCGCGCAGAACCGAGGACTTGCCGCTTCCCGAGGCGCCGATCACCGCCAGCAGCCGGCCGGGCGCCAGGCGCGCGAGGATCTCCTCGACGACGTGCTCACGCCCGAAGAAGAACCGCCGGTCGTCGGGCTCGAACGCCAGCAGCCCCCGATAGGGGGACTCCCCGGCGCTCAGCGGCGCACTGATCCGGGGCCCCTTTAGGGCATTGATCCTTTCCGGCGCGCGGAGTCCGCGCAGCCGGTGCGGACCGAGATCGACGAGCTCGCAGCCGGCCGGGAGGTGTTCGGCCACGAGCGCGGTCGTCGCCGCCGAGACGAAGATCTGGCCGCCATCCGCTTCTCCGCGCAGCCGAGCGGCCAGGTTGAGGGTCGGACCGAAGTAGTCGGCGCCGCGGCGTTCTGCCTCGCCCGTGTGCAGCCCGAACCGGACTGCGAGCTCCAGCCCACCGGGCCACGGTTCGTCCTGCAGGGCATGGGTGGCAGCCACCGCAGCGTCGAGCGCCCGGGGGGCGACTCGAACACCGAGACCGTCGAGTCGCCTTCGCCCATGGACTTGAGGACCCGACCGCCGCGGGCTTCCACCTGCGCGGCGATGATCTCGTCGTGGCGCACGAGCGCCTCGGCCATCGCCGCGGGATCGCGTTCCCACAGCGTCGGTCGAGCCGTCGATGTCAGATAGGCAGAACGTCATCACTCCGGTTGGCAGCGCCGCGCCCCAGCCGCTGCGGAGGCTCTCCACCAGCTCGCCCGGCGTCCCCGGACGGCGCGCGGGGTCGGTCGCCAGGCCCACGCGGAGCGCCGTCTCGAGCTGCTCGGCCTGAGCGGGCTCGATGCCTTCCCACGACGGCAGCACGCCCGAAGGGGCCGATCCGCTCAACAGCGCGAACGCGGTGGCGGCAAGCGAATAGACGTCGCTGGCTCGCGACGGCACCCCGTCGGCGGCGAGCTCGGGAGCGCGAAAGCCGGGCGTACCCGCGCGCCGGTGCGGCGCCGCTGGGGCCGAGGACAGGCCGAAGTCCACGAGCTTCACGCGCCCACCCTTGGTCAGGATCAAGTTCGCCGGCTTGACGTCGCCGTGGATGACGGGCGGCTCCTGAGAGTGCAGGTGAGTGAGCGCCTCGGCCGCCTGGGCGAGGTAGGCGAGCACGCTCGACGGCGCCAGACCGGGTCGGCCCCGCTCGCCCAGCAGCCTCGCAAGGTCGGTGCCCTCCACCCAGTCCATGGCCACGACGTACCTGTCGCCGTCGAAGAAGTCCTCTCGCACCAGCGGCAGTGCAGGATGCGGGGGAACGGCAAGCAGGATCCGGGCCTCGTTCAGGAGCTCGTCGCGCAAGCGATCGTCGCGCACCTCGCGGATCTTCAACGCGACGACTCGGTCGTGCTGGTGGTCCAGGGCTTTGACCACCTGTCCCTCGCCGCCCACGCCGAGCGTCCCCAGCACCTCATAGCGGTCCTTGATGAGCCGTCGCGTTGACGTCGCGACGCCTGCGTCCTGCTGGGCCATGACGCCATCATCTGCCGTCGCGCCGCTGGACGCAACGGGAGTCCGGTGGTTGCCGTCCTCGGCTGTTGGAAAGCCGGGTCTTACCTCGCGGCAAGGTCACTTGCCCCCGGGCAAGGTTCGCCTGTCTCCAGGTCTCGGGTTTGGCCCCTGCTCGCCCATGGCGCTCGCGTTCAGCCGAGCGGATGCTTCGGGCATGAGCAATCCACGACTTCCATGCATCGAGATGCGCCGGGTTCGCTGGTGCGCGGTGGGCCTGGCGGTCACAGCAATCGGCCTCGGGGCCTGCGGCGACGACGGCGGAGACGGAGGCGGGACGACCGCGGTCCCGGTTTCCGATCGCGACTCTTCCGCGGACCGCCGAGAGGGCAGTGAACGGATCCTGATCAAGACGCGCCTGCTAGTCCCCGTGGGCGAGGTTCTCCCCGGATCCTCCATCGGCGACTCGGCCTTCTGCCCCGGTGGAAGTTTCCGAGACCGGCAGGGGGGCACCGGCGAGGGGACGGTGGTCAAGACGTTCCGCTGTCCCGACGGCCGCCTGGCGATCACCTTCAGTCCGGTCGGCGAACAGAGCTGCGCGCGCCAAAGCAGCTCTTGGAGGATCGTGAATGCGAGCGGCCGCTTTGAGGGGCTACGCGGGCACGGTCGGATGAAGGTGGAGTTCAAGAGAGCAGGCCCATCCGAAGGTGCGGAGACCTTCACCGGTACAGTCGCCCAATAGCCGGGCGTCCAGCCAGGACGACCGGGCCGGATCAGCTCACCGCCGAGCGGCTAGTTGATTGCTCTCGACGCCTTGAGCAGAGCGCTCAGCGCGGGTTTGGCCGTCCCGTCCAGCCGCAGGAATCCGGTGTGGAGGCCCCAGTAGTCAGGCCCGCCGCTGAAGTCGGTCGGCGGCGGCAGGTCGCGCCAGGCGTAGTAGTTGACGGAGGCGATCTTGAGCTTCTTGCGCTGCGCGCCGAGCTTCGTGTACGTGCTCTTGATCAGCCGCGCTTGCTTCGCCTCGTCGTTGCCGACGCTGTGGTCGCCAGGCGGGAAGCCGGTCGCCCAGCCGAACTCGGTGAGGTGCAGCTTCCAGCTGGCGGCGCCCAGGTCGGCCAGGATGTCGCGCGCCTTCTTGACCTCGGCCAGGACCCCGTCGGCGTCCTTCTTGTAGGCGTGCAGGGCGAAGGCATCGAACACCTTCTTGGCGCCGTTCTTGAACATCTTGCGCAGGTAGGTGCCGGGCTTCCCCTCGCGGGGCGCGCCGGCCGTGATGATCGTCGCCTTCGGATCGACGGCGTGGATCGCGTTGGCGGCGGCGCGCGACAGCTCGACGTACGCCTTCGGGTTGGTCTTGCAGGCCCAGAACTTGCTCTTGTTCGGCTCGTTCCAGATCTGCCATTGGGTGAGCGGATAGGCGGGCACCTCGGGGTGCGCGCGCCAGAGCTCGCCGCCGGGCCCGTAACGCTGCACGGCGAGCCTCACCCAGTTGGCGAAGTCGGCGTTGTTGCGCGGCGGGAACAGGCAGCGTTCCTCGTTGCCGGGCGGTCGTGACGACCCCCACGGCGGTTCACCGCCGACGAGCGGCAGCACGCGTATGTTGTGGCGCGCCGCCGCGAGCGTCAGCCGGTCGGTCTTGCTCCAGTCGAGCACGCCGCGCTTGGGCTCGAGGTACGTCCAGCGCCAGATCTGCCGGACCTGGGTGATCCCGTTGGCCTGCATCAGGGACAGCATCTGCTCTTGGTAGGCGTCATCGTCCGCGTAGACGTCCTCGGCGTTGACGCCGATGAACCCAAAGGGCGCGGTTGCCGAGGCGGACACCGGCGTGGTGGCCAACACCAGAACGGCCGTGGCCAGGCCTGCGAGCGCGAGGCGCGCGAGGCGAGTCCCGAAGGACGAGCGCACGGTCGATTGGAGGGCGATCGTGTCGGCGGCGCTGGTCGCGGCTATCCCGCCCCTGCGCATCCCGAGCCGTGCCCACCGTTCGTGACGTCGCCGGTGCTGTCGTCTCCCCATGCGGTCCTTCCCTTCCGGCGCACGGCGAGTCAGCGAGCGACCTCGCGCACCGTCGAAGCTTCGGTGCCTGCTCAGGTCCCCAGCGCGAGTCTTCCACCCGCGCCCGCGCGCACCACGGCCACTGTTGAAACGCTGGAGGTTTGGCAACCAATCCAGCGCACCCGGTGTCCCATGACCCAGCAGGAGCCCGAAAGAACTCCGAACTGACGATTCCTGCGAAATCCGACGACAGCGGGAATCCGAGCCCTTGCAGCGGTTTCCGAAGCGCCCCGAGCAGGATTCGAACCTGCGGCCTACTCCTTACGCCTTAGGATCGCGGCGTGACGATCGTGCTCCGCGAGGTGACCGGCGAGGCGGCCGAGGCGATTCTCGCCGGCGAGCGGCCCGCTGACGTGCGCGTGGCCGACGACTACCCGACGGAGTTCTCCGCCGGAATGGCCCAGGCTGTCGGCACCGAGGGCCAGTTTCATTACTTCGTCCAGCGCCTCGAAGATGACGTCGTGGTCGGTGAGATAGGTGCCGCGTTCGTCGACGAGGACGGGACGATCGAGATCGGCTACGCGGTCGTCGAGTCGCAGTGGAACCGCGGCTACGCGACCGCGGCGGTCGAGGCGCTCGTGGCGAAGCTGCGGGAGGTGCCCGAGGTGCGTCGCTTTGTCGCGCACGCGCCGCTCGAGCGCCCCGAGAGCGGCCGCGTCGTCGAGAAGGCGGGCTTTGCGATGGTGCGCGAGATGAATGACACGGACGAGGCGGGGAACGTCCTGCGCGTCAGGGAGTGGGAGCTGACGGTCTAGCTCCGGGCGCACACCAAGGCGCGCGCTTCCTGCGGGAGGGACGTCCGCTCAAAGCGACCCGATCGCTGCTGCTCGTCCGCAGCGACAGCGCGTGCGGCATCCAACGGGACGGCTGCTTTGCTGCGCTCGGTCATGACCAAGGGTCGTCGGGTCGCGGCGCGGACGGCGGCGGTCCCTCCGGGCCGCTCGCCTCGGGTGCGCTACGGGGGCTGCGGCCGGCCGGCGCCGCGCGATCCAGTATCCGTTCGCGCGGCGCCATAGGCGGGGCTTATCTCACCCGATCAGGTCGTTCATCAGCCCGCACCACTCCTCGTCGGTCATCTCGAAGGGGGCGTGGGGGCCGGCGACCTTCACGTCGAGGTCATCCCCGATGGGGATCCCGCCGGGGACGTCGTCGCCCTCCGTGTCGAACAGGTACGTGAAGCGGAGCTGTCCCCGCTCGCGGATCACGGTCTCGCCGCTCATGTCCCTCAGCGTGAACCGCCGCCCGACCTCGGTCGACACGAACTTGAAGATCGACCCCTCGACGGGGACGGCCTTGACGTCCTTGTTGAGCACGTTGCCCTCGGTCGTGAAGAACTTGCCGTTCGCGAGGTTCGTCACCGTCTCGACGTAGTCGACCATGAAGTGCCCGAAGAACGCGGTGTCGAGCTTCCCCTTGCCGACCCGGGTGATCGACGTGGCCGAGAACTCGACGTCGCTGCGGAGCTGCATCCCGCATTCCTCGAATTCTTCGGACTCCGTGCCGGCGAAGCGCTCGTGTTCGTAGATCTTGGCCTGCGCGGGCACGGCACACGCCGCCGCGAACACGGTTGCGATCGCCATGCAGCGCTTGATTCTGGAACTTCGAGACATAGGGGTCCTTCCCAAGGCCAGGTTGGGTAAGAGGCTCCCCTGGCCAAACGGAAAGCCCCTGTCGCTTGCGGGGCGACCGTCGCGGGTGCCGGTAGAAACTCAGTAAAGCCGGCCAAAAAACGGCTTCCGAGCAGTCGACTCCAGGCGCGAGACCGACGCGGATGCGCGCTGCCGGGCGCGTTTCTACCGGCCTTTTACCGGGCGCGTGCATCGTTCGCGACGTGAGCCCGACGAGCCCGCAGGCGCCGCTGGAGGCCGCGGCGGATCGCATCGCGGTAGCGGCGATCCTGGACGCGAGCGGCCGCCACCGCGAGGCAGCGGCGGCGCTGCGCCAGGCGCTGTCGGTCTACGAGCGCGTGCTGGGGCCGGACCACTACGAGCTCGCCGGTGTGCTGCATGAGCTCGCTGGCGTCGCCGAGCGCGCGGGCGAGCCCGAGCAGGCGGCCGCGCTGCGCGCGCGGGCGGGGCGCATCAGGCGCACGGTGCTCGGCCACACCCATCGGAGCTCGCCGTGAGCGCGGTGGCCCAAAACCCCGGACCGGACGTACGATCGGCATCAGGGCACGCAAGGACGCACATGGACATGGACATGCACATCCACCTTCTCGGACCTGTCGAGGTGAGCTCGGGCAACGGGAGGATCGCCCTCGGCGGTCCGAAGCAGCGCGCCCTGCTCGCGATGCTCGCGATCGACGCCGGCTTCACGGTCTCGGCCGAGCGGCTGATCGACGGGCTGTGGGGCGACGAGCCGCCGGCGACGGCTGCCAAGATCGTGCAGGTCTACGTCTCGCGGCTGCGCAAGGCGATGGCCGAGCACGGCGAGGACGAGGCGATCGCCACGCACGGGCGTGGCTACCAGCTGCAATTCGGCCGCGACCGGGTGGACGCCGGGCGCTTCGAGCGGCTGCTCGCCCAGGGCGCGGCGCGCGAGGCGCTGCGCCTGTGGCGCGGTCCAGCGCTGGCCGATGTCGCCGACGAGCCGTTCGCCGCTGCGGAGATCCGGCGCCTGGTGGAGCTGCGCGCGAGCGCGCTCGAGGTCGCGATCGATCAGGATCTGGACGCCGGGCGCCATCGCGAGGTGCTGCCCGAGCTCGAGGCGCTGCTGGCGCGCGAGCCGTTGCGCGAGCGCCCGCACGCGCAGCGCATGCTCGCGCTCTACCGCTCGAGCCGCCAGGCCGACGCGCTGGAGGCGTACCGTCAGGCGCGCGCCACGCTGGTCGATCAGATCGGCGTCGAGCCCGGCCCCGAGCTGCGCCGGCTGCACGAGTTGATCCTGCGCCAGGACCCGTCGCTCGACCCGCCGGGACACGAGCCGGCCGGCGCCCCGCTGGTCGGGCGCGACGACGAGCTGGCGCACCTGCGCGATCTCTGGCGGCGAGCTCGCGCCGGCTCGGGCGCCAGCGTGCTGGTAACGGGTCCGCCGGGCATCGGGAAGACGCGGCTCGTGCAGGAGCTCGCCGAGGAGGTGCGCAGAGACGGCGGCGCCGTGGCCTACGGCGAGCTGGAAGATGTACATGGGCCGACGCTGCTCGTCATCGACGACGTCGCACAGCCGCCCGACGTCCCGCCTGACCGGCCGGTCCTGGCCGTCGCGACAGCGGTCGAGGGCGAGGGCGAGACGCTGCCGCTGGCGCCGCTCGCGCGCGACGACGTCGCCACGCTGGCGCTCTATCACGCCGGTGCGCGGGTGGCGGTCGAGCCGCCGGTGGACCGCCTTGTAGCCGAGAGCGGCGGCATCCCGGCCGCGTGCACCGGGCGGCGGCGGCGTGGGCGCGCGCGGTGGCGACCCGGCGTGTCGGCGAGGCGGCGGAGCGGGCCTCGGCCGAGCGCGCCGGCTGGCAGCTGGCCGGCGACGACGTCGCGACCGAGGTCGTCGAGCTGCAGACGGTGCGCGAGCGCGCGCAGCTCACCGGCTCCGCCGCCCTGTCCGTATGCCCGTTCAAGGGCCTCGCGTCGTTCGACATCGAGGATGCCCCGGTGTTCTTCGGCCGCGAGCGACTGGTGGCCGACATGATCGCCCGCCTGACGGGCACGCGGCTGATGGGCATCGTCGGGCCGTCCGGCAGCGGCAAGTCGTCGGCCCTGCGCGCCGGGCTGCTGGCCGCGCTGGCGCGACGGCGTCCTGCCCGGCAGCGAGCGCTGGCCGCAGGCGCTGATCCGCCCAGGCCCACACCCGCTCGCGGAGCTCGAGCGTGGCACCGCCGAGCTGCCCGCGGGTGAGCGCATCGTCGTAGCGGTCGACCAATTCGAGGAGGTGTTCACCGCCTGCCGCGACGCCGCGGAGCGGGCGGCGTTCGTCGACGCGCTCGTCGCCTGCGCGCGCGACGCCGGTCGGCGCACGTTCGTGCTCGTCGCCGTGCGCGCCGACTTCTACGGCCACTGCGCCCGCTTCCCGGAGCTCTCGCGCCTGCTCGGCGCCAACCAGGTCCTGGTCGGCCCGATGCGCCGCCACGAGCTGCGCCGCGCGATCGAGCTGCCGGCCCGCGGCGCGGGCCTGCGCGTCGAACCCGAGCTCGTCGACGCGCTGCTCGCCGACGTCGAGGGCGAGCCCGGCGCGCTCCCGCTGCTGTCGACTGCGCTGCTCGAGCTGTGGCAGCAGCGCGACGACCGCCGCCTGACACTGAGCGCCTACGAACGCAGCGGCGGCGTGCGCGGCGCGGTCGCACGGCTCGCCGAGGGCGCCTACGAACGGCTCGACCCGGACCGCCGGCAACTGGCGCGCCGGATCCTGCTGCGGCTGGCCGGCGACGGGGAGGGCGACGCGGTCGTGCGCCGTCGAGTGCAGCTCGCCGAGCTGGACGGCGAGCGCGACGAGCCCGTGGCGGAGGTGCTGGCCGGGCTGGCCGCCGACCGGCTGGTCACAATCGGCGAGGGCGAGGTCGAGGTGGCGCACGAGGCGCTGCTGCGGGAGTGGCCGCGCCTGCGCGGCTGGCTGGAGGAGGACGCCGAGGGACGGCGGCTTCACCGGCGCGTCACCGCTCGCCGCCCGGGACTGGGACGCCGCTGGCAGGGACCCGGGCGAGCTCTACCGCGGCGCCCGGCTCGCGTCCGCCTCGGACTGGGCGGCCGAAAACAGCGAGGAGCTGAACCGGCTCGAGCGCGACTTCCTCGAGGAGGGCCGCCTCGCGAGCGAGCGCGAGGCGGAGCGCAGCCGCGCGGTCAACCGCCGCCTACGAACCCTGCTCATCGCCGCCGCAGCGGCGCTCGCGGTCGCGATCGGGGCGGGCGTCTTGGCCCTCGACCAGCGCGGCGACGCGCGCGACACCGCTCTGACCGCCGACGCCCAGCGCCTCGGCGCCGAGGCCCTCACCGAGGATCGGCTCGACCAGGCGCTTCTCCTAGCCGGCGCCGGCGCCGCGCTGGACGACTCGATCGCCACCCGCTCCAACCTCCTCTCGTCGCTCCTGCGCAGTCCCGCGGCGATCGGGGTCCTGAAAGGCGACGGCGATCCGATCAGATCGCGCGCGCTCAGCCCCGACGGAGGCACGCTCGCGATCGGTGACAACGATGGCACCGTGACCCTCTTCAACACGGAGACGCGGGAGCCGTTCGCCGACCATCAGGCGCCCGGAGTCGTCTGGAGCCTTGCCTTCGATCCGAAGGCCGACTCGCTCGCGGTCGCCGGAAGCGCAAGCCCCGACCTCCGCTCCGGATACCTCGAAATCCTGGACGCCGATACGGCGCGCGTGCGGAGCTCGGCCCCGCTGCGCCGCCATCCCGCCGGCGCCGGGCTGGGCTTCTTCGATGCGGCGAACTACGATCCGGACGGGCGCGCCCTGATCGTCACCTACTCCGGGGGAGACCTCGACCGCACGACGGGCGTATGGATGCGCCGCTTCGACGCCCGGGACGCCAAGCCCCTGGGAAGAGCCGTCCGAGTAGCGCCGCGCTCGAGCAGCGCGGCGCCCCCGTCGACCCCGGATGGGCGCCTGCTCGTCTCGAGCGACAGGGCGACGTACGCCGTAGACGCGGAGACGCTGCGGGTCGTCCGCCGCTACCCCGTCGGGGCGCTGACGAACGGAATCAGCGCCGACGGCAGCACGCTCGCCATCGAGGATGTGGACGGGCGCCTTCGCCTGCTCGATCTTCGCTCGGGGCGCGTGCGGACGCTTGCCGGGGCGCCAGCCGGGGTGGATCCGTCGCGTTTCATTGGCGAGGACGCCAGCTTCGGCATCGGGGCCCTCGACGCCGACGCACGGACTCTCGCTACCTGGGACGACAGCGAGAACGTGATCCTCTGGGACGTCAGAGCGGGTGTCCCGACCGAGACCTTCGAGGGCCACGCCAGAGATGCGGGGGTACAGGTCTTCAGTCCCGACGGGCGCACCCTCTACACGGCCGGCGACGATTCCAGAGTGATCATCTGGGACGTCGCCGGAGACAGGCGGCTCGGCCGGCCGTTCCGGACGGGATTCGTCTACGAGACCGGGGAGCTGTTCCCGCCCCCCTTCGCGATCAGCCCCGACGGGCGAGCGCTCGCCGTCGCGAGACTCGACGGCCGGGTGGACCTGCTCGACGCCGAGACCCTACGCCGGACCGGGGGCTTCGAGGCCTTCGCCGGCAGGTCCGCGGTCGCGATCGAGTATGCGCCGGACGGGCGTCGGCTCGCGGTCGGCGGAGTAGGAGGCGGCCTCGGGGTCTGGGACGCGGCGTCGGGGAGGCGGCTCGGCCCGCTCCTGCGCGCCCCCCGTGGCGCTGTGGCGAACAACCCGCACACCGTCCACGCGGTCGCATTCGGCCCAGGCGGTCTGCTCGCCGCGGCGGAGGCGGGGGGCGCCGTACGGGTCTGGGACGTCGGTCGGCGAGAGCTTGCCGGTCCGCCGCTGAGCCTGCCTCCGTCCGTGCTCGGCCTTGCCTTCAGCCCGGACGGCTCGCGGCTGGCGATCCCGTTCGGGGCGGTGGCAGCGAAGGGTGGCGACGGGGTCGATGTTCGCGACGTGGAAAGCGGCCAGCGAGTCGCCAGGCTGCCGGTCGACGGCGAGGTCCGTTCGGTCGCCTTCTCCCCTGACGGCGGCCTGCTCGCGGGCGGGCAGCTCGACGGCGCCGCGGTCCTCTGGGCGACCGACGGCTGGCAGCGGGTCGGGGCGCCCCTGGCGCTGCGCGAGGCGACCGCCCTAGCGGTCGCCTTCTCCCCGGACGGCCGCACGCTGGCGACCTCGCACGCCGACGGCGCAGTCGTACTCTGGGACGTCGGCTCGCGGCAGCCGATCGGCTCGCCCCTTGCCCTTCCCGGCTCGCCGCGCGAGCTGTACACGACGGCACGCTTCACCCCCGACGGGAACCGCCTGTTCGCGGTCCACGAAGACGGGCGCGCGTTCCGCTGGGAGGTCGACCCCGCCGCCTGGCGCCAGCACGCCTGCGCCGTCGTCGGCCGCGGCCTCACCCCCGACCAGTGGGAGAAGATCGCGCCCGAGCAGGACTACATCTCCGTGTGCCCCTCCGGCTGACGACACATTCAAAGCGGCGAGAGACCGGCCCAAGCGGCCTCTCGCACGTCCGCGACACAAGCGACGCAGGCTGCCAGCCCACGCCCCGAGCAGGATTCGAACCTGCGGCCTACTCCTTAGGAGGGAGTCGCTCTATCCGGCTGAGCTATCGGGGCCCGCCAGAACCATAGCCCGCTCCGGGGCCTCCAGCCGGGGCTCGAAGAGCTCCGCCGAGGCCACCAGCTCGTCGATCAGCTCCTCGGCGTCGGCGGCCCGCTCGATGGCGCGCAGGTCGTCCGCGTGGCCGCGCGTGACCGCGAGTCGGGACGAGAAGAGCTGGCAGCAGTCCTCGTCGGGGAGGATCGAGATCGGGTACGTGCCGAGGGCCTGCGCCATCTCCACGATCTCGGCCTTGTCGCGGTCGATCAGCGGCCGCAGGAGCGGCAGCTCGGCGGCGTCCTCCACCAGTGCGAGGTTCGGGAGGGTCTGGGAGGCGACCTGGCCGAGCGAGTCGCCCGTCACGAGCGCGCCCGCACGCTCGCGCTGCCCCAGCGCCGAGGCCACCCTCACCATCAGTCGCCGCCCGGAGAGCACCTGCAGGCGCCCGGCGCCGACGGTGGCCAGCCGCCGCTGGGCGGGCCCGAACGAGACCACGAACAGGCGCGAGCCGCCCTGGAAGCGGTCGAGCCGCGCCACGAGGGCATAGGCCTTGTAGATCGACTCCGGCCCGGTGTAGGGCCGCCCGCTGAAGTGCACGAAGTCGCAGCGCAGGCCGCGCTTCATCATGCGGTAGGCCGCCACCGGCGAGTCGAGGCCGCCGGAGAGCAGCACCAGCGCCCGGCCGCTCGAGCCCACGGGCAGCCCGCCCGCGCCGCGCAGGCGGTCGGCCGACACCAGCAGCTCCTTGCTGTCCACCTCCACGTGCAGCTCGAGGTCGGGGTCGGAGAGGTCGACGGCGAGCGCGAGCCGGACCCGCACCGCGTCGCCGATCACGCGGGCGAGCTCGATCGAGCGCAGCGGAAAGCGCTTGTCGCGGCGGCGGGCGCGGACCGCGAAGGTGTGACCGGGACGGTCCGCGAGGAGCGCCACGGCGGCGTCTGCCGCGGCGGCAGCGTCGCGCTCGCAGCGGAGCGCCGGCTGGACGACGCTCACTCCGGGCAGGCCGAGACAGCGTTGCGTGAGCTCCTCGGGGTCGCTGGCGCCCGTGACGATCAGCACGCCGCCGCGGCGGCGCACGTCGAGCGGCCCCAGGTCGTCAGCCAGGCGGCGCAGGTTGCGCTCGAGCGCGCCCACGAACTGCGGGCGGTTGCGCCCCTTGAGCGCCAGCTCACCGAACTTGAGCAGCACGCACGGCTCGGCCATGTAAAGAACGTACCGCCCCGCCGGACGGCGATCTACTCGTCTTCGTAGAGCGACTCGCGCGCGAGCTCCGCGCCGCGGTTGCCGTACAGGCGTACCTCGACGTAGTCGCCCGTATAGGCGTCGAGCGACACGAGCGTGAAGCGCTCCTGGACGAGCGTGCACTGGTCGGTGGTCGTGGGACCGAGCTCGGTTGTGGCGGCCACCCCGTTGGGCACGAGCGCCACCCCCCAGACCAGCGTGATCACGCCGCGCCGGCCCTCGGGTCCGCGCCAGTGGCCGATCTCGTAGTCGGACAGGTCGAGCGTCCAGTCGGGGTTCTCGGCGGCCGTCTCCTCCGTGAAATCGGCCTCGGCGGTGAACTCGAGCGCGGGTGCGCCCTCGTGCTCGCGCGTGTAAGACACGTAGCCGAACACCTCGCCGCCACCGTCGGCGGGGGCGGTGGCGGGCACGTAGGTGCGGCCCGCCCAGGTGCGGTCCGGGAACCAGTTGATCTCGCCGATGCCGGTTTCGGCCGCCCCTTCGAAATGCTCGGCGAGCGCCTCCGCCCAGCGTCCGTAGGGCAGCGGCTCCTGGGGCGGCTCGGAGGCGAATAGCGGTACCTGGCGCGGGACTGGCGGCATGGCGCGGCGGGACGCTACACGGTGGCGTCGCGCAGCCGCGCCGCCGCGTCCTCGGGCGCCAGCACGTTCAGGTGCACGCCGACGCCGATCTCCAGCCCGGCGAGCTGGGCGAGCCGCGGCATCACCTCGATGCGCCAACAGAAGTGCTCGGCGTCGCGCGGGGCGGTGCGCACCCACATGTTGAGAGGCGGCAGCGTGCCGCCCAGCACGGCGCGCAGCCGCACGAGCGCCTCGTGGAGCATGCGGCCGCCGAGGGCGCCGTCGTCGGCGAACCTGAGCGCCGGGCGGCGCGGCACCACCTGGATGTGGAACGGCACGCGCGCGCCGAACGGGCAGAGCGCCACCGCCTCGTCGTCCACCGCCACCACGCGCTCGCGGCGCTTGACCTCCTCCTGCACGAGGTCGCCGAGCAGGTCGCGGCCCTGCGTTCGCTGCCAGTAGGCGGTGAAGCGCTCGCGCTCGCGCGCGACGAGGGCCGGCACGAAGGGAAGCGCGTACAGCTGGGCGTGGGTGTGCGGGAGCGAGGCGCCCGCCTCCTTGCCCTCGTTCACGATCAGGTGCACGTACGCCGCCTCGGCGTGCGCGCGGCTGCGCTCGCGCCAGACCGACATCGCGGTCTCGACCTGGTCCGCACGGAGCTCGGCGAGCGAGTAGACCGGGTCGGGCGCGTTCACGATCACCTCGTGCGCGCCGAGGGCCGGCTGGGCGCTGAACAGGTCGGGCTCGCCGCGACCGGCGGCCAGGGGGTCCTCGCCGTCCGCGCGCTCGCCGGCCGTGAGCGCCGGATAGAGGTTCGGAACCACGCGCACGCGCCAGTCCCCGTTCTCGCGCAGCGCGAAGACCTCAGGCGGGGTGCGGTCCTCGTGGCCGGGTGCGAACGGGTCCCCCTCCGGGTCGATCGGCGGACGCGGCGGGATGTCGAGGAACGCTCCCGGGCGGAAGCCGCGCTCGCCGGCCACGATCACCTTCAGTCCGGACAGCGGATCGATGCGGAGCTCGGGGCTCACAGGAGCTTCTCCATCGACACGTGCTCGATGCCCTCCTCGACGAACGTGGCGCCCCGCTCCCGGTAGCCCTCGCGCGCGTACAGCTCTTTCGCGTAGGTCTGGGCGTGCAGCGCGATCACATCGGCGCCCGCCCGTCGCGCCAGCCTGTCCGCCTCGCGCAGGATGGCTCCGGCCAAGCCCCCGCCGCGATGGCTCGGCTCGACGGCGAGCCGGCCGAGGCTGGCGACCCGCCCGCGTAGCAGCAGCCGGCAGGTGCCGAGCACCTGGCCCTCCTCGACCGCCACCACGTGGATCGCCTCTGGGTCGTGCCCGTCGCGATCCGCCTCGAGCGACACCCCCTGCTCCCCGCAGAAGACCTGCTCGCGCAGCCGAAGCGCCGCCACCAACTCCTCGTCTGTGCTGACCTCGCGGACGTCCACGGCGTCCAGGTCAGCGGGCGTACCTGTCGATCGCCTCGGCGAGGTCCTGCTCGCTGGTGTAGGGGCCCTGGTGCACGAAGGCGAGCTCGCCCTTGCGGTCGTAGAAGGCGGTGGAGGGGAACGCCTGCACGGCGTTGAAAGCGGCCGCCACCTCGAGGTTCGGGTCGTCGAAGTGGGGGAAGGGCACCGGGTGCTCGCGCAGGAACTCCTCGGCAGGCTCGCGGCTGTCGCTCGAGTTCACCCCGAAGAAGGTGACGTCGCCCTCGCGCTTGCGGGCCTGGTTGCCGAAGTAGGGGAACTCGAGCCTGCACGGGCCGCACCAGGATGCCCACTTGTTGACCACCACGGGCGTGCCCTTCTCCGCCGCGATGCGCTTCTCGAATGCGTCACGGCCGCCATCGAGGAAGACCGGGGACTCGCCGTCGGGCGGAGGAGTCGAGGAGGGCTCGTCGTCGGACCCGCAGGCGACGGCGCCCAGGGCGATGCACGCGAGCGCGGCGGCGAGTGCACGGCGCATGCGGTCAAGCATGGCAAACGGGGACCCAATCATTCCCGCCGTTCGTGTGCTGTAATAGGAGCACGCCGTACGTCCCCCAAGGACCTGGCACGACCGCCGCCCGACTCATTCGAGATGCGGCGGTCACGACGGGCGGACCCCGCTGACTCCCTGACGGCCAGCTCGGCCCGTCCCCCCTTATCCGTAGAGAACTGCCAACTGTGGCCGACACACGCTCCGTGGGCGATGCCTCGCCGGTTTCCGGCGACGACCTGAAGCGCGCCGAGACATTCGCGCGTGAGTCCTTCCTGCTCGACGGCGAGGCGCCCGGCACGGCGCTGGCCCCCGGGACGGCCCGGCGCAGCGCCCTGGACGCCGCTCTCGCCGAGCTCGATGCCGGCCGTGACGAACCGTCGGTCGAATGGCGGCGCCACTTCTCGCTCATGCTCGGGCTCGAGCGGCTGCTTGCAGAGGACGACCCGCACCTGGCGGACGGGACGACCCTGTCGGCCCACCAGGTCGACGCGCTCTCGGGCACGCTGATCGCGCTCACCTCCGAGCTGCTGCTCACGCGCAACGGCCGCGGGCCGAGCGGCAACGGCCGTTCCGGAATCGACGCCGAGGAGCTCCACTCCGGCGAGATCGAGATCGAGGGCGACGAGCTGATCGACGAGGAGCCTCTCGACTGGGATCCGGCCGAGGAGGCCGAGGAGGAGGCGGCGGCGGACGCCATCGCGGAGGATCCGGGCGCGGCGCGCCGCTTCTGGTTCGAGCACGCGACCGGCGCGGGCAAGACGGTGGCGGCGCTCGGGTTCGTCGAGGCGTCGCGTACCGGCGGCATCCTCATCCTCACCCACCGCCGCAACCTCGTGGACCAGTTTCTGGGCGAGTTGCGCGAGCGCGGATACAAGCAGCGCATCTCAGGGCCGCTCCTGAAGAACGGCAGCGAGCCGCGGGCGGGCGGCCCGGTGACGGTCGAGACCTACCAGTGGTTCGTGCGCAACGCGGGCAAGGTCTCGGACGCCTACACGATCGTGATCTGCGACGAGGCCCACACGGCGCTCGGCGAGAAGACGAGCGCGGCGATCCGCCAGTGGGTCGGCCCGGTGTTCGTCGGCATGACCGCCACCGGCGCGCTGATCGCCCGCCACGTCACGGACCTCTTCCCCACCCAGACCTCGCGCTTCGACCTCGCTCAGGCCGCCCGTCGCGGGGTGATCGCCCCGCTGCGCTGCGTGCGCATCCCGCCCGGCGTGGGCGTGCGCTCGATCGCCAAGGTGCCGCTCAGGCGCGGCGAGGTGGACCAGGACTTCGACCAGGAAGAGCTGGCCGCGCTGCTCGACCAGACCCCGTTCAACCTGGCGGTCGCCGACCTCTACAAGACCCGCTTCCGGGACCTGCCCGGCGTCGTCTACTCGGCCGGTGTGCGGCACGCGCACAACGTCGCGGAGGCGTTCCGCGACGCGGGCGTCAAGGCCAAGGCGGTGTCGGGCGAGACCCCCAAGCGCGAGCTCACCCGCGTCCTCGGGGCCTACGAGCGCGGGGAGATCGACGTGCTCGTGAACGCACAGCTGCTCGCCGAGGGCTGGAACTCGCCGCGCGCCACCGTCTGCATGCACCTGGCGCCCACCGCCTCCAAGCGGATCTACCAGCAGCGCGTCGGGCGCGTCACGCGCCGCACGCCGGGCAAGGAGGCCGGGATCATCGTCGACTTCGTGCATCCCGCCACGCCGAACGACGACCCGGTGGTCACGCTGCACTCGCTGCTCGACCGCGACGTCTACCGCGGCGGCGCGATCGTGGTCGGACCGGTGCGGCGCGGGCGCGGGCGCCGGCTGCGCGTCGAGCGCCGGGTGGTGCCGGTCACCGCTGACGAGGACCGCCGGGCGCAGGTCTTCGAGCGCGAGCTGTGGCGCATGGCCGTCGAGCACCTGACCTGGGGACAGCAGCAGGCCTGGGCGATGCTGGCCGGTGCTCGGGTGGCGTCGAACAACTGGCGGCGCGCCAAGGCGATGCTCCACTTCGACAACACCGGCGAGCTGCGGCGACAGTTCCTCATCACCTGCCTGCGCCGCAATCGCAACACGCAGCTGCGGCTGCGCGCGCTGTCCGAGGTGGGTGGCCTGCGCGATCCGGAGGCCTTCGACGACGCCGTCGAGATCGTCGGTGGCTGGTCGCGCGACGAGCGCCGCGAGGGCGTCAAGGTGCTGCTCCAGGCGCTCACCGAGCGGCAGATCGGCCGCCGCGACCAGGCGGCCCGCTGGCTCTGGCACCTCGCCGAGTACTCGCGCGAGGTGCACGAGGAGTACGCCGTGCAGCGCTGGCCCGAGACCAAGCGACTGCTGGGCCTGCTGGTGAACTCGGCCGGCGCCGCACACGCGCGCAACGCCCGTCGGCTCGTCCAGGCGGCGCGCAAGCAGGACCGCCGGCTGAGCGCTGCGCTGCTCGCGGCCGCGCTCGCGCACACGCCCGAGGCGCAGCAGGTGCTCGACGGCGCCCGCATGCGGATGGCGCGCAAGCCGAGCGCGCTGGCCCGCGAGCTGCTCAAGAACTTCCCGAAGGGCAAGCGTCGCCGGGGTGGGCGCCGGCGCAAGAAGAAGGGCGCCGCCGCCGCCGACGGGGCGGCCCAGGACGGCGCGGCCGCGGTCCAGGCCCAGACGGCCCCGCCCGACGAGGAGTCGGTGGACCGGGACGAGGAGTCGCAGGACTCGGAGGACTCGGGGGAGCAGCTCACCCGAGGAGCGGGACGCGGCTTAGCCGGCCGGTCCCTCCCGCTCACGCAGCAGGTGCACCTCGCCGGCGTCGAGCGCCACCCGTCCCTCCGGCGTGTCCACGAGCAGCGCCCCCGACTCGTCGATGCCGGCGGCCGTCCCCTCGCCGGCGCCCCAGCGCACGCGCTCGCCGCGCAGCGCGTCGCGCTCGCTCCAGGCGGCGAGGAGCTCCGCGGCCGGCGAGTCGAGCCGGCGTTCGAGCGCCGCGAGCAGCTCGGGCAGCAGGGCTTCGGCCTCGAGCTCCGAGCCGGCCAGGCGGAGCGAGGTGGCGATCCCGGAGAGCTCGGCCGGGAACTCCGTGGTCGTGACGTTGAGGCCGATGCCGAGCACGGCCCAGCCCTCTTGCACGCGGCCTTCCACGAGGATGCCGGCCAGCTTGCGACGCTCGTGCCAGACGTCGTTCGGCCACTTGATCTCGCAGGCCACGGGCAGCGCGTCGCAGACCGCCACGGCGGCCGCCAGCGGCAGGGTGGGCTCGACCCGGCGCAGCACCAGCGACATCAGGAGCGCCTCGCGCGCCGCCGCCGCCCACGCCCGCCCCTGCCGGCCGCGGCCTGCGGTCTGCTCGTCCGCCGTCACGAGCGTGCCGTGCGGCGCGCCGGCGAGCGCGAGCTCCTTGGCGCGCTCGTTTGTCGAGTCGGTCGAGCGCAGGTGGACTCGGGGGGCCCCGATCACCGCGCCCGCAGCAGGACCTCGGTGTCCGGAGCGATCCCGAGCGTGCCGGCGGCGTCGCCGCGGTTGATCGCCACCGCGAGCGTTCGGTAGGAGTCCTCGTATACGAGCAGCTCGCCCGGCTTCACGTCGGCGAAGGTCTGGGTGTAGGTGGCCAGGTAGCACTCCCCGCCGGCCTCGATCTCGACCATGCCGCCCAGGCTGATGCCGGTGCCCGCCAGCCCGTCGTGATCGACGTTCAGGCCGACGTTGCCGAAGCGGTCGACCACGAGCGCGTGGGCGGTCACCGTGCCGTCCCCGCTGCGCGGCTCGGGGAGGTCGACGGTCGCGAGCGTGGCGGGATCGAGCGGTTCGCCTGCGCCGATCAGCTCCGCGCCGAGGGCGAGCTGCGCGGCGACCGGCGCGAAGATGTCCCGCCCGTGGAAGGTGGCGGACACGGGCTCGAGGCGGTGCGGCGAGCGACTGATGTCCACGGCGTCGCGCACTCCGCCACAGCGCTCCCAGGCCAGGCTCAGCACGCCGTTGTCGGGGCCGACGAGGAGGCGCTCGTCCGCGACGCGAACGGCGACGGCGCGCCGCTCGGTGCCGACCTGCGGATCCACAACCGCCACGTGCACCCCGACCGGCAGGTAGGGAAGCGTGTTGCGCAGCACCAGCGCGCCCTGCCGCACGGCATAGCGGCGTATGCCGTGGGTGATGTCGACGATCCGCGCGTCCGGGTCGATGCGGCGAATCACGCCGTGGCAGACGCCCACGAACTCGTCGTCGCGACCGTAGTCGGTGAGCAGCGAGATGATCACGCGAGGGCTCCGCGCCGGCTCTCGGCGTCGGCGACGAGCGCCGCGACGAGGCCCTCCACGTCGTGGCGCTCGGCCTCGACGTCGACGGTCAGGCCGTGCTCCCGTGCCGCTTCGCTCGTCACGGGCCCGATCGACACCACGCGGGCCGCGGGCGGCAGCGTGGCGCCGGCTCCGATCAGGAAGCGCACCGTGGAGCTGGATGTGAAGGTCACGTAGGACGCGCGGCCGAGCGCTGCGCGCTGGTCCTCTCCCAGCGGCTCCGCCAGCGTCTCGTAGAGCGCCACGACATCCACCTCGGCGCCGCGCTCCCGCAGCGCCTCGGGCAGCACGTCGCGCGCCTCGGCCGCTCGTGCCACCAGCACGCGGCGGCCCTCCACCGGCACGCTCGCAAGCGCCTCCACCAGCGCCTCGGCCACGAAGCGCTCCGGCACGACGTCGGCCCGGACCCCGTGGCGGCGCAGCTCCGCGGCCGTGCCGGGTCCGATCGCCGCGACGGTGGTGCCCGCGAGCGCGCGGGCGTCGGCTCCGGTCTCCGCGAGCGCCGCGAACAGCAGCCGCACGCCGTTCGGGCTCGTCAGGCAGACGAGCGCGTAGTCGCGCACGCGCGCGAGCGCTTCGAGCAGCACGCCATCGAGCGGGCGTGGCTCGATGCGGATCGCGGGTGTCTCCACCACCTCGGCGCCGAGCGCTCGCAGGTGCGCGGCGAGGCCGCTCGCCTGGGCGCGCGCGCGGGTCACGGCCACGACCTCGCCGTGGAGCGGGCGGCGCTCCAGCCAGGCGATCGTCTCGCGCAGCTCGGCAACCGGTCCGATGAGCGTGATCGCCGGCGGGCGGACGCCCTCGTCCGCCACCCGCGCGGCGATGTCGCGGAGCGGTCCGGTCACCACCCGCTGGCCCGGGAGCGTGCCGCGCGCGACGACGGCGGCCGGCTCGGCGGGGTCGCGCCCGGCGGCGATCAGGCGCTCGGCGATCAGCGGCAGCGTGCGGATCCCCATGTAGAGGACGAGCGTGCCGGGGAAGCGCGCGAGCGCGTCCCAGTCGAGCGCACTCGAGTCCTCGCCCTTGCCGGGGTCCTCGTGGCCGGTCACGAAGGCGACGGCGGAGGCGGCGTCGCGGTGGGTGACCGGCACGCCCGCGTAGGCCGGAGCGGCCACGCCGGCGGTCACGCCGGGCACGACCTCGAAGGGCACGCCGGCGGCCGCGAGCGCCTCGGCCTCCTCGCCACCGCGGCCGAACACGAACGGGTCGCCGCCCTTCAAGCGCACCACGCGCTTGCCGGCGCGCCCCAGCTCGACCAGCAGGGCGTTGATGTCCTCCTGGGGAAGCGCCGCCGCGCCGGGCTCCTTGCCCACGTAGCGCAGCTCCGCATCTGGCCGCGCGCCGTCGAGTGCGTCGGGTGGGATCAGGCGGTCGTAGAGGATCGCGTCGGCCTCGGCGATCAGCTCGAGCGAGCGGCGCGTCATCAGGCCGGGGTCACCCGGACCCGCGCCCACCAGATAGACGATGCCGCCGTTCACGCGAGCGTCATTTTCCATGACAGTCATGAATAACCACGCGAGCGTTGGTCACGCCGCCCCAGCTCTCGGCCGCTAGCGAGGAGCTCGCCGGCGCCCGCCGCGCGCATGCGCTCGGCCACCTCGTGACCCAGGCCGGCCGGGTCCGCCGGATCGCCCGCGAGCGCGTCGCGGATCCACTGCGAGCCGTCCGGCAGGCCCGCGAAGGCGGTCAGCGACAGCGCGCCGTCGCGCAGCTCGGCCAGCGCGCCCACGGGCGTGTTGCAGGTGGCCTCGAGGCCGACTACGAGCGCGCGCTCGGCGGTCAGGCAGGCGAGCGCGGCCTGGTCGGTGAGCGCTGCGGCCGCCGCGGCGCCGGGCTCGTCGCCCGCCCGGGCCTCGAGCGCCAGGCAGCCCTGGCCGGGCGCCGGCACGAGCCGCGGCAGCGCCACGCCCTCGTCCGTCCGCCCGAGCCGAGCGAGTCCGGCGCGCGCGAGCACGATCGCATCGAACATCCCCTCACCCAGCCGTCGTAGACGCGTGTCCACATTGCCGCGTAATGAACGCACCTCCAGATCCGGGCGCAGCGCCAATAGCTGTGCGCGCCGCCGGACGCTGGCGGTGCCGACGACGGCGCCCTCGCCCAGCTCGTCCAGCGATGCCGCGCCGCACAGCGCGTCGAGCGGATCCTCGCGCTCCGGCACCCCGACGATCGCGAGCCCCTCGCGCAGCCGGCCGGGCACGTCCTTCGCGGAATGGACGGCGAGGTCGACCCGGCCGTCGAGCAGCGCCTCCTCGATCTCCCCAACGAAACGCCCCTTGTCGCCGGCGTCGCGCCGGCGATCCCCGAGCGTCGTGATCGGCACGATCTCGACGTCCGCCGCGAGTCGCTCCGCCACCCAGCGCGCCTGCGCCAGCGCCAGGGCGCTGCCGCGGGTGCCGAGCCGGATCACGCCTGCTTGCGGCGACGCTCGGACAGGCGCGTGACCTCGGCGCCGGGCGGCGCCAGGGCGGCCTCGAGCCCGAACAGCTCGTGCAGGGCGTTCACGTAGCGGTACGACGCGTGGTCTCCGGCGGACCCCTTGAGCCTGAGCGTGGGCTCGTGCAGCAGCCGGCTCACGACCGCGCGCGCCATCACCTCCAGCCGTTCGCGGTCGGCCTCCGAGAGCGACTCCCAGGCGGACTCGTTTTCGCGCAGCACCTGCTCCACGATCTGGTCGCCGCGGCGGCGCAGGGCGGAGATGGTCGGTACCACGTCGAGTGAGGCGAGCCAGTCCTCGAAGCGCGCAACCTCCTCGCGCACGATCGCCCGCGCCGGCTCGGCCTCCGCCTCGCGCACGCTCAGGTTGCGCGCCACGGCCTGCTGGAGGTCATCCATGTCGTAGAGCGCGATGCCCGGGCACTCGCGCGCGCCGGGGTCGATGTCGCGCGGCACCGCGAGATCGAGCAGCGCGAGCGGTCGTCCCGTCCGCGCGCTGGCCACCTGCTCGAGCTCCTCGCGACCCAGGATCTGATGCGGGGCGCCGGTCGACGCCACCACGATGTCCGCGCCCTCGAGCTCGCGCGGGAGCTCGTCGAAGGACACGGCGCGGCCGCCGTAGCGCTTGGCCAGCGCGAGCGCCCGCTCGAGGCGCCGGTTGGCCACGAACAGCGCCTCCACGCCGCGTTCGGACAGCAGCCGGGCCGTGAGCTCCGCGTTCTCTCCGGCGCCGATCACGACCACGCTCCGGTCGGCAAGCTCGCCGAGGAAGTCAGCCGCCAGCTGTACGGCGACCGACGACACCGACACGTTCGAGCGCGCGATCTCGGTCTCGCTGCGAACTCGCTTGCCGGCGGCCAGCGCGTCGCGGAAGAGCCGATTGGACACCGGGCCGGTCACGCCCTCGACGAGCGCCAGCTCGTATGAGCGCTTCACCTGACCCTGGACCTCCGCCTCGCCGACGATCATCGAGTCGAGTCCCGCGGTGACCGAGAACAGGTGCTCGACCACCTCGGCGCCCCGCAGCGAGTAGATCGTGCCGAGCAGCTCGGTGGGCCGCAGGCCTGCCTGGCGCGACAGGATCCCGAGCGCCTCGGTCTCCGCCTCCACCGGGTCGGCCGTGACCAGGTAGAGCTCGGTCCGGTTGCAGGTGGAGATGGCCACCGCCTCGTGGATCGCCTCGTGGTCGACCAGCTCCGCCATCACGCGCGAGGCGCGTCCGTCCGGCAGCGCCAGCTTCTCCCGCAAGCGGCAGCGGGGCCGTCTTGTGGTTGGCGCCCAGGGCGAGCAGCTCGCCGGTCACTCGTCCTCCTCCGCCGCCAGCTCCGCGATCTCGCGCCCGATGCGGGCGATCTTGGAGCCGATGATCGCCACGTACACGAGGATCAGCCCGAGGAACACCACGTAGGCGCCCGCCACGTACTTCCCGGCTTCGTCAAGCGGCAACGCGGGCACGGTTCCTCAACCTCTTGAGCTGCATCGACGCATGCTTGGCGGTGAGCTCGAGCTTCCAGAGCGTCACGAACAGGAGCGCCATCCCGAGCAGCGCCACCAGGAACGTCAGCCGCATGTCCCCGGGCAGGCTGCCGCCCGTCTGCGAGAGCACGCGCGGGTGGGTGTAGGCCTCGGCCAGGCGCACGGCCACGAAGTTGAGGGGCACGAACGCCCCCGCGGTGATGGCGAAGACCGAGGAGTAGCGCGCCTGGCGGTCCGGGTCCTCGATCGAGAAGCGCAGCGGGTAGTAGACGCAGTAGAGCAGGAAGACGACGAGGAACGAGACGAGCACCGGCTCGTCCCACACCCACCAGTGGCCCCAGGACGCCTTGGCCCAGATCGCCCCGGTTACGAGCACGCCGCAGCCGAGGATGATCGACACGTGGATCGCCACGTAGGAGCGCATGTCCCAGGAGCGATCGCCGCTCCTGAGGTGCCGGATCGCGAACACGCCGCCGGCTATGAAGCCGCCCAGCGCCACGATCGCCATCGGCACGTGCACGTAGAAGATCTTCTGCACGAAGCCCTGATCGGCGTCGAGCGGCGCGTAGAAGAAGACGAGCGCCATCGCCACCGTGAGGGTCACGGCGGTGGCCCAGGAGAGCGGGGTGAGACCCTTCGAGTACACGTCAGTCCTCGAGCAGGAAGTCGAAGACGGCAACGGAGAGAAGCACGAACACCACATCGTAAAGCGTGAGCAGCCCCAGCCAGCGCGCCAGGTCCTCGGGGCCGCCGTCCTGGCGCAGAAGCGGCTCGGTGGCCTGGGCGCAGGCGATCAGGAGCGGCACGAGCAGGGGCAGCAGCAGGAGCGGCACGATCAGCTCGCGCGCCCTGGTCTCGGCCGCGAGCGCCGCCACCAGCGCTCCCAGAGCGGCGATGCCGAGGTTGCCGAGGGCGAGGATCGCGAGCAGCTCGGGGAACGCCGCGCCGAGCCCGGGACCGAGCAGCAGCAGCGTGAACGCCGGCACGGCGACGAGCTCGACGGCGCACAGGAAGAGGAACAGCGCCGCCGCCTTCGCCACGAACAGGGATGTGCGGTCGACCGGCGCGAGCAGGAGCCCGTCGAGCCCGCCCTGCTCGCGCTCGGCCGCGAACAGGCGCGAGACGCCGATCACGGCGGCCAGCAGCAGCGTGACCCACAGCACCCCGGAGGCCAGCGCGCCCTCGAGCGTGTCGCGGTCGAGCCCGAAGTGGAACAGCACGTACACGGTGAGCGTGAACAGCGTCATCGCCGGCACCGACTCCTTCGTGCGCAACTCGATCCGGATGTCCTTGCGAAGGATCGCCCGCGCCGCGCCGATCACCGGTACAGCTCCCTGCCCGCCGGCGCCGGGCGGCCGTCCTTCAGTCCGAGCGACAGGTCGGCCTCGGACAGCGCCCAGTCGAGGTCGTGACTCACCAGCACGCGGGTGCGCCCCGAGTCGCGGCCGATCAGCGGCTCGAGCTGCTGCGCGGCGCCGGGATCGAGGTTGGCGCGTGGCTCGTCCAGCAGCAGCAGCGGCGGGTCGTGGAGCAGCGCCCGCGCGGCGGCCAGGCGCTGGACCATGCCCTTGGAGAGGTCGCGCACGGGGTCATCGGCGCGTGTATCCATCGACACGGCGCGGAGCAGCTCGTCCACACGCTCCGGCGTCACGCCGTGCAGCCGGGCGTGGTAGCGAAGGTTCTCGCGCCCGCTCAGCTCCCGATAGAGGAGCGGCTCGTGCCCGAGATACCCGACCTTGCCGGGCAGCTTCCAGCGCTCGCGGGGCAGCTCCGCGCCGAGCACCCGGGCGCTCCCGCCGTGCGGGCGCAGCAGGCCGGCGAGCACGCGCAGGAGCGTCGTCTTGCCGGCGCCGTTGCCGCCCAGCACCGCGAGCGTGGCGCCGGCCGGCACCGTCACGCTGATCCCCGCGAGGGCCACCCGCTCGCCATAACGGCGCTCGAGACCGTCGAGCTCGATCGCCGGTTCCATGGCGGCGAAGCCTATGCTGGAGCGGTGCCGCGCCTGGTCGGCATCAACCACGTGGTGCTCGAGGTCGCCGACCTCGAGGAGGCGCTCGCCTTCTACGGCAGGCTGTTCGAGCTCGAGCTGCGCGGCCGGGTGCCGCACATGGCCTTCCTCGACATGGGCGACCAGTTCCTCGTGCTCGCCGAGGTGGCCGAGCCCGACGGTCCGGACGGCGCCCGCCACTTCGGCCTCGTGGTCGACGACCGCGAGGAGGTCCGGCGCCGCCTCGAGGGGTCGGGCGCGGAGCTGCTGCGCGGCCGCGGCCTCGACTTCCGCGACCCCTGGGGCAACCACGTGCAGGTGGTGGAGTACGCCGACGTGCAGTTCACCAAGACGCCGCCCGTGCTCGCCGGGATGGGCCTGGGCGGGCTCGTGAAGTCGCCGGAGGCGCTGCGCGAGCTGCGCAAGAAGGGCTTGCTGTAGCCCTGGTCAGATCACCGTCTGGACCGGCACCTCGAAGAACTCGACCGACGTGCGGCGCTCGCTGGCGCCCGGGCTCATCGCGTTCAGGGCCTCGTCGCCCCGGCGCATGGCCTCCTCGCTCTCGAACAGCGTGACGCCGAGGCCCTTGCCGCTCTCGCGGTTGACGAGCATCAGCATCTTCGCGCCTTCGAGCCCCTGCGGCGTCTCGCCGGCGACCTCGGTGCGAACCATCTCGATCGCGTCGTCGACCTTGGCCGGGTCGCTCTCGAATGTTGCGATGCGCGCGTACATCTCGCCTCCTCGGAGTCGGATCGGGACCGCGCCAGCTTACGCCGATGCGGCCTACGCGCCGCGCTCCAGCGTCGCCGCAGCGTGCTCGAGCGTGGGCGCGACGATCGGCCACGACTGCTCGATCGCCTTCGGGTTGCCCGGGAAGTTCACGATCAACGTGCGGCCGCGCACGCCCGGAGACGCCGCGGGTGAGCAGGCCGAGCGGCGTGTGCGCGCGCGAATCGGACCGGATCGCCTCGGCGTAGCCCGGGGCCTCGCGGTCGATCGCGTCGAGCGTGGCCTCCGGGGTCACGTCGTCCGGCGTGAGGCCGGTCCCCCCGGTGGTGAAGACGAAGCGCACGCCCTCGACGTCGGCCAGGCGGCTGAGGGCGGTGCGGATCGCATCGCGCGAGTCGGTCACGGTCTCGTGGGTGACCTCGAGCCCGGCGGCCTCGCAGAGGCGCACGAGCGCCGGTCCGGACACGTCCTCGCCCTGGCCCCGCGCCAGCGAGGTCGAGATCGTGAGCACCGCCGCCCTCATGTGTCTCCCGCGGCGGCGCGGGCCTCCTCGACGCTGACGAACTCCTCCATGCTCACGATGCGGCCGTCGCGCGCTCGCCAGAGGTGGGCCTCGTCGCGCTCGCCCCAGGCGCCGCTCTGCGCGCCTCGCACGCGGTGGCGGACGGCGAAGATCACCTCGTCGGGGCCGAGCTCGATCACCTCCAGGACCTCGGTCTCGATTCGGTCGAAGGTCGCGAACAGCTCCTCCACGTAGGCGATCGCGCTCGCCGCTCCCACGCGCTCGCCCGTCTCGGGCATGTCCGGCGCGTTGCGCCAGCGATGGTCGGGGTAGCGCTCCCCGAGCGCTCTCAGCGCGTCGATGTCGTGACGGCTCATCGCCTCGTAGAGCTCCTCGATGTGCGCGAGGTTCTCGGGGCTCATCGCGGGCGCGACCAGTCGTGCCGGCCGCCGGACTTCTCGAGCAGCACGACCTCGCCGATCTCCACGCCGCGCTCGATGCCCTTGACCATGTCGTAGATCGTGAGCGCCGCCACGGAGGCCGCCGTCATCGCCTCCATCTCCACGCCGGTCTGCCCGCTCGTGCGCGCCTCGGCCTCGATCTCGACCGCGTCGTCGCGCACCTCGATCCGCACGTCGACGAACGACAGCGGCAGCGGGTGGCAGAGCGGGATCAGCTCGGCGGTGCGCTTGGCGGCCTGGATGCCGGCGATGCGGGCGGTGCCGATCACGTCGCCCTTGGGCGCGTCGCCGCGCCGCACCGCCGCGGCGGTCTCGGGCGCCATGCGCACGCGGGCGCGAGCCAGCGCGCGGCGCTCGGTCACGGGCTTGTCGCCCACGTCGACCATCCGGGCGTTCCCGGCCTCGTCGGTGTGTGTGAGCTCGTCAGGCAGGTTGCGTGGGTGCGCTGCGCGGCGCCGATCAGGTCGCGCACGGCGCCCTCGTGGCCGCGCCGGAGCAGCTCCACGGGGTCTGGCTCGCCGTTCACGATCGACTCGAAGAACTCCTTGCGGTCCTGATAGGTCGGAAGCGTTCCCTTCGCCCAGCCGCGCACCTCGTTCAGCAGCACGGCCAGCCGCGCATAGGGCTCGCCGTACTCGTCGGCGATCTCGTTGCGAATGCGCTTGGCGAGCGCGGGGGAGGCTCCCGCCGTGGAGATCGCGATCGCGAGCGGCCCGCTGCGCACGATCGCCGGCAGGATGAAGTTGCAGAGCGGGGGCACGTCGACCACGTTCACGAGCATCGCGCGCCGCTCGGCGTCGTCGTAGACGCGGATGTTCACGTCGGTGTCGCTCGTCGCCGCGATCACCATGAACACGCCCTCGAGGTCGGACCCGCCCGCGTACTCGCGCCGCTCCCAGCGGATCGAGCCCTCCTCCGCCAACTCGGCGAGCGGCTCGATCGCGTCCGGCGCGACGAGCGTCACGTCGCCGTCGCAGGCGAGCAGGCCCTCCACCTTCTCGAGCCCGATCTCGCCCCCGCCCACGACGACACAACGGCGGCCGCTCAGCTTCAGGCAGGCGATGTAGAAGGGGACGTCGAGCATCCCCTGCACGCAGCTCTGGTCGCAGATCCCCCTGCGGAGCTGGCAGACGCATTCCTTGCCGGCGTAGGCCTGAGCGGGCACGGCTTCAGAGAATAGAGTCGCTGCGCATCGGCGCCTTCTTGGTGGGCACGCCGCGCGGCGCGCTGGGCTGGGTGAGGGCATGAACGCGCGGCCGTCACCGGTCGGACCTGGGCTGTCCTGACCTATGTGTCGCTGTGCAGCAGTAACTCAGGACAGCGGGGGGGACAGATGGACCAGGCTCCTCACACCAGCCCTGGCGGTCACCCAACGTGACGGGACAGGGCCCGTCGGGGCGCCCCGCCTAGTCAGCGCCGGAACACGTCGCGCAGGCTCTTGCGGCCGACCCGCGCGAGCGGAACCAGGCCGCCGCGCAGCGCCCCCGGCTTGTCGGCGTCGCGGCCGTAGAGGAGCTTGGCCGAGGCGCGCATCGCCTTGCCGAGCGCCTCGTCGTAGGGGTGCCACCAGAAGTCGCGCGTGCGCGAGGGCTCCCACGTCACGAGCTTGATGTTCACGCACTCGTAGAGCCCGAACTTCGAATGCGAGCGGCCGAGGCCCGAGTCCTTCATCCCGCCCCAGGAGCACGAGCAGGCGCCGTGGCTGAACATGTGGTCGTTCACCCAGACCATGCCCGACTCGAGCCGGCCGGCGATGCGCTCGCCCTTGGCCCGGTTCATGGTCCATACCGACGCGCCCAGCCCGAACTCGGAGTCGTTCGCGAGCGCGATCGCCTCGTCCTCCGATCCGACCGTGACGATCGGGATCACCGGACCGAAGATCTCCTCGCGCATGAGGCGCATCTCGGGCGTCACGCCCGTGAGCACGGCCGGGCGGAAGAAGGGGGGCTCGGGGCCGCCGCAGTGCAGGGTGGCGCCGGCCGCCACCGCGTCGTCCACGAGCTCGGCGACGGTGGCCAGCTGCTCGGGCGAGACCATGGGCCCGATCTCGGTCTCCCAGGCGAGCGGGTCGCCGACCGTCAGCTCCCGGGCTCCCTCGATCACGCCCTCGATGAAGCGCTCGGCCACGTCCTCGACCACGTACACGCGCTCGATCCCCGAGCAGGTCTGCCCCGCGTTGGCGAAGCCGCCCCAGAGGCAGCCCGAGATCGCGTTCGGCAGCCCCGCGTCGGCGCACACGATCATCGCGTCCTTGCCGCCGAGCTCGAGCACTGAGCCCTTCATGCGCCGCGCGCACTCCACACCGACGCCGCGTCCGACCTCGACCGAGCCCGTGAAGAAGATCTTGGCCGCGCTCGACTCGACGAGCGCCTGCCCGACGGCGCCGCCCCCGTGCACGGTCCGCACGATGCCCTCGGGCAGCCCGGCACGCTCGAACACCTCCTGGATCCGCGCCCCGATCAACGGTGTGAGCGAGGCGGGCTTGAGCACCACGCCGTTGCCCGCCATCAGGGCCATCGCCACCTCGCCGAACGGGATCGACCAGGGGTAGTTCCAGGGAGCGATCACGCCCACCACCCCGAGCGGCTCGTAGGTGAAGCGGGCGCGCTTCTGCTTGAGGAAGATCGGCAGCGGGATGCGCTCGTCCTCGAGGATCCCCGCACCCGCCTCGGCGAGCCAGCGCAGCGAGTCGATCGTGGGCAGCAGCTCCATCACGTACGACTCGTTGATGGGCTTGCCCTGCTCGCGTGAGAGCAGCTCGGCGAGCTCGTCGAGCTGGTCGATGATCGCCTGGCCGGCGCGGCGCATGTAGCGCGCCCGGTCGGCCAGCGGCAGCCCGGCCCAGAACGGCTGGACGCTCGCCACGTCGTCCACCACCGACTGCACCTCGGCCGGATCGACCGTCGGCACCGCGCCGAGCCGCGCGCCGTCGAGCGGGCTGAACGACTCGAGCTCGGCCGCGCGTCCGGCCACCGGCCTGATCGCTGCCTCCATGTGCCCGAATAGTGAACGAACGGCGGCGGGTCAGCGTCCGCGAGAGCGGCGGATGCGCTCGAGCCGCTCGCGCAGCTCCTTCTCCTCGCCGTGCTCCGAGAGCTCCAGGAAGCGCTCGCCGAGCGCGTCCTCGGGCATCAGCTCCTGCTCCGAAGTGCCCTCGGGACGGTCGTGCGGGTAGTCGTAGCCCTCGCCGCGGCCGAGCTTCTTCGCGCCCGGGTAGGCGGCGCTCTGGAGGTACGAGGGCGGCGCGGGGCTGCCGTGCTCGCGCACCCAGGCGCGCGCCCGGCCGAGCGCCTTGCACGACGCGTTCGACTTGGGCGCGAGCGCCAGGTACACGGCCGCCTGCGCCAGGTTCAGCGCGCACTCCGGCATTCCGACGTGCTCGACCGCGCGCGCCGCGTTCACCGCGACCTCGAGCGCGCGCGGATCGGCGTTGCCGATGTCCTCGCTCGCCAGGACCACCATCCGGCGGGCGATGAAGCGCGGGTCCTCGCCACCCTCGAGCATGGCGGCCAGGTAGAGCATCGAGGCGTCCGGGTCCGACCCTCTCGTCGCCTTGATCCAGGCCGAGATCAGGTCGTAGTGCTTGTCGCCGCCCTTGTCGTAGAGGACCGCGCTGCGCTGCAGGGCGTCCTCGGCGGTGGCGACCGTGACGGTGCCCGCCGCGCCCACCGTGCCGGTGGCGAGCTCGAGCGCCGACAGCGCTGTGCGAGCGTCGCCGCCGGAGCGCACCGCGAGGAACTCGAGCGCCTCGTCGTCGACCTCGGGGGCGTCCGGGATCCCGCGCTCGTCCCCCAGCGCGCGCCGCAGGAGGGCGAGCACGTGATCGGTGTCGAGCCCGTGCAGCTCGTAGATGCGGCAGCGCGACAGCAGCGCCGAGATGACCTCGAAGTAGGGGTTCTCCGTGGTCGCGCCCACGAGCACCACGAGCCCGTCCTCGACGGCGGGCAGCAGGGTGTCCTGCTGGGCCTTGTTGAAGCGATGGATCTCGTCGAGGAAGAAGATCGTGTGCTCGCCGCTCGTGACGCGCCGGTGCTCGGCCCGCTCGAGCACCTGTCGCACCTCCGCCCGCCCCGCCTTGACCGCCGACTCCTCCTCGAACGCCGCCCGGGCGTTCACCGCCAGCATGCGCGCGAGCGTCGTCTTGCCGGTGCCCGGCGGCCCGTACAGGATCATCGAGTGCGGGCGACCGTCCTCGATGGCGGTGCGAAGCGCCGAGCCCCGTCCGAGCAGATGCTCCTGCCCCACGAACTCGCCGAGCGACGCCGGGCGCATGCGCGCCGCGAGCGGAAGCTCGGCGGGGCTCACTGCGGCCGAGTCGGGGCCTCCACCCTCGAGGTCGAACAGGCGCTCCACAGCCCGATGATCGCAGGACTCAGAGACGTGCGAGGAAGGCAGTCAGGGCCGCGGTCGAGCGCTCGGGCTCGTCCTCCCAGACGAAGTGGCCGGCGTCGTCGAACACCACGAGCTCCGTATCGGGCAGCTCGCGCTCGAACCGCCGTGCGCTCGCGACCGGCGCGAACGGGTCCTGCCCGCCCCAAACGAGCAGCACGGGCACGCCGAGGGCCGCCAGCCGGCCCTCGTAGGGCGCGAGCTTCTCGAAGTCCATCGAGCGGTAGAAGTCGAGCTGGCTCTGGCGCCGCACGTCGTCGGCGTAGGCCTTCCAGTACTCGTCGACGGCCCGCGAGTCGATGCCTGAGCTCACCTGGCCGAGCATCGCCGCGAAGCCGTCGCGGTCGAGCCCGCCGACGAGCTGCTCACCTGTCCCGGGCTCGCGCATGGCAGTGGCCATCCCGTGCCACTTGCCGTCGGCGAAGAAGCCGGTGGAGCTGATCACGAGCGCGCGCACGGCCTCGGGGTGGTCGCAGGCCCAGGCGAGCGCGATCAGCCCGCCCCAGTCGTGCACGACCGGCACGCAGCGCTCGATGCCGAGCTCGCGACGGAAGCGCTCGATCGACTCCACGTGTCGCTCCCAGGTTCCGGGCGGGTCGGGAGCGGAGTCGCCCATGCCCGCCAGGTCGGGGGCGAGCGCGCGCCAGCCCGCCTCGGCGAGCGCCGGCAGCGCCTCCCTCCACATGTGGGACGACTCGGGATAGCCGTGCAGGAGCAGCGCGACGGGACCGTCCGGCGGGCCGGCCTCCCGGTAGGCGAGTCCGGCGGCGGTCGCGAGCGCGTCGGCCATGCGTTCTTATACTCGCTCACGTGCCAGAGCGGGCGGATCTCGAGCGGCGCTCCACGGAGCTGCTCCAACGCCTGATCCGCTTCGACACGGTGAACCCGCCCGGAAACGAGGCTCCCGCTCAGGAGTGGCTCGAGGGCCTGCTCGAGACGGCGGGCTTCGAGTGCGAGCTGCTCGCAGCGCTGCCGGGACGCCCGAACCTCGTGGCGCGCCTGCGGGCGCCGGCCGACGGACCGCGGCTCTGCCTGCTCGGACACGTCGACACCGTGCTGGCCGACCCGGGCGAGTGGAGCGTCGATCCCTGGTCGGGCGAGCTGCGCGACGGCTGCGTGTGGGGACGGGGCGCCATCGACATGAAGAGCCAGGTGGCCTGCGAGGCCGCCGCGGCGCTCGCCCTCGCCGAGCAGGGCTGGCGCCCCGCCGCCGGCGAGCTCCTGCTGGCCTTCACCTGCGACGAGGAGACCGGCGCCCATGCGGGCGCCCAGTGGCTCTGCTCGCAGCACCCCGAGAAGGTCCGCGCGGACATGGTCGTGAACGAGGGCGCCGGCATGGTGGTCCCCTACCGAGACCGCCGGGTCTACGGCGTGTGCACCGGCGAGAAGGGCGTGTTCCGCTTCTCCGTCACCGCCCGCGGGCGCGCCGGCCACGCGTCGATCCCGCGCATCGGCGACAACGCGCTCGTGAAGCTGGCGCCGGTGATCGCCGCGCTCGGCCGCGCGCGACCGTCGTTCGTCCCCTCGCCCGAGTCGGAGGCGCTGCTTCTGGCGCTCGGGCTGGACGGCGCCGATCCCGAGCGAGCGCTACGCGAGCTCGAGGCACGCGAGCCGCGGCTGGCGGTGCTGATCGAGCCGATGCTCGGCGTGACGCTCGCGCCCACGATGGCCGCCGCCTCGCAGAAGATCAACGTGATCCCCGGGCGAGCGGAGCTGCACGTCGACTGCCGGGTGCCCCCGGAGCTCGGCGAGGAGTCGGCGCGCGAGGCGCTCGCGGGGATGCTCGACGACGGTCTCGAGCTCGAGTTCGCCGAGAACGTCGTGGGCAACCGCTCCCCGCTCGACACGCCGCTGATGGACCGCATCCGCGCCTTCGTCGAGCGCGAGGACCCGGGCGCGGTCGTCGCTCCGATCGTGATGCAGGGCTTCTCCGACTCGCACTGGTGGCGGCGCGCGTTTCCCGACTGCGTGGCCTACGGCTTCTTCCCCCAGCGGGCGATGGACCTCTACGAGGCGTTCCCGCTCATCCACGGCGCCGACGAGCGGATCCCGGTCGAGGATCTGGGAATGGCGGCGAGCTTCTACGCTGAGTTGATCGAGGAGACGCTTCAGTGACCGCACCGGTGCCCGAGGACAAGCTCCGCCTGGGCGGCATGGCCCTGCGCAACGGGCTGCTCGTGCACGGCCCCACCCACTGGGCGGCGGCGGTGCGCACCGCCGACGGCGAGCTCAAGGTGGCCTCCGGGCGCAAGCCGGACCTCGGCGGCAAGGCCTCCGAGCGCGTGCCGGGGGTGCGCGGGGTGCTCAAGCTGGCAGAGGCGATGGCGGTGATCCCGCTGGTCAAGCGCGCACTGCCCGAGGCGCGCCTGCCGATGCAGGACGCGCGGACGCTCGGGGCGATGGGCGCCGCGGCGCTCTCGGGGCAGGCGATCCGGGCGGCGGGCGCCCGCACCATCGGTCGCGAGACGGCGGTGGCGCTCGTCTCGATGCTGCCGGCCCTGCTCGCGCTCCGAAGCGGCGACCTCGCCGCGTATCACGGCGTGGAGCACAAGTCGATCGCGGCCTACGAGGACGACGGCCGGCCGGCCGAGGCGCAGAAGGAGCACGACCGCTGCGGCTCCCACCTGGTGGCGCCGATGCTGGCCGCGGCGACGGTCGGGAATGTCGCGGCGCGCCGTGCGGGCCTCCGGGGGCCTGCCGCAGAGCTGGCGGTCGGCCTCGGCAGCGCCGCGGTGGCGGTCGAGGTGTTCGCCTGGGGCGAGCGCCACCCGGACACGCGCCTCACCGGGCTGCTGCGCAGGCCCGGTCACGAGATCCAGCGCGTCGTCGGCACTCGCGAGCCCACGCCCGAGCAGCTCGAGGTGGGCGCGGCCGCGCTCGCGGAGATCCTGCGCGTGGAGGGCGATGGCCACTGAGGCCCGGCGGCGTGTGCGGCTCGACCCGGAGGTGTTCCGGCTCCCCGTCGAGAGGATCCGCGATGGCTACTACAGCGACGCCTACTTCAACTTCACGCGCACCCTGCTGCAGGAGCTGGACCGCCATCCGCGCGTGACCATGCAGGTCTTCCAGAAGCACCGGTCGGTGCTCGGGGGGATCGACGAGGCGCTTGCGGTGCTCAAGCTCTGCAGCGGCGACTGGGACGCGCTCGAGGTGCACGCCCTCCACGAGGGCGACGAGATCGCTCCGATGGAGGCTGTGATGACGATCGAGGGCGACTACTCCCTGTTCGCGCACCTCGAGACCGTGTACCTCGGCTGCCTCGCGCGCCGGACGCTGATCATGCGCAACGTTCGCGAGGTGGTGGAGGCCGCGCGCGGCAAGGACATCCTGTTCTTCCCGGCCCGGCACGACCACTGGCTCGTCCAGACGGGCGACGGCTGGGCCGCCCACGTGGCGGGTGCGATCGGCGTGTCGACCGACGCCCAGGCGTCCTGGTGGGGCGGGCGCGGTGTGGGGACCGTCCCGCACGGCCTGATCGCGGCGTTCGGCGGCGACACGGTCGCCGCCGCGCGGGCCTTCGCCGAGCGCTTCGGCCACGAGATGAACGTGACCGTGCTGGTCGACTTCGTGAACGACTCCCCCCGCACCGCGCTCGAGGTGGCGGACGCCCTCGGCGACCGGCTCTGGGGCGTGCGGCTCGACACCTCCGAGCGGCTGGTCGACCGCGCCCTCTGGCATGAGATGGGCGACTTCACGCCCACCGGCGTGAACCCCGTGCTCGTCGCGCGCGTGCGCGAGGCGCTCGACTCGGCGGGCCACGAGCGCGTCCGGATCGTGGTCTCGGGTGGGTTCGACGCCGCCAAGATCGAGCGCTTCGAGTCGCTCGGCTGTCCGGTCGACGCCTACGGGGTCGGCTCCTCGCTCGTGCGCGGGGAGAACGACTTCACGGCGGACGTGGTCCGGGTCGAGGGGGCGGACTGCGCGAAGGCGGGCCGGCGCTTCAACCCGAACCCGCGCCTAGAGCCGGTCGTTTAGGGCTCATGGAGAGGGCCGTGCCTGTCGATTGGGATAGGGGATGAGGATCGTCCGTCTGCTGGTTGCCCCTGCCCTCCTGGTGCTCGCTCTCGCGTGCGCCCAGCCGGCCGTCGCCCAGGGCGGGGCCGCGGTGTGCTCGACGCCGGTCGAGGTCGCCAAGCAGCAGCAGGTCGGCGCTCTCCCGCTCGAGCCGGGGCCGCACGAGGTCACGGTGCTCGACACGGCGGAGATCAACTGCGACGACGCCCTCGAGGAGTTCCGATCGATCCTGCGCGCGCCGGGCAGCGCGCTTCCCGCGGGCTGGAGCCTCGACCCGGCGAGCCGCACGTTCTCGCGCGAGAACGACTCGTTCCGGGTGGCGGCGGCGCTCACCGAGGAGGAGGGCGCCGGGCCGAGCACCTGGGACCGGGTCCAGGACTGGATGGTCGTCTGGCTCCCGATCCTGTTCATGGGGCTGATCGCCGTCGTGCTGATCATGACCCTGCGCTACATGCCGCGCACCAAGCCGCAGGAGATCAAGCCGCAGTCGGCGACCTCGGTGCGCTGGCAGGACGTGGCCGGCGCCGACGAGGCCAAGGACGAGCTGCGCGAGGTGGTGGACTTCCTGCGCGACCCCAAGCGCTTCCGCAAGCTGGGCGCCAAGGTGCCGAAGGGGATCCTGCTGCACGGGCCGCCCGGCACCGGCAAGACCCTGTTGGCCAAGGCGGCGGCCAACGAGGCCGAAGCGAAGTTCTTCGCGCAGTCGGCGTCCTCGTTCGTCGAGATGTTCGCCGGCCTGGGCGCCGCGCGCATCCGCCGGCTGTTCCGGCACGCGCGCCGCGAGGCGCCGGCGATCGTCTTCATCGACGAGCTCGATGCCGTCGGCGCCACGCGCGGCAAGGACATCTCGGGCGAGAAGGACCAGACGCTCAACCAGCTGCTGGTGGAGCTCGACGGCTTCGGCTCCGCCGACGACGTGGTGGTGATCGGCGCCTCCAACATGCTCGAGAAGCTCGACCCGGCGCTGCTGCGCCCCGGTCGCTTCGACCGCCAGATCCTCGTGACGGCGCCCGACCTCAAGGGGCGGCGCGCGATCCTCGAAGTGCACACCCGGAACAAGCCGCTCGAGGAGGGCATCGACCTCGACCTGATCGCCCGCCAGACGAGCAACCTGACGGGCGCCGACCTGGCCAACATCTGCAACGAGGCCGCCATCTTCGCCGGCCGCGACCACCGCGAAACCATCCGCACGAAGGACTTCCAGGCGGCGCTCGAGCGCGTGATCGCCGGCATGCAGTCCCGGCGCGTGATCACCGAGCACGAGAAGCGCGTGGTCGCCTACCACGAGGCCGGGCATGCCCTTTGCTCCGAGCTCCTGCCGTCGGTGGAGAAGGTCCACCGGATCTCGATCATCCCGCGCGGACGGGCGCTCGGCTACACGCTCAACCTGCCGGAGGAGGACCGCTACCTCAAGACGCGCGAGGAGCTGCTCGACTACATGGTCGTGCTGCTCGGCGGGCGCGTGACCGAGCACATCGTGTTCGGCGAGATCACCACCGGCGCCTCGGACGACCTGCGCAAGGTGCACGAGATCAGCCGCTCGATGATCACCCAGTTCGGCATGGGCACCGAGCTTGCGTCGAAGCAGCTGCCCTCCGACGACTACTCGATGTCGGACTACACGCGCCGCATGATCGACGAGGAGCAGCAGTACCTGACCGACTTCGCCCACCGGCGCGCGCTGAAGCTGGTGGCGGAGAACCGCACGCTGCTGGAAGCGTTCGCGTTCACGCTGCTCGAGAACGAGGTGCTGGAGCGCGAGGACATCGAGCGGATCGTGGACGGCTACCGAGGCGAGCCGACGCCGCCCCCGGACAAGCCGGTGCCGCTCCGGGAGGACCTCGAGCCGGGACCCGCCCACGTGGCGGCCGCAGAGCGGCTCGAAGAGCAGTCGAGCGACGACTCACGCTCGGCTGACTAACCTCACGGTCCGTGTTCGGGCGGATCGATCACATCGCCGTCGCCGTCGAGGACCTCGACGAGGCCATCGAGCTCTATCGGGAGCGCCTCGGCATGCCGCTCCAGCACCGCGAGACGGTGGAGGAGCAGGGCGTGGAGGCCGTGCTCATGGGCGTGGGCGAGGGCCACGTGGAGCTGCTGCGGCCGCTCGGACCCGACACGGCGGTCGGCCGCTTCCTCGCGAGGGGAGGGCCCGGCCTGCACCACGTCGCCTACGGGACCGACGACATCGAGGCGGCCCTCGACGCGGTGCGCGCAGCCGGTCTGCGCCTGATCGACGAGCGCCCCCGGACGGGAATCCGGTCGAGCCGCGTGGCGTTCGTGCATCCGAAGTCGACCGGCGGGGTACTCACCGAGCTTGTGGAGGCAGCGCACTGATGGCAGACGAGACGAGACGGATCGACATCGGCTTCCAGGGCGGCCAGGTGCTGCCCGCGCGGGTGAAGCAGGCCGGCTACGACGGGCTTCGCGAGGCATTGACCGACGAGCGGGCGGAGCGCTGGCATCAGCTGGAGACGCTCGACTCCGAGATCGTGGTCGACCTGTCGCAGGTGGTCTACGTCCGGCTCGACACCGAAGACCAGCGCGTCGGCTTCTAGCGATGGCCGACCTCGGCGGGCGGTGCGGCGCCCGACGCTCAGTCTGCTGCGCCTCCTGCGCACGCGCGGCCACTCGGCGCCGATCGAGACGGCGTGATCCGCCTCGCCCAGTCGGGCGAGAACGGCCTGATCTGGCACGGGATCGCCGCCGCCGGCGTGGAGGTGCAGGCTCGAAGCGGCCCGGCTGCGCACGCCCGTCCACATCCTTGCGGGCGCGCTGCTCGAGGACGGCGTGGCGCGGCTCTTGACGCGATGAAGATCGGGATCGTCGGCATGCCCAACGCGGGCAAGTCGTCGCTCTTCAACGCGCTCACGCGCGCGGGCGCGCAGGCGGCCAACTACCCGTTCACGACGGTGGAGCCGAACGTGGCCGTGGTGCCGGTGCCCGACGAGCGGCTCGAGCGCGTGGCCGCGACGATCGGCGCGCGCCCGGTGGTGCACGAGACGATCGAGTTCCACGACATCGCCGGCCTGGTCCGCGGCGCGCACCAGGGCGAGGGCCTCGGCAACAAGTTCCTGGCCAACATCCGCGAGACCGTCGCGATCCTGCATGTCGTGCGCGTGCACGACGACCCGCGGGTCGTCCATCCCGAGGGCCGGGTCGATCCGCTGGCCGACGTGGAGACGATCGAGACGGAGCTCCTGTTCGCGGACCTCGAGCAGGCCGAGCGCCGGCTCGAGCGCGTGGCCAAGCAGGCAAAGTCGCTCGACAAGGCCGCCATCGCCGAGGAGCGCTGGCTGCGCGAGGTGGTCGAGGCGCTGCGCGAGGGGCGCGCCGTGCGGAGCGTGCCGGAGCCGGACGCCGCGCCGGGGGCCGCCATCCGCCTCTCGGCCCTCACCTCCAAGCCCGTGCTCTACGTGGCGAACGTGGCGGAGGGCGAGCCGCTCGAGCCGCCGCCGGAGCTCGCCGCCCACGCCGAGAAGCGGGGAGCCCGCGTCGCCGCGGTCAGCGCGCGGCTCGACTCCGAGCTGGCGGAGCTTGACGACGACGAGTCGGCCGCGATGCGCGCCGAGCTCGGGGTGGAGGAGTCCGGCCTCGCGACGGTCGTGCGCGAGGCGTTCGCGCTGCTCGACCTCGTGCAGTTCTTCACCGCCGGCCAGGACTCGGAGGCGCGCGCCTGGGCGATCCGGCGCGGCACGCCGGCGCGGCGCGCGGCCGGCGCCGTCCACAGCGACATGGAGAGGGGCTTCGTCGCGGCCGAGATCACGCCCTGGGAGGCGCTCGTGGAGGCGGGCGGCTACGCCCAGGCCCGCGAGCGCGCGCTGCAGCGGATCGAGGGCCGCGACTACCCGATCCAGGACGGCGACGTGGCCACGTTCCGCTTCACGCCGTGAGCGCCGCTAGAGGAACTGCGTGTACGTGTGCTTCACGACCTTGCCGCCCCGGGCGCAGCGCACGCGGGCGTCGTAGGACTGCCGCGACTTGTTGAAGCGGCTCTCGCTGCAGGACCAGCCGCTCACGCGCGGGCAGCGGCCGCGCTTGCCGGGCCGGCATTCGTGGAAGGCGCGGATCAGGCGCCGTGCGCGATCGCAGGACACGTTGCGGGCCGAGATCGAGAGCACGTAGGTCGTGCCGTAGCTGCGGCTGTTGCCCACGTCGCAGGACTTGGAGGCCACGGCGACGGGGTCGGCGGCCGCGCTCGAGGGAACGGCCAGGGCGACGGTGAGCAGGGCGACGGGCGCGCAGCGCCGGATCAGGCAGAGCATGGGTGGGGGCCCTCCAGGGGATGACTGTGGTGGCCCGCCTACCTTAGCCCCATTCCCCCGGGTCGCATCTCGTTGGGCGATCTCGGGCTTCGACCCGATCTGGGCTGGGTGAGGATGCGTCGTCTTCCTGACGAGGGTGGATAGCCGGCGCTCGCGACGGGTCAGCCGCGGGCCCGGCGCCAAGGTCGTGCTGAGTTCACCTGCGTATGGAAGGTCAACCCAGGACGACCGGGCCCTCCCGGCCTAGCGTCCTGACTTTGTACGCCAGGAGCGACCAAACCCAGGACGGCTGCGCCCTGCCAACCGGGAGCGCCCGGGCCCGGCCCACCCAGCCCCAGGCCCGCCGGACAACAGCCGGCGCATGGACTACCCAACGGAAAGCGGCAGGGGGCCCCATTCGGGGTCCCCGGCTCGCTATTCGGGGAAGTCCTGGCGCACCGCCTCCAGCACGGCGTCCGCCGCCAGCTCCGAGCCGCGGGCGTTCAGGTGGATGCCGTCCGGCTCGCGCACGATCTGGCGTCGCCCGTCCACCGTCATGGCGTCGCGATAGCGGCCTCCGGGGGTGAACAGCTCCTCCATGTCGAGCACGCGCACCTGCGCGCGGTAGGGCTGCGCGGCCACCGCGATGGCGGCGTTCACCGAGCGCGCGATCTCCTGCCGGTCGCCGTCCCGCGGTGCCGGCAGCGTCAGCCAGTACACCCGCGCCCGGCCGCCGCGCCGGTAGGTGTTCATCATCCGGCGCACGCGGTAGGCGAACTCGGCGGCCCACTCCGGCCCGCAGCACTCGATCTGCTCGCCGCCGCGTCCGGGCAGCTCGAAGCCCTCGTTCGCGCCGATGAACACCACCACGGCGTCCGGCTCGAGCTCGCCAACCTGCTCGGTCGACAGCCGGCCCCAGTCCACGAGCCCCGTCTTCGAGATGCCCGTGCCCACGTGAGGGTCGCGCTCGACATCGACCTCGGTGTCGCTCAGCCGGCGCGCCAGCTCGATGTCGAGCGGCATCGACAGCGAGTCGCCCGTCACGAGCAGCGTGCCGAGCTCGCCCGCCGGAGCGGCCTCGCCGCCCAGCTCGGCCGGATCGAACGAGGAGGGCGGCACCGGGGGCACGCCCCGACCGGCGCTGCCCGAGCCGGCCTGCTCGAAGCTGCCGGCCTCGCCCACGCCCTCGTCCTCGAGGAAGGCGAGCGCGTCGTCGGTCCAGTCGTCGAACGGCAGCCGGTCCGAGACGAAGCCCGCCGGCTCGCCGATCGCCAGCGTGAGCTCGCGCGCGATCCCCGGGTCCATCTCCTCGCCCGCGTCACGGATCGACGAGCCCTCGAACAGCACCAGCAGGATCACCGCGAGGAACACGACCACGAGCGCGTGGCGGGCGGTGAGCCGGCGGCCCTTCGGGGTCGGCGGGACCGGTGGCTCGGAGCTCGACGGGTAGTAGGGCTCGGTCAAAACTGGAAGTAGATGAAGGGGGGCACGCCCTGGCTCGGCACGGTAGCGCCCACCGCCGCGATCACGAGCGCCAGCGCCGTGCCGAGAGCGGGGGCCGGCAGCCCGGCCAGCCGCTCGCGCAGCCGGTCGATCGGGTCGGGCGGCAGCAGCTGGAAGCCGACCACCACCACGATGGCGCCGACCGTCACGGGCGTCCAGAGCGTGGCGGGGCCGGGGTCGGCAAGCTGCCCCACGAAGGCGGCCGCCAGCTCGAGGCTCTCGGCCCGGAACAGGATCCAGCCGAGCACGACGATGTTGAAGACGATCAGCCAGGCGACCCAGGCAGGCGGCCTGGGTACGCCGCGGTCACGCAGCGCGTGCTCGACCGCCAGGCAGACCCCGTGGAGCGTGCCCCAGAGCACGAACCCCCAGGCCGCGCCGTGCCAGAGGCCGCCCAGCACCATCGTGATCATCAGGTTGCGGTAGGTCTTCCACTTGCCGCCGCGGTTGCCGCCCAGCGGGATGTAGACGAAGTCGCGCAGGAAGCGCGACAGCGTCATGTGCCAGCGCCGCCAGAAGTCGCGGAAGCTGAGCGCCCGGTAGGGGCAGTTGAAGTTCTGGGGGAAGACGAACCCCATCAGCAGCGCCACGCCGATCGCGATGTCGGTGTAGCCCGAGAAGTCGCAGTAGATCTGAGCCGCGTAGGCGTAGGCGGCGAGCGCCACGTCGGGCGCGGCGTACGCCTCGGGCACGCCGAACACCGGGTCCACCACCTCGCGCGCGAGGTAGTCGGCGATCGCCACCTTCTTCACGAGCCCGATCGCGATCAGCACCACGCCCGCTCCGACGGCCACGTCCCTCGGGTTGCGGGGCTTGGCCAGCTGCGGGATGAACTCCCGCGCGCGCACGATCGGCCCCGCGACCACGTGCGGGAAGAAGGACAGATAGAGGGCGAAGTCGATCGTCGATGCCGGCTCGAGCAGGCCGCGCTTCACGTCGACGACGTAGGAGATCGCCTGGAAGGTGATGAAGCTGAGCCCGATGGGTAGAGCGAGCGTCAGCAGCGGGAGCGGCATGCCGAGGCCGATCGAGTCGAGGAAGCTCCCGATCTCCCCGACGAAGAAGCCGTAGTACTTGAACAGACCGAGCACACCAAGGTCCACCGCTACCGTCGCGGCCATGATCCGCGTACGGGCGCGCTCGCTGGTCGCACGGGAGATCAGCACCGCGCCCAGCTGGTTCGCAAGCGTTACCGCCGCCAGCAGCAGCGCGTAGCCGGCGCTTGCCGCCGAGTAGAAGATGTAGCTCGCGATGAGGACGAACGGCTTCCAGAGGTGTGGACGAGGCATCAGCGCCCACGACAGGGCGAGCACCACCGGAAAGAAGAATGCGAACTCGTAGGAGGGGAAGACCACTGCGGACGGCGATACTAGGCGGGCTCGTCCTGGCCGCCTCGCTGGCCCTGAGCGCTCCGGCCGTGGCGGCACCCGCCGCGGTCGCCGGCTGCGGCGGGGTGCAGCACTACCTGCCGACGGTCGACCGCGCCGAGGGCAGGCCCCCGCTCGCCGTCGGCGACTCGATCATGCTCGGCGCCGTCGGGCAGCTGCGCGGCTCCGGGTTCGAGGTCGACGTTCGCGGCTGCCGCCAGTTCAGCGAGGGCCTGGCGTTGCTGCGCGCCCGCAGCAGCTCGCTCCCGAGCGTCGTGGTGGTGGCGCTCGGCACCAACTGGACGGTGACCCTGAACCAGATCCGCGCCGGACTGCGGATCGTCGGACCCCGGCGCGTGCTCGGCCTGGTGACGCCCAGGGAGGTCGGAGGGGTGAGAAGCTCCGACCAGGCGGTGATGCGCGCGGCGGGGCGGCGCTGGCCGCGGCGGGTCAAGGTGCTCGACTGGGTGGCCTATTCCGCCGGTCACTGGAACTGGTTCTGGAGCGACGGGCTGCACCTGCAGCCGCGCGGGGCGCGGGCGCTGGCGCGGCTGATGCGCCGGGCCTACACCTGGGAGCTTCCCACGGCCGACCCGGAGCCCGAGCCCGCGCGGGCGAGTTCAGGCTCAGCGCAGGATCCGCTCGCGCCGTAGCGTGCGGATCACGATCGACGCGGCGAGCGAGGCGCCGGTGGTGTTCAGATGGACGCCGTCCGACTGGCGCACCCGGACCATCCGGCCGCCGATCGGCATCGACGCCCGGTAGCGGCCCCCGGGCGTGAACACGCGGACGAGGTCGATCACGCGCACGTCGCGGCGCGCCCGCGCGGCGGCGCGGCGGATGCCGGCGTTCACGGCCGGGAAGGTCTGGCGGAAGAAGCCGCTGCGCGGGGTGGGCAGGAGCAGCCAGTAGACGCGGGCGCGGCCGCCGCGGCCGTAGGTCGCCATCATCCGGCGCGCGCGGCGGGCGTATTCGGCGATCCACGCCTCCCCGCAGCAGTCGGCGTCGCCCATCGGGAAGCCGTCGTTGGCGCCGAGGAACATCACCACGACGTCCGGTCGCCGCGCGGCCTGGCGGCGGGCCTGGGCCTGCCAGTCGAGCAACGAGGGCTTCGAGATGCCGGTCGAGATGTGCGCGTCGCTCCTCACGGGCACGCCGCGCGGACGAAGGCGCTGCTTCAGGTAGGAGTCGATGATCTGGATCATCGAGTCGCCGGTGGCGAGCACCGTCAGGCGGCCGCCCACCCGCACTCGCCGATGCGCCGAGCCGCCCTCGATCGCGGCGCGCAGCAGCCAGCCACCGGGACGCAGGGCCGCGAAGCGTCCCAGCAGGCCCCGGGCGCCCACTCGGCGCCGCTCGCAGCGGGCCGGGCCGCCGGGGGGCTCGACGCAGACCCGCGCGCGCAGCCCTCCGAGGCGCCAGCGATCGAGCACCCGGTACCGCACCGCTCCACCCTCGCGCGCGCGCCGCGGCGCCGCGAGCGCGAGCCGGCGCTCGCACGAGGGCGTGGGGACTGCTCGCCGTCGCGCTGCGGCCGTCGGCGGCGCTGACCACGAACGTCCGCGTACGCCGGTCGCAGCGCCAGCGCGTGGCGCGGCGGATCCGCACGTCGGGCTCGTCCATGGTGAGCTCGCGAATCCGCTCGGGCGCGCCGCCCTCCACCGTCTCGTCGATCGTCACGGCGAGCCCGGCCGCGCCGTGCAGGCGCAGGCCGACGTAGCCGGTATCGCGTGTGTCGGCCGCGAGGGCGAGCCGATGGTCAGCCCCGGCCGGTCGCTCGCGGGCGGCGACGACGCTCGTGCAGCCCACCGTCAGGATCAGCGCGAGCGTGCCCAGGCCGAGCCGTCGCACGGGGTCAGCGAACGCGCACGAGCGGTCCGCTCACAGCGCCGGCGCGAACCCGGTAGACACCCGCCCTTGCGACATCGAAGTGGTAGCGCCCGCCCGCCGTGGTGCGGGCCGTGCCCACGTCGCGCCAGCGCCCGTTCGGGCCGCGCCGCTCGACGTCGAGCACGTGCCGCCTGGGTGCCGGCCAGAACTCTCCGGAGAGGGCGTGACCGGAGGGGGTCGGTCCCCAGCCGGCCCGGCGGGCCAAGCGCGGTGGCCGGCTCGAGGAGGACACGCGGACGTGGGTGAACCAGGTGTCGCGCAGGCCGAGCCGCGCCCGTACGGTCGGTCCGGTGATGGTCGTCGAGCCGCGGCTGCCGATCACACGCGCGCGCACGACCCGCGGGGAGACGCCGCGCTGGAGCACCTCCAGGCGCCTGAAGGCGCCGCGGGCCCCGAGCGCCCGGCCGAGCGTGGCGCCCGAGAAGGACACCTGCCAGCGGTGGTAGGGCGAGCGCGTGTCGTACGGGTCGGGCACGCCCACGAGCCAGGGCTTCGAGAGCGCGCCGATGAACGAGAACTCGACGTTCTCCGTATGGCCGCCCGAGGTCGAGAAGTAATAGGTCACCGCCGGCTGGCCGCCGTAGGTGAGGATGCGCCCGGCGGTGGCCCGCACCGCGGCGTCGCTGCGCACGCTCTCGCCCGTCACGCCCCGATAGACCTGCGAGCGGGTGTCGGGGTACTGGTCGAAGGGGCCGTCGGTCTTGCGGGTGGCGAGCGCGTAGGTTCGCGCTGCGACCGCCTGCACCTTGAGCGCCTCGAGCGGCCACGAGCTCGGCATCTCGCCGGCCACCACGCCGCGCACGTAGGAGTCCAGGTCGAGCTCGTTGATGGCGGTCACGCCGCCGCCGTCCGGGCGCACCTCGATGACCCCGCGGTAGCGCCCGCTCGTCACGAAGTTGAGCGCGGGCCCGAGCAGCGTCAGGGGATCGTCGCCCGCGCCGAACCTCACGGTCGACGAGCGGCCGACGAGGCTGCCGCCCGCGGTCCTCACCACGATCCCGCCGCCGGAGCGCCGCGCGACGTAGGTCTTGCGCGGGTCGAGCGATCGCCCGCCCAGCGCGGTCGCGCCGCGCACCCGGATGTACGGGTCCACCGGCTGCAACAGAACGCGCACCGGCCGGCTCGGGGCGCTCGTGAGCCTCGTGCCCTTGTAGTAGTGCCCGAGGATGCCCGGATAGTTGGCGCCTTCGAGCGCATAGCCATAGGCGCCGTACTGGCTCATGCCGATGCCGTGACCGAACCCGGCGCCCTTCAAGACGTGGCGCACGGCAGCGTCGGCCGTGGCGGGCGCGAGCGCGGAGGCGAGGAGGGCTGTGAGGAGAAGGGGGCGGCGCATGTGCGTTGGGTATCGACGGGTTCCGTAACCCCTTGAGGGGTTCAAGGTAGCGGTATGGGTACCGCGGGCGGGTCAGCTCACCGCAAACAGCCGCCACTCGCCGGGCACACCCCGAAGCTCGTGCGCACCGCGGTCTGCGAACTCGATTCCGGATCCCACCACGAGGTCCTTCACCGTTCCGGACACGAGCACCTCGTTCGCGTCGGCGTTCGCCATCACGCGCGAGGCGATGTGCACCGCCAGGCCGCCGAGGTCGCCGTCCATCACCTCGAGCTCGCCGGTGTGGAGGCCGGCGCGCACCTCGAGGCCCAGCGAGCCCATCGCCTCGGCCACCGACGCGGCGCAGCGGATCGCGCGCGCCGGCCCGTCGAAGGTGGCGAGGAAGCCGTCGCCGGTGCGCTTGACCTCACGCCCGCGATGCCGCTCGAGCGCCTGTCGGAAGAGCGCGTCGTGGCGCTCGAGCAGGAAGCGCCAGCCGCGGTCGCCCATCTCCGCCGCGCGCCGGGTGGAGTCCACGATGTCGGTGAACATGACCGTGGCGAGCATCCGGTCGGGCTCGCTGGCGAGCCGGACCCCGGTCAGGTGCTCCTCGATCTCGCCGATCAGCGCCTCGGTGTCGCCGACCGAGAACATGTTGTCCGTGCCCTCGAGCTCGACATAGCGGGCGCCCGGGATCCGCTCGGCGATGTAGCGCGAGTGCTCGATCTTGATGAACGAGTCGCCCGTCCTGTGCAGCACGAGCGTCGGGACCCGGATCGAGGGCAGCACGTCACGCACGTCGAACTCGCCGATCAGCTTGAGGATCCGCCTGATCGTGGCTGGGCTCGCCGCCAGCCGCTCGAGGCGGCCGGCCCACTCCACGAACGCCGGGTCGCCCGCCTCGCTGGGAGCGACGCCGGTGGCCACGAGACCCTCTCCCCAGCGCTCGGCCTGCTGGGCCATCGCCGCATCGCGCTCCTCGGCGGTCCAGGCCCACTCGTACCCCGGCGCCCAGGTGGCCCGCGCGAAGGTGGCGTACATCACGAGCGCGCTCACGCGCTCGGGGAAGGTGGCCGCGAACATCGCCGCCATCGGGCCGCCCTCGAGCGTGCCCACGATCGCGACGCGCTCCGAGCCCGCCGCGTCCATCACGGCGATCACGTCGTCCATCTGCTCCTCGAGCGTCGGCGCGCCCCAGAACGGGTCGGACAGCCCGGAGCCGCGCCGGTCGAACGTGATCAGGCGGGCGAAGCGCGTGAGCCGGCGCAGCACGCGTTCGAGCGAGGGCTCGGACCAGAGGTACTCGACCTGGGAGATCCACGGCGGGATCCAGAGCAGGTCAACCTCGCCCTCGCCCTCGACGATGTAGGCGATGTGCAGGTCGCCGCTCTTCGCGTAGCGGGCCACCGGTGCCATGGGAGTGACGTTACCGCCGGCGGGTACGCTGGCGGCGTGACTCCCCGCAAGGCCAGCGATGTCTTCGTCGAATGCCTCGAGGCCGAGGGCGTGGCGCACGTCTTCGGGATCCCCGGCGAGGAGACCCTCGACCTGAACGAGTCGCTGTCGCGCTCGTCGATCGAGTTCGTCCCGGTGCGCCACGAGCAGGGCGGCGCCTACATGGCGGACGTCTACGGGCGCCTGACCGGCCACGCCGGCGTCTGCCTCGGCACGCTCGGCCCCGGCGCACTCAACCTCGTGACCGGGGTGGCCGACGCCTTCCTCGACCGCGCGCCGCTCGTGGCGCTCACGGGGCAGGGCGATCTCGAGCGCATGCACAAGGAGTCGCATCAGTACATCGACCTGCTGCGCGTGATGCGGCCGATCACCAAATGGAACGCCCGGCTCTCCGACCCGGCGATCATCCCGGAGGTCGTGCGCAAGGCGTTCAAGCTGGCGGAGGCCGAGAAGCCGGGCGCCACGCACATCGAGCTCCCCGAGGACGTGATGGCCGCGGAGATCGAGAGCGAGCCGCTGCCGCGGCGGCGCCAGGCGCGGCCCGAGCCGGCCGCGCGCGAGCTCTTGAAGGCGGCCGACCTCGTGCGCGGCGCGGTGCAGCCGGTGGCGCTCGCGGGGAACGGGGTGATCCGCGGCAATGCGGCGCCGGCGCTGCGCGAGTTCGTTCGCGCCACCGGCATCCCGGTGGCCGAGACGTTCATGGGCAAGGGCCTGCTTCCGCCGGACAACCCGAAGGCGCTCGGCACGGTCGGGCTCCAGGCGGGCGACTACACGATGGCGGGCTTCGACGACGCGGACGTGGTGCTGGCGATCGGCTACGACCTCGTCGAGCACTCACCGGAGCACTGGAACGCGCGGCGCGACAAGCGCGTGATCTGCATCGACTCCGTACCCGCCGAGACGGACGCCTACTTCATGCCCGAGGTCGAGCTCGTGGGGGACATCTACAGCATCCTCACCCGGCTCGGCGAGGAGTGCAGGCACGTGCCCGCACCAAGGGTCGGGTCGCGCAAGCTCCACGACCTGGTGCTCGGGCGCCTCGAGCAGGCCGCCCGCGACGAGCACTTCCCGATGCAGCCGCCGCGGGCGCTGTTCGAGATCCGAGAGGCGCTCGGGCGCGAGGACATCCTGATCTCGGACGTCGGCCTCCACAAGCTCTGGATCGCGCGCATGTTCCCCGCCTACGAGCCCGGCACCGTGCTGATCGCGAACGGACTCGCGGGCATGGGCTTCGCGCTCCCGGCGGCGATCGCCGCCAAGCTCGTGCACCCGGGCAGGAACGTCGTGACCGTGAACGGCGACGGCGGCTTTCTCATGAACAGCCAGGAGCTCGAGACGGCCGTCAGGCTGAAGACGCCGATCGTCAACGTGATCTGGGAGAACGCGCAGTACGGCTCGATCGTGTGGAAGCAGGACAAGAAGTTCGGCTCCCACTTCGGCACCGACTTCACGAACCCCGACTTCGTGAAGCTGGCCGAGGGCTTCGGCATCCCGGCCTGGCGCTGCGACTCCCCCGACGAGTTCGGGGAGCGCCTGCGCCATGCGCTCGGACTCGATCTGCCGTCGCTGATCGTGCTCCCGATCGACTACTCGATCGACGTCGCGATCAGCGAGGAGCTGGGCACGGAGATCGTGGCGACCTAGCGGGCTCTTGCGCCGCGCCGCCCCGGGTAGGCTGGTCTCGACATGGCTATCGCAACGCAGGAACAGACGGTCGTCGACAAGGTCGAGAAGAAGCTCTACATCGGCGGCGAGTGGCGCGACGCCGCCGCCGGCGGCACGCTCGAGGTGCTCGACCCGGCCACGGAGGAGCCGCTCTGCGAGGTGGCCGACGCCACGCCGGACGATGCGATGGCGGCGCTCGACGCGGCGGTCGAGGCGCGCGAGGAGTGGGCGGCCTCGGCCCCCAACGACCGGGCCGGGATCCTCTGGAAGGCCTTCGAGCTGCTCACCGAGCGCGCCGACGAGCTCGCGCTCCTGATGACGCTCGAGATGGGCAAGCCGGTGGCCGAGTCGAAGGCGGAGATCATCTACGCCGCGGACTTCTTCCGCTGGTTCTCCGGCGAGGCGTTGCGGATCGACGGCAACTACAAGCAGTTCGCCAACGGCACCAGCAGGGTGCTCGTGATGAAGCAGCCGGTCGGTCCGTCGCTCATGATCACCCCCTGGAACTTCCCGATGGCCATGGGCACCCGCAAGGTCGGTCCCGCGGTCGCGGCCGGCTGCACTGTGGTCATGAAGCCGGCGAAGCAGACCCCGCTGTCGATGCTGGCGCTCGGCCAGACGCTCGAGGAGGCCGGGCTGCCGGGCGGCGTCTTCAACATCATCACCACCTCCTCGTCGGGCCCCACCACCGGCCCGCTCATCAAGGACGGGCGGCTGCGCAAGCTGTCCTTCACCGGCTCGACGGAGGTCGGCCGCTCGCTGATCGCCGCGGCCGCCGACAACGTGCTGAACGTGTCGATGGAGCTCGGCGGCAACGCACCCTTCCTCGTCTTCGACGACGCCGACCTCGATGCGGCGGTGGACGGGGCGCTGCTCGCCAAGATGCGCAACATCGGCGAGGCCTGCACCTCGGCCAACCGCTTCCACGTCGCGGAGTCGGTCCAGGAGGAGTTCGCCGGCCGGCTTGCCGACCGGATGGGTGCCATGAAGATCGGACGCGGCACGGAGGAGGACGTGAACGGTCGGTCCGCTCATCGACCAGCCCTCGCGCGAGAAGGTCGCCGAGCTCGTGCAGGACGCGCTCGACAAGGGCGCCGACTGCGTGGTGGGCGGCGAGATCCCGGACGGCCGTGGCTACTTCTATCCGCCCACGGTGCTCGCGGGCGTGCCGGCGGAGGCGCGCGTGAACAGCGAGGAGATCTTCGGGCCGGTGGCGCCGGTGGGCTCCTTCGGGTCCGAGGAGGAGGCGATCGCGAAGGCCAACGACACCGAGTACGGGCTCGTGGCCTACGTCTTCACGCGCGACATCAAGCGCGCGATCCGCGTCTGCGAGGCGCTCGACACCGGCATGATCGGCCTGAACCAGGGCATGGTCTCGAACGCGGGAGCGCCGTTCGGGGGCGTCAAGCAGTCCGGCATCGGCCGCGAGGGCGGCACCGAGGGCATCGAGGAGTTCCTCGAGACGAAGTACGTGGCCGTGAACCTCTGAGCGAGGGTTTTCGCGCCAAGCCCGTGCACGATCCGCTTCATGACTTGATCCCGTTCAGTCTCGGCGGAAGCATCGGGGCATGCCCCGCGTTCGGCTCATGGCCGGCGTGGTCCTGGCAGCAGGGATGCTTCTGTCGGCGTTCGCGCAGCCGCAGCCAGCGGCAGCAGCCAGCGCGAACGTGGCCGCGCTACAGGCCGCACTGAGGTCACTCGGCTACTACGGCGCCGCCGTGGACGGCGTCGCCGGCCCGCTCACCCGCTCGGCCGTGCTGAGCTTCCAGCGCCGCCGCGGCCTCGCGATCGACGGGATCGCGGGACCGGCCACGCGGGCGGCGCTCGGCCGGCGCGGCAGGCCGACGCTCGGCTCGCGCACGATGCGGCGCGGCATGCGCGGCTGGGACGTGGCGGCCCTCCAGTATCTGCTGGCGCGCCGTGGCTACCCACCCGGCGCGATCGACGGAGCCTTCGGGCCGGTCACGGGCGCGGCGGTCCGCAACTACCAGTCCGCCGCCGGGCTCGGCGTCGACGAGCTCGCCGGGCCGGCCACCGTCTCGTCCCTGCGACGCGGGGCGAGCCCCGGCTCGGGCACCCAGGAGCCGTCCGGACCGGTGCGCTTCCTGCGCCCGGTGCCGGGTCCGATCGGGGACGGCTTCGGCGCCCCGCGCGGGCGCCGCGGCCGCCGGCTCCACAGCGGGATCGACTTCCCCGTGCCGTTCGGCACGCGGGTCGGAGCGGCGGGCGTCGGCGTGACGGAGTTCGTGGGCCAGAACCAGGGCGGCTACGGCAACCTCGTCGTGATCCGGCATCGGCTCGGCTTCACCACCTGGTACGCGCACCTGTCGTCGATCACCACCTGGGTCGGCGAGAGCGTGAACGGCGGCACGCGCATCGGCTACGTGGGCTCCACCGGAAACTCGACCGGGCCACACCTGCACTTCGAGGCGCGGCTGTTCGGCACGCCGATCGACCCGCTGCCCTACCTGCTCTCGACGGTCGCGGCGCGCGCGGCCGGGCGGAGAAGCGCGCGCGCGGCCCCCGCGCGCTGCTCGAAGCGGCGCCTGCTCGTGAACTACCGGCGCGAGCCGATCGGCTGCCGGCGCGCCCGCTAGCGGCGGTCCCGCCGAGCCGTCCCGGAGCTCCGCGACGGGCCAGGAGGGGTTGGCGCCTCGCGCGGCAGGGGAGCGGATGCCGCGGCTACTGAACGACGGCACGTACAGGCAATCCGACCATGCCCGACCGGCGGGACGCCGGGCCCACCGCCCCGGCGAACACCAACCACATCGAGCCTCTAGGTCTTCGCCCCGCGCGCCATCGCGCGCAGGTCGAGCGCGCGGTCGAGCGTCTCCTCGTCCACGCCCTTCTCGATCGCCACCTCGCGGATGGTGCGCTCGGAGGCCATCGCCTCCTTCACGATCTCGGTCGCGCGGTCGTACCCGATGTGCGGATTGAGCGCGGTCGCGATCGCCGGGGTCGACTCGGCGTGGCGCCGCAGCATCTCCTCGTTGGCGACCAGACCGTCGATGCAGCGCTCGGCCAGCATGTGGCAGGCGGCCGTGAGGATGCGGATCGACTCGAAGAGGTTGCGGGCGATCATCGGCACGCGGACGTTCAGCTCGAAGTTCCCCTGGGTGCCGGCGACCGTGATGGCGGTGTCGTTCCCGATCACCTGGGCGGCCACCTGCAGCACCACCTCCGGGATCACCGGATTGACCTTGCCGGGCATGATCGACGAGCCCTTCTGGAGCTCCGGCAGCTGCAGCTCGACGAGGCCGGTGCGCGGACCCGAGCCCATCAGCACCAGGTCGTTGGCGATCTTCGTCAGCGAGACGGCCACGACCTTGAGCGCGCCGTGGAGCTCCACCAGGGCGTCGCGGTTGCCCTGTGCCTCGAAGCGGTCGCGCGGAGCCTCGCCCACCCCGAGCCGCTCGCGCACGCGCTCGGCGAACTCCGGGTGGGTGTTGAGCCCCGTGCCGGTGGCCGTGCCGCCGAGCGGGATCTCCGAGGCACGGCCGAGCGCGTCGCGCACGCGGTCGCGTCCGAGCGAGAGCTGCGCGGCGTAGCCGCCGAACTCCTGGCCCAGCGTGACCGGCACCGCGTCCATCATGTGGGTGCGGCCGGCCTTCACCAGGTCGGCCCATTCGTCCGCCTTGCGCGCGAACGAGGAGGACAGGCGCTCGAGCGCCGGGAGCAGGTCGCTCTGCACGCTGTCGACGGCGGCGAGATGGACCGCGCTCGGGAACACGTCGTTCGAGGACTGCCCCATGTTCACGTGGTCGTTGGGGTGGGCGGGATCGCCGGCGAGGTTGGCGATCACCTCGTTGGCGTTCATGTTCGAGGAGGTGCCCGAGCCGGTCTGGAACACGTCGATCGGGAACTGGTCGTCGTGCTCGCCGGCCGCCACCTCGTCCCCGGCCCGCGCGATGCGCTCGGCCACCTCGGCGTCGAGGAGCCCGAGCTCGGCGTTCACGCGCGCCGCGGCGGCCTTGATGCGTCCGAGCCAGCGCACCACGGGGACGGGCACGCGTTCCCCCGACACCGGGAAGTTCTCGACCGCCTTGCTCGTCTCCGACCCCCACAGCTCGTGCTGGACAGCCACCTCAAGCCTCTCTCGTCGCTGGTCGCGGCTGAGGCTATCGACGTGCGGATCAATCCTGCACACTGCGCTGCACCTGCACGCAACGGGCAGGATCTTGCACAACGTTCGGGACCGAACCTGTGCATTCCCTGCGCAGCACGGGCGGCTCAGAGGCTTCCGTGTTCTGATCGCTCGGCGTGACGGCTCTCATCCGGATCGACCGGTCGTGGACTCCGGCCGGCGGCGGACGGCCCAAGCCGATCCGCTTCTGCTCACGCTGCGGTCATCCGGAGGAGGAGCCTCCGGGCCGGCCGGAGCTGCGCAAGCGCGTGTGCGGCCAGTGCGGCATGGGCGTCGTGCTGAGCTGCCCCCGCGACGCGCTGCCCGGTGAGGCGGCGGCGTTTCTGATCCTCGATTGGGAGCTCCAGGTGTGCGCGGTGAGCGAGGCGGGCGAGCGCTATTTCGGCGCGCAGGAGGGGCTCGTCGGGATGCACCTGCTCGATGTCGTCACCAGTCCGCTGGGCGACGATCAACTCTGCCGCAACGCCGAGATCGCGGCCCAGCGCCCCTGCGACCCGGTCGTCATGCCGGTCCGGCTGCTGCGGCGCGCCGGGGTCACGAACGTCGGGACGATGGCCGGCCGGATCGCCACCTGCGGACCTCCCCGGGCCGCGCTTCTCACCGTCGAGCCGAGCGAATTCGGGCGGCGCTGAGGGGTTCATTTCCTGTGCAAGAACAACTGCATGGGTTGCGCAACATCCGTCGAGGAGCGACAAAGCTCCATCAAGATGGTCGGACTCGCTCCGAAAACCTATGCAAGGGCAGCTTACGGCTCCCGGGACTGGCGGCGACGTGCGAAGTAAAGGCGCGACGCTTCTGCGATTCACACGGGACGGAGGAGACGTGAGCGGCATACGCACCAACGCGGCAGCAGAACTCTTGGGGGTGAGCCCCAACACGCTGCGCAGCTGGGAGCGCCGGTTCGAGTATCCGAAGCCCCGGCGCACGCAGGGCGGCCACCGTCAGTACGACCTGGCCGAGCTCGAGTCGCTGCGCCGCGCGCTCAACGAGACCCACAACATCTCGTCCGCGATCGAGCTCGCTCGCCAGCGCGGTGAGGGTCCGAGCTCGCCGAGCCGCCTGCTCGACGCCTTCGACCAGTTCGACGAGGCCTCGGCCGACCGCGTGCTCGAGGAGAGCCTCGCCGTGCGCTCGGTGGAGCGCAGCGTCGAGGAGGTGCTGCTGCCCGCCCTCGAGCTGGCCGACGCGCGCGAGAGCCGCGAGGCCGAGCGCGAGCTCGCCCTGCGCTGGGCGACCGGTTGGCTGTACGCCTCGCGCCGCGTGGTCCCGCCGGCGAGCCGCCCCCAAGGGGTGCTGCTGTTCGACTCCAGCCCGCGCCTCGATCTCGAGTCTGTGCACGTCCAGGCGCTCGAGCTCGGGCTGCGCCGCGCGGGCTTCCGCACGCTGCTGCTGGCCTTCGATCTGCCGCCGGAGCGCGTCGTACGAGCGATCCGCGCGCTCGACCCGACCGCCTTCGTGTTCTGCGGCGGCGACGCCACGCTCGACGTGGTCGGCCGGCTCGTCTACACCGTGCGCCAGGTGGGCTCCGCGGCGCCCGTGTTCGAGTACCGCGAGGCGATGCCGGTCACGGGCGACCACGGCATCCCGTCGCTCGGCTCGATGCCGGTCGAGGCGGTCGAGCGCCTGAAGGGCTACGTGGACAGCGGCCGGATCGAGCAGGTCGTGGTGGTGCCCGAGCCCGAGACGGGCACGCCGGCGCGCATCAAGCTGGCCCGCACCAGCGCGTAGCGGTCGGGCAGCTCAGGCGGCGAGCTTCCGGCAGATCTCGGCGAGCGAGCGCTTCTCGCCCTCGTCGAGGGCGCCGAACGCGCGCGTGACCCTGTCGGCGTGGGCCGGGAAGAGCCGTTCGACGATCGCCCTGCCGGCGGGCGTGAGGTCGACCATCACCGAGCGGCGATCCTCGAGCAGCCGCCGGCGGGCCACGAGGCCGCGTGCCTCGAGCGTGCCGGTGACCTCCGTGGCGTTGGCCTTGCTCCAGTCGAGCCGCCGCCGCAGCGTCTTCAGCTCGAGCGACCCGCCCGCGGTGGTGAGCACGACGAGCTCGGAGAAGCCGGCCGCCGAGACCCCCTCCCGCTCCAGCTCCATCGCCAGGCGACGGCGCACCGCGGACTCGGCGCGGAGCAGCGCCTGGAGTGCTCGGTGGGCGAGCGGATCGCCGAGCTCGAGGGATGCCATTCGCGCGCGATCGTAGGGCCGGCGCCGGACGGCCCGGCCCTGAGCCTGGATCCAGGCTAGGTGCACGACGTACCTAGAATCGTCGGCCCGTGCCTCGCTACCGGCCCGTCGACAGCGCGCAGTCCTTTCCAGACCTCGAGGAGGTCGTGCTCGAGCGCTGGCGCGAGCGCGACGCGTTCCACGAGTCGATCCGGCGCCGCGAGGGCGCTCCGCCGTTCGTGTTCTACGAGGGTCCGCCCACCGCCAACGGCCGCCCGGGCTCCCACCACGTGCTGTCGCGCATCTACAAGGACGTCTTCCCGCGCTTCAAGACGATGCGCGGCCACCTCGTGCACCGCAAGGGCGGCTGGGACTGCCACGGTCTGCCGGTCGAGCTCGAGATCGAGAAGGAGCTCGGCTTCAAGAGCAAGGAGGACATCGAGCGCTACGGCGTGGCCGAGTTCAACGCCAAGTGCCGCGAGTCGGTGCTGCGCTACATCGACGAGTGGAACGAGCTGACCGAGCGGATCGGCTTCTGGCTCGACACCGACGAGGCCTACTACACGCTCGCGAACGACTACGTCGAGTCGGTCTGGTGGTCGCTCAAGGAGGTCTGGAAGCAGGGCCTGCTGACCGAGGGGTACAAGGTCGTGCCCTACTGCCCACGCTGCGGTACCGCGCTCTCGAGCCACGAGGTGGCGTCCGGCTACAAGGACGTGGTCGATCCGTCGCTGTACGTGACCTTCCCGCTCCTCGACGACCCGTCCGTGGCGCTGCTGGCATGGACCACGATGCCCTGGACGCTCCTGCCGCACGCGGCGATCGCCGTCGATCCGGAAGTCGGCTACGTGCGCGCCCGGATGCCGGATGGCCGGCGGCTGATCCTGGCCGAGACGCTCGCCGAGCGGGTGCTGGGCGAGGAAGCGGAGATCGAGGAGCGGATGCCGGGAGAGGCACTGCTCGGCCTGCGCTACGAGCCGCCGTTCCCCTACATCACGGACTACGGGGAGCGCGGGCACACCGTGCTCGCGGGCGACTTCGTGTCGATCGAGGACGGCACCGGGGTGGTGCACACCGGCGCCGCGTTCGGCGAGGACGACTTCCGGCTGGCGACGGACAACGGGCTCACGATCCACAACCCGGTGCTGCCCGACGGCAGCTTCGACGAGCGCACCGGCCCGTTCGCGGGCATGGGCGTGCGCGAGGCGGACCCGAAGATCATCGAGGCACTCACGGAGGCGGGCCGGGTGTTCCGCTCCGAGCGCTACGAGCACGCCTACCCGCACTGCTGGCGCTGCGACACGCCGCTGATCTACTACGCCAAGACGAGCTGGTACGTGCGCACCACCGAGCGCCGCGAGGAACTGCTCGCCGCCAACGAGACGATCGACTGGCACCCGGAGCACATCAAGCACGGGCGCTTCGGCAAGTGGCTCGAGAACAACGTCGACTGGGCGCTGTCGCGCGAGCGCTACTGGGGCACGCCGCTGCCGATCTGGCGCTGCGGCAAGGCGCACCACGTGTGCGTCGGCTCGCTCGAGGAGATTCGCGAGCGCGGCGGCGAGCCGCCCGAGGACGTGCACCGCCCCTTCATCGACGAGGTGGTGCTCACCTGCGAGGAGTGCGGCGGCGAGATGCGTCGCGTGCCCGACCTGATCGACGTCTGGTGGGACTCGGGCTGCATGCCGTTCGCCCAGTGGCACGCGCCGTTCTCGAACCAGGAGCTGTTCGAGGAGCGCTTCCCGGCCAACTACATCTGCGAGGGGCTCGACCAGACGCGCGGCTGGTTCTACTCGCTGCTGGCGGTCTCGACGCTGCTGTTCGGCCGCTCCTCGTACGAGACCTGCCTCTGCCTGGGCCTGATCCTCGATCGCGAGGGTCAGAAGATGTCGAAGTCGAAGGGCAACGTCGTGGTGCCCTGGGACGTGCTCGCGACCCACGGCGCGGACGCGTTCCGCTGGTACTACTTCACCTCGACGCAGCCCTGGGACGGCTACCGCTTCTCGCTCGAGACCGTCGGCGAGTCCGTGCGCCAGTTCCTCAAGCCGCTCTGGAACAGCTACGCGTTCTACGTCCGTTACGCGAACCTGAGCGAGCCCGCCGACGAGTCAACGCCGCCAGCGACCGAGCTCGACCGCTGGATCGGCTCGCGGCTCGAGGGCACGGTCGCGCGCGTGATCGAGCGAATGGAGGACTACGACACGACCTTCGCCGGCCGGGCGATTGCCGCCTTCGTGGACGACCTCTCGAACTGGTACCTGCGCCTGTCGCGCCGGCGCTTCTGGGACGGCGAGCCGGCCGCGCTCGCGACGCTCCACCGCTGCCTCGTCACGACCGCCAAGCTGCTCGGGCCGCTCACGCCCTTCATTGCGGATGAGATGTACGACAACCTCGACGGCACCGAGCCCTCGGTGCACCTGTGCGACTTCCCGGAGCCGGGAGCGCGTGACGAGGAGCTCGAGTGGCAGATGCAGGTGCTACGTGACGCGGTCGAGCTCGGCCGCGCCGCCCGCGCGCACGCCAAGCAGAAGGTGCGGCAGCCGCTGCGGGAGGCCGTCGTCGTGGCAGCCGATCGCGAGCGCGGCGCGATCGAGCACCTCCAGGACCTGCTTGCACAGGAGCTGAACGTGAAGTCGGTGCGCATCGTCTCGGAGGCGGACGAGCTCGGCCGCTTCGAGCTCAAGCCGAACTGGCGCGCCCTCGGGCCGCGCTTCGGCAAGCAGATGCCGCAGGTGGCGGCCGCGATCGCCGCGCTCGACCCGGCCCGGCTGCGCGCCGGCGGACGCGCGGGGATCAACGTCGAGGGCCAGGACCACGAGATCGGGCCGGACGACGTGCAGATGACCCTCCAGCCGCTCGACGGCTACCAGGTCGAGCGCTCGGGCACGCACGCCGTGGCGCTCAACCTCGAGCTCGACGACGAGCTGCGCCGCGAGGCGCTCGCGCGCGAGGTGGTCCACGCCGTGCAGGCGGCCCGCAAGAGCGCCGGCCTGAACGTGGAGGACCGGATCGCGCTCAGCCTTGGCGGTCACGCCGACCTGCTCGACGCCGCTCGCGCGCACGAGGACTACCTCACGCGCGAGACGCTCGCCACCGAGCTCGACTACGACGGCGGCGACGGGGCGGCCGCCGAGATCGAGGGACGCGAGTTGCTGATCGCCGTTCGCCGCCGGTAGGCTCGCCGCCGATGAGGCACCTGCCGCCGCTGCTTCTAAGCCGTCCCTTCGGCCAGCAGCTGATCGTGGCGATCCTCGTCCCGATGGTCTTCGGCATCGTCACGGGCATCGCGCTCGGCCTGCACGCGGTGCTCTACTGGGTGTTGGCGGGCCCGCTCGCGATCGGCGGCGGATTCCTCGGCGGGCTGGAGCACCGGGGCGCCGACGAGGGCTTCGCGCGCGGCGCAATCGGCGGCCTCGTGTTCGGCAGCTTCATCCTGCTCGGCTTCGAGATGATGAACACCGAGCCGAAGACCTACCTCGGCGAACCGCAGGTCGGGCTCGTGTTCGCCACGACCTTCTTCGGCTGCATCCTCGGCGCCCTCGGCGGCAGCTACCGCGCCCGTCGCGAGCGCGAGCTCTCGACGGACGCCGCCGCGCTGTAGGTCAGGCCGCGAGCGAGGGCTCGAGTTCCTGCACGAGCCGGCTCTTGGGCAGCGCGCCGATGATCTGGTGCACGGGTTGGCCGGCCTTGAAGAGCAACAGCATCGGGATCGACATCACCCCGTACCTGGCGGCCGTCTGCGGGTTCTCGTCGACGTTCAGCTTCACGATCTCGAGGTCCTCACGCTCACCGGCCAGCTCCTCGAGGTGCGGCGCGATGATCCGGCAGGGCCCGCACCAGGGCGCCCAGAAGTCCACGAGCACCGGCTTGTCGGCCTCGAGCACCTCGGCCTGGAAGTTGTTGTCGGTGACCTCGTTGAGTGCGCCTGCCACGGTTGCTCCTTGTCGATTCCTATCGCTATACAAAATATAGCGACGCCGTCAGCGCGATCGCAGCCGGAGCGCCGGGACCTTCCAGACGGCTTCGACGGCGATGCGCGCGGTCATCTTCGACTGACCGACGCGACGCTCGCGAAACAGTATCGGCACCTCGGTCACCGTGAAACCCGCCTGCACGGCGCGGTAGGTCAGCTCGATCTGGAAGCCGTAGCCGTCGGCGTGCACGGCGTCGAGGTCGATCGCCTCGAGCACCCGCCGGTTGAAGCACTTGAAGCCGCCGGTCAGGTCCCGCACCGGGATCCCGAGCAGGATGCGGGCGTACGCCGAGCCCCCGCGCGACAGCGCGCGCCGCACGAGGCCCCAGTTCGTGACCCCGCCGCCCGGCACGTAGCGCGAGCCCAGCACCAGGTCGGCGGCCTCGGCGGCCGCGATCAGCCGCGGCAGGTCGGCCGGGTCGTGGGAGAAGTCCGAGTCCATCTCGAGCATCAGGTCGGCGCCGCCCTCGAGCGCGACCTCGAAGCCGGCCAGGTAGGCGCGTCCGAGCCCCTGCTTGCGGTCGCGATGGAGCACGCGCACCTGCGGGATCTCGGCCGCGAGCCGGTCGGCGATCCTGCCGGTGCCGTCGGGCGAGCCGTCGTCGACGATCAGGATCGTGTGCGGCAGGCCGGCGGACTCGAGCTGGGGCAGCGCGGCGCGCACCAGCGGCTCGACGTTCTCGGCCTCGTTGTACGTGGGCAGGATCAGCCAGGCTCCCGACAAGGGCGCGTACCCTGACACACCACATGCGCAACGGTGAGATCGCGGACGCCTTCGAGGAACTGGCCAGCCTGTACGAGCTGGACGGCGCCGTGGTGTACCGCGTGGTGGCCTACCGCAACGCCGCCAAGGCGATCCGAGAGGCGGGCGTCTCGGTGGCCGAGCTGACCCGCCAGGGGCGCGTGACCGAGCTGAGCGGCGTGGGCAAGACGATCGAGGAGAAGATCGTGGCGCTGATGGACGGCGGCTCGATCCCCTCCGCGGACAAGCTCAAGGAGCGGATCCCATCCGGGCTGATCGAGATCACCCGCATCCCCGGCCTCGGCCCCAAGCGCGTGCGGCTGCTCCACGAGCGGCTCGGCGTCGAGTCGCTCGACGACCTGCGCCGCGCGGCCGAGAGCGGCCAGCTGAAGGACGTGGCCGGCTTCGGCAAGAAGGCGGAGGACAACGTGCTGGCGGCGCTCGCCGCGGGCGCGGACGGCAAGCCCAAGCCGCGCCTGCTGCTCTCGCGCGCGCTGGCCGTGGGCGAGGACATGGTCGACGCCCTGCGCGCCCACCCCGCCGCGATCCGCGTGGAGCTGGCCGGCAGCGCTCGCCGGCGAGCGGACACCGTGAAGGATCTCGACATCGTGGTCGCGGCGCGCGACCCGCTCGCGCTCGTCGAGGCGTTCGCGGGGCTCGAGGAGCTCGACTCGGTTTCGAGCTCGGGCGAGGCGGGCGCGCGCGCCGTCACCCACTCGGGGCTTCCGGTCGATCTGCGAATCGTGCCGGAGGAGGCGTTCGGCAACCTGCTCCAGCACTTCACGGGCTCGGGCAAGCACAACGAGGCGATGCGCACCGAGGCCGTGAGGCGCGGGCTGCACGTGAGCGAGTACGGCATCGCCGACGACGAGTCGGGGAAGACCGAGTCGTTCACCACCGAGGAGGAGGTCTACGAGCGGCTCGGGATGCAGTTCGTGCCCCCCGAGCTGCGCGAGAACCGCGGCGAGCTGGCCGCGGCGCGCAAGGGCGAGCTGCCCGAGCTGATCGAGCTCGGCGATCTGCGCGGCGACCTCCACATGCACACCACCCTCTCCGACGGGCGCAACACGCTCGAGGAGATGGTGCTCGCGGCAGCGGAGCGCGGCTACGACTACGTGGCGATCACCGACCACTCGGCCACCCACGGGTTCGGCGACGACGTGCAGCCGGACGCGCTGCGCCGGCGGGTCGAGGAGATCCGCGCGCTCGACGTGCCGAAGATCCGAGTGCTCGCGGGCACGGAGACCAACGTGCTCCCGGACGGCTCGCTCGACTACGAGGACGCCGTGCTCGAGGAGCTCGACTGGGTGGTGGCGAGCGTTCACACCTCGTTCCGGCTCGGGGAGGAGAAGCAGACGGAGCGCCTGCTGCGCGCGATGGAGCACCCCCTCGTCGACGCGATCGGGCATCCCACCGGCCGCAAGATCGGCCGGCGCGAGCCCTACGCCCTCGATCTCGATCGGGTGATCGCGGGGGCCGTGGAGACCGGCACCTTCCTCGAGGTCAACGCCAACCCCGACAGGCGCGACCTGAACGACGTCTACGCGCGCGCCGCCGCCGAGGCCGGCGTGACGCTCGTGATCGACTCGGACGCCCACGGGGCGGACACCCTCGAGAGCATCCGCTATGGGGTCGACACCGCGCGCCGCGCCTGGGTCAGCGCCGGTCAGGTGGCGAACACGCGCAGCTGGAAGCAGCTGGACGCGTTGCGCAAGCGCCGCAAGCGCCGCTAGCGCGGCTCGATCTTCCGCAGCCCCGGCAGCCGCAGCAGCTTCGGCGCTCCCAGCGGCGAGCTGCGGTCGAACCAGAACTCCACGCCGTCGCGCCCCTCGACCGCCTGGACGGCGGCGGACTGCTTGCGCCATAGCAGCGCCACGAGCAGGCAGTAGCCGGTGGCGATCACGGGCACCTGCGGGACGAAGAACCCGATCGCCCCCGAGGCGAGCGTGAGCACCCCGAGCGGCCAGAGCCGGTTGAACATCACGGCGCCCGGCTCGAGCTCCGGGAGTGCGTTGGTGCTGCGCGCCTCGCCGAGCAGGCCGGCGATGCCGGGCGTCGCGCGCAGGCGGCGCCCGAGCCAGAGCCCCGCCAGCGCGGCGAGACACCACCAGACGGCGGCGACGTAGACGAGCGTGTTGGTGTCCTCGTTCGACGCTCCCACGACCGAGACCACGGCCAGCGCGGTGGCGGCCCCGCCGAACAGGAGCACGGCCACGCGCAGGAAGTCGCGGAACCTCACGCGGACGCGGACGCGGGCGCGTCGGCGAGCGCCGTGAGCACGCGAGCGAACCCGTGCACGCCGTCCACGACCAGGTCCGCCCGGTCGACGATCCCCCGCGGCCCCTCGTCCGAGCTCACGCCCACCCGTACGGCCGTGTCGATGCGACCCTCGTCCTCGAGCGCGTCCAGCGCGTCGAAGGCGTCGAGGTCGGTCACGTCGTCGCCGGCGTAGAGCGCGACGCGCGCGCTGGCGCCCTCCACCAGGTCGCGCACGGCCTGGCCCTTGTCGATCGGCACCGGCGGTCGCACCTCCAGGACCTTGCGGCCCCAGTGAGTGGAGAAGCCGGCCGTCTCGGCCTCCTGCGCCAGGCCCTCGAGGTGGGTGCGGGCCGCGTCCTCGTCGGGCGCGCCGCGCCAGTGGAAGGCGGTGATCGGCCCCTTGTCCTCCATCCGCACGCGCACCAGCCGCAACTCGCGCGTGTCGTGCTCGGCGGCGAAGCGCCGCACGCGCTTCTCCCAGCTCTTGAAGGCCGGGATCGTGCGCGGCCGCGAGGAGCCCGGCTCGAGCAGCTCCGCGCCGTGTGAGCCCGCGTACGCGATCCCGCCGACCCCCACCAGGCGCCGCACGTCTGCCACCGAGCGACCCGAGATGCAGGCCACGCAGGCATAGCGGCGCGCCAGGCGCCCGAGGAGCACCGAGGTCTCCTCGCGTACGTGCGCGTCCTCCGGACGCGCCACGATCGGCGCGAGCACGCCGTCGACGTCGCAGAGGATCGCGCCCGCCGCCGGGTTGGCCATGAGCGGGGCGAGTTCCTCGAGGGCTTGCGCTGACACGGGTCGTAGTATGCCCCGCGCTGTTGGCAACTCGCCGCGAAGGCCGGTCTTCGCTAGGTTTGCGGCCAGTGGAGATCCTCGCCGTTCAGACCGAGGAGCGCGACGGACTCATCCACCTGGCCCTGAAGGGAGAGCTCGACCTATCGACGGTGGGCAAGGTCCAGGAGGAGTTGCGGCGCGTCGAGGCTTCGGGACCACCGGTCCTGGTGCTCGACCTCTCGAAGCTGACGTTCCTGGACTCGACCGGCCTGCGCTGCCTCGTGACCGCGGACGAGCGAGGGCGAGAGGCGGGCCGCCGCGTGGTGATCGTGCGCGGCCCCGATCCGGTGCAGCGCGTATTCGCGATCACGCGCCTCGAGGAGCGGCTCGACATGGTCGACGACGCCGCCTCGGTCGAGTAGCCGAAGCCGCGCCCGCGGCGTAGCATGCGCCACGTGGAGTCGCCCGCCGACCTTACCGCTCGGCCAGAGGTCGCCGCCATGGTCCGGCGCGGCGAGGAGCAGGGATGCCTCAACCTCTCGGAGCTCGACGAGCTGGTACAGACGCTCGAGCTGCTCGACGACGACGTCGACGCTCTCGAGGCCCATCTCGAGAGGCAGGGGGTCGAGCTCTCCGACGACTGCGGGCGCAGCGGCGTCGAGCCCACCAGCTTCCGCAACGGCGAGCTCGCCAGCGCCACCACCGACGCCCTCCAGCTGTTCCTGAACGAGATCCGTCGCTACCCGCTCCTGAGCGCGGCGGAGGAGGTCGAGCTGGCCAAGCGGATCGAGGCCGGCGACCTCGAGGCCAAGGAGCGCATGATCAACTCGAACCTGCGCCTGGTCGTCTCGATCGCGAAGAAGTACCAGGGCCAGGAGCTGTCACTGCTCGACCTGATCCAGGAGGGGATCTTCGGGCTGATCCGCGCGGCCGAGAAGTTCGACTGGCGCAAGGGCTACAAGTTCTCGACCTACGCGACCTTCTGGGTGCGCCAGGCGATCCAGCGCGGCCTCGCCAACAAGGCGCGCACGATCCGCATCCCCGTGCACATCGGGCAGCGCGAGCGCAAGATCGTCCGCTCGGAGCGGGCGCTGAGCGCAACGCTCGGGCGCGACCCGACGGACGAGGAGATCGCCGCGGCCGCCGAGCTGCCGCTCGAGCAGGTGGAGGAGGTGCGCGACGCCGCTCGCACGGTCACGAGCCTCGACCGACCCGTCGGCGAGGAGGGCGCGGCCGTGCTCGGCGACCTGCTCGAGGGCGACGCTCCCGCGGTGGACGAGGAGGTCGAGCTCAGCCTCAGCGAGGCGCTCCTGCGGCGCACCATCGAGGATCTCCCCGAGCAGGAGCGCACGGTGATCCGGCTGCGCTACGGGATCAACGGCGAGGACCCGAAGCCGCTGCGAGAGACCGGGCGGCAGCTCGGCATCTCGGCGGAGCGTGTGCGCCAGCTGGAGGCCCGGGCGCTCCAGCGTCTGGCCGCGCGACGCGAGATCGAGGCGCTGCGAGAGGTCGCGTGAACGAGGTCGTCCACGGCGGGGAGCAGGCGGCCGCGATCTCGAACGCGGTCGTGCAGATCTTCGCCGAGTGCTACGGGCGCGGCCCCACGAAGGCGAAGACCTACCTGTTCGAGAACTACGTGTTCTGCGTGCTCGAGGACATCCTCACGACGGTCGAGCGCACGCTCGTGAACAACGGCAAGGAGAATCTCGTGCGCGAGGTCCGGCTGACCTTCCAGGAGGAGGTCGCCGATCGCTTCACGTCCGCCATCGAGGAGATCGTCGGCCGGCGGGTCGTGACCTACCACAGCCAGGTGGTCTTCCACCCGCCGATGGCGTTCGAGATCTTCGTGCTCGAGGAGTAGTTAGGGCCGGCCGTCTCCACTCGGCGTCCCCGGGGGTCCGCAGAACGGCTCCGGCGACCCTTTCCTCCGGGCTACCCGGACGGATCGCCGCGAAACCGCTCATCGACATCCGCCGCGACGGGCGGCGGCGGCATGGCTACGTCAGGCGTTCGGGCCAGGCCGGCCGCGACGACGATGTAGTGGAGCCCGGGCGCGAAGCGCTCGGGCCGGCCGTCGCCGCCCGGCGGCGGCGTGTATCCCCTGCGCTCCTCGATCAGGCCGAGGATCGACCGGCAGACCTCGGCACGCGGGTCCTCGTCGCCCACCTCGCAGGCGAGCGTCGCCAGCGCGAGCGACTCGGTGGGCTCGATCCCGTTGAACATCTGGCCGAGGGCGGCCAGCAGGCACGAGTGCACGCGGTCGAGCAGCGGGTCCCGCGGGATCCGGTCCGGGCCCGGGGCGGGGCCGAGGTCGAGCAGGTCCTCGCCCGCGATGAGACGGGCGGCCTGGCCGCCGAGGACCCCGCGCACCTGGTCGGCGTCCAACCCGATCTGGAGCGCGTGCCGCAACGTCATCGTGGCGCCCCACGCCGGCGTGCCATACGGGGCGTCGCTGGCCATCAGGATCTGACCGGGCGCAACCAGCGCGAACAGGGCCTGCAGGTCGCTCGGCGACCACCAGGCGGTGTCGAACAGGAGGTTGGGGTGGTCGGGCGCGAGGCGCCAGATCCAGGCCAGGTCCGAGATTCCCGCGTGGGCCAGGATCAGGCGCATCCCCGGATGCCGCTCGCAGGCCTCGATCGCGTGGCGGCCGAGGGCGGGAATGCCGCGCCCGGCGTGGCACAGCACCGGCAGCCGGCGCTCGTCGGCCAGCGCGAACACGTCTCTGAGCCCGGGGTGATCGAGGGTGAACCGCTCGGCGCGCGGGTGCAGCTTGATGCCGCACGCGCCCCGGTCGAGCGCGCGCTCCGCCTCGGCGAGCGCATCGGCGGCGGGGTCGAGTCGCAGGAACGCATGGAGGCGGCCACCCGACGACGCCGCCGCGTCCACGACCATGTCGTTCGCCGCGGAATAGCCGTCCGGCTCGTGCATCGGGAACACGATCGCCCGCCCGTCGATGTGCTCGAGCGAGGCGATCAGCTCGTCGGGTCCGCAGCGGTATCCGTCCGGGTCATTCGAGCCGATGTGCGTGTGCGCGTCGATCGGCTCCAGGCCGGGGACCTCCTCACGCAGTCGCTCGAACCAGTGGAGGATGCCCTCGTCGGAGACCACGGGCCGGGAGACTAACGGCGCCGGCTATCCCGCCTTCGCGACGATCAGGAAGTGGCTCGGCTCGCCGTTCTCGCGCTCGAGCGTGATCCGACCCTCGAGCGGGACCAGCAGGCCCTGCGCGTGGACGTAGGCGGTGTTCACCTCGGCCACCTCGATCTTGCCGGCCAGCAGGTCCTTGATCTGCTCGCGGTGCTTGGGCAGGTTGGGACGGTCCATGACCGGCGGCCACACCGCCTGCTGGAACTCGGCCTCGGTGTAGCCGACGAGGTCGGTGAAGCCCTGGTTCAGCTCCATGAAGTGGCCGTCGAGGGCGAATATCGCGCGCGGCTCCTTCACGTCGTCGAAGCCCGGGCGCGGCTCGCGCTTGGGTCCCGTGTCGCGGTTCGCGAAGAGCGGCCGGTGCGGGTCCTGGGCCGCCGCTGGGGGTGCGGACTCGGGGGGCGCGGCACCACCCGCGACGGACGCCGCCGGCACCGGCGCCGCGGGGGCCCCGGTCTCGTAGGGCACGAGCGGCCGGTCGGGGGCGTGATAGGCCCCGTGCACGGCATGCTCCGCGGCCTCGCGTGCGTGCCCCGCGGCCCGCTCGGCGTCCTCGGCGGCCTCGCGGGCCCGCTCGGCCTCGCGCTCGGCGGCGGCCGCCGCCTCGGCGAGCTGCCGGGCCACCTCGGAGGCGCGGTCGCAATGTCCCTCGGCGGCGCTCACGGCGCGCTCGGCGCGCTCGGCGTGCTGGGCCACTCCGGCGGCGCTCTCCTCCACCCGGGCGACCTGGCTCTCGAGCTCGGCCGATGCCTGCGCGCCCCGCTCCGCGGCCGCCTGGGCGTGGCCCGGCCGCCTCCTCGGCACGCTCGGCGCCCCGTTCGGCCGCGCTCGCCGTCTCGGCGGCGCGGGTGACCTGTCGCTCGGAGTCGGCGGCGGCCTGAGTCGCGCGGGCGGCTTCGCCGGAGAGCTGCGCCGCGAGCTCGTCGCCGCGGGCGACCAGCGCGTCGGCGCGGGTCGCGGCCGCCTCCGCGCGGGCGGCGTCGTCGCGCTGCTCGCGCGCCGCCTGGCTCACCCGCTCTGCACTGCTCCTTGTCGCGGCGGCGGCCTCCTCCGCGCGCGCCGCGTGCGCCTCCACTGCGCCGACCGCCCCCTGGCTGCGGCTGGCGTGCGCCTCCGCGGCCGACACCGCCTCGCCGGCTCTGTTCGCGTGCGCCTCGACGGCGCTCACGATCTCGCGCGCCCTGCTCGCGTGCGACTCCATCGTCCGGAGCGACTCGTCGGCGCGGTCCGCCCGTGCGGTCACCGCCTCGGCGCTCTCGCGGGCGCTCGCCACCTGGGCCTCGACCTCCTTGAGCGCCTCGCCCGCGTGCGCTGCGCGCTCCTCCACGCCGCCGATGCTCTCGGCGGCGCGCTTGGCCTGCGCCTCGGCGGCGCCGGCGGCCTCCTCCGCCCGGCTGGCGCGCGCCTCGGCGGCGCCGGATGCGTCGTACGCGCGTGACGAGTGGCTGCGAGCGGCGTCGGCGGCCTGCTCCGCGCGCCCGGTCAATCGCTCGATGGCGGTCAGCGCCTCCTGCGCGGCGGCCGCGGCCTCGCGCGCTCCCTCCCCTGCCTCGGCGTCCGCCTGTGCGGGTCGCTCCGCCTCCGCGCGCGCGGCGGCGGCGTGCACCTCGGCGAGCTCCGCCCTGAGATCCCCCAGCAGGGCGCGCGCCTCGCCTCCGCGCTCGCGCTCGTCCTCGAGCGCCCGCTCCAGTGTCTCCAGCTTCGCGTGGGTCTCGGCCAGGTCGCCGTGCAGCTCGCGTCCTTCCTCGATCCGCTCGCTCGCCAGCGCCTCGACCTTCGCGCGCGTGGCCTCGAGCTCCTCGACCAGGCGCTCGTGGCGCTCGAGCGCGCTGCGCGCCTCGGCCAGCTCGGCGCGCAGCTGCTCGTCGCGATCGGCCCCCGCCCGTCCCAGCTCCTCGCGAGCGCTGCCCTCGGCCGCCAGCCCGCTCGCCAGCTCCGCCAGCTGTGCCCGCGTCTGCTCGAGGCTCGCCTCGAGCGCGGGCCCGGCGCCGGCGGCGTCGGCCAGCGCGGCCTCGAGCGTCTCGACCCGCACCTGGGTCTGCTCGAGCTCGGCCTGGAGCTCGGCGCGCTCCCCGCTCCCCGTGTCCTCCTCGAGCGAGGCGACCTTGTCGCGCAGCTTCTCGAGCTCCGCCAGCAGGCGCTGGTCGGGTCCCTGGCTCGCCGCCTCGTCGAGCGCCTCGACGCGCTCCGCCAAACCCTGGAGCGCCGCCGCCAGCTCGCGCTCCTCGTCCGTGCGCTCACGTGCTGCCGCGACGGCGTCCTCGAGGGCCTCGAGCTGGGCGCGCAGGTCCCGTTGCTCCGCTTCGAGCCGCCGGCGCTCCTTGCCCGAGCTCTTCTGCTTCTCGAGTTCGATCCCGAGCGCCTCGACCTTCGCCCGCGTGGCCTTGAGCTCCCCCACCGCCGCGCGCGTCTCCTCGAGCTGGGCCCGTAGGCGCTCCTGGGCCTTGGGGGTTCCGCCCAGGTCGCGCTGGAGGCTCTCCACGAGCGAGCGCGTCTCGTCCACGTTGCGGCGAGTGCCCTCGCGCTCATCGCGCAGGGCCTCGAGCTGCGAGCGCATCTCGTCCAGCACCCGGCGCGTCTCCTCGAGCTCGGATCCGAGCTGGACGATGCGGGCGGCGGCCTCGTCGGTCGCGGACTGGTCCGGTGCGGGATGGTCTGCGTCGCCTCCGACCGCGGGCTCATCGCCGGGAAGTTCGTCGTAGGCGCCCGGCGTCACGTCCGCCGGCGGCTCGACGAGTGGCCGGAAGGCGACGATCGTGCCGGCCGCGAGGTCGTCCTCCTCCAGGTGCGCCTCACCGCGAATGGCGGCGTGGATCCAGTCGACGACGGTCCGGTGGCTCTGCTGGAGCTGCTGCATCGCGTTGCCGCGCGGCGCCGCGATCTCGAGCGCCTCCAGGAAGCCGTTGAATTCGAGGCTCTGGCTCATTCCGACCGGCACCAGCGTGAGCGAGAGCTCGACCTCGCTGCCGTCCTTGCGCCGTGCGGTGGTGGTGAGGAGCCCGCCGCGCGGGGGCAGCTCGCCGTCGAGCTGGAGCGTCTCCCTCAGCTGGCGGCCGAGCATGCGGGCGCCGGCCCAGCCGAACAGCTCCTCGGCCGGGCGGCTCCAGCGCGTGACGGCGCCGTCCCGATCGGTGAGCACGAAGCGGGCGTCCACGAGCTGGCGCAGCAGCTCTTCCACGGCCTCCGTTGTGGCCGCACCGGGGGTCGTCGCGTTCTCGGACACGTTCGATTCGGTTCGGCGGGGGAGCCGCCGAGCGCGAACGTGTCCGACGGCCTATGGCCTATTTGTCCAGGGAATGGCCAGGTGGGCCTATCCGCGCTCGGGCTGGAGCCCGTGCTCGAGTGCGCCCTTCACGGCCGCGTCGAGCGCGTTCAGGCGATAGAGGGCGAGCGCCTCGGCCGAGCGGAAGCGCCTGCCGGGAAGGGCGTCGGGCCCATGGTGGCCGGCGATGCAGTGCGAGAGCGAGAGCAGCCTGCTCTCCGGCAACCCGGCCAGCCGGCGCGCCCGCTCGGCAACGAGCTGCTGGCCGAGCGCCAGGTGGCCGACCAGAGCGCCCGCCTCGCTCAGCGCGATCTCGGCGCCGAGCTCGAACTCGCGCGTCTTGCCCACATCGTGGAGGATCGCCGCGCACAGGAGCAGGTCCGAGTCGAGTCTCGGATGAAGCGTGCACGCCTCGAGCGCCAGCGTGGCCACGGCCACCGTGTGCTCGATCAGGCCGCCGAGGTAGGAGTGGTGTCCCGCCCGCGTGCATGGCGCGCGGCGAAACTCCGAGCGGAAGCCGTGGTCGGCGAGGAACGCGTCCAGCAGCGCGCGCAGATGAGGGTCGTGCACCTCGCGAGCGAGGTGCTCGAGGAAGCCGTCGAGCTCCTCGAGGTCGCGGTAGGCGACCGGCAGGAACTCCGCCGGGTCGGGGCTGTCCTCGGAGCGCCGGATCGCCTGCAGCTCGACTTGGAGCTCGTCCCGGAAGCGCTCGACCCGGCCGCGCACGGACACCAGGTCGCCGCGCTCGAACTGGCCGGCGAGGAAGTCCGCGTCGCGGAAGGCCCGCCCCGGGATCGCCCCTGTGCGGTCGCGCAGCTCGACCGCCAGGTACGGGGACCCGTTCTTGGTGGTCAGGCGATCCTTGCGGGTGCAGGCGAACACCCCGTCGATCTCGCCGCCGTCCCTGAGCTCGGCGATGGGCATCGACGTCAATCCTGATCGCCGAACCGGACGCCCTCGGACCGACGGTGGGCTACCGTTGGACGCAGTGACGGACCTGATCTGGACTGAGCGTCCCGGCCTGCGAGCGCCCGTGATGGTGTGCTCGTTCAGGGGCTGGAACGACGCGGGTGAGGCCGCCTCGGCCGCCGTCTCGTTCATCCGCGGCTCGTTCGAGGCCGGCGAGATCGGCCACATCGATCCCGAGGAGTACTACGACTTCACCGCGGTACGGCCGACCGTTCGCCTGAGCGACGGCCAGACGCGCGAGATCGACTGGCCCGAGAACTCCATCTCCGCGGCCTCCGTGCCGGGCGCGGAGCGCGACCTGGTGATGCTCGAGGGGGTGGAGCCCTCGCTACGCTGGCGCCGCTTCAGCGACACGGTCCTCCAGGCCGCGACCGAGCTCGAGGTGGGGATGGTCGTAACGCTCGGCGCGCTGCTCGCCGACGTGCCGCACAGCCGGCCGGTGTCGATCACCGGCATCGGGTCGGACGGCATGGTCGAGCGGCTCGGGCTCGACCGCCCGAACTACGAGGGGCCGACCGGGATCGTGGGCGTGCTCCACCACGCCCTCGCGGCGGCCGGCGTGGCGTCCGCCAGCCTCTGGGCCTCGGTGCCCCACTACGTGGCGGCCTCGCCGAACCCGAAGGTCGCGCTGGCCCTGGTCCGCGCCTTCGAGGGCGCCGCCGGGGTCGCGGTCGACGCCGGCGAGCTCGAGTCCGCGGCCGAGGACTACGAGCGCCAGGTGAGCGCGGCGGTGGCGAGCGACCCGGAGGTCAAGGCGTTCGTGGAGCGGCTCGAGAACGCGGTCGACGAGGTGCAGGCAGAGAACCCGCCGGACGAAGGCTCGCTGCCCTCGGCCGACACGATCGCGCGCGATTTCCAGCGCTTCCTGCGCCAGCGCGGTCCGGGCGAGTCGGGCGAGCGCTAGACGCTCGTACGAGTTTGTCGGCCGCCGCGAGCGGGCACGAGCCTTCGTATGACCATCGGAACCTCGATATTCCTCATCGCCGTTGGCGCGATCCTGAAGTACGCGGTCACGGCGACGGTGGCGGGGGTGGACATCCAGACCGTCGGCGTGATCCTCATGGTGGCCGGGGTGGTCGGCCTCGTGATCGGCCTCTTCCTGATGGTCTCGGCGCGCGAACGACGCGGTGACGTGGTCGAGCGCCGGGTGGTCCGCGAGGATCGTCGCGACCCGCTCCAGTAGCCGGCGCTCACTTCTCAGCGGCCGGGCAGATGATCCGGTAGTCGCAGAAGCTGCACACCTCGGGTGAGGGTGTGGGCTCGAAGTCCTGCTTGAGGATGCCGCCGGCGATGTCGGCCACGGTTGCGCGCACGCGATCGAGCTCCTCCTCCGAGTGCTCGACCGGCACGCGCTCGCCGGTGAGGACGTAGAGGTAGCTCTGGGCTGTGGTCTCGAGCCGCCACGACTCGCGGGCACCCATCTGGTAGAGCGATAGCTGCACGTCCTCGCGCAGGTCCGCCTCCGTCTTGGCCTTGCCGGTCTTGTAGTCGATCAGCTCGTAGGTGCCGTCCGGCCGGCGGTCCACGCGATCGACCCGCCCGCGCAGCAGGTGCGGTCCGAGCCTGAACGCGAATGAGCGCTCGATCCACACCGGCTCGGCGTCCGAGTCGCGATCCTGGCGCCAGTAGCGCTCGAGCGCCTCCACCGCCCGCTCGCGGAATTGCCGCTCGTCGTCGGAGTCGCCCAGCCCGGAGCGCCGCCAGGAGGCCTCGAAGAGCTCCATCAGAGCGGCCAGCGAGCCGCCGCCCTCGCGGTGGAAGCGCTCCAGGACCTGGTGCACGACGATCCCGAAGCGCTGGTGGATCGTGGGCTCCTGCGGGATCCGGAAGACGCGCGCGAACTTGTACTTGAGCGGGCAGATCCGGTACGTGTCGATGTCGCTCGCCGAGAGCATCAGCCCGCGGCCGCGGCGCGGGATGAACGGGTCGAGTGAGGGCTCCGAGCCATTCTGGGCCGCTGCCGGCCGGGTGTCCGGGTCGCGCTCCGTGTCCCGCAGCCAGCCGTCGAGCGCGGACTGCATGAGGATCTCGCGCTGCTCGGCGGTGGCGCACTGCACGAGGATCTCGTTCACCTCCGAGAGCGCCCTGTCGAGGTCCTGGCCCTCCTTCGCGCGCTCGATCAACGCGGCCACCTTGATCAGCTCGAGGTAGCGCGACACCGCCTGGTCGACGTCGAGGTAGGTGTCGAGGCGCATCTCGCCGAGTCGCCCGCCCACGCGCGCGACCGTGTCGAGCAGCTCGTCGCGCATGATTCGGAACGTCGAGTGGAGCCCCTCGGCGGGACCGAAGAGCTCCTCCTCGAAGAGCTCCTCCTCTAGTCCGAGCGCCGTGAGGGCCTCCTCGTAGAAGGGGGACGGTCGCGGCGTGGCGCCGGGCTGGCCGCCCTCGGCCCAGGCGAGCACGAGGCCCTTGCGGGCCCGCGTCATCGCCACGTGCAGCAGGCGCCGCATCTCGGCCTCGTGCAGCTCGCGGCCCGCCGTCGTGGGCGCCACGCGCTCGCGCAGGAGCTCGTCCGGCACGCCGTCGGCCTGGGGCCGGAAGGGGCCCGGCATGCGCCCGGCCGAGAGACCCAGCACGAACACGTGGTCGAACTCGAGGCCCTTTGCCGCGTGCATCGTCATCACCTGGACGGCGGGCGCGGCGGGGACCCCGACGGCCTCCTCCTCGCGCAGCCCGGACTCGGCCACGGCGGCCAGGTAGCGGGTGAAGTCGCGCGCCGTGGCCTGTGGCTCGCGGCGCATGTAGGAGCCGGCGAGCTCGGACAGCTTGGCGATGTTGCGCAGACGCTCGACCGTGTCCGCCTGGGTGGCGAAGACCTGCTGGCGGCGCAGGCCGATGCGCTCGATCAGGCGCAGCACGAAGGCGTCGGGACGCCGGTCCTCGAACGCGTTCGAGGCCGAGCGGTAGAGGCGCAGGAACACCCGCGCGCGGTCGCGGCCCTCCTCCGAGAGCTGCGGGCCCTCGAGCGCGGCAGCCACGGCGCTCGGCATGTCGAGCTTGCGCCGGCGCGCCAGCTGGGTGAGCCGCGCCACGTCGACCGAGCGCAGCTCGACCGGCGGTCGCGAGAGCGCGCGTACCACGGCGCCGGAGTCGCCCGGGTCGGCGAGCGCGCGCAGCCAGGCGAGCACATCGCGCACCTCGGCGCGCTGGAAGTAGGCGGCCGCGCCGCACACGCGGGCCGGCACCGCGCGCTCCTCGAGGGCGGAGGCCACCGTGCCTCCCTCGCTCTTGACCGAGCGCACGAGCACGCAGATCCGGTCCGGGGCCACACCGCCTGCCACGAGCTTCTCCGCCTCGGCCGCCACGGCCTGTGCCTGGGCACGCTCGGAGTGGCAGCGCCAGAAGCGCACGCGGCCGCCGCTGGCTCCCTTGAGCTTCTTGGGGATCCGCTCCGGCACCGGCTCGACCACCGCGCGCGCGGCGGCGAGGATGCGGCGCCCCGAGCGATAGTTGCGCTCGAGCGTCACGAGCTCGGCCTCGGGCAGCTCCTCGCGGAAGTCGAGCAGGTTCTTCTGGGACGCGCCCCGGAAGCGGTAGATCGACTGGTCGTCGTCGCCCACCACCGTCACCTGCCTGTGGGCGTCCACGAGCAGGCGCAGGAGCATCCCCTGAGCGAAGTTCGTGTCCTGGTACTCGTCCACGAGCACGTGGCGGTAGCGGCCCGCCACCCGCTCGCGCACGTGCGGGTGTTCGTGCAGGAGGCGGAACGCGCGCAGGATCAGGTCGCCGAAGTCGAGTGCGCCGCGCTCGGCGAGCAGCCGGTCGTGGTCGGCGTAGAGGCGCGCGAACTCGACCTCGCGCGCCGCGCGCGCCCGCGCGGCGTCGCTCGTCGCCTCGGCTACCAACCGCTCCGCGTAGCGGCGGTAGTCCGCCGCGCCGATCATCTCGTCCTTCAGGCGGTCGATGCGCGCGACGAAGCTCGCCAGCAACGGGGCCGGGTTGCCGCGAATCTCGTGCTGACGCAGCGAGAGGTCGTCGATCCGCTCGAGCAGCAGCGCCAGCCGGTCGGCCGGGGTGACGGGCGAGAGGAACGGATCCACGCCGGCCTCGAGCGCCTCGTCTTGGAGCAGGCGGGTGCAGAACGAGTGGAAGGTCGCGACGTGGAGCTCCTCGTAGGGCGACTCGAGCAGCACCTCGAGCCGCTCGCGCATCTCCCTGGCCGCGAACGAGGAGAAGGTGAGGGCCAGGATCGCCTCGGCGGGCGCGCCCTGCTCGACGAGCCAGGCGAAGCGCCGCGTGAGAACGGTGGTCTTGCCCGTTCCGGCTCCCGCGACCACGACCAGCGGGCCGCCGGGATGCGTGACGGCGGCGCGCTGCTCCGCGTTGAGGCCGTCGAGGAGGTCGGGCATCCGTGCCTAGGATACGCCGGTGGGGCTGGCCTCCGAGATCGATTGGCTGGCGGTCTGCCGCCGGGCGGCGGGGGCCGCCCGCGAGGCCGTGCTGGGCTTCGCGAGCGCCGCCGAGCGCGCCGCGCCTCAGGGCCGCGGCGAGGGCGGCGACACCACGCTGGCCGTCGATCTGGCCGCCGAGGACGCGATCTTGGCCGAGCTGGAGCAGCTCGGCGCGCCGCTGACCGCGGTGTCGGAGGAGCGCGGCGAGGTGACCTTCCGCGGTGGCGGCCCGACCCGCGTGGTGATCGACCCGGTCGACGGCTCGCTCAACGCCAAGCGCGGCCTCCCGTTCTCGTGCGTGTCGATCGCGGTGGCGTCCGGCGATCGGATGGACGACGTGGACCTGGGCCTCGTGACCGAGCTCGACTCCGGCGTCGAGTGGTGGGCCCTCCGCGACCAGGGGGCCTTCCGCGACGGCGCGCGACTGTCGCCCCCCGCCCCGGAGGACGCCCTCGAGGTGCTCGGCCTCGAGACGGCCCGGCCCGAGCTGGTGGCCGCCGCGGCGGACGCGGTCGCGTCGCTGGAGGCCCGCCGCCTGCGCGTGCTGGGCGCCGTGGCCACGTCCCTGTGCCTGGTCGCCGCCGGGCGCCTCGACGCGATGATGTCGCTTCGCCCGGTGCGCTCTGTCGACGTCGCGGCCGGCCAGCTCATCGTGCGCGAGGCGGGCGGGGCGGTGGCGCTGCCGGGCGGCGACGCGCTGGACCTGGAGATGCGCTCGGCGGTCTACGCGGCGCGCAGCGGCGAGCTGCTCGACCGCCTGCGGGCGCCGTTCCTGTGAAAGCGCCGTGTTAGGACCTCACCCCGAGCGGGCACCTGGGCTCGGATGGCAAGACTGAGACGGGCCGACTGCTCGGGGCCGGGCATCCGCCGCCGGCGGCGGGGCAAGGGCTTCGAGTACCTCGGGGACGACGGCAAGCGCATCGACGCGCCGAGCGTGCGCGAGCGGATCGCCGAGCTCGCGATTCCGCCCGCCTGGGAGGACGTCTGGATCTGCCCCTACCCGAACGGCCACATCCAGGCCACCGGGACCGACGCCGCGGGCCGCAAGCAGTACCGCTACCACGACCACTGGCGTGAGCGCCGCGACCGCGAGAAGTTCGAGGAGATGGAGGAGTTCGCCCGCGCCCTGCCGCGCCTGCGCCGTCGCGTCGAACGGGACCTGAGACGGCAGGGGATGCCTCGCGACAAGATCCTCGCGGTGGCCACCCGGCTGCTCGACCGCGGCTTCTTCCGCATCGGCTCCGAGGACTACGCCGAGGAGAACGACACCTACGGGCTCGCGACGATGAAGCGGCGCCACGTGACCGTCGAGGGCGACGAGATCACCTTCGACTACGAGGCCAAGGGCGGGCAACGCCGGGTGCAGGCGTTCGGCGATCCCGAGATCGCGCGGATCGTCGAGAGCTTGAAGCGCCGCCGCGGAGGCGGAGAGGGGCTGCTCGCCTGCAAGGAGGGCCGGCGCTGGGTCGACGTCAGGTCCGCCGACATCAACGCCTACGTCAAGGACGCCACCGGGGGCGACTACAGCGCGAAGGACTTCCGGACCTGGAGCGGAACGGTGCTGGCCGCGGTCGCGCTCGCCGTGTCCGGGATGGCCGCGGGCACCAAGACGGGACGCAAGCGCGCCAAGGCGCGCGCGGTGAAGGAGGTGGCCGAGTACCTCGGCAACACGCCTGCGGTCGCCCGGGCGTCCTACATCGATCCGCGCCTGTTCGACCGCTTCGACGGCGGCTTGACGATCAGCGGCGCGCTGCCCGAGCTCGCCGAAGAGGGCGGCGACTGGCCGGACGTGCAGCGCAGGGTCGAGGAGGCAGTGCTCGACCTGATCGACCGCGACCTCGCCTCAGATGCGGTCGAGCGCACGCGCGAGCTCGCCGAGGACGTGGCGGAGGTCGCCGCCTGAGGGGGCGGCACCCCGACGCGCCTATCCGCGCGAGCCGAAGTCCGTGGTGTAGGTGCCGGCTGGGCCGCCCACGCCGCTGACCGGCGCGCCCCGGGCCACGCCGATGCCGATGTGTCGGAACTGCGAGCTCAGGATGTTGGCGCGATGCCCCGAGCTCTCCATCCAGGCGCGCACGATCGAGCGCGGCGTGGAGCGCCAGCCCGAGCCCCAGGCGATGTTCTCGCCGGCGCTCCAGGAGCGCGCATCCTCGAGGTAGCCCGCGCGACGGATGCGGTCGAGGAAGCTCGAGCCGTCGGGCGAGTCGTGTGAGAAGTAGCGCCGGCGCACCATGTCGCCGGTGTGCCGGTCGGCAGCGAGCGAGAGCCGGCCGTCGAGCCGCAGCGGCGCCAGTCGCTCGCGCGCGCGTTCGGCGTTCAGCAGGCACAGCGTGGCGCGCACCAGCTTGCGCTCGGCGGCGGCCGCCGGGGTCGCGTTCGCCGAATCGCAGGCCCGTGCCGCCGAGGCCACCGGGGCCGTGACGAGCGCGACGGTGCACGCCAGCGCCGCCACCAGCGCGGCGAGCATCGGACGGCGGCCATGTGCGCAGGGCTGCATCACTGGAGTTTCCCTCCCGCGGATGATGTCGTCAGCCGCGTGCGCGTGGGGGAGGCGGGCCGAGCGGCATGGACGCATGTCCCATGCGTTCCCGGGAAGCATTGGTGCGATGCCCGCCGCAGCGATTCTCGACGTCGACGGAACCCTCGTGGACACCAACTACCAGCACGCGCTGGCGTGGTACCGCGCCTTCAGGCGGAACGGCGTTCTGTTGCCGGTCTGGCGCATCCATCGCCAGATCGGCATGGGCGGAGACCAGCTCGTGGGGGCCCTCTGCGGCGAGGGGACCGAGCGCGCCATGGGCGAGCGGATCCGCTCGGCGGAGAAGGAGCTCTACCTGGAGATGATCGACGAGGTGGAGCCGCTTCACGGGGCTCTGCAGCTGATCGAGGACCTGAAGCGGCGCGGCCACGCCGTCGTGCTCGCGAGCTCCGCAAGGGAGGACGAGGTCGAGCGCTACCTGGACCTGCTCGGCGCCCGCGACCTCGCCGACGGGTGGACCAGCTCGGCAGACGTCGAGGCGACCAAGCCCGAGCCCGACCTGATCGAGGCCGCGATCGCGAAGGCGGGCGGGGGCCAGGCCGTGATGGTCGGCGACTCGACCTGGGACTGCCGGGCGGCCGGGCGGGCCGGCATCCCGACGATCGCCGTGCTCACAGGGGGGTTCTCCGAGCAGGAGCTGATCGAGTCCGGCGCGACCTCGTGCTTCCACTCGATCGACGACCTGCGCGAGCGCCTGGACGAGACGCCGCTCGGCGCGGGCTGAGCTTCGTCAAGATTCGGGCGCATGCCAGACCAGCTGGGTCGCTACCGAGCCAAGCGCGACTTCGCCAAGACCGGCGAGCCGGAGGGTGCCGCTTCCACCCCGGAGGGCGGCGCACGCTTCGTGGTGCAGGAGCATCACGCCCGCCGGCTGCACTGGGACCTGCGGCTCGAGCACGACGGTGCGCTCGCGTCGTGGGCGCTCCCGCGCGGCGTTCCGGCGCACCCCGACGAGAATCGCCTCGCGGTGCACACCGAGGACCACCCGCTCGAGTACCTCGAGTTCGAGGGGGAGATCCCGAAGGGCGAATACGGCGCCGGCACGATGACGGTCTGGGACCGCGGCACCTTCGAGGCGGAGAAGTTCCGCGACGGCGAGGTGATCGCGACCTTCCACGGCGAGCGCGTGAAGGGTCGCTACGCGCTGTTCCGCACGCGCGACCGGGATTGGCTCATCCACCGCATGGACCCGCCCGAGGACCCCGGATACGAGCCGATGCCGGACCGGATCAAGCCGATGCTCGCCCGGAGCGGCACGCTGCCGCGCAGGGAGGAGGATTACGGCTTCGAGGTCAAGTGGGACGGGATCCGTACCGTGCTCTTCTACGACCACGGCCACCTCACCCTGCAGGGCCGCAACTTCACCGATTTCTCCTCGCGCTACCCCGAGGTGCGAGGCCTCTCGCGGGAGCTGGGGGCGCGCCGGCTGATCCTCGACGGGGAGGTGGTGGCCTTCGACGACGAGGGCCGCCCCAGCTTCGAGCGGCTCCAGACCCGGATGCACCTGGCCTCGGACTCGGCCGTCAGGCGGCGCATGCGCGACACCCCGGCGACCTACGTGATCTTCGACCTGCTCTACCTCGACGGGCGTACGACGATGTCGCTCTCCTACGAGGACCGGCGCACCGTGCTCGACGAGCTCGAGCTGAACGGCCCGTCCTGGCGAACGCCCGCCTACCACCGCGGTGAGGGGAAGGCGCTGCTCGAGGCCACCAAGCAGCTCGGCATCGAGGGCATCGTCGCGAAGAAGCTCGACAGTCTCTACGACCCGGGCCGGCGCGGCGGCGCCTGGATCAAGATCAAGAACGTCCGCATGCAGGACGTGGTGATCGGCGGCTGGACGCCCGGCGAGGGCGGGCGGGGCGGCCACCTGGGGGCGCTCGCCATCGGCGTCATGGAGGAGGGGCGGCTCGTGTACTCCGGCAAGGTGGGCACCGGCTTCACCGAGCAGACACTGGCGATGCTCGGCCGCGAGCTCGAGCCGCTCCGGCGCGAGTCGAGCCCGTTCGAGGGTCGCCAGCCGCCGAAGGGCACGATCTTCGTGGAGCCGAACCTGGTCGCCGCGGTCGAATTCCGCGAGTGGACCCGCAGCGGGACGCTGCGAGCGCCCTCCTTCAAGGGCCTCAGGCCGGACATCGACCCGCAAGATTGCACCCGCGAGGAAGGGTAAGCCGGGTCCGGCGAGGTACCCTCATTCCATGCCACGTGCGATCTGGAGCGGCGCGATCAGCTTCGGGCTGGTCAACATCCCGGTGAAGCTGTACAGCGCGGTCTCGCGTAAGACCGTCCGCTTTCACCAGATCGACTCCGAGTCCGGGGCGCGCATCCGCCAGATGCGGGTCAACCAGGATGGCGACGAGGTCCCCTACGAGCAGATCGTGAAGGGCTACGAGATCGGCCCCGAGCGTTACGTGACGATCGACCCCGACGAGCTCGACTCGATCGCTCCCGAGAAGTCGCGCACGATCGACATCGAGGACTTCGTGGACCTCGAGGAGATCGATCCCATCTTCTTCGACCACCCCTACTACCTCGCGCCGGACAAGGGCGCCGCGAAGGCGTATCGCCTGCTGGTCGACGCCATGGACGACGCGGGCAAGGTCGCGATCGCGCGCGTGGTGCTGCGCTCGAAGGAGAATCTCGTTGCGATTCGCCCGCGCGACGGCGTGCTCGCCATGGAGACGATGCTGTTCGCGGACGAGGTGATCGACCCTGACTCGTTCGACGAGCTCTCCGACGGCGCCGAGGGCAAGACGAGCGAGCGCGAGCTCACGATGGCCAAGCAGCTGATCGACTCGCTGAGCTCGGAGTTCGAGCCCGGCAAGTACAAGGACGAGTACCGCGACCGCGTGCTCGAGATGATCGAGCGCAAGGCGCAGGGCGAGACCATCAAGATCGAGGCGCCGGCCGAGGAGCCGAAGAAGGTGCCCGACCTGATGGCGGCCCTCGAGGCCTCGATCGCCGCCGCGAAGACGCCCACGCGCAAGAAGTCCTCCTCGCGCAGCTCGAACGGCTCCAAGACGACGAGCAAGAAGTCCGCGGCCAAGAAGTAGGTGGCCTCGCGCCGCATCGAGGTCGAGGTCGAGGGCCGCACGCTCTCGCTCTCCAATCTCGACAAGGTCCTGTACCCGCAGGTGGGCTTCACCAAGGGCGAGGTGATCGACTACTACACGCGCGTCTCGTCGGCGCTGCTTCCGCACCTCCGGAACCGCCCGCTCACCCTCAAGCGCTACCCGAACGGCGTCGAGCAGCCCTACTTCTACGAGAAGAACTGCCCCTCGCACGCGCCGGAGTGGGTGCGACGGGAGCGCGTCGGCAAGATCTTCTACGTCGTCTGCGACGACCTCCCGACGCTCGTGTGGCTCGCCAACCTGGCCGACCTCGAGCTGCACCCGTCGCTGTCCGAGCACGAGCCGATCGAGCGCCCGACCGTGATGGCCTTCGACCTCGACCCAGGACCGGGCGCGGGTCTCGCCGAGTGCTGCGAGGTCGCCCTGATCCTGCGTGAGGCGCTCCTGGCGCTCGGCCTCGACAGCTACGTCAAGACCTCCGGCTCCAAGGGCCTCCAGGTCTACGTGCCGCTCAACGTCGAGGACGTGGACTACGACTCAGGCTCCAAGCGCCTCTCGCAGGCGCTCGCGCGCCATCTGGAGGCGCAGCACCCCAAGCTGATCGTCTCGCAGCAGCGCAAGGAGCTGCGCAAGGACCGGGTGCTGATCGACTGGTCCCAGAACGACGAGCACAAGACGACGGTGTGCGTGTACTCGCTGCGGGGCGCGGAGCGGCCGACGGTCTCGACGCCGCTCGACTGGGACGAGCTCGACGACCCCGCCTCGCTCGTGTTCTGTGCGAGCGACGTGATCGAGCGCGTGGCGGAGCGCGGGGACCTGTTCGCCGCGGTGGCCGAGCAGCGGCAGCGGCTTCCAGACCTGTAGGCGCCGCGCCGCTAGCGTGTGTCGCGACATGGTGGACTGGTCGCTCGCCCGGCAGGTGGCGCGCCTCGCGGCGCGCGGCGACGACACGGGCGAGCCGGGCTTCGACGTGCGCGCGAGCTGCGTGGAGATGGAGCCCTACGTGGCCGGCTACACCGGCCTCGTCCTCGCGTCGGACCCCCCGCCGCCGGAGGCGATCGGGCGCGCCGACTGGTCGAGCGCCAACCTCGATTCGCTCGCGCGGATGCTCGACCCGGTCGCCGAGCGGCTCGACGAGCGGCTTGCGTTCGCGGGCCCGCTGGCGGGCGCGCTGCGCGCGGGTGCTGCGGCCACGCTCGCGGCCGAGGCGGGGCTCGTGCTGGGCTACATGTCGCAGCGCGTGCTGGGCCAGTACGACGTGTCGCTGCTCGGTGGCGAGACGCCGCCGCGGCTGCTGTTCGTGGCGCCCAACCTCGGCAAGGCGGTGCGCGAGCTCGACGTGGACGCGGAGGCCTTCGGCCGCTGGATCTGCGCCCACGAGCTCACGCACGTGTTCCAGTTCCAGGGCGTGCCCTGGCTGCGCGAGCACCTGAGCGGGATGCTCGAGCGCTACCTCGCCACGGTGGACGTCCGCATCGAGCGCGGCGAGGCCGGCGGGCTGCCCTCGCTCCCCGATCCGCGCGCACTCGTCGAGCGCTTCCGCGACGGCGGGCTCGCCGCGCTCGTCCAGACCCACGAGCAGCGCGACCTGATGGCCGAGATCCAGGCGGCGATGGCCGTGGTCGAGGGATACTCGGAGCACGTCATGGACGTGATCGGCGCCGAGGCGATCCCCGGTCACGAGGAGCTGCGCGAGGCGATGGACCGGCGCCGCAAGAGCCGCTCCGCGCCCGAGCGGCTGCTGGAGCGCCTGCTCGGCTTCGACCTGAAGCTGCGTCAGTACGAGCTCGGCAAGCGCTTCTGCGACGCGGTGGTGGCGCGCACCGGCCTGGAGCGCCTGAACCGCGTGTGGCGCGCGCCCGGCATGCTCCCCACGATCGCCGAGCTCGAGCGCCCCGACGCCTGGCTGAACCGCACGGATCCGGACACGCTCGCGGCGGCGTAGGCCTCCGCTGTGGCGTCTGGCTTTCGTGGCCGGGGCTGGGTGGGGACGGCCGTGATGTGTCGGCATCCACGCCACCCGTCCTGACTTTGTGCGCTCCTGGCGTACAAAGTCAGGACAGCACCCGGATGTCGACCGGTCGCCTGCCCTTTACCCAGCCCTGTGTAGTCCGCTTCGGCAGCTATCTGTAACCGGCCCGGAGAAGAGGTTTACGTACGTGTGTTCGCTGGTACACTTCTACTGAAGTTAGATCTAATAAGATTAGGCGCCCGCTCCCCGAAGGGCGCCACCAAGGAGACACCGCAATGGCTACCCAGACGCAGACCCAGCGCAAGGCGACCGCCCAGGAGGCTGCTGCCACGCCTACCCAGACGCAGACCCAGCGCAAGGCGACCGCCCAGAAGGCTGCTGCCACGCGTCGTCGCAACGCCGCGAAGCGCAGTCAGTCCGCCCGCAAGGCGGCGGAGACCCGCGCCAAGGCCGAGCTGAACACCGCCCAGGTCGTGCAGGCGCAGGCCGAGCGCGTCGTGCTGATCCCCGTCGGCGCCGCACTCGTCGCCCGTGACGCCGTGATCGAGGCCGCCAAGCCGTACACGGCCGGTCGCGAGAGCGCCGAGCGCGAGCTCGGCAAGGTCGGCAAGAGCGTTCAGACCAACCTGAGGAAGTTCGAGCGTCGCGGCACGACCGCCCGCAACCGCGCCGTCCGCGGGGTCAAGAAGACCCGCACGCGCGTCGAGCGCGAGCTCCGTCAGCGTCGCGGCTCGGCCGTGCGCACGGTCAAGCAGAACCGCCGCGAGGCGGAGAAGCAGATCCGCACCGCGCGGCGCGAGTTCGAGCGTCAGGTCAAGTCGACCGGGCGCGACGTGCAGGGTCAGGCCGGTACCGTGGTGGAGCGGGTCGCCGCCCTCGCGCAGTAGCGCAACCGAACGCTTCCCCCCGTCCGCTGTGGAGAGAGCGGAGCCGGGGAGAGACTGCCGGCACACATATTCTCGCCGGCAGTGTGCAGTATCTCTCCTCCCTCAGCCAGCGTCGCCCCCTCGGGGGCGGCGTTGGTGCTTTCGGGGGCAAGACGGCTCGCTCCGGCGCGGGCCGCGCCCGCGCCCTCGCGCGAGGCGGCCCTGCGACAATGAGGCCAATGCCTACCCGTGAACAGATCGAGGACGTCCTGCGAGAGGTCATCGATCCCGAGCTGCGCAAGGACATCGTGTCGCTCGGGATGGTGCGCTCCATCGACATCCACGACGAGCGCCGTGTCGACGTCGTGGTCTCGTTGACCACCGCCGGCTGTCCCATCCGCAACCACTTCCAGACCGCCGTCGCCGACAAGGTCCGCGGCCTCGGCTTCACCGAGGTCGGCGTGAGCTTCGACGTCCTGTCCGACCAGGAGAAGCAGACGCTCTCCCAGCGTCTCGGCCGCGGCGGCGCGCTCCCCGAGGGTGCGCTCGCCCAGGTCAAGAACGTGATCTGCGTCGCCTCCGGCAAGGGCGGTGTGGGCAAGTCGACGATCACCACCAACCTCGCCGCCGCGCTCCAGGTGGACGGCCACCAGTCGGCGGTGCTCGACGCCGACGTGTGGGGCTACTCGATTCCGCGCATGCTCGGCGTGCACGGGCGCCCGAGGGTCTCGGCCGAGCGCAAGATCCTCCCGCTCGACGGCCCGGCCGGCGTCAAGGCGATCTCGATCGAGCACTTCCTGAACGAGCGCGACCAGGCGATCACCTGGCGCGGCCCGATGCTCCACAAGGCGATCCGGCAGTTCCTCGAGGACGTCGACTGGGGTGCGCTCGACTACCTGCTGATCGACCTCCCGCCCGGCACCGGCGACGTGTCGATGACGCTCGCCCAGCTGCTTGCCGCAGGCGCGCGTGGTGGTCGTCACGACCCCGCAGCCCGCGGCCCAGAAGGTGGCCGCGCGGGCCGCTGACACGGCGCGCCGCTTCGACCTCGAGCTGCTGGGCGTGGTCGAGAACATGTCCGGCTTCACGGCGCCCGACGGCCAGCGCTTCACGATCTTCGGCGAGGGCGGCGGCCAGCAGCTGGCCGACGACCTCGACGTGCCGCTGCTCGGCAAGGTCCCGCTCCAGGAGGAGCTGCGTGTGGCCTCCGACGAGGGGCGCCCGCTCGTGCTCGAGGATCCCGATGCGCCGGCCGCCCAGGCGATCCGGCACGCCGCCCGCGGGATCATCGCCGCGACGCCGCAGGAGCTGGCGGTCTTCCAGGAGCCCTCGGGCCCGCCGGTGCCGCAGATCACGGGCACCGCGCTGCCCATGGCCTAGATGGCTGATCCCAAACCCCCGCACCCCTGGATGACGCGCCATACCTTCGCTGGATCGCCACCCACCTCCTCACCGATATCCTTTGAATATCGGCTTCGTCGGCGGTCGGCGCCCAGCTCGGTCTGGCGCGCCCCCAGGGGCACGCGAATTCGGAATCAACCATCTCGGTGACTGGCCCGGCTGCGCGTCGCGCCGGCGCCGCCGACGCCGCGGCGGTCGGCCGGCTCCTGCACGACTTCAACACCGAGTTCGAGGACGTGACGCCCGGGCCCGAGCGGCTCGCCGAGCGCGTGCGGGAGCTCATGGCGGGCGGCGAGACGATCGTGCTGCTGGCGGGCGCCGGGCCGGACGGCGTGGCCGTGCTGCGGCTGCGACCGTCGATCTGGACCAGCGCGCTCGAGTGCTACCTCGCCGAGCTCTACGTGGCGCCCGAGCGGCGCGGTGAGGGCCTCGGCCGCGCGCTGATGGAGCTCGCGATCGAGGAGGCTCGCCGCGCCGGAGCCGACCACATGGACCTCGGCACGAGCGAGGACGACGTGGCCGCGCGCGGACTCTACGAGAGCCTCGGCTTCACCAACCGCGAGGGCCGGCCCGACGGACCGATCATGTACGTCTACGAGCGCGAGCTGTAGCGCGCGGCGCTAGCTCGCCTGCTTGAAGTAATCGGCGTTGACCTGGATGAACGACTGCCACTCGTCCGGCAGCTGGTCCTCCGCGAAGCACGCGTCCACCGGGCAGGCCTCGACGCAGGCGTCGCAGTCGATGCACTCCTCGGGATCGATGTAGAGCTGCGTGACCTGGTCGTAGTCCGGCTCGTCGGGAGTCGGGTGGATGCAGTCGACAGGACAGACCTCGACGCACGAGTTGTCCTTCGTGTCGATGCAGGGCTCGGCGATGACGTAAGCCATGGTCTCCTTAGGGGTCCAAGTCGGGCGCCGGGGGCGCGCGGACGCGCATTGTACCGTTGGGTCCGTGGCGATTACCTCGAAGATGCTCGGCGCAAGGGGACGCAGGCAGGCCCAGAAGATGGGCGTGGATCCAGCCCGCGTGCCGCCCGGTCAGTACATCACGGAGAAGTTCCCGGTGCTTACCGTGGGCGGCAATCCCGCCTTCGATCTCGACACCTGGACGCTGTCCGTCGACGGCGAGGTGGAGCGGCCCTACACCCTCTCCTGGGACGAGCTGATGGCGCTGCCCCAGCGCGAGGTGACGGTCGACATCCACTGCGTCACGCGCTGGTCGAAGCTCGATACCCAGTGGCGCGGCGTGGCCGTGAGCGACCTCCTCGAGCGCGCGGGCGTCCGCCCCGCCGGCTCGCACCTCATGGCGCACTCGGACGGCGGCTACACCACCAACCTGCCGCTGGAGGCGGTGCGCGATCCCGAGGTCCTCGTCGCGCACACCTTCGCCGGCGAGCCGCTCGAGCGCGATCACGGCGCCCCGCTGCGGCTGCTCGTGCCGCGGCGCTACTTCTGGAAGTCGGCCAAGTTCCTGCGCCGGCTCGAGGTGATGAGAGGCGACCGGATGGGCTTCTGGGAGCTGGGCGGCTACCACAACGACGCCGATCCCTGGCAGGAACAGCGCCACTGGTTCTGATCCCGGCGCTCAAGCGCGCCGCCCCCGTGCCGACAAGCTGATCATGAAGTGGCTCAGCCGCTTCCTGTGCCCCACCGAGCTCGACCGCACGCGGGCGGCGGAGGCGGGTGCGCGCACCCGCAGGGCGCGGACCCTCTGCGCCGGCGCGATGGGGGCCGCCCTCGTGCTGGTCGCGCCCTGGCAGGGCTGGTGGACGCTCGGGCTGTTCGCGCTCGTGGCGGTCAACCTGGCCACGCTCGAATGGCGCATGCGCCGCTCCCACTACCCGGAGGTCCATGCCGCGGCCAGTCAGCTGTTCGTGCTGCTCGTGATCGGCGCGGGCGTGGCGATCGACGGCGGCCCTACCAGCCCGGTGCTCTCCTGGCTCGTGATCCCGGGCGCGATCGTGGCCACCCGCTTCCGCCGCGAGGTGATGGTGGCGGGCGCGGGCCTGACCGCGCTCGTGCTGTGCGCGGCGACCGTGCCCGTCGACCCCGCCGCGGTGGCGGACGACCCGAGCCCGCTGATCGCCACCATGGCCCTCCTCGGCTGCGTCACGGCCGTCACGAGCGCGCTCATGAGCGGCGAGATCCTCCACCGCGGCCGAGCCGTGCTCGACCCGCTCACCGGCCTTCTCAACCGGAGCGCCCTCGAGTCCCGGCTGGTCGAGATCGAGCAGCAGGCTCGCCTCACCGGAGGCTCCGTGTCGCTCGTGGTGCTCGACCTCGACCACTTCAAGCAGGTGAACGACACGCACGGCCACGAGCGCGGCGACGCGGTGCTGCGCGACGTGGCCTACGAGATGCGCAAGGCGCTCCGCAGTTTCGAGCTGATGTACCGGATCGGGGGCGAGGAGTTCATCGTCCTGTCTGCCCGGGCTGCCGGTCACCGACGCGGTCGAGATCGCCGAGCGGGTCCGGCGGGCGGTCGAGAGCGCGCGCCCCGGGGACCTCGAGCTCACCGTGTCCGCGGGCGTCGCGACCGGCTCGGGACACGAGGTGAGCTACGAGCGCCTCTTCCGAGCCGCCGACTCGGCGCTGCTCGAGGCCAAGCGCGAGGGCCGCAACCGGGTGCGCGCCGCCGCCGAGGGCATCCCGCTGGTGCCCGTGCCCGACGTGCGCGCGCTCGTGGGCGACGAGACCGCCGCACGCGTCTCGTAGGCTCCGCGGCGTGCTCCCCCGCGGCGACGACGCCATCACCGCCGGCGCGCGATGATCCTGCTCACCGGAGCGACGGGCACCGTCGGCAGGGCGCTGCTGCGGAGGCTCACCGCGGAGCCGCGCCCCGTCCGCTGCCTCGTGCGCGACCCGCGCCGCCTCGGTGACCAGCGCGTGCGCGTCCAGATTGCGCTGGGAGACCTGGCGGACCCGCCGTCGTTTCGCAACGCCCTGCGGGGCGTCGACACCGTGGTCCACCTGGCGGCGGCGATCCGCGACCAGCCCCACGCCTCGATCGAGGAGCTGAACGCGGTCGCCACGCTGCGGCTCGTGCGCGCCGCCGAGCGGGCCGGCGCGCGCCGCTTCGTCTTCTTCTCGGCGATGGGCGCGACCCACCACTCGCGGACGCGCTTCTTCCGCGCCAAGGCGCTCGCCCGCGAGGCGGTCGAGGCCGCGAGCCTCGACACGGACGTCTTCTGCCCCTCGATCGTGTATGCGCCCGGCGATCCGTGGCTCACGCTGCTCGAGCGCTTCTCCTACCTCCCTGCTATCCCGATGTCGGGCTCCGGGCGGGCGCTCTACCAGCCGATCTGGGCCGAGGACGTGGCCGACTGCGTGATCACGGCGCTCGGCGCGAACGGCGGTGACACCAAGCGGGGATTCGAGCTCGCGGGCCCGCAGACGCTCTCCTACGACGACATCGTGCGGGTCGCGCTGCGCGCCGGCGACCGCCGGCGACGCCTGCTGCACGTGCCGCTGCCCGTGGTGCGCCGCTCCCTGCGGCTGCTGCGCCGTCTTGCCGGCCCGCATGTATTCGCGACCTGGGACGAGGCCGAGCTGATGGAGGAGCCCATGACGAGCCCCCGCGGCACCGCGGACGCCGAGGCGCTGGGCGTGCGGCCGCTCGCGATGCCGGACGTGCTCGGCTCGGGCCTCAGCCCTCGAGAGCGCGAATGAGGGCGTTGAAGAGACGGTCGAGGTCGGCGTCAGTCGTGTAGAGATGAGGCGAGATGCGGAGGCCGGTGGCGCCGCGCACGCCCACGAACACGCCGTCCTCAGTCAGACATCCCGGGACACGGGGCATCGCGGCTGCGGGGATCCCGACCTCGAGCATGTGCGGGCCTCGCTCGGCGGCCGGTAGTGGCGTCAGGTCGTGCTCGCGAGCCCAGCTCTCGATCCGGCCCGTGACGCCACGCAGCGTTGCGGCGATGCGGTCCACCCGCCACTCGAGGATCTGGCCGAGTGCGGCGATGGCCATCGGGACCAGCGTGAAGTTCGTACGCTGGCCGACGTCGAAACGGCGGGCTCCGGGCTGGAACTCGTCCCGGTAGTCGGTGAGAGCCGCGAAGTCCTGGGAGCCCGCGCGGTTGATCCAGTTGTGCTCGAGCGGCTTGCCGGACCGGTGCTCGGGCGCGACCCACAGATAGGCAAGGCCGAATGGCCCGAGCAACCACTTGTAGCCCGTGGCCACGAGATAGTCGGGTCGCACCACATCGAGGTCCAAGGGCATGGCCCCAAGCGATTGGGTGACGTCGACGACGAACAGCGCACCGACCTCCCGCGCTCGCACACCCACACGCTCGAGATCGATCAGCGCCCCGTCCGTCCAGCGAACGTTCGGGATCGACACAACGCGAACCCGCTCGTCGAGCGCCGCGAGCACCGCATCGGTCCAACTGGCACCGTCGCTCGGCGCGACAGTGACAACCTCGGCCTCGATCTGCACGGCGAAGTCGCGCCATGTGTACACGGTGGACGGATACTCCGCGTCGATGAGCAGCACCTGGTCTCCAGGACGTCCACTCAGATTGCGGGCGGCTATCGCCAGTCCGTAGCTCGTGGCGGGAATCAGCGCGACCCCGTCGGCGTCACCGCCGATCAACTCGGCGAACAGCGTGCGAAGCCGCTCGACATCTCGAAACCAGTCCTCGCTCGAGATCGTCCAGGGGGCAGCTCGCTGGGCAAGGGCGGCCTCGCCGGCCGAGCGGACTGCGCGCAGCTGGGGCGCCAGACTGGCCAGGTTGAAGTACGCGATGTCGTCCGGGATCTCGAACAGATGACGCTGGTCGTCGAGCATGCCGCACATCCTGGCTTCGATGCCGGTCCTCGTACATGGCAGATGAGAGGTGCAGGGCGCGTTCGACCTTCGATTCAAAGCCAGACCGCCGGTCAGCCCGACAACGAAAAGGGCCCCGCCGGAGCGGGGCCCTTAGAGCGGCCTGCCAACCGCCGGCCGTGATGCCGGCGGGGGTCCGGGGGCGCGAGCCCCCGGATGCCATCCTGCCGACCGCCGGCCGCGACGCCGGCGGGGGTCCGGGGGCGCGAGCCCCCGGATGCCATCTACATCATGCCGTCCATGCCGCCCATGCCGCCCGGCATCGCGGCGCCCTCCTTCTCGGGCATCTCCGCGACGATCGCCTCCGTCGTGAGGATGTTCTTGGCGATCGAGGCGGCGTTCTGGAGCGCGGAGCGCGTGACCATGGCCGGGTCGATCACGCCGGCCGCGACGAGGTCGACGATCTCGCCCGTGTCGGCGTTGAGGCCATGGTTCTTGCCCTTGGCCTTGCGAACGTCGTTGACGACGACGGAGCCCTCGAGTCCGGAGTTGTCCGCGATCTGGCGCAGCGGCTCCTCCAGCGCGCGGAACACGATCTGCGCGCCGGTGCGCTCGTCGCCCTCGAAGGCGTCGAGCTTGATGGCGCCCTGCGCCCGCAGGAGCGCCACGCCGCCGCCCGCCACGATGCCCTCCTCGAGGGCCGCCCGGGTGGCCTGCAGCGCGTCCTCCACGCGGTGCTTCCTCTCCTTCATCTCCGTCTCGGTGGCCGCGCCGACCTTCACGACCGCCACGCCGCCGGCCAGCTTGGCCAGCCGCTCCTGCAGCTTCTCGCGGTCGAAGTCCGAGTCGGTGTTCTCGATCTCGGTCTTGATCTGGTTGATGCGGCCCTTGATGGCGTCGCCCTCACCGGCGCCGTCGACGATCGTGGTCGTGTCCTTCGCCACGACGACTCGACGGGCGCGGCCGAGCTGCGAGAGCTGGGTGTTCTCCAGCTTGAGGCCCATCTCCTCGGTGATGACCTCGCCGCCCGTGAGGATGGCGATGTCCTCGAGCATGCGCTTGCGGCGGTCGCCGAAGCCCGGCGCCTTGACCGCCACACCGGTGAAGGTGCCGCGCAGCTTGTTGACCACGAACGTGGCGAGCGACTCGCCCTCCACGTCCTCGGCGATCACGAGGATCGGCTTGCCCGACTGGATCACCTGCTCGAGTACGGGCAGGATGTCCCGCACGGAGCCGATCTTCTGGTTGGCGATGAGGATGTAGGGGTCCTCGAGGGTCGCCTCCATGCGGTCCTGGTCGGTGACCATGTAGGGCGAGATGTAGCCCTTGTCGAACTGCATGCCCTCGGTGAACTCGAGGTCCATGCCGAAGGTCTGACCCTCCTCGACGTTGACCACGCCGTCCTTGCCGACCCTGTCGATGGCGTCCGCGATCACGTCGCCGATCGCGTCGTCGGCGGCGGAGATGGCCGCCACGCGGGCGATCTGGTCCTTGCCCGAGATCTCCGTCGAGACCCCCTTGATTGCGTCCACTACCTGGTCCACCGCCTTCTCGATGCCGCGCTTGAGAGCAAGCGGGTTCGCGCCGGCGGCCACGTTCTTCAGGCCGTCGCGCACGATGCGCTGCGCCAGCACGGTGGCGGTGGTGGTGCCGTCGCCCGCTACGTCGTTGGTGGCGGTGGCCACCTCGCGGACGAGCTGAGCGCCCTGGTTCGAGAACGGCTCCTCGAGCTCGATCTCACGAGCGATCGAGACGCCGTCGTTGGTGATCGTCGGGGCGCCGAACTTCTTGTCGATGACCACGTAGCGGCCCTTGGGGCCGAGCGTGACCTTGACCGCGTTCGCGACGGCGTTCACGCCGTCCTCGAGCGCCCGACGCGCCTCGACGTCGTACTTCAGTTCCTTGTGAGCCATATTCCTTGTTCCTCCTGCCTAGCCGGCGACCTTGGCGAGCACGTCCGACTCGCGCAGGACGAGGAGATCCTCACCCTCGACCTGGACCTCGGTGCCGCCGTACTTCGAATACAGGACCTCGTCGCCTTCGGCGACGTCGAGCGGGATGCGCTTCTCGCCATCCTCGTCCCATTTGCCCTCGCCCACGGCCAGGACCTTGCCGCGCTGCGGCTTCTCCTTGGCGGTGTCGGGAAGGACGATGCCGCTTGCGGTGGTCTCCTCCTCATCGATGGCCTGAACGATCAGGCGATCACCCAGAGGCTTGAGATTCATGGGCTACCTCCATAGAAGCTTCGAATCGATTGGCACTCTCTACGGGAGAGTGCCGACGCTGGCACTCTAGCACGCAGAGTGCCAAGCAGCAGGGCTCGCGAGGCCTAGTTCTGGGCCGGGGCGTCCGGCCGCATCCGCTCGCGGATGTCGGACGGGCGGTCCGAGATCTGGGAGAAGCGCACCACCGTCACGGCGTCCTCCATCTCGACCTTGCGGCCGTAGATCTGCTCGAGGAAGTGGACCATCTCGTCGATGCGGCGGAACTCGGGGTTGTCGTGCTCGATGTCGCGCCGCGAGAGGTCCTGGACCTGCTTGACCTCGACCGAATCGATCACCGCCTCGAAGATCTTCTCGCGCGGGGCGTGCTGGAAGCCGACCGTCACGAGCACCACCTCGCCCTTGCGGTACTTCTTGCCCTTGTCGCCCAGCCGGATCGTCGCGGTCTTGCGACCGCGCCTGAGCTGATCGATGAAGACGGGCGAGTAGAAGTTGAGGACGAACACGACCGGGGCAGCCTACCGGCCTTCGTCCGACCGGGCCGCCAGCGCCGCGGCGGCCATCTCGCGCTCGCCCTTGTAGGCCAGCCTGGCCCCGGCCTCGTCGAGCGGGATCCAGAGGGCCTCCTCCACCTCGTGATCGTGGTCACGGACGCTTCCGGAGCGATAGCCGAGCAGGAAGAAGCTCACGACCTTGAGCACCCGCTCGCCGTCGCGCGCGTACCAGTAGCGGATGTCGCCCAGCTTCTCGAGCGGCTCGGTCTCGAGGCCGGTCTCCTCGCGCACCTCGCGCAAGGCGGCGTCCTGCATCGACTCGCCGGGCTCCGGGTGGCCCTTCGGCAGGGCGAGGATCTCGTCGCGCACGCGCACGACGGCCAGGTGCGGCCTGCCGCGGAAGTCGCGGATCACAAGGCCGCCGGCCGAGAACTCGCGGATCACGGGCTCACGAGCGGCACGAAGCGAACGCCGGTGACCGCCTCCTCCTCTCCGTCGCGGAAGCGCATCAGGAGCTCCCGCCGGCCGCGCTCGACCGGGCAGACGAGCGCGGCCCTCGGCGCGAGCTGGTCGAAGAGCGCGCGCGGCGGTTGGTCCTGCGCGGCGGCGGTGACCGAGATGCCGCCGAACGGGGCCCGGTCCGGCGCCCCGCGCGTGCCGTCCCCCACGCGCACCTCGACGTTGTCGTAGCCGAGCTCGCCGAGCGTGTCGGCGGCCGCCCCGGCGAGGCTGTCGAAGCGCTCGATCGTGACCACCTCGCGGCAGAGCCGCGAGAGCACCGCGGCCGCGTAGCCCGAGCCGGTCCCGACCTCGAGCACGCGCTCCTCCCCCGAGAGCTCGAGCAGCTGGGCCATGCACGCCACGATCCACGGCTGGGACATCGTCTGGCCCTCGCCGATCCGCACCGCGCCGTCGCGGTAGGCGCGCCGGCGCCGGTCCTCGGGAAGGAACAGCTCTCGCGGGACCTCCGTCATCGCGGCCAGCACGCGCGGGTCCTCGATCCCGCGCCCGCGGAGCTGGCGCTCGACCATGCGCTCGCGTTCAGTGGATGTAGTTCCTGAGCCTCTCGGGCTCATGCACGGTCACCTTCCCGCGGCCGAGCGTGACGACGCCTGCCCGCTCGAGCGTCGCGAGGAAGCGGCTCGCGCTCTCCCGCGACGTGCCCGCGAGGTTGGCGATCTCGGCCTGGGTGGAGCGAATCAGCACGTCGCCCTCGGGCGCGCCCTCGGCCTGGCGGGCGACCACCTGGGCGAGCACGGCGCTGGCCACGCGCCCCGCCACGGTCTGGAACGACTGCTGGAGCAGCCGCTCGTTCGTCCGGCTCACGCGCTCCGCGAGCGCGGCGAGCAGCTTGAGCGCCAGCGCGGGGTTGCGCCTGATCAGCCGCTGCACGTCCCCGGCGAGCAGGGCCACCGCCGTGGTGGCCTCGATCGCCTCCGCCGTGGCCGAGCGCGTCTCGCCGCGGAACATGGCCAGCTCGCCGAACAGCGCGCCCGCGCGCAGCTCCGCGAGGGCGACCATGCGCCCGTCTTGGTGCTCCCGCGTGAGCACCACGGCACCGGAGCGCAGCAGGTAGCAGGTATCGCCATTGTCCCCTTCGCGGAAGATCACCTCCCCGCGATCCCAGTTCCTTGGCACAGCCACCTGGGCCACCTCGCCCAGCTCGCGCTCTTCGAGGCCGCTGAAGACCTCGGTGCGCGCGAGCAGGCCTGCGGTCTCCTCCCCATTGGACATGAAGCGGATAATCCCACGCACGGTGGCGATAGCACCTGAAGCCGTGACCCATGCCGATGTCGAGGAGGCCGGACGCCTGCTCCGCGGCCGCGTGCGCGAGACGCCGATGCTCCCCGCGGGCGAGCTCTCGCGCCGCGTCGGCGCGCACGTGCAGCTGAAGGCGGAGAACCTCCAGCTCACCGGCTCCTTCAAGGCGCGCGGAGCCACCAACACGATCCGGCGGCTGTCGGCCGAGGCGCTGGAGGCCGGTGTTGTGGCCGCGAGCGCCGGCAACCACGCGCAGGCGGTGGCGTTCGCGGCGCGCGAGGCGGGCGCGCATGCGGTGCTCGTGATGCCCGAGGAGGCGCCGCTCGCCAAGGTCGCCGCGGTCCGGCAGTACGGGGGCGAGGTCCGGCTGGTGCCGGGCGGCTACGACGAGGCGGGCGCGGAGGTGCGCAGGGTGGCCGAGCTCGAGGGAATGACCATCGTGCACGCCTTCGACCAGCCGCCGGTGGTGGCCGGGCAGGGGACGGTCGGTCTCGAGATCGCCCGTCAGGCGCCCGCCACGCGTCTGATCGTCGTGCCGCTCGGCGGCGGCGGGCTGGCGGCCGGCGTCGGCCTGGCCGCGGCGAGCGAGCTGCCCGACGCCCGCGTGATCGGCGTGCAGGCCGAGGCGTGCGCCCCCTACATCGACTCGCTCGCCGCCCGCCGGCCGATCTTCGCGCGCTCCGCCAACACGATCTGCGACGGGATCGCGGTCAAGCGCCCCGGTGACTTCACGCTCCCGCTCGTCGAGCGCTACGTGGACGAGGTCGTGACGGTGTCGGACGACCAGGTGGCGCAGGCGATGGTGCTGCTGCTCGAGCGCTCGAAGCTCGTGGTGGAGGGCGCCGGCGCGGTGACGGTGGCGGCGCTGATGACCGGTCGCGTGAGCGCTCCCGAGGAGGGCGATGTGTGCGCCGTGCTCTCGGGAGGAAACGTGGACGCCTCGCTGCTCTCCGAGTGCATCCGCCTCGGCGAGACAGCGGCGGGTCGCCGCATGGTGCTCTCGACGGTGGTGCCCGACCGGCCCGGGGCGCTCGCGTCGCTCTTGCGCATCGTTGCGAACCACGGCGGCAACGTGGTCGACGTCGAGCACCTCCGCGACGGCATCGACCTGCACGTGCGCGAGACGGCGATCCAGCTCGTGCTCCAGACCCGCGGCGCCGACAACAGCCGCCACATCGTCGACGCGGCGCGCGCCGAGGGCTTCTCGGTGCTGGTCGAGACCGAGAAGCGCGAGTCGTAGCCGCGTCAGTCCTGGTGGAGCTGGACCAGGTTGCCGCAGGTGTCGTCGAACACCGCGCTCGTGCCCGACGCGTCGGTCGTCGGCTCGCGCTCGAAGCGGACCCCGAGCGCCGTGAGCCGCTCGTGCTCGGCGCGCACGTCCTGTGACTCCCATGACGATCGCCGGGAGGCCGGCGTCACGGACCCCCTGCCGGTAGGCCGCGCCGATCGGATTGTCGCTGGGCTCGAGCAGGAGACCGACGCCGTCGGGATCCTCCGGCGAGACGACGATGAAGAGGTTGTGCTCGGGCATCGCCATCAGCTCCCGAAAGCCGAGCGTCTCGGTGTAGAAGTTGAACGCAGCGGCCGGTTCCTCGACGTGGACGCTGCACATCTTGACTCGCATGGGCGGCAGGCTAGTCCAGCCAGGTCACGCCGTAGTTCCGAGAGGCGCTCGCATAGGCCTCCGGGCCGAGGACGCCGGCGCTCTCGGCGGCGGCGAGCTCGCGGAAGAACCCCTCGAACCCCGCGGGTGAGGTGAGCACGAGGAGCCGGCCTGTGCGCGGCACGACCCGTCGCTGGGCGTGCGGCACGCCTCGGGGCGCGAACACCAAGTCACCTGGGCCCACCCGGAACTCCTCGTCGCCGACCTGGATGACGTGCTCGCCCTCGAGCACGTAGAAGAGCTCATCCTCCGACTCATGCACGTGAAGTCCGGTGTCAACCGGCGCGTTCTCCTCGAAGATCGTGAAGGCACCGCCTGTCGACCCGGCCGAGGCCTTGATGAGCACCTCCACCTCGCCGAACCGCAGACGTTCTCCGCCGGCGCTGTCGAGCCGGTACGGCGCAGCTGTTGCGCTGTCACTCATGTGTAGTCCTCCATATTCGATACAGTTAACTATAACCGATGTCCTCCAGACGCCCGACGCGGCCATACGAGATGGCGAACCGCACGCGCCAGGCGAGCGAGACTCGGCGGCGGATCGTCGAGGCCGCCGCCGACCTGTTCGAGAGCGAGGGCTACGCGGGCACGTCGATCGCCTCGATCGCCGACGCCGCCGGGGTGGCCGTGCCCACCGTCTACGCGAGCATGCGGAGCAAGGCGAACATCCTGCGAGGGGTGATCGACCTGACGATCAGAGGGGACGTCGCCGCGGTGCCGCTCGCCGCACGCGAGCCCTGGCTGCAGATGGAGCAGGAGCCCGATCCCCGGCGTCGGCTGCGGCTGTTCGCCCGCATACACCGCGAGATCGGCGACCGAGAGGCTGCCATCTTCGCCCAGCTCGAGGCCGCCGCCGGCGGCGATCCGGAGGCCGCCGAGATGCTCAGCGAGCACGACCGGCGGCGCTACGAGACACAGAGCCGGCTGGCGCGCAGCCTCCATCGCCGGAAGCAGCTGAAGCGCGGGCTGGGTGCGCGCAGGGCCACGGACGTCATCTGGACGCTCGCCAGTGAGCGGACCTATCTCGCCATGGTGCGCGACCGGGGCTGGAAGCCGCGGGCGTACGAGCGCTGGGTGGCGGACCAGCTCGCTGCCGCCCTCCTGCCGCCCGAGGGCCACCGCTAGCACCAGCTCGCTCGCGGGCGGCTAGCCTCGACCTCCGTGTCGCTCGCCCGCCGCGCCGTCGAAAGGCTCCGCGATCGCCGCCTCGAGCGCGAGCAGGAGCGCCGGGTGCTCGGCCCCGCTCACCGGGCCTGGCGGGGCAACTCCGCTCGCGACAACGAGGAGCGCTGGACGGGTTGGGACTGGGGGGAGCTCGGTGAGGAATGGTCGGCGTCGCCCGAGTGGAAGCAGGCGCTCGTCGACGAGGTGCTGCTCGAGCTGATCCCCGAGGGCGCCAGCGTGCTCGAGATCGGGCCGGGCGCCGGGCGCTGGAGCGTCGAGCTCGCGCCGCGCGCGGAGCGGCTGGTGCTGGTGGACGTGACGCCGCGGGTGCTCGATGTCTGTCGCGAGCGGCTCGGCGATCTCGCCCACGTGAGCTACGTGCGCTCGTCGGGGAGCGACCTGCCCGGACGTGGCGGACGCCAGCATCGACGCCGTCTGGTCCTTCGACGTCTTCGTCCACGTGGCGCCGCTCGATCAGGCGGGCTACCTGACGGAGATCGCCCGCGTGCTGCGACCGGGCGGCATCGCCGCGATCCACCACGCCGACGGCCGCAACCGCGGGACGCTGCCGAGCCGGCTCGGCTGGCGCTCGCCGATGAGCGCCGGCCTGTTCGCGGCGCTCGCCGAGGAGCGCGGCCTCGCCGTGCGGCGCCAGATCCGCTCGTGGTCCGAGGGCCGCCACGACCTCTCGGCCTTCGCCGACGTGATCACGGTCCTCGAGCGCCGCGCCTGACGTAGGCTGACCCGCTATGCGGATCGCCCCGGAGGTCGCCGACGCGCTTGCCGACGGTCGGCCGGTGGTGGCGCTCGAGAGCACCCTCGTCAGTCACGGCCTGCCGCGGCCGCGGAACCTCGAGGTCGCGCACGAGGTGGAGGGGGCGGTGCGCGGCGGGGGCGCCGTGCCGGCCACGATCGCCGTGGTGGCAGGCGAGGCGCGCATCGGCCTGGACGAGGACGCGCTCGCGGTCGTCGCGGGGGGCGACGACGTGGTCAAGTGCGGCGTGCGCGACCTCGCGCCGGTGGCCGCCCGCGGCGGGCATGGCGCGACGACGGTCGCCTCCACCGCGCACCTGGCGGCGCGCTGCGGGATCCGCCTGTTCGCCACCGGCGGGCTCGGCGGCGTGCACCGCGGCGCCCGCGAGAGCTACGACGAGTCGGCGGACCTCGAGACGCTCGCCCGGACCGGGATCGTGGTCGTGTGCGCCGGGGTGAAGTCGATCCTCGACGTGGGCGCGACGCTCGAGCGGCTCGAGACGCTGAACGTGACGGTGCTCGGCTATGGCACCCACCGCTTCCCAGGCTTCTACCTGGCGGACTCGGGGCACCCGGCGCCCTGGCGCGTCGACTCGCCCGCCGAGGTCGCCGCCGTGGTGCTGGCGCGCCACGGGCTCGGCACCGAGGACCGGGCGGTGGTGGTGGGGAACCCGCTGCCGGCGTCGGAGCAGCTCGATCCTGACCTCCACGACCAGGTGCTGGCCGACGCCCTCGCGGCCGCCGAGCGGGCCGATGTCGTCGGCAAGGACACCACGCCCTTCCTGCTCGACCAGCTCCACCGGGAGACGGCTGGGGCGAGCCTCGAGGCGAACGTGCGGCTGGTCGTGCGAAACGCGGAGCTCGCGGCGCGGATCGCGGCGGCGCTGTCGGCAGCGTGAGCCGGATCGTCGTGATCGGCGACGTGATGGTCGACGTGGTCGCGCGGCTCTCCGGACCGCTTGCGCCGGGCAGCGACTCGCCCGCGCGCAACTCCCTCCACGGGGGCGGCCAGGCGGCCAACACCGCCGCCTGGCTCGCGGCCGCGGGCGAGCGTCCGCTGCTCGTAGGGCGGGTTGGGGACGACGTCCTCGGGCGCGAGGCCGCAGCGCGCCCTGCACGACGGCGGCGTCGAATGCCGGCTGGCGCTCGATCCGGAGCGCCCGACCGGCACCTGCGTGGTGCTCGTCTCCGCCGGTGGCGAGCGGACGATGATGCCGGACGCCGGCGCCAACGACGCCCTGGCGCCCGGAGACCTCCCGGACGAGCTGCTGGACGAGTGCGCTCACCTGCACGTGGCCGGCTACGCCCTGCTCCGTGACGGCTCGCGAGCCGCCGCCCGCTCGGCGATCGAGCGCGCCCGCGAGCGGGGCATCGTCGTGTCGGTGGACCCGTCCTCGGCGGCGCTCCTGTCGCCGGCCTTCCTCGAGCTCGCTGGACGGCGCCGGACTGCTCGTGCCGAACGCGGCGGAGGCAACGGCGCTCACGGGCGAGCGCGACCCCGAGCGGGCGGCCCGCCGGCTGGCGGAGCGCGTGGGCGAGGTGGCCGTCACGCTGGCCGTCGAGGGGGCGCTCTGGACGGACGGAGACGAGCTCGTGCGGGTGGCGGCGGAGCCCGCCGAGCTCGTGGACAGCACGGGCGCCGGCGACGCCTTCGCGGCCGGATTGCTGGCGGCGCGCACGGCCGGCGCGGAGCCTCGCCGAGGCGCTCGCGGCCGCCTGCCGGCTCGCGGCGACCGCGGTGGCGACTACGGGAGCCCGCCCGCCGATCAGACGAGCGCCGACTCGCGCCGGCGACGCCTGAACGAGCCGCTGAGGAGCCAGCCGAGCAGCCCGAGCAGCGCCAGCGGCACGGCGAGCGCCAGGACCCGGACGAGCACGCCCGCGAAGCCCACGAGCAGATCGCCGGCGTCGCCGATGGCGTCGTCGAAGCCGGCACCCGCGCCACCGTTGCCGTTCGAGCCGTCGTCGTCGGCCAACAGACTCACCGTGACCACCGCGTAGTCGGTGCGCAGCCGCAGGTCGCGGAGCTGGCCGCGCAGGCCGTTGATCTCGCCCGCCACGAGGTCGAGCCGGGCGCGGATCGCCTCGGCCTCCTCGTCGGTGTCCGCGTCCTCGAGCCGCCGCAGCAGGCTGCGGCGCTCGGCGCGGGCCGCCTGGAGGCGGTCGCGTGCGGTGACCACGTCGCGGGTCACGTCGCGTCCGGACTGGCTCTGCGAGCGCACGGTGGCGAGCTCGGACAGGTCGCGCAGCGCCGGGCGCAGCCGCTCGGAGGGAATGCGCAGCTCGAAGTCCCCGCCGGCCCCGTCGCGACCGGTCGAGACCGAGGAGCTGAGTACGAAGCCGCCGTAGCGGTTCGTCACGGTCGTCACGCCGTCGGCCACGCGGGCCATCTCGTCCACCGGCGTCTCGAGCTCGAGCGAGACGGCGCGCTCGATCCTGCGCTCGCGCTGGCCCGGCTCGAAGCCGCCGCCCGGCGGGGCGGCCGAGAGGTCCGAGCTCTCGGGCGCAGGCGCCGACACACCGCCGCCGCCTCCCGCGCTTCCGGCGTCGTCCTGCTCCGAGACAGACAGCACGCCGCTCGTGGCGAGCACGATCACGACGAGCGGCAGCAGGATCAGGGCGGTCGTGCCCAGGGCGGGAAGCAGCTTGCGTGCCGGCGGGGGCCGCAGGCCGCGCAGGCGGGCTCGCAGCGAGGTCGGCGGCGGCGGGAAGCCCGCCTCGACACGCCCGCGCAGCTCGGCGGCGAACGGCTCCGCCGCTTCCGGCGCGTCGGCGCGCAGCGCGAGCGCCAGCTCCTGGAGCTCGCGGGTGAGCGGATCGGCGTGGCGCGCGGCGCCCGCGTCGAGGGCCTCGTCGATCGCCGCGAGCTCGCGCTCCACCACGGAGCCGCTCGCCTCTCGGTCACTCATGGCAGGCCTCCCGCAGCTTCGTGATGGTCCGGTGGAGCCGCGTGCCGGCGTTCGACTCCGAGGTGCCGAGCACGCGGGCGATCTCCGCATTCGAGAGGCCGCCGGCGAACTTGAGCGCGATCAGGTCGCGCTCCTGGCCGTCCAGCGACGCGAGCGCGGCCCGCACGGTCTCGCGCCGGAGGGCCAGCTCGGCGTGCTCCTCCACCGTACGGGCGCCGTGGTCCTCGGGATCCCCCTCGAGCCCCGCCCGGCGCTTTCGCCTGCGCAGCTCGTCGAGAGCTGCGTTGCGTGCGATTCCGAACAGCCAGGCCTCCATGCTGCCGCGGCCGGAGCGGTAGCTCCGTCGCTTGCGATAGGCGCGCTCGAAGGCCTGAGCGGTCACGTCCTCGGCGGCCGAGCGATCGCGCACGAGCGACGCCACGTAGGCGTACACCCGGGGGAACGTGCGCTGGTAGAGCTCGGCGAAGCCCTCGGAGCGTGCCGGGGTCACGAGGGGGACCGGTTCGGCGACGGCCTCGTTCACGTCCCTACTACGACCGGGAGCGGGATCCATCACGGATCGATCGCGCGAGCGGGTGCTGGACGCATGACGAGGTCGAGTGTTCCAGGCTCAAGAGCCGCCCTGAGACGCCGATAGACATCGCGTAGTGCGACGCCTCGTCCCGACGCTCCTGCTCGCTCTGGCCGCGATCCTGATCGCGGTCCCGGCCGCCTCCGCCAAGCTGCGCCTACCCGCCGGCGCGGGCAAGCCGCCCGTGCTCCCGGAGGGAGTGGTACCGGCGGAGAGGCCGCCCGTGAGCACCACCGCGACCCAGTCGCGCACGCGCCCGCAGATGCGGGCGGCGAGGAAGGAGTTCGTGCTCACCGACGGCCCGCGCCCCTTCTGGGCGACCGTCAACATCTGCGACACGGCCGAGACGCCGAACGGTCTCGGCGTACGAACCAGCGTGCCCGGCAACGGCAGCGAGGAGCGGGTGTACGCCCGCTTCACGGCGCAATGGTGGAGCCGTGCCCAGGAGGCCTGGCTCACCGTCAAGGGCGCCGGCACCACCGACTGGGTCTATGTGGGCACCTCGGAGTTCACCTCCCAGCAGGCCGGCTGGACCTACCGGTTCTCGGACCCGCCGCAGGGCGCGACGTACGTGCTGCGCGGCGTGACCGAGCTGGTCTGGCGCGCCGAGGACGACCGGCGCGACGGCAACTGGGACGTCGTCCGCCGCCGCACCCTCCTCACCGAGACCGGAATGGACGGTGTCAAGGGTGGGGATCCGGTCGGCACATCCAAGGCGATGTGTCTGATCTGGTGAGTTTGGGCATTTCCTGACCAAGATCGTTCGCGCGAAGCGCGAGAGTTCCGGCTGAGCCGGGGCTTGCGCTAGGCTGGCCCCGGAGCAGGGCCAGCGGATCCGAGTACGAGACTTGGTGGCCAGAAAACTCACCCCATTCGCACTGTGCGCCGCACTGGCGGCTGCGCTCCTCGTGCCGGCCGGCGCCGGGTCGGACGAGCTCGCCGAGCAGTGGGCGAGCGTGAACATCTGCAGCCCGACCCAGCTCGGGGCGCGCGCCCAGCTCGCCGGCGACGGGTCGACCTCCGACATGCGCGTGCGCTTTACCGCGCAGTGGCTCAGCCCCGGTGGCTGGGTCCCGCTCGGCGGCGCGGCGAGCTCGCCGTGGCAGTCCGCCGGCTCGGCCGAGTACACCTGGGGTCAGGCCGGCTGGACCTTCGCGCTGAACGTCCCGCCCGGCCATCAGTACCAGCTGCGCGCCGTGGCCGAGCTCCAGGTGGGCGGCAAGAGCTCGTCGCTCGTCACGGGCACCTGCACCGTCGGCTGAGCGGCTCCTACGAGAACAAGCGCGGGTCGTTCGTGATGACCCCGTCCACGCCCAGCTCCTCGAGGGCGCGGATCCGCGCGGCGTCGTCCACCGTCCAGACGTACACCTGCCCGCCGGCGGCGTGCACCGCCTTGACGAGCCGACCCGACGCCAGGACCTGGTGCGCCATGATCGCCTCGCAGCCGCCCGCCCGGATCCGAGCGGCCGCCTGTCCGGGCAGCCGCGCGCGCCAGACGCGCGCGATCAGGTGGGCGGGCAGGGCGAGCGGCGAGCGCAGGTAGTTGCGCCGCACCCGCGGCACCGACCAGCCGCGGCGCAGCCCCGGTGCGAGCTCGCCGAGCCGGTCGAGGCTCTCCGTGTACATCGTCGACACCAGCGAGCGTCCCAGCAGCCCGCGCGTCTCGAGCCCCGCGATCACTTCGCGCTCGTAGCCCGGCAGCTTCATGTCGACGTCGAGCTCGACCGCCGCGTAGGCCTCCCCGGCGAAGTGATCGAGTCCCTCGTCGAGGGTCAGGCACTCGCGGCTCTCCGCGTCCTCGTAGTCGTGGGCGAGCACGAGGCGCCCGTCCCGGGTGCGCAGCACGTCGAACTCGATCATGTCGACGCCGTGCTCGAGGGCGGCCTCGAAGCTGCGTGTCGTGTTGCCGGGCGCCACGTGGCCGGCGCCCTTGTGGCCCGACCCTGATCAGCTCTGGCACGACGGGCACCAGTAGGTCGTGCGGTTGTCGTCGCCCTGGCCGCGCGCGCGGATCAGCGTCCCGCAGCGGCGGCAGGGCCGGCCGGCGCGCTCGAAGACCCAGGTGGGCCCATGACGCCGCCCGCTGGACGCCGACTCCTGCATCAGGGGGCGAATCTCGCGCACGATGGCCAGCGCCTCGTCGTCGGCGAGCGCGGCGAGCGGGCGCCAGGGGTCCGTGGCCGCCAGGAAGCAGCCCTCCGACTTCCAGAGGTTGCCGACGCCCGCCAGGTTGCGCTGGTCGAGCAGGGCGTCGCCGATGCCGCGCGTCTGATCGTCCTGGCGCAGCCGCGCGAGGAAGCGCGACCCGTCGAAGTCGGCGTCCAGCACGTCGGGGCCGAGGCCGGCAATGCCGCGGGTCGAGACGTGTGCGCGAGTCCGTCATCAGCTCGAGCACCGGGCCGTCGAACTGCACCACCTCGTGGTCGGGCGTCCGGATCACGAGCCAGGCCCGGTGCGGGGAGCGCCGCCAACGCTCTCCACGCCGGTAGACGCCCCAGCCTCCCGTCATGCGTAGGTGCGAGTGGAGCGTGAGGTCGCCCTCGAAGCGGATGAACAGGTGCTTGCCGCGCGCGTCGACCCTGCGTACCGCGCGGCCGGCGAGCCGCTCCGGCCAGCGATCGAGCGCATGCCGAGGGTGCGGTGTCTCGATCTCCGCGATCCGCTTGCCGACGAGCGCCTCCCCTATCCGGTGCGCGGCGCGGTGGATGGTGTCGCCCTCGGGCACTACGCGCTCAGCGTCAGTCGGCGCGGGCTCTGCCGGAAGCCGAGCTCGATCAGGAGCTCGCCGACCTCGGAGCCCACCACGGCCTCGCCGTCGAAGCGCTCCAGGCCGAGCCGTGGCACGCGGCCGCGCCTGACCGCGTCGGCGAGCGCCTCGAGGGCGGGACGCAGCCAGGCCTCGTCGGGGTCGCGCAGGGGAAGGAGTCCCTTGCCGCCGCGCTCCACGTACAGCACCGGCTCGGCGTCGAGGCTCACGACGTAGGCGCCCGCCGCGCGCGCGGGGCGCCTGCCGGCGGCGAGCTCGCGCTTGGGCCACGCGAGCGTGGCCCCGTACGGGTTGGCCGGGTCGGTGGCCGCAAGGACGAGCGGGCCGGCGGGCTCGTCCGTGCGCATCGTGCGCAGCCGCTCGATCGCAGCCGAGAGCCCGAACTGCGCGCCGCCGAGGCCCTCCACGAAGTAGCCTCGTCGCGCGGTGCCGAGCGTCTCGAGGTTCGACAGCTCGCCGTAGAGCGCCGCGAAGCCGCCCGGCACGCCCTCGGCCAGCACGGTCTCGCGCGTCACGATCCCGTAGCGCTCCAGCATCAGCTCCGCGATCGCGCGCATGCGCGGCCCGTGCGGCGGCGCCTCCGCGAACAGCGGGGCGGTGAGCGACCAGCGGCCCTGGACCTGGGGTGCCCCGGGCCGGCGGCGGCGCGCAAAGCGGCGACCCGTCTCGCGACCGGGCTTGGCGAGCGCGAGGCGCGGAGCGCGCAGCGGGGCGAAGGCGTCGTTGGTGATCTCACCGGCCCAGACGAGGTCCCAGAGCGCCTCCTGGAGCTCGAGCGGCTCCAGCTCGCCGAGGTCGGCGAGCAGGTCGGTCCAGAACGCGGCGCCGCCGGTGAGGCGCTCGCGGATCCGCCCGTGGAGCGGCTCGCCCGGCGGATCGCCCTTCAGCGGCGGAACGCCGAGCCAGCGCGCGTCCTCGCGGAAGAGCAGGACCACCCGTCCCGAGGAGCGCCCGAGCGAGCCCGCTCCCACCCACACGAGCTCGCCGCTCGCGCAGAGCTGGTCCATCCAGGCCGGCGAGTAGGCGCCGAGCCGGCGCGGCAGCACGTCGCGCTCCCACACCTTCGGCTCCAGCGCCACGCCCTGGAGCGGCACGAGCAGCTCGCGCAGGCGATCGACGCCTGCGCCGCCGGGCGGAGCCGAGTCGATGCCCTGCCAGGCGGGCAGGAAGCGCGCGAGCGCGCGCTGCTCCGCCGGCTCGACCTCCTTGCGGAGCGAGGCCAGCGAGGCGCGGCGCAGGCGCCGGAGCACCTCCGGGTCGCACCACTCTCGCGCGCTGCCACCCGGGCGCAGCTCGCCCTGCACCAGTTCCCCGGCGCGCTCGAGCTCGCGCAGCACCGGTCCGGCGTCGACCCCGTAGCGGCTCGAGAGGGCGCTCGTGGTAAACGGGCCATGGGTGCGCGCGTAGCGGCGAACGAGCCGGCGCAGCGGCTCCTCCACCTCCTCGAGGAACGCGGCGGGCAGCCCGCCGGGCGGGACCGCGCCGAGCGCGTCTCGGTACAGGCCGGCGTCCTCGGCCGCGACGAAGCGCTCCTCGCCGGCGATTCGCAGTTTCACCGCTCGCCGGCCGCGCTCGAGTTCCAGCAGGATGCGGCGCGCCGCCACCGCCTCGATGCAACGCGCCTGCGCCTCGGCGGCCGTGAGATCGCCGACCGCGCGGAGCACGTCGTGCAGGCTGTCCGCATTGGCCGCCCGCCTGCGCTCGCTCGTGCGCTGGAGGTCCGCCTCGACCTCGGCGAGCGCGCCCGCGTCGATCAGATCGCGTAGCTCCTCCTGGCCGAGCAGCTCGCGCAGCAGCTCGCGGTCGAGGGAGAGCGCCGCCGCGCGCCGCTCGGCGTTCGGCGTGTCGCTCTCGTACATGTAGGTGGCCACGTAGTCGAACAGCAGCGAGGAGGCGAACGGCGAGGCGCGCTGGGTCTCGACCTCGACCAGCGACAGCTCGCGCGTGTGGAGACCGCGCAGCAGCTCGACCAGCCCGGGCAGGTCGAACACGTCGCGCAGGCACTCGCGGTAGGTCTCGAGCACGATCGGGAACTGGCCGTAGCGCTTGGCCACCTCGAGCAGCGACTGCGCCTTCAGGCGCTGCTGCCAGAGCGGCGTTCGCTTGCCCGGATAGGCGCGCGGGAGCAGCAGCGCGCGCGCCGCGTTCTCCCGGAAGCGGGCGCCGAACAGCGCGGAGCTAGAGAGCTCGCGCACCACCAGGTCCTCGAGCGCGTCCGGCTCGACCATCACGAGCTCGGCCGAGGGCGGCTCGTCCGCGTCGGGGAGGTGGACGATGATGCCGTCGTCCGACCAGATCGCATCGGACTCGAGCCCGTACTCGTCGCGGATCCGTGCCGACAGGGCGAGCCCCCAGGCCGCGTGCACGCGCCCGCCGAACGGCGACAGCACGCACAGGCGCCAGTCGCCGATCTCGTCGCGGAAGCGCTCGATCACGACGGTGCGGTCGCTCGGGACCACGCGAGTGGCCTCGCGCTGCTCGCGCAGGTAGGCGGACAGGTTGGTGGCCGCGCGCTCGTCGAGGTCGTATTCGGCGGCCAGCTCGGCCGGCTCGCGGTCCACGGCCTCGCGCGAGAAGGCGCCGATCGCCCTGCCGAGCTCCTTCGGCCGGCCCACGCCGTCCCCGCGCCAGAACGGAACCGCGCCGGGCAGTCCGGGCGCCGGGGTCACGATCACGCGGTCGCGCGTGATCTCCTCGATCCGCCAGGTGGAGGCGCCAAGCAGGAACGTCTGGCCGGGGCGCGCCTCGTAGACCATCTCCTCGTCGAGCTCGCCGACGCGGCGACCGTCCGGCAGGTGCACGCCGTAGAGGCCGCGGTCGGGAATCGTCCCGGCGTTGGTCACCGCGAGCTGGAGCGCCCCGCGGCGGGCGCGGATCGTGTCGGCCACCCGGTCCCAGACGATCCGCGGACGCAGCTCGGCGAACTCATCCGAGGGATAGCGGCCGTCGAGCATGTCGAGCACGCTGTCGAGCAGCTCGCGGGAGAGCTCGGCGAACGGGTAGGCGCGCCGAACCGTCTCGTGGAGATCGGGGACCCTGAGCTCGTCGCCGGTCGCCGTCATCGCCACGATCTGCTGGGCCAGCACGTCGAGCGGGTTGCGCGGCACCACGGTCGGCTCGATCTCCCCCTCGCGCATGCGCTTGGCCACCACGGCGCACTCGAGCAGGTCGGCCCGGAACTTCGGGAAGATGCGCCCGCGCGAGACCTCGCCGACGCCGTGGCCCGCGCGGCCGATGCGCTGGAGGCCGGCGGTCACCGACTTCGGCGACTCGACCTGGATCACGAGGTCGACCGCGCCCATGTCGATCCCGAGCTCGAGGGAGCTCGTGGCCACGAGGCATGGGAGCTCGCCCGACTTGAGCAGGTCCTCCACCACGAGCCGCTCCTCGCGCGCCAGCGAGCCGTGGTGGGCGCGAGCGATCGGGATCGGGGCCGGGTCCTCGCTGCCCTCCGCAGCCAGCTCGTTGAGTCGCACGGCAAGCCGCTCGGCCCCACGCCGGTTGTTCACGAAGATGATGGTCGAGCGGTGGCCGCGCACGAGCTCGAGCAGCTCCGGGTAGATCGCGGGCCAGATCGAGCGGCCGGTGGCGGCGGGCTGACCCAGCCCGTCACCCACCAGGTCGCCGCCACCCGCGGCGGTGCCCATCCCGCCGACGGCCGGGTTGGTCACGTCGTGAGCGTCCGGCTCGCGCATGCTCTCCACGGGCACGTGGATCTTCAGGTCGAGCGGCTTGCGCAGGCCGGCGTCGACGATCGGTGCAGTCCCTGCCCGCACCGGCGAGGAAGCGTCCCACCTCCTCGAGCGGTCGCTGCGTGGCCGACAGCCCGATCCGCTGAAGCGGCCGTCCCGCCTGCTCGACGAGCCGCTCGAGCGTGAGCGCGAGGTGGGCGCCGCGCTTCGTGCGCGCGACCGCGTGGATCTCGTCGACGATCACCCATTCGGCGTCGGTGAGGAACTCGCGCGCCCGCGAGGTGAGCATCAGGTAGAGCGACTCCGGCGTCGTGATCAGCACGTCGGGCGGCGTTCGGAGCATCGCCTGGCGCTCCCGCTGCGGGGTGTCGCCGGTGCGGATCGCCACCGAGATGTCCGCCGTGCCGCGAGGGGTCACCCTGCATGCCGATCCCTCTGAGCGGGGCGCGCAGGTTCCTCTCGATGTCGTACGAGAGCGCCTTCAGCGGCGACACGTAGACGAGCCGGGTGCGCCGCTCGCCGGCGGGCTCGGCCACGAGTCGGTCGAGGCCCCAGAGGAAGGCGGCGAGCGTCTTGCCGGAGCCGGTGGGGGCCGACACGAGCACGTCCTGGCCGGCGGCGATCGCGGGCCAGGCCTGCTCCTGGGCGGCCGTGGGGCGCTCGAACGAGCGCGTGAACCAGTCACGAACCTGCGGGGTGAACGTTGCGAGAGGGTCTGATGCCACGCGACCCACGAGCGTACCGCCTGTGGCGGCTAGGCTGGCGCCATGGAGCGACTACGTCAGCGCCTGGGCGCGCTCGCGCTCGCCGGCGCGCTCGCGGCCGGCGTCTCCGCCTGCGCCGACGACGAGCAGGACGCGATCCGCGACCAGGTCGACGAGGCGCAGCAGGACCTCGAGGACAGGGGCGACGAGATCCGCAAGGAGATCGAGGAGGGCGCGAGCCGCGAGGAGATCGAGCAGCAGATCGACGAGCTCGAGGACGAGGCGAGGGAGCAGGGCGGCAAGGTCGAGGACGACGCCCGTGAGCTCCGGGAGGACCTGGAGAACGAGCTGCCCTGAGGGCGGGGTGCGCCGCCTCTAGAGCGCGCGGGGCGGTGACCCGAAGCTGTCGGCCACCACGGTGTGCAGCTGCACGCCGATCGCCGTGCCGATGGCGGCCAGCGCAGCGAGCAGGCCCAGCTCCGGGCCGAGCAGGACGGCGCAGGCCGGAATGGCCGCCAGCGCCAGGGCGAACGCCTGCCAGCGCCCCACCACCAGTCCGGTCAGCGACGCGAGCAGCAGCACCATCAGGACGATCAACGCCATGGCCGGTCTCCTCTCAGAGTCCCTCGGGGTGGCGGGCCGTGTAGCCCGTTGATGAGCGCATCTGCTCGCTCCAGCGATTGCCGTTCGCCTTCAGGGCGCTCGTATCGAAGCGCAAGCCCGCCACCACCAGGTAGGCGTGGCCCGGGTTCGAGCGAACGGTGATCCAGTCGCCGCGGCCGGCGCTGCCCCAGCGCATCAGGCCGCTCGAGTCGAGCGCGGTCTCCAGCAGCCCGGCCGCGTGCAGCACGTAGCTGACCGAGCCCGAGCAGTCGTAGCCGCTGTCGTTCCAGCGCGCGTGACCGCCGCCGTACTTGTAGGGCTTGGTGGCGATCTCGTTGCCCGCGGCGATGATCTGCTTGACCTCCTCGGGCGCAGAGGCGGGCGCGACGGCCAGGCCGTCGTCGCCGACGTAGGCCTTTTCCGTCGGCGCCGCCGGAGCCTGCTCGGGCGTGGCGGTCTCGGCGCGCTGCTGCACCAGCCGCTGCTCGCCCCGCGAGGCGGCGCCGTTCACACGGCGGCTCTCGGCGAGCTCGAAGCCCCTCACGCTGCGGCGCGTAGCGGGGCCGAACTGGCCGTCCGCCGTCGTGTCGAACCCGGCGCGGTCGAGGTAGCGCTGGAGCGCCCGCACGTCCGAGCCGCTGGAGCCGACCTTCAGGGTCCGGCTGGCGTAGGAGGCCGCGGCGGCGTCGGCGACGGCCGTGAGGCTGAGCGCGACGACGGCGAGCGCCGGCAGCGTTCTGCGCATGTGTAGGTGCTCCGTTCTCTTCTTCGGCGCCTACGGGGTTAGCTGTCGGGCTCGCGCCAGAAGAGTGGCGCTACACGGGCTCGCGCTCGCGATTCGCCCCGTCCTACTCGGGTCCCCCGCTCCCCGGCCGCGAGGCGGCTGGGGATTCGGCTATGGCTTTGGCGGCTGGGCACCATAACAGTCCCCACCAATGGAAATCTCGAAACGAACGACGCTCGCTCTTGCCCTCCTGGTCGCCACCGCGGTCGGGATCGCCGCTTGCGGAGGCACGGATACGGGGGCCGATCGGGATGTGCCGCCGTCCGTCGTGGTCGGCGCGCTGGGGGACTCGATCACGGCCGGGTCGCCGCTCTGGGACCCGGACCCGGCGCTCAGGTCGCAGATCCCGGCGCCCGACCGGCGCAGCCAGTACGGCTACTGGGCCGAGCGCGCGCTGCCGCGCGCGGAGTTCCACAACTGCGGGGTGCCGGGCGAGCGCACGGACGAAATTGCGGCGCGGCTCGATGCTTGCGCCGAGGGAGCGGACGTGCTGATCGTCCAGGGCGGCGTGAACGACATCGCGCAGGGGATCGCCCCGGCCCCGGCGGCGCGCAACCTGCGCGCGATGGTCAGGCGCGGCAAGCAGCTCGGGCTGCGGGTGGCGATCGTCGAGCTCCTTCCCTGGAATGGCGGCTATCCGCGCGCCGACCGCCCGATCCGCGAGCTGAACAGGCGGATCGCTCTCATCGGCGGCGAGGAGGACGTGCCGGTGCTCCAGTGGTACGACGAGCTCGAGGACCCGCGACAGCCGGGCCGCATGCGCGTCGACCTCACGGTCGACCTCGTCCATCCCTCCGTGAAGGGCTACCGGCGGCTGGGCGAGTCGGTCGAGCTGCCATAGCCCGCCAGCTCCCGCGCACGCTCGAACACCGCGTCCATCATCGGCTCGGTGAGGCGGCCGGTGAAGGTGTTCTGTTGGGAGGGGTGGTAGGAGCCGAGCAGCACCGGGCCGCCCTCGATCCGGTGCTCCGTCGCATGGCCGAAGCGCGGACGCGGCCGGACCCCGGTGAGGCGGCAGGCGGCGTCCCAGGCGAAGCCACCGAGGCAGACGATCACCGCCGGGCTCATCAGGCGCAGCTCCTCGACGGCGTAGGGGAGGCAGTTGTCGCGCTCGCGCGGGCAGCGGCCGGTTGGCGGGCGGGGCGCAGCGCACCGCCGCGGCGATCCAGGCGCCCTCGAGGCGCAGGCCGTCGTCGCGCGAGCGCGAGCTGGGCTGGTTCGCGAAGCCGGTCCGGTGAAGCGACGCGAACAGCCAGTCGCCCGAGCGGTCGCCGGTGAACACGCGGCCGGTGCGGTTGCCACCGTGCGCCGCCGGCGCCAGCCCGAGCACGTACACGCGCGCGTGTGGGTCCCCGAAGCCGGGCACCGGCCGGCCCCAGTACTCCTCCTCGGCGAACGCGGCCCGCTTCTCGCGCGCCACACGCTCGCGCCACTCGACGAGGCGGGGGCAGCGCCGGCAGGCGACGACCTGCGCTTCTACGCCTTCAAGCGCCTGCCGGTGCTGAAGAGGTACTGAGCCCATACGTATGCCGGCACGGCCAGCGCCGCGGTCACCCCGAGCGAGAGCCAGACCGACACGTCGCTCTCGCCCAGGAAGCCGAAGCGCACGGCGTTCACGAGATAGAAGACCGGGTTCACGTGGGAGAGCTCCTCCCACGGCGCGGGCAGCACGTCGACGGAGTAGAAGACGCCGCCGACGAACACGAGCGGCAGGATCACGATGTTCGAGATGAAGGTCGTGAAGTCCCAGCTCTCGGCGTAGATCCCCACCACCAGGCCGAGCGCCGCGAACAGGGTCAGGCCGAGCGAGACGGCGGCGAGCAGGGCGAAGGGTCGCTCGATCGGCACGTCCACGACCACCAGCGAGAGCACCACCAGCGCCGCGCCGATCGCGAGCGCGCGGTACACGCCGCCGATCACGTAGCCGAGTGTCATCTGCCAGGACGGCATCGGCGCGGAGAGCACGTCGTTCACATAGCGGTCGAAGCGTGCCTGGAAGATCGTGGAGGCGTTGTTCGCGTAGGCCGCCTGCACCATCGCCATCGTGATCAGGCCGGGCACGATGAACACCTCGTAGTCGAGGCCGCCCACCTGCCGGATGCGCCCGCCGAGCGAGAGCCCGAACACGAGGATGAAGAGCATCGAGGCCACGACGGGCGCCAGGATCGTCTGGGTCCACAGCTTCGAGACGCGCAGCGTCTCGCGGCGGCACAGCCACACGAGCCCGGTCATATCGGATCCGTGCGCACCGGGCCGAGCCCGGTGCTTCCGGCCTCTGCCATCGCCTTCACGTACACGTCCTGCAGGCGCCCCACCCCGAAGTGCTCGCGCAGCCCGTCCGCCGAGTCGCGGGCGATGAGGTGCCCGTCGCGGATCAGCGCGATCTCCTCGCAGAGATGCTCGGCCTCCTCCAGGTAGTGGGTGGTGAGCAGGATCGTGGTGCCCTCGGCGTGCAGCCTGCGGATGTACTCCCAGAGCTCGGTGCGCAGCTCGAAGTCGACGCCCGCGGTGGGCTCGTCGAGGATCACGAGCCGCGGCCGGTGCATCAGCGCCCGGGCCAGCAGCAGCCGGCGGCGCTGGCCCCCGGAGAGCTTCGGCGCGCGCACGTCGCTCTTCGCGTCGAGGCCGAACACCGTGATCATCTCCTGGGCGCGCTCCTCGGCCTCGTCGCGCTGCATGCCGAAGTAGCCGCCGTGGTAGACGAGCGTCTCGCGCACGGTCAGGAAGCGGTCGAGGTTGATGTCCTGCTCGGCCAGTCCCACCGAGCGCCGCGCCTCCATCGTGTGGTGCGGCTCGCCGAACACCTCGATCTCCCCGCTCGTCACGCGCAGCAGGTTGCAGACGGCGCTGATCAGCGTGGTCTTGCCCGCGCCGTTCGGGCCGAGCAGCCCGAAGAAGGCGCCGGCCGGGATGCGCAGGTCGAAGTCCTCCAGCGCCAGCATGCCGTCGTCGTAGCGCTTGGTGAGGCCACGGAGCTCGAGGGCGGCGACGTCGCGGAACATCCGATCGAGACTATCGACCGCCGGTTGGCCATCCTGGCGGCTTTGCCGATACAGAGGACGTGGCCATCCGCGTGCTGCCCGTCGTGCTCGCCCTGGCGCTCCTCGCGGCCGGGTTCGCCCAGCGCGGGCAGGGGCCGGCGTTCGGAGGCGAGGCGCCCCTCGTGAGCAGCAAGCGCTCGTCCTGTGGGGTGGACGCCGGCCGCCCGCCGCGCGAGCTCGGCCTCGAGCGTGCGCGCGAGCTGACGCTCTGCCTGCACAACGAGCGCCGGGCACGCGAGGGCCTGCCGCCGCTGCGCCGCAACCCGCATCTGGAGCTGGCGGCCCAGCGCTACGCGGAGCAGATGGTGGCCGAGCAGTTCTTCGCTCACGAGGCGCCGAACGGCAGCGATCCGCAGGATCGCATCCTGATGGCCGGCTACCCCTCCCAGGCCGCCTCGACCGGCGAGAACCTCGCCTGGGGCGAGGGCAGCGAGGGCACGCCGGTGGAGATCATGGACGGCTGGATGCACAGCCCCGGCCACCGCAAGAACGTCCTGCGACCGCACTTCGCCGAGGCCGGCATCGGGATCGTCTTCGACGTGCCGCGCCGCCGGCCCGGCATGGCCCCCGGCGCCACCTATGCCGTCAACTTCGGTGGCGCCCCGCTCCAGGTTCAGTCGCCGAGCGCCCTGCCGTAGTGCTTCTCGTAGTAGTCGCGGTACTCGCCTGAGCGGATCGGCGCCCACCAGGGCTCGTTGTCGCGGTACCAGTCAACGGTCCGAGCGAGCCCGTCCTCGAAGCGCACCTCGGCCTCCCAGCCGAGCTCGTCGCGCAGCTTGTCGGAGCTGAGCGAGTAGCGGCGGTCGTGGCCGGGCCGGTCCGTCACGTGCTCGATCAGCGACTCGTCGCGGCCGGTGAGCGCGAGGATGCGCCTCACCACGTCGATGTTCTCGCACTCGTCAGGGCCGCCGACGTTGTAGGTCTCGCCGCTCCTCCCGCGCTCGAGCACTGCCTGGATGCCGCGGCAGAAGTCCTCCACGTAGAGCCAGTTGCGCACCTGGCGGCCGTCGCCGTAGACGGGCAGCGGGTCGCCGTGCAGCGCGTTCAGGACGCAGAGCGGGATCAGCTTCTCCGGGTACTGGCGCGGGCCGTAGTTGTTCGAGCCGCGGCAGATCACCGCCTCGACGCCGTACGTGTGGGCGTGGGCGGACACGAGCAGGTCGCCGCCCGCCTTCGTCGCCGAGTAGGGCGACGATGGATCGAGGGGCGATTGCTCGGTGAACGAGCCTTCCTGGATCGAGCCGTACACCTCGTCGGTCGAGACCTGCAGGTAGCGCCCCACGCCACGGTCGCGCGCGGCGTCGAGCAGCACGCTCGTGCCGATCACGTGCGTGCGCGCGAAGACGTCCTGGTCGGCGATCGAGCGGTCCACGTGGGACTCGGCGGCGAAGTTCACGATCGCGTCCACCCCGTCGGTGAGCTGCATCACGAGCTCGCGGTCCTCGATCGAGCCGACGACCAGCTCGACGCCGTCGGGGACGTTCTCGCGCCGTCCGGCGTACGTGAGCTTGTCGAGCACCGTCACGTCGTGCTCGTCCTTCACGAGCCGGACGTAGGTCGAGCCGATGAAGCCCGCGCCGCCTGTCACGAGTAGCTTCATGCCGCGGCGCCTCGCTCGGCCAGGTAGTCGGCCGCGCCCTGTTCCCAGGGTGGCAGCGCCGGACCGGAGTCGCGGAGCACCGAGTACCGAGGGCGCGGTGCCGGGCGCGGGTACTCCTCGGTCGTGCAGGGCTCCACGCGACAGTCGAGTCCGGCTTGCCCGACGAGGAGTGACGCAAACTGGAACCAGGTGCACTCGCCCGCTCCCGCGCGGTGGTGGATGCCGTAGCTCTCACCCCGCGCGATCTCCACGAGCGAGGGCGCGAGATGGCCGGTATAGGTCGGACAGCCGTGCTGGTCGTCCACGACGCGGATGCTGTCACGCTCGGAGGCCAGCCGGAGGATCGTGTCGGCGAAGTTCGACCCGCCGGGGCCGAACAGCCACGCCGTGCGGACGATGAAGTGCCGCGGGTTGGCCGCCGCGGTCGCGCGCTCGCCCTCCAGCTTCGAGCGTCCGTAGGCCGACGCCGGGTTCGGCTCGTCGCCCGGCACGCGCGGCCGGGGCTCGCCGCCGTCGAAGACGTAGTCGGTCGATACGTACAGCACCCGCTCGGCCGCCTCCGCCACGTTGCGCGCGCCGTCGCGGTTCACGCGCAGGGCCTCCTCGGGGTGCTCCTCGGCGCCGTCCACGTCGGTCCAGGCGGCGCAGTTGATCACCGTGCCGGCGCCTGCCAGCGCGTCGCGGACGGCGACGGCGTCCGTAACGTCGAGGTCGGCGCGCGTGAGCGCCAGCGCCCCGTCGCCGGCCGCCCGCGTCACGGCCCTGCCGAGCATCCCTCCGGCTCCGACTATCGCGAGCTTGACCAGAGGCTTCACGATAGGTGACCCGGGGCGCCCAGGCGGGCGAGCAGCGCGCGCAGCTCGCCGATCAGCGGCTCGGGCCGGACGAAGACGTCCTCCCAGCTATAGCGACGGAACTCGTCGCCACGAGCGCGGGCCTCCCGCTCGCGCCGCCGGTCCTGCTCCCACGAGTAGCGGCTGTTGTGGAACGTGTAGCTGTCGAGCTCGACGGTCAGCCGCTGCTCGGGCCAGCGGCAGTCGACCCGCCGCCCGCCGGCCGGCCGGTTGGTGACGGGCAGCTGCAGCTTCGCCTCGCGCAGCAGGGTGAGGATGCGAGCTTCGAGCTTGCTGAGAGTCACCCGCACCTCGCCGCGCATGACTCGGCGGAGCGTGCCCGCGCCCTCGGCGTTGGGCTGGCGGGCCAGCACGGCGTCCACCTCGCGCGGCGTCACTCGGTACCTGACGCCGGCCTCGTGGCAGGCGCGGGCGAGGTCGTCCTCGGAGAGCCCGGCGGCGAGGTCCACGAGCGTGCGGGGCACGGTGGTGATGGGGATCCCGTGGCGGGTGGTGGCTTCGGGCGCCGCGCCGCGCCGCGCGCGGCGGGTGACCACGCCGGGCACCTGCCTCTCGGTGACGGGTGAGCACGTGGGGCGGCGGCGCGGGGCCTTTGAGGAGGCCATAGAGGAAGCCCGCCGCGGGGCCATACAGCAGCGCCCCATCGCCACAGGCCTTTACGGCGGCTAGGTAGGAAGCCTCGAGGCTCGGGGCGGCGTGCCCGACCCGGTAGACGCCGCGGTGGATGCGGATGAGCGCCCCCGCGCCGAGTCGCCAGTCGATCTCGTCCTTGCTCAAGCCTGCCTCGATGAGCTCGGAGCGCGTGGCCACTCCATGCGCCTGACTCGCGATTCCCGCGATGATCTTCTCCGCTGTCCTGACTTGTCCGGCCACCATCCGGTTTAAGTCAGGACAGCGCCGGAGTTCGCCCCCCAGTGGTTGGCGGTCCCCTAGAGGATCTGCACGTCGGCGCTGTCGCCCACCACGAAGCGGTAGGCCCGCGGCAGCGCCGGTCCGCGCCCGATGCGCACGTCGCGGCCGATCAGGCTCGCCTCGATGCGGTGCTCGAGGTCCGAGATCGACGAGCCCGAGAGCACGATCGAGTGCTCGAGCTCCGCCTTCTCGATCGAGACCGAGTCGCCGATCGCCGTGTACGGCCCGATGTAGGCGTCCGTCAGGCGGGCGCCGCGGCCGATGATCGCCGGGCCGCGCACGGTCGTTCGCTCGAGCAGCGCGCCCTCCTCCACCGCGACGCGGCCCTCGACGCGCGAGTCCACCAGCTCGCCTTCCATGCGCGGGCTCAGGTCGTCGAGGATCAGCCGGTTGGCCTCGAGCATGTCCTGTACCTGGCCGGTGTCCTTCCACCAGCCATGCACGATGTGAGGATCGACGCGCAGCCCGCGGTCGACCAGGGCCTGGATCGCATCGGTGATCTCGAGCTCGCCGCGCCCGGACGGCTCGATCGAGCGGGCCGCGTCGAAGATCGCGGGCGTGAACATGTAGACACCGACCAGCGCGAGGTCCGTGGCCGGCTCAGGCGGCTTCTCGACCAGACGAGCGACCCGCCCCTCGCCGTTGAGCTCCGCCACCCCGTAGTTCTCGGGGTCGGGCACGGGCGTGAGCAGGATGAGCGCGTCAGGCTCCTCGGTCCTGAAGGTGTCGACCAGTTGGACGATCCCGTCGCGCAGGAGGTTGTCGCCGAGGTACATGACGAACGGCGCGTCGCCGAGGTACCGCTCCGCGGTGAGCACCGCGTGGGCGAGCCCGAGGGGGGCGTCCTGCTCGATGTACTCGATCGAGGTGCCGAACTGGGAGCCGTCCCCGGCGGCGTCGCGGATCTCCTGGCCGGTCTCCGGGGCGATGATGATGCCGACCTCCTCGATGCCCGCTGCCCGCATCGCCTCGATCCCGTAGAAGAGCACGGGCTTGTTGGCCACAGGCACGAGCTGCTTTGCGCTCGTGTGGGTCAGCGGGCGCAGGCGCGTGCCCTTGCCCCCGGAGAGGATCAGCCCCTTCATCAGTAGACGCCGCCGAGCTTGCGGTGGTCCCATGTCACGACCCGCGAGGGCGCGAACGTGAGGCCCACGCGCTTCTGTGCCTGCTTTTCGACCATCTCGCGGATCTCCGGGGTCAGCTCGCCGGCGTAGCGCTCGAACAGCGCCAGCCCGTAGCGCTCCACCTCGGCGGGGTCACGTTCCACGCCCACGTCGCACTCGAACATCACGCCGCGCAGCTCTTGGTACTGCACGCCATCCTCGATGCCGAGCGTGGCGCGCGGGTCGCGCTCGAGGTTCCTCGCCTTCTGCGACTTGGCGTAGGTCCAGCCGCGTAGCTCCGAGCCGTCGGAGACGAACCACAACGGCACCATGTGCGGCCTCCCGTGCGGGCCGACGGTCGCGCACTGCATGACCATCTGCTCGTCGAGGAAGGCGCGCAACTCGGAATCCGTCATCTGGATCTCGTCGCGTCGCGAGGCCACCGCGGGCGATTCTGGCACGGGTTAGGTCCCCGGCTAGCGCTTGACCGCGCCGGCCAGCGCCTCGGCCGCGTCGAGCACGGCCTGACGAGCCTCGTCGGGCTCGATCACCACGGCGTCGCCCGCTTCCTTGAGGATCTCGCGGGCGAGCCAGTCGTGCGAGGCGTAGGTGCGCTCCACGATCACGGCGCCGTCCGCCAGCTCCTCGACCACGCGACGGTCCTCGCGCGCCCAGCGCGCGCGCTCGGGCGAGACCCAGATCCGCGCCGTGCTGGACGAGTCCACCTCGCCGGTGGCGAGCCAGCCGTGCACGTCCGGCTCGATGCCCGGGCGCGGCTCGAACGACTCGTCGAGCACGGTCGCCGACTTGATGCGGTCGAGCCGGTAGGAGCGCGTGTCGTCGCGCTCGACGTCCCACGAGTGCACGTACCAGCCCTCCTGGCCGTTGGCCAGCTTGTAGGGCTCGATCGTGCGCGTGGTGAACTCGTCCTCGTTCTCCTTGTAGTACTCGATCGCGAGCAGCCGCCGGCCGACGATCGCGGTGGACACCACGCGCGCGATCTCGGAGTCGTCGCCCTTCGCGGTCGTGATCTGGAGGCCCTCCTCGGCCGGGTCCTGGCCGAGCGCGTCGACGATCTTCTGGCGCGCGCTGGCGAGCGAGCCCTCGGGCAGGTGCTCGCCGATCAGGTCGATCGCCGCCACCAGCGCCTTGGCCTCGAGCGGGAGCAGGCGGGCGGGGCGCGCGAAGTTGTCGCCGTAGGGCTCGGGGTCGACCTCGATCTGGTCGCCCTGCACCTCGGCGTAGAGCACGTACGAGCCGCCGCCGAAGTTCACGACGTTGAGCACGTCGATGTCCTGGCGCAGCTCGGTGTCGGACACCTGGAGCGAGGCGCACAGCTCCGCCAGCTCGAGCTTGCGGCCCTCGCGAGCGGCGTCGATCAGGATGCCGGCGAGCGTGACCAGCCTCGCGAAGCGCTCGGGGCGAATCGGCGAGTCGCGCCCGTCGTCGTCCTCCTCGCTCTGCGTGGCGCGGCGCTTGCGCGTCGCCTTGGCGAGCTCGGGCGGCTGCGCGTGGCGCTCGATCACGAGCTCGAGGCGCTCTCGGGCCTCGGCCGCGAGCTCGTCCGGACCCTCGATGCGCGCCTGCTCGCCCAGGCCGAGCACCCAGGAGAGCATCTGGCGCGAGTCCGCGTAGTCGGTCTCGAAGGTCACGCCGCCGCCCTCCGCCTCGGTCACCTCGCCGGCGTGACCGAAGTGGCGCAGGGCGAGCCAGTCGATGCGGTCCGAGAGGTGGATGCGGGCGCGGCCGGAGATGTCGCCGAGCTGCCAGTCGGTGCGCGTGGCGTAGGCGCGCGGGTCGAAGTCCTCGGGGCGGCTGAAGTCGTGCTCCGCCTTGGACGAGTAGCCGACCTTGCCGCGGATCCGGGAGACCCGGAAGACGCGGACGTCCTCACGCTCGTGCGCGAAGCCGATCAGGTAGAACTGCCCGCCGCGGTAGAGCAGGTGGTAGGGATCGACCTTGCGCCGCTCCTCCGCGTCGCGGCCGATGGTGTAGTAGTCGAAGAGGATCGTCTTGCGGCGGAAGATCGCCGTCTCGATCTTCGACAGCCGCTGCGAGAGCCCGCGCCCGCCGGCGCCGGCGGTGACAGCCAGCGCCACGCTGCGCTGCTCGGGCGCGTCGAGCGGGCTGGGCTTGCCCCAGGAGAGCTGCTGGAGGGCCAGCCTGAGCGGCTCGGCGTAGGCGAACTCGCCGTCGAGCAGCGAGAGCGACATCCGCAGCGCGCCCAGCTCCTTGTCGGTGAACTCGATCGCCGAGAGGTAGAAGTTCTCGGGGGGCAGCGAATAGTTCTCGGCCTCGTAGTAGCCCTCGGCCGGCTTGTCGACCTTCAGGTGGATGCCGAGCGACTCGAGCTCCGCGCGGTCGGCGTAGAAGCGCCGCGCGAACGCCTCGTCGTTCATCTGCGAGTAGCCCTCCACGTCCTGCTTGATCTCGAGCGCGGAGACGGGTCGCCGTTCCGCCATCAGGAACGAGATCAGGCTGAGCTGGCGGATGAGCTTCTCGGTGTCCTTTGCCATGGGGCCGTTAAGAAGATAAGCGGGAAACTCGCGCACCGCGCCCCACCTGGCCATGTCGAGCCGCTATTTGCGCCGAACCCGGGTCCCGACGGTCGCCAGCAGATATTCTCGCGACCCCACTTGCGCCAATCGGCACGAAAGGCGGTCCATGTACCCCGCGAGGTTCGAGTACAGCGCAGCAACGACGCTCGACGAGGCGCTCTCGTCGCTTGACCGCTTCGGCGAGGAGGGCAAGGTGCTCGCCGGCGGGCAGAGCCTGATCCCCCTCATGAAGCTGCGCTTCGCGTCGCCGGGGGCGCTGGTCGACATCAACCGCGTGGAGGGCCTCGACGGGCTGTCCGAGGAGGGCGGCGAGCTGCGCATCGGCGCGCTCGTGCGCCACAAGGCGTGCGAGCGCTCTGAGCTCCTGGCCGGGCGCTGGGGCGTGCTGGGGGACGCCGCGCCGCAGATCTCCGACCCGCTCGTGCGCAACCTGGGCACGGTCGGCGGCTCGCTGGCGCACGCCGACCCGCAGGGCGACTGGGGCTCGGCCCTGATGGCGGCCGACGCCCGCGTGGTGGCTCAGAGCACCGGCGGGCGGCGCGAGATCTCGCTCGAGGACTTCTTCGCCGGGCCGTTCACCACGGCGCTCGAGCCGAACGAGCTGCTCACCGAGATCCGCGTGCCGGATCCGGGCACCAAGGCCGCCGGCACCTACCTCAAGCTCGAGCGCCGTGTCGGCGACTTCGCCACGGTCGGCGTGGCCGTGCACGTGTCGTTCGACGACGGCAAGGTGGGGCGCGCCGGCATCGCGCTCACGGCGGTCGGCCCGCGCAACATGCGCGCCCACGCCGCCGAGGCCGCCCTCGAGGGAGCCACCCTCGACGAGGACACGATCAAGGAGGCGGCGCGACTCGCCGCAGAGGCCGCCGAGCCCCGCGACGACAGCCGCGGCTCGGCCGACTACAAGCGCAACGTGGTGCGGGTGTTCGTGGAACGCGGGCTCCGCAAGGCAGAGGAGGCGGGGCGATGACGGACATGGAGACGGCGGTCGAGGCGCCGGCCGCGCGTGCGGTCGCGCTGACGGTGAACGGCGAGCCGCGCTCGGCGTCGGTTGATCCGCGCACGCTGCTCGTGCATCTCCTGCGCGAGTCGCTCGCCCTCAGGGGCACGCACATCGGCTGCGACACCTCGAGCTGCGGCGCCTGCACGGTGCTGCTCGACGGCGTGCCGGTCAAATCGTGCACGATGCTCGCGCTGCAGGCCGAGGGGCGCGCGATCACCACGGTCGAGGGGCTCGAGACGGCCGATGGGCTCGACCCGGTACAGCAGGGCTTCCACGAGGAGCACGGCCTCCAGTGCGGCTTCTGCACGCCAGGCATGATGCTCACCGCCAAGGCCCTGCTCGAGGAGAATCCGGACCCGAGCGAGGAGGAGATTCGCTGGGCCCTGTCCGGCAACGTCTGCCGCTGCACGGGCTATCAGAACATCGTCAAGGCCGTGCAGCACGCGGCGGCCGCGCGGCGAGGAGAGGAGTAGCGATGGAGGCCACGACCGAGATCCGCGGGATCGGCCACTCCGTCAAGCGCAAGGAGGACGCGCGCTTCATCCGCGGCCGTGGCAACTACGTCGACGACGTGACGCTGCCCGGCATGCTCTACCTCGAGCTGTTGCGCTCCCCCTTCGCGCACGCCCGGATCACCTCCATCGACACCTCCGCAGCGGCGGCGCTGCCGGGCGTCGTGGCCGTGGTCACGGGCGAGCTGATGGCCGAGCACGGGCTCGCCTGGATGCCCACGCTCTCCGGCGACACGCAGGCCGTGCTCGCAACCGACAAGGTGCGCTTCCAGGGCCAGGAGGTCGCCGCCGTGGTGGCGGAGGACCCCTACACGGCCAAGGACGCCCTCGAGCTGATCGTGGTCGACTACGAGCCGCTCGACCCGGTGACGACGCCGCAGCAGGCGCTCGAGCCGGACGCGCCGGTGATCCGGGACGACAAGGAGGGCCAGGACTCGAACAACATCTACCACTGGGAGTCGGGCGACCGCGCGGCCACCGAAGCGGCGTTCGCGGAGGCCGACCGGGTGATCGAGCTCGAGACGCACTATCCGCGCTGCCATCCGGCGCCGCTCGAGTGCTGCGGCTGCGTGGCGGACGTGGACCCCGCCACCGGCAAGACCACGATCTACATGACCTCGCAGGCACCGCACGCGCACCGCACGCTGTTCGCGATGGTGGCCGGGCTGCCCGAGCACCAGATCCGGATCATCTCGCCCGACATCGGCGGCGGCTTCGGCAACAAGGTGCCGATCTACCCCGGCTACGTGGTGGCCACGGCCGCCTCGCTCCTGATCGGCAAGCCGGTCAAGTGGATCGAGGACCGCACCGGCAACCTGATCTCCACGGGCTTCGCCCGGGACTACCACATGAAGGGCGAGCTGGCGGTGAAGGGCGACCGGATGACCGGACTGCGCGTGAAGCTGCTCTCCGACAACGGCGCCTTCTTCGCCGACGCCCAGCCGACGAAGTGCAAGGCGGGCCTGTTCCACATCGTGACCGGTTCCTACGACATCCCGGTCGCGCACGTGGAGGCGGACGGCGCCTACACGAACAAGGCGCCCGGCGGCGTGGCCTACCGCTGCTCGTTCCGGGTGACCGAGGCGTCCTACCTGATCGAGCGGCTCGTGCAGTCGGCCGCCTACGAGCTCGGCGTCGATCCCGCCGAGCTGCGCCTGAAGAACTTCATCCGCCCCGACCAGTTCCCGTACGAGTCGGCCACGGGCTTCGTGTACGACTCGGGCGACTACGAGGCGGCCATGAGGCTGGCGCTCGACAAGCTCGGCTACGACGACCTGCGCCGCGAGCAGGAGGAAGCGCGGGCCGAGGGCCGGCTCGTCGGCATCGGCGTGGCGTCCTTCACGGAGGTGGTGGGCGCCGGCAAGGGCAAGGACTACGACATCGCCGGCCTGCGCATGTTCGACTCGGCCGAGCTGCGCGTGCACCCCACCGGCAAGGCCGTGCTCAAGCTCGGCGTGCGCTCCCAGGGCCAGGGCCACGAGACGACCTTCGCCCAGATCGTGGCCGAGGAGCTCGGGCTGCCGCCCGAGGACGTGGATGTGCAGGAGGGGGACACCGACCACACGCCGTACGGGCTCGGCACCTACGCCAGCCGCTCGACCCCGGTTGCGGGCGCCGCGACGGCGGTGATCGCGCGCAAGCTGCGCGACAAGGCGCGCGAGCTCGCCGCCCACAAGCTCGAGGCCGCGCCCGAGGACCTCGAGTGGGAGGCGGGCCGCTTCTTCGTGAAGGGCTCGCCCGACCGCGCGGTCACGATCCAGGACGCCGCGCTCGCCGCCTACTCGGACCTGCCCGACGGCATGGAGGCGGGTCTCGAGGGCGTGCACTACTACGACCCGCCGAACATGACGTTCCCGTTCGGGACCTACGCAGTGGCGGTCGAGATCGACCGCGGCACCGGCGAGTGGAAGGTGCTGAGGGTGGTCGCGGTCGACGACTGCGGCGTGCGCATCAACCCGATGATCGTCGAGGGCCAGATCCACGGCGGGCTCACGGAGGGCTTCGCGATCGCGGCGATGGAGCTGATCGACTTCGACGAGGACGGCAACTGCATCGGGTCGAACTTCATGGACTACCTGCTGCCCACCTCGTGGGAGACGCCCGCGTTCGAGCTCGGCGAGACCGTCACCCCCTCGCCGCACCATCCGCTCGGCGCCAAGGGCGTGGGCGAGTCGGCGACGGTGGGCTCGCCGGCGGCGTTCGTGAACGCGGTGGTGGACGCGCTCGCTCACGCGGGCGTGCGCAACATCGAGATGCCGCTCACCTCGGACAAGGTCTGGAAGGCGCTGAACGACGCCGGGCTGGCCGAATGAGCGACCTGCTGATCCGCGCCGGCGAGCTGGCGGCGGCGCAGCGCCCGTACGCGCTCGCCACCGTGGTGAACGTGGTGCGGCCCGCGTCCACGCGCCGGGGCGACCGCGCGCTCGTGACGCCCGACGGGTCGCTCGAGGGCTGGGTGGGCGGCGCCTGCTCGGAGCCGGTGGTGGTGCGCGAGGCGCTGCGCGCGCTCGCCGACGGCGAGCCCCGCCTCGTGCGGATCTGCCCGCCGGGGGGCGGCGCCGACGCGCCCGCCGACGTGGTGGTGGCCGAGAGCTCGTGTGCGTCCGAGGGCACGGTCGAGGTGCTGGTGGAGCCCTGCCTGCCCGCGCCGCTGCTCGCGGTCGTGGGCGACGGCGCGGCGGCGCGCACGCTCGGCCGGCTGGCCGCGGAGATCGGCTGGCGCGTGACGGCCGAGGCCGCCGCCGATGCCGACGCGGTGGTCGTCGCGAGCATGGGCCACGGCGACGCCGACGCGCTGGCCACGGCGCTCGCGGGGCCGGCCCGCTACGTCGGGCTCGTGGCGAGCGAGCGCCGCGCGGGGGTGGTGCTCGGCGAGCTGCGCGAGCGCGGTCTCGCGGAGGAGTCGCTGGCGCGCGTGCACAGCCCGGCCGGGCTCGACCTCGGCTCCTCGCGCCAGGAGGAGATCGCGGTGGCGATCCTCGCCCAGCTCGTCGCGTGGCGGCACACCACCGAGACGCCGTCGAGCCCGCCGGCCGCCTCGCAGGACTCCTGCTGCCATGAAGCTTGAGAACTCGTTCGAGGTGCCGGCCTCGCCCGAGGCGGCGTGGGACCTGCTGCTCGACGTGCCGCGCGTGGTGCCCTGCATGCCCGGTGCGGAGCTCACCGAGACGGTCGACGAGACCCACTGGAAGGCCAAGATGAACGTGAAGCTCGGGCCGATCTCGCTCACGTTCCTCACCGACGTGGCCCGCGACGAGGCCGACGAGGCCACGCGCACCGTGAAGCTGTCCGCCACGGGCCGGGAGGCCCGCGGGCGCGGGCAGGCCCGGGCCACGGTCGAGTCGAGGCTCGAGGCAGCGGGGGAGGGCACGCGCGTGGACATCGCGACCGACCTCAGCCTCAGCGGCCCGGCGGCGCAGTACGGCCGCGGCCTGGTGGCGGACGTGTCCGAGCAGCTCGTGGGGCGGTTTGCCGACTGCCTGAGGTCTCAGCTCGAGTCGTCGACGGCCGAGGAGGAGGGCACGGTCGCCACCGCGGCGGCCGAGCCCCGACCCGCGAAGCCGGTCGGCGGCCTGCGGCTCGGGCTGGCCGCGCTATGGGCCCGGGTCAAGCGCCTCTTCCGGCGGCGCTGAGCGCGGCCTCGTAGTCCTCCCAGGTGTCGACGTCGCGCGGGAGCGCGCGGTCGACGGCGATCCGCTCGACGCGGTCGGCGTGCTCCTCGATCAGCTTCCAGACGGCCTTGTCCCCGTGGAGGGCGCGCAGGGCGTCGAAGGCGCGGGCCGCGAACACGAACGGGTGGCCGAGCTCGCCGCGGTAGCTCGTGACGGCCGCCCACGGGCGGCGCTCGCTCCAGGCGGCGGCCACCTGGTCGATCAGCGGCGCGTCGACGCCCGGCATGTCGCCGAGTAGCAGCATCGCCGCCTCGGCGTCAGCGCCGGCGGCGTCGAGGCCGGCGAGCAACGACGAGGCGCAGCCCTCGCCGTAGGCGTCGTTGTGGACGATCTCCGCCCGCGCGGGCCTGAGGGTCGCGAGCGCCTCGTCCGCCGCGCCGCCCAGCACCAGCACGACCCGCTCGAGCGAGGAGCCCTCCACGTCGCGCAGCACGTGGCCGAGCAGCGTCGTGTCCCCGAACGGCAGCGTCTGCTTGGGACGGCCGAGACGGGTGGAGGCCCCGGCGCCGAGCACGATTCCCACCACGGTGCGATCGTAGTCGTGCTGCTACGCGGCGCGCTCGGCGTCCGCCGGCGCCTCACGCGGCGCGAAGAAGGCCGCCGCGGAGATCCCGCGGTCGAAGTCCGACCAGCGCGCGCCGTCGGCGAGCGACTTCTCGATCCGGTCGAAGCTCCCCAGGTTGCCGCCGAGGTTGTCGATGAAGTGCACGAGCGTGGCCTCGCGCGTGCAGGGGACCACCGGGCTGCCGTGCTCCAGCTTGCCGTGGTGGCTGAGGATGATGTGCAGCAGGCTCTGCGCGTCCGCGACCGGGAAGCCGTCGATCTCCTCGATCTCGCGCCGGATCAGGTAGTAGCCGAGCGGGATCTCGCCGAGCAGCTTGCCGTCGTCGGTGAGCTCGATCGCCTGCCCGGTCGAGGCGTAGGCCTCGACCTTTCCGATGTCGTGCAGGAGGGCGCCGGTGACCGCCACGTCGCGGTCGATCTCCCGAAAGGTCGCGGCGAGGGCGCTCACGCCCTGGGCGACCGAGAGGCAGTGCTCGAGCAGCCCATGCCGATAGGCCTGGTGGTAGTACTTGGCCGCCGGGGCCTCGCGGTAGGCGCGCCCGGTCCGGGTGTTCGCGCCGAGCAGCCGCGCCAGCAGCTCACGCAGGTGCGGACGCTGGATGGTGGTCACGAGGGAATCGAGGTCGGCCGCCATCTGCTCGAGCGGGACCGGCGGGCCCTCGGTGAGGTCCGCGAGGTCGTACTCGCTCTCGTCGGCGGCCCGCAGGCGCCTGACGGTGAGCGTGGCGCCGTAGCGCTCTTCGACCGTGTAGCGCCCGAGGACGCGGATCACCGCGCCACCGGGGCAGTGCTCGGCGAGCTCGTCGACGCCGTCCCAGACGACCGCCTCGACCGAGCCGGTGACGTCGCCCAGCTGGAGCTTCAGGAACGTCTCTCCGTTGCGCTTCTGACGCAGCGAGTGGGAGCGCACGGCGAAGACCGAGTTGACCTCCTGGCCGTTCGCGAGGTCGCGGACGAAGCTCTTCGCGGGGACGCTGCGAGCGGGAGCCTCCGGCTCTGCCGGGGGCCCTCCGACGGTGAGGCTCGTCTGCTCCATCGGGCTAGCCACGGTACGCCTGCTCTCGGACGGGTTAGCCTGCACGAGAATGAAGTCGCCCCCCGTCCGGAGCACCTGACATGGCCGTCCTCGTAGCCGGTGGCACGGGTGCGCTCGGCGGCGCCGTGGTGCGCGAGCTGGTCGACGCCGGCTACGCCTGCGCGCTCACCTGGGTGGTCGCGCGTGAGCGCGAACGGGCGGAGGCCGAACTCGGCGATCGGGTGCTGCTGCTGGAGGCGGACCTCCTGGAGGCGGACGGCGCCGCCGGGGCCGTCGACGCCGTTGACGACCTCGAGGCGGTGGTCAACCTGGTGGGGGGCTACGCGTCGACGGGCCTTGTCCACGAGACCGATCCCGCCGACTTCGATCGACTGCTCCGCCTGAACCTCACGCCCGGCTTCAACCTGGCACGCGCGGCGATGCCGCGCCTGATGGAGCGGGGCGGTGGCGCCTACGTCGGCGTTTCGGCCCGCCCGGCGCTGCGTCCCTTCGCGGGGGCGGCCGGCTACATCGCGGCCAAGGGGGCTGTGCTCGCCTTCGTCCAGGCGCTCGACGCCGAGTACCGCGACCACGGCATCCGCTGCAACGCGATCCTCCCGAGCGTGATCGATACGCCGGCCAACCGCGAGTCGCAGCCGGACGCAGACCACTCGAAGTGGGTCGCGCCGGAGGAGATCGCCAAGGTCGTGCGCTTCCTCGTGTCAGAGGACTCAGCCGCCACGAGCGGGGCGGCGGTGCCGGTCTACGGGCGCGCCTGAGGCCATGGCCGCCCGCGACTACCGACGATCGAGGAGTGATCCCCCGCGGACCCGGCTGAACTACTGTCTGCGCGCGGATTCGAAAGCAAGAGGGGAGCTCGGATAGATGGGACGCATCGTCGTGACGGAGTTCGTGTCGCTCGACGGGGTCATGCAGGCCCCCGGCGGCGAGGACTTCAAGTATCCCGGCTGGTCGTTCGAGTTCGACCGGGGCGAGGACGGCAACCAGTTCAAGCTCGACGAGGCGCTCGAAGCCGAGGCGCTCCTGATCGGTCGGGTCACCTACGAGAGCTTCGCCGGGGCGTGGCCCTCGCGGGAGGGCGAGTTCGCCGACAAGTTCAACAACATGCCCAAGTACCTCGTCTCCTCGACGATCACTGACCCGGACTGGAACAACACGACCGTGCTCGAGGGCGATGTCGTGGAGGCGGTCACCAACCTGCGGCAGGAGGTCGACGGCGACATCCAGGTGCCCGGCAGCCGCCGTCTCGTCCAGGAGCTCATCGAGAACGACCTCGTCGACGAGCTGCACCTGATGGTCTTCCCGGTGGTGCTCGGCACGGGCGACCGCATGTTCGGGGAGACGACCGACAAGAAGACCATGCGCCTGAAGGAGTCCCGGACCGTGGGCGAGGGGATCCTCGTCCTCATCTACGAGCGAGCCGAGGAGCAGGACGGAACGTAGCCGCGCCCGGCGGGGAGCCAGGCCTCAGGGCCGCCGGTAGTAGTCGAGCGCGAGCCGGCCCACCTGCTTGGTGACGCCGGCGTTCTGGATCGCGCCGAGCGGGGCGCCCACGAATGGGATGAATCGCCCGGCGTAGCGGCGCGCCAGCCGCTTGGCGATGTACTTGGCGAGGCGCCGGTGGAGGCTGTCCATGCTGCGGTGCGAGAGCGAGCGCTCGACCACGGCCTGCGCCAGTCGCTTGCCCACCCCGTCGAGCGCGGCGCGTGCCTCCGCGGGCGTTTCGTAGAAGCCCTGGATCGCGAGCAGCTCGGCGGGGCGCATCGGGTGGCGCGGGTCGTAGCCGTAGGCCGCCGCGATGTAGAAGCACATCCGGCTCTGGATCCAGATCAGGGCGACGATGTCGGGCGCCACGGTGAAGGCGCCGCCCAGGCCGAGCGCGGCTCCCTCGAGCCGCGCCAGCCGCACGTGCTTCGTGTAGGCCACCCGCGCCAGCTGCTCGGGGGTGTGCCCGGGACCTGCGATCTGCACCCACTCCTCCGCCTGCGGCCCGAACCGCTCCGCCGCGGCCAGCGCGATGTACTCCGGCGCCCGGTCGGGCTCCGCGAGGATGCGGTTCCAGAGCGACTCCGGCGGGCGCCCCATGTGCCCGAGTCCCGCGATGTGCTCGTGGTGCGCATGGGTCTCCACCAGGGCCAGGGTACTCGGCGCGTAGTGTTTCGTTTCGGGACCCAGCGACGCAGGTAGGAGGTTCATATGGCTACCGGGACTTCACCGAGACACGGCATTCTGAGCGATGACCGGCGCGACGATCGCGAGCAGCTCATCGAGATGCTCACCACCGCCTACTGGATGGAGATCGAGACCGTGATGAGCTACATCGCGAACTCGATCAACCCCGACGGCGTGCGCGCGCAGGAGATCATCGAGTCCCTCGAGGAGGACATCCAGGAGGAGCTCGGCCACGCGCGCCAGTTCGGCGAGCGGATCAAGGAGCTCTACGGCGTGGTGCCCGGCTCACTCGACTTCGACGCCGAGCAGAGCTACCTCCAGCCGCCCGCGGAGCAGACCGACATCGTTCACGTGATCAAGGGCGTGATCGAGGCCGAGTCGGGAGCGATCGAGCACTACAACCAGATCATCGAGTTCTGCGAGGGCCGCGACCCGGTGACCCAGGACATGGTCATCGCGATCCTTCGCGACGAAGAGGGCCACCGCCGCCTGTTCGAGGGCTTCCTGCGCGAGTACAAGCTCGAGGGCCTGGCCTAGCGCTCGGGCTACCCGAACGCCTCGGCCAGCAGCACGACGGTGCCGAACACGGCGGCGCCGATGGCGATAGCGCCCACGAGCGCCGGCGGCGGACCGCCGTGCACCCCCGTCTCGTGCACGGCCGCGTGACCCTTCCCGCGGGCGAGCAGCCAGCGGTTGAGGGGGAAGGCGACGAGCCCGGCGAGCACGAGTGCTACCGACAGGCTGCCCCAGAACAGGATGTCGCCGATACCCGCCTCCATCGCGCCCGGGATCACGAGCAGGATGGCGTTGTCGACGATCTCCATGGTGGCGATCGAGAGCGTGTCCGAGGCCAGCGCGATCGGCACGACCGCGGCGAACGCGATGCCGGCGCGCAGCAGCGGCCAGCTCGTCAGGCCGTAGCCGAACAGGAACGCGAGGCCGATTGCCAGCGCGATCGTGGCCGGATCGGACCAGCCAAGCGCCGTGCCGATCGCGACGCCGAGGACCTCGCCGATCGCACAGCCGGTGAGGCAGTGCAGCGTCGCGCTCAGGGCGACTTTGTCGAGCGCGCGGCCCGAGGTCGGCAGCGGTTCGTGATGGTGCGCGTGCTGGCTCGTGGCGGCTTCCATGGCGCGCACAATACCGTACCCCCTAGGGGTATAACAATCGCTACCATCGCCCGGACCTCGAGGCGAGGTAGCTCAGTTGGTAGAGCACACGACTGAAAATCGTGGTGTCGCCAGTTCGATTCTGGCCCTCGCCATCCAGGGAAGCCCCGCT
>CAWEVH010000005.1:0-35077 GCA_963812415.1 uncultured Thermoleophilaceae bacterium | reverse complement strand
TAGGGGCCGAACCCCGGCCACGGAACGAAGCTCATGATGTCGGCCAGCACGATCTTCTCGATCTCGGGCACCCAGACCTCTGCCCCGGTTGCCCTCGCGACCGGGGCGACGGCGCCCACGTGGTCGAAGTGGGTGTGGGTGAGAAGGATCGCGTCGAGCTCCACGCCGAGCTCGTCGATCGCGCCGAGCAGCTTGTCGGCCTCGTCGCCCGGGTCCACGATCAGCGCGCGGTCCGACCCGTCGCGGCGGACGATGTAGCAGTTCTCCGCCACCGGCCCGACGGTGAACGTGCGCACGTCCATCGTCAGCGCCCCTTCGCGCCCTGCTGCCCCTGCTGCTGCTTCTTGCGCTGCCGGAAGCGGTAGATCATCAGGTCCGTGCCGTAGCCGAGCGGGATGTAGAGGAGGAACATCAGCAGCGCGAGCGCGATCGCGGCGCTTACGCCGCGGCCGAAGAGCACCGCCACGAGCACCCCGAACACGGCGGCGGCGATCGCGGCGCGGGTGACCGAGCTCTTCCACGTGGGCGGCTTGTCGAGCCGCTCCGCGCGGCGCTGGCGCGACAGCGTCTTCGCATCCTGGCGGGTGCCCGTGGGCCGGCCGGTGCGCCCCGCCCGCTCGATCGTGCCGGCGGGCGTGCCGCGATGCTTGCGGGTGCGCTTCTTCTTGGTCTGGGCCATGGCCCCCTGCACTCTATTCCAGGGCCTGCAGCACTTCTTCGAGCAGGTGGCGCTCGGGATCGAAGCCGCGCAATGGCACGTCCTCGGGGAAGCCGTCGAAGGCCGCCCGAGGAGCCAGGCCGATCAGCTCCGCCTCCGCCACCGGCGCTCGCGCACGCACGCGCGCGACTATCTCCGCCAGCGGCACCGCCCGGTGGTCCTGGACATTGGTCGACACCTGCGCGCGGCCGCGCTCCTCAAGGTAGAGGCCGAGCGCCCGCACGCCCGGCGGCCCACCGTTCGACTCGCGCAGCTCGACAGCGATCGAGCGCGCCAGCTCCACGTCGTCGCTTGCGAGGTCGACGTTGAAGGCCAGCAGCGGCGGGCGCGCGGTGGCGAGCGTGGCGCCCGCACTCGGGTGGGCGCGCGGCGGGCCGTAGTCGGGCACGAGCTCGCCCGCCCGCATGCGCCCCGCCAGCCCGGCCGGGCCGCCGCGCCGGATTGCTGCGCGCTCGACGTGCTCGGGGCGGGTGGCCAGCTCGCCGTACAGGAACACCGGCACGCCGGATTCGCCAACCAGCCCCGCCGCGGTGAGCGCCTCGGCGCAGGCCGGCCCGTGCTCGGCCTCGCTTCGCCACACCACCGGCATCACGTCGAGGGCTCCCACGTGCGGATGGATGCCCTCGTGCTCGCGCAGGTCGATCTCGGCGGCGGCTGCTCGCGCGAGGCCTTCGAGGCTTGCCGCCAGCTCGCCCTGCCGGGCGGCAAGCGTGAAGACGGCCCGGTTGTGGTCGGGGTCGGCGTGAACGTCGAGGACCCGTGCGGCGCCCACCGCCGCCTCGAGGCGCTCGAGCTTCGCGCGATCGCGCCCCTCGCTCAGGTTGGGCACCGCCACGAGCAGCGGAGCCCGGGTCTCCGCCACCCATGCCGCGGCGGCGCCGGGCTCGGCGAAGTAGACGTCGCGCACGATCTTCCCGTCGCGCACGAGCGCCGCCTCGGAGAAACGCTGCTCCGCCTCGATGCCACTGGGCTGAGAGCGCCCGCTCATGGTCCCGACGATCACGACCCAGTTCCCGCGCTGCGCGATCTCGTGGACCTCGAATCGAAAGTCGCGCCAGAAGTCGAGCAGGTTCGCGAAGTAGCGGCGCATCTGCTCGCTGCCCCGGACGATGCTCACGTCGAGGATGTCGAGCTCGCGCAGGTCGAGCTCCGCATCGGGCGCGTAGGTGGCGAGCACGCCGTCGATGTCCACCCGATTCCAGGCCTCGAAAGCGCGCATGGCGACCGCAAGGGGCTCCTCTCCCATCCCCGGCAGTATCCCGCGGGTACTGGACCACGGGTACTAGACTCGGGCGCCCGGCTCCGTAGCTCAGCGGTTAGAGCGCACGACTCATAATCGTGAGGTCCCTGGTTCGAATCCAGGCGGAGCTATTACCTCACGTAGCCCGCACCGCTCCGCATAGCCTCGCAAACCGCATAGGCAAGCGCCGTCTGCGGGGCGATGCGGGGCTATGCGCGGGGCAGGTGTGACGCAGACTGTGACGCAGATTCGGGGTGCGTCACGGTCGTTCCACAATCCGGCCTTTGAAGAGCGATGGCGTGGGGGGAGGTTGCGATGAGAGGGATCGGGTAGCGGGCCTATATGGAGACCCCCGAGACAGAGCCGCAGGCACCGCCTGACGAGAAGCCGCCGCCGGAGGTGCCCGATCAGCCGGGCACGTCACCAGGCGAACCGGGCGAACCGTCGGACCCGAGCTAGCCGGTCGAGAATCCCAAGCCGGCTGAGAGCTACGGCCTGGCGGGGGCGAACTTCCGCCGCCGGCGGCTTCCCTGAGTAGCGGATCACCCTTGCCGTGGCGGGCGCGAGCGGGGCGGGACTTCCGTCTCGCCCTGAACTCGTGCTAGAGGATCGCGTCCAAGTGGCGACGTAGCTCGGTCTCGACTCGACGTTTGCCGCCGATGGAGTCGTCGTAGAAAATGCATCGGAAGCCACTCACGTCAAACGGCAAGACGCTGGCATTGACGGCGGCCTTCGGCTGCCTTGTCTGGGCGCTCGTGTTGCGCGGACGGATGGAGGCGCACGAGGGGCGAGCCCGCTGATCGTCGACGCTCACGATCGGGTGCAGAGATGAACTCGAGCGGCGAGATGGTGAGCATGCTCGACTTGCGCGAGCGCCGCCGGCTTGAGCGTGACCTCCGCGACGGCGCCCAGCAGCGGCTCGTCTCGCTGGCGCTCACGCTCCGGATGACCCGGGAGAAGCTGGGCCCGGACGCCGGGGAGGCGGGGCGCCTGCTGGCTCGCTCGCGTCAGGAGCTCGACGAAACGCTCAAGGAGATCCGCGAGCTGGCGCGTGGAATTCACCCGACGGTGCTGTCCGATCGCGGCCTCGGGGCGGCCGTAGAGGCACTCGCTCAGCGCGCTCCGCTGCCCGTCGAGGTGGGCGAGGTGCCCGCGCAAGACCTCCCCGAGCGGGTCGAGCTGGCCGCCTACTTCGTCGTCTCCGAGGCACTGACCAACGTCGCCAAGCACGCGTCCGCGACGCGCTCGCTTGGAGGTCCTCGTAGGTCAGCACCGTCGGAGCTCTGAACCCCGGCGGCAGCTCGAGCTTCCTGACGAATCTGCCGTAGTCCATATGACGCGGAACCTATGCTGCAAGCCGACCTGGGCGCCTTCCGACGCATTCGGATACCCCGCGATCGCCGCACGTCCAGTGGCGGTCCTGGCTGTAGGCGATATCTGGGATCCCGTCGAGGCGGCGAGCGGTAAGAGGAGGGCGAGGCCGGTCGCCGACGACGATCGCGGTATCCATCCCGTCGAACCGCGCCTCGGGAATGGAGGTCGGCCGGCTACGGGAGCGAATCGCGCTCAGGCTCGGACCAAACGCCGAGCTGACTCGCACGTACGCCACAGCGGTGGACGCATGCCACGCCTTCTTCGAAGTCTGGGGAGACCGCTGGAGCGGCGGCACGTACGCCAGATTGCGGGCTGTGTGCGGGGTCCAAGACTGAGCGCGGGCTTCCAGCGAGTCGCAAGATCAGGTTCAGCGTCCTGTGCGGACCTGGCCACACCTCACGCACCGGAGCCTCTCCAGCGGCGCGCACCAGCGAGCGGAGTACGATCGCCACGAGGATGGCGTCATCCAGCTGTCCGGCGACCGGGACGAAATCCGGGATCACGTCGATCGGCATCGCCAGATAAGCGAGCAACGCGCCGATCAATAGCCTGCGCGTGCGCGGGACGCGGGGATCCGCCATCAGGCGCCGGACCAGGACGATGCAATCCGGGATGAGTCCGGCCCAGGCCCGCGCGTCGCTGCGGCGTCCGACCAGGAGCAGCAAAACCGCGAAGGCGCCATAGAGAACAAGGACGGCGCCGAGCCCGGTCCAGACCGTGTGAGGCAACTGATCCCGCCCTCGACGACCCTTAGCCGGCGGGACGCACGTGGCTCGGGGGGGTCACGCCTCCGATGCGCCGTTGGCCCACGCCTCCGCCTCGTCCAGCATCCGTGCAATGTCGGAGGGGCGCGGCTCCGTCAGCACCGTTTGCTTAGCGCGCTCGATGTGCTTCGTCGCGTCCAAGTAGCCGCCAGCCAGGCCGTAGTTCACGGTGCGCGGATTAGATTCCATGGTTGCTTCCTCACTTCCTTATCGGTTGCCAATGCAGCGCGCATTAGCCCGACCAGGGTTCGCCCGAGAGCTGGCACGCCCTTCACCATGGGCGGCGTCGCCCCCCCGGCTCATCGGGGACAGGCCCCATGAAACGCCTCCCCAATTCCGCTCAGGATCGCGCCGGAAGCGGGCTCGGAGTGCTGGAGCCGCCGCACGTGGCGAGCGCCACAGAAAGTGGAATCACGGCCACGACTGCGCGAGTTATGCGATCTCCTCCGGCGGCACGCCTCCCGCGGGAGCGATCACGATGCCGAGCTGCCCGAGCCGCCGGCCGATTCGCCCTACTCGTCGACCTCCGACGCCATCCGTGCCTTCTTGCGCTGATCTGATTCCGGCCGTGGCGCCCGCAAGGCGCTCTTCATGCCGATTCGCTTCCGTACCCCTCCAACGGCTCTGTCAGCAGGCGAGCCTTGTGCCGCCCGTACTCGAAGACGTGAACGACGCGGATGGTGGAGTCGGTGCGCTCGACGCGGGTCTCGACCAGCTCGAGGTCCCCGGTGTCACCGAGCCCGAGCTGGTTGAGCCGCTCGGCCTCGGCCCGGCAGACATCGCCCGGGGTAGGGCGGCTGTCCGGATAGGCATCCTCATGGTGTCGGATCAGCGCCTGCCAGTGTTCGTCTCCCGCCCGCTCCACGGCTTCCCGGACCTGCTCCCTGGTGTAGGCCATCGTGCTCCTTTCTAGTTCCGCCGGTCCGTCACCTGCACCTCGGTGTCATGGCGAATCGTCACGCCGTCAGGCCCGGCGAGGGCGCGCGCGGCCCGAACCACCTTCGTCTGCTCATTCTCGTCGAGCGAGGCGATGAAGCTGACCGAAGCAATTCGGTCGGCCAGCCGGTCGGCGTCGAAGGATTGCTTGTTGGGAAACACGCGCTCCTCGAACATCCCAAACAGGTTGGTGCGCTCGAAGGCGACACGCCAGGCGCCCGTGTGGAAGGCGGAGGTGTGGCCGCGGTACGGAGCGATGAGCTCCTCTATGGCTTGGTTCACCGGCTCGTCCATCTGCCGGCGGTTCCAGACCAGGGCGAGTGCGCAGCCGGGGCGCAGCACGCGATGGATCTCGGCCAAGGCCGCGTCGCCATCAAACCAGTGGAAGGCGTGCGCGACGACCACCGCGTCGGCGCTCGCCGTGGCCAGCGGCATCGCCTCTGCCGTCCCATCCATTGCCCGCGCGGCCGCGGGCAGCACGGCGCGCATCTCAGCCACCGGCTCCACCGCGACCACCTCGGCTCCGGTGGCGAGTAGGGGACGCGTGAGCTTCCCGGTCCCGGCGGCCAGGTCGACCACCGTGCGGCCCGGGCCGAGGCGGAGCCTCGCGGCCAGGAAGTCGACGGCGGCGGGCGGGTAGCCCGGGCGGCCGCGCTGGTACGCCGCGACCGATCGCGAGTAGCCCGAGGAGCTCGCGCTAAGGCTGCTCCGATCCTGGGGACATCCTCGAGCCACTCGCGCTTCGTCACGTCGTGGCGCACTCGCTCACCGGTGGTGACTTCGCGGCGCAGCTCGCCGAGCAGGCCGTGGCGCTCTGCCACCACGTTGTGCTTGTGGATCGTCTCGAGGTTTTGCTGTCGCGCTGAGACGAAGGCGTTCTCGTCGAGATGGCCAAAGCGCTCGATGGACATGCGGATCATCTCGCGCACGCAGTCCTCGACGAAGCGGGGCTGGAGGTGCGCCTTCTCCACGACCTCGACCTCGTCGGATCGCTTCATCAGCTCGTAGATCTCGGAGCTCATCGCCGACTCGACTATCTCGAGCAGGATCTCGGCCTCGAGCGCCTCCGAGCTCTCCTCGGGACAGCCGATGTGCAGCGTGCCGATGCCGCGTTGATTATGGGTGGCCACCGGCACAGCCTCGAACACGCGGGCGATCTCGTCTCCGCTGAAGCCGTCCTCGCGCAGGCGCTCCTGGGAGCGCTCGATGACCATCTCCTGCGCACACGGGCAGGCGGTCATGCCCTGGGCCTCCACGCCCACGAGCCGCCGCGTACCGCGCGCCGACGCCACCGCCGAGCCGAACAGCGTGTAGATCTCCTGCGTCGGCAGGCCGGACGCGGGGGTGGCCTTGTGCTCCGGGTAGCGCGCGGCGATCGTGACCTCGGCGCGGCGCCCGTCCTGGCGGTCCCGGACTCGCTCCGCGATGTGCGAAACGAGCGTTTCCGCCTTGAAGGCGGCCTCCCCGATGATCACCTCGTCGATCGTCTCGTTGACGACCTCCTCGAAGCGCGACATGTGCGCGCCCTTCTGCTGAGGTCCGAGATCGACGAAGCACTCGAGCTCCGCGTAGAACAACCGCTCGGCCCCGTTCGAGCGGACGCGGACGACTTTCTCGACACCGGTCACTCCCACGCGCGAGAGGCTCACATGGGTCTCCGGTCGCCGCGCCTGGACGTCGCCGAGAAGCGCGCTTCGCTGGGTCATGCGCCCGACCCACGATATCGAGCAGACCCGGCCGCCATCTCACGAGTGGTTGTACCCGAGCGGCGGGTGGATACCCTTTTCGAGGCTATGGCTGATGGGCAGCTCTGGGAGAGCACGCTGGGCGGGCACTTCGTCCTCCCGAAGCGCACCTTCTGGCCCCAGTTCTTCTCCAAGGTCGTCGCCCGCCTGCAGTGGGATCCGGCGGCCATCGACCTCACGGCGGACGCGCGCGCGTGGCCGGAGCTCCCGGATGAGCGTCGCCGCCGTCTCATGACTCTTTTCGCCGGCTTCCGCGTGGCCGAGGACGCGGTCTCCGAGCACATCACGCCGTTCGCAGACCTGGCCAGGGAGGCGACCCTGGCCTCCCACGAGAGCCTGATGGCCTGGGTCTTCTTCCTGCAGCGCCGCGACGAGGACCGCCATGCGCTGTGGTTCGACCGGATCGCCGCCGAGGTACTCGGGCTGCCCGGTTCCACACCCGCCGAGCGGCGCGAAGCGGCCCGGGCCCACGTCCCGGCTGCAGTGCTCGAGCTCTTCGAGGTGAGGCTGCCCGAGATGGCCGCCGAGCTCAGTGCAGGCCGCGCGGGGCTGGGCGAGGGAGTCGCCCTCTACCACATGGTGCTCGAAGGGATCATCTTCGACGCCGCGCATCACGCGCTGCGCATCGACTTGGCCGACGACGCCCTGCCGGGGGTGCGCGAGGGCGTCGGGCGCGTCGAGCTCGACGAGCGCTGGCATATCGGCTTCGGCCTGCGCTGCCTGATCGAGACCCAGCCCTCCCGGGAATCCCTCGACGAGCTGCTGGCGCGCGCCGACGAGGCCGCCCCGGCCTGGGGCGATGCCCTCCCGGACGAGACTCGCGCGTACATCGCGGACGCGTGTCACCACCGGCTGGCGGCCGTCGGGCTCATCGAGCCGCACGGGGCCGCGGATCGAGTCGTCATGCGCGCACCGGCCGCTTGATCGCGCGATAGACGAACTCGTCGGTCTGCGCCGACTCGCGTGCCGCAACCACGCGGTCGTGATGCGGCGAGAATCGGCACACCGGGTCCGTGGCCGCGGCGTCGCCGGTGAGCCGCAGCGCCTGGCAGCGGCACCCGCCGAAGTCCACCTCCTGCCGCCCGAGCGGGCACGTGCGGCACGGCTCCTGCATCCAGTCCGTGCCCCGGAAGCGCGTGAACGCGTCGGACTCGTTCCAGATCCACTCGAGCGGGTGCTGGCGGACGTTGGCGAACTCGAGACCCGGGATCGTCGACGCCGCCTGGCAGGGCAGCACGTCGCCGTTCGGAGCGACCACGATCGCCGTCCGGCCCCAGCCGCCCATGCACGGCTTCGGAAGGTCCTCGTAGAAGTCGGGGAGCACCCAGAGGACGTCGACCCTGGGGCCGACCCGCTCGCGGAAGCGCTGGACCGCTTCCTCCGCGCGCCGCAGCTGCTCCCAGGACGGCATCAGCGCCTCCTGGTTCGGCTACCGCCCAGCCGTAGTACTGCGTGTTGGCGAGCTCGAGCCGCTGTGCCCCGAGCTCGAGCGCGAGATCGAGGAGCTCCTCGATCCGATCGAGGTTCTGCCGGTGGAGGACGCAGTTGATCGTCAGCGGGAAGTCGAGTTCCTTGACGACATGGGCGGCCGCGATCTTCTTCTCGAACGACCGGTTGCCGGCGATGCGGTCGTTCTCCGCCGCGTCCGGGCTCTGGATCGAGATCTGAACGTGGTCGAGCCCGGCCGACTTGAGCGCCTCCGCGCGCTCGTGGGTGAGGTGGACCCCGGCGGTGATCAGCGACGAGTAGAGACCGGCGTCGCGCGCGCCCGCGCACAGCTCGACCAGATCGCGGCGCAGCATCGGCTCGCCGCCCGTGAGCGCGAGCTGCAGCACGCCGAGCGCGCGCGCCTCCCGGAAGGTGCGGGTCCAGTGCTCGGTCTCCAGTTCGACGCGGTACTTCTCGTGTCCGATGTCGAGCGGGTTCGAGCAGTACGGGCAGTGCAGCGGGCACTGGTAGGAGAGCTCGGCGATCAGCGTGGCCGGCCTAGGCTGCTGCATCGACCACGAGTCCTCTCTGGGTCAGGCCGTCAAACAGCCCCTGGACGTCGTCGCGTAGATCGGCGCCCTCGTAGCGGGCCGAGAGGGTGCCGACGATCTCGTCGACGGAGCGCTCCCCGTCGCAGAGCTCGAGCACCGCCGCCGCGGTTGGGTTGAGCCGCACGGCGCCCTCCGGCACCAGGAGCACGTGCTCCTCCCGCACGTCGTCGTACTGCAGGCGCGCGCCGGTGACGAGGCGGGGTCGAGTCACGCTTCTGGCCCCGCCAGGGAGGCTGCGTGTCGCCGCGTTCGATTGCCTCGAGCTGGGCCCACAGCATCTCCGTCTTGAAGCGGAGCGCGGCGACGGCAGCCTCTTGCTGCTCACGCGTTCGGCAGCGTTCGACGGTGAGGTCGAGTGCGTACTGCGCGTCGCGTGGCGCCTGCTCGAGCCGTGTGCGGAAGTACTCGAGCCCGGCGGGGTCGATCCACTCGTAGTGGCGCTCGAGCGCCTCGAGCCGCACTCGGATCGCGGCCGGCCCGAAGAGCTCGGTGAGCGATGACGCCACCGCCTCGATCCATGGCCTCTGGCGCGCGAAGTTCACGTAGGCGTCGACCGCGTAGCGCACCGCCGGGAGGACGCGCCGCTCCGACTGCAGCTCTTCCCGGGAGACGCCGAGCGCCTCGCCGAGCCGCAGCCACGACTCGATACCGCCGGTTCCCTGGCTCGTGCCGTCGTGGTCGATGATGCGCCCGATCCACTCCCGCCGGACCTCGAGCTCGGGGCAGTTCGACAGGATCGCCGCGTCCTTCAGCGGGATGCACTTCTGGTAGTAGAAGCGGTTCGCCACCCAGCGCTGCAGCTCCTCGCGCGTGAGCTCGCCCGCGTCCATCCGCCTGTGGAACGGGTGCAGGTTGTGGTAGCGCGTGCCCTGCTCACGCAGCTTGGCGACGAACGCCTCGGGTGGCCACGGCGCGCTCTCGGTCGTCGGTCTCGTGACGGTCTCGGTCATAGCGCGATCTCGAGGCCATCGTAGGCAACTTCCACGCCCGCGCGTTCGACGGCCTCCCGCTCGGGAGAGTCGTCGAGCAGGATCGGGTTGGTGTTGTTGATGTGGACGAGGACCTTGCGCGGCCGCTCGAGTCGCGCAAGCGCCTCGAGCGTCCCGCCGGCGCCCGAGAGCGGCAGGTGTCCCATGTTGCGCGCGCTGCGCTCCGAGATGCCGAGCCGGGCGAGCTCGTCGTCGCGCCAGAACGTTCCGTCGACGAGCACAGCGTCGCTTGCGGTGAGCCGGCGGAGCACGGCGTCGTCCAGTCGGGCGAGCCCGGGAACGTAGGACACCACGCCGCCACTCGCGCTGTCGCGGAAGACGAATCCGCTCGCTTGAAGCTCCACGTCCCGCCCGTCCAGGTAGCGCGGCGCGTCGCCGCCCGTCTCGAATGGCTCGACCGTGAGGCTCGACCCTTCGAGCGGCCTCGACTGCCCTGGTTCCAGCGTCTGCCATTCGGCCCCGCAATAGCGCTCCAGGATCTCCAGCACCGGATATCCGACCCTCAGCGCCTGCTCGACTCCTTGGCTGCCGAACACGCGCACCGGCGCCTGCGATTCACGCAGGAGCAGGAGCCCGGCCGTGTGATCGATCTCGGCGTCGGTCAGAAGGACATCCGCGATCGGTGCAGCCCGCACGCCGCCGGCCTGCTCGGGCGTGAGCGCCTCGAGCTGCTGGCGCGCGTCGGGCGAGGCGTTGACGAGGAACCAGGGCCCCTCGCGGCCACGAATCGCGAGCGACGACTGTGTGCGAGGTCGCGCCCGTACGCCAGCGCGCGCCGCCTCGCAGGTCTCGCAGCGGCAGTTCCACTGCGGGAACCCTCCGCCTGCGGCCGAGCCGAGAACGCGGACGCGCACGGATCAGGACGCAGCCTCAGGCAGGGCGCCTGAGGCCACGCCAGACCGCTGCACTACTCGTGATACAGGTAGAGCGTGACCTCGCAGCAGAGGTCGACGAACTCGAACTCGGGCTTCGTCCACTGAGGACGGCTCGGGCCGCTTGTCGCCTCGACACCAAGGTCTGCGTAGCTGAATCTCCGGCTTACTCCAAATCATAGAACCCCTCCTGTTTGGGGTATACGTCGGCGTACCTTAGCGAACGATCAACCGAGCAATAGGAACCCGCCTGTCGCGAGGAGCAAAGCGGCTCCGGCGAACCGGACTGCGACAACCCGACGCTCCAGCGCCGGGACCACACGCGGCAGCAGACTGGCCGCGTACAGCCCGACGAGAGCGAGCAGCGCACTCGACGCGGCTTGCTCCACAGCGTGCCCGACCAGCGAGCCCGAGTAGTCGCTGGCCACGCCGTAGGCGAGGTTGTCCATGGTCAGCGCCAGCGGCAGGACCCACAGCGGCCACAGATCTGCCATAGGCCGCATCCCAACCGCGACGACAACCAGCCAGGCGCCCAAGGCGGCGAGTGTGCCGACCTCCAGGACCTCGGTCACCCCCGCGGAGATCGTCCAACCGAGCCCCGCCCCGATCAGGAACGCTGCTCCGTCGGCGACGCCGAACGCCGCAGCGAGCGGCAGGCGCCACCGTTTGTCGACGATCGCCCCGATGGCCATGCAGGCGATGAAGCTGTCGATACCTAGAAGCAAGAAACCCATTCTCAACTCCAGACCCTCATTGGTGAGCTAGCGATTGCAACGCTCCTACTCCGGTAGCGCGAACGCGAACAGCGCGCTGCCGTGGCCCGACCCGAGCATCTTGGGCAGGAAGCCCTCGGCCCAACCGCCCCAGCCGCTCGGCGCGACGATGTACTGGCGTCCGTCGACGCTGTAGGTCGACGGGCTCGAGTGGTGCCCACTGCCGCACTGGAACTGCCACAGCAGGTCACCGCTCTCGGCGTTCCACGCGTTGAACTCCCCGCTGGGCTCGCCCCCGAACACGAGGCCGCCGCCCGTGGCCAGCAGCGACGAGCACATGCACAGGTCCTTCGGGCTGGTCCAGCGCCAGCGCTCCTGGCCCGTGCGCGGGTCGTAGGCGCTCACGTACCCGGTCTGGTCGTCGGCGTCCACGGCGACCCCGGCGCCCCAGTACGGGATGCTCTCCTTGAACTCCCTGCGCCGCCGCGTGGCCGTCGCGCCCACGTCCTGCACCGGGACGTACAGGAGCTCGGTATCCGGGCTGTAGCACGCGTGCGTCCATTCCTTGGCGCCCGCCGGGCCCGGCCAGAAGTGCACCGGGTCGCCCTCCTTGTCGGGGTAGACCTTCGGCGTCACGTTGCCCTTCTCGTCGACCTCGCCCCAGTCGATGCGGTCGACGAACGGCACCACCCGGACCGCGGACATGTCCGTGCGATCCAGGATGTAGAGGAACCCGTTCTTGTCGAAGTGGGCGGCCAGCTTCTGCCCATCGAGGTCGAACAGGAGGTGCTCCATGACGGAGTCGTAGTCCCACAGGTCGTGCGGGGTGTACTGGAAGTGCGCCTTGATCTCGCCGGTGTCGGCGTCCACGGCGACACCGGAATCGGTGAACAGGTTGTCGCCTTCGCGGACCCCTCCGTCGAAGTCGGGACACGGATTGCCCGTCCCGTAGTACAGGAGGTTCAGGTCCGGGTCGTAGCTGGGCGTGATCCAGCAGTTCGCGCCGCCCCGCTGCCAGGCCTCGCCGTCCGCGGGCCAGGTGTCGGACCCGGGCTCCCCGGGCTTCGGGATCATGTAGCACCGCCAGACGTGCTCCCCGCTCTCGCGATTGAACGCGTCGGTGTGGCCGCGCACCCCGAACTCGCCGCCGGAGCTCCCGACGATGACCATGTCCTTCACGACCAGGGGAGCGACGGTGGCGCTCTCGCCGGCCCGCACATCGCCGAAGGGCTTGTCCCAGATCTTCTTGCCGGTCTCGGCGTCGAGCGCGATGATGTGGGCGTTCAGGGTGGTCATGAAGACCTTGCCCTCGGCTACGGCAACGCCGCGGTTGACGTTGCCGCAGCACAGCGACACGTCGAATGGGGACGCGTGCCTGTAGCGCCACAGCTCCTGCCCGTTCGTCGCGTCGAGGGCCCACAGCTGGCCATCCCAGCCGGAGACGTACATGACCCCATCCACGATGATCGGCGAGGCCTCCCACGCGTAGGTCGTCGCGCCCGAGCGCAGGCCGGTGTTGCCGGCCTGGAACACCCACTGCGGAGTGAGTTGCCCGACGTTGCTCGCGTTGATCTGATCGAGCGGGCTGTAGCGCTGCCCGTTGTAGGCGCCGTAGTAGGTCAGCCAGTTGTGCGGTTCATCACGGGCGTTGAGAATCCGGTCGTAGGTAACGCCCTTTGCGACCGGTGGCGCTTTGCCGACCGAGGTGCTCAGGGTTGCGTAGGGGATGGCACTTCCTGCGTCTACGTACTCGGTTGCCATCGAGTACTCCTTTCGGCGGTGAGCCTGGCGAGCGGTCTACGGTTGGGGTTGGGGCGGGCGGTCGAGGCGAGCCTCGTCCGGTACGTCCCCCTGAACGACGATCGCTCCGGTCAGCCCGCGCCCCTCGTCGTTCCCGGTCGTGGAGCCGTACCAGTAGTACCCCGGTCCGTCGAGCTCGAGCGTGGCCGTGCCCTTCGAATGGTTGACCAGCCAGAGGAACTGGGTGTCGCCATTGCTCGGCAGAACCGCGCAGTGGGTGTTCTTGTCGTCGTTGATGAGCGTGAGCTCGAGCACACCCCCATGTGGCAGGACGAGGACCCCGGGCTCGTACACGAGCTCGTCCTCCGGGATCCGCACCGTGGCACTCATCGTGCCGTCGGATCCCTCCTCCGCCTCTCCGACGCTTCCGCGTCCGAGTACTCGACCTAGCGTTGCGCCATTCTGCTTGCTCAGAAGCTCTTCGGCAGTCGCCACGCGCCCTCCCTCTGGGGTCGATTTTTGGCGGGCCGGACGCTACTACTTTCTTCGCCGCGCCGTCAGCCGGTCCGCCGTGAGCTTTACGCGCTTGCGGCGCGGCTCCTCGAAGCTCATGTAGCCCCAGTCGAGGGACGACTCCTGGCGGTAGTTCTTGCCGAGCGCGCGCGCGATCGTGGCCTTCATCAGCTCCTTGCCGAGGTAGAAGGCGTGCGTCGCCTCGTCGACCCCGAGCTGATCGAAGATCTCGTTGAAGTCGGTGCCCTTTACGAAGAGCTCGGCGTTGAAGACGTAGATCCAGTCGCTGTCGGCGAAGATGCGGAAGTTCGGATCGGTCACCTGGGCGTGCAACTCGCGCAGCTCCGATTCCGCGTAGGGGCGGAGGTCCTCGTCCTTGACGGTGAGCAGCCGTCCGTCGACGTGCTTCGGCGGCGTGCCCTGCTCCTGCGCGAAGTGCATCAGCTGCGCCGCGAGGACCGCCTCCTGGACGGCGCCGGTCGCCCAGTTGATGACCTCGGTGGTGAGCACGTTGCGGATGCCGAGCTCCTGGCAGAAGCCGATCAGCAGCGCGGTGACCCCCGTGCTGTCGGCCTCGGTCAGCTCGGTGAGGTTGCCGATCCCCATGAACATCTCCGCCTCGGGATGGCGCCGGCGAACCTCGAGGTAGCGCCCGAGGCTGGCCGCGAAGCCGGTTCCGATCGGCTCGAGGATCGGGTCGACGAGGTAGTCCTTGCCGAGCCCTTCGAGGTGGGCGATGGTCGCCTCGAGGCTGTCGAGGTCCTCGGGCGTGTCGGGGATCAGCACGGGCGTCGCGCGCAGGCGCTCGGCGAGGTGACGGTTTGACCCGTTGAGGCTGAGCACGTAGTCGACGCCCGCCTCGTCCGCCATCAGGATCTCGTCAGGGTCCATCGTGTCGATGCTCAGGACGAAGCCGCGTTCGCGCAGCTCGGCGATCACCGCGGGACCCTCGTCGAGCCAGCGCCGCCCGAGCGACAGGCCCAGGTCGATGACGTCGGCGCCGGAGTCCCGGTAGTGGCCCGCGAGCTCGAGGATCGCGGTCGCGGCTCAGCGTCGGCACGTGGTTGATCTCCGCGAACACGCGGATGTCGCGCGGGCCGTAGCTCGCGCGCGCGTCGGCCTGCCCGAACCAGCTCGGCAAGCGCTTGAGGTCGGCCGGCCCCTTCTCGGTCGGAATCCCGAAGCGCTCCGCCAGCACACCGGTGTCTCCCTCGCAGAGGCCGGGGATCATGATCTTCGTCGTCGCCTCGTGGGGCTCGAGGAAGCGCGCGATCCAGTCGGTCGTCATCAACGCGGCCACGGTGATCTTCATGACCGCGATCTCGTACTCGAACGGCAGCTCGGTGCGGTCGAGCGTGTCGCGGAGCGCCGGCGCGGCGAGCTTGCCGGTCACGAACAGGAGCCGCTCGGCCACGGGCGTGCCCGGATGCGGCGTTCTACTTGCTACGGACGAACTTGTTGGGCGTCCCCTCGAGCGCGCTGTCGGGCTCCGGCCGCCACAGAACGTGGTCCTCGATCTGGCGGGCCAGCGCGAAGTCCTTGTCGGTGATGCCGCCGCTCGAATGCGTCTGCAGCTTCACCCACACCTTGCCCCAGGTCACCGCCAGGTCGGGGTGATGGTAGGCCGCCTCGGACAGGTAGCCGATCGTGTTGACGAGCATGAGCGTCGTCGGCCAGCCGTCGGTGTTGTACTTGCGCCGCAGCCAGTCGCCGTCGAGGTACCAGCCGTCGAGGCCGTGCTCCTGGATCTTGGCCTCGACCTCGTCGTCGGTGTACGGCTTGAGCTTTGCGGTCGTCTCCACTGCAATCGCCTCCTTCGATGGCACTACATCACAACGCCACCGTTGATGTTGACGGCCTGGCCGGTGACGAACGCGGCCTCTGGTGACGCAAGCCAGAGCGCCGCAGCGGCGACGTCCTCGGGACGGCCCCAGCGTGCGAGCGGCGTGGACTCCGCGACCGAGTCGTGGAAGTCGCGGTCGACCTCATGCGCGAACGCCGTCTCGATCCATCCGGGGCACAGCACGTTGACACGGACGCGAGGCGCCAGGCTGCGCGCGAGGCTCTTGCTGAAGGCGAGGACCCCGCCCTTCACCGCGCTGAACAGCTCCGGGTTGTCGCCCGCCATTCCGGCGGTCACGTGGTCCCAGCTCATGTTCAGGATCGTCCCGCCGCCTGGCTGCTCGCCCATGATGGCGCCGGCGGCGTACGAGCACGCCACCGTCCCCTTGAGGTCGACCGCGAGCAGGAGGTCGAGCTTGCGCTCCCAGTCCCAGGACGCCTCCTCGCCCGTGAGCACATCCGCGCCTGCGTTGTTCACCCACACGTCGAGCCTGCCGAGCCGTTCCCGGGCCTGCGCCACCAGCGTCTCGCAGCCGCCGCGGGTACGCAGGTCGGCCTGGCTCACCAGGGCGCCGCCGATCCGCTCGGCGACCGCCGACGCCTCCGCTTCGCTGTCGCGGTGCGTCACGAGGACGGTTGCGCCTGCCGCGCCGAACGCCTCGGCGATCGCGGCGCCGATGCCGCTGCTCGCGCCCGTGACCACGGCTCGCACGCCGTCGAGCCGGCACGCGCCCGGCTGCGCCATATCCCCGGTCTGAGCCAACCAGCCAAGCTATACGCATGCCGGAGGCAAGGGTCAAGGGAACGACGCGCACCGACGTCGCCCGCGCAGCCCAACTTGCATGCGTGCTCGAGGCAAGCGCTGAGAAGCCCGGCAACGTCACGCCGAGCCACGACTTCGAAGACACCTCCTACGAGGACATGCTGCGCAGCGGGATCGCGCTCGGCGCCGAGCTCGGGCGAGCGGGCCAGCGCTCAGTCGGCGAGACGGTCCTAGCCGCCGTGCGTGCCTCGCGCGACGCAGCGGGGGCCAATACCAACCTCGGCATCGCGCTGCTGCTCGCGCCGCTTGCGCGCGCGGCGCTCAGGAGTGGACCGCTGCGGGAGCGCCTCGGCGAAGTGCTGCGCGAGCTGACCGTCGACGACGCCCGCGACGCCTACGCGGCGATCCGCCTGGCGGGTGCGGGCGGACTCGACCAGCCGGTCGAGCATGACGTGCGCGACGAGCCTCGCGTGACCCTTCGCGAGGCCATGGCGACGGCGGCGCAGCGCGACACGATCGCAAGCGAGTACGTCACCGATCATGCGGTGACCTTCGAGATCGGGCTGCCGGCCCTCGCCGACGCGCTGGGCGACGGGCTGGGCGCGCGCGACGCCGGCGTCGAGGTGGCCCTGCGCCTCCTTGCCGACGTGCCGGACACGCTGATCGCGCGCAAGCGCGGCAGCGAGGCGGCCACTCGCGTGACGGCCGGCGCTCGCCAGGTGGTGAGCGCCGGCGGTGTGCGCACTGCGCGAGGCAGAACGGCGCTGGCCGAATTCGATGCCTCACTGCGTCAGAAGGGCAACGCGCTCAACCCGGGGACTACGGCCGATCTCGTCACCGCCGTGCTGTTCGTGGCGCTGCTGGAGGGCGTGCTCTGAGCCCGGGCGAGCCGATCCTCGTGGTGTCCGTCAGCGCACGGATGCTGGCCGAGCTGGGAGTGAGGGCGGGCCACGACATCGTGGCACTCGACCGCTTCGGCGATCTCGACCTGCAGCAGCTTTGCCCGAGCGTTTCCGTGCTGCGCGACCTCGGCGGTCGCGGCGGGATGGCGGCGCTGGTGGACGCGGCGGAGAAGATCGCGGCGCCGAGCGTGATCTATGGGGCGGGACTCGAGAACCAGCCTGTCCTCGTCGCCCGGCTGGCATCCGGCCGGACGCTGCTCGGGTGCACGCGCGAGACGGTCGAGCGGGTGCGCGACCCGGCGAAGTTGGCCGGCTCGCTGCGCGCGGCCGGCCTCGCCTACCCGGCGACGTTCGGCGCCGCCGACGCACCCCGACGAGCTGAGCGCTCCCGTCGCTGGCTGCGCAAGCCGGTGCGCGGCGGCGGCGGACGCGGCGTTCGCGAGTGGCGCGGCGGGACCCTCGACGGCGAGGTGATGGTGCAGGAGCGCATCTCGGGCCTCGCGTGCTCGGCCGCGGCAGTCGGCGACGGGCACTCGGCCGTCCTGCTCGGCGTCAGCGAGCAGCTGATCGGGCACCGCGGGTTCGGTGCGCGCGGATACGCCTGGTGCGGAAATGTCGTGCCGCCGCGGCTCGAGAAGATGCGGCAACGTGCCCTGGCCGTAGCGGCGCGGGCGGTGTGTACACATCTGGCGTCGGCATTTGAACTGCGCGGGCTGTTCGGCGTGGACCTCGTGTGGGACGGCGAGCGCGCGTGGGTCGTCGAGGTCAACCCACGTCCGACCGCGTCGCTCGAATGCATCGAGGCGGCGCACGACGTGGACGTCTTCTCCGCTCACCTGGACGGTTGCGCCGGGCGCCCACCCTCAAGAGCTTCCGGTCCACGCCGGGCGGCGGGCAAGGCGGTTGTGTTCGCCACCCGCGACGTGCGCGTCGGCGACACACGCGGCTGGCCGGCGCGCGGCATCCGCGACGTGCCATATCCGGATGAGCGGATCGCCGCCGGCCATCCGGTCTGCACGCTCGTCTCGGTGAAGGGCTCCCCGGAAGCCGTTCTCGACGACCTCGAGGCGCGGGCGGGCGCGCTGCGCGTCGAGCTCGGCGAGCGCTCCGGGCTCCGTGCGCTTGCCTGACGCGCCTATGCTCCGCCGTCGTGACGCTCTCGCTCAACGATCGCGCTCAAGAGCTCGCCGACCGCCTCGCCGCCGACGCCGAAGCCCTACGTGTGACGGTGACCAGGTTGCCGAACGGCACGCGGGTGGTCGACTGCGGCAGCGCGGTCCCCGGCGGCCTCGAGGCCGGACGGCGCTTCGCGGAGATCTGCATGGCCGGCCTGGGCGCGGTTTGGTTCGCACCACTCGTTCTCGAGCGCCGCTGGCTTCCCGGAGTCACGGTCGTCACCGATCGGCCGGCGCTGGCGTGCCTCGCATCGCAGTACGCGGGCTGGCGCCTCGACCCCGAGGGCTACTTCGCGATGGCCAGCGGGCCGGGCCGAGCGCTGATCCGGGCCGAGGCCCTCTACGACGACCTCGAGGTCGACGAGCGCGCGCGCCACGCGGTGCTGTGTCTCGAGACGCGCGACGCTCCGCCGGAGGAGGTCGCCGACTTCGTGGCCGAGAAGGCCGGCGTGGCCGCCGCGGACCTGACCCTGCTATTCGCTCCCACGGCGAGCCTGGCGGGCAGCGTGCAGGTCGCCGCGCGCGTGGTCGAGACCGCGCTCCACAAGCTGCACGAGCTCGAGTTCGACGTCGGGCGCGTGGTGAGTGGCTTCGGGAGCTGCCCACTGCCGCCGGTGGCCCGAAAGGACCCCGAGGCGATCGGTCGCACGAACGACGCCGTGCTGTACGGCGGCCAGGTTGAGCTCACCGTCGACGCGCCCGACGAGGAGCTCGAGGCGATCGTGCCGCGCCTCCCGTCCTCGGCCTCGGACGACTACGGCGAGCCGTTCGGACACGTGCTCGAGTCGGCGGACTGGGACTTCTACAAGATCGACCCGCTGCTCTTCAGCCCGGCCGAGGTGCGCCTGGTGAGCGTGGCGAGCGGTCGTAGCTTTCATGCCGGGGGCGTTGACATCGGCGTCCTCGAGCATTCCTTCCGGGGATGAGCGACCGCCTGTCCGGGGCCGCGATCATCGAGACCGTCACCACGACGATCAACCCGGACGGGACGGTGAACTGCGCCGCGATGGGAGTGGAGTGGGGAGACGACGTGATCGTCATCAAGCCCTTCCTCTCCACGCGCACCCTGCGCAACCTGGAGGCAACGGGAGCGGCCGTGGTCAACATCACCGACGACATCCTGCTCTTCACGCAGGCCGCTCTCGGCGACCCGCAGCCGCCCACGCGACCCCCGGCTGCCGTCGCCGGCGCCGTGCTGGCGGATGCCTGCTCGTGGCGCGAGGTCTCGGTCGAGGCGATCGACGCCGGCGGGCCGCGCGCCCGTGTGATCACGCGTGTCGTGGACCGTGGCACGGGCCGTGAGTTCATCGGCTTCAGCCGCGCCTGCCACGCGGTACTCGAGGCATCCATCATCGCCTCGCGCGCACGCTGGCTGCCCGCCGCGGAGATCCGGGCGGAGCTGGTGCGCCTGCAGGTGCTCGTCGACAAGACGGCAGGGCCGCGGGAGCGGGAGGCGATGGAGCTCGTGCGGCGACACGTGCGCGCCGCGGTGGGCGACGGATGAGGTCAGTCCGCGTCGAGGCGCCCGCGCGCCTGCACATGGGGATGCTCGACGCCGCCGGCGGCGGCGCTCGGCGTTTCGGCGGTCTGGGCGTGGCCCTCAGCCGTCCAGCGGCGGTCGTCGAGGCGAGCCCGAGCGACGACGTCACCGCCGAGGGCCCGGATGCCGAGCGGGCGCTCGCCGTCGCCCGTCGCTCCCGGGAGAGCCTCGGGCTTCCGGGCGGCGTACGCGTCCGTGTGGTCGAGGCGATCCCGCCGCATGTCGGCCTCGGCTCGGGGACCAAGCTCGCGCTCGCCGTGACGGCGGCCGGGGCCGCACTCGCGGGGCAGGCGCCCGAGCCGGCGACGATCGCTCGCGCAGCCGGGCGCGGCGCGCGCTCTGCCGTCGGCCTGTGGACATTCGCACTCGGCGGACTGGTCGTGGAGGGCGGCAGGCCCCCCGGCGTGGAGCGGCCTGCGCCGTTGCTGGCCCGCTACGCGATGCCCGACGAATGGCGCTGCGTGCTCGTGATCCCCCACGGTGAGCCGGGACTGTCGGGCCGCGCGGAGGAGGAGGCGTTCGGGGAGCTGCGCCCGGACCCGGACCGTGCCGCACTGATCGCCCAGCTGGTACTGACCTCGCTGCTTCCCGGGCTTGCTGAGGACGACCTCGCCGAGTTCGGCGACGCGCTCACACGTGTCCAGCGACTCGTTGGCGAGTCGTTCGCCTCGGTTCAGGGAGGTGTCTTCCACCCGCGTGCGGGAGACCTGGTCGACGCGCTGCTTCGCCTGGGGGCGGCGGGCGCGGGGCAGAGCTCGTGGGGACCCGCCGTCTACGGCATCGTCGAAGACGAGCACGCGGGCCGCGAGCTGGCTCGCCGGATGGAGACCGAGGCGGGCGGTGGCGCGCGCGTCGAGGTCGTGAGCTTCGACAATCGTGGGGCGCGTGTGGAGGCGGGATGAGGTTGCTGGTGAGCGTCACCGACGCCGACGAGGCGCGCATCGCGGTGGAGGCGGGGGTGGACATCGTCGACGTCAAGAACCCGGCCGAGGGCTCGCTCGGCGCCCCCCGCCCCGGTGTGATCGGGCGAGTCCGGGAGGTCGTGCCGCCGGAGCGCCCGGTGAGCGCCGCCATCGGCGACCTGCCGGGGCTCCCCGGTACCGCCGCGCTGGCCGCGCTGGGCGCCGCACGCTCGGGCGCCGCGTACGTGAAGGTGGGGCTATGGGGCACGTCCGGCACGGATGAGGCCGTGGCGGTTCTGCTCGCGGTTCGCGAAGCCGTCGACCGCGGCGCGGCCGTCGTCGCCGCCGCGTACGCGGACGCCGAGCGCGTATCGGGCCGGCCTCTGCCGCCCGGCGAGGTCGTCGAGGCCGCTCGCCGCGCGGGCGTCGGGGGCTGCCTGCTCGACACGGCGGTCAAGGACGGCCGCGGGCTGTTCGAATGGCTCACCCCGCAGGCGCTCGAGGCGCTGGTCGGCGAGGGGCACGCCGCGGGCCTCGAGATGGCACTCGCCGGAGCCCTGCGGGTTGAGGACCTGAGCCTGGTGCGAGCGACCGGCGCCGACATTGTCGGCGTGCGCGCGGCGGCCTGCCGCGACGGCCGGCGCACCGCGCCCCTCGACGCAGAGCGAATCGGGCGGCTGCGCGAGGAGTGCGAGAGCTGAGCCTCGATAAGGCCGGGCGTCTCCCGGGCTCTATCGGCCCACCGACTCCGCCCAGCGGCGCATCGCGTAGCGGAACCAGCCGTCCCCGTAGGGCACGTAGATCCTGACGGGCAGTCCGCGGCTGGCGACGGCCCTGGCGTTCGCGCTGCGCACGCCGAGCAGCATTTCGACGCCGATGCCCGGCAGGGCACGCAAGAGTGCCTCGCGCAGGATGGCGTCGTGGGTGGCGATCGCGACCTCTGCGCCATTTGCATGCAGCTCGTGGGCGAGCTCTACGAAGGCCAGGTCGGTCGGTTCACCCCAGGGCCGCGCGACCTGCGGGTCCTCCAGGTAGGCGCCCTTGACGAGTCGGATCGGCACCCCGCCCTCCGCAAGCGCGTGGGCATCCGCGCGGCTGCGCTTTAGGTTCACCTGGATCGTTGCCGACACCGCGCCGCCCTCGCGGGCCACAGCTGAGACAGCCCCCAAGATACGGTCGGCGCGGCGCTCCTGCTCCGCGCCCACTTGGATGCGTCGGCCCGCTGGGAGCGCAGCGGCGATCCGCTCGAGGCGCCGCCGCACGGCCTCCCCGGCCTGGTCGAGCCCGATGTGCGAGAGATCGATCGACAGGAACGTGTTCCCGCTAGCCCGCTCGAGCATTTCCGCGAGGGCGACGTAGTGGTCCGTGACACGGTCTGCCTCCATCGGATCCGAGACGTTCTCACCGAAGAAGTCGATCGAGCTCGCGAGGCCTGCCGCGGCGAGCCGATCCGCGCAGGCAAGCGCATCCTCCGACCGCGTACCGGCGACGTAGCTCCGGGCCAGCGAGTAGGCGCCCCGCTCTCCACCGGGGAGGGCGCGCACCGCGCGCTCCCATCCCGCGCTCGTCGCGAGCGCGAGCAGGACGCGCCGAGCGGTTACGGCAACGGACACCCGGTGGATGATGCCGAGCTGCACCCCGGCGGCGGAGCGCCGAACCCTAAGGCGTCGCCGTCCGCGGCGTCAGGAGCGTCCCCTCGGTGCTGCCTTGTTCGAGCAGCCTCGTGAGCCGAGCCGGCTCGCGGCCGTCGACCACCCACGCCTCGACGCCGGCGGCCAGGAGCGCCTCAGGCAGGTGCTCGTCGACGCCCGCGGCTTGCCCAGCCGCTACGCAGCTCGCCGAGCTCGTCCACGCTCAGGCGGGCGATCGGCCGGCCGTCCGGTGGCCAGTCGCGGTAGAGGCCGTCGACCGGCTTGAGAAGCACCAGGCGCGCAGCGTGCCCGTCACCGGCCACCCAGGCGGCGATCGAGTCGGAGGTCACCTCCCACGAGGCGGGGAGCGGGTCCGAGGCGAGCAGGGCGGCCGGCAGCAGGACCGGGATGTGGCCGGCGTCGGTGGTCGAGCGGACGGCCGCGAGGTCCGTGCAGGGGACGCCGCCCGGGATCAGGTCGGACAGGAGCCAGCCGAACTGGTCCATGGCGAGGATCGCCATCCGGTGCGACGTCACCGGCCGCAGGTCGTAGCGCCTGTCGTGCTCGCGCACGGCGTCCGCGAATGCACCACCGCCCGGCACCACGAGCAGCGGGTGGTTGGCACCCGCCTCGCCGATCGTGCGGCACAGCCGCCGTAGCGCGCCGGCGCCTGCCTCGCGCGCCAGCCCGCCGCCGACCTTGACGACGGTCAGCACCGCGGACGCGGCCGGCCGGCCACCAGCTCGGCGAGCGCGGCGGCGGGCGCCGCGTCGCGCTCGGCCGCGCTCCAGGACAGCTCGACGACCGCGCGCCCCAAGCGGTCGGCGACCTCCCGGGCCAGGAAGGCCCCCGTGCCGAGCGGGACCACGGGGGGATCGTCCTCGAGGCGCGCGCTCACCCGCTGGACCGCGGCCTCGATCTGGTTCACCTGCTCCGAATGCAGGAACGCCGCGATCGCATCGATCTCCCCCACCGCGAGCTGCTCCGCGTCGGCGCACACCAGCCGCGCGACGCGCTCACGGGCGAACTCGAGTGTCGCGGGCCGCCCGTCCGGCGTTGCGCACGTGTACTCGGCCGGCGCGAGGTGGCCGAGGATCAGGTGCGCGTCGGCGCTGATCGCGAACAGCTCCGAAGCGACCGGGCACGAGCCTCCGCGCACGGGCACCCGCGGGGCGATCGCCGCGAGGTTGGTGCGTAGCGAGCCGGTGTAGACGAGCTCGCCGGCCAGCAGCCGGTCGAGGTCGGTACGCCCGGCGGCGACCACCCGGCCGGCGGCGATCGGAACCACGTCGACGGTCGTGCTGCCGACATCGACGATCAGGGCCTCTTGGTACACCGCGGCCACCGCGAGCGCGCTCGCCAGCCAGTTGGCGGCCGCGACGTCGGGTGCGCGCGCACGTGCCTCGGCGAACGGGACGACCTCCCCCGCCATCGTGAAGGCGAACAGCTCCGTGCCGTCCAATGCCTCCTCCGTGGCGTCGAGCACGAACTCCACGCCCTCGCGCTTGGTGCGAAACGCGTCCGAGAGCTCCGCGGTCGTCGTCAGTGCCACCGCCTCCGCCGGCTCCGGAGCCACGCCGGCGACGACCTCGCGAATCACGGCCGCGAGCGCGTCCCGGTCACGCCAGACCTCGAACGGCCGCGACACGGCACGGCGCTCTCGCCCGCCCAACCACACGGCCTTCGTGTTGGCCCCGCCCACGTCGAGGCCGATCACGCCGCCCATGCGCGACCCTTCCCGGCCATGCGAGTGATCCCGGTCATCGATCTCAAGAGCGGAGTCGCCGTGCACGCGGTGCGCGGCCAGCGCGAACGCTACCGCCCTCTGCGCAGCGGGCTCGTTGCCGGGTCCGAGCCCCTCCACGTCGCCCGCGCCTTCCGCGATGAGCTGGGCCTCGATGAGCTCTACGTCGCCGATCTCGATGCGATCGGGGGTGGACCGCTCCACCGCGAAGCGCTCGCTGCCCTGGCGCAGGAAACACGGGTCATGGTGGACGCCGGTGTGACCGACCTCGCCGCGGCCCGGTCTCTGCTCGACCTCGGCGCTGCACGCGTGGTGATCGGCACCGAGACGCTCGCGGACGAGGCGGCGCTCGAACGGCTGGTGGACCTCCCGCTCGTGCTGAGCCTCGATCTCCGCCACGGCCGCCTGCTGTCGGCGGACGTGGAGCTGGCGGAGCTCGGTCCCGCCGAGGCGCTGGCGCGCCTCGAGCGCTCCGGCGTGCGTGAGGTGATCGTGCTCGATCTCGCGCGCGTCGGGTCGAGGGAGGGTCCGCAGGTCGAGCTGGTGGGCGAGCTGCGTGTGCGCTTTCCCGACCTCGAGCTGCTGGCAGGCGGCGGCGTGCGCGACGTGGCCGACCTGCGCGCTCTCGCCGAGGTAGGCGCGGCGGGCGCGCTCGTGGCCACAGCTCTCCACGGCCGCGCGATCGGACCCGAGGAGCTAGACGCGCTCAGCCGACGACCGTCTCGAGGTGCTCTGCGAGTGCTGCCGCAACGTCGACGCCCGTCGCCCGCTCGACGCCCTGCCAGCCGGGGATGCCGTTGACCTCGAGCACGTAGTCGCGCCCGTCGGGAGCGCGCACCAGATCCACGCCGGCGTAGTCGGCGCCCAGCGCGGCCGCGGCCGGCACGCACAGGCGCTCCTGCTCGGCGTCGAGCTGTATCGGCCGCGCGCGCCCACCGCGCGCGAGGTTCGTGCGCCAGCCGTCGCCACTCCGCTCGATCGCCGCCACCACCCGCTCGCCGACGACCAGCGCTCGCACGTCACGACCAGCGTGCGGCAGCGTCTCCTGCAGGTAGTACACGGCCCGCTCGAGCTCCAGCGCGCTGAACACCCGCTGCGCGACGTCGCGATCGTCCACGCGCACCATGCCGAACCCCATCGACCCGAATAGCGGCTTGATGATCACGTCACCGCCGAGCTCGGCAAAGGCCTCCAGGGCGTCGGCGGGCCGCTCGCAGGCGATCGTGCGAGGGGTGGGCAGCCCGGCGCGCGCCAGCAGGGTCGAGGCGAGGAACTTGTCGACGGTCCGCTCGATCGCGTACGCGCTGTTGACCGACCGCACCCCGGCGGCCGCCAGCGCGTGCAGCACGTCCACCCGGAAGACGACCTGCTCGAGCGAGCCGCGCGGGATGCCGCGCACGAGCACGATGTCGCAGTCGTGGAGCGCGACCTCGCGCGAGCGCACGCCGACCTCGCTCTCGACGCGGCCCACCATCCGGGTCACCGGCGCGAAGGCGCATTCGTGGCCGCGCGCCGTGAGCGCCCGCTCCAGGCGGCGGGCGTGCCAGCCGCCGGTCGAACCCACGACCGCGACGCGCAACCGGCGTCTGCTCACTGGCGCCTCGCGGGCGCGACAATATGGGCCGGGTTGCGCACGCTGCTGATCGACAACTACGACTCCTACACATTCAACCTCTTCCACCTGCTGGGCGAGGTCAACGGCGACGAGCCCGTGGTGGTTCGCAACGACGAGCTTCCGTGGGAGGAGCTCGCCGCCCTGGGCGCGGACAACGTCGTGATCTCGCCGGGCCCGGGCCGGCCCGAGCGTGCCCGGGACGCCGGGGTCTCCCTCGACGCCCTCCGTCACGCCGAGGTGCCGGTGCTCGGCGTGTGCCTGGGTCACCAGGCGCTCGCCCATGTTGGCGGTGGAACGGTGGTCCACGCGCCGGAGGTGATGCACGGGCGGCTGAGCCCGATCCAGCACGACGAGAGCGCGCTCCTCGCCGGGCTCCCGCAGGACTTCCTCGCGGTGCGCTACCACTCGCTGGTGGTCGGTGCCGTGCCCGCCGAGCTGCGGGTCAGCGCCTGGACGCCCGACGGGGTGGTCATGGGTCTGGAGCACCGCGCACGGCCTCTCTTCGGCGTGCAGTTCCATCCCGAGTCGGTGAGCACTCGGCACGGCCGCCGCCTCATCGAGAACTTCCGCGACCTGACCCGTGTGCGGAGCGCTCCGGCGGCGCGCCGTCGCGCCCGCCACCGGCCCGCGGCGCGGCGGGCCGCGCGCGCCGAGCGGGTGGGCGCGTTGATCCACCATCGCCGGCTCGAGACCTGGTGTGAGCCCGAGGCGGTGTTCGGGGGGCTCTACGGCGACCACGACCATGTGGTCTGGCTCGACAGCGCGACCGAGGGCCCGGGCATGGGGCGGTTCACGTTCGTGGGCGCCCCCGACGGGCCGCTCGGCGAGGTCGTGCGCTACGACGTCGATACGCACACGCTCGTCGTCGAGCGTGGCTCCGGGCGGGAGCTCCGGAGCGAGAGCGTGCTCGACTACTGCCGGGACCGCCTCGCCCGCCTGCGCACCGATGCCCCCGAGCTGCCCTTCGACTTCACCTGCGGCTTCGCCGGCTACCTCGGTTTCGAGCTCAAGGCCGAGTGCGGCGCCACAGCGGTGCATTCCTCGCCGCTCCCGGACGCGGCGCTCGTACTTTGCGACCGGCTGATCGCCTTCGACCACGCCGAGCGCCACGTCTACCTGCTCGCGCTCGCCGACCCCTCGGGCGCGGAAGCTGCGCACGCCTGGCTTGCCTCGACCGGCGAGCGGTTGGGCGAGATCGCGTGCGAGCCGCCGCCGCTGCCGCCGCCCCCGGCCCCGCCCGGCACGCTGCGCTTCGAGCTGCACGATCCACCGGAGGCGTACCTGGCCAACATCGAGGCCTGCTTGCGCGAGATCGTCGAGGGCGAGACCTACGAGGTCTGCTTGACAACCGAGCTCCACAGCGACGGGAGCCTCGATCCGCTGCCTGCCTACCGTGCACTGAGGGCGCGGAACCCGGCGCCCTTCGCTGCGCTGCTGCGGCTCGGCGAGCAGTCGGTGCTGAGCTCCTCGCCCGAGCGCTTCCTCCGGGTGGACAGGGACGGCGTCGTCGAGTCGCGCCCGATGAAGGGAACGGCGGCGCGGGTGGCGGAGCCGTTCGAGGATGCCTGCCGGGGAGCGGAGCTGCGCCGCGACAGGAAGACCCGGGCGGAGAACCTGATGATCGCGGACCTCGTGCGCAACGACCTCGGCCGGGTCTCAGAGCTGGGCACTGTCGAGGTCCCGGCGCTGATGGTCGTGGAGCCGTATGCCACCGTGCACCAAATGGTGACCGTCGTGCGCAGCCGCCTGCGCGAGGGCTGCGACGCGATCGACTGTGTGCGCGCCGCGTTCCCACCGGGATCGATGACGGGTGCGCCGAAGCTCCGCACGCTCGAGATCATCGACCGCATCGAGGGTCGTCCGCGCGGCGTGTACTCCGGCGCCCTGGGATTCTTCGCCGTCAACGGCACCGCCGACCTCAACGTCGTCATACGCACGCTGGTGGCGTCCCCGAATGGCCTCAGGGTTGGCGCCGGCGGCGCGATCGTGGCGGCGTCCGACCCCGAGGCGGAGCTCGAGGAGATGCTGCTGAAGGCGCGCGCCGTGCTCTCCACCGTCGGCGGCGCACTCGAGGCTGGTCGCGACCTTACGGCCGCCCAGCGATGACCGGTCGGCCTCAGCGGCCCGCTTCGAGAATCAGGATCTCGCCGCGCCGGAGCTCGAGGCCGTCGCCGCTCCAGCGCGCGTAGCGACCCTCGACCTGCTCGTCCGCCAGCGGCAGGCCCAGCCCACGCAGATGGCGCAGGTAGATGCGCAGGAAGGGCGGGCGGTACGAGCACGCGAAGGCGAAGGTGGGCAGCAGCGTCACCTCCGACATGGCCACGATGGTGCCCCGCCGCATGCCCGCTCCCGGCGCCGCGCCGACCCTGCCGAGAGCCACGACCGTGCCCGCCAGCATGCGCAGCCCCGCGGCGTCTCCCACGCGCCCCGCGACCGCGATCAGCCCGCGCCGCAGGCCGGCGCCAACCTGGTCGCCGGCGTCGCCCCGGACGAGGATCTCGCCGCCGCGCATCCCTGCTCGCTCGCCCGGCAGGGCACCGCCGAGCTGGTGCCCGGCGGAGCCCCGCACTACGAGTCGGCCGCCGCGCATGCCCGTGCCCGCGAAATCCCCCACATCGCCTTCCACCACCAGCTCGCCTCCGCGCATCTCCGCGCCGGTGTGCATCCCCGCATCACCCGCGACGGTCAGCCGGCCGGCCGTCATGCCCGCCCCGACGAACTTGACGCGCCTGAGATCCCCCTCAACCCGCACTTCCTGGTCGCCGTCGCCCGAGACGGCGAAGAAGTCGGCTAGCCGCGCCCGCCGGTTGCCATGCCAGACCGTGAGCGCCTCGACCTCAGTGCGCCGAAGACCAGCGAGGCGGTCGGGGCTGAGGCCCTCGGCCTCGAGCGGCACCGTCGGCTGCTCGCGGAGGCTGAGCGTAAGCGGCATCAGTCCCTCAAGCCGGGCACGAGCCCGCGCAGCTCGATGTGGTGCGGTCCCAGGTTGCCCCCGTAGTTGCCGGCCGTCACCCTGGCTGCCCCCGCCCCGGCGGCGGCCTCGAGGCCCCGCGCCATCGCTTCGCGAACGGCCTCGAGCGTCAGGCCGTCGATGACGATCTCGAACACCGATCCGATGTCCGGCGGCACATCGGTATGCGGGACCTGCGCGCGGAGCGTCGGGCACAAGCGCGTCGTTGGTCGAGGCGATCAGGCCGCTGTAGCGCGAGCCCACCTTGCTGCCGCTGCGGGCGATGCCACCCGGGAAGGGCATGATCACGTCGCGGACCGCGCGCATCGCCGCCGCCGCCTCCTCGGCCGCGTGCAGGGCCTCGGCGGCGTCGCGGCCGAGGATGATGATGTTGCCGCCGGCCACTCCCTCGGCGACGGCGAAGCGCTCCTCCACCAGGAACTCGCCCTCCATCACCGGCACCCGCCAGTAGCGGCGCCCGTCGAGCACCTTGCTGGCCTGGTAGCCGTCGCCGAAGAAGCGCAGCTGTCCGCCGACGTCGACCGTCTCGTCGGCGTCCAGCCCGTTGAAGCAGGCCGTCGTGGGACAGGTGAGGACGCTCTGGCCGACGCGCTCCACCAGCCGCTTTGCCAGCCCCTCACGGTCGTTGGCGAACAGCAGCGCGCTCGCTCCGGGCCGTCCGTCGGGAGTCTCGGCGGGATCGAGCTCGCGCTCGAGGCCGGCCTCGCACTTGCAGCCGATCACCGACGTGGCGAAGCCGGTCAGCGAGCGGGCGGCCTCGTGTGCCCAGGCGGGGCTCTCCGCCGTGACCACGATCCGCGCTCCCCACATCGGGAACGCCTCGGCGAAGGTGTCGACGACCTCGGTGCCGTTCAGCCTCATCGCCCGTTCCCGTTGCGCCGGGCGGCGATCCGGCGGGCGGGCTCCAGCAGCCACGGCTCGCGGACCGGGTAGTTCGCGAACTGCACGCTGTAGAGCTCGTCGAACAGCGGTCGGAGGGTGCGCTCGATCGACTCGTCGTGATCCGCCGCGACGCGCAGAAGCTCGCCGGCCGGCGTCTCACGCAGCTCGCCCTCTTCGACGATCACGCGTCCGCTCTTGATGACGTAGCGCGGCGTGGCGAACATCTCCTCGACGTCCTCCCGCTCGCGGTAGATCGTCACGTCGGCGTCGGCGCCTACCCCGAGATGGCCCTTGTCAGCCAGCCCGAGCAGCCGGGCGGGCCCGGCACGGGTGATGATCGCGATCTCGCCGAGCGTGTACTCGCGCTCGAGGTCGTCGCGCAGGACGGTGCGCCCGATCGCCTTTTGGTTGACGCGCCCGATCTGCTCGTTTCGGAACTCGCGGTCCATCAGCAGGCGGATCAGCCGCGGGTAGCTCAGGAACGAGCCACCGTTGGGGTGGTCGGTCGAGAGCACGACCCGCCAGGGGTCGCGGCTGAGCAGGAACAGCTCCAGGCCGATGCCCCACTGCAGCGCGTGAACGTAGTCGCGCTCGCGGTAGGCAAAGGGCACGATGCCGCAGCCGGTCTCGGCCTCGAGGTCGGCGTTCACCCACTTGCCGCCGGTGATGTCTCGCAGCACCGCGGACACGGGCGCGTCGGCGGTCATCGTCGTCGCCGGCCCGAACATCACCTGGCCGATGTCAGCGCTGTGCTCGGGGTGCGCGGCGAGGTGCTCGGCCAGCTCCGGCGCGCGCGAGCGGGGCCGCTTGCCCGGCGTTCCCGCCGTACGCGTGGAACTGCAGGTGAGCGAGGTGCGCCCGCCGGCCCTGCAGGGTGTCGAGCGTGTCGAGCGTGGTGCGCCAGTTCCCCGCCACGCCGAGGTTGTTGCAGTGAACGTGGACGGGGTGCGGGAGACCGAGCTCGTCGACAGAGCCGGCGATCGCCTCCAGCACGCGGCGCGGCGTGACGCCCAGCCCCTCGACCTCGTCGTCCAGGGCCGTGACGTTTGCGTTGCCGTGCTTCCACATCTCGACGCCGCCCGGGTTGACGAGCTTCACGCCGTAGCCGCCGGTCGCCTGCAGCAACCAGGCCACGGCGTCGGTGACGGGACCTTCCTCGCGGATGAGCTTGAACAGCGGCAGGTTGTTGCCCATCAGCACGAGGAAGGCCGCGTCGACGATCGGCGTGTCGCGCAGCTCCGCGAGCGTGTGGCGCGCGGCGAGCGGCGGCGTGGCGGCGTCGACGACGGTCGTGTAGCCGAGCAGCGCATAGCGGTAACCCGTGGCGAAGGTCGAGGGCACCGTCCCGCCCGTGCCCGACGCGCGTGAGCGCGGTGCGATCGATCACGTCGGCGCGGTGCTCCTCCGGGGCGAGCTTGCGCGCCGCGTTGACCGCCGGACCGGCGATGTGCGAGTGGATGTCCACCCCGCCCGGCATCACGACCATGCCGCTCGCGTCGATGCGCGGGGCGTGCGGCGGCAGCTCGTCGACCACCTTGCCCCCGTCCAGGCATACGTCGCGCACCTCGCCGTCGATCCCGTTGGCCGGGTCGTAGACGCGCCCCTGCGCGATGCGCAGCATCGTGCGCTAGCCCCCCTCGTCCCCGGCGATGCGCGCCTGGATCGCGGCGAGCACGTCGCCGTCCCCCACACGTTCGGATGCGAGCGGCGCGCGCAGCGTCAAGGGCACGCCGTCCATCCGGTGGGCGGTGCCCTCCCGCTGTACTCCGGCGGCGCCCGTCGCGAACGCGACGCGGGCTGCCGAGGCGGTCTCGGTGGCGCGCGGGTCGACGACCACCATGGGGATCCCGCGGAGGTTGTCGGCCGCGCGCGGCGGGAGCCGGCGCAGCGCGTCGAAGCCCACGATCAGCGCGGCGTCCGGCTCGCCGCGCTCCAGCAGGCCGGCGGCGCTGAACTCCCCGGGCCGCGCCCGCGGATGACCTCGCGCGAAGCTCACGGCTCCCGGGTACCCGGTCTGCCACGCCAGCACGTCCTCGGCGCCGCGCGCGCCCGCCTCCCGCCGCAGCGGCAGCGCGACCACGTGCGTGAGGCGGGCCAGGTCACGGACGAGGGCGAGCAGCGCCAGCGCCCGCGGGTAGTCGGCGGGTGCATGAAGAACCGCCCCGTAGCGAGTCGCGCGGAGCTTTGCGGCGAGCTGCTCGAGAGCGTCGAGCGGCAGCCGGGCCGCGAGCTCACGGTCGAGCGGGACCTCGCGCGCCAGCGCTCGCAGGACCCAGAGCGCCTCGAAGTCGAGCTCAGGCGCGAGCTCGATGAACTCGTCCGCCTCCGCGGCGGTTGCGCTGCGCTGTGCGTCGACGACCACCAGCGTGCGTTCGGCCGCTCGTCCCACGCGGTCGAGGCGCAGGCGAGGAAGCAGCCGGGGATTGGAGGCGACGGGGTCCGCGCGCCAGGCGACGACGAGCTCGGCCCGGTCGCGGATGTCCCCGAATGTGGCGGTGCTGACCCCGAACGCCTGCGAAGCCGGCGTTGCGGCGTCCGACGGGTCGATCACGGCGCCGAGCGCGTCCGCCAGCGCGACGGCCGCACGCTGGCTCTCACAATCGGTTTCCCCGAGGCCGCACACGAGCGGCAGCCTGGCCTCGCCAAGGATCCCGGCCGCCGCCTCGACCGCGTCGGCGAAGTCCACCTCACGGCCGTCGACACGCGCCGCGGGGAGCGCCTCGGCCGTCCGCTCGGCGAGCCACGCGTCCCCCAGCGGGCAGGTGCCGGTCGCGCCCTCGAGCGCTCCGCCGGCGACCTCGACCTCGATGTCGTCGCACCCACATCCGCAGCCGGCGCAGGTCGCTGCGTGCTCAGCCATCCGCGCGCCGGAGAATACCCACGACCGCTCGGCGGCCCACCCTGCGCCGTACGTGGATGCCGCGCTAGACTCGCGCCCGCCTCACGGAGACCCGAGAGAGAGGAGCGCACAGATGGCCAGGACCCTGTCCGTCGGAGAGTCCCTGGTGGGTGACGGCAACGAGGTCGCTCACATCGATCTGTTGATCGGATCCAAGGACGGGCCGGTCGGCGAGGCGTTCGCCGGCGCTCTCCTGAACCAAAAGGAAGGCCACACGAACCTGCTCGCCGTGGTCGCGCCGAACCTGCCGGCCAAGCCCGACACGATCATGGCCAACAAGGTCACGATCAAGGGCGAGAAGCAGGTCGGGCAGATGTTCGGGCCCGCCCAGGCGGCGGTGGCACGAGCCGTCGTCGACTCGGTGCGTGACGGTGTGATCTCGGAGGCGGACGCCGACGATCTCTGCATCATCGTGGGCGTGTTCATCCACTGGCTGGCCGAGGACGACAAGAAGATCTTCGACTGGAACTACCAGGCGACGAAGGAGTCGATCGCGCGCGCGATGGCCGGTGAGCCAGCCGCGGGCACCGTGGCCGAGCAGGCGGCCGAGGCGCGCCACCCGTTTGCCGGGGGCACCGAGGGCTAGCCGCGTACGGGGCCGCGTGCCCACGCCGTGAAGAAGGTCCTCCTACAGCTCGACACCGATCCACATCCGAGCCCCTTCGACGCCATCGTGGCGCACGACGCGGGCGTCGACGTCCTGCTCAGCCACGGGAGCGTGACCCCGGACGCCGTGCGTGATCTCGTGCAGGGAGCGTTCTTCACGCGCGCGCCCGGCGATTCCTCGCTGGCGGTGTGGGTCGGGGGCTCGGACGTGGGCGCGGGCGAGAAGGTTCTCGACGAGGTGCAGGCCACCTACTTCGGGCCGTTTCGCGTCTCGGCGATGCTCGACTCCGACGGCTGCAACACGACGGCGGCCACCGCCGTCGCGATGATCGCGAAGGATCGTGACCTGAACGGACGCCGCGCGGTGATCTTGGGCCTGGGCCCTGTCGGCCTGCGTTCCGCGACGCTTCTGGAGCAGGAGGGCTGCGAGGTCCTCGCGACCTCCATCCCAGGCGACGTGCTCGGCACCGACTCCTACCGCCGGCCGCGCGGACTGGCGGCCGCCGAGCAGCTCGGCCTCGACATTCGCGAGCCGGCCGACCGGGCGGAGATGGAGGCCGCGCTCGAGGGCGCGAACATCGTGCTGGCGGCCGGGCCGGCCGGCGTGCAGGTGCTGCGCAAGGAGGCATGGAGCACGAACCCGGCGATCGAGGTGCTTGCCGACTACAACGCCGCCGAGCCGGTCGGGATCGAGGGGATCGAGGCCGGGGATGAGCTGGTCGAGCGGGAGGAAAAGCTCGTCCTCGGCGCCCTGGGCATCGGCGGCAAGAAGATGAAGACGCACAAGGCGTGCGTGGGCAGGCTCTTCGAGCGCAGCGACCTCGTGCTCAACGCGGATGGCGTCTACGCCGTGGCCAAAGAGATCGTCTAGGTCGTCGCCCGGTCCGCGGGTGGCGGGCATCGACCCAGGGACCGTCTCCATCGATGTATGCGCGCTCGACGGCGGCGAGGTGCTGCTCGACGAGAGCTTCCGCTCGCCCGACCTGGCGCTCGACCCGACGCCTCTGGTCGATGCGCTCCTGGCTCAGGGCCCACTCGACCTCGTCCTCGGGCCCGCCGGATATGGGCTGCCGATGGTGCCCGGCGAGCGGGTCGGGGAGCGCGAGCTGGGACTGATGCTGCTGCTGCGAAGCGACGAAGCGGGCGCGCGCGCGGGCATCGGCGGATTGCGCGCGCTGATCCGCGCGCTCATCGGCGCCGGGCTGCCCCTGGTCTTCGGCCCCGGAGCGATCCACCTGCCCACGGTTCCTGACCACCGCAAGTGGAACCGCATCGACCTGGGGACGGCGGACAAGGTCTGCAGCGCGGCGCTGTGCATCGTCGACCAGGCGGAGCGTTTCGGACTGGGTTACGAGGAGACGTCGCTCATCGTGCTCGAGCTCGGCGGCGCATTCAGCGCCGCGCTCGCGATCGACGGCGGGCAGATCGTCGACGGGCTGGGCGGCTCCTGCGCGCCGATCGGCGCTCGCGCCTGCGGGGCACTCGATGCGGAGGTGGCCTACCTGCTGGGCTCGGCGCTCTCCAAGGAGACCGTCTTCAGCGGCGGGGCGCTCGACCCCGGCGGGGAGCTGAACCTCTCGTCGCCCGGGGCGCTCGAGGCGCTGCGCGGCGATCCCGATCTGCACGCGGGATGGCTCGCGCTCGAGGAGGGCGCGGTGAAGGCCGCGCACGCCCTGACGGCCTCCGTGCCGTCGCCGCGCGAGATCCTCGTCGCCGGCCGCCTGGCCGGCGCCCCCGGCCTGCTCGAGGCGCTCACGGAGCGGCTCGCCGGTGTGGCACCCGTCTCGACCGCCGCCGGGCTGGGTCCACGCGGAGGGACGGCGGCGCAGGGCGCGGCCGTGCTGGCGGACGGCCTGGCCGGAGGGCGCTACGCACCGCTCGTCGAGCGACTGCGTCTGCGCGAAGCAAGCGGCACCGCGCTGGACCACCTGCGCGTGCACGGTGCCGAGAGCATCCGTCTGG
>CAWEVH010000004.1:0-104373 GCA_963812415.1 uncultured Thermoleophilaceae bacterium | reverse complement strand
TGACGAATCCGGGCAGCGCCGCGGATCCCAGCTGACGACGTCCAACCTGCCACCGCGCCACTACTGACCGAAGTCGGGGTCGAATGGGCGATGGTTGGGCTGGCAGACGGTCCCGTTCCTCGGTGTGGCGAGCGTTGTTAGGTAGCGGGTGGTCGCCCGGATCGTGCAGTCGCTGATGTCGCTGCTGCTCGTGTGGCCGTAGCCGTTGTTGGTGAGCAGGACGGCGTTCCCAGCCGGCGGGCGGCAAGCGGGGCGTTGGCGTACGCCGTTCTGGGGTCGTAGCGGTTGCCGATGACGAGGACCGGGTTGGGCGTGGTGGCGTTCCATGGGCCGGTGTAGCGGTTGGCGCTGGCGGTGCGCCACGACGCGCACGGCGCCCACAGCCACCAGACGTCGACGACCCCGTCTTGTTCGCGGAACCGGTCGATGACCGTCGGCCACCGCTTGATCTCGCCAGGCCGCGGGAGCGGCTTGTCCGCGCATTGCAGCGCCGTGGCCGAGACCAAGGCCTCCTGCACGTCGGGTTTGAGGCTCGCCGACCGTGTTCGCCAAAGCCGAGCCGTCGCCGCCCGCGGCCTGGTTGAGCTCGGCCGCGAGCTTCGGCCAGTTCTCCGGGGCGCCGAGCGATAGCCAGAGCGCGAGCAGCGTGTCGCCGTAGGAGAGCTGGCGCGACGCTGCCGACGGCGCGGGAATCGGCCCGCGGCGCAACCGCGCCAGCAGCGCCCGCGCCCGCGGCGCCACGGGGCCCTGACCCGCGAGCGCGCACCTGGCCGGTCCCGCCTGCTGGCACAAGGACAGGAACTTCTTGAACACGAGGCCCGCGTCGGCCGAGTTGCTGGCGATCCCCGCCTCCACCGACCTCGTGAACGGGACCGGATCGATCAGCGCATCCAGGACCATCCGCCCCACCCGCCGCGGGAACATGTTGGCGTAGGTCTGGCCGAGGAACGTGCCATACGACTCACCGCGGTAATTCAGACGCCGGTCGCCGACCAAGCTCCGCAGGTAGTCCAGATCGCGGACCGTGTCCGCGGTCGAGATGTGCGCCAACAGCCGGCCGCTGCGCGCCTCGCAGCGCCGCGCATAGTCGACGGTCTTGGGCACGTAGCGCCGGGACTCCAGCGGCGTCGTCGGGATCGACCAATCGGCGCCCCAGAAGCGCAGCATGCTCCGTCGATCGGCGAAGCAGCGGACATGGGTGCTGGCGCCCGTGCCGCGGGGATCCCAGCCGACGATGTCGAACCGCCCTCCCGCCAACCCGTCGAACGCCGCCCCGGCGGCGCGCACGTTCGGCGTCCCCGCCACGCCGGGGCCGCCGAAGTTCATGAACAGCGACCCGATCCGCCTGCGCCGGTCGCGGGTGCGATAGCGAATTACCGCCAACGAAATCGTCGGTCCGGCAGACACCACGCGCCCGGCGCGCACGGTGGCGCGTGACCAATCCAGCGGCACCCGCACACGCGCGCACTGCAACCGATTCCCACACGCTCTCCACGCGATCGCCGCTCCGCTCGCCTGTGCCTCGGCACGGGGCGCGGCCACGGCCGCAGCATCCGCCCGGCCAGCGCCGCCGGCCACCGGGGAGTTCCCCAAGGTCGCAAAGAGCATCACGAACGCTCCGCAAACGATCCATCTGGACTGGCTCATGCCGCCCTCCGACGTGGGAATCACCCGCCACACCGACGCCCCACGCTGCCCAGGTCGGCGCCCAGCCCCGTCCATCATGCGCAGACGCAGATTGCGGTGTCAAGGATCGCCAGGAGCCGTCACCTCGCACGCGATCACCGGCCATCAATCGGTGGTGCCCTCAGCCCGTCGCCTGTGAGGAGGCCGGCGGCGACGTGCCCCGCAAGCCATTGCGGGGCCCGCTCCCAGCCCGTCGCCCCCATCGAAGCTTCATCGACCGTAGACCCCTCGACCTCGCGCTCGCTCTACCACGAAAGCGAGCGGCTCCACGCAGGCCGTCGTCACGGGGATCGACGCGACGGGCGCTACCACCAGCGGCGCGACCCGTCGGCTCAGGCGCTCCCCCAACCCGGCCCATCCACGCGCCCGCCCCCGTCGGCGGCCGCCTCAGCGGACGCCGACGGCCCGGAAGGTGAAGACCAGGTACGACCCCGCCGGGGTGGACTGCACCGCGTTGAGCCCGAACGTGTACTCCGAGCCGCCTCTGCGCAGACGCTGGTCGAATAGCCCGTAGGCGCCGCGCAGCGAGGGACGGTTGGGCCGCACGGAGACGAGCCGCAGGTCGGTGTCGGACAGCTCGATCGTCACCCGCTTGTCGCTCGCGCCGCCGGCCAGGCTCACCCTCGCCCGACAGGAATCGCCGCCGCCCCGGCAGCGCACCGTGGTCGGGCGCACCATCCGCAGCTCGCGCCGGACCGAGTCGATGACCAGCTCCGGCTGTTCGGTCTGCACGTAGTGCTCGCTCTTGCGGGCGATCACGTGCCGGGCGTACGGAACGAGCGCGGCGAGCCAGCCCTGGGCCGTCCGCCATGTGCGGTCCAGGGTGTCCACATCCGGGAATCCCGGCGGCAGGGCCAGGTGCGGCGGGAGCGGCAACGCCGGAAGTCCGCGGGTGAGGACGACCATCGGCAGCGTCGGGCGCAGCGGCCGGGCCGCCTTCGCGCGGATCATCTGGTCGAAGCTGGTATAGAAGTCGGCGATCTCGAGCGGAGGATCGATCCCGGGCACCGAGTCGGCCTCGAAACTGACCTGCTCTACAAGCGCGTTTTGCTGGGGGGTGAGCTGATCGCGTACGAACTCGGTCGAGGCTTCGATCGAGACGAGCCCGGCGACTTGGCGCGGGTACGTGCTCGCGTAGAGGCGGACGATCAGGCCGCCGAAGGAGTGTCCGACCAGCAGGTAGGGACCGGGGACTCGCGCGGCGCGCAGCAGCGCGTGCAGGTCGGCGACCGAGCTGCCCGCGGTCACTGGCTGAGCGACCGGATCGCTGCGGCTCGGTCGGTCGTCCAGCAGGAAGTTGTTCGGGCGATCGTAGGCGCAGACGCGGGAGAGCCGGGCGGCGCCTCGCATCACTGCCGGCCCCCGTACGGGCAGCTGGAGTCCCGGATAGAGGTCCGGCAAGCCTTCCTGATATTCGACCCGGGCTTTTTCGCCCCAGATGTCGGCCGCATTGCCGTGCCCCGATACGAGGATCACGGTGGGCCCGCCGCTGCCGCGACACTCGAGGTAGATCTTCCGGCCGCCGCGGATCTCGACGAGGCCGGCGAAGTTGCCGCGCTGGGCTCCGGCCGCCTCGCCGCCAGGCGCCTGGACCGGCTCAGCCACGCCGGCCGGCGCCGCGAACAGGATCAGGAGACCGGCTACGGCGAGGGCCAGCGTAAGGCGCCCATGACGCACGTGCTCGCAGGGCGTTCGTGCATGCTCGCTCGCCTGCTCGGACGGACGCCCCGGCTTGCCGCGGTTCTTCGCGTCGGCCTGGCAGTCGGACACCATCGATGCTCCCGGGGTTGGGTTCAGGCTTCATCGGCTAAGGGTGACCAGGACGGTCACCTGGCCCGCGCGGACTGCGAGTCCGAAGGCGGGCCGAAGCGACGGCTACGCCCCCCCGCCGCGCGGGCGCCCTCAGTCGGTCGTGGCTGGCGAGCCTCCCACTTCCGCACGCCTAAATCAACCCGGTCGAAGATGTCCGCGGCCGGCCGCGGGCCTCTTTTCAAGGACTCCAAGGACGTCCGAATCGCACCCAACGCGAGGGTCCCTCCGATGGAGCTAGCCGGACTCGAACCGGCGGCCTCCTGGGTGCGATTCGGGCGACGAAATCGCTCGAATAGTCCCGATTTGCAGGACATTTAGCGAGCTACGGCCCGGCGCCGGCCATTCCGGATTACCTACATTTGCAGGCGATTCACGGGAGTTAAGGCCAGAGAAACGGCGTTGTGGCCTAAACGCGCGTCGGATTTCAACTGCGTGTCTCGAGGGATCCACTCGTCGCCAATCAGAAGTCTGCGCGGCCGACGAAGTGACCTTTGGCGAGTGCTCCCTTTCGCGCGCAAAGGAGCAGTCGCCGCCGAGACGCCCACAGAGTGTTGGTTCCATGGAATGCGGCAGTGTGATCGGTCGCGTTTGTCGGGAGGCCTGGCGTTTTCTTCGGGTTAGATCCGATAGGCGGTCGAGAGCGTGGGCACCTGCTCGCCAACCAGCTCCGTCACCCTCGACAACCCAGGTGGCACGTCCTGCGTACCGTCACCCAGACGTCGCCTTCGTTCGCCGTGACGCCGATCGGGGGGTACGGGAGCGGGATCCGCTTGACCTTGTTGGTTTTCGGGTCGATCCGCCACAGCGCCCCGTCTGCGGGCGTCGTCGCCCAGATGTAACCCTCGCCTGCGGCGATGTGCCAGACGCCCGTTCCGAAGTTTCGCACCGGCAGGTCGACCAGGCGCCGTCTTCTCGGCCCGACCGCACGCAGGCGTTCGACCCTTGGGTGGTCCCAATCGCCGACCCACACCGTCTCTCCGTCGACGAGAATGTGCGCCGCCGCGGCGAAGGGGCCTAGCACGTTGACCTTTTCAACGGCTCGCGTGGACGCGTCGAGTCTCGTCAGAGTGCCCTCGTTAAAGTTTGAGGCCCAGAGGTCGCCGGAAGTGTCAGCCCACGCCAGCGCGGTTGCTTCGGAGCCGGTCGCCCGCTGCTTGCCCGACTGTGGATCGACCTGTATGACCGTCGCGTACTTGGGTGCGTCGAGCGTCGGTACCTCGAGCCCGCCCACCCAGAGCGACCCGCCGCCGTAGGCGAGACCGCGGTAGTAGTTCTCCGCTGCCGGTACACCCCTTTCCGGTACTCGATAGGTCGCCTCGAAGTGGAGCGTCGTCGCGTCGACCCTGACCACGTTGGGGTCGTTATCGCCGGAGGCGAAGCAGTTCGCGACCCATACATCGCCGGACGGATCCGGCGGCGAGCCCGCACGGCGCGAGCCCGCCGCCAACGGTCTCGACCTCGCCGGTCTCCGGGTCGACGCGTTTCAGCGTCCGATCACCCGCGTCGCGAACGCGGTCGGAACCAACCTCCCTGAGAATGTGGTGGGTGATCCAGACGAACCCACCGGCGGCCACAACGAGGTCGGGTGCGCTCCCGACGCGCGCGACCTGCGTCGCCTCGAGCGTGTCGGGGTCGATGCGGACGAGGCTGTTCGGCAGCACCCGAGGCGGCGCCTGGGTCTCGTCACCGGTGAACGTGATGCCGACCAGCGCAACCGCGGCCGCCAGAAGGAGTGCGGCTCCGATCGCGACGACGCTACGCCTCTTGCGGTGAACCGCTCCGGTCCGTTCGGTGGGTCCCGGGGGCGCATGAAGCTGCGCGTCCTGGCGCAGGATCGCGGCCTCGAGCTCGCGCAGCGTGCGACCCGGCTCAAGTCCGAGCTCGGTTGACAGCAACGTGCGCGCCTGCTGATAGGCATCGAGCGCCTCCGACTGGCGGCCCGAGCGATACAGGGCGAGCATGAGCTGAGCGCGCAGCCGCTCGCGCAGCGGATGCTCGCGGATGAGCCCCTCGAGCTCGGGCACGAGCTCGGCGTGGCGGCCGCGGGCGAGGTCGGCCTCGATCCGCTCCTCGAGCGCGGCCAGCCGCAGCTCCTCGAGACGCGCGATCTCAGCCTGTGCGAAGGGCTCGAACGCGACGTCTGAGAGCGGCGGGCCGCGCCACAGCCCGAGCGCCGCTCGCAGCGCGTTGGCCGCACGGTCAGCCTCGCCCGCGGCGAGCAGCTCCCGGCCGTCGCCGAGCAGGCGCTCGAACCGGCCGAGGTCGAGCTGCTCGCGCTCGAGCGCGAGCAGGTACCCGCGCCCGCGGGTCTCCAGGCGCCCGTTGCCGAGCGCCTTACGGAGCTGCGAGACGTAGATATGCACGCTGTTGAGGGCGCTCGGCGGCGGGCGCTCGCCCCAAAGCGCATCGATCAAGCGATCCGTCGACACGACCTCGCCGGCGCGCAGGAGAAGGAGCACGAGCAGCGCCCGCTGCTTGCCGGCACCTAGCTCGAGCGGCTGCCCGCGGCTGGACGCCTCAAGCGGACCGAGGATGCGGAACTCGATTGCGTCTTCAGGAGCCGCCAAGCGACCTCATTTCCGCGCTCCTCAATCGGTGCGCAAGCCCCATTCAAGCACCGCTCAACCGCGCCAACACACATTCGACCGCGTCCGTCTCGTCCACACGAAAGAAGGCTCACATGGGTTCGAAACCTTCAACGGCACTCGCAGCAACCGTCGTCGCAGTCGCCCTCGCGTCGTTTCCAGCTGGAGCCGCGGCAGTCAAGGACTACTCGCAGAACTCCGTGAACGGCGAAGCCGCAGCGCCGCTTCCGGCCGAGCTCCTCAAGGACTACAGCATGAACGCGGCGACCGGCGACTACGCGCCGCCTATCCACCACGCGCGGCCCACTCGGGTCGGGCGGATCCACGACGACCTGGGCACGGCGGCTCCCAGCCCCCAGCCTTCCTCGACCCTCGAGGGCCGCTTCGGCCAGGTCGGCGGATGGATCGCCTACAGCAGCGGCGACGGGATCTGGGCGGTGGATCCGGCGCGCCCGGACCGGCGGATCCGGCTGAGCCGCGCGGACGGCGACCCCATCGCGTGGTCGAGCGACGGGACGAAGCTGCTCATCCGGCGGAAATCGCCGAACCAGGTCCGGGGCGGCATAGGGAGATGGATCTCGTCGTGTTCGACGCGGACGGCACCGAGACCCGCCTGACCAACACTCAGGCTTTCGTCACCGGCGGCTCCTTCTCACCGGACGGTGCCGAGGTCGTCTACGCCACGACCTTTCCCCCGAAGCGTTCAGCGATCTACGCGGTGAGCTCGGACGGAGGGGGTTCCAGGTTGATCCTCCGCGCTACCCGGCGGGTCTCCATAGAAGGACGGAGTTTCCTCACCGACGTGTATCAGCCGGCGCTGTCGCCCCACGGAACGCAGATCGGCTACTTCGACGGTATGGGCGACCACAGCCACAACCTCTGGGTGATGAACGCGGACGGCACGGAACGCCGCCTCTTGCTCGACGACGAGGAGTTGGCCGGACGGGCGAACCACATGAGAGCGCTGACGTGGTCGCCAGATGGCGAATGGCTCGCGTTCCAGACCGACAACCGCATCTACCTGGTTCGGCCCGACGGCTCGGGGCTCAGGCCGGTGGTCGAGAAGGGATTCTTCATCGCCGCGTCCGCCGTGCAGTGGTCGCTGGACGGGTCGCGGATCGCCTACCTCCGCGACGGCGCGCTGTCCATCGTGAACGTGGACGGCGGCGACGAGCGGATCGTCGAGGGGATCTGGGCGCGAGGGATCGCGTGGAACCCCGCCGTGTGATGCGCTCATCTGCACTTCGGACCGTGATGTTGGGATGGAGGCTCTGATAACCGAATGCGGCGCCTCTCAGGAACCGCGCCCGACGTCGGAGCCCACAAGGGGTCGACGGGGCCCGACGGCCCGAGCGCCAAGCCTTCCCTGATCGCCGGGCTCGAAGTGAGCCAGGCCGGGTTTGACGGAGACTGCGAACCGAGGATTCTGTCCTCGACGGCGAGGCGAGAATCGGCCATCACAGCCCCCGTTCTATGGAGCCAGCCGCCAGACCGCTGGCGGAAAACCGACTCTGTCGCCCGGGACGAAATCTCCCATGGTTTTGACCTTCGAGAACCGTCTGAGCTCGGCGACCCACCCGGCAATCGCGAGCAACGGACCGGATCCAGGCTCTCTGTCAGGAGGGCTTCGACGTCGGCCAGCTGATCGTTAATGCAGTCGGCGTTGCTCCGAGCTGCAGGAAACCGCATCCGCCGCGCACCGTTCCATGCCCTTGGGCGCTGCTCCTTTCGTGAACGCGACACTTCGGCCGGATACCCGTGAGCTCCTGCTGTGGACGAAAAAACCCAAGAGCGCAGGTCGTGACGCCTGCTCTGCGTTGACGCGGCGCCTACCGGAGCGCTCAGTTGGGCCGCTTACTGGGAAGTTCTGGCCTAAAGTCGGGCCCCGGATCACGACCTGATGCCGGGGATTGGGCGGTTTTGCAGGGACTTCCCTGATGGAGCTAGCCGGACTCGAACCGGCGACCTCCTGGGTGCGATCCAGGCGCTCTCCCAACTGAGCTATAGCCCCGAGGTCGTCCCATGGTAGCGGCGCTGCGGGGCCGCAGAACGGGCCGATTGGCTTGTACGCTGCGTTCGAGGTGCGAGGAAGGTGAGCTTCCGCGGGCGGCTTCGCCTGTTCTTCGGGCTGATCGTGATCGTCCCGATGATCGCCCTTGCGGTCGTGCTGTTCACGCTCACCGCGCGCAGCGAGACCGGCAAGGCCGACGCCGGGATCTCGTCCGGCGCCCGGGCGGCCTTCGGGGTGCACCTGGAGCAGGTGAGAGCGGCAGCTCCGGCGCTGCGGGAGGTGACGCGCGACCGGGAGCTGCGAGCCGCGCTCGGGCGGGCCGAACTGGACGCGGCCACGGCGCGGCTGCGGGCGCTGGTCGAGGGCGATGTGGTGGCCATCGAGCTCTACTCGCTCGAGAACGAGCTGCTCGAGCGGGTGGGCTCCCCCACGTCCGCCGCGGCGCGCGGAGCGACCATCGACGCGGCGGGCCAGACGGTCGGCACGATCGCAGTGTCGGTGACCGACGCCGAGGAGCTGGCTCGCCGGGTCCGACGCCTCACGGGCCTCGACACCGCCCTGTTCCGCGAGAGGCGCTTCCTCGCCGGCACGGTCGAGCCCGAGGGCCTGCCGGCCGGCGCGCGCGGCGAGCCGCGCGACTTCGAGATCGGCGACGAGAGCTACCGCGGCCGGGTCGAGCAGCTCGAGGAGTCGGTCGGGCCGCCGCTCGAGATCGGTCTCTTCCGGCCGACCGCCGCCCTGTCGGAGCGGATCGCGGACAACCGCCTGCTGATTGGTGTGCTGCTGGCCGGCTTCCTCGTGCTCGCGCTCGCGATGGCCAGTGCCGTCAGCCGTGCCCTCACCGGACAGATCCGCACCTTCCTCAGCGCCGCCCGGCGCCTGGCGCGCGGCGACTTCCGCCAGCCCGTGCCGGTCGAGGGCCGGGACGAGTTCGCGGAGCTCGGTCGCGAGTTCAACAGCATGTCGCGCCAGCTCGAGTCGAAGATCGAGGAGGTCGAGCGAAAGCGCGAGGAGCTCGCCGAGACGATCCGCCGCGTCGGCGACGCCCTGGCCACTGGCCTCGACCGCGACGGCGTGGTCGCGCTCGCGGTGCGCCAGGCCGTGGACGCCTGCGAGGCCGATGCCGGCCGCGCGGTGGCGCTCGATCGGGGTGCCTTTGCCAATCACGACGTCGGCTCGCTCGTGGGCGACCTGATGACGGCGCTCGAGCTGTCCGAGCGCGCCGCGTTCGCGGTGCGGCCGGAGGTGGGGACGGAGCTGCTCGAGGCGCTCGACCAGGAGGCGCCGCCGAAGGTGCGCAGGCGCTCGGTGCACGCCAGGGCAGGGCGGGCGTTCGGGCTGTCGGTGCCGATGCGCTCGCTCGTGGGCGGGCCCGAGTACCTCGGCGCGATCTCGATCGCGCGCCGCGACGCGGAGTTCACGCGCGAGGAGGAGGAGCTGCTCGAGTATCTCGCCGGACAGGCGGTCGTCTCGATCGAGAACGCAAGCCTCCACGAGACGGTCGAGCGCCAGGCGGTGACCGACGAGCTCACCGGCCTCGCCAACGTTCGCGCGCTCGCATCGATCCTCACGCGCGAGCTCGAGCGCAGCCGTCGCTTCGACAGCCCGCTCTCGCTCGTGATGCTCGACATCGACGACTTCAAGATGGTCAACGACACCCACGGCCACCAGCAGGGCGACGAGGTGCTGGCCCAGGTGGCGGGCGTGCTCCGCGCCCACTCCCGCGACATCGACGCGCCGGCCCGCTACGGCGGCGAGGAGATGGTGGTGGTCGTCCCAGGCACCGACTCGCAGGGCGCCGCTCGGCTGGCTGAGCGCATGCGCGAGGCGATCGAGCGCACCCAGGTGGCCGGCGTGGGGGGCGGGCCGGCGCTGTCAGTGACGGCGAGCTTCGGTGTGGCGTCGGTACCGGAATCGGCTTCCGACAGGGACACGCTGATCGCCGCGGCTGACACCGCGCTGTACCAAGCGAAGCGGGCGGGGAAGAACCGCGTGGTGCAGGCCGAGTCCGTACGGGCCCGGCGGGCCGTGTCCTGAGCGCCTCGGTAAGCTCCCGCCCGATGGGCATACTCGACGATGCCATCAGGGAGCATCTCGAGCTGAAACGCCAGCACGGAGCGCCCGAGGAGGAGGTCCAGCGCCAGCAGGACGAGGCACTCGGACCGGCCCGGCGCGACGTGGCGCCACCAGCCGAGGATGGCGACCGGACCGTCGCCGCGGACGGGGAGCCGGAGGGCACCCAGCTCGACGAGGCTGCCCTGGAGCTCGATGAGGCCGCCCCCGGGGAGGCGGCGGAGCCGGTCGAGGCGGCCGAGCGGGAGCCGCTCGAGGCGGCCGAGCCGGAAGCGGTCGAGGCGGCCGACCCGGAGCCGTCGGAGGCCGAGCCCGAGCCGTTCGAGCCCGAGCCGCTCGAGCCCGCCGAGCCGCTCGCGCCCAGTGGCGACACGCCCCCGCGCGGCTTCGAGTCCGCACCCGAGGAGCCGGCCCCAGAGCCGCTCGAGCCCGAGGCGGCCGACGACCCGTTCGGCGGCGATGAGCCGTTCGCCGACGAGGACGCCGAACGCCACCCGGACGACGATGAGGACGACGAGGAGGGCGACGTGCTCGAGGACACGCCCGACTTCCTCCAGGAGACCCCAGAGCACGACCGGCTCTGGTTCGAGCAAAAGCCACCGCGCGATTTCGACTTCGACTAACGCGTGGGCGACGCGGCGGCCTTGCCCGAGCGACGGCGGGTCTCGCGAGCCTTCGAGTTGCGGCGGGGGCCGCCCGCCCCGGCGACCCCCGCACTATGCAACTCAGCGGCGTCCCGTGCCGCTTGACTCGACGGAACCCTCCATGCCGTCGGTAGACGATTTCTCGACCGGCAGCGGCAAAACCCTGAAAGTTCGCGCCCGCGGCTCAACGGGTGTCGTGGGCCTAGAATTGGGCGCCTGGGGCCATAGCTCAGCTGGAAGAGCACCTGCTTTGCAAGCAGGAGGTCGCCGGTTCGAGCCCGGCTGGCTCCATCGGCGCAAGGCAGCGTCCGAAGAGGAGCCTCGGCTGCGACCGAGTGACCGGACGAGTCCTAGCAGGCCGTCAGGCACCATCGACGGCGCGCCGGGCTGCGGCGAGCGATGTATGGTTGGCAAGGCTCTCCGGAGCTGCTCCTTGCGGGCACTCGCGCTCGAACATCTGCGTCCCAATTCGATCGGCGTCTACGGCGACGTGCTGGAGGGCCGCGGGATCGATGTGGACCGTGTCATGGTCGACGAGGGCGAGCCGATCCCGGACTGGCGCGCTTACGACTTCCTCGTGGTGATGGGCGCCGCGGCGGACGTGTGGGATCTGGATGCGTCTCCCTGGATCGCGCCCGAAAAGGAGACGGTGCGTGAGGCCGTAGTTGGCGGTGTGCCGTATTTCGGGGTGTGTTTCGGCGCTCAGCTGCTCGCGTCGGCGTTCGGAGCGCACAGCTACCGAGGGCATGAGGCCGAGCTCGGGATCAACCAGGTGTTCCTCACCGCCGCGGCTCGTCGCGACCCGGTGTTCCGTGGGTTCCCGCCTGACATCGACGTTTGCGAGTGGCATTCCAACCATTTCGGACTGCCTACGGGCGCCATCCGGCTTGCCCGGTCACCGCGCTACGAGAACCAGGCGATCCGGTTCGGCCGGGTCGCATACGGCATCCAATGTCACCTGGAGACCTCGCGCGAGGACCTCGAGGCGTGGCTGGAGCTGTTCCCGGACACCATCGCCTTGTTCGAGTCGCGGCACGGGGCCGGATCGCTTCCGCCCTTCCTGGACGAGTACGGCGCCTTTGTCCCGCGCCTTCGCGAGAGCGCACGACAGCTGTTCGGACGCTGGCTCGAGAACGCGTTGCGGCTCGGCAACCTGCTCGGCACGGCGCGGGCGCTGCGCAGCGTCGACCCTCTCCAGGCCGAACCGGCACGCGGGCTGATCGGACGCGAGAGCGAGCGTGCCCGCATAGCGCGCGCCCTGACCGTGGCGCGGCAGGGGGGCAGCTCGGTGATCGTCGTCCGCGGCGAGGCGGGAGCGGGAAAGACGGCGCTGCTCGATGACGCCGTGGCCCGGGCCCGTGGGCTGACGGTCCTCCGCACCTGCGGCGACGATCTGGCCGGCGACCAGCGGTTCGCGGGGCTCGCAGAGCTATGCGAGCCGCTGCTCGACGGGCTCGAGCATCTGCCCGCGGCGCGCGCCGCGGCACTATCGGCGGCGTTCGGGCTGGGCGCACCTCGAGGCAGCGTTGACCGTTACGTGGTCTACGCCGGCGTGCTTGACCTTCTCACTGCGGCGGCGGAGGCGACTCCGATCCTGGCCGTTGTCGACAACGCGCTCCTGCTTGACGATGAGTCGGCCGAGGCCATCCCGTTCATCGCGCGCCGACTGCAGATCGACGGCATCGCGCTCGTGATCGCGACGGAATCAGACGACATCTTCGCCGAGGCCGAGGAGGTGCGGCTTCGCGGTCTCGACTCGGCGCACGCCCTCGCCCTGCTCGCGACGTCGTTCGGTGGCGAGCTCGCGCCGCCGGTGGTCGAGCGGATCCTCGAACGCGCCCGGGGCAACCCGCTCGCGCTGCTGGAGATCGCGCGCGACCTCACTCCCGCGCAGCGCCGCGCCGAGGCACCCCTCGACGGGTCGTTGGCGCCATCGGCGGAGTGGGCGTACCTGCGTCGCGTCGAGGCGCTGCCAGCCGACACACGCCAGGCGCTGCTGCTTGCTGCGCTGACTCGGCATGGCAACCGAGAGGCGGTCGCTCGGGCATGTAGCGCGTTCGGGCTCGAGCCGGATGTGCTCGAACCCGCGGAGGAGGCTGGGCTGGTCATGCAGGACGCGGCGCGCGTGACGTTCTGCCATGAACTGGCGCGCACCGCTGTTTCCTACTCGGCCTTGACGGCGGAGCGCCGCGCCGCACACGGCGCGCTCGCCGAAGCCGTGGGCGGTGAGCTGGGCCTCTGGCACCGGGCGCATGCGGCGACCGGTCCGGATGAGGCGGTCGCGGCCGGACTCGACGGCGTGGCCACCCGCGCCGGTGAGCAGGCCGCCTACGCGGCCGCTGCCCATGCTCTCGAGACCGCAGCCCGCCTGACCCCCGATCCCGACCGGCGTGCAGAGCGATTGCTGCGTGCCGCGCAGAGCGCTCACCAGGCGGGTCATCTACATGCCGCGCTCGACCATATCCGCGCGGCGATGGAATTCGTGACCCGATACCGGCTGCGGATCGAGCTCGAACACACCCGCGGGCGAATCGCGGCCCGCGGCGGCGATGCAGCGCGGGCGCGGGATTGGCTGATGGAGGCCGCTGAGCGCTGCGAGACCCACGACCCCGAGAAGGCGGCCGAGATCCTCGCCGACGCCGTCCTGCCATCGCTCAGGGCCGGGTCACCCGCAGATGCAGTGCGTCTGGCACGCCGTTCCATGCGGCTGGCGCATGATGCGGGCGGCCGCGTCGAGCTGGCCTCGAGCCTGTTGCTCGGCATGGCGTTGATCTTCGCCGGCGAGTACGGCGAGGGCGCAGCGCTGATCGACGCCGCAGACGCCCGTTCCCCTCAAGACGGAGCGCATCAGGAGCGGCCGCATCCATATCTCGGCGCGGCGCTCGCACTCGCGGGTCGAAACGAGCGCGCACGCGACGTGCTCACACGCGCGACCGCCGAGGCGCGCAACGCGGGCTCCGCCGACCTGCTTCCCTACGCCCTCGTCCGCCTCGCCGGCGTCGACCTCAACACCGGCCGCTGGCGTGTCGCAGCAGCAGCGCTGGCCGAGGCGGTGCAATTGGCGCAGGAGACCGGCAATGGCGCCGACCGAGGTCTCGCGCTCGGCGCGCTCGCCTGGCTCGAGGCGGCGCGAGGACAGGCGACGCATGCCGCGCACACGCCGCTGAAGCGCTCGAACTCGCCGGTCGCCTCGGCGCTGGGTCGCGGCTCGACCGCGCCGCCGCCGCGCTCGGCCTCTTGGATCTCGGATGTGGACGATTCGAACGCGCCATCGTCGCGCTCGAGGAGGTCCGGGATCTCCAGCGGGAGGCCGGTTGGTCGGACGCGGCCCGGACGCCGCACCGGCTTCCCGACTTGGTCGAGGCCTATGCGCTGGTCGGCCGCATGCAAGAGGCGCAGGCGGCGCTCGACGGTTTCGCAGCCGAGGCGGCACGGACAGGGCGGCCGTCGGCACTCGCCCTGGCCGCCCGCTGCCGCGCGCTCCTGGCGTCCGATTCCGAGCTCGACATGCGTTTCGAGGAGGCCTTGGCGCCGCGACGTGGAAACCACCGGACCGTTCGAGCGGGCCCGCACCGAGCTGCTCTACGGCGCGCGACTGGTCGGTGCGGGTCGCTGCGTCGAGGCGACCGATCGGCTGTCGGCGGCCCTGCTGGTCTTCGAGGAGCTCGGCGCCGAGCCATGGGCCGAGCGAGCGCGAAGGGAGATCGTAGCCGCGGGAGGCACGGTGCCGCCTCGCACAGGTCAACCAACTCGACCGACTGGCACCGCTCGAGCTCGAGGTCGCGCTGGCCGCCGGTGCCGGCGCACCGGTCGACGACATCGCGCACCGCCTCTTCCTCGGTCGGCGAAGCGCTCGGCTTCTGCAGGCTTCGGCGATGACCAAGCTCGGCGTGACGTCGACGGCCGAGCTCGCCGCCACGCTTGGGCACGAGCTCGGGTCAAGCGCGCTGGAATCCTTCGAGCAGGCGTCCTTCCGCGCCTAGGATTGATCGGGCGGAGCCGGAGTTCGCTACCCGGCCGGGTCGGTCGCGAACGCCGCGTCCAGCAGCTTGGGCGCGTGCTTGCTCGGATCCTTCGAGTTCAGCAGCACCACGCCGAGGGTGCGGCCGTTCCGGCGGGCGACGCCCACGAAGCAGCGCCCCGCGGCGTACGTGTAGCCGGTCTTCAGGCCGAGCGTGCCCCGGTAGTCGAGGCGGTGAAGCGGGTTGTGCCCGGACAGGTACAGCCGGTGGCCCTTGATCGGGAAGCGGAAGTCCGCCTGCTCACGCCTCGTGATGCGGCGAATGCGCGGCCGTTGCATGGCGAGGCGCGTGAGCACAGCGAGGTCGCGAGCGCACGAGCGGTTGCCGTCCTCGAGCCCGTGCGAGGAGGCGAAGTGGGTGCAGCCGAGGCCCCACTGGCGCGCGCGCTCGTTCATCCGGCGCACGAAGCGCCGCTCGCTCCCGGCCACGTGCACCGCGAGCGCGATCGCGGCGTCGTTCCCGGACACGATCAGCAGACCGTTCAGGAGCGTCTCGAGACGTACGCGGCGGCCCTTGGGCAGCACCCCCACGCCCGACCCGCTGTAGCGGAGCGCGGCCGGTGTGATCCGCACCGGCTCGCGCGGACGCGTGCGCTCGACCACGAGCAGGGCGGTCATGATCTTGGTGAGGCTGGCGATCGGCACGGTCCGCTCGGGACGCATGCGCCACAGCACGGAGCCCGTGTCGAGGTCGAACACGAGCCCGGCCCGGGGCGGCTTCCGGAGCGGCATGTGGAAGGCATCGACGGATGCGAGTGACACCCCCGGCACCCGCGGCGCCGTGGTTGAGGGAACCGTGGCGTGCGCCGGCTCGGGCGCGGGCCCGATCACGCGCACGAGCGGCTGCGCGTACTCGTCGTCGCGGATGAACGAGCTGTAGACGGCCAAGCCGATGCCCGCCAGCGGCGCGATCAGGAGCAGCACGAATGTCAGGCGCGCGCTCATTCGGCCGGCGGGGTCGTGAGCGCCCCCAGCACGCCGAACCCGAGCAGGGCGAGGACGATGGCGGACAGCACCACGAGCACGTCGATGCCGTCTCGCACCGCCACCGAGATCGTGAGGAACGCCAGCAGGCAGATGATCGTGAGGCTTCCGAGCAGCACGAGCGTGCGCGCCATCAGCTCATCTAATACACCGGCAGGCGACGGTGTGCGTCGTAGTCCTCGTGCACGTTGGTCGCGAACAGCTTGATCAGGGCCAGGCCGAACAGGAAACCGCCGATGTGGGCGAAGTACGCCACGCCGCCTCCCTCCGCCACGACCGGCTCGCTGAACGCCGGCAGCAGCTGCAACAGGAACCAGAGGCCGAGCACGACCAGCGCCGGAAGCTCGATCACGGTGAAGATGATGATGATGAAGACGAGCGTGATCACGCGCGCGCGGGGATAGAGGAGCGCGTAGCCGCCGAGCACCGCCGCGATCGCCCCGCTTGCGCCCACTGTCGGCACCGCCGAGTCCGTGTTGATCACCACCTGGGCGCCGAGCGCGGCGATGCCCCCGAGCAGGTAGAAGGCGAGGTAGCCGACGCGGCTCATCGAGTCCTCGACGTTGTTGCCGAAGATCCACAGGAACAGCATGTTGCCCCCGAGGTGCAGCAGGCTGCCGTGCATGAACATCGAGGTGAAGATCGTGGCCCACCAGGGGACCTGTTCGGGGGCGCTCCCCGATACGCCTTCCTGGCCCTCGCATACCACCTGGGAGCCACTCGCGTCGACCGCGCACTCATCGCCCGGGTGGGAGATCTCGTACGGGATCGCTCCGAACTCGAGCACGCGCTCGTTGCCCGTCTCGCCGAGGTCCCAGAGCCCCTGCTCGAAGAGGAAGTAGACGGCCACGTTGATGACGATGAGCGCCAGCGTGACCACCGGGAAGCGGCGGGTGGGAATGTCGTCCTTGAGCGGGAACACGACGCCTCCCGGGCCATGATGCCTGAAGCGCGTGTGGCCTCAGCGAGGTAGGCGTCAGTCCCGCTCGGGCTCGGCCAGGATGCTCGGCACGTCCAGGTACTCGATCGCCCTCGAATGCGTGAGGCCGGGCGCGGTGCCGCCCTCGATCGCGAAGACACGGCGTCCGAGCGCCGCGCCTCCGAGCCCGTGACGCGGGGTGCGCAGGTCGGGGAGGCGCCGCCAGCGCCGCGCGCTCGGATCGAACAGCTCCACCTCGGCGATCGTGCGGCCGCCCGCGCCGAGCTGCTCGCCCCCGAACGCCACGATGCGGCCGTCCCGTAGCCGCACCGCCGCGATTCCGCTGCGCGCGACGCCCATGTCCGGCAGCCGCCTCCACACGCGGCGACGTGGGTGGAAGCGTTCGGCGGCACCGAGGTTGCCGCCGTCGCGACCGGCGAGCACGTAGAACCACCCGCCCGAGGCGACGCCCGCGGTGTGGTTGCGCGCCGGCCCCGGGAAGCTCGGACCCGCGCTCCAGCGGCGCCGGGCGAAGTCGTACACCTCGAGGCTGCGGAGCGAGCCGGAGTCGTTCGCGCCGCCCGCCACGTAGAGGCGGCCGTCCAGCACGGCCGCGGCGTGCGCGGCGCGCGGGGTGGGCGCGGCCGGCAGCCTGCGCCAGCGCCCCGTGCGCGGGTCGTAGCGGAGCAGCGCCCCGGTGGGCTCGGCGAGGTCGGTCGCGCTCCGGTAGCCGCCGTGCACGTACAGGCGCCCGCGGTAGGCCACCGCGGTGGCGTGGTTGAGCGCCAGGGGCATGTCGCGGACGGTCGACCAGCGGCGGCGCCGGATGTCGTAGCGGGCCACCGACGCCACGGTCCTGCCGCTCGAGCGCTCGAACCCCCCGACGACGTAGATCGCACCGCCGATCCGTGCCGCCGCCACCTCGGTGCGCTCGAGCGGCGAGGGGGCGAGCGGGCGCCAGCCGTCCGCGCCCGCGTCGCCCGGCGACCCGTTCGCCGCGAGCACGACCGCGCCCGCCGCGAGCAGCCCGAGCACCGTTGCGAGCGCCAGCCGCGGCGTCCGCCGCCGCCTGGGCGACGCCCGCCGGACATCAGACGCCAGACGAGGCCTGGGCGAGTGTCTGCTCGGCGTGGTAGCTCGACCGCACCAGCGGGCCGGCGGCCACCGACTCGAAGCCGAGCGCGTACGCCTCGCGCTCGAGCTCGGCGAACTCGTCCGGATGCCAGTAGCGGACCACCGGCAGGTGATCGCGGGTCGGGCGCAGGTACTGCCCGACGGTGAGCACCTGCACGCCGTGCTCGCGCAGCACCCCGAAGGCCTCGACCAGCTCCTGCTTCGACTCGCCGAGCCCGGTCATCAGGCCTGACTTCGTGACCACCTCGTCGCCGCCGAGCTCCTTGGCGTTCCGCAGCACCCGGCACGAGCGCAGGAAGCGGGAGCCGCGCCTCGCGAGCGGGTAGAGCCGCGGCACCGTCTCGACGTTGTGGTTGAAGACGTCGGGACGCTCGGCGAGCACGCGCGCGAGCGGCATCTCCTCGCCGCGGAAGTCCGGGGTGAGCACCTCGACCTTGCAGCCCGGCGCCATCCGCCGGATCGAGCGGATCACGCCGACGAACGCGGACGCGCCGAGATCGGGCAGGTCGTCGCGGTCGACGCTCGTGATCACCGCGTGGCGGAGGCCCATCCGCTTGACCGACTGCGCCACGCGCAGCGGCTCGAGCGGGTCGTTGTGGGTCGGCTTGCCGGTCTTGACGTTGCAGAAGCCGCAGCGCCGCGTGCAGGTGTCCCCGAGGATCATGAAGGTGGCGGTGCCGCGCTCCCAGCACTCGCCGATGTTGGGGCAGGCCGCCTCCTGGCAGACCGTGTGGAGGCCCTCCCCCTCGATCATGGAGCGCAGCTCGCGGTACTGCGGCCCGCCCGGCGCCGGACGCTTGAACCAGGCCGGCTTGCGGTCGCGGAACGGCCGGACCTCGCCCATGTCGAGCACCCGGGCCCCGCCGGGGTTCGAGCGCGAGCGGGTGCTCATGCGGGTACGACCTCGCGGGGCGCCTCGAGCACCCGGCGCGGGCTCACCAGTCGCTGCCGGCGCCCGAACGCCTCGCAGAAGCGCCAGGCCATCCGCTTGCGGAAGCAGGGCAGCAGGCCGGCGCGACCGGTCTCCTTCGACACCGACGTCATCCGCACGTGGTCGATCCCGCAGGGCACGATCCACTCGAACGGCTGGAGGTCGTTGTCCACGTTCACGGCGAGCCCGTGGGTCGAGATCCCGCCGCTGACGCGCACCCCGATCGACGCGATCTTCGCGTCGCCCGTCCAGATGCCCGTGAACGGCGTGTCGCGCCGCTCCGCCGCGATGCCCTCGTCCGCCAGCGCGGCCACGATCGCCCGCTCCATGGTTGCCACGAAGTCCGCGACGCGCTCCACCGCCACGATCGGATAGGCCACGAGCTGGCCGGGACCGTGGTAGGTCACGCGCCCGCCGCGATCGGTCTCGCAGACGTCGATGCCCTGGGCTCGGTACCAGTCCTCGCCCATCGGCAGGTCGCCCGGCTCCGTGCGGCGCCCCTTGGTGTAGACGGGCGGATGCTCGAGCACGAGCAGCACGTCCGGCAGCAGCCCCGCCTGGCGGCGTTCCCGAAGCTGTGTCTGGAGCGCGACGCCGTCGCGATAGCCGATCCGCCCGAGCTGGGTGACCCAGAGGTCGTCCACCCACCCAAGGCTACTCTGCGTCGCGTGGACCGAGAGGAGCGCTTCTGGCCGACCAGGATCCGCTGGCGCCTGCGCGGCGCATGGATGTGGCCGTCGTTCGTCGCGATCACGCTGGTCGACGGCTTGATCCTGCATCTGCTGCCTCCCGTGCGCACCGGCGTCGACCTGATTCCCGGGATCCTGCTGGCCACGTTCGGGAACCTGGTGCTGGTCGGCCTCGTGGCTCCCTGGCTCGCCCGGCGACTCTGGAGCAACCGCACGCCCGCGGCGCCCGGCGCGCCCGCGCGGGCACGGCGAGAGGTGCTCGTCGACCGCGTGGGCACCGGCCTGCTGCTCGCGAGCGTGGTTGGCGTGCTCGCCGCGGGGTTGGCGGCGCGACCGGTGGTCGTCTCCGAGACGGAGGACACCGAGCGCAACGCCGAGGCCTTCCGCACCTTCGTGCTCTCGCAGAACAGCCCCGAGCTCGCCCGCAACCTGGAGACCGCGAACACGATCCGGCTCGGCGAGGACTACTTCCGGACCTGCATCGCTCGCGACGACCGTGAGCGCTACTTCTGCGCCTTCGTCGACACGAGCGTCGACCCGCCGGGCGTCACGCGCGACGGCAGCGCGGAGCCGAACTCCGCCTACAAGGTGCGCTGAGCCGGGTCGGGCGCGCCGCCGAGCGGCACCAGCGTGCCCGCCGCCCGGACCTCGAACAGCTCGACCCGGTTGGCGCCGTCGCGCAGGGCGCTCTCCGGCACGATCATCGAGAAGTACTCGCGCTCGCGGCGCCAGAGGTGGAAGCTCCTGCCGAGTGCCCGGATGCGGCCGTTCACCGCTACGGCGAGGTCTCGCTCCTGTCCCGGGCTGACACCCGACAGGCGGCCGGTCACGCGGGTGGGAACGAGCTCGGCGCTGGAGGAGACGGCGCGTACGAGGTCGCCGTTTCGGATCTCCGCCTCGACGCCCTCGGACGGGAGCCGGTTGAGGCCGGCCACGCGCCTGTCGAGCAGCTCCGGATGCGGCCCGATCCGGTAGGCCTGCGCCCACGGGTCGCCGAACAGCAGCAGGCTCTGCGCCCCGGTGCCGAACAGGTCCGCCCAGCGCCGCCGGTTGGCGAGCCGGCGCCGGTCGAGCTCGTCCCGGCCGATCCGGACCACGTGGCTGAAGTCGCGCGTCACGAGCGCCACCTGCCGGCGCGCCCGCGTGGCGGCCGAGAAGGCCGAGTGGCCGTCGTGGCGCCAGTGCACGTCCGTGCCCAGCACGTCGGCGATCGTCGGCACCACGTCGATGTTGCGCACGAAGCTCTCGTCGACCTCGCCCTCGCCCGCGGTCTGGCCCGGCTGCTTGACGAAGAAGGGCACCGGCGCCACCTCGTCGATGCTGTCCTCGGTCACGAGCCGCCGGCTGGGCACGTTCAGATCGAACGAGTACCCGTGGTCGGCGAGCACGAAGAGGAACGCGTCCTCGAGCTGGTGGGTGCGTCGCAGCCGGCGCAGCAGCATGCCGATCTGCCGGTCCACATAGCCCACCTGGAGCAGGTGCCTGAGGTGGTTGTTCTGGGACAGGTCGGCGTCGTCGAACGACGGCGGCTTGTTGATGCCGTGGATCGGGTCCTCGCCCGTCGGCCGGCTGCGGCGCCCCGACGGCAGGTAGAGCCAGGGCTCGTGCGGGAGCAGCGAATGATGGAGGTAGAAGCCGGGCCGCTCGCGCCGCCGGATCGTGGCGAGCCAGGCGTTCCAGCGCCCCGGGCGACCCGACCCCGCGAGGCGCGCCAGCACGCCCGGCCGGCGCGTGCGCCCGCCGGGGCAGATCGCGGGCGGGCACACGGCCGAGGCGGACTCGACCCGGAAGACGTCGTAGCCGAGCCGGTCCATCAGGTGGTAGACGCTCGGCTTGTGGCTGCGCACGTCCGACGCGGTGCCGCGCTTGGGCAGCTTGGCGTCGAGGATCGCGGGCACGGCCTTGAAGGTCGAGTCGTAGGCCGTGTAGCCGTTCGGGAACCAGGTCGACATCGAGGCCAGGCGCGCGAAGTTCGGGAAGCGCTCGGCGTCGATCTGGCCGTTCGGGAGCAGCAGGTCGTCGGTGGGGAACTCGTCCAGGATCACCACGACGACCGGCGGACGCTTCTGCGCCTGTTCTGCGACCGGGTCGCCGGAGCTACAGCCGGCGAGCAGCGCGATCGCGGCCACTGCCGCTCCCCATCGGAACACGAGGGGACTCTAGGAGACTCAGGAGCGAGCAAGCAGCCGAAGCGCCCCGCCGGACGTGACCTCGAACACCTCGACGACGTTCGTGCCCTCGCGCAGGGCGTCCTCCGGCACGTTCACCGCGAAGCGCTCGGTGGGGTCGCCGGTGAGGTGGAAGCTGCGGCCCACCGCCTCGATCCGGCCGTTCACCGCCACCGCCAGGGCACGGGTGGTGTCGGACCCGCCCCCGCGCACGGCTCCCACGATCTCGGCGGGCACCACCCCGCTCGCACGCCGCACCTGACCGTACGCGCCCGCGAGGCTCGCGCGCGCGCCGGCGGCGCTCGAGCGACGAAGCGTCGCCACCTGGCGACCGATCAGCCCTCGGTTCGGACCGATGCCGGTGAACAGGCTCGCCCAGCCACCTGACCCGAACTGGCGCAGGCGCCGCGCCACGACCGCCCGGCGGCGCGCCTGCCAGCGCGGCCCCGAGATGCGCACCACCTGGCTGAAGTCGCGCGTGACCACCGCCACGCCGCGCCGGCGCTCGACCGCGCGCGAGAACGCCGAGCGCCCGTCGCTGCGGTAGCCGAGCGGCACGCCCAGCGTGTCGGCGATCGTCGGTGCCACGTCGAGCGTCTGGGCGTACGCCTCGTCGACCCGTCCACGCCGCTGGCCGGGCGCGCGCACGAAGAACGGCACCGGCACGAGCTCCTCGACGTTGGAGGGGTTCACGCTGCGCCGGGTCTCGACGCCCACCTGCCAGGCGTAGCCATGGTCGGCCGTGACCAGCACCATCGTGTGGTCGGCCATGCCCGTGCGCTCGAGCTTCGCCAGCAGCCGTCCCAGCATCCGGTCGACGTAGCCGAGCTGCTGGAGGTAGCGCTGCTCGTTGTGCCGGGTGAGGTACTCGTCGTGGAAGCCGGGCACGGTGTTCATGCCGCGAATCAGGTCGCCCGAGCGGGGCCGCGACTGGGCGCCCGAGGGCAGGTAGAGGTAGGGACCGTGCGGGAGGAGCACGTGCTTCATCCAGAACGTGGGCCGTTTGCTCGGCCGGATCGAGCGCAGGAAGGCCTCGTAGCGCTCCGGCCGGCCCTGCTTCAGGTTCGGGATGATCGCCGGGTGGCGCCTGGGTGCGCCGCGGCACGCGCTCGGCGGGCAGACCGCCGTGGCCTCCTCCGAGCTGATCGAGCGGTAGCCGGCGCGGTCGAGTGCGGTGAAGATCGAGCGCGGATGATCGCGAGCGTCGGGCGCGGTGCCCTTGCGCGGCCGGATACCGTCGAGGATCAGCGGCACGGCCTTGGTCGTCGAGTCGTAGGACGAGTAGGCGTTCCGGAACCAGGTCGAGCTCGCCGCGAGCTTGGCGAAGTTGGGATAGCGCCGCGCGTCGACCTTGCCGTCCGGTCCGAGCAGGGTGTCGCCGGGGAACTCGTCCAGCACGATCAGGATCGCGTGGGGACGCGGGGGCGCCTTGGCGCCGCGGCCGGGCGCATCGCTGTTGCCTCCGTCGCCGAGCGCGCTGGCGAGCACGCCGAGCAGCAGCAGGGCGGCGAGCACGACGGGTATCACGAGGCGGGTCATCAGCAGGCTCATTGCAGGGATCTACCTCCCCGCTCGGATGGTTCACGGGGAGGTAACAGGACAGCAAGGCTAGGCGGCCGGCGTGCGGAACCGCTGCGGGTCGGGGATACTGCGGGGATGGGTTCCTCCCTCGCCGGGACACCATCCGGAAACCGGTTTGCCCGGCGCTCCCCGCTCACGCGGGCGGCGCTCGAGTTCGCCGACGAGCGCCATGCCGGCCAGAGGCGTGAGGCCGACGGCGCGCCGTTCGTGGCGCATCCGCTCGAGGTGGCCTCGCTCCTCGACGAGGCCGGCTACTCGGACGAGGTGGTTGCCGCCGGCGTGCTCCACGACGTGCTCGAGAACTCCGATACCGGATCCGCCGAGATCGAGGAGCGCTTCGGTACCCCCGTGGCATGGCTTGTGCTGTCCCTGACCGAGGATTCCTCGATCGCGGACGACGCCGAGCGCAAGGCCCACCTGCGCCTGCAGGTGGCTGAGGCCGGCGAGCACGCGGCCGTGATCTTCGCCGCGGACAAGCTCTCCAAGGCGCGCGAGCTGCGGCTGCTGGCGAGCCGCGGCGGGCTGCCTCCGGGCGCTCACAGCAAGATCGAGCACTACGCCGAGAGCCGCGACATGCTCGCCGAGCTCATCCCCGGGCACCCGCTGGTCGAGGACCTGCGGCGCGAGCTCGAGGCGATCGCGGCCCTGCCCGCGGACGGCGTGTAGCGCGCGCCCCCCGCTAACCGGAGGCGAGCAGGCGGGCGCCCAGCCGCTGCGCCAGGCCCTCGCCGCCCCAGCGCATCACCGTGTCGTGGTTGCGCTCGAAGAGGCCGCGCGCCAGGGGTGCGATCGCGTTCATCCAGCGCTTGGAGGTCGACACCCGCCAGTCGTAGATCACGGCGGTGATCCCGCGCTCCTCGAACAGGCGCCAGCAGCCGCGTCCGTTCAGATCGCCCTCGGCCCAGCCCTCCATCAGCTCCGCGCGCTCCATGCGCTCGACCGTGAAGGCGAACTCGATCGGATAGGGCACGCGGCTGCGCCACTCGATCAGGTAACGGCTGCCCACCCGGCGCTCGTCCCCGGGGTCGAGCTGGTCCACCCGCCTCACGCCCCGCCACCACGACGGCCAGGCGAGCGGGTCCTCGAGCATGTCCCAGACGGGCTCGCGCGGCGCGTCGATCAGCCAGGTGGTGAGGAAGCGGTAGTCGGCCGCCGCCCCTCAGCCCTCCAGGTTCACCATCACGTGCTTGACGACCGTGTAGTCCTCGAGCGCGTACATGGACATGTCCTTGCCGTAGCCGGACTCCTTGAAGCCGCCGTGGGGCATCTCGGTGGACATCGTGATGTGGTCGTTGACCCAGACGGTGCCGAACTGGATCGCGTTCGCGACGCGATGAGCCCGGGCGATGTCGCGGGTCCAGACCGAGGCGGCCAGGCCGTAGCGCGTGCCGTTGGCCCACTCGATCGCCTTGGCCTCGTCGTCGAACCGCTGGACGGTGATCACCGGGCCGAAGATCTCGTTCTGAACCATCTCGTCGCTCTGCTGGAGGTTCGCCACGACGGTCGGCTCGAGGAACGAGCCCGGCAGATCCGGCTCGCCGCCGCCCGTCACGATCTCCGCCGCGCCCCGGCGCTCGAGGAAGCCCTCCACGCGCTCGCGCTGCCGCATCGAGTTGAGCGGCCCGAGCGTGGTGTCGGGGTCGAAGGTGTCGCCGGTCCTGTAGCCCTTGGCCTGGTCGGCGAGCCCGTTCACCACGTCGTCGTAGACCTTCGAGGAGGCCAGGACGCGGGTCGCGGCGGTGCAGTCCTGACCCGTGTTGTAGAGGCCCGCGGCGGCGATCGACTCGAGCGCGGTGTCCATCTCCACATCGTCGAACACGATCACGGGCGCCTTGCCGCCGAGCTCGAGGTGGACGCGCTTGAGGGTGTCCGCGGCCGCCCCGGCGATCCACTTGCCGGTCCCGGGCGAGCCGGTGAGCGACACGAGGCCGATGTCGGGGTGCGTGACGAGCGCGGAGCCCGCCGGCTTGCCATGGCCGGTGATCACGTTCAGCACGCCCGGCGGCAGGATCTCGGCCGCGTACTCGGCCAGCTTCACCGTGGTGATCGGGGTGGTCTCGGCGGGCTTCAGCACGATCGTGTTGCCGGTGGCGAGCGCCGGCCCGATCTTCCAGATGGCCATCATCAGGGGGTAGTTCCACGGTGTGATCTGCCCCACGACGCCGATCGGCTCGCGCCGGATGATCGACGTGCGGCCCGAGACGTACTCCCCCGACGACTTCCCCTCGAGCACCCGGCCCGCGCCGCCGAAGAAGCGCAGGTTGTCGCACAGGAACGGCATCTCGTCCTCAAGGAAGACGTTGCGCGGCTTGCCGGCGTCGGCGGCCTCGAGGTCGGAGAGCTCGTCGCTGTGCTCCTCGAGCTTGTCGGCGAGGGCGATCAGCGCCGCGGCGCGCTCACCGGGCGTGGTGGCCGCCCAGCCCGGAAACGCCTTCCTGGCGGCGGCGACGGCACGGTTCACGTCCTCCGCGCCCGAGAGCGGCATCTCCGCGATCGTCTCGCCGTTCGCCGGGTTCACCACCTCGTCGGTGGCGCCGTCCGCCGCGGGCACGAACTGGCCGTCGATGAAGTTCTGCAGCTTGGTCCTGGCAACGGTGGCCACGGTGTCCTCTCCTCGAAGGGTGGGTCAGGCGGGGACGCTCAGCACGTCCTCGACCGGCGTGTAGGGCAAGCCGGTGCCGTCGGCCACGGCCTGGTGGGTCACCTTGCCGCCGGCCACGTTCACGCCGGGCTTGAGGCCCGGCATCAGCTCGATCGCTCCCTCGAGGCCCTGGTCGGCCAGCGCGAGCATGTACGGGAGCGTCGCGTTGGTGAGCGCGAAGGTCGAGGTCACAGGGACCGCCCCTGGCATGTTCGCCACGCAGTAGTGGGTCACGCCGTCCACCTCGTAGACCGGGTCGCTGTGGGTGGTCGCGTGCGAGGTCTCGAAGCAACCGCCCTGGTCGATCGACACGTCCACGAGCACCGCGCGCTCCTTCATCAGCGCGAGCTGGTCGCGCTTGATCACGTACGGCGCCTTCGCGCCGTGGATCAGCACCGCCCCGATCACGAGGTCGGCGCGGGGAAGCATGTCCTCGATCGCCAGGGTCGAGGAGTAGACCGTGGACGCGCGCCCGCCGAAAGCGACGTCGAGCTCGCGCAGGCGGTCGATGCTGCGGTCGTAGACGTAGACCTCGGCCTCCATGCCGATCGCGATGAAGGCGGCGTTCTGACCGACCACCCCGCCGCCGATCACCATCACGGTGGCGGCCGCCACGCCCGGAACCCCTCCCAGCAGCACGCCCCGGCCGCCGAGCGGCCGCTCGAGGAAGAACGCGCCCGCCTGGGTGGCGATCTTCCCGGCCACCTCGCTCATCGGCGCCAGCAGCGGCAGCCGGCCCTGCGAGTCGACGACCGTCTCGTAGGCGACACAGGTCGCGCCCGAGTCCACAAGCCCGCGCGTGAGCTCCGGGTCGGGCGCCAGGTGGAGATAGGTGAAGAGCAGGTGGTCGGGGCGGAGCATCCCCACCTCGACCGGCTGCGGCTCCTTCACGCCCAGGATCATCTCGGCCTCGTCGAACACCGACTGGGCGTCCGGCAGGATCGTGGCGCCCTGCGCCTCGTACTCCGAGTCCGGGATCGTCGAGCCCACGCCGGCCTCGGACTGGATGAACACCTCGTGGCCGCGTTCGACGAGCTCCCTCACGCCCGCGGGGGTGAGGGACACCCGGTACTCGTCGGTCTTGATCTCCGTCGGAACGCCGACCTTCATCTGTGCACTCTCTCCTCGGTGTTACGTCACAAGTTCTCGCGCGCGGAGCGCGAGCCAGAACTCGATCCGGTCCCGCGCGCTCGACAGGTCTCGCCCCGTGAGCTGCTCCACTCGCCGTATCCGATAGCGCAGCGTATGCCGATGGCAGTAGAGCTCGCGTGCCGCCTTCTCCCACTGCCCGTTCTGCTCGATGAACGCTTCGAGCGATCGGATCAGCTCGTCGCCGTACTCGCCGCTCGCGTCCTCGAGCGGACCGAGCACGCTGTCGCAGTAGAGCCGCAGCGCGTCGTCGTCCTGGAGCGAGAGGAGCAGCTGGAAGGCGCCGAGGTCGCGGTACGAGGCCACCGGCGGCGAGTGGCCGTTCGCAAGCGCGGCGGCCTCGAGCGCGCAGCGCGCCTCGTGGAAGGTGCGGCGCAGCGAGCCCACCGGGCCCGGCCGCGACGCCGCCGCGCGCAGCTCACCGTGCTCGCCGTGGAGCGCCTCGCGTGCGCGCCCTGCCAGGTCGACCGGGTCGAGGCCGTCGCGCGCGTCGATCACCGCACAGAGCAGGCGCTCGCGCGCCGCCACGAGCGCGCCCACGCCCGCGTCCGCCAGGAAGCGGTCGAGGTCGCCCTCCGCGGGCGCGGCCGGCGAGCCGTCAGAGGAGCCGAACACGATCACGGCCGCGCTCGCGCCGACCCCGAAGGGGCGCAGCCGCACCGCCAGCTCGTCGTCGGAGAGCCGCCCGGTGAGCGCCTCGGCGAGCACGTCGCCGGCCAGCCGCCGCTCGGTGTCGCGCATCGCTCGCTGGCGCATCAGCTCGAGGGCCACGACCGTCACCGCCTGCTGGAGGATCAACCGCTCGAAGTCGCCGAGTCCGCCCGCGTCGCGCGCCGCCACGAGCCACGCCTGCGGAGCGCCGCGGCCGCGGATCGACACCGGCAGCACGAGCGCCCTGCCCGCGATCTCCGGGTGGTCGGGGGCGAACTCGTTGGCGGACCCCCCGGTATCGAGCGAGCCGGAGCCTGCGGCGAGCGCGTCGCTTCTCCTGCGCACCTCCTCGCGGACGTGCTCCATCGCGGCGTCGGGCACGCGGCGGCGGAAGACCTTCGACGCGATCGTCTCGCCCCGCGCCGAGAGCACGGTCACCGCGCCCCCGATCGCGGCCGCGAGGGCGCGCACCACCTCGCCGAGTCCGCTCTCCTCGAGCACGAGGCGCTCGAGTCGCTTGTGGATGGCGATCCCGCGCTGGAGCACCTCGTACTGCTCGTTCACGAGCCGCGTGAAGGCCTTCTCGGTCAACGCGATGAACGGCAGCTCGTACGGGACCTCGAACACCGGGAACCCCAGTGCCTGGGCCTCCTGGAGGATCCCCTCCGGCAGCGTCTCGTGGTCGAAGCCCGTGCCGAAGCCGAGCCCGGCCAGGTGGCGACCGTGCAGCAGGCGCACGAACTCGCGCTGGCGCTTCTCGGTGGAGAGCTGGATGCCGGTGGTGAGCAGGAGCTCGCCCCCGGACAGCCAGGGCGTCGGGTCGGGAAGCTCGGAGATGTGCACCCAGCGAACGGGTGCGTCCGCCTCGTCCTCGCCGGTCGCCAGCTCGAGGCCGGTGTCGGCCACGAGCCCTCGAACCGTGAGCATGAGTGGCGCCTTCCCCCGTCCAGTCCCTCAGTGGCGGACGATCCGCTCCCAGGCCTCGGTCAGCACCTGTCGCAGCACGCGGTCGATGAGCTCGAACTCCTCGGTATCCGCGATCAGCGGCGGCGAGAGCTGGATCACGGGGTCGCCGCGGTCGTCCGCGCGGCAGATCAGGCCGTGCTTGAAGAGCTCGACGGACATGAACCCGCGCAGGAGCTCCTCGCCCTCCTCGTCGCTGAAGCTCTCCTTGGTCTCCTTGTCCTTGACCAGCTCGAGCGCGTGGAAGTAGCCGGCGCCGCGCACGTCGCCCACGATCGGCAGGTCCTCGTGCAGCTTGTCGAGCATGCCGCTGAACTCCTGCTCCTTCGCGCGCACGTGGCCGCAGAGATCCTCGCGCTCGAAGATGTCGAGGTTCGCCAGCGCCATCGCCGCCGAGACCGGGTGGCCGCCGAAGGTGATGCCGTGGTTGAACGCGCGCTTGTCGTGCATGAACGGCTCGGCGAGCCGGTCGGACACGATCACGGCTCCCATCGCCGCGTACGAGGAGGTGAGCCCCTTGGCCGTGGTGATGATGTCCGGCACCACGTCGAAGCGCTCGACGCCGAAGTAGTGGCCGAGCCGGCCCCAGGAGCAGATCACCTCGTCGGCGATCAGGAGCACGTTGTGCTTGTCGCAGATCTCGCGCACCCGCTGCCAGTAGCCGTCCTGGGGCACGAAGCAGCCGCCCGAGTTCTGGACCGGCTCCAGGATCACGGCCGCCACCGTCGACGGGTCCTGGAACTCGATCGTCTCCTCGATCGCGTTCGCGGCCCAGAGCGGATCGCGCTCCTCCGGCCAGCGGTACGAGTTCGTGTTGGGCACGTGGTGAGCGCCCGGCACGAGCGGCTCGAACACGGTGCGCAGCGGCGTGATGCCGGTGATCGAGAGCGCCCCGAAGGTGGTGCCGTGATAGGCGGTGTCGCGCGAGATGATCTTCGTCTTCAGCGGGTCGCCGTTCAGCTTGTGGTACTGGCGGGCGAGCTTCCAGGCCGACTCGACGGCCTCCGAGCCGCCCGAGGTGAAGAACACCCGGTTGAGGTCACCGGGCGCGAGCCCGGCTACTCGCTCGGCGAGCTCGATCGCCTTTGGATGGGCGTAGCTCCAGTTGGTGTAGAAGCCGAGCTCCTTGACCTGCGCGGCCGCAGCCTCGCCGATCTCCGTACGGCCGTGGCCGGCGTTCACGCAGAACAGCGCCGAGAGCCCGTCGAGGTAGCGCTTGCCGTGCTCGTCGTAGACGTACGAGCCCTCACCGCGCGTGATGATCGGGATCTCGTGGCTGTCGTCGTACGCGCCCATGCGCGTGAAGTGCATCCAGAGATGGCGGCGGGCCTTCTCCTGAAGATCGCTTGGAGCGCCGGTGCTCTCCTCGTAGACGGTCTGGGGGGTGGTCGCCACGCCTGACTCTCCTCGGGTCGCTTCGCCTGACTAGCCGCAGTGGACAACCGTATCGGCGCGTTTGGCAATCGACAAGAGAGCGAATCGTGAAAACGACGGCCTACCTCGTACGCCGCTGCGTCTAATTAAGGCGGAGTGTTTTCGGCAATTCGCTACTTGCGTCCGCTCCGCTTCGGCCATAAGTTGCGCGGCAGCATGAGCCTGGAGGGCCAAGGGAGGCCCGTGTCCGCAGGCACGGGCGGCGACGCCGACCCGAGTGTGCGGCTCGAGGGGGTCACGAAGCGCTTCGGCGACTTCACGGCGGTGCGCGCGATGGACCTGGACATCGCGAGCGGCGAGTTCTTCACGATGCTGGGCCCGTCGGGCTGTGGCAAGACCACCACGCTGCGGATGGTCGCCGGCTTCGAGGAGCCGACGGAGGGCCGCGTGCTGCTCGACGGCGAGGACGTGACGGGCCGGCCCGCCTTCAAGCGGCCGACCAACACGGTGTTCCAGAGCTACGCGCTCTTCCCGCACCGCTCGGTGGAGAAGAACGTGGCGTTCGGGCTCGAGCGCAAGAAGGTCGACAAGGCCGAGATCAAGCGGCGCGTGGCCGAGGAGCTCGAGCGCGTCGGGCTGGCGGCCGAGGCCCGGCGCAGGCCCTCGCAGCTCTCGGGCGGCCAGCAGCAGCGCGTCGCGCTCGCACGCGCGCTCGTGAACCGCCCGGCCGTGCTGCTGCTCGACGAGCCGCTCGGCGCGCTCGACCTCAAGTTGCGCAAGCAGCTCCAGGTTGAGCTGAAGCGGATCCAGCGCGACGTGGGCATCACGTTCGTCTACGTGACCCACGACCAGGAGGAGGCGCTGACGATGTCCGACCGGATCGCCGTGATGAACCGCGGCGTGGTCGAGCAGGTGTCGGACCCGGAGACGGTCTACGAGCGCCCGGCCACGACCTTCGTCGCGGGCTTCATCGGCGTGTCGAACCTGATGCCGGGCGAGGTCGTGTCCGCCAACGGCGCCGGCACGGAGCTGCGGCTCGACGCGGGGCCGACGGTGCGCACGGAGGATTCGGGAGGCGCGAGCACCGGGGAGCGCGCCCACGCCGTCGTCCGTCCGGAGAAGCTCGTGCTCGACCCGGAGGACGCCGGGCGGCGACGGCCCGAGCGTCCAGGGTCAGGTGGAGAGCTCGCTCTACCTCGGCACGGCGACGCAGATGGTGGTGAAACTGGGAGACGGCACGCGCATGACCGTGCTCGTGCCGAACGCCGACGCGGAGGCGCGGCGGGATCTGCCGGCCGCCGGGCAGGAGGCCCGGCTGAGCTGGTCGGCGGAGAACATTCACATCGTGAGAGATGCGGCAGGCGGGCTCGACGAGCCGGCCACGACGAACGAGGGGGACGAGGCGTGACGCCGACCGACGACGAACTGGATCGCCACTTCGAGCGCTTGCTGCGCGATCCGCTCACGCGCAGGCGGCTTGATGAAGCGCGGCGCCGCGGGAGCGCTCAGCGTGTCGGCGCTCGCCTACCTGGCGGCGTGCGGGACCGACGATCCGGGCGGCGGCGGGGGCGGCGGCGACTCCACCGAGCAGAAGGCGATCGCCAAGGGCGAGATCGCGGACGAGATCTACGTCGCCAACTGGCCGCTCTACATCGAGGAGGACCGCGGCACGCTCAAGGAGTTCCAGAAGCAGTTCGGGCCCAAGGTCAAGTACGTCGAGGAGATCAACGACAACAACGAGTTCTTCGGCAAGGTCCGCCAGCAGTACGACCGCGGCGACTCGGGCGGCCGCGACATCCACGTTGTCACCGACTGGATGGCGGCCCGCATGATGCGGCTCGGCTACGTCCAGAAGTTCGACAAGTCGCAGATTCCGAACTTCGAGCAGAACCTCATCGCGCGGCTCCAGTCGCCGCCGTTCGACCCGAAGCGCGAGCATCGCTGCCGCCTGGCAGTCGGGCATCGCGGGGATCATCTACCGCAAGGACAAGGTGAAGTCTGAGCCCAAGACGGTCGACGCGCTGTTCGACCCGGACTACAAGGGCAAGGTCACGATGCTCACCGAGATGCGCGACACCGTGGGCGTCGTGGCGGCCTCGATGGGCGCGGATCCCGAGAAGGCGTCGGTCGACGAGTTCATGGCGGCCATCGACAAGATCGGCGAGGGCGTCTCAGTCCGGCCAGATCCGCGGCTTCACGGGCAACGAGTACATCAAGGACATCCCCAAGGGCGACTCCTGGGTGATCATCGGCTGGTCGGGCGACGCCGTGCAGCTCAAGGCCGACAACCCGAACATCGAGTTCGTGATCCCGGAGACGGGCGGTCACCTCTGGACCGACAACATGCAGATCCCGGTCGGCGCGCCGGAGGCCTTCAGCGCGCAGAAGTTCATCGACTTCGTCTACGACCCCGAGGTCCAGGCCGACATCGCCGAGTACGTGAACTACATCTGTCCCGTCGAGGGCGTCAAGGAGATCCTCGCCGAGCGCGACCCGGAGCTCGCGAGCAACCAGCTGATCTTCCCGGACGACGCGTTCCTCGAGAACACCTTCATCTTCCGCGGCCTCGACCCGGAGGAGGAGGCGGAGCTCGATGACGCCTTCCAGCAGGTGATCGGCGCCTAGCTCGAGCCGCGCATGTCCGCCCGCTTGAAGAAAGGGGGGCTGCCGTACCTCCTGCTCCTCCCGGGGCTGGGCTGGCTGTTCGTCTTCTTCGCGATCCCGCTGTTCATCATGCTGGGCGAGTCGCTCAAGACGGGCACGATCGACACCGGCTTCACGCTCACCTGGGAGTTCTCGAACTACACGAACGCGCTCTCGGACTACAACGAGCAGTTCATCCGCTCGTTCGAGTACGCCGGCCTCGCCACGATCTTCGGCCTGCTGATCGGCTACCCGCTCGCGTACGTGATCGCGTTCCGGGGCGGCAAGTACCGCAACGCGCTGCTGCTGGCGGTGATCGTCCCCTTCTTCGTGACCTACCTGATCCGCACGCTCTCGTGGGAGACGATCCTGTCCGACTCGGGCTTCGTGGTCGAGACGCTGCGGACGATCGGGATCGTCTCCGAGAACGGGCGCCTGCTCGATACGACGGTCTCGGTCGTGGCGGGCATCACCTACAACTTCCTGCCCTTCATGATCCTGCCGCTCTACGCGTCGCTCGAGCGGATCGACCCGCGGCTGCTCGAGGCGGGCTACGACCTCTACGGGCGCCGCCGCGACGTGTTCCTGCGGGTGACCCTGCCGCTGTCGATGCCGGGCCTCGTGGCGGGCACGCTGCTCATGTTCATCCCGGCGGCCGGCGACTTCATCAACGCGGAGCTGCTCGGCACGCCCAACCAGTTCATGATCGGCAACGTGATCCAGTCGCGCTACCTGGAGGTGGCCGACTACCCGACCGCGGCGGCGCTCTCGTTCCTCCTGATGGCGTTCATGCTGATCATCGTCGTGATCTGGGCGCGGATCGCGGGCACCGAGGCGCTGCTCGGCACCGAGGGGGAGGCGCGCTGATGGAGGCCGCGACCGCCAGGGCGCGGACTGCGCCGCAGCGAAAGGAAGGCCGCGGGCCGATCGCACTCCGGCGGCGCGCGCTTGACTGGCTGCTCAACGTCTATGCCGGGCTGGCGCTCGATCTACCTGCTGGTGCCGATCGCGATCATCCTCGTCTTCTCCTTCAACGACCCGGTCGGGCGCTTCAACTTCATCTGGAACGAGTTCTCGCTCGAAGCCTGGAAGGACGCCATTCGACGTTCCCGGCATCGGCGACGCGCTCCCAAGCTCGATCGAGATCGCGGCGCTGTCGACGATCGGCGCCACGATCCTCGGCACGATCACCGCGCTCGCGCTCGTGCGCTACGAGTTCCGGGGCCGCGCGCCGGTCAACTTCTTCATCTTCATCCCGCTCGCCACGCCCGAGGTCGTGCTCGGCGCCGCGCTGCTGTCGCTGTTCCTGAACGCCGGGTTCGCCACTCGGCTTCGCGCACGATCCTGATCGCGCACATCATGTTCAACCTGTCGTTCGTGATCATCACGGTGCGCTCGCGGCTGATCGGCTTCGACCGCTCGCTCGAGGAGGCCGCGCAGGACCTCGGCGCCACGCCCTGGGAGACCTTCCGGCTCGTGACGCTGCCGCTGATCATGCCCGGCGTGATCGCCGCCGCCCTGCTCGCGTTCGCGCTCTCGATCGACGACTTCGTGATCACCAACTTTAACTCGGGCTCGACGATCACGTTCCCGCTGTTCATCTGGGGCGCGGCGCGGGTGGCGATCGCGCCGCAGATCTACGTGATTGCGTCGATGATCTTCCTGTTCACGCTGGCGATGATGATCCTCACCGTCTGGCAGCAGCGTCGCGCCGAGAAGATGGCCGCGGTGCGACCCGAGCCCGAAGAGGCGTGAGCGCGGACCTCGAGGCGCTCAGCGCCCGCGAGCGCGAGCGCTTCGCCGGCGACCACCCGCGCTCGCGCGAGCTTCACGAGCAGGCCCGCGGCTCGCTCCTCGCCGGCGTGCCGATGTCCTGGATGACGATGTGGGCGGGCGGCCATCCGGTCTACCTCGCCGAGGCCCACGGCGCGAGCGTGGTCGACGTCGACGGCAACGAGTACGCCGACTTCTGCCTCGGCGACACCGGCGCGATGGCCGGCCACTCCCCGGAGCCGACCATGCGCGCGATCCGCGAACGGGCCGGCATCACCACGATGCTCCCCACGGAGGACGCCGCCTGGGTCGGGGACGAGCTCGCGCGCCGCTTCGGAGTTCCGTTCTGGCAGTTCTCGCTGACGGCGACCGACGCCAACCGCTGGCTGCTGCGGATCTGCCGCGAGGTGACCCGCAGGCCGCGGGTGCTCGTCTTCAACTGGTGCTACCACGGCTCGGTCGACGAGGCGTTCGTCACGCTCCAGGGCGGCACGGAGCGCTCGCGGGCGGGCAACGTCGGCCCGGCGGTCGACCCGGCGGAGACCACCCGCGTGGCCGAGTTCAACGAGCTCGACACGGTCGAGGCCGCGCTCGCCGCGGGCGACGTGGCGTGCGTGCTGATGGAGCCGGCCCTCACGAACATCGGCATCGTGCTGCCCGAGGACGGCTTCCTCGCCGCCGTGCGGGAGGCCTGCAGCCGCCACGGCACGCTCCTCATCATCGACGAGACCCACACCCTGAGTGCCGGCCCGGGCGGCTGCACCGCGGCCTGGGGGCTCGAGCCCGACGCGGTCTCGCTCGGCAAGTCGATCGGCGGCGGCGTGCCGATCGGCGCCTACGGGGTGAGCGCCGAGCTGGCCGAGCGGATCGCGGCCCTGGAGGACGCCGACCTCGAGGACACCGGCGGCGTGGGCGGCACGCTCGCGGGCAACGCCCTGTCGCTCGGAGCCACACGGGCGACGCTCGCCGAGGTGCTCACCGACGAGGCGTTCGAGCGCATGATCGCCCTGTGCGAGCGCTTCGCGGCGGGCGTGGAGGAGGCGCTCGCGCGCCATTCGACGCCCTGGAGCATCGTGAGCCTCGGCGCCCGCGCCGAGTACCGCTTCGCCGCCACCCCGCCGCGCACGGGCGCCGAGTCGGCGGCGGCGGCCGACCGCGCGCTCGAGGAGTACCTGCATCTCTACCTGCTGAACAGGGGCGTGCTGATCACGCCCTTCCACAACATGGCGCTGATGTGCCCGGCCACGAGCGAGGCGGACGTGGACCGGCACACGGAGGTCTTTGGAGCCGCCCTCGAGGAGCTGAGCCCTTGAGCCACCTCTAGTCTCGGCGGCGTGAGCACCTACGACCAGATCGCATCCCTGCCGCTCGAGATCGAGGACTACTCCTACGAGGGCCGCGAGCTCCCGTTCAACGGCTTCACCCGCTACACCACCCTGATCACGCTGGAAGGCGGCGGGGAGCAGGGGGTGGGTGAGGACGTCGTCTACGACGGGATCGACCACGCGAACCTCCAGGCGGACGGGCGCGACTTCCCGCTCGCCGGCTCGTGGACGATCGACTCGTTCTCACGCCGGCTCGACGAGCTCGACCTGTTTCCGGCTCCACCGGTCAGGGAGCCCTCCCGCGACTACCGCCGCTGGGCCTTCGAGTCGGCGGCGCTCGACCTCGCCCTGCGCCAGGCCGGCACCTCGCTCGCGGCCCACCTGGGGCGCGAGGTCCGGCCGGTCAACTACGTGGTCTCGATGCGCCTCGGCGCGCCCGACGACGACCAGCCGGAGACGCTCGACCGGCTGCTCGCCGTGCGCGAGCTCTACCCGAGCACGCGCTTCAAGCTCGACCCGACGAACACCTGGACGAACGAGCTCATCGAGGAGCTGGCCGCGCTCGGCTGCGTCGACTCGCTCGACCTGAAGGGCCAGTACAAGGGCACGCCGGTCGACGTCGACACCGACCCGGATCTGTACGCGCGCCTGTGCGAGACGTTTCCGGACGCCTGGCTCGAGGACCCCGACCTCACCGACGAGACCCGGCGGGTGCTCGAGCCCCATCGCGACCGCGTGACCTGGGACGCGCCGATCCACTCGGTCGACGACATCCTCGCGCGCGAGTGGGAGCCGAGGATGGTCAACATCAAGCCCTCCCGCTTCGGCCCGCTCAGCAGGCTGTTCGCCGCCTACGACTTCTGCGACGAGCGCGGGATCGGCGCCTACGGCGGAGGCCAGACCGAGCTCGGCGTGGGCCGCGACCACATCCAGTACCTCGCGGCGATCTTCCACCCGGACACGCCCAACGACGTGGCGCCGCGCGAGTTCAACAACGTGAAGGCGACGCCGGGACTCCAGGAGAGCCCGCTCCGGCTCGAGACCGCCGCCACGGGGTTCCGTTTCTCCGGCTAGCGGGCACCTCGAAGCCATGGTCAAGGAGTTCCGCGAGTTCATCCTGCGCGGCAACCTCGTCGAGCTCGCGGTGGCGGTCGTGATCGGCACCGCGTTCGCGGCGGTCGTGAGCGCCTTCGTGGCCGACCTGGTCACGCCGCTGATCGCGGCGATTGGAGGCGAGCCCGACTTCTCAGGGTTGACGTTCGAGATCAACGACAGCACGTTCCGCTACGGCGACTTCATCAACGCGCTGCTCACCTTCGTGATCATCGCGGCGGTGGTGTTCTTCTTCGTCGTCAAGCCGGTGAACGCGCTGGTGGCGCGTTACTCCACGGAGCCCGACGTCGAGCGCGAGACGCGCGAGTGCCCGGCCTGCCTCAGCCACGTCCCGGTGGGCGCGCGCCGCTGCGCGTTCTGCACCCAGGAGCTGCCGGCTACCGGTTGAGCTCGGCCATGTCGGCCGCCCTAAAGCGGCGTCTGCTGCTAGCGTCGCGGCGCACCATGCCCGCAGACCGATTCGTCCAGGCCCTGAACGACCAGATCGAGCGCGAGTTCGGCGCTTCGCAGCAGTACCTCTCCGCCGCCGTCTGGTACGACGAGCGCTCATTTCCGCGCCTCGCACGGCTCTTCTACGACCAGGCGATCGAGGAGCGTGGCCACGCGCTGATGATGACCAAGTACCTGCTCGACTCGGGAGCACCCGTCACGGTGCCCGGGGTCGACGCGCCGCGCGGCTCGTTCGACGACCACGTGGCCGCGATCCGGATCGCGCTCGAGCAGGAGCGGCGGGTGACCGATCAGATCTCGGAGCTCGCCGCCGTGGCCCGCGAGGAGCGGGACTTCGTGAGCGAGCAGTTCGTCCAGTGGTTCCTGAAGGAGCAGGTCGAGGAGGTCGACCTGTTCTCCACGCTGCTCGACGTGGCCGAGCGCACGCGCGAGCGGCCGATGGACCTGGAGGACTTCATCGCCCGCGAGGGGATCGGCGGAGGCGACCAGTCCGCCGACCCAACCGCTCCGCCGGTCGCCGGCGGCGCGTGATCGAGGTCCATCCGCTCCACCCGGGCGGCCAGACGGCGCTCCAGGTGGCCGAGCGCGCGGCCGCCTTCCTCGGCGAGGCGCGCTCCTCGCTCGATCTCGCGCTCTACGACGTGCGCCTGCCGGACGAGCCGGGCGACGTCGTGGCGGGCGCGCTTCGCGACGCCGCGGCTCGGGGCGTGAAGGTGCGCATCGCGTACAACGCCGATCACGACGAGCGCGAGATCCCGCCGCCGCCGCGCACCTCGCCGGAGCTGCTCGAGGAGCTGCCGTTCCCCACCTGTGGCATCCCGGGCATCCCCGACCTCATGCACCACAAGTACGTGGTGCGCGACTCCGAGGCGGTCTGGACCGGCTCGGCCAACTGGACGACCGACTCCTGGACGCTCCAGGAGAACGTGGTCGCGCTCGTCGCACTCAGCCGACGTGGCGGCGGAGTACAAGCGCAACTTCGAGGAGCTGTGGCGCTGGCGCGACGTCGACCGAAGCGGCCACGAGCGCCCCCGCAAGCTGAATGTCGACGGCCACCGCGCACGCGCCTGGTTCACGCCCGGGCACGGCGAGGAGCTCTCCCACCGGATCGCGCAGGCGATCGGCGCCGCCCGCGAGCGGATCAGGATCGCATCGCCGGTGATCACGGCGGGCCCGGTGCTCGGCACGCTGGCCGAGATCGCCGCGGAGGCGAAGGTCGACCTGCGCGGCGTGGTCGACCGCACGCAGATGGAGACGGTCGTCTACCAATGGCGCACGAACGGTCGCTCGGCCTGGAAGATCCCAATCCTCGGCTCGGTGCTGGGTCACGCCGACTTCCGCGGCAAGCCGTCCACGAAGTACGCGCCCGAGACGCCCCACGACTTCATGCACGCCAAGGTGACCGTCGCGGACGACTGGCTGTTCATGGGCTCGTTCAACCTCTCGCGCTCGGGCGAGATGAACGCCGAGAACGTGGTCGAGCTGCACGACCCCGAGCTGGCCGACCGCCTGGCCGCCTACATCGACGAGGTGCGCGAGCGCTACGGCGCTATGCCCGCGCCTGACGGTGGGCCGCCCGCATGAGCACGTCGCGGACCTCCGCCGGATCGTCGATCAGCCGCAGCAGGTCGACGTCCGGCGGCGAGATCTTCCCCTCCGCCAGCAGGCGCTCGCGGATCCAGTCGACGAGCCCCTGCCAGTAGTCGGAGCCCATGAGCACCACCGGGAAGTTGCGCACCTTCCCGGTCTGGATCAGCGTGAGCGACTCGAACAGCTCGTCGAGCGTGCCGAAGCCGCCCGGGAAGACCACGAAGCCGCTCGCGTAGCGCACGAACACGATCTTGCGCGCGAAGAAGTAGTGGAACTCGAGCTCGATGTCGCAGTAGGGGTTGATCCCCTGCTCGAAGGGCAGCTCGATGTTGAGTCCGATGGAGAGCGCGCCGGCGTCCCTGGCGCCGCGGTTGGCGGCCTCCATGGCGCCGGGCCCGCCGCCCGTGATGATCGCGAGGCCCGACTCGCCCACCAGCCGCGCCGTCTCGCGCGCGAGCAGGTACTCGGGGTCGTCGGGGGTGGTGCGGGCCGAGCCGAAGAACGACGCCGCCGCCCCCACCGGAGCCAGCGCCTCGAACCCCGCCCGCAGCTCGCGCGTGATGCGCTCGAGCCGGTCCGCGTCCGTGAGCGTCGAGACGACGACGGGCTCTTGCGCGGCGATGAGCTCCTCGTCGAGGGTCTCGCGGCATGCGCGGCTCGGGGGCCTTGCCCTCTGGCATGGCCCCCGAGCCTAGATGCCTGCTCGATCGCGCGCGCCTACGGCACGCGGAACGCGATCGTCTCGACCCCCGCCCGCTCGAGAGCGCTCGGCAGCCGCGTGGCGAACGGGTGCTCGTCGGCCGCGAGCTGGCGCGGGTTCGCGATCAGGAACGCCGTCCGGCCGCGCGTGCGCTGCACGCGGTAGCGGGCGTCGTAGCGGCGCAGGACCCGTGCCGCGCGCGTGGCGCTCGAGCGCTCCACCGAGAGCCTGATCGTGGCGCTCGAGCCCACGAGCTCCTCGGCCGCCGCCTGCGAGCGGCGCACCCGGGCGGCGCTCACGAGCCGGCGCCCGCTCGCCCTTGCGGCGGTACCGGCACCGGCGCCGAGGATCGCGTTGCGCAGCACCTTCTGGGTGCCGTTCGTGAACGCGCGGAAGTTCGGCTCGACCGAGAACACGGTCGACCGGCCCGCGCCGAACGGCTCGTCGATCGCGGCGGCGGTGCCGCCGAGCTCGCCCTCGGTGTTCTCGGAGGCGAAGCCCGAGATGAAGAAGTCCTCGCTCCCCGCGGGCGGGAACTGCATCGCCACGTGCGCGGGGTTCGAGGCCGTCATCACGCTGTCGTACTCGTAGAACGCGTAGGCGAATGGGCCGACCCCGTTGTCCAGCGCGTCGCTCGTCATCCGCACGCGGAGCAGGCTGCCGGGCACGTCCGTGCTCGGCGAATCGAGCAGGGCGGTGGTCACGCCGATCCGGGCGGCGAGCTCGGTGCCGCCGCGCCAGGAGATCCAGTGGCCGCCGGCGCTCACCCAGTCACGCAGAGCGCGGATGCCGCGACCGCCGAGCGCCTTCTCGCCCGCCGTCGCGCTGCCGTTGGGCACGAGCACCACGTCGAAATTGTCGAGCGCGCCGCGGCCGATGTCCTTGGCCGTCACGTCCTGATAGCGCAGGCCCCAGCGCCGCTCGAGCAGGTAGCGCAGCCAGCCCGAGGACTCGCGTGCGCTCGTGCCGCCGTCGGTCTGGAACAGCGCCACCTTGGGCGCATCCGTCGGCCGATCGCGCCGGCTCGCCCGGATCGCCGAGCTGCGGCGCCGGGCTCGCGGCGGGGCTGAGCTCGAGGCCCGAGTAGCCGCCCTGAACGTTGAAGAGGAGCGGCTGGCTCCAGCCCGTCACGTCGTAGAAGTACGGGAACGGCGTGTAGGTGTCCTCGTTCAGCATCGCCTGCACCCAGTGCTTCTGCATCTGGGCCATCGGGATCCAGTAGGTGCCGGCAGGCAGCGTCTCCGCGCCGCCGGGCGCGACCGTAGGGCGTGTAGTCGGACACCGTCGAGCGGCGCGGTCAGCTGGTTGACCTCCACGTCCATCCGCTGCAGGCGCCGCACGATCGCCTGGACCTCGCGCGTCTTCGAGTCGTCGTCGGCGCGCAGGAAGTAGTGCCGCACCGGCCGATCGGGCACCGGCGTGGCGACTCGTTGCCGGCGGGTTCATCAGCTCGTTCGGCTCGAGGAAGCCCGTTCAGCCCTGGACGTAGGCCTCGCGCCAGGCGGATGCCCATTCCGTGAGCATCCGCGTCTTGCGCTCGGCGGCCACCGACAGCGACACCCACTGGGTGAGGTACTGCTCGTACAGTCGCGCTGGCGATCGGGTCACCGCTCGCCTTCTCGAAGGTCATGCCGGCGGAGTTGAAGCCGGTCGCGGGCACGGTGTCGCCGTAGCCCATGTAGAAGAGGTCGTAGACGTCGCGGTTGAAGAACGGGATGCCCTGCTCTGTGAACTCCGCCGATCATCGCGCAGCCGTAGTCGTTGTTGATCCAATCGAGACGGCCTCGTCCGCGATCTCGTGGTAGATCGGGATCGGCGTTCGGCGGGAAGAAGTAGGTCTTCCTGCCCATCTCGTGGGCGTCGATGAACAGCGGACCGGGGTACTGGCGCAGCAGCTCGATCTTGCCGTCGGTCTCGGGCTGCGTGCGGGCGAACCAGTCGCGGTTCATGTCGAAGCCGTAGAAGTTCTGGCGTGTGTCGGCCTCCCGGCCGTCCGGGTTCTGGATCGGCAGCAGCACCACCACGGCGTTGTCGAGGATCTGCTGGGCCGGCGCGTCGGTGCGGTCGGCCAGCTCGTACAGCACGCGCAGCGACGCGTCGGTGCCGGACTCCTCGCCGCCGTGCACGTTGGACGCGACCCAGAGGATCGCCGGGTTCGACGCGATGATCTCGTTCGCCTCCGCCTCCGTGGTCAGCGGGTCGCGCAGCTTCTGCGCCGCCTCGCGCACGCCCTGCAGGCCCGCCGGGCTCAGCCGCTCGGTGCGACCGACGATCGCGTAGCGCAGCTCGCGGTCCTGCCAGCTCGCTGGCGGACAGGCTGCCCGTGATCACCTTGTCGCTCGCGCGGTCCACCGCGTCCATGTACTGGTAGGCCTGGTCGGTGGTCACCTCGCCGCCGTCGCCGCCGGGGTTCTTCACCACGTCGCCGAGCTTGGGCATGGTGCCCGCGAACTGCGGCGCGGTCTGGGCGGGAGCGGGGGGCAGCAGGCGTCTGGGCCGCGGCAGGGGCCACGCACACGGCGGCGACCACGAGGACGGCGAGGCGAGGACAAGGCGGCGCATCTTTTCTCCAGGGGCCGAGGGCGTGCTGAGCCTCCCGGCAGGCGGGCCCTGCGGCTCGCGAGCACGCGCTCTCCGCTCACGCACTCGCGATCCGCGGGATTTCCCCTTCCCCCAGGAAGCTGACCGGAGTCCTACCCGGTACAGCGCCGGAGCAATACCTGCCGGAGCGGAAATTCTGCGAGCGGCCCGTTAGCCGCCTTGGACTACAGCGCGAGCGACAGCGGCTGCTCGAGCAGTTCCTTCACGCGCGCGAGGAACTTGGCGCCGTCCGCGCCGTAGAGGATGCGGTGGTCGCAGACCAGGCTGAGCGTCATCTGGTCGCGAGCCACGATCCGCCCGCTCTCGTCCACGGCCGGGCGCTTGGCGAGCGCACCGACGGTGAGGATCGAGGCCTGCGGCGGGTTGATGATCGCCGTGAAGTGCTCGATCCCGTACATGCCGAGGTTCGAGACGGTGAACGTGCCGCCCGACAGCTCGGGCGGGGTCACGGTCTTGTCGCGCACCTTCTCGATCACCGCGCGCGCGTCCTTGGAGATCTGCCCCAGGGACTTCTGGTCGGCGTCGAACACGGTGGGCACGACGAGCGCGTCCATCGCCGCCACCGCCACGCCGATGTTGACCTTCTCGTAGAGCTCGAACTTGCCGTCGCGGTAGGCGCCGTTCACCCGCGGGTGCTCGCGCAGCGCGGTGGCGGCGGCCTTGACGACCATGTCGTTGAACGACGGCGCGGGGTCGGCCACCTCCTTCAGGCGGGCGCGCAGCTCCACGGCCTTCGTCATGTCGACCGTCAGGCTGATCGAGAAGTCCGGCGCGGTGGCCTTGGACTCGGCCATCCGGCGCGACACCGTCTGCTGGAGCCGGGTCAGCTCCAGGATCTCGGCCTGGCCCTTGGGGCCGGCCTCGCCGCGCTCGGGCGCCGGCGCCGCGGCGGGCTCGCGCTCCTCGCGCTTCTCGGCGGGCGCCTCCGCGGGCGCCGCCTCGGCCTCGGCCTGCGCGCCGCCGTTGTCGGCGGCCGCCTGCACGTCCGCCTTCACGATCCGCCCACCGGGGCCCGTGCCCTCGAGGCGGGCAAGCTCGACACCGAGCTCGCGGGCCATCCGGCGTGCCACCGGGGACGCCTTCACCCGGCCGCCGTCCCCGGCGCCGTTGCCCTCGGCGGGACGCGTGCGGGTGGCCGTGCCGGCGCCCGCCTCGGTCTCGCCGCCGCCCGCCTCGGCCGACGCCACCGCGGGCGCCTCCTCGGTCTCGGCCGGCTGCTGCCTCGGCCTCCTCCGGCCTCCTCCGGCTCGGCCTCGGCCTCAGGCTCCTCGGCCTTCTCCGGCTCGGCCTCGGCCTGCTTGCCGCCCTGCTTCGCCTCGCCCGCCTCGCCGATGCGCGCGATCACCTCGCCGATCGGAAGCGTGTCGCCCTCCTGGGCCACGATCTCCACGAGCACGCCGTCCGTGTCGGCGTCGTAGGTCATGTTGGCCTTGTCGGTCTCGATCTCGACGAGCGCCTCACCGCGCTTGACCTCGCCGCCCTCCTCGATCAACCACTTGAGGACGGTGCCCTCCTCCATCGAGTCCGACAGACGGGGCATCACGACATCGCTGGCCATGCGCTGGATCTCCTCCGCTAGAGGTCTCTGAAGGTCGCGAGCGCCGCCTGCACCACGTGCTCCTCGTGCGGGAAGGCGGCCTGCTCGAGCGGCTTGGAATAGGGCATCGGCACGTCGGCGCCGGTCACGCGCTGCACCGGCGCGTCGAGCCAGTCGAAGGCCTGCTCCTGGATCAGTGCGGCCAGGTTGGCCCCGACCCCTCCGTGCGGCCAGCCCTCCTCGACGATCACCGCGCGGTTGGTCTTCTTCACGGACTCGAGGATCGTGTCGAGGTCGAGCGGGCGCAGCGTGCGCGGGTCGATCACCTCGGCGTCCACCTCGTGCTCGTCGGCCAGCGTCTGGGCCGCCTTCTGAGCGGTGATCGCCATGCGCGAGACCCCGATCACGGTCACGTCGTCGCCCTCGCGCCGGATGGCGGCCTCGCCGAAGCGGGTCGGGCCGCCGTTCTCGGGCACCTCGCCGCGCTGGCCGTAGAGCGTCTCGTGCTCGATGAAGATCACCGGGTTGTCGTCCCGGATGGCGGCCTTGAGCAGGCCCTTGGCGTCAGCGGCCGTGCTCGGCGCGGCCACGAGCAGGCCGGGCACGTGCAGGTAGAAGGCCTCGAGATTGTGGGAGTGGGTGGGGCCGAGCTGGTGGCCCGCGCCCTGGGGCATGCGCACCACGAGCGGCACCTTGGCCTGGCCGCCGAACATGTAGTGGATCGCCGCCGCGTGGTTCACGATCTGGTCCATCGCGAGCAGCGAGAAGTTGATGGTCATGATCTCGACCACCGGCCGCAGCCCGATCATGGCCGCGCCCACGCCCATGCCGACGATCGTGTTCTCGGAGATAGGCGTGTCGCGCACGCGCTTCTCGCCGAACTCCTCGAGCAGGCCGGCGGTGACCTTGAAGGCGCCCTGGAACACGCCGATGTCCTCGCCCATGATGAAGACGTTCTCGTCCGCCTCCATCTCCTCGCGAAGCGCCTGACCGAGCGCCTCGCGGTAGCGCATCACCGGCATCAGTCGTCGTCCTCTTCCTCGCCCGGGCCCTGCTGGGAGCCCTCCTCGTCCTGGTCCTTCGGGCGCCGCTTGCGCTGCTCGTAGTCCCCGCCCGCGTACGCCGCGCCCTTCTCGGCCAGCTGGTGAGGAACGTCGCCGGCCTCGCGTTCGCGTTCGCCGCGGTGCACCTCGGGGGAGCGCTCGTCGATCGTCCACCAGGCGGGCACGTCGTCGGAGAACACGTACACGTCGTCATAGAGCGAGTCGAGGTCGGGGAAGGGCGACTCGTCGGCGAAGCGCTGCGCCTCGTCGACCGTCGCGATCGCCTCCTCGTCGAGCTTCTCCACCTCGTTCTGGCTCAGCAGGTCCTCCTTCACGAGGCGCGCGGCGAAGGCCTGGATCGGGTCGCGCCCGCGCCACTCCTCGACCTCCTCCTTGGAGCGGTACTCCTCGGGGTCGGCCATCGAGTGGCCGCGATAGCGGTAGGTCACGGCCTCGACGAGCTGCGGCTTGCGGTCCTCGCGCGCGGCCTTGAGCGCGTCGGTCACCACGCTGTGCACGTCGAGCACGTCCATGCCGTCGCAGCGCGTGCCCGGCACGCCGTATCCCTGCGCCTTGAGCGACAGGTCCGTGACCGCCGAGTGACGGTGGAGCGCCGTGCCCATGCCGAACTGGTTGTTGATGATCACGAACACCACCGGCAGGCTCCAGAGCGCGGCGAGGTTCATGGTCTCGCCGAAGGTGCCCTGGTTGGTGGCGCCGTCGCCCATCATCGACAGGATCACGTCGTCGGTCTCGCGGTAGTCGCAGGCGAGCGCCACGCCGGCGCTCAGCGGCAGGCTGCCGCCGACGATGCCGTAGCCGCCGAGGAAGCGCTTGTCCCAGTCGAACAGGTGCATCGAGCCGCCGCGGCCCTTCGAGCAGCCGTCCTGACGGCCGAACAGCTCGGCCATCACCGCGTCGGCGCTCGTGCCGCGCGCGAGCGCCTGGCCATGCTCGCGGTAGGTGGACATCAGGTAGTCGTTGTCGCGAAGCGCCTGGGTGGCGCCGACCACCGTGGCCTCCTCGCCGATGCAGAGGTGGAGGAAGCCGCCGATCTTCGCCTTGGCGTACATCTCGCCCGCGCGCTCCTCGAAGCGGCGGATCAGCATCATCTTGCTGAGCACGGCGCGGCAGGTGTCCGGATCGGGCAGGTCGTGCTTGACCTCCCCGAAGCCGATCTCCTTCGCGCCCGGTACCTCAGCCGTCGCGGCCTTGTCTCCGTTGCCCTCGCCGCTCGTGCCGGCGCTCGTGGCGTCCTTCGTTGCCATTCGTCGGACTGTACCCGGTGGGGATGGGCTTCAACTCGCAGCACCCCCGGTTGGGGGGTCGAGCGGTTGGCGGGCCGGCGCGGGCGCCGGCTCCGGGGGTTGAGCGGACGATCATCCTCGGCCTACCGTCCTGCCTTTGCACGCTCCTGGCGTACAAACCCAGGACGCGTCCGACCGCGCCCATCAGGCCAGCGCCGCGGCCGCCTCCTCCAGGCGATCGTCGCCGTAGAAGAGCCGGTCGCCGATCGCGACGGTCGGCACGCCGCGAACGCCGCGCGCGTACGCCTCCGCCGTGGCCTCGCGCAGCCGGTCCTTGGTCGACTGCAGCTCGATGCCCTTCAGCACCGCGCGCGGATGGAGCTCGCACGCCGCCGCCGCGATCAGAACGTTGTCGACGTCGCTCAGGTCCTTGCCGCCGGCGAACGCCTGCCGGAACGCGGCGAGCGAGAACGCCACGGCGCGCCCACCCTGCTGGGCGAAGACCGCGGCCCGCATCGCCTGGAGGGTGTTGTTGGGCCACCCCTCCGGCCACTTGAGCGGCAGCAGCCCGTAGCGCTCAGCGCGCTCCTCGATCTCCCGCATGCCGGCATCCCTTTGGTCCGTGGTCGCCCAGGAGCGCCCACCGGTCTCCTTCCAGATGCCGCCGAGCAGGATCGGCTGCCAGACGGGCACGACCGGCAGGACCCGCTGCATCCGCTCGGCTGAGAGGTACGCGTACGGGGAGCCGAGGTCGTAGTAGAAGACCGGCCGCTCGGAGGTCACCCGCGAGCCGGCTAGCCGTTCGTGGGGTTGGTGACGCAGCGGAACGGGCGATCGACGGCGCCGGAGGCGATTTGGAAGCTGGTCTGCTCGTCATGACCACCACGTCAATCGCGTCCCAGGCTGCGTCCGCGACTCGAACGCCGTCGCGGTCATCTCGCCTCCGGGCGCAAGGGCACCGCCCTGCGAGAAGAACGACTGCAGCTCGGGATGGGTGGGCAGTCGACGGTTTCCCAGGTTGACCGCGCTGCAGTCAGATCACACCGCGTTCGATAGGTCGAAGGAATCCGAGTCGTGGTCTCAAAGCAAAGGCTCGCGGCGAGCACCGTTCCCTCCGGGCAGCGGAGCTTGAACTGCGCGGCGGCCGATGCAGTGAGACCATCGGCGACACGCGCACTGCGGACGCCTCGGAGGCTGGCCCTCGCGAATGCTCCTGGCGCCGAGTGCGTTCGTACGCACGTCGCGCTCGGCGATCCCTCGGTCACGGATGTCCCTGCTCCTCACGCTGCCGTCGGCGATCTCATCACTTCCGACACGGACGATCGCGTACGAGCTGCCGCCGAGCGCGATGAATACCGCGACGGTTGCCATGACGTTGGCATAGGAGAGGTGACGGCGAAGAAAGTTGGACATGAGCTTCCAGTCGTGAGAACTCGGCAACCGGCCCGGGGTTGCGGACCTAGAGGCCTATCACCGTAACGGCGGTCGCAGGAGATGCCCCGGCATCGAACGCGTAGCCGGACTCGTAGGGGAACCTCGCCCTGAACCGGTAACGGACTCGACCGACCGTCCCGCTGAATCGATAGCGGAAGCGCCAGCGTCCCCGAGCATCGCTTCTGACGGTCGAGATCGTTCGCCATCGGCCGCGGAAATGGGCTTGGATCTCCACGAGCTTGCCAGTGGTAGGCACGGGACGCGTTCGGATCCGGCCGCTGAACGTGACCCCCGAGCCCAGGTGCAGCAGTCGTCGGCTGGCAAAGATGGTGCTCGTAGCCGGCACGGCGAGCGTGACGTCAGCGCTCCGACCCGCGATCCTGCGGGAACCCGAGTAACGGAAGCGAAGCAAGCGGCTCCGGTCAGCCCGGGTGCGGTACCGGAAGCGCCCGTTGCGATCCGTATACGTGATCCCGGTGACCGCGAAGTCGCCTGAGTCGAATCGGCCCTTCGAGAAGACTGTGACTGTGGCGCCATCGATGGGCTGTCCGTCAGCACTCGTTAGGCGTCCACGAAGGGGTACGAAGCTGCCGTAGCGGACCCGCGCCAGCGGCACGAGGCGAAGCCTTCCTCGGCGCGGTCGACTGCCGTCGCACGCGACGCACGACGCCCGCGCGCAACCTCGTTCGTAATACGTAGGGGGAGCCGAAGCGACATGCGCGCGCCGTCGGCCCGGCGGTCGGTCGAGCTCTCGTTGCCGGCCGCATCGACTGCCCGGGCGCGGAACTCATAGCTGCCGTCGCGGAAGCGCTCGTCGTCGACCAGCGCGACGAGGCGGCTCCCCTGCACCTCGGTGGCGAGGATGTGCCACACGGATCCCCCGGCGGCCCTCATCTCGATCTCGCCCGACGCGAGGCCCGAATGCGAGTCGGTCACCAATGCCGAGACGCGCTGAGGGTCGGCGGGGTCATGTGGCTCGAAGGTGACCTCCGGCGCTTGCGTGTCGAGACGCAGCCTCACGGTCCGTGGGCGCCCCGGGTCAGCGTTGCCGGCTTCGTCCTCGAGCCACAGGGAGAGGTCGTGCTCGCCCTGGCTCGCAGCGACGAGGCCTTCCAGCCGATTGACGTCGCGGCCGGCAGATCGACCGGTGGTGCAGGAACCGCCCGCGACCGGGCACAGGCGCCAATTCGCTGCGGCGATCGGTGCGTGACGCTCGATCGGGTTCTCCCACGTAAGTGAGAAGCGGTTGTCGTTGCGCCAGCCTTCCCCGCCCTCTACTGCGACCGAGCTCGGTGGTGCAGGCGGGGTGTTGTCCACCCGGATCGGCCATGCGGCGGACGCGGTGCCCTGGCCGGACGGGTCGCGGGTGACGATCTGGGCTTGGTGGACTCCGTCGGGGAGGCTGAGGTTTGCCGCGATCGTCCCATCGATTGAGCTCGGGCATGGCTTGAACCTAGGCCAGACGGCTTGGCCGTCGACAGTGATGGGGCCGGCGCAGGTGGCCTGGTGCCCGATTACCTGTCCGTTGACGTGAAGCTCCGCCGTGGCTACGCCACCCCCATAGTCGGCCGCCGAGAAGGACACCGTTCCGGATTGTGAGCGCCAGTCCCCCGTTGACAAACTGCCGCCAACGATGCTCGGCGTGTATGGGGCGTGTAGCATCGTCGAGGTGCACCACCTGGTCGCGCATCGCCACTCCCGGCACCAAAGACGCCCCAACCGCATCCGTCGCTGCCGCCCCATCCCGGTGCAGAGCACCTCGAGGCGCAGCGCGAGCGCGCCGTAGCCGCTCCATGAGTAGTCGGTGGGCCACGATGGGCTATGCAGCCCGAAGAACGAGATCAGGTCCCGGGTTGCCCGCAGAGGTAGTCCCAGCACACCCGCCCTCGGATGAGCACCCCGTCCGCGCTGTTGGTGGCGCCTTGAAAGCCGGCCGCCCAATGCGTAAACACCGTCCCATCCGGCGCAAACGCGATCCACGAGATCCCGTTGTCCCACCAGACCGACTTGATCGGCCACGAATTGAGATTCAGTGAGCTCTCCCAGCAGCGGGCTTCCGCCCAGAACGCATCTGGTCGGTCGGTCGGGGCGAGCCAGTCGTGCTCGTAGGTCGTGGCCGGGTTGCATTGCTTGACCACGTAGACGGCGGCATCCGCGGCGACGACCGGCAGCATGAGCCAGAACGCGACCGCGATGACCAGGACGGTGAGAAACCGGTGCACGGGAGGTGCGGCGGATGTCACATTCATGGCGTCGTCCGTTGAAGTCAGCGGCCGCCGAATCTCGCCCCCGCGACTCGAAGATTCCGCGCCACCATCGTCGAGCGACGCGAATGTAGCTCTGCTCAGGCGGGTGAACGCGCGCCGGGCAGCGCGTCGGGAAAGTCATCCCGCACTTTGCGGGAAATGCGGACAGCTACCCGTGAATCAGCCACCCATCGGTCGCCCGCGCCGCCTCCATCACGGTCTCCGCGAACGCCGGGTGGGGGTGGATCGTGCGCGCCACCTCGTGGTAGCCGCCCTCGAGCTCGCGGGCGTTCACGAGCTCCTGGATCAGGTCGGCCGCCTTCACCGACACGATGTGGCCGCCGATGATCTCGCCGTACTGCTTGTCGCCGACGATCTTCACGAGACCGCCGCGGTCGCCGTAGACGGTCGGCGCGCCCACGGCGCCCATCGGCACCTTGCCCACCACCACGTCGTGGCCGGCCTCGCGGGCCGCCTTCTCGGTGAGCCCGAACGAGGCGACCTGGGGGTGGCAGAACGTCACGGCCGGGATGAACGAGTAGTCGATCTCGTGCACGTCGTGCCCGGCGGCGTCCTCGACGGCGATGATCCCCTCGTCCGACGCCTTGTGGGCGAGCGCCGGCCCCGGGACCATGTCGCCGATCGCCCACACGCCCGGGCGTGAGGTGCGCAGCCGGCCGTCGACCTTGATCAGCCCGCGCTCGTCGCGCTCGATGCCGGCCTCGTCGAGGCCGAGGCCCTCCACGTCGGGAGCGCGACCGGTGGCGATCACCACGTAGTCGAACTCCTCCTTCTCGCCGTTGTAGAGGAGGGTCACGCCGGGATCGGACACGTCGGCGCCCTCGACCTTGGCGCCCGTCTCGATGCGCACGTTCTGCTTCTTGATCTCGCGCGCGCAGGCCTTGGCGATCTCCTCGTCCTCGAGCGGCAGGATCTGCGGCAGCGCCTCGAGCAGCAGCACCTCGGTGCCGAGCCGCCCGAACGCCGACGCGATCTCGGTGCCGGACGCGCCCGCGCCGATCACGCACAGCCGCGAGGGCCGCTCGTTCAGGAGCCACATCCCCGACGTGTCGAGGATGCGCTTGCCGAACTTGAGGTCGAGGATCGGCTTGGACACCGAGCCGCAGGCGAGCACCACGCGCTCGGTCTGGATCTCGGTGCCGTCGAACTGGCCGCCGATCTTCACGTTGCCGTCGTCGGTCAGCGAGCCAAAGCCCTCGATCAGGTCGATGCCGTTCTTCTTGAACAGCATCGCCACGCCGCCGGTGAGCGTCTTGATCACCTTGTCGCGGTGCGCCGCGGCCCCCGAGTAGTCGAACGACACCTCGCCCGCGGAGATCCCGAAGTCCTTCGCGTGCTCCACCTCATGCATCACCTCGGCCACGCGCAGGATCGCCTTGGCCGGGATGCAGGCCTCGTTGAGGCAGCGGCCGCCGGTGTCGCCCTTCTCCACCACCGCGGTCTTCAGGCCGAGCTGCGCGGCCCGGATCGCGGCCACGTAGCCGCCCGGGCCGGAGCCGATCACGATGCAGTCGTAGGAGCTCTCGGGCATAGAGCCGCTGAGCCTATCGACGCGTCGGCCCACCCGGCCGCTCGGGCATCTGGATCCGCGCCATCGCCTTGACCATGAACCAGAACAGCGTGCCCGCGCCGGCGAGGATCAGCACGAGCAGCACGGCCGCCCACCACGAGGTGGCGGTGATCAGCCCGAGCGAGGCGAAGACGATCGCGATCGCCAGCAGCGTCTGCAGCCCGAGCACGGCCCAGTAGCGGGCGCGCCAGAGGCCGACCGTGACCACGATCAGGAGCAGCGCCACGAACACGCTGCCGATCAGGCGCTGGGACTCGTCGGCATCGGTGCCGCCGTCCCAGCCGAAGGCGGTGGCGACCAGGTTGGCGAGCGCGAGCAGGCCGACCACCACGGCGCCGGCGGTCACTGCGCCCGGCCGCTCGCCCGGCGCCAGCGGCTCGAGCGCGGCCCGGGCGGCCTCGTCCTTCGCGCGCCCGCGCGCGTAGCCGCGCTCCATCGCGGAGCCCTCAGGACGCTTCCGCGGAAACACCTCGATCCGAGGTCGAGGGTTGGGTGGAGCCCGAGGAGGTTTCCGCGGAAACATCTCGATCCGAGGTCGAGGGTCCGGCGGAGGAGCCGCCGAGGCAGGAGCCCAGCCGCCTCCGCCCGGCGGCGCTCCTTTCGCCGCTTACGCGAGGTCTTCGCCATCCGGCAGCGCCGCCCGCAGCTCGGCCGCGGCAGCGCGCGGATCGGACGCGTCCCTGACGGCGCGCACCACCACGATCCGCGAGGCTCCGGCGGCGGTCACCTGGCGGACGTTATCGCGGTCGATTCCGCCGATCGCGAACCACGGCACGGGCGGCTCGAGGGCGGCGGCCTCGCGAAGGAAGCCGAGCCCCGCCGCCGGCCGGCCCTCCTTCGTGGGCGTCTCCCACACGGGCCCGACGCTCAGCTGGTCGGGCACGACCGGGCCCGCGAGCGCCGCCTCGAGCTGCTCGCGCGAGTGGGTGGAGAGACCGAGCAGCACGTCGGGACCGGCCTGCTCGCGTGCATCGCCGAGCGGGAGGTCGTCCTGCCCCACGTGCACGCCGTCGGCCGCGCAGCGCCCGGCCAGGTCGGGGCGGTCGTTCAGCCAGAAGAGCGCCCCGTGCTCGTCGCAGAGGCGCCGGAACACCGCCGCCGCCTCGACGAGCTCCTCATCCGAGGCGGTCTTGTCCCGCAACTGGACCATGTCCACCCCGCCGGACAGCGCAGCCGCGAGCAGCTCCTCCATGCCCGGCCGTACGTCGGTGACGAAGTACAGCCGGGCGCGGCCGAGCCGCTCGCGGCGATCGCTCAAGGCCTACGGATTGAAGGCGCTCGTGCGCAGCTGCGCCCGCACGGTCTGGTATGCCGGCCGCGCGGTGCCGTTGGCGCGAATCAGACCCGCGTCGAAGCGGTTGTTCGCGGCCGGCTGCTGCCAGTTGTAGATGTAGAGGCGCTTGATCCGGCTTCGGTAGCGCATGGCGAGATTGAACATGCGCTTGGTCGCCCGGTTCGCGCGCGACTCGCTGAACGGGAACAGCGTGCCGCCGCTCGGCAGCACGAACTTCACGATGCCGCCGGTCTCCGTGAGCCAGACCTGGCCCCTCACCGCCTTCAGCAGCCGCTTGGTGCCGCCGAACTTCTGGCCGCGGCGCGGGTTGGTGTCGCGGTAGTTGTGGAGGCCCCAGATCTGCGGCCGCTTGGCGGTGCGCTTGAAGACCTTGAGCCAGCGCTCCATGTTGGTCTCGTCGATCACGTCCGCCGCGACGATCTTGCAGCCGCGGCAGTTGGCGCGCACCACGTTGTAGAACTGGGCCGCCCGCTTGGGGTTCTTGAAGGTCGGCTGCGAGCGGTGGTTGGCCTCGTTCCAGGGGCTCACGACCTTCACCTGCGGCCAGCGCTGGCGGAAGGCCTTGAAGGCGCGCGTGTACTCCCTCACGCTCGGCAGCTTGCAGGGCCGCGAGGGACACCTCGAGCCGAGCGCCTGGCTGAAGCTGATCAGCGGCTCGCTGCGGGACGCGCTCGCGGCCGCCAGCCAGGCGTCGAGCCAGCCCGCCTCGGTGGGCTTGAGCGCAACGTTCCAGGACGGGAAGTAGCGGGCCCGCTTCACGCCGAGCTGGGTGAAGAGCGGATTGGTGAACATCGCCGCGTCCTGCTGCCCTATCCCCACGAGGATGGCGGCTTCGGAGCGCTGCGGGCTGGCGGCGAGACCGCAGCCGGCCAGTACGACGGCAGCAACGAGGCATGCGAGCGAGCGAGTCATGATCCTCCTGAGCGTAGACAACGTCATCTGAACCTGGTGACGGGCTTGACCATGGGGCTGGCCTGATTGCCGGACACGATCCGGTAGCGCCTGCTGGCCGCCTTCCCGACCCGCAGGCGCTGCGTGAAGTAGCCGCGAACGTTTCGCACAGCGATCGGCTTGCTCAGATCTTGCCACCCACCCCGGCGACCGCGCTGCTGGACCTGGACGGTCGCGCCCCGTCCCCCGGGGCGGGCTGCGCCGTGGACCTCGACGGCGCCGGGGCCGAGCACCCGCACGAGCAGCGGCATCCGGTACATCGCGTACACGTTCGGTCTTGGGGCGGCCGTCGGCGAAGCGCAGGCCGCTCTGCCAGGTGCCGAAGTCGCCACCCACGATCGGCACGTCGTTCATCGTGTACTGCGAGTAGCTGCGCACGCGCGGGTTGCGGCGAGCGATCCAGAGCTCGGACAGCGCCATGAAGGCCGGGATGCGCGCGAGCCGCACGCCGAGCTGCGGGTCCGGCGGAAGCGACTGGAAGCCGTACTCGGTGATCCAGATCGGCTGGCGCCGGCCGCCGATGCGCCCGCGCGCGCGGGCGCGGTCGAGCGCCCCCGTCACGCGCCCGAGCGAGCGGATCGTGGCGTCGTCGCGCGAGGGCTCCACGAGGTCGGGCCCGGCGGGCCTCGTGTAGGGGTGGTAGGCGAAGCCGTCGAGGCCGGTGAGCTTCTTGTAGCGCTGGCAGCCGCGCACGCGGGCGGCGCGGCCGCGGAAGGGCCGGTAGGCGGAGTCGAGGCAGAACATCTCGCGGATGAAACGGATCGGCTGCAGGTTGGCCTTGGCGAAGCAGCAGCGCTTCGCCCCGATCGGGAGCAGCTCGCCGAACAGCACCGGGTCGCTGCCCGCTCCGCCGCGGCGCAGGCCGCCCACCGCCGCGCGCACCATGCTGCGGTACACGTGAGGAGCGCGCGGAATGCCGCGGCTGCCCTGCGGGTGGACGTACTTGGCGAGGTTGGGCTCGTTCCAGAGCGTCCAGACGTCGACACCCGGGAAGCGCCGCGCGGCGGCCTCTGCGAAGCGTCCGAACTCGCGCGAGCTCACGCCGGTCACGTTCTCGTACTGGCCGCGCTTGCCGCGCGTGGCCCAGCTGGGCGCGGGTGGCGAGAGCGTGAACATCACCTGCAGGCCGCGGGCCTTCGCGGCGTCGAGCAGGTCGGAGTAGACGCCGAAGCCCGGGTACCCGGCCGGGTCGCGGCCGTCGAAGCCGGCGGGCTTGCGGCTGCCGCTCGGCGCGGCGTAGTCCCAGCGCACCTGCACCTTGATCATGTCGGCGCCGAGCGAGCGGATCTCGTCGAGCGTGGAGTCGCGCACCCCGGCGCCGCGCTCCACGAGCAGCGCGTCGTCCTGGAAGAGCGCGATCTGGCGCGCGCCGGCCGCCGCGGAGGCGGGCAGCGCCAGCGCCACGAGCGCGACGAGGATGGCTATGGGCGTGCAGAAGCGCATCGAACTCGGTGTAGCAACACGCCGAACGCGACCGGTTGCGGTCCTACCCCCCTGCTAGCGTCCGGCAAGTCGACCTATACGGGTAGCAGACATGGGCATCGGAACGTCGATATTCCTGATCGCGGTGGGCGCAATCTTGCGCTACGCGGTCACCGCGACGGTTTCGGGAATCGAGCTCCAGACGGTCGGCCTGATCCTCATCATCGTGGGAATCATCGGGCTCGTGATCTCGCTCGCGATCATCTTCATGGGGGATCGCGATCGGCCCCGCTCGGCGGCGGACGACTACCCGACGCGGCGGCTCTAAACTCCCTCGGAGGACAACGGGAGCTCGGGGTGACCGGGCTGAGAGGGCGGCTGCGGCGCCGCCGACCGTCGAACCTGACCCGGGTAATGCCGGCGAAGGGAAGGTGATTCAACTGCCGCAGAGCACACGCTACGACGCCGTCGTGATCGGCGCGGGACTGATCGGTCTCGCCTGTGCCTGGAGGGCGCAGCAGCTCGGCATGTCCGTGCTCGTGGTCGAGCGCGAGCACGAGCCGGGCGCCGCCACCTCGCGCGTGGCCGCCGGGATGCTCGCCCCGGTGACGGAGGCCGACTTCGGCGAGGAGGGGCCGCTGCGCGTGAACCTCGCCGCGCGCGAGCTCTGGCCCGCTTTCGCGGCGGAGCTCGAGGAGCGCACCGGGCTCGGCACCGGCTACCGCGACAGCGGCGCTCTCGTGGTGGCGGCCGACCGCGACGACACCGAGGCGCTCCAGCGACTGCACGACTTCGAGCGCTCGCTCGGTCTGGAGGCCGAGTGGCTCACTCCGTCGCGCTGCCGCGAGCTCGAGCCCGGGCTCTCGCCGCGGGTCGGCGGCGGCATCCTCGCCCACGGCGACGGCGTCGCCGATCCGGTGGCCACCACCCGAGCGCTCGCGCGCGCGGTCGACGAGCACGCCGAGCTCGCGCTCGGAGTCGAGGTCGAGGCGATCGAGCACGACGCCGGCCGGGTCACCGGCGTGCGCAGCTCGGCGGGCACGATCGCGTGCGAGCACGTGGTGCTGGCGGCGGGCCCCTGGAGCAGCGCGCTCGCGCCGGACAGCGGCGGCGCTCCGCCGGTCCGCCCGGTGAAGGGCCAGATCCTCGAGCTGCGCGTGCGCGGCGGCGACGGGCCGCTGATCGATCGGATCGTGCGCACGCCGCGCTGCTATCTCGTGCCGCGCGCGGACGGGCGGGTCGTGCTTGGTGCGACCGTGGAGGAGCAGGGCTTCGACACCGCCGTCACGGCTGACGGCGTCTATCGCCTGCTCGAGGCGGCTTGGGAGGTGCTTCCCGAGGTGGGCGAGCTCGAGTTGCTCGGCGCTCGCGCGGGCCTGCGCCCGGCCACACCGGACAACCGGCCGCTGATCGGCGCCGGCGAGCTCGACGGCCTCGTGTGGGCCAGCGGCCACTGGCGCAACGGCGTGCTCCTCGCCCCCTACACCGGCGACGCCGTGGCCGCGCTCCTGGCCGGACGCGAGCCCGACGAGCTGCTCGCCTCGCTGGCGCCCGCCCGCTTCGACCGACCGGTGGCGCGCGCATGACCGCCGTGATCCTGAACGGCGAGTCGCTCGAGCTGCCGGCGCCCGCGACGGTCGACGCCGCCGTGCGCGCGGCGGGCGCCCCGGACGACGGCCGCGGCGTGGCGGTGGCGGTCGACGGCGAGGTGGTGCCGCGCGGCGCGTGGACCACGACCGAGGTGCGCGAGGGCCAGCAGGTCGAGGTGCTGCGCGCGGTGCAGGGGGGCAGCTGATGTTCGAGATCGCGGGACGCACATTCGAGTCGCGGCTCATCCTCGGCACGGGCGGCTTTCGCAGCATGGAGGCACTGGCCGGAGCCGCCGCGGAGTCGGGGGCCGAGCTGGCGACCGTCGCGATGCGCCGGGTGGACCCGAGTGCGCCGGGCTCGATCGTCGACGTGCTCGAGCAGGCCGGCATCGACGTGCTGCCGAACACCGCCGGCTGCTTCACCGCGCGCGAGGCGGTGACCACCGCCAAGCTCGCGCGCGAGGCGCTCGGCAGCGACTGGGTGAAGCTCGAGGTGATCGGCGACGACCGGACGCTGCTTCCTGACCCGGCCGAGCTCCTGAACGCGGCGGAAGAGCTCGTGGCGGATGGCTTCACGGTCCTTCCCTACACCAACGACGACCCGATCCTCGCGCGGCGCCTCGAGGACGCCGGCTGCTCGGCGGTGATGCCGCTCGGCTCGCCGATCGGCAGCGGCATGGGGATCAACAACGTCTACAACCTGCGGCTGATCGTCGAGGCGGCGCGCGTGCCGGTGATCCTCGACGCCGGCATCGGCACGGCCTCCGACGCCGCGCTCGCCATGGAGGAAGGCTGCGACGCGGTGCTGCTGGCGAGCGCGATCTCGCGTGCGGCCGATCCGGCGGCGATGGCCCGCGCGATGCGCAAGGCGGTCGAGGCCGGCCACGAGGCCCGCGCGGCCGGGCGCATTCCCCGGCGGCTGTACGCGCACCCCTCCTCGCCCGAGGAGGGAGTGGCCGAGCTGGCGTGAGCGGCGAGCTCGAGCGCTCGGCGGTCGACGCGCTGGCGGATCGCTGGCGCGCGGGCTGGCAGGGTGCCGGCTTCGAGGCCTGCTGCACCCCGGACGTGGCCTACGAGGACCCGGTGGCGGTCGACCCGCTGCGCGGGGTGGACGCGCTCGACCGCCACGCGCTGGGCCTGCGCTCGGCGTTTCCCGACCTGCGGATCGAGGCCACCGCCCCGGCGCTCGTGCGGGGGACGCACGTCTGCGTGGCCTGGCGCGCGCTCGGCAGCCATCACGGCGACATCGGGCAGATGATCCCGGCCACGGACCGCTTCGTGAGTCTGCACGGGCTGCACTTCATGGAGCTGAGCGACGGCGCCGTGCGCAGGGCACGCGGCTTCTTCGACCTCTACGACGCCGCCACGCAGCTCGGCCTGCTCCCGTCCCGCGGGGGGCTGGGAGAGACCGCGCTGCTCGTGCTGCGGGGCTTCGGCCTGCGCCGCCGGCCGGCCGAGTAGAGCCGGATACCGGCCGCCGGCCAGGCGCCGCGGGGGCAGCCGCGAGCCCCGGTCTACTTCACCATGATCTGTCCGGCCATGCCGGGCGCGTGCACGTTGCAGACGTACTCGTAGGTGCCGGCCTTGTCGAGCGTGAGCTTGAAGGTGTCGCCCTCCTGCATGCCGCCGGTCGGTCCGGACTTGAAGTCGGCGCCGGGGCCGCTCGTCTTGTGCACGTCGTGCGGCACCGCCTCGTTGTTCGTGAAGGTGATGGTGTCCCCGGCGTTCACCTCGATCTCGGCCGGCTCGAACTGGATGCTCGCCATGCCGACCTGGGCACCGCTGCCGGTGGTCTCGGGCTCACCTGACTCCTGCACGCCGCCCTCGCCCTCGCCGGCGGGCTGCTGGGTGTCATTTGAGCCGCCGCCATCATCGTCGTCGTCGTCGCCGCAGCCCGCGAACACGAGGCCGAGGGCGAGGCAGGCGAGGAGCAGCGCGATCCACTTCTTCATATGGGGGGACCTCCTCCGGGGACGGTAACTCGAAGCCTAGACCGGAGGGACGTGTCCGGCGGCGCGAATATTTCGTTAAGCCGCCAGGAGCAGCTCGAGCAACGCCTTCTGGGCGTGCAGACGGTTCTCCGCCTGGTCCCACACCGCGGAGCGCTCGCCGTACAGCAGACCGGCGCTGATCTCCTCGCCCGGGTGGGCGGGCAGGCAGTGCAGCACGATCGCGTCGTCACGAGCGCCGGCCAGCAGCGCCTCGTCCAGCCGGTAGGGCTCGAGCAGCGCGCGGCGCCGCTCGGCGTCGTCCTCGTCGCCCATGCTCACCCACACGTCGGTGTAGAGGGCATGGGCGCCGCGCACCGCCTCGGCCGCCTCGATGCCGGGCGCCTCTGGGAGCGACAGCTCGGGAGGCGAGCCCACCGCCACCTCCACGCCCGCCACCTGGCCGGCGACGAGCAGCGAGCGCGCCATGTTGTTGCCGTCGCCGACGTAGGCGAGCTTGAGTCCCTCGAGCGTCCCGAAGCGCTCGCGCAGCGTCATCAGGTCGGCGAGCGCCTGGCAGGGGTGGTGCTCGTGGGTGAGCATGTTGATCACGGGGACCTGCGAGTGCTCGGCGAGCTCCTCCACCGTCGAGTGCGGCCCGGTACGGATCCCGATCGCGTGCACCATGCGCGAGAGCACGAGCGCGGTGTCGCGCGGCGACTCGCCGCGGGCCAGCTGCAACTCCCCCTCGCGCAGGACGAGCGGCCGGCCGCCCAGCTCGCCCACACCCACCTCGAACGACACGCGCGTGCGCGTCGAGGGCTTGTCGAACACGAGCGCCACGCTCTTGCCGGCGAGCGCCCGCGAGCCGCCGCGGTCGGCCTTCAGCTCGAGCGCGCGCTCGATCAGCGCCCGCTGCTCGGCGGTCGTAAGCTCCGCGCCAGTAAGGAAGTGCCTGGTCTGCATGCGAGTCCTCAGCTGGAACCTCTACCACGGTCGCGACTTCCCCCCGGATCCAGCGCTCTTCACCTGGCGCTCCCGTCTGTTCGGGCGCACCGAGCTGGGCGCCGCCTATGCCCAGGTCAACCGGCCGCTCCTCGATGAATTCGCGCGTGTGCTCGACGGCCTCGAGGGATGGGACGTGGCCCTGCTCCAGGAGGCCCCGCCGCGCTGGTTTCGCGAGCTCTGCCTCCGCACCCGCTCGAGCGGCGTGCGCGTGCTCACCTCGCGGAACTGGCTGCCGCCGCTCCAGCGCCGCCTCGCGGACCTGAACCCGGACCTGCTCGCCTCCAGCGAGGGTGGCTCGAACCAGATCCTGGTGCGCCACCCGGCCCGCATCGTCGCTCGCAACAAGCTCACGATCGCCTGGAAGCCCGAGCAGCGGCGGATGCACTGGGCTCGCGTGGCGCTGCCCGGGACGGCCGAGACGCTCTGCGTGGCCAACCTCCATGCGTCTGCCGGACTCCCCGAACTGGCCGGCGCCGAGGTGGTGCGGGCGGCCAAGTGCGCGCTCGAGTGGTCGGCCGGCGACCCGCTCGTCTTCGGCGGCGACCTCAACCTGCGCCCTGCACGCAACCCGGAGCCGTTCGCCGTGCTGGGCGACGGCCTGGGCCTGCGCGAGCCGACCGCGCCGGACGCGATCGACCATCTGCTGGCACGCGGACTGGAGGTCGAGGAGCCGCCTCGGCGGCTGGCGGCGGAGCGGCGCGAGCTGCCCGGGCCGGCCGGCCGGCGCATCAGGCTCTCCGACCACGCGCCGGTGAGCGCGGAGTTCCGCACGGCCGGGGGCAAGCTGGGATAGTCCGCGCCGGACCCACGAACGTCGAGACCGAGGAGAGAGCGAGGATGGCCGAGCGCCGGACCACGAAGAAGGCGAGCGGGGGAGCCCGCAAGGCAGCGCCGGCATCGAAGCGGAGCGCAGCCGCAAAGAAGGGCGGCCAGGCCCGCGGGCGCCAGCAGCGAGCCCAGAAGACGGCCACGAGCACCGCGCGGGCGGCAACGAAGCCGGCCGCCAAGGCGGGCGTCGAGGCCAAGACGGTGGCCGAGCTGCGCGACGCGCTTCGCACGCACCTGATCCGCCCCGCCGGCATCGTGATGCTGAGCCGCGACCGCATCGAGGAGGCGCTCGACGAGGCCGTGAAGAACGGCCAGATCACCGCCAAGGGTGCCCGCACGATCGCGGCGGACCTCGTGAAGCGCGGGCGCAAGCAGACCGACGACGTGCTCGGCGACCTCGAGCAGCTGCTCGGACGCGGTCGCGACGAGATCGAGGGTCGCACCGCCGGGGCGCGCAAGCGCGCCGGGAGCGCCGCCAAGGACGCCCGCAAGCGGGCGAGCGGAGCCCGTGGCCGGGCCGCGCGAGCGGCCTCCCCGGCACTCGCGACGGTGGACAAGGCGCGGCGGGCGGCGGGGGTGGGACCCAACTTCCCGATCCTCGAGTACGACGACCTGAACGCCGCGCAGATCCAGACGCGACTCTCCGACCTCACGCCGGCCCAGCTGCGCAAGGTCCGCGACCACGAGAAGCGCAACGCCAACCGCAAGACGATCCTGAACGCGATCGAGAAGAAGCTCGCCTAACGAGCGGCGGTCACTAGCCTCGACCGCGATGAGCGGTGCCGAGGCAAGCCAGCGCACGCGCCCGCGCTCGGGCGACGAGCTCGAGCTCACGATCGACCGCCTCGCCCACGGCGGGGCGGGGGTCGCGCGCACGGACGGCTACGTGGTGTTCGTCCGGGGCGCGGTGCCGGGCGATCGCGTGCGTGCGCGGGTGACCAAGTCGAAGCGCTCGTTCGCGGAGGCCGACACGCTGGAGCTGCTCGCGCCGAGCCCGGACCGGGTCGAGCCCGTGGCGCCCCACCCGGGCGCGCCCTGGCAGGTGCTCCCGTACGAGCGCCAGCTCGCCGAGAAGGAGGCGCAGGTGCGCGATGCGCTCGAGCGCATCGGGCGCTTCGAGAGCCCGCCGGTCGAGCCCATCGTCCCCGCGCTCGAGCAGCTGCGCTACCGCAACAAGCTCGAGTACTCGTTCGGCGAGGACGACGACGCCGAGCTCGTGCTCGGCTTCCACCGGCCGGGCCGCTGGGACGTGATCGACGCGGTTCCCGAGGACATCCTCGCCTCCGAGCGCGTGGACGAGCTGCGCACGGCGGTCGGCAACTGGTGCCGCGCGGAGGGCCTCACCGCCTGGGACCGGCGCGACCAGAACGGGCTCCTGCGCAACCTCGTGGTGCGCGAGGGCAGGCGCACCGGTCAACTCCAGGCGCGCGTGGTCACGAGCCCCGGGTCGTCGTTCCGCGTCGACGAGCTGGCGGCGGTCACTCCCGCCGACGCCTTCCTGTGGACGCGCGCCGACAGCGTCGCCGAGACCACGCGCTCGGGCGAGACGCAGGTCGTGAAGGGCGCCGGCGCGTACATCGAGGAGGAGCTCTCGGGGCTGCGCTTCCGCATCTCCCCGGACGCCTTCTTCCAGACCAACACCGAGATGGCCGAGCGCCTCTACGGCGAGGCCGTGGCGCTCGCGGGGCTGAGCGGGCGCGAGAAGGTGCTCGACCTGTTCTGCGGGATCGGCACGATCGCGCTCGCGATGGCGCTCGACGCCGGCGAGGTCTGGGGCGTCGAGATCGTGGAGGCCGCTGTGGCGGACGCGATCGAGAACGCCCGCCTGAACGGCATCGACAACGCGAGCTTCTTCGCCGGCGACGTGCGACTGGCGATGCGCCCGCTGCTCGAGAAGTCGGGTCGGCCGGACGTGGTGGTGGTCGATCCGCCGCGCGCCGGGCTCTCGCAGAAGGTCGTGCGCCGGATGCTCGAGGCCGAGGCGAGCCGGATCGTCTACGTGTCCTGCAATGCCACCACGCTCGCCCCGAATGCCCGCCAGATGGTGGACGCGGGCTACGAGCTACGGACCGTGCGGCCAGTGGACATGTTCCCGCAGACGCCGCACATCGAGTGCGTGGCGCTGCTCGAGCGCGGCGGCTAGGACGGCGAGTCGGAGTCCTCGTCCAGCGCGACCTCCTCGTTCGCGTGGACGGTGCACAGGAAGGGGCCGCCCGTCTCGAGTGCGGCCTCGATCTCGGCGCTCGTGAGAGCCGTTCCGCATTCCGCGCAGCGGCGCTCGATCACCGGCTCGACGCCCTCTCGCTCCTCGAGCTCCATCAGGCCTCGCTCCCGACGACGTGCTTCACGGGCAGCCCGGTGGCGGCCTCCGCCTTGCGCGGCAGGTCGATGTGGAGCCACTTGGAGAGCTTGAGCGGCAGCGTCGAGACGATCAGCTCGTCGTACTCGTGGAAGTTGCACTCGTCCTGGATCGCGGCGAGCGGATCCGGGTCGCCCACGCGCGCGTCGGCCACGTTGAGGCCCTCGTCGCGCAGCTCCGCCACGAACGCGGAGCGGTGAGCCTCGGCCTCGTCGCCGCCCGCATGCATGTCGGCCGCCCAGGCGATGCCGTGCGGCGTGGAGGGCACCAGCAGGGTGAACTCACAGGGCCCCTTAACGGTCCGGGTGCGGAGCGCCTCCAGCAGCTCGGGCGACTCCGCCGTCCGGTTCGCGACCACGAGGACGCGTGCCGCCTCGGTCATGCCCCGCAGGTTACTCCGCGGCCGGCCGTGGTGCCGCGGGGGGCACGGGGGGCGTGAGCCCCCCGATGGAGTCAGTACGGCGGGAGGTCCGAGTACCACTCGCCCAGCGCACGGAACGCCGCCCAGAACTCGCGCTTGGCCTGCTCGTCGTCGAGCGAGCGGTCGATGTCCGGTGTGACGAGTGCCTCGCACGACGGTGTGAGGCGCTGGAGCTCGCCGGGCTCGTAGGCGAGCTCGCGGCCCAGCGGCACGCCGAGACCGTTCAGCTCCTCGAGCGCCTCGTCGCCCATCACGACGACCATCCGCGGCTGGACGATCGCGATCTCCTCGAGCACGCGCGCCCGGCACTCGGGCGCGGAGTCGTCGGTGTCGTGCACCGGGCACTTCACGAACACCGTGCCGTAGACCGCCAGCGGGTCGATCCCGAGCCGCTTGAAGCTCTTCATCAGCGCGCTGCCGGCGCGGCCGTAGAAGGCCACGCCCTCCTCGATCTCCGACGGCCGCGGCGCGAACTTGAGCAGCATGATGTCCGCCTGCGGGTGGCCCGACCCGAGTACGGGCATCAGGTTGCCGCGCGGGCAGTGCTCGCAGCCCTGGATGTCGCGGGTGAGCGCGTTCAACTCGCGGATGGCGCGCTCGAGGTACTTCTCGCGGATCTCGTCGTCGGTCGCGGGCACTTGACCGGAGAGATTGGACGGCGCTTGCTCCGCTCCTGCGCGACGCATCACTTCTTGCCGCGCGTCTGGATGAACTTGAGCGCCTGGACGTAGAGGAGCGACTGCCGCTTGCGCACGATGTCCGCGTCTCGGAGCGACTCGAGGAACTCCTCCGGCCCGTCGAAGTCGCGCATGCGGATCTTCACCGAGCCGAGGCCCTGGGCGACGTGCGAGTCCGAGCCGGCGCCGGCCACGATGCGGTACTTGGCCGCGAAGCGGGCCGCCTCCTCGTTGAAGGCCGAGAACGCCACGCGCGGGTTGAACACCTCCATCGCGTCGATGTCCTCGACCACGTCGAGCAGGTGCTCGTAGTCCGGCACGGAGTGCATGCGGTCGAAGGGGTGGGGCATGTACACGAGGCCGCCCTGCTTGCGGATCTCCGCGATCGTCTCCTGGAGCGTCATCCCGCGCGGGATCTTCTCCTCGATGAAGAGGCCGATCACCTCGCCCTGGTCGGCGGTCTTCACCTCCTCGGCGACGATCACCTTGATCCCGTTGGCGCGCTCGCGCGCCTCGAGCGCGCCGGAGATCTCGTTGTGGTCGGTGATCGCGATCGCGCCGAGGCCGACCTTCTTCGCCGTGTCGAGCAGCGTGTCCACCGGCGTCGCGCAGTCGGGCGAGTGGTCGGTGTGCATGTGCAGGTCGACATGGATGAAGTCCCGCTTCTCCAGGCGCTCGCGCACCGGGCGGCGCCCGCCCTCGTGGCGGCGGGCCGCGATCCGCTCATACAGCGCCTCGACCTCATCCGCCACGCGCGACCACTCGAGTTGCGGCCGCGCCTCGGCGATCCGCCGGCCGTATGACGCGACCAGCTGCGGGTCCGAGATCAGCCGCGCGAGCTGGGCCGTGAGGGTCACCGTGTCGCGCGGCTCGAACAGCAGGCCGAGCTCGCCATCGAGCACGAGCTCCTCGTACTGCGGCAGGCGCGACACCACGGGCACGGCCCCACCGGCGAGCGCGCGCACCACGAGCTGCGGGGCGGGCGCGGTGCCGGTCGAGGCGGCCACGGCGATCGTGGCGCGCGCGAGATGCTGGGCCTCGGAGCCATCGGCCGGGCCGGCGAGCCGTACGCGCTCCCGGAGCGCCCGGGAGAGGTTGACGGCGGGCGCGGCAGAGGGATCGCGCAGCCAGATCGTGGCGCGCCAGTCGAGCTCCCGGGGCAGCTTGCGGAGCGCGCGCAGGAAGAGGCGTAGCGCGGCGCGATCCTCCTCGGCCGAGAGCACGATCTCGGGTGGCCCGCCGTCGGCGTCCGGCCGGTGCAGCAGGTCGGCGCCCGGGCGGATCACCTCGTAGTGACCCGGGAAGTAGCGCTCCACGAGGTCGCGGGTCGCGGCGTAGCTCGCGGTGCGGCCGTCGAGCCGCCCGAACAGGAGCTCGACGACCTTGCGCGCCACCTGGGTCGAGACGAAGCGCTCGGTGGTCGAGTGGAAGCTGCCGACGTTCAGCGCGCGCGAGTGCCGCAGCGCGGCCGACGCCGCGCTCGGGGCGAAGGGCTCGTGCACGTGCACGAAGTCGAGCTCGGCGCGGTCGAGCAGGTCCTCGAGCGTGCGCGAGACGTCGAGCGGCAGCGACACCGAGCCGCCGCGCCTGAAGGGGAGCGACTGCCCCACGGCCAACAGCGAGGCGCAGCCGGGGTCGCTGAAGATCGCGCCGGGATCCGAGCGCAGCGCGCGCACCGTCTCGCGGCCCTCGTGCACCAGCTCGCGCGAGCCCGAAGGGGCGACGACCGCCACGCGATGCCCCCGCGCACAGAGCGCGTCGGACAGGCCTTCGACGAAGCGGTTGACCTCGTGATGCTGCTCCCAGGGCCACGGGGTCACCTGCGCGATCGAGAAGGCCACGCGCGGAGGATACGATCACGCCGCTATGACGGACTTCCCAACGGTTCGCGTGGCCGCCGTACAGGCCACGCCGGTGATCCTCGACGCCGAGGCCACGATCGCGAAGGCGCTGGGGCTGATCGACGCTGCTGCCGCCGAGGGCGCCCAGCTCGTGGTGCTGCCCGAGACGTTCGTGTCGCTCTACCCGTCCAACGCCTGGGCCCACCAGGCGGCGGGATTCGGCGGTTCGGACGAGCTGTGGGAACGGATGTGGGAGAGCTCCGTGGAGGCGCCCGGGCCGGCGGTCGACCGCTTCGCCGCTGCCTGCCAAGAGCACGAGCTCCACCTCGCGATCGGCGTCAACGAGCGCGAGGCGGAGCGACCCGGGACGCTCTACAACGCGCTGCTCCTGATCGGCCCCGAGGGCCTGATTGCGAAGCACCGCAAGCTGATGCCCACGCACCACGAGCGCCTCTTCCACGGCATCGGCGCCGGCGACGACCTGGCGGTGGCGAGCACGCCAATCGGGCGCATCGGCGGCCTGATCTGCTGGGAGAACCGGATGCCGCTCGCGCGCTGGGCGGTCTACCGCGGCGGCCCGCAGATCTGGGTGGCGCCGACCGCCGACGACTCGGACGGCTGGCAGGCGAGCATGCGCCACATCGCGATCGAGTCGGGCGCCTTCGTGGTGTCGGCCCCGCAGTTCATCCCGCGCTCGGCCTTCCCGAGCGACTTTCCGCTCGAGCTACCGGACAGCGAGGTGTTCGGGAGCGGCGGGGCCGTGATCGTCGATCCCGAGTGGGGCGACGTGATCGCGGGCCCGCTCTACGGCGAGGAGGGGATGCTGGTGGCCGACTGCGACCTGCGTCGCGGCCTGCACGCGAAGCGCTGGTTCGACGCCGCCGGGCACTACTCGCGCGTGGACGTGCTCGAGGACCTCACGCGCACGCCCGCCGACGCCGAGACGTAGCCGGCCTTGGCCGCGATCGCCCGGTAGCGCCCACGAGCCAGCGCGAAGGTCACGGTGCCCCGCGCGCCGGTGAGCAGCGACACGCCGTCCGCGACCGTCACGCGCGCTCGTCGCACGGGCTCGCCGGCATCGGTCACGCGGAAGCGCACGCGGCCCGGCCCGGCGGGGGTGGCCGTCAGCGTCAGGCCGGGAAGGACGCGCTGATGCCAGTTCGCCGGACCGCGGCCGCGGTCGGCCAGCAGGAGCACGTCGAGCGGCCCCGTCACCGCCCTCGCCCGCGAGCTCGAGCATCGAGTCCGTGCCGCGCGGGGCGCTCACACGCACCACGCGACCGAAGCGGGTCGCCTGGCGGTTGCTGCGCGCGGCGTAGACGGCGTCCGGGCCGGTCCTGAACCAGAACGCCCACAGCCGCCCACGCGGTGCGGCGGCGATCGCCGACCCCGCGATCGCCCGTCCGGCCGAGCGTGATGGCGCGGCCGGCGCCCACGTTCCAGACCGCGGCGCGGCCGAGGAACTCGCTGCTCCCGCGCGTATAGGCGATGTAGACGCCGGGGGCGCCGAGCCGGCCCGTCACGCCGACCGGGTGCTGGAGCTGGGCGGCCCCGGAGCCCGGGATCACGGTGCGGAGGCCGCCGGGCGCGGCGTAGGCCACGCCGTCCTCGTCCAGCAGGTTCGCCGACACGATCGGCTGGCCCGTCTGGGCGTCGACGCCGATCCCCGGGTCCACCGCCCCGCCGGGGAACAGCGGCGTGTCGGCCGTGGCCGGGTCGAGCCCGACGTGGAGTGCCGGGCCGGGCGCCCCCCAGGCGCTCAGCAGGCTGCCGTCGGGCAGGCGCGCGGCAGCCAGCCCGGCCGAGCTGTACACGGGCCGGCCGGCCGCGAGCGCGGTGCTCGAGGCGGGTGCGGCGGGGCTCCAGGTCCGTCCCCCGGTCGCCGAGGTCGAGGTGGCCATCGCGCTGCTCGTGGCGCCGCCGTCGTCCAGGCCCGCGAAGAACAGACGCAGGCCCTCCGGTGCCGCCAGGATCGCGGTGTCGTGATTCAGGCCACCGGCGTAGGCGTGCACCACGTCCGGCCCGCGCACCCTCCTCGCATTCCGGGAGATGGCGCTGTGCAGCACGCTACCGCCGGGCCCCTCCGGGCGGACCCAGCCGACGTGCAGCACGCCGTCCGCGCTGCGCGCGAGGGACGCCTCGAGCGTGCTCGGGTCGGGCGGGCCGAAGCCCGTTACCTGGGTCCACCTGCCCGGTGGCCCGGCGAGCGCGGCGGCCGGAGACGCTCCCAGCGCCAGGAGCGCTCCGGCAAGCGCCGCACGCCTCAACGCAGGCGCAGCTTCGTGACGACTCCCGCGTGGTCGGAGGGCCAGAGGCCGTTCGCCGCTCGGTCGCTCAGCTTGTTGCCGACGACCCTTCCGCTGAGCGCCCTCAATCTCGGCTTGGCCATGATCAGGTCGATCCGGTGGTCGAAGCCGCTCGTGGTCGTGTCTCGGGCGTCGGACTGCTCGAGGCCGGAGGTGAAGCCGGGACCGAAGCGCTTCGCCCAGGTGTCGACGAGGCCACCGCCCGCGAGGATGTCGAACGCGCCGGACGGGGACTCCCGCCCAAGCGGGTCGGAGTTCATGTCGCCCGTCACGATCAGCTGGCGCCGCACGCGCAACGGCCCGCCGGGCCCGACGAGCTCGCGCGCCTGCGCCTCGCGCGGGGCGTCGGCGAAGGCCTCCAGGTGGGTGTTGACCACTCGCAGGCGCTTGCCCTTGAACCTCGCGTCGACCGCCGTCCAGCCGCGCGTGCTCGTGAGCGTCCCGGCCGGGGTCGGCACCGGGATCGTCTCCTCGTAGTTCTCCCCGAGGCGCCGCGTGATCCTGAGCCCGCGCTGATTCTTCACGAGGATCACGTCGAACATCGTGAGCCGCACGTCGTAGCCGGCGTCGATCGGCGCCTCGATGTCGGTCTCCTGCTGGCGCGAGCCGACGCTGTAGCGCAGACCGAGCCGCCTGAGGTCGGCCCGCAGGGTCGGGAGGAAGTCGTAGACCACCTGGGTCGAGGGCGTGGTCGCGCCGTCCTTGAGCCCGTCCGGGCCGCGCCGCCAAACGGCGACCTCCTGCATCCCGATGAAGTCGGGCCGCGTCCGCTCGATCTCCCGCGCGAGCAGCTTGGAGCGGGTGGCGAAGTCGGTGCCCTGGACCTCGGCCCAGAGCTCACCGGCGCGGCGCTCGAAGTCCGTGATGTCGGGCGCGCCGATCGGCCGGAAGATGTCGCCGCCGAGGTAGATGTTGCGGGTCATCACCGACACGTCGACGGGCTTCGGCTTGGCGGCCTGGGCCAGCCCGGCGGGAACGAGGGTGAGGGTCAGTGTGAGCGCGCACGCGAAGGCACGCCGAGTCCAATCGGTCATGACGGTGACAACCTGGCTTGCGGCCCGAAGTTGCGGACCGCTCAGGTCTTGCTCTTGGACTTCCCCTTGGCCTTTGGCTTGGCGGGCAGCTTGGGAGCGCCGCCGTACTTCGCGATGAAGTCCTCGACCATGTCGCGCGCGACCGGGTCGGGGTGCTGCTCGGGCGGCGACTTCATGAGGTAGGCCGAGGCGCCGTTGATCGGTCCGCCGAGGCCGTGGTTCATGGCGAGCTTGCAGCAGCGCACCGCGTCCGTGACGATGCCCGCCGAGTTCGGCGAGTCCCACACCTCGAGCTTCATCTCGGCGATCAGCGGCACGTCCCCGAAGGCCTCGCCCTCGAGCCGGATGTGCGCCCACTTGCGGTCGCCCAGCCACGGCACGTAGTCCGAGGGGCCCACGTGCACGTCGTCCGCCGGCAGCTCGTGACCCATGATCGACGTCACGGCCTGGGTCTTCGAGATCTTCTTCGACTCCAGGCGCTCGCGCTCGAGCATGTTGTAGAAGTCCATGTTGCCGCCGACGTTGAGCTGCGAGGTGCGCTTGAGCGACACCCCGCGCTCGTGGAACAGGCGCGCCAGCGCGCGGTGGGTGATCGTGGCGCCGACCTGCGACTTGATGTCGTCGCCCACGATCGGCAGGCCGGCCTTCTCGAAGCGCGTGGCCCAGTAGTGCTCGGCCGCGATGAAGACCGGGATGCAGTTCACGAACCCGCAGCCCGCCTCGAGCACCTGCTCGACGTACCACTTGGTGGCCTGCTCGGACCCGACCGGGAGGTAGGAGACGACCACGTCGGTCTTGGTCTCCTTGAGGATCCCGACGATGTCGGAGGTCTCCCCGGGCGCCTTCGTGATCTTCTCCTTGAGGTACTTGCCGAGACCGTCGTGCGTCATGCCGCGGTGCACCTCGACGCCGAGCTTCGGCACGTCGGCGAACTTGATCGTGTTGTTCTGGCCCGCCCAGATCGCCTCGGAGAGGTCCTTGCCGACCTTGTCGGCGTCGATGTCGAAGGCGGCCGTGAACTCGATGTCACGGATGTGGTAGCCGCCGAGGTCCACGTGCATGAGTCCCGGCACGGACTCCTTGGGATCGGCGTCCTTGTAGAACTCGACGCCCTGGACGAAGGACGACGCGCAGTTGCCGACGCCGATGATCGCCACCCGCACCTTGTCGGTCTGGTAGCGCGAGGCGCCGTTGCTGGAATAGGAATCGGTCATGGCTGCTGGGGGCCTCCTGCAGATTTCACGGGGGGAACGGCCTCCTCGCGTGGAGACCACCGGGAAACGAACCCGGGAACGCCCGTTCGGTTACAAAATCCTCCAATCGCTCGCACCCGGCCGAGCCGGCTGCTCGCGCACTACGCCGTCGCCTGTGGGAGCGCCCTGAGCTGCTTCCGGACGTGGATCACCCGCTGGAACGTGGTGAAGATCGTCAGCGCGGCCATCACGTAGATGGCCGGCTCGAGCAGATCCAAGTCTGGCACAAGCTCACCGGCGGCAAACACCAGGCCTATCGACAGGATCACTACCCGGACCGCGCGCGAGGCTATCCCCACCTTGCACTCGACGCCGAGCGCCTCGGCACGGGCGCGCGTGTAGCTGACCGAGAACGAGCCGACGACCGTGAGCACCGTGGCCCCGGTGGCGACGTCGTCCTGCTGCTGGGCGAAGTAGGCCGCCACGGCGGTGAGCACGATGCCCTCGGAGACGCGGTCGAGGGTGGAGTCGAGGAAGGCGCCGAACGGCGAGCCTTTGCCGGACATGCGCGAGTAGCGGCCGTCCAGCATGTCGCAGACCGAGCCAAGGATGAACGCGACGCCGCCGAGCACGAAGTGGTTCTCGACGATCAGGACCGCGGCGATGATGTTCCCCACGAGCCCGGTGATCGAGATCGCGTTGGGCGTGAGCCGCGACTCGATCAGCCGCGAGCGCGCCAGCATCCGGATCTCGGCTCCTGTTAGCGGACCCTCCCTCCCGTCGCGGCCGAGGCCCGAAGCAGCCGGCTCGGCCGGCTGCGCAGGGGATGGCCTCCCGGTGCGTGGCCGTACGGAGACGTCGTCGCTCACGCGGGCGCCTTGGCGCCGGCGGTGCGGAACGCCCACGCCTCCGGCCGCGCGCGTGCGAAGGCGGCGCTGGCGGCATAGGCCGAGACGGCGGCCACGAGCGCCCCGAGCGCGGCGTCGAGCCAGTAGTGGTTGGCGGTGACCATCACGACGAAGGTCACCACCAGCGGGTACATGGCCCAGAGCGCCTTGAGCACGCGGTTGCGCACGAGCACGAAGGCGGGTACGGCGATCATCAGGGCGAACGCGACGTGCATGCTCGGCACCGCGGCGAACGGGTTGTAGAGCACGTTCGCGCTCTGCTCGGCGGTCTCGCCGACGAAGCTCGCGACCGTGTCCGAGAAACCCCACTCGGGCAGGAAGCGCGGCGGCGCCGTGGGGTAGGCGAGATAGCCCACGAGCGCCAGTCCCATCGCGACCAGGAACATGTTGCGCACGAAGTAGTAGGCGTGGTTCCGCGCGATGTAGAGCCAGATCAGGAACGTGGTGGTGACCACGAAGTGGGAGTTCACGTACATCCAGTTGGCGAACCAGAGCAGCCACTCCTCGCCCTTGGCCCAGGCCTGGAGCCCGGGCTCGAAGAACAGCCCGAGCGAGCGCTCGATGTCAACCAGCGTGCGCGCGTTCTCGAACGCCAGGCCGGCCTGTCCGTCCACGAAGCCGCGCACCAGCCGGTACACGTAGTAGGCCCCGGCGAAGAGCGCGAGCTGGCGGATCGCGTCGAGCCAGCCCTGCGGCAGCCAGCGCCCGCTCAGGCGCCAGACCCTCATGAGCTGGCGATAGATCGGATGAGTCCTGAGGGCGGCCACCAACCGCCTAGCCTAGCTGCCCGGGCGGCTCGGATCAGCGCCGGATCAGTCGTCGCAGCGGCGGCCGCGCTGGAAGAGGCGCTCGGGGGCGAAGCGGGTGGAGAGCCGCACGAAGCCCTCCTCTTCGGCGATCACCTTCGTCCAGTCGCCGTCGGGCTCGACGCAGGCGTTCGAGGCGAACCAGTACGGCGTCCAGCGCACCTTCACGATCGCCTCGCCGGGCGTCTTCACGTCGAGCAGCAGCTCGTCCGACTGGAACTGCTCGAGCACGATGTTGGCGTCCCCCTCCGCGATCACGAGCGGCGAGGGCAGGAGCACCTCGTACACGCGCCAGTCCTCGGACTTCCAGCGCAGCCGCAGGTAGGGCAGCCCCTTCTCGATCAGCGCGCGCTCGCGGTAGGAGCTCTTGTCGGGCTTCGCGCTCGGGAGGGCGACGTAGCGCACCGCGTTGTCCGAGAGCCAGCTGGCGTAGGTGAGCTCGTTCATGCCGTCGCGGTAGAAGATCGGGTGCAGGCCCGTGTCGAGCTGGCGCAGCCAGCCGCGCGCGAGCGCCTGGTCCATGCCGATCTCGGAGCCCTCCCAGTGCGACCGTGTGAACGGGATCTCGATCCGGCGCTGGTCGGGCAGCCGCAACAGGAACTGGCGCAGCGGCTCGAAGTAGTCCGACTTCGCCGCCGGGTCCTCGAGGTACTTGATCACGTCGCGCACCGCCGGTGACCACTGCCAGAAGGCGAGCGTGGCGAAGCCCACCGCCAGGATCGGCAGCGCCCAGATGCGGCGGGTCCAGGGGCGACCCCAGAGCGCGCACAACAGCACGGGGCCGCCGAACAGCGCGCCGAGGCGGACGGCGTTGCCGCCCATCGGCGTCTCGATCGCAAGCGCGAGCGTGGCGCCCAGGCCGTACAGGACTACGCCCCAGCGCAGCGCGGTCTCCTCGCGCGGAAGCAGGAGCAGGCAGGCGATCGCGAACAGCGGGATCGGCACGTAGGCGGAGGTGGGGAAGGGCGCCCAGCCGCCCTCCGGGAACGCCCACGCCAGGAACATCGGCGGGAGGAACGCCGCGACCGCGATCGCCAGGCCCTCGAGCCTGTTGACGGGGTTGCGGCGCTCGGCGATCGCGTACGCCACCCCGGCCATCGCGAGGAAGAGGCCCGCCACGGGGCTGCCGAGCGGGCAGAGCACGGCGAGCACGATCGCCCAGCCGTAGCGGTGGCGCTGGAGGGCGAGCAGGGCCGCGAGGCCGAAGGTCACGCCGATCGCGAACGGCAGCCGGCTCGTGAACAGCAGCGTGCCCGACCCGATGCCGAACCAGAGCGAGCCCCAGCGCGCCGCCCTTTCGCCCCAGTGCCCGCGCGCGAGCGGCGCGAACAGCGCCGCCGAGGCCACGGCCGATGCCGCCAGCACGAGTGGCGGCGAGAACAGCCAGGCGAGCGGAGGCGAGAGGATCGAGTAGGCCGGCGTGTGATGACCGCCGTACCACTGGCCGTTCCAGATCGTGAAGCCCTCCTCGCCGAACAGGTCGGCCCGGAACGTGTGGGCGGCCAGGTCGACCGTGCGCGGCTGCCAGATCAGGTAGACGATCGCGATCGCGACCGCCGCGAGGATCGGCGCCGCGTGCCAGGGGTCGATCCGGCGATACCAGGGCAGCGCCCCGCGAGGTCCGAAGCGTGGGCGGGGCGGCGGCGCCTCCTCCGCGGGCGGGGCGCCCGGGACGCGAGGCGGCGCCGTGACGGCGGACAGCACGGCGCGCAGCACGGACGACACGGTAGCCGACCGCAGCGGTCCGTCAGGCGCCCAGAAAGCTCGTGGCGCGCGCGACCAGCTCGGGCCGCGCGTGCCAGCTCCAGTGGCCGCCGTCCACCAGCTCGAGCTCGACCTCGCCCCCGAGCGCGTCGGCGTAGCGGCGCCCGAACTCCGGGGCGACGTAGGGGTCGTCCGTCGGCCAGAGCACGAGTGCCGGACAGCGCAGCTCGCCGAGCCGCTCCCCCGCACGCTCGAGCAGCTCCGGTTCCGCCGAGCGGTAGAGCCTGAGGATCGCCCGCTGGGTGCCGTGGTCGAAGCACTCCCAGGCGTGATCGGCGAGCTCGCGCGGGAGCTCCCGGCGCATGCTGAAGCGCCGCGTGAAGCCCATCATGAGCTCGCCGACGACGGGCGTGCGCCAGCCGCGCGCCACCCGGTGCCACTCGAAGCCCGGGCAGGAGCGGCAGAGTCGAGAACAGCACGAGCCGCTCGACGCGCTCGGGGAAGCGCTGGGCGAGCGCGAGTCCGACGCCGCCCCAGTCGTGCATGACGAGCGCGAAGCGCTCCAGGCCGGCGTGGTCGACGAACGACTCGAGGAAGCGGTCGTAGCCGGCGATCGAATAGTCGAACGAGCCCGGCTTGGCCGAGCGGCCGAAGCCGGGCAGGTCGGGCGCCACGCCGCCGTAGCGCTCGAGGAAGGGGATCCAGTCGAAGGACGACGTCGGGACCCCGTGCAGGTAGAGCACCGGCGTCTCGCCCGCCTGGCGCCAGTGCACCGGCAGGTCGGCGACCTCGGTGGTGCGCGCGACGATCTCCACGCGCGCGTTCATACCATCCCGGCCGTGCCCACCGACCGACGCAGGCTGCGGAGGATCCGCGACCGGCTCCGCAAGGAGTACGGGCGCCCGATCCTGCGTCCTCATCACGCGCCGATCGACGAGCTGATTCTCACCGTGCTCTCGCAGAACACGAACGACCGCAACCGTGACGTGGCGTACGCGCGCATGCGCGAGCGCTTCGCCTCCTGGGAGGAGGTGGCCCACGCGCCGCTCGACGAGCTCGAGGACGCCCTGCGACCCGGGGGGCTCGCGCCCACCAAGGCCGTGCGCATCCACCAGATCCTCGACGCGATCGGCGACGACGATCTCGCCTGGCTCGAGACTGCACCGCTCGAGGAAGCGCGCGACTACCTGTGCGAGCTGCCCGGCGTCGGCCGCAAGACGGCCGCCTGCGTGCTGCTGTTCGCGCTCGGCCGCCCGGACCCGCCGGTGGACACGCACGTCTACCGGGTGGGCTCGCGCCTCGGGCTCTGGCCCGAGAAGGCGTCCTTCGACCTCGCGCACGACGAGCTGGCGCGCCTGGTGGGCAGCGACGCGCAGGAGGCCTACGAGATCCACGTGCTGCTGATCCGCCACGGTCGCCGCACCTGCACGGCGCGCGCGCCCGCCTGCGCCGACTGCCCGCTCAAGCGCATGTGTCCCGAGGGCCGGCGGCGGCTCGCGGCCGCGTGAGGCGAAGCTGGCTGCAGCCGGCGCTGCTCGCGGTCCCCTTCCTCATCGGGATCGCGGTCCTCAAGGGCCTGACCGTCGAGATCGACACGTTCCACGGCTCCGACGCCCGCGTCTACCAGCTGCCCACGATCCTCGGGCTGTCGGAGCGCTTCGACCTGTCCGACTATCCGTCGGCCCAGACGCCCCTGTACCACGTGCTCACCGCCTGGTGGGGCGAGCTCGTGGGCTTCGAGCTCTGGAAGCTGCGGCTGCTGAACGTGCTGTTCTCGTACGCGATGGCGCTGGCGCTGCTGCGGCTGCTGCGCCGCGCCACGCCGCTCGGGCCCTGGCAGGCCTTCGCGCTCACGCTGCTGTTCGTGCTCTCGCCGTACGTGTTCGGCGTCTCCTTCACGCTGCTCACCGACAACCTCGCGATCCTCTTCGCGCTGGTGGCGCTCGAGCGCGTGCACGCGTACTCGAGGCGTGGCTCCCTCGCGGCCTTCGCGGTCGCCTGCCTCGCGATCTGCGCCGCGCTGCTCACGCGCCAGGCGTTCGTCTGGCTGCTCCCGGTGGCCGCGTTCTTCCTGGTGCGCCGGCGGGCGCCCGCCCGCGACACGCTGATCGGCGCCGGGCTGCTCGCGCTGTCGGTCGTGCCGCTCGGGCTGCTCGTGCTCGAGTGGAACGGGCTCGTGCCGCCGAGTGCCGACCCCGCCTCGTGCGGCCTCTGCGAGGACCGGGCCGGGCTCTCGCGCGAGAGCATCACGCTGCGCACGGTCGGTTTCACGATCGCGCTGGCCGGGCTCTACGGCAGCGTGATCTTCGGCCCGTCGCTGTGGCGCCGCCTGCAGATGCTGCGCTCGCCCGGGGTCCAGGCCGCTCGCTCGCTGCTCGCCACGCCGACAGCGCAAGCGCTGCGCGCCACGCCGGCCGGGCGCGCCGTGGCGGGTGTCACTCGCGACCTAACCCAGGGAGTCCGGCCCCCGTCGCGCCGGGCGCTCCTGCTCGCCGCCGGCGCCGGCGTGCTGCTGCTGCTGATCTCGCCGCTCCTCTACAAGCCGACGGGACCCGCGGGCGCCGGGGACGCCGGCTACCTGTGGAGGATCTCGGACGCGTTGCCGGCGCTGCTCGGCTCGTCGCTCGCGTTCTGGGCGCTGGTTCCGCTCGGCTTCGTCGTGCTGCTGCTGCTCGTGCGCCGTGCCGGCATCGACTCGCTGCCTGCCGTCTACCTGGCCTCGTTCCTGCTGGCGGCGCTGCCGGTGGCGCTCGCCTACCAGAAGTACTTCGACCCCTTCGTGCTACTCGCCCTCGCCCTGCTCGCCCGGCCGCCGGACCTGCGCAGGCGCTCCGACTACGCCGGCGTCGCGCTGCTCGGCGTCGCCTTCGTGGCCTACCCGCTCAGCTTCGCCGGCTAGGGCCTACTGGATCTCGAGCGCGTCGATCACGAACACGAGCGTCTCGTTCGGCCCGATCGACGGGGGCGCCCCGGCGGGGCCGTAGGCCTGCTCCGGCGGGATCGTGAGCTGGCGGCGGCCACCCTTCTTGATGCCCACGAGACCCTCCTCCCAACCGGCGATCACCTCGCCCGCGCCGAGCCGGACGGGGAAGGGCTGCCCGCTGTCCCAGGACGCGTCGAACTCCTCGCCGTTCGAGAAGTTCACGCCCACGTAGTGGACCACCACGGTGTCGCCCGGCTTGGCGCCTGGGCCCTTGCCCTTGACGATGTCCTCCTTGACGAGCTTGCGCGGCGGCGAGCCGGTGGGCTTCTCGATCACCGGCTTCACGCTCGTGTCGGTGAGCGCCGGGGCGGGCGCGCTGTCGGTCTCGCCCGAGTCGGTCTGCTGCTCTGTGGTGTCGGCCGACCCGCCCGAGCCGGAGCCCGAGTCGGAGTCGTCGTCGTCCGAGCCGCACGCCGCGAGCCCGAGCGCCAACAGGAGAGCGATCAGTGCGACGAGCGGGGCGAGGCGGGTGCGCATGAGGCTGCGCAAGCCTAATGGACGGCTCGAGCGGGTGGGCGCCTGTGTGAAGATCTGCCATACTCGCACTCAGATTTCTTTCGAATCGACCAGTTAGCGGTCAGACCCGAACACGAGCGGCAAAGGAGCAAGCACGGATGGGCAAGACGATCGGCATCGATCTCGGCACGACGAACTCGTGCATGGCCGTCCTCGAGGGCGGCGAGCCTACCGTGATCGAGAACGCCGAGGGTGCGCGCACCACCCCCTCGGTCGTCGCGTTCACGGACGGCGGTGAGCGCCTGGTGGGCGCGCCGGCCAAGCGGCAGGCAGTCACGAACCCGGAGAACACGGTCTTCTCGATCAAGCGCTTCATGGGGCGCAAGGAGGCCGAGGTCAAGGAGGAGGAGAAGATCGTCCCGTTCGAGGTCGCCCCAGGCCCGAACGGCGACGCGCGCGTGAAGGCGGGCGGCAAGGAGTACGCGCCGCCGGAGATCAGCGCGATGATCCTCCAGAAGCTGAAGGCGGACGCCGAGGCCTACCTGGGCGACGCGGTCGACAGCGCGGTGATCACCGTTCCCGCGTACTTCAACGACGACCAGCGCCAGGCGACCAAGGACGCCGGCAAGGTGGCCGGCCTCGACGTCAAGCGGATCATCAACGAGCCGACGGCGGCCGCGCTCGCCTACGGGCTCGACAAGGAGGAGACCGACCAGACGATCCTCGTCTTCGACCTCGGCGGCGGCACGTTCGACGTGTCGGTGCTCGAGATCGGCGACGGCGTGTTCGAGGTGAAGGCGACGGCGGGGGACAACCACCTCGGCGGCGACAACTTCGACAAGACGGTCGTGGACTGGCTCGTGAGCGAGTTCAAGAAGGCCGAGGGCGTCGACCTCTCGCAGGACAAGATGGCCCTCCAGCGTCTCTACCAGGAGGCCGAGAAGGCCAAGACCGAGCTGAGCTCGGCCCAGGAGACGCAGATCAACCTGCCGTTCATCACGGCGGTCGACTCGGTGCCGAAGCACCTGAACCAGCGGCTGACCCGCTCCAAGCTGAACGAGCTCACGGCCGACCTGGTCGACCGCGTCGTGGCGCCGACCAAGCAGGCGCTCGAGGACTCGGGCGCCGGCAAGGACGGCATCGAGCACGTGGTCCTCGTGGGCGGCATGACCCGCATGCCGGCGGTGCAGGAGAAGGTCAAGGAGCTCACCGGCAAGGACCCGCATCGCGGCGTCAACCCGGATGAGGTCGTGGCCGTGGGCGCCGCCATCCAGGCAGGCGTGCTCGCCGGCGACGTGAAGGACGTGCTCCTGCTCGACGTGACCCCGCTCACCCTCGGCATCGAGACCAAGGGCGGCGTGATGACGAAGCTGATCGAGCGCAACACCACGATCCCGACGCGCAAGTCGGAGATCTTCTCGACGGCGGAGGACAACCAGCCGAGCGTCGAGGTGCACGTGCTCCAGGGCGAGCGCGAGATGGCCGCCTACAACAAGTCGCTCGGCAAGTTCCAGCTCACCGGCATTCCGCCGGCGCCGCGCGGCATCCCGCAGATCGAGGTGTCGTTCGACATCGACGCGAACGGGATCCTGTCCGTGGGCGCCAAGGATCTCGGCACCGGCAAGGAGCAGAAGATCGAGATCAAGGCGGGCTCCGGTCTCGCGGAGGCCGAGGTCGAGCGCATGGTCAAGGACGCCGAGGCGCACGCGGAGGATGACCGCCGCCAGCGCGAGGTCGTCGAGGCTCGCAACGCCGCCGAGAACGCCGCCTACCAGGCCGAGCGCCAGGTGAAGGAGATGGGCGACTCGCTCGACTCGTCCTCCAAGGAGGAGATCGAGGCCGCCATCAAGGATGTGCGCGACAACCTCGAGTCGGACGACGTCGACCTGCTGCGCCAGAAGACCGAGGCGCTGCAGTCCGCGTTCCACAAGGTGTCCGAGCAGATGTACGCCGCGGCGCAGCAGCAGGCCGCCGGCGGCAACGGCGCGGGCACCGAGGGCGCCACGGCCGACGCCTCGGAGGACGAGGAGGAGGTCGTGGACGCCGAGGTGGTCGAGGGCGAGGACAAGCGCTAGCCATGTACGAGAGCGAATCCCGCCTCCCGCCCGAGGAGGAGCCGGTCACCGCGCGCGACGAGGCCGACGAGCCCGCCGGCGACGAGGACCCGGCGAACGAGGAAGAGCGGCTGGCCGAGAAGGAGTCGGCGGCGGCTGGCGAGCAGGCGGTGCCTGCGAGCGCTCCCGCTCCCGAGGACCCGCTCGCGCGCACCCAGCGCGAGCGGGACGAGTACCTCGACCTCGCGCGCCGCGCGCAGGCCGACTTCGAGAACTACCGCAAGCGCGCCGCGCGCGAGACGTCGGCCGCGGGCGACCGGGCCAAGAGCGGCTTCGTGCGCGAGCTGCTGCCGGTGGTGGACAACCTCGAGCGCGCGCTCGCCTCCGCCGAGGAGCGCGAGAAGCATCTGGCGGAGGGCGTGCGGCTCGTGCACTCCGAGCTGATCGCGGTGCTCGAGCGTCACGGCGTGCAGCAGTTCGACCCGAGCGGCGAGCGCTTCGACCCCTCCGAGCACGAGGCGCTCTCGATGCGCGAGGAGAACGGCGCCGAGTCCGGCGTGGTGGTCGACGTGGTTGAGAAGGGCTACCGGGCGAACGGCACGGTTCTCCGTCCGGCGCGCGTGGTGGTCTCGGGCTGACGCCGATGCCTGCCGTCAGGGATCCCTACGCGACGCTCGGCGTCGACAAGAAGGCCTCCGACGAGGAGATCAAGAAGGCCTATCGCAAGCTCGCGCGCCAGTACCACCCCGACACGAACAAGGACTCGGGTGCGGAGGAGCGCTTCAAGGAGGTCCAGGAGGCCTACGGGATCCTGTCCGACCCGGAGAAGCGCAAGGCCTACGACTCGGGCGGCGGCATCTTCGGCGGCGGCTTCGCGGGCGGCGGCGGCTTCCCCGGCGGCGGGGCGGGCGGCGGCTTCGGCGGCTTCGGCGACATCCTCTCGGACCTGTTCGGCAACGCCACCGGCGGTCGCGCCGGTGGACGCACCCCGCGACCGGAGCGCGGGCGCGACCTCGAGACCGAGGTCCACATCTCGTTCGAGCAGGCCATGGAGGGTGCCCAGGTGCCGGTGGCGGTGCCGCTCTCGGCTCCCTGCGCCACCTGCCGCGGCACGGGCGCCAGGCCGGGCACGCAGCCCACGATCTGCTCGCGCTGCCAGGGCCGCGGCGTGGAGGCGGAGTCGCAGGGACTCTTCTCGATCTCGCAGCCATGCACCCTCTGCGGCGGCACCGGCACGGAGATCAAGGATCCGTGCCCGACCTGCAACGGCAGCGGGCGAACGCGTCAGGTCAAGCGCTACCGCGTGAACATCCCGGCGGGCGTGCGCGAGGGCAGCCGGGTGCGCCTGGCCGGCAAGGGCGAGGCGGGCCCGCGCGGAGGTCGCCCAGGGCGACCTCTACGTGATCACCCACGTGGCCGAGTCGCCCGTGTTCGCGCGCAAGGGCGACAACCTCGAGGTGGAGGTGCCGATCACGATCCCGGAGGCGATCCGGGGCGCGACGATCGAGGTGCCAACGCTGTCGGGCAGCAAGCGGATCCGCGTGCCCCCGGGCACGCAGCACGGCACGGTCCAGCGCCTGCGCGGCGAGGGGCCGCCGAAGCTCGGCGGCCGCGGCCGCGGCGACGTGCGCTACCGGCTGCTGATCGACGTGCCGCGCTCGCTCTCGAAGGAGCAGGCCGAGGTGGTCGACGAGCTGGCGAGCGTGATCGACGTCAACCCGCGCGAGCGGCTGCTCTCGCAGAGGGGCTGAGCGACCGGCCATGGCCGACGGTAGCGAGCGGGCCCGGGGCGTCTACATGATCTCCGTGGCGGCGGAGCTCGCCGGCATGCACCCTCAGACCCTGCGCATCTACGAGGCGCGGGGCCTGATCACCCCGAAGCGCTCGCCGAAGAACACGCGCCTCTACTCGGAGGAGGACGTCGACCGGCTGCGCCGCATCCAGGAGCTGACCACGGAGCTCGGCATGAACCTCGCCGGCGTCGAGCGCGTCTTCGAGCTCGAGCAAGAGGTGGAGCGCATGCGCCGCCGCCTTCGCAACCTCGAGCGCCAGGCCGAGCGCGCGCAGCGCGAGATGGCTGCCGAGGTCGAGCGGGTGCGCCGCTCGGTCAAGCGCGAGCTGGTGGTCTACGAGCCGCCCTCGCAGGCCCTCTATCGCCGCGCGGGCAGCGCGCGGTGCGCATCCCGCATCGAGCGCCGCTGGCCGGGACGCCGGCGTCGATTAGGCCCGTGCGTCAGCCGGGATAGTCGCCGGCGATCTTCGCCCGCATGTCCGCCGCCGCGTAGGCGGCGAGCGCGGCCTGGGCGCGGTGCATCGCCGCGAACGCCTGGCGCCAGCCGAGCGCGGCGCGGGTCTCCGCCATCAGCTTGGCCGCCCGGGCGCCGCGGCCGCGGCGCTGGAGGCGATGGAGCAGCGCGCGGGCGGAGCGGAAGCGCTTGCGCGCGATCTTGTACTCGACACGCGCCGGGGCGAGCTTGGCGAGCGAGACGCGCTCGAGCTCCTCGAAGCGCCGCTGCTCCGCGCGCCAGGTCATGACCTGGTCCCAGGAGTCCACGAGCCGGCGCACCGCGGTGAAGGCCGGCCGCCGCTGCACCGGATAGCCGGCGGTCTCGTCGATGTGCACGAGCCCCTCGCTCGCGTACTCGCCGCCGAGGTTGTCCCGCAGGGTGACGAAGACCTGCTCGGCGCCGCCTCGCCGAGCCCCACGAGCGACTGCGTGAGGTAGGCCGCCTGGGAGGAGTCGCCGCCCGCGTAGGCGGGGTCGCCCTGGTAGGCCGGGTCGGCGGGGTAGCCGTGTTCGGTGACCCAGACCGGGCCGGTGAAGCCGCGTGCCGCGAGAGCCGACCTGAACTGCCCGTAGCGGCTCACGACGTTGGCCACCGGGCCGCGCAGATGCACGTTCGCGACGTCGAAGGCGTGCAGGGCGTCCGCGCCGGGCGTGGCGAACACCCGCTCGAGCCAGGCCGGCTCGTGCGGGCTCTGCACGCCGCCCATCACCACGGTGGCGCCGGGCACGCGCGCCTTGATCGCGTCGTAGGCCGCGCGCAGCATCAGCGCGTACTCCTCGGCCGAGCCCTCGAACGCCCAGCTGCCGTCGGGCTCGTTCACGATCTCCCAGTGCGTGATGGTCTCGCGCGTGCGGTAGGCCACCTCGCCCGCCAGGCGCCCGAACTCGGCCGGGTCCGCCGCCGCGCAGAGGCGAGCGTTCGGCCAGCGCTCGGGACAGGTGGTCAGGTACGCCGGCGGGGCGAGCAGGATCCCTAGCACCGGCAGCCCGTGCCGGCGCGAGCGCTCGGCCACCCGGTCGACGGTCCGCCAGTCCGGCCGCGCGCGCGGGCCGCCGCCCACGTCCTCGAACACGTCGCTCAGCTCGATGTCCACGCGCACGAACGCCGCGCCCATGGCCTTGGACTCGGCGAAGATCTGCTCGGCGAGCTCGTCCGGCGTGCAGCACGAGTGGACCATCGCGTGGGAGGAGATCGGTGCGGCCTGCGCGCTGGGCGAGACGAGCAGCGACGCAGCAACCAGCGACAGCGCCCCGAATGTGGCGAGCTTCCCGATGGGGTCAGGGTAGACCCGGCCGCTCGCACCGTCACGTCAGTTGGTGGACACGGCGCATCTTGATCTGCCATACTCGCACTTAGATTTTCTATGCAGGCTGATCGCTTCACAGTCAAGTCGCAGGAGGCGCTTGCCGCGGCGCAGTCGCTGGCGCGCGCCCGGCGCAACCCTGAGGTGGCTCCCGCGCATCTGCTCCTCGTGCTGCTCGAGCAGGAGGGCGGTCTCGTCGTGCCCGTGCTGCGCCGCGCCGGGGCCGATCCCGAGCGCGTGCGCCGGCGCGCGAACGAGACGCTCGAGGCCGGCCCGACGCTGAGCGGCCAGTCCGAGAGCGCCCCCGCGCTGTCGAGCGGGCTGATCGAGGTCCTTCGTCGCGCCGAGGAGGAGGCGCGCGGGCTCGGCGACGAGTACGTGTCGACCGAGCACCTGCTGCTGGCGCTCGCGTCCGAGCCGCAGCTCGACGTCGGTGCCACGCGCGACCAGGTGGCCGAGGCCGCGCTGGCGGTCCGCGGCCCTCACCGCGTGACCGATCAGAACCCGGAGGACAAGTACCAGGCGCTCGAGAAGTTCGGCCGCGACCTCACCGAGGCCGCCGAGCAGGGCAAGCTCGATCCCGTGATCGGGCGCGACGACGAGGTCCGGCGCGTGATCCAGGTGCTCTCCCGGCGCACGAAGAACAACCCCGTGCTGATCGGCGAGCCCGGTGTCGGCAAGACCGCGATCGTCGAGGGCCTCGCTCAGCGGATCGTGGGCGGCGACGTGCCCGACTCGTTGCGGGACCGCCGCGTGATCGCGCTCGACATCGGCGCGCTGATCGCCGGCGCCAAGTACCGCGGTGAGTTCGAGGACCGCCTCAAGGCCGTGCTCAAGGAGGTCGCCGAGGGCGAGGGGCGGATCGTCCTGTTCCTCGACGAGCTGCACACGATCGTGGGAGCGGGCGCCGCCGAGGGCGCCGTCGACGCGGCCAACCTGCTGAAGCCGATGCTGGCTCGCGGCGAGTTGCGCGCGGTGGGCGCCACGACGCTCGACGAGTACCGCAAGCACATCGAGAAGGACGCCGCCCTCGAGCGGCGCTTCCAGCCCGTGATGGTGAGCGAGCCGAGCGTGGAGGACACGATCGCGATCCTGCGCGGCCTCAAGGAGCCCTACGAGGTGCACCACGGCGTGCGCATCCAGGACTCGGCGATCATCGCCGCCGCCACGCTCTCGCAGCGCTACATCGCCGACCGCTTTCTGCCCGACAAGGCGATCGACTTGATCGACGAGGCGGCCTCTCGGCTGCGCATCGAGATCGAGTCGATGCCGACGGAGATCGACGCGGTCGAGCGGCGCATCCAGCAGCTCGAGATCGAGCTCGAGGCGCTGAAGAAGGAGAAGGACGACGCGTCGGTGGCGCGCCGCGAGGCGATCGAGCGCGAGCTGGCGGACCTGGGCGAGCGGGCGAGCGAGATGAAGGCGCACTGGACCGGCGAGAAGGAGGCGATCGAGGCGATCCGCTCGGCCAAGGAGCGGCTCGAGCAGGCCCATCGCGATGCGGAGCGCGCCGAGCGCGAGGCCGATCTCCAGCGCGCCGCGGAGCTGCGCTACGGCGACATCCCGCAGCTCGAGCAGGAGGTACGCGAGCACGAGGCGCGGCTGGCCGGCATCCAGTCGGACGTGACCTTCCTGAAGGAGGAGGTCGACGACGAGGACGTGGCCGAGGTCGTCGCCAAGTGGACGGGCATCCCGGTCTCGAGGCTGATGGAGGGCGAGGTGGCCAAGCTCGTGCACATGGAGGAGCGCCTCCACGAGCGGGTGATCGGTCAGGACGAGGCCGTCGAGGCCGTGTCGAACGCGCTGCGCCGCTCGCGCGCGGGACTCCAGGACCCGAACCGCCCGATCGGGGCGTTCCTCTTCATCGGTCCCACAGGCGTCGGCAAGACCGAGCTGGCGCGGGCGCTCGCCGAGTTCATGTTCGACTCCGAGCAGGCGATCGTCCGGATCGACATGTCGGAGTACATGGAGAAGCACTCGGTGTCGCGGCTCTTGGGCGCGCCGCCCGGCTACGTCGGCTACGACGAGGGCGGCCAGCTCACGGAAGCGGTGCGGCGCCGGCCCTACAGCGTCGTGCTGCTCGACGAGCTCGAGAAGGCCCACCCGGACGTGTTCAACGTCCTGCTCCAGCTGATGGACGACGGGCGGCTGACCGACGGGCAGGGCCGCACCGTCGACTTCAAGAACACCGTGGTGATCATGACCTCGAACGTGCCGGGCGGCGTTCCTGGCGTCGAGGCGACCTTCAAGCCCGAGTTCGTGAACCGGCTCGACGAGATCGTGGAGCTCCACTCGCTCACGCGCGACGAGATCGGGCAGATCGTGGAGCTGCAGGTGGCGCGGCTCGTGGAGCGCGTGCGCGAGCGCGGTGTCGAGGTCGAGCTGACCGACGACGCCCGCACGCTGATCGGCAACCTGGGCTACGACCCCACCTACGGCGCGCGCCCGCTGAAGCGCGTGATCCAGAAGCGGCTCGTGGATCCGCTTGCGCTCAGGCTGCTCGAGGGCGAGTTCGCGCCGGGCGACGTGGTGGCCGTGGACGCCGCCGACGGCGAGCTCGGCTTCGCAAAGCTGGCTGTGCACAGGCCGAGCCGATCCGGGCCTGTGTACCGACCGGGCCGACGGCGGGCGGTCAGCCTCCGCGGCGCGCGACGATCAAGCCGCCGTCGTAGCTCGGCGTGTTGTAACCCGAATAGGGGACATTGGAGCGCCCAGCCGGGCGAAATCGTCCAACGCGCGTCCAGGTGGTGGCGGGATCGCTAAAGGGGACCTACGCTGGACCTCGTCTTGGCTCTCGGTCGCTCATTTCGGATAGCCGCGGCGACCGGGATCGCGTTCCTCGTCGTCTCATCGCCCGCCCTGGCGGGCGAGCGCGAGGCACCGGTGATCGGCCCGCTGCCGGCCGGCGCCCAGGTGGGCCACGCGCATCTGCAGGACACGGTGATCGAGCGGGCCGCGCCCGTGCTGCGCGCGGCGCGCGCGAGCACCCGAGCCTCGCGCTACGCGACCCAGGACGGGCTCAGCGTCGAGGTGGAGGTCTCCTCGGCCTATCCAGCCAACCCGGCGGCCGATCAGCGCCTGGTCGACTTCCTCGGGTCCCGCAGCCACGGCTACGAGCTCGGAACGCTGCGCGTGTACGTGGGCACGCCCGCCGAGATCGGGCGGCTGTGCGGCGCCGAGGACGCCGTGGCCTGTTACGCCACCGACGAGGACCGCATGTACGTGCCGGGCGAGAGCACGCACGGCGTGCCGGTCGAGTACGCGCTCACCCACGAGTACGGCCATCACCTCGCCAGCTGGCGCTCGAACAATCCCTGGGACGCGCTCGACTGGGGCGCCAAGCACTGGGCCAGCGAGATGAGGGTCTGCGCGCACGTTGCCCGCGGACGCCTCTTCCCCGGCAATCAGGGCGCGCATTACCTGCGCGACCCGGGCGAGGGATTCGCGGACGGCTACGCGCACCTGCACTACCCGAGCGCTCCTTGGCAGTACGCCTCGATCCTGCGTCCCGACCGCGGCGCGTACGCGGCGATCCGCCGCGACGTGCAGCGCCCCTGGACCGGACCGCGCTCGCGCACCCTGCGCGGCCGGCTCGGCCAGGGACGTAGCTCGCGCGCCTACATCGTGCCGATGACGCTCGACGGCGACGTGAGCGTTCGCTTCGACGCCGCCCGCGGCCTCAAGGCCGAGGTCGAGCTCCAGTCCGGCTCGTTCGCCTCGGGTGAGACGCTTCGGCGGGGCGAGGGCTTCGGCATCGAGTGGTGCCGCCGGGCCGAGACCGAGCAGGTGCGCGTCACGGTCCGTCGCCGCGCGGGCAGCGGGCCGTTCGCGCTGCGCATGACCTACCCCGGCTGAGCCGGACGCGACGCCTAGGTTGACCCCACATGATGGGTGAAGTCCGGACAAATCGACGTCAACCATCTTCCGCGCGCGAGGCGCGGGCGAGATCGCGGGAGCCGGCGACACCAGCCGGACGCGACCTAGTCGATCCGGTCGAAGCTCGTGGCCGCCGTCGCGGACCCGCGGCTCACGGGGCGAACGGTGATCAGGTAGCCGTCCCTCACCGGGCGGTTCGGGTCGTAGCGGCGGTAGGTGTCGAACTGGACCGTGTAGGCGCCGAGCGGCGCCGAGCGGGGGAGGATCCGCCGGCGGGTGGTGAGGCTCCTGCACGCGCCCGTCAGCTCGCCGAGCTTGATGTGGCGCTTCGAGCGGCCGCGGATCACGTGCGCCCACAGCGTCTGGCCGGTGGTGAAGCCCTTGGCCCTGATGCGCAGCCGGCGGCCGGGAGCGCCGCTCCTCGGCCGGATCCCGACGGCCACCTCGCTCACGACGAGCTGCAGCGAGGCGGTGAGGGCAGGATTATCGATGTCGGTTGCCGTGTACGTGCGGGTCTCCCTGCCGTTGTCCAGGCCGATCCGGAGGTTGGCGCTGAAGGCGCCGGTGGCGTCGGTCCCCACGCTGCCCAGAGGCGTGTCGTCGTACGCGACGTTGACCCCGCGAGAGGGGGTGAAGCCGGAGCCGGTCAGACTCACCTGCTCGCCCGACCCGTAGCACGGCTTGACGGGGGCGACGGCAACTACGGCCGCGGAGGCGGCCGCGGGAGCCGCGAGTGCGACTGCTCCGGTCGCGACGGCGAGGACAAACTTCATTCGAACGCTCCTGTGCTGGTGGGGGGAAGCCGAGGCTAGCGTGACCTCGGGCGGCGCGCCAGCGGGGTAAATTCCGCGCCGACGCGCCTCTACCCGAAAGGAACACCGTGCCGACCTACGTGATGCTGTCCACCCTCACCCCCGAAGGCGTTCAGACCCTGAAGAGCAATCCGCAGCGCATCCGGGAGGTCAACAAGGAGATCGAGCAGCTGGGAGTGAGCGTGACCGCCCAGTGGGCCGTGCTCGGTCGCTACGACTTCGTGAACATCGTCGAGGCACCGGACGAGAAGACGGTCGCTCGGGTCTCGATGGAGCTGGGCTCGCGGGGCACCGCGCAGTACGAGACACTCACCGCGATCCCGGTGGACGAGTTCATCTCGGCGCTTTGACGCGCGTACTGGTCGTCGGCGGCGGAGGGCGCGAGCACGCGCTCGTGCGCACGCTGCGCCGCAGCGCGCGACGGCCGGAGCTGCTGTGCGCGCCCGGGAACGCCGGCATCGCGCGCGACGGCGTGGAGTGCCTGCCGGACTCCGATCTGGTCGCGCTCGCTCGCGAGCGCGAGGTCGATCTCGTGGTCGTGGGGCCGGAGGCGCCGCTCGTGGCCGGGCTGGTCGACGAGCTGGCTGCGGCCGGCATCGCCGCCTTCGGGCCCACCGCCGCCGCGGCCCGCATCGAGGGCTCGAAGGCCTACGCCAAGCAGCTGATGAAGGACTGCGGCGTGCCCACGGCGTCGCACGTCCTGTTCCGCTCGCGCGAGGAGGCGGCCGCGCATCTCGCCTGCGCCGCCTACCCGGCGGTGCTGAAGGCCGACGTGCTGGCCGCGGGCAAGGGAGTGATCATCGCGCCCGACGAGCGGGAGGCGCGCGCTGCGCTCGACGTGTTCTTCGGGGAGAAGCGCTTCGGCGACACCGAGGTGGTGCTCGAGGAGTTCCTCGTCGGCGAGGAGCTCTCCCTGCTCGCGCTCTGCGACGGCGAGCGGGCCGTGCCGCTGGCGCCCGCACAGGACTACAAGCGCATCTTCGACGGCGACGAGGGCCCCAACACGGGCGGCATGGGGAGCTACTCGCCGGTGCCTGGGATCGACGCCGGGCGCGCGCAGGAGATCGCCGCGCTCGCGCACCAGCCGATCGTGGACGAGCTGCGGCGCCGGGGCACGCCGTTCCACGGGGTGCTCTACGCGGGCCTGATGATGACCGAGGCCGGACCCAAGGTGCTCGAGTACAACGCGCGCTTCGGCGACCCGGAGACGCAGGCGGTGCTGCCGCGCCTGCGCTCGGACCTCCTCGACCTGCTCGAGGCCGCCAGCCGCCCAGGAGGGCTCGCCGGCGTCGAGCCGGACTGGGCGCCCGACTGGGCGGTCACGGTGGTGCTCGCCTCCCGTGGCTACCCCCAGACCTCCTCCAAGGGCGACGTGATCACGGGCCTCGAGCGCGTGCGCGAGGACACCGAGGTCTTCCACGCGGGCACGGCCGAGCAGGACGGCCGGCTGGTGACCGCGGGCGGGCGGGTGCTGTGCGTGACGGGGCTCGGCGCCACCCCGGGAGAGGCTCGCGAGCGTGCCTATGACGGAGCCGAGGCGATCGAGTTCGACGGCCGCCAGCTGCGGACGGACATCGCGTCCCGCGCCGTGGATAGGGTCGAGGCGTGAACCGTCCCGAGAGCGCGCCGATCGCCGAGACGGAGGTCGAGCACCAGTTCGACGACCTCGACGTCGACGACGCGCCCCAGGTCGGGATCGTGATGGGCTCGAAGAGCGACATGCCGCTGATGGAGAAGGCGGCCGAGCTGCTCGAGGAGATGGGCATTCGCCACGAGATGCGGGTGATGAGCGCGCACCGCGACCCGGACACGGTGGCCGAGTACGCGAAGAACGCCCGCATGCGCGGGCTGCGGGTGATCATCGCCGGCGCCGGGCTGGCGGCGGCGCTGCCGGGCGTGGTGGCGGCGCACACCGACCTGCCGGTGATCGGCGTTCCGCTCACCTCCAAGACCTCGGTGGGCGGTGGGCTCGATGCGCTGCTCGCGATCGCCCAGATGCCCCCGGGCGTCCCCGTCGCGACCGTGGGCGTGGACAACCCGAAGAACGCCGCGGCGCTCGCGGCGCGAATATTGACCGCGTGATCGAGCGCTACACGCGTCCCGAGATGGGCGCCGTCTGGTCCGAGCGACGCAAGCTCGAGAGCTGGCTCGAGGTGGAGCTGGCGGTCGTCGAGGCGCTTGCCGAGCAGGGTCTGGTGCCGGAGGAGGACGCGGCGGCGATCCGCGACCGCGCGACCTTCACGGTCGACGAGGTGAAGGAACGCGAGCGGGTGACCGACCACGACGTGGCCGCCTTCGTCGACGTGGTGGCGGCCTCGGTCGGGGACGAGGGACGCTGGGTCCATCACGGCCTCACCTCCTCCGACGTGCTCGACACCGCGCTCGGCCTCCAGCTCTCGCAGGCGTCGCTGATGCTGGTGGGCGGCGCCCTGGACTACCGCGACGCCCTGATCCGGCGTGCCCGCGAGCACGTGGACACCGTGTGCGTCGGGCGCACCCACGGCGTGCACGCCGAGCCGACGACGTTCGGCGTCAAGCTGGCCGGCTTCGCGTTCGAGGCGCACCGCAACATGCGCCGGCTCGAGCGCGCCGCCGAGGTGGTGTCGGTGGGCGCGCTGTCCGGTGCGGTCGGCACCTATGCCGCGAACGGGCCCGAGATCGAGGAGGCGGTGCTGCGCCGGCTCGGACTCGGCCGCGAGGAGGTGTCCACCCAGGTCGTGCCGAGGGATCGCCACGCGGAGCTGCTCGAGGCGATCGCGCTCGCCGGGGCCGGTCTCGAGCGCTTCGCGACCGAGATCAGGCATCTTCAGCGCACCGAGGTGCGCGAGGTGGAGGAGCCGTTTCGCGCGGGCTCGCAGAAGGGCTCCTCGGCGATGCCTCACAAGCGCAACCCGATCGTGAGCGAGCGGATCGCCGGGATCGCGCGCCTCTTGCGCGGCTACGCGCAGGCCGGGCTCGAGAACGTCGCGCTCTGGCACGAGCGCGACATCTCCCACTCGTCGGTCGAGCGCGTCGCGCTGCCCGACGCCACGATCCTGCTCGACTACGCCCAGCATCTCGCCATCCGCGTGGTCGAGGGGATGACCGTGCACCCCGAGCGCATGCTTGCCAACCTCGAGGCCACCCACGGCGCGCTCTACTCGCAGCGCGCGCTGCTCGCGCTCGTGGAGACGGGACGCTCGCGCGACGAGGCCTACCGGACCGTCCAAGAGGCGGCCCAGCGGGCCTGGGACGAGGGGATCGAGTTCCGCGAGCTGATCGCCGCGGGCGCCCCGGAGCTCGATTTGGACGCGGTCTTCGACACGGGCGCCTTCATCCGCCACGCCCGGACGATCGTCCAGCGCCTGGACCGGATCTCGTAGCCCGGCCGGCCTCGCGGCGTCAGGCCACGGCGAGGATCGACAGCCCGAACAGCACGACGACGTGGAAGCTCTGGTCGAGAGCCGCGGTCACTGTCGGATGGCTGGCCGCCTCGGTGTGCTTGACGTGGCGGATGTACTGGTCGAGCAGGCGGCCGTCGTCCTGGACCAGGTGGGTGACGAAGAGGAGCACGGCGATCGCGGCCACGAGGCCGATGCTCACGTCCTCGGCGAGCAGCCACACGAAGGCGGGCACGAACGCGAGCGTGTAGGTCGAGACGTGCGCGAGCAGCGCGCGTCGCGCGGTCGGGTCCCCACCGAGCCCGTGGCGCTTGTGCTGCGCCTGCCATTCGGTCTGCAGCGCAAAGTCCCCCACCAGGTGGCACACCAGGAAGACGACGAGCACTTCGACCCAGATCACGATCGGCGGCCGCGTCCCTCGTGCACCAGCTGAGATTGCCCTGATCGGTGGCGGGAGTCAACCGTGGCCTCGCGCAACGCGTGGTGATGGGGGACACTTGGGCGCATGGAGTCGCGTTCGAACGGGGGCCGATCGCGGAGGTCCGCCCGCCGTCTGAGGCTGATCATCTTCCTGGTCGCCGCGGTCGGCCTCACGGGCAGCGTGATCGCGGCCTACGCAGGCAACATCCTCGACGGCGCGGAGCTCGACTCGATCGACGAGCGCTTTGCCATCCGCGGCAGCGAGGGACCGCCCGAGGACGTGGTGGTCGTCGGAATCGACGACGTGACCTTCGACGAGCTCGGCGAGCGCTGGCCGTTCCCGCGCTCGCTGCACGGCGAGGCGGTGGACGCCCTGAGCGAGGCGGGCGCCAAGGTGATCGCCTACGACGTCCAGTTCACCGAGCCCACGGTGCCGCGCGAGGACAACGCGCTGATCGACGCCGTCGACCGCGCCGACAGCGTGGTGCTCGCCACGACCGAGGTGGATCAGGGCGGGCAGACGAACGTCTTCGGCGGCGACCAGGTGCTGCGCCAGACGGGGTCGCGCGCCGGCAGCAGCAACTTCCTGAACGACGAGGACGGGGTCATCAGGCGCCTGCCCTACGAGGTCGAGGGGTTGGAGAGCTTCGCGATCGCCGCGAGCGAGGAGTTCCGCGGGCGGCGCATGGCGCCGATGACCGGCTCCGAGTGGATCGACTATGCCGGGCCGCCGCGCACGGTGGAGTACCTCCCGTTCTCACGGCTCTTGAGCGGCGACTTCGCTCCCGACCTGTTCGAGGGCAAGATCGTGGTGGTCGGGGCCACCGCCCCGTCGCTGCAGGACGTCCATTCGACTCCCGTGGGCGACGGCCGCCAGATGTCGGGCCCAGAGATCCAGGCGAACGCGATCGTGACCGTGCTCGACGACTTCCCGCTCCAGGTGGCGCCGGACGGGCTGAACATCGCGCTGATCGTGCTGCTCGGCCTGGTGGGCCCGGGGATCGCGATGAGCTTCGGGCCGCTCCGGGCCGCGATCTACGGCCTGCTCCTAGCGATCGTCTTCACCGTGGCGGTCCAGGTCGCGTTCAACAACGGCCTGATCGTGTCGTTCCTCTACCCGCTCGCCTCCCTCCTGCTCGGGGTGGTCGGAGCGCTCGCCATCGGCCTGGTGCTCGACGCCTTCGAGCGCGAGCGCGTGCGCGACGTGTTCTCGCGCTTCGTGCCGGAGCCCGTGGTGGCCGAGGTCCTGAAGAACGTGGACGAGGACCTTCGCCTGGGCGGGAAGCGCCAGATCGTGACGGTCCTGTTCAGTGACGTCCGCGGCTTCACGACCTTCTCGGAGGCTCGCGAGCCGGAGGTGGTGATCGACGTGCTGAACCGTTACCTCACACAGATGACCGACGTGATCCTCGGCCACGGCGGCACGCTCGTGACGTTCATGGGCGACGGGATCATGGCCGTCTTCGGGGCCCCCATCGAGACCGAGGACCACGCCGACCGGGCGCTGGCGGCGGCGCGCGAGATGGCCGGCCCGGCGCTCGACTCCTTCAACGAGTGGATGGCCGAGCGCGGCGAGACCGAGCGCTTCCGGATCGGGATCGGCCTGAACAGCGGGGCGGTGATGGCGGGCAACGTGGGCTCGGAGCGCCGCCTGGAGTACACGGTGATCGGCGACACGACCAACACGGCGTCCCGCATCGAGGGGATGACCAAGGGCACGCCGCACACGATCTTCCTGGCCGACTCCACGCGCTCGATGCTCACCCGCGAGGACGGCGATCTCGAGCACGTGGACAGCGTCGACATCCGCGGCCGCTCGGCCCAGGTCGTGATCTGGACCGCCGACGCGTCGCACTGAGCAGTTGGTCGGACCGCGCTGATAGCCTCGCGGCCGTGAGCGACGCCGCCGCTCTCACGCACCTCTCGAGCGGGAAAGTGCGCGACATCTACGCCGTGGGCGAGGAGCGCCTGCTGCTGGTCGCGTCCGACCGCATCTCGACCTATGACGTGGTCCATCCGACGCCGATTCCGGACAAGGGCAAGGTGCTCACGGGCCTCACCGCCTTCTGGCTCGAGCGCACGCGGGAGATCTGCCCCAACCACCTGGTCTCGCTCAGCGCGGTGCCCGAGGAGTTCCGCGGCCGCGCCATGCTCGTCGAGCGCCTCGAGATGGTCCCGGTCGAGTGCGTGGTCCGGGGCTACATCACGGGCTCGGGTTGGAAGGACTACCAGGCCGGCGGATCGATCTGCGGCATCGAGTTGCCGGCGGGACTGGCCGAGTCGCAGCAGCTGCCCGCGCCGATCTTCACTCCCGCCACCAAGGCCGAGGTCGGCGACCACGACGAGAACGTCGACTTCGAGCGTGCGGCGGAGATCGTCGGCGACCGCCCGCTGCTCGAGGAGCTGCGCCGCCTCTCGATCGCGCTCTACGAGCTGGGCGCCGCCCACGCGCGCGAGCGCGGGATCATCCTGGCGGACACCAAGTTCGAGTTCGGGCGACGGGTGGACGGCACGATCGTGCTGGGGGACGAGGTGATGACGCCCGACTCGTCGCGCTTCTGGCCCGCGGACGGGTACGAACCGGGCCACGGGCAGCCGAGCTTCGACAAGCAGTACGTGCGCGATTGGGCGGCCGGCTCGGGCTGGGACAAGACGCCGCCGGCTCCCGAGCTCCCCGATGAGGTGGTCGCGCGTACGCGCGAGCTCTACCTGGAGGCCTACGAGCGCATCGCCGGCGAGCCTTTCGAGGCCTGGCTGGAGCGCTCCGCTTGAGGGCGAGGGTTCTGATTCGCCCGAAAGAGGGCATCCTCGATCCGCAGGGCCAGGCGGTCGAGCGGGCATTGCCCGCGCTCGGCTTCGAGGGCGTGGCGAACGTGCACATCGGACGGCTGGTCGAGCTCGACGTCGAGGACCCCGCGCGGGTGCCCGAGATGTGCGAGCGGCTGTTGGCAAATCCCCTGATCGAGGAGTACGAGGTCATGGAGATCGAGCGGTGAGGTTCGGGGTCGTCCGTTTCCCCGGGTCGTGCGACGAGGTCGACGCGCTGATGGCATGCCGGCGCTTCGGGGACGCGGACCTCCTGTGGCACCGCGAGCGCGATCTCGACGGCATCGACGCCGTGGTGGTGCCCGGCGGCTTCTCGTACGGCGACTACCTGCGCGCCGGCGCGATCGCGCGCTTCTCGCCGCTGATGGAGTCGGTGATCGAGTTCGCCCGCGACGGTGGACCGGTGCTCGGGATCTGCAACGGCTTCCAGGTGCTCTGCGAGGCCGGCCTCCTACCGGGTGCCCTGCTGCCGAACGTGTCGCTGCGCTTCGTCTCGCGGCAGGTCGAGCTGGTGGTCGAGAACGCGGACACGCTCTTCACGCGCGCCTGCGAGCCGGGCGACGTGCTCTCGATCCCCGTCAAGCACACCACCGGGCGCTACTACGCGCCGACGATCGCGGAGGAGCAGGTGGTGCTCCGCTACGCGCCCGGACAGAATCCGAACGGCTCGCAGGACGACATCGCGGGCGTGTGCAACGAGGCGCGCAACGTGCTCGGCCTGATGCCCCACCCGGAGCACGCGGTCGACATGCTCACGGGCTCCACCGACGGCGGGCGGCTGTTCGAGTCGCTGGCGCTGGTCGCTGCGTGACGCCGCCGGCGGCGCCTGCTCCACATCGAGATCTCGGCCTGACCGACTCGGAGTACGAGGGCATCTGCGAGCGCCTCGAGCGCGAGCCGAACGCGCTCGAGCTGGCGGTCTTCTCGCTCATGTGGTCGGAGCACTGCGCCTACAAGCACTCGAAGAAGCTGCTCCGGTTGCTGCCGACGGAGGGTCCTCACCTGTTGATGGGACCGGGCGAGAACGCGGGCGTGGTCGACCTCGGAGACGGACTGGCCGCCGCCTTCAAGGTCGAGTCCCACAACCACCCGAGCGCCGTCGAGCCCTTCCAGGGCGCCGCCACCGGGGTCGGCGGGATCCTGCGCGACATCTTCGCGGTCGGGGCGCGCCCGGTCGCCGTGCTCGACTCGCTGCGCTTCGGCGAGCTCGACTCGCCCCGCTCGCGCTACCTGTTCGACTGGGCGGTGAAGGGGATCGGCCACTATGGCAACTCGATCGGCGTGCCCACGGTGGGTGGCGAGGTGCTCTTCGAGCCCGCCTACGAGCAGAACTGCCTGGTGAACGCGATGTGCGTCGGGCTCGCGCGCCGGGAGCAGCTGATCCGGAGCGCGGCGGCCGGGGTCGGCAACCACGTGGTGCTGCTGGGCGCGCGCACGGGGCGGGACGGCATCGGCGGCGCGTCGGTGCTGGCCAGCGCGGAGCTCTCCGAGGAGGACGCCTCGAAGCGCCCGACCGTGCAGATCGGGGACCCGTTCGAGGAGTCCCGCCTCGTCGAGTGCTGCCTCGAGCTGCTCGACCGCGGGCTCCTGGCCTCGCTCCAGGACCTGGGCGCGGCCGGGCTGTCGTCGTCCTCGTCCGAGATGGCCTCGAAGGGCGAGGTGGGGATCGACCTCGACGTCTCGCGGGTGCCGCTGCGCGAGGCCGACATGGAGCCGTTCGAGATCATGATCTCGGAGTCGCAGGAGCGGATGCTGTGCGTGGTCGAGCCCGCGCGGCTCGACGCGGTGTTGGCGCTCTGCGAGAACTGGGAGGTGCGTGCCACGCCGATCGGCACCGTCACCGACACACGCCGGCTGCGGGTGTTCGACGGCGACGAGCTGGTGGGCGACATGCCCGTCGGGGCGCTCGTGGACGACTGCCCCGCTCTACGACCTGGCGCCGGCGGAGCCGTCCGGGCCGCTCTACCCCGATCCGCCGGTGCGGATCGGCGCCGACGTGCCCGCGGAGGAGGTCGCTGCTCGCGCTGCTCGGCTCTCCGAGCCTCGCCTCGAAGCGCTGGGTCTTCGAGCAGTACGACTCGATCGTCGGCTCGCGCACGGTGCGCCGACCGCAGCAGGCGGACGCCGCCGTGCTCGCGCTCGCCGGCGACGGCGGCAGCGGGGCGATCGCGATGTCGATCGACGGCAACGGCCGGCGCGTGGCCTGCGACCCCTACACGGGCGCGGTCGAGGCCGTGCTCGAGTGCGCTCGCAACCTCGCCTGCGTGGGCGCGGAGCCGCTCGGGCTCACCAACTGCCTGAACTTCGGCAACCCCGAGAAGCCGCACATCGCCTGGCAGCTGGTGCGCGCCGTGGAGGGGTTGCGCGACGCCTGCCTGGCGCTCGGCGTGCCGGTGGTGGGCGGCAACGTCTCGCTCTACAACGAGGGAGGCGGCGGGCCGATCTACCCGACGCCGATCGTGGGAATGGTCGGCAAGCTGCCCGATCCGGAGGTCGTGCCGCGCACGGGCTTCGCCGCCGACGGCCATGTCGTCGCCGTGCTCGGACCGTTCGCACCCTCGCTCGACGGCTCCGAGCTCGAGAAGCTCCGCGGCCGCCTCGCGGGCGGGCTCCCCGAGATCGATCTCGCGGAGCAGGCCGCCGCCCTGCGCGTCGTGCGCGACGCGGTGCGCGCGGGCGGGCTCGCGACCGTGCACGACATCGGCGACGGCGGCCTCGCGGTCGCGCTCGCCGAGTGCTGCATCGAGGGGGGCCTCGGCGCGCGGGTCGAGCCGCCGGCCGCCGGCGAGGGCCCGAAGCAGCCGGCTCGGCCGGCTGCGCAGGGGATGGCATCAGCCCTGTTCGGCGAGGGCCCCGGCGGCGTGGTCGTGGCCGGCCCGCGCGAGGTTGTCGAGGCCGTGCCGGGCGCGGTGCCGATCGGCGAGGTGGGCGGCGACACGCTGGTGATCGGCGACGCCGTGTCGATCCCCGTGGAGCGCCTGCGCGAGCGCTACGAGGGCGCGATCCCGGCGCTGTTCGCCTGAGGGGCCGCCGCCCCCGCGACGACGGGACCCACTGGTACCCTCAGCTCGTGGCAGGGCCCTCTCTTGCCGGCAGTGTCCGAGGCCCCGCTTCCAGCGCATGAACCCCGAGCTCGACCATCGCGACGGACCTCGCGACGAGTGCGGCGTCTTCGGCGTCTACGCGCCTGAGGTCGACGTCGCCCGCCTCGCGTACTTCGCCCTGTACGCGCTTCAGCATCGCGGCCAGGAGTCCGCCGGCATCGCCACGAGCGGCTCCGGCCAGATCATGACCATCCGCGACCTCGGGCTGGTCTCGCAGGTGTTCGACGAGGAGAAGCTGCGCGCACTGGGTGGCGACCTGGCGGTGGGGCACGTGCGCTACTCGACCACCGGCTCCTCGGCGTGGGAGAACGCTCAGCCGGTGTGGCGCTCCGACCGGCGCCAGGTGGCGCTCGCCCACAACGGCAACCTGATCAACGCCGTCGAGCTCCACTCGGAGCTCGTCGAGCGCGGCGTGAGCTTCCGCGGCACCTCGGACTCGGAGATCATCGCGGCGCTGCTCTCGACGCACGAGGCGGAGCGGGTCGAGGACGCCCTGGCGGACGTGATGCCGCGGCTCGAGGGCGCCTTCTCGACGGTCGTGATGACGAAGGACCGCGTGATCGCCTTCCGCGATCCGGTCGGCCTCCGGCCCCTGTCGCTCGGCATGATCGGCGACAGGTACTGCGTGGCCTCCGAGAGCTGCGCCTTCGACATCATCGGCGCCGAGCTGCTGCGCGAGGTGGGCCCCGGCGAGATGGTGTCGATCGGCGAGCGCGGCATCGAGACGCGCCAGCTCGTGGAGTCGCCCCGGAAGGCGTTCTGCGTCTTCGAGCACATCTACTTCGCGCGGCCCGACTCGATCCTGGAAGGCAACCGCACCCAGGTCTCGCGGCGCAAGATGGGCGAGATCCTCTGGCGTGAGGCCCCGGTCGGGGCGGACGTGGTGATCGCGGTCCCGGACTCCGGCAACGCCGCGGCGGCCGGCTACTCGAAGGCTTCGGGGATCCCCCGCGACGACGGGCTGATCAAGAACCGCTACGTGGCGCGCACGTTCATCCAGCCTGGGCAGGAGCTGCGCAAGCACGGACTGCGGATGAAGTTCAACCCGCTGCGCGAGGTGGTGGCCGGCAAGCGCCTCGTCGTCGTGGACGACTCGATCGTGCGTGGCAACACCACGCGCCAGATCGTGAAGATGCTGCGCGACGCCGGGGCGGCGGAGGTGCACATGCGGATCTCGGCGCCCCCGATCACGCACCCGTGCCACTACGGGATCGACATGTCGACGACCCAGGAGATGGTCGCCCACGGCCGCAGCGAGGAGGAGATCGCCACGGAGCTCGGCTGCGACTCGCTGCGCTACCTGTCGCTCGACGGCGTGTACGAGGCGATCCGCTCGACCCGCGCCACCCACTGCGACGCCTGCTTCTCCGGCGAGTACCCGCTCGAGCGGACCGAGGACGCGAACGGGAAGTTCGCGCTCGAGGAGCTGGCGGTCGTTCGGGCCTGAACTGCGCGAGGGGCCGGGCTCGGCCCGGACCGGAGCGATGCCGTTCTTCCGCCTCCGCCCGCCTGCAACAACTCTGCAACAGCGTGCCTGCTCCCTCCGGGGACGGCGCTACTGTGGCCTTCCCCATGGACCTGACCGCCGCCCTCCACTCGCTGTTCGGCTTCCGTGAGTTCCGGCCGGGGCAGCGCGAGGCATGCGAGGCCGCGCTCGGCGGGCGCGACGTGATGGTGGTCATGCCCACGGGCTCGGGCAAGTCGCTCTGCTACCAGCTCCCGGCCCTGCTGCGCGACGACCTCACGGTGGTCGTCTCGCCGCTGGTGGCGCTGATGCAGGACCAGGTGGAGGCGCTCGGCGCGCGCGGGCTCGCCGACCGGGTGGCGCTCGTGAACGCGCAGCAGGACTCGCGCGCGAACGCCGAGGCGCTCGAGCGCGCGGCCGCCGGCCGGCTGAAGCTGCTCTACGTGGCTCCCGAGCGCTTCGCCGCGCTGGGCTTCCTCGAACGGATGCGCGCGGTGCGCGTGGGACTGTTCGTGGTGGACGAGGCGCACTGCGTCTCGCAATGGGGGCACGACTTCCGGCCCGACTACTTCCGCCTGGCCGACGCCGCCCGCGCGCTCGGCGCGGCCGCGCTCGTGGCCTCCACCGCCACCGCCACGCCGCGGGTGGCGGCCGACGTCGTGAGGCGGCTGGGGTTGCGCGATCCACTCCAGGTGGCCACCGGGTTCGACCGGCCGAACATCTCGTTCACGGTCGCGAGGCCGGGAGGACACGAGAAGGCGGCGCTCGTCGTGGAGACCCTGCGCCGGCCCGATGCCCTGCCCGCGATCGTCTACGCGGGCACGCGCGCCGGCTCGGAGGAGCTGGCCGAGCGCCTCTCGGCTGCGCTCGGGGAGGAGGCCGCCGCCTACCACGCCGGGCTCGATCGCGGCCGCCGCGCCGAGGTCCAGCGCCGCTTCCTCGCCGACGAGATCCGGGTGATCTGCGCGACCAACGCCTTCGGCATGGGGGTGGACAAGCCGAACGTCCGGACGGTGGTCCACTCGAGCGTGCCGGCCTCGCTCGAGGCCTACTACCAGGAGGCGGGCCGCGCGGGCCGCGACGGGCTGCCGGCGCGCGCGCTGCTCTTGGCGGAGAACCGCGACAAGGCGCTGCACGTCCACTTCATCAAGCGCGAGGAGCTCGATCCCGGCCTGCCCGGCTGGCTGGCGGACCGCCTCACCGCGTCCGCGGACGGCGAGGGCCGCTACGCGCTCGACGCAGCCGGGCTGGCGCGCGACATGCGCGGCGACGGCGAGCGGCTGCGAGCGCTGGTCGGCCACCTCACCCGAGCCGGGGTGATCGCGCCCTCGCCGTCGGCGCCAGACCGGATCGCGGGGCGCGTGCTCGGTCGCTTCGACGGCCGCGCCGCCGCCCTCTGCCGCTCGTCGATCGAGGACGCCGCCCGCGCGCGCTGGCGGCAGTACCGCGAGATCTGGGCCTACGTGGAGAACGACGCCTGCCGCCGCGAGGCGATCCTGCGCCACTTCGGCGACCGCGCGGCGCCGGCGCGCTCCGCGTCGGGTTGCTGCGACGCCTGCGACCCGGGCCTCGTGGCGGTGGCCCCGCCCCCGGACCCGGTGGAGATCGGCAACCTCGACGACGCGATCATCTCCGTCGCCGTGGCAGCGCGCCCGGCCGTCGGGCGCACCACCTGCGCGGAGATCCTGCACGGCTCGCGCAGCAAGAAGATCCAGCGCAACTCCTACGACGGCCTCCAGGCCTACGGCGTGTCCTCGCACCTGCGGCGCGCCGACATCGTCGCTCGGGTCGACGAGCTGATCGAGGAGGGCCGGCTCGAGACCACGGGCGGTCCCTACCCGGTGCTCCGGCTCCCGGCGGGCGCCGCCGCGTGAGCTTTCGCGTCGCCGTCCTGATCTCCGGCACGGGCACGAACCTCCAGGCGCTGCTCGACACGGTCCACGGCCGGGACGGCATCGAGATCGTGGCCGTGGCCTCGAGCCGAGCCGGCGCACCCGGGCTGGAGCGCGCCCGCGCGGCGGGTGTCGAGAGCGCCGTGTTCGCGCTCGCCGATCATTCGGGTCGTCCGGCGCGCGACCGCGCGCTCGGCGACTGGCTCGAGGAGCGTCGGGTCGGGCTCGTGGTGCTCGCCGGCTTCATGGAGCTGCTCACCCCCGAGCTGGTCCGCCGCTTCGCCGGCCGGATGGTGAACGTGCATCCCGCGCTGCTGCCCGCCTTTCCGGGCGTGGGCGCGATCGAGCAGGCGCTCGAGCACGGCGTCAAGGTGATGGGGGTCACCGTCCACTTCGTCGACGAGGGCGTGGACACGGGCCCGATCGTGCTACAGGAATCGTTCGAGCTTCCTTACCATCCCGACATCGCGGAGATCCGAGCAGCGCGTCCACGAGATCGAACACCGGCTGCTGCCGCGTGCGGTGCGCCTGATCGCGGCCGGCCGCGTGCGAATCGATCCCGCCAACCCGCGTCTCGTACGCGTGGAGGCCGAATGAGCGAGCCGGGGCAAGGCGCCGTCGAGCCCACCGCGGCGGGCGAGGTCCGCGTGCGCAGGGCGCTCCTGAGCGTGGCGGACAAGCGCGGGCTGGTGGAGTTCGCGCGGGGGCTTGCCGACCTCGGCGTCGAGCTCGTGTCCACGGGCGGCACAGCGAGCGAGCTGTCCGAGGCGGGGATCGCGGTGCGCGCCGTCGACGACTACACGGGCTTCCCCGAGATCCTCGACGGCCGTGTGAAGACGCTCCACCCGCGGATCCATGCCGGCCTGCTGGCGCTGCGCTCGAACCACGACCACGTGTCGATGCTGAACGAGCATGGCATCGAGCCGATCGACCTCGTGTGCGTGAACCTCTATCCGTTCGAGCGCGTGGCGTCCCAGCGCGGCCGTGAGGACGCCGAGGTGATCGAGAACATCGATATCGGCGGCCCGACGCTGATCCGCGCGGCGGCCAAGAATCACGGGTTCGCGGCCGTGGTGGTATCGCCCGAGAGCTACGACGCCGTGCTGGAGGAGCTCACGGAGGGAGCCGGGACGCTCTCCGCGCGCACGCGCCAGACCCTGGCGATGGAGGCGTTCGCCTACACGGCCCGCTACGACACGGCGATCTCGCGCTGGTTCGCCGAGCGCGAGGAGGACTTCCCGGTCGCCTACACGCGCTCGTTCGAGAAGGTGCTCGACCTCCCCTACGGCGAGAACCCGCACCAGCGCGCCGCCTACTACGCCGAGCTGGGCGCGCGCACGCACCTGCTGTCGATGGTCTCGAAGCTGCACGGCAGGGAGCTCACGTTCAACAACCTGCTCGACCTCGACTCGGCGCGGCGCCTCGTGGAGGACTTCGAGCTTCCGGCGGCGGCGATCGTCAAGCACAACAACCCCTGCGGCGCCGGGGTGGGCTCGAGCGTCGAGGACGCATTCGACAAGGCGCTCCGGGCCGACCCTCAGAGCGCCTTCGGCGGGGTGTTCTGCTTCAACAGGCCGGTGAGCCGGGCGCTCGCCGAGAAGCTGCACGAGCTGTTCGTGGAGCTCGTGTTCGCGCCGGGCTACGACGACGACGCGCTCGAGCTGCTCGAGCAGAAGCCGAACGTGCGGCTGCTCCACGACCAGGAGCGCCGCCGCCCACCGATCTCGGAGCACGACACCAAGCGGGTGCGCGGCGGGCTGCTCGTTCAGGACCGGGACGGCGGCCTCCAGCAGCGCGAGGAGATGAGCGTTGTGACCGAGCGCACGCCGGACGAGTCGGAGTGGGGCGAGCTGCTGTTCGCGATGCGCGTCTCCAAGCACGTGCGCTCCAACGCGATCGTGCTCGCCCGCGAGCTTGCGACGGTCGGCGTCGGTGCGGGTCAGATGAGCCGGGTTGACTCGGTGCGGATCGCGCTCGACAAGGCCCGCGCCGCCGGGCTCGCCGTGGACGGCGCCGCGCTCGCGTCGGACGCCTTCTTCCCGTTCGCCGACGGCCCCTCGCTGGCGATCGAGGCGGGCGTCCGGGCGATCATCCAGCCAGGGGGGTCGCAGCGGGACCAGGAGGTGATCGACGCCTGCGACGCCGCCGGCGTCGCGATGGTGTTCACGGCCCGCCGCCACTTCCGCCACTAGCGCTTAGACAATCATCGAACGATCGCTAGAGTTGCAGCCGCTTCTTCCATGAGAGAGCCCCACCACCCCTCCTGCGCTGAGCTCGAGCTCCACGCCATCCTGCACGCACTCAGCGACCCGGCCCGGCTCGAGATCGTCCGGCGGCTGTCGAACGGGCCCGAGTGCACGTGCGGCACCTTCGATCTCGGCCTCTCGAAGGCCACGCTCTCGCATCACTTCCGCGTGCTTCGCGAGGCGGGCGTCGTGCGCACCCGCCCCGAGGGTCGCAAGCGCATGCTCTCCCTGCGCGACGACGACCTGAACAACCGCTTCCCGGGACTGCTTCAGGCGATCCTGACCGCCGAGCTGAGCGCGGGCGAGTCGCGCGACGCGACGGCCGCCTGAGTCGTGGGCGAGGGGCCGGCTCGGCCCAGCGCCGTGCCGTCGGCGTTATTCGTCTGGCAGGTGGGCCGCCCGGGACTCGAACCCGGATCTCAAGGATTAACCTGCCGCACCGGCTCTCACCGGCCGCGACGAGCGAGTCGCGTTGCGGTCTGGACCATCTCTTCACCCTCGGCTCGACGTTAGGGTGGGCAGCGTATGGCCTCTGAGGGCTCTCCCCTGACGGGGGTTGCCTGCTGATAGCCCAATCCTGAGGATTGTCACACTTCGGTACCTCAGGCTCTCAGGGTGTCCCAGCAAACAGCTGCCGACGAACTAGTGGTTTCCCTCCTAGCGCTCCTCTATTGCGAAGTCCCGCGCTCTGCCATTGAGCTAACGGCCCGAACCTGAAGTATGCCGCGTTCAGCGCGACCTCCGATCCCGGGCAGCCGCCGCGCCGTCGTGCTGGCGCTGGGGGCCCTGGTCGTCTCGGCCGCGGGCGCCGGCTGCGGCGACGAGGAGGACGAGCCGCGCCGCATAGCCGGCACGCCCGACCCCGTCCACGCGAGGGAGGTCGAGCGCAACCCGCACGCGGTCACCTGCCGGGACCTGGCGCGCCAGCCGCTGCATCCCGAGAGTCAGAAGCTCGTGATCAGGGCGGAGTTCGCGCTCGCCCAGGAGCCGGCCCTGCGGCCGCTTGTCCGCCGGCTGACGCTGAACCGGGTGGGCCGGAGCGTCTACTACGGGCTCACCGAGGAGTGCAAGGGCCGCGAGCCCTCGTTCGAGCCCGCCCGGCCCGCGATCGAGGGCGTGCTCGACGGCACCTATCGCGCGGCCCGGAACCGGCCCGGCTAGGGACGCCGCCTACAATCGGCCACCAAGGGGGCGTGGTCCAGCGGTCCAGGACGCCGGCCTTTCAAGCCGGAGATCGCGGGTTCAAATCCCGTCGCCCCTATTCGCCGCCACCTCGCGCGTGCGCTCGGACGGCTCTTCGAGCGCCTCCGGGTCCCAGCTGCCGCAGGACGCCGCGAACACGAGCAGCGCAACGATCATCCCCGGCAGGTGGCCGGCCACCAGCAGCACGAGCGCGCCGGCCACGCCGCCCGCGATGGCCGAGAACACCACGTAGGACGCCGGGATGTCGAGCACCCGGGCGGTCACGAGCGAGCAGGCGATCCAGACGGCGGGCCCGACCGCCCAGCCGTAGTCCTCGAAGAAGCTCTCGTCGAGGGCGACGACCGAGCAGCGCGAACGGGATCGCGACGGCGATCGCCTGGATCGCGAGCGACTTCCAGAACAGCCGGGCGTTCACCGGCCTGATACTAGACTCGGCCCGTCGGGCGGTTAGCTCAGCTGGTAGAGCGCTTGCCTTACAAGCAAGAGG
>CAWEVH010000003.1:0-95952 GCA_963812415.1 uncultured Thermoleophilaceae bacterium | reverse complement strand
AGGTCGAGTGGGCTGATGAACCCTTCGGTGATGCGGAAACCGCCCGCGCGCGCGACCGCGTCCCGCAACGGCACCGCCCAGTGGTGCTCGATCAGGAGCAGCGCGGCGGCCGAGTCGTTGGGGATCTCCTCGACCACGTCCCAGGCCTCCTCGTCGGAAAAGCCTGGACGCCGTCGGCGGCCGCCTCGGCGCCCGCTTGGACGTCGGCCTCGAAGCCCTCCTCGCCCTTGATGCCGAGCCCGACCAGGGCGCCGACCGTGTGCCGAGCTCAATCGCTTCCTGCTCGGTGAGATTGCTTAGGTGCTCGACCTCGAGCTCGCCGTCGGCGTCCTTGTAGACGGCCAGCGAGTCGATCACGCGCACGGTGTCGCTCTCGCGTAGCCGCTCCAGCTCGGCGATTATCTCGCCGTGAAACTCAGGGTGTTTGAAGCCCAGCACGATCAGCTGAACAGGTCCAATCGCCATCCTTCCTCTCCTTCGATCAGGGCCGCCTTGATCTTCGAACAACGCCGCCCGCCGCACATCGTCCGATATGGATGAACGTCGCCGGGAAGGCATTCCCTGGCCGTCTGTTCAGAGCAGGCCGAGCTCGCGGGCGCGCTCGACCGCGCCGCTGCGAGAGGTGACGTTGAGCTTGCGATAGATGGCCATCGCGTGTGACTTCACCGTGTGTTGCGAGATGAACATTCGCTCGCCGACCTCCCGAAAGACAGGTGCGTTCCGAGGTACGGCATCACGCGCAGCTCCGCCGTCGTCAGCGTCGACGCCCCGGGCGCCTCGGCGCGCATCGTCTTCAGGCTCGAGCGCAGTTCCGCCACCGGGGCCGACAGCGTGCCGAGATCTGGTACTCGCCTCAGGAGCGCGTCGATCTCGCGCAGCATCGTCCTTGCGCCGCCGGCGTCGGCGATCGTCAGGTAGGCGTGGGCGAGCTCCAAGCGGGTCTGGACCGCCAGGTGCGGCAGCGCGTAGGTCAGCCGCGGCCGCAGGCGCTGCGCTTCGGTGAGCAGCTCCTGGGCGCGCTCGGCCTCACCCCGATGGAGCGCGACGCGCGCCGCTACCCCATAGACGAGCGCGCTGGTGGGATAAGCCTCCATCCGCGCACGGCGGATGACCACACCCGCCCGGTCGACGAACTCCTCGGCGTGGACCCACGCCCCGCGCCCGATCGCGAGCCCGGCGCGCTCGCCGAACGCGACCACCACCGGCTCGGGCGCCCCCAGGGCGAGGCCTTCCTCGGCGGCGTCTGCAAGCAAGTCATCGGCCTGGTCGAGCTCGTCTGCCAGCTGGTGCGAGAGCGCGAGAAGCAGCACAGCGGTCGGCCAGAACTGGCTCCCGCGGGCGAGCTCCCGGACCGCGAGTTCCGCATCTGTGCGCATCCTGGCGACACCTCTTCGGCAACGCATCGCGCTGAGTAGGGCCAGCCACGAGTCGATCGACGCGCTGCCGTCATACAGCACGCCGTCGTAGCTCGCGCGTTCGGCAATCTCGGCCCAACGTTCCGCCTCCGCCGGCCGGCCCTGAACGACGGCGATGAGCGCGCCGAGCACGGTGACCGCCGCGTTCCGGTCGAGCGCTCCATGCGACTCCAACCAGCGGAGCCAGCGCTCGACGGTCGCTACGCGACCGCTCTGGTACACCGGTTGGCCCCAACGCTCGACCAGCCGCGCCACCCGGACGACATCCCCCGCTTCCTGCGCGTACCCGATCGCCGCCTCGGGCTGCCCGTGCGCCTCGCACCAGTCGGTAGCGCGAACGAGGAGGCGAGAGACAATCTCCGGCTCGGCTCGGGTCAGCTCGGCTCGGAGCAGCTCCTGGAATAGATGGTGGTAGCGATACCACTCGCCATCACCGGCCAGCGGCACCAGGAACAGGTTGGAGCGCGCCAGCGACTCAAGAATCTCCGCGGAGCGGCTCGCTTGGAGCACCGCGTCGCACAGCGATCCGGACATCCGTTCGAGAACCGCGGTTCTCGTCAGGAAACGAAGGACCTTCGGGGACAGGTGCGCGAGCAACTCCGACTGCAGGTAGTCGGACACCAGACGATCGCTCCCGGAGAACGTCGCCGCGCCTTTCGCGTGGATTCCTCGGGCGTTGATCGACAACGCGGCGAGGTAGAGCCCCGCCGACCAGCCCTCGGTGTGCTCGGTCAGCTCACTGATCTGCTCGCCCGCCAGCTCGAGACCGGCCGCGTTCATCAGCTGGCTCGCTTCCGCTTCGTCCATTCTGAGGTCATCCGGCCCGATCTCAATTGCAAGGCCGCGCGCGCGCAGTGCTCCCAGCGGGATTGCCGGCTCGCCTCGTGCTGAGAGAACCAGCTGCGAGCCGTCGGGAACATGTCTCGTGAGCGCCGAGACGGCGTCGAGAGCCGCCGGATCATCGACACGGTGCAGGTCGTCCAAGACCAGGACGACCGGCCGGCCAATCGCCGCCAGAGCCGCCCCCAGACGCGGAACGACAGTCGCCTCGACCGAAGCTCCCGGTGCCGCAAGCGAATCGAACACCCGCGGGTCGAGCGGCGAGACCCGGTCGAGCGCGACCGCGATGTAGGTCAGGAGGACGATCGGGTCGTTGTCCGTCTCATCGACGTCCACCCACGCGAATGGGCGTTCCGAGCCGGCGGCCCATTGAGCGAGCAGGGTCGTCTTCCCCCAGCCCGGGCCGGCGGCCACGAAAACGACCGGAGCCGCGCCCGCGCTTTCCAACACGCTGATGGGCCGTGCGCGGGACACCGTCCCGAAGCGGCCCTGCGGGGGACGCAGCTTCGACTCGAGCAGCTCGAACGCCAACGCACGCTGAGATGTCCCCCTCACACCCGCTGCTTGGAGCGTGGGCGAGAGGTTCTGTACGCGGGGGCTGGATGACTGGCGGTGCGTTGCCACGTCCATCCCTCTGCTCTGGCCCAGAGTCGCAGGGCCAGTCCGCGCAACACCGACGGATGGCCAGGACCTGGGGCCATACCGGCGCCAGCTCCCTGGGCCGACACTGTCACTCAGTGGGGATTCATTCCATTCGGGGGATGACGCCCGTGGTGAGCCGCGTTCTAATCGCGTCTGGTCGCGGACAGCGGCCAATCAGTCAAGGAGGTACGGGTATGCGAGGCGCAGGCCGAATGGCGTTCGCAGCATTCCTGCTGTGCTGACTGTGGGCACCCTCAACATCATCTACGGCATCGGAGCCCTGGACGACGCGAACATCTTCGTCAATGACACGCGCTACATCTTCACGAACCTCAACACGATGGGCTGGGTCCTGATCATCCTCGGGCTGATCCAGCTCACCGGAGGCTTCTCCCTCATTGCCGCCAACACCTACGGCCGGGTCATCGGGATTATCGGCGGCACACTGGGTGCGATCGGGGCCCTGCTGTCGATCGGCGGCGCCAACTCGTGGTGGTCGCTGGCGATCTTCTTCCTATGCGCGCGATGATTGGCATGCTGTCTGGCCCGCCTCGTAGCCGAGCTCGCCGGCGGTTAGAGCCTTGACTGCGTTGCCTCGGCCACTTTTTCGCCACGTTTTTGTTGCGGCGCCCTACCTGAAGGTGCGGCTTAGTGCGGCGGTGCGTCGAAGGGGCAGAGAGCTTTCTTCCTGCAAATGCGCCGCATTGCGGCGAACTGCCTAGCGCGAGCGACGGGACTCGAACCCGCGACCTCCGGCGTGACAGGCCGGCGCTCTAACCATCTGAGCTACGCCCGCTCGGGCGAGGGTCGAGCATAGCGGGCAGGAAGGGGCGGTGATCAGCCCCGGCTGCGGCTTCGGCGCTCGCGGATCTGCGTCACGACGAGCCAGCCGAGGAAGGCGATCACGGGCAGGAAGTAGGCGATCGTGACCAGGGTGTGGCCGGCGTGCGCTATGACGGTCACGCCGCTCATGTTCGCAGGGACCGGCGCTGCTCAGGCCTACAGCACGCGGTCGTGGCGGTGGCGGCCGAAGCGCTCCGCGTAGCGGCGAGCCACGGCGTCCATCGTCGCCTGCTCGCGGGGCAGGCCGAAGACCGTGCCCGGGAAGTCCAGCTGTTCCTGGATCGCCCAGAGCTCGTCGTGTGCGCTCGGAGGGAACAGCTCCGCGGGGTCGCCGACGGCGATCCAGCCGATCGGGACGGTGGTGCCCTCGGGGAGGGTGCTGTTCACGTGGACCACGGCTCCGACCCGCACCTCGCAGCCGCGGCCAATGCGCACGCCCGGGAACGCTGATACCCCGGTGGCCAGGAACACCTCGTCCTCGACCGTGGCGCCGTTCAGATGCGCGTGCGGCCCCACGAGCACGCTGTCACCCAGCACGAGCGGGTGGCCCTCACGGCCGCGCAGCACCGCGTTCTCCATCACGATGCAGCGCGCTCCGACCTCCACCGGGCCTCCCTCGGCGCTCAGCACCGCGCCGAAGAGGATGCGGGCGTCCTCGCCTACTCGCACGTCGCCGCACAGCACCGCGGTCGGGGCCACGTAGGCCGAGTCCGCGACCGTCGGCCGCCTGCCCTCGTGTTCGATCAGCACGGGGAGCGATGGTAGGAGGTAGGTTCCGCGCCGTGCAGATCCGCGGAGCAACGGTCCTCCTCACCGGCGCCAGCGGCGGTATCGGCAAGGCGATCGCGCGTGCCCTGGACGGTCGCGGGGCGCGCGTCCTGGCGAGCGGCCGGCGCGAGGAGGCGCTCGAGCGGTTGCGCGACGAGCTGGGCGGCCGACCTGAGCTGTTGCTCGCGGACCTGTCGGACCCGGCCGACGTTCGCGCACTGGCCGAACGCGCGGGCGAGGTCGACGTGCTCGTGGCGAACGCCGGGCTGCCGGCGAGCGGGCCGATCGACGACTTCTCGCCCGAGGAGATCGACCGCGCGCTCGACGTGAACCTGCGCGCCCCGATCCAGCTCACCCGTGCCCTGATGCCGGCGATGGTCGCGCGCGGGAGCGGCCACGTCGTGTTCGTCAGCTCCCTGTCCGGAAAGGTCGCCTCGGCCGGCTCGTCGATCTACTCGGCCACCAAGTTCGGCCTGCGCGGCTTCGCCGCCGGCCTGCGCGAGGACGTTCGCCACCGCGGCGTCGGGGTGACCGTCGTGTTCCCGTCGTTCGTGTCCGGCGAGGGCATGTTCGCCGAGACCGGGGTCAAGCTGCGCCGCGGGGTCGGCACCCGCAGCCCGGAGCAGGTCGCGGCCGCGGTGCTGCGCGGCATCGAGACCGGCAAGCCGGAGATCGACGTTGCGCCGCTTCCCCTGCGGGCCGGCGCGCTGGCCGCGGGCGTCGCGCCGCGCGCGATCGCCAAGCTCCAGCGCAAGCTCGGCTCGCATCAGGTCGCCGCGGAGATCTCGGACGCCCAGCGCGTCAAGCGCTGAGTGAGATCGAAGGCTCGCGGGGGTCAGGCCGGGCCGGCTACATCTTCGGGCGCTGCGCCGAGGAGTCCGGCTCGAGCCGGTCGTCCTCCAGGTCGAGCGCCACGCGCACGATGCGTGACTGCTCGCGCTTGTGCGCGGCCGAGTACCCCTCGCCCGGCGCGGCGCGCAGCTGGCGGCCAATGTAGTCGTAGGACATGCGCTCGGGCAGGATCCCGGCCATGCGCCGGCGCATGAACGCGCGCGGGCCCATGTTGCGCGGCTCCTCCTGCACCCAGGCCACGCGCTCGAGGTTCGGGTAGCTCTCCATCAGCACGCCGAGCTCCTGCTCGGGGAACGGGTAGAGCAGCTCCACCCGGGCGACGGCGATGTGGCTCTGTGACTCGAGCTCCTCGTTGCTCGCGATGTCGTAGTAGACCTTGCCCGAGCAGAGCACGAGCTTGGTCACCGCGCTGCGATCGGCGTCGGCGAAGCGCGGATCGTCGATCACGCGCTGGAAGCCGCCCTCCGCCAGCTCGGGGAGCGAGGAGGTCGCGGCCGGCAGCCGCAGCAGGCTCTTCGGCGTCATCACGATCAGCGGGCGCGGCTTCGACACGAGCGCCTGGCGGCGCAGGAGGTGGAAGTACTGCGCCGGGGTGGTGCAGTTGGCCACCCGGATGTTGCCCTCGGCGGCCGACTGCAGGAAGCGCTCGACGCGCCCGCTCGAGTGCTCGGGCCCGGAGCCCTCGTAGCCGTGGGGCAGCAGCAGCGTGAGCCGCGAGGTCTGGCCCCACTTTGCGAGGCCCGACACGAGGAACTGGTCGACGATCACCTGCGCCGAGTTCACGAAGTCGCCGAACTGCGCCTCCCAGACCACGAGCGCGTCGGGCGCCTGCACGCTGTAGCCGTACTCGAAGCCGAGGCAGCCCTGCTCCGAGAGCGGGCTGTTGTGAAGCTCGAAGGGGGCGTTCGCGTCGCGCAGGTCCTGGAGCGGACACCAACGCCGCCCGGTCTCCGAGTCGTGCAGAACCGCGTGACGCTGGCTGAAGGTGCCGCGCTCCGAGTCCTGGCCCGTGAGGCGCACCGGCACCCCGAGTGCCAGCAGCGACGCGAACGCGAGCGCCTCGGCGTGCGCCCAGTCGATCGGGCCGCCATCCGCCTCGAAGGGTGCCCGGCGCCGCTCGAGGAAGGGCTTCAGCTTGCGATGGACGTTGAACCCCTCGGGTACGCGCACGAGCTGCTCGCCGAGCGAACGCAGCGTGTCCTCGGCCACCGTCGTGCGCGGCTCCCGGCTCATCGTGCGGTCGAGCTCGTGCTGGCCGGTGTCAGGCGGCCCGCCCATCGACTGCTTGAGCTCCTCGTGCGCCGCGCCCACCTTTGCGTAGGCGGCGTCGGCGAGCGAGGAGGCGTCCTCGGCGCTCACCACGCCCTCGGCCTCGAGCAACTCGGCGTAGAGCTTGCGCACCGGCGGATGCTTCTTGATCGTCTCGTACATCAGCGGCTGCGTGTAGGCGGGCTCGTCCGTCTCGTTGTGGCCAAAGCGGCGATAGCCGATCAGGTCGATCAGCGCGTCGCGGCCGAAGGTCTCGCGGAACGCGTGCGCCAGCCGCATCGCGGAGACGCACGCCTCCACGTCGTCGGCGTTGACGTGGATGATCGGCATGTCGAAGCCCTTGGCCGGGTCCGAGGCGTAGCGCGTCGAGCGGCTCTCCTCGGGGTCGGTCGTGAAGCCGAGCTGGTTGTTCGCGATCACGTGGATCGTGCCGCCGGTCGAGTAGCCGGCAAGCGCCTGCAGGTTGAGCGTCTCGGACACGATGCCCTGACCCGGGAAGGCGGCGTCGCCGTGGATCAGCACCGGCATCACGGCGGACGGGTCGTGAACGAGCTCGCGCGCCTTGCGGGTCGTCTGGTCTGCCCGCGCGCGCCCCTCGATCACCGGGTTGACGAACTCGAGGTGGCTCGGGTTCGGCGAGAGCGTGACGGTCACGCTGCGGCCCGACTGCGTCGTGCGGGTGCCGCTGGCGCCGTAGTGGTACTTCACGTCGCCGGTGCCGCCCTCGGGCGCGGCCGTATCGACCGAGAGCGTCTGCTCGCCCTCGAACTCGGCGAGCACCGTCTCGTAGGGCCGGCCGACCGTGTGCGCGAGCACGTTGAGCCGGCCGCGGTGCGCCATGCCGAGCACGACCTCCCGGGCTCCTGCTCCGGCCGAAAGCTCGATCACCTCGTCCAGCATCGGCACCAGCGCGTCGAGGCCCTCGATCGAGAACTGCTTCTTGCCGAGGAACGCCTTGTGGAGGTAGGTCTCGAGCGCCTCCACCTCGGACAGCCGCTGGAGGAGGCCCTTGCGCTCGTCGTCCCCGAGCGGCTCGCGGTACTCGCCGCACTCGATCGCCTGACGCAGCCACACGCGCTGCTCGTGGTCGGAGATGTGCTCGATCTCGTAGGCGATCGTGCCGGTGTAGGTCTCGCGCAGGGCGGGGAGGGCCTCGCAGAAGGTGTCGCCGCCCACGGCCACGCGCAGTACCGAGGCGGGGATGCGCCTCATCAGATCGTCCGTGAGGTTGACCGTGGCGGGCTCGAGCGCGGGGTCGCCCACGGGGCTCGAGCCCAGCGGATCGAGGTGCGCGGCCAGGTGGCCGTGCATCCGATGTGCCTTGACGAGGGAGGTGGCGGCCTGCACGGCCTGGAGCAGAGCGGCGTCGGCCACCGGCCCGGCGGCGGGGGTGGCGGCGGCCGGCACGGGCTCGGCCGCCGTGACGGCGGCGGGGCCGGCCGCTCCCTCGGTCACGGCCGCGATTCCGAGAGCGTCGAACACACCCTCGTAGAAGCCGTCCTCACCCTGGAGCAGCTGGTCGATCCGGCGCAGGAAGGCCCCCGACTCCGCGCCCTGGATCACCCGGTGGTCGTAGGTGCTCGTCATCGTCATGACCTTCTGGACGCCGAGCTCGCGCAGCGCGTCGGGGTTCGCCCCCGTGAGCCCGGGCGGATAGCCAATCGCGCCCGTGGCCACGATCGTGCCCTGGCCGGGCATCAGGCGCGGGACGCTCGCGACGGTGCCGATCCCGCCGGGGTTCGTCAGCGTGATGTTCGCCCCCTGGTAGGCGTCCGGGGCCAGGGTGTTGTCCCGAGCGCCCGCCACGAGCTCGTCGTAGCGCGCCGCGAAGTCGGCGAAGCTCATCTCGCTCGCGCCCGCGAGCACCGGCACGACGAGCGTCCGGGAGCCGTCCTTGCGCTCGACGTCGACCGCCAGGCCGAGGCTCACGCTGCCCGGCGCGACGCGCTGGGGCTTCCCGTCCTGCTCGGCGTAGGAGTTGCCCATCACGGGCATGTCGCCGGCCGCCCGCACGATCGCCCAGGCGATCAGGTGCGTGAACGAGAGCTTGCGGCCGCCCGCCTTCAGCTCCTTGCGGCGCGCGTCGAGCACGTCCACCGGCAGGGTGCGGAAGCTCGTGGCGGTGGGGATCGAGCGGCTCTCGTTCATGAACTTCACGAGAGTCGCCGCCGGGCCGCGGATCGGGCTGGTCTCGGCGCCCGCGGGTGCCGGCGCCGCGCTCGGCGGCTTGGCGCCACCGCCGTTGCCCTCGACGGCCGCCAGCACGTCCTCCTTCGTCACCCGGCCACGGGGGCCGGAGCCGGCGATCGAGTCGATGGCGATCCCGTGCGCGCTCGCGATGCGGGCGGCCACGGGCGTGGCGTTGTCGCCGTTGCCGGTGGCGCCGCTGGGTGCCGCGGCGCGCGCCCCGTCGCCGTCACCCTCGGCGGGCTTGGCGGCGGGCTGGGCGGGTCCGTCCGTGGCGCCGTCGCTCGCGCTCGCGCCGGCCGCGATCCGGCAGAGCACGGTGCCCACGGCCACCGTCTCGTCGGCCTCGACCAATAGCTCGGTCACCGTGCCCGCGACGGGGGCGGGCACCTCGGCGTCCACCTTGTCGGTCGAAACCTCCACCAGCGGGTCGTCCACGGCCACGCTGTCGCCGGGCTTCACCCGCCACTCGAGGATGGTCCCCTCGGCCACCGAGTCGCCCATCTCGGGGAAGGTCACGTCGACGGGCTCGCCCTCGGCGGCCGGCGGCTCGGCGTCCTGCTCGGCCTCCGGCTCCGGCTCCGGTGCGTCCGCCGGTGCGGCGCCGCCCTCGCCCAGCTCGATCTCGCCGAGCACGGCGCCCACCTCCACGGTCGAGTCGGGCTCGGCCAAGATCTTCACGAGCGTGCCGGCGGCCGGCGCCGGCACCTCGGCGTCGACCTTGTCGGTGGAGACCTCGACCAGCGGCTCGTCGGCCTCGACGCGGTCCCCCACCTGCTTCAGCCACTCCAGGATCGTGCCCTCGGTAACGGACTCGCCCATCTGGGGCATGGTGATTTGCACGGTCGTTGCCGGCGTGGCCATCGCGAGTCTCAACTGTAGCCCCCGCTCCGGGTCGTTGTGCATAGGGTCATTCACGATGGGCGATCGGCGCTTGAAGTTCTGGGGCTGGGGGTTCGAGGACCAGCAGCCGAGCCACGAGCAGGTTGCGGCGACGGTCGCCCAGTCGCGGGCTCACCTGGGCTTCCCGCCCGCCGAGGCCGAGAGGCCGGTGCGCCTCGAAGAGGTGGAGCTCCCGCCGCCGCGCCTCGAGCCGCCCCGGGCCCTGGCCGGGATCTGCCGCGCCGACGTCTACCAGCGCGCCTCGCACGCCTACGGCAAGTCCTACCGCGACGTGGTGCGCGCCTTCCGTGGCCGCTTCGACCACCCGCCGGATCTGGTGGCGCACCCGCGCGACGAGCACGAGCTGTCCGCGCTGCTCGAGTGGTGCGAGTCGGCGGGCGCCGCGGCGATCCCGTTCGGCGGCGGCACCAGCGTGGTCGGTGGCGTGGAGGCCGCCGTGGGGGACGGGTACGCCGGCGCGGTGACGATCGACCTCAGGGGGCTCGACCGGGTGCTCGAGGTGGACCCGATCTCGCGCGCGGCCCGCATCCAGGCGGGCGCCACGGGGCCGGCGCTCGAGGCCCAGCTGCGCGAGCACGGGCTCACGCTGCGCCACTACCCGCAGTCCTTCGAGTACTCGACGCTGGGCGGCTGGATCGCCACCCGCGCCGGCGGTCACTTCGCGACGCTGGCCACGCACATCGACGACCTCGTGGAGTCGGTGCGGGCGCTGACCCCGCGCGGGCCCTGGGAGAGCCGCCGCCTGCCCGGCTCGGGCGCCGGCCCGAGCCCGGACCGGATGCTGATCGGCTCCGAGGGCATCCTCGGCGTGATCACCGAGGCCTGGGTGCGCGTGCGCGAGCGGCCCCGCTTCCGCGCGTCGGCCGCCGTCGGCTTCCGGTCGGTCGATGACGGGACGGCTGCCGTGCGCGCCCTGGCCCAGTCCGAGCTCCACCCGTCGAACTGCCGGCTGCTCGACCCGCGCGAGGCGGCGCTCACGAACGCCGCCGAGGACGGCCGGGCGCTGCTCGTGCTCGGGTTCGAGTCGGCCGACCACCCGCTCGAGCCCTGGATGGACCGGGCCGTCGAGCTGTGCCGCGACCACGGCGGCGAGCTGCCCGAGCCGCCGAGCGTCGGCGAGCGCGCCGGAGCGAGCGAGGCCTGGCGGAGCGCCTTCCTGCAGATGCCCTACCTGCGCGACGCGATGGTGGCGGGCGGGATCCTCGCCGAGACGTTCGAGACCGCCATCACCTGGGAGCGGCTCGACGGCTTCGTCGCCGAGGTCCGCGAGCGCACCGAGGACGCGCTGGGGGAGGGGGTGGTCACCTGGCGGCTGACCCACGTATACCCGGACGGTGCGGCGCCCTACTTCACGGTGCTCGCGCCGGCGCGGCGCGGCGACGAGCTGGCGCAGTGGGACGAGGTCAAGACCGCGGTTTCGGACGCGATCCTCGCCGGCGGCGGGACGATCACCCACCACCACGCTGTGGGCCGCGATCATCGCCCGTGGTACGACCGTCAGCGGCCCGACCTGTTCGCCGACTCGCTTCGCGCCGTCAAGGCCAGCGTCGATCCCGCTCAGATCCTCAACCCCGGGGTGCTCGTCGGGTGAGCGGCCGCCGCCGTGAGCTCGCCCGGGCCGATCGCGTGCTCCCCGGGCTATGGCGCCTGCGGCTGCCGCTGCCCTGGCCCGGCGTGCCGCACGGCAACGCCTACGCCATCGCCGAAGGCGACGGCGTGGTGCTGGTCGACACCGGGCTGCACGAGCCGGGCTCGCTGCGCGGGCTCGAGCTTGCTCTCGACCAGGCCGGGCTTGCGCTCGAGCAGGTGCGCCTGCTGGTGTGCACGCACGCCCACTCGGACCACTACGGCCAGGCGGCGCCGATCGTGGAGCGGGCGGGGTGCGAGCTGTGGATGCACCCGAACCATGGGCACATGACGGCGTCGGCGACCGACCCGGCAGCCGCCTTCGAGCGGCGCGTCGAGCTGGCGCGCCGGTCGGGCGTGCCGGACCGCCCGCTGGCGGCGTACGCGGAGGCGCGCCGCGGCGAGCGGCACGGGATCGCCGGCGTGGTCCTGCCCGCGGTCGAGCTCCTGCCGGGCGTGGAGGTGGAGACGGACCTGGGCGCCTGGCAGGTGTACGAGACCCCCGGCCACGCACCCTCGCACGTCTGCCTTCACCAGCCCGAGCGCCGGCTGCTGCTGTCCGGAGACCATCTGCTCGGGCGCGTCTCGCTCTACTACGACTTCGGCTACACGCCCGATCCCGCCGGCGAGTTCCTCGCGAGCCTCGACGTGGTCGACGAGCTCGAGGTCGAGCTCGTGCTCGCCGGCCACGGCCGCCCGGTGCGCGGCGCTCGCGCACTCGCCGACGCGAACCGGCGAGCGGTCCACGAGCGCCTCGGACGCGTGCGGACGGCACTCGAGGGCGGACCGCGGCCGGCCTTCGACATCGTCCCGGAGGTGCTCGGCCGCGAGCTGCCCGCGCCGATGATGATCGGCTGGGGGCTCGCCGAGGCGCTCTGCTACCTGCGCCACCTCGAGCTCCAGGGGGAGGTCGAGCGATTCGACGCGGACGGCCCGGGCGAGCCCGAGCGCTGGGCGGCTCGCCGTGGGCTAACGAGCCGTCTAGACGGTCGTCCGCGCGCGCGTCCAGGGGTGTGCCGCGCGCAGCGCCGCCAGGATCGCGCGGGTTGCCGGAGAGCGGTTGAGGGTGTAGAAGTGGACCCCGGGCGCGCCCCGTGCCAGGAGATCGGAGCACTGGAGAGTCGCGTAGGCGACTCCGAGCTCTGCAACCGCTTCCGGGTCATCGGCGCGCCCGTCGAGCTGCGCCGCCAGCTCGTCCGGGATCGAGGCGCCGCACATCTCCGTGAAGCGCTTGATCTGGCCGTAGTTCGTGATCGGCATGATCCCCGGGATGATCGGGACGTCCACGCCCGCGGCGCGTGCGTCCTCGACGAAGTCGAAGTACAGCTCGTTGTCGAAGAACAGCTGCGTGATCAGGAAGCTCGCGCCGGCCTCGACCTTCGCGCGCGCGTAGCCCAGGTCGCTGGCGCGGTCGGGCGCGTCGGGGTGGGTCTCCGGGAAAGCAGGCCGCCCCCACGCAGAAGTCGAAGCGCTCGCGGATCAGCCGGATCAGCTCGACGGAGTAGGTGAGCCCGCCCGGGTGGGGGCGCCAGCTGTCCTCGCCGCGGGGCGGGTCGCCGCGCAGGGCGAGCACGTTCTGGATCCCGGCCGAGTCGATCTCCGCGAGGATCTCGACCAGCCGCTCGGCCGGCTCGCCGACACAGGAGAGGTGCGCCATCGCCTCGATGCCGAGGTCGCGCTTGATCGACTTGGTGATCTCGACGGTGCGGTTGCGGGTGGTGCCGCCGGCGCCGTAGGTCACCGACACATAGTCGGGCGAGTCGTCCTTCAGGATCTCGAGCGAGCCCTCGAGCGTTCGCTGACCCTCGTCGGTCTTGGGCGGGAAGAACTCGAAGGAGAAGGCCGGGCGCCTGTCCCGGAGTAGGTCCGCGATGCGCACGGCGCAAACCCTAACACAGTTGTGTCAAGGTTGAGCGGAGCGCAGGACGTCGAGAGTTTCATGCCTGGAGTTCGCGGGCGAGGGCCCGCGCGGTTCAGTCGGGTTCGTCCGGCGGGATGATTTCGAGCCCGGTCGCGAGCATCTCGCGGCTGCCGAGCCGGTACTGCACGTCCACCGAGTCGTTCTTGCCGTACGAGCCCCAGAGGCCGAGGAAGATCGCGGTCCAGCGCCCCATCCCGATGCGCTCCTTCTCGAGCGGCTTGGCGAACCGGAGCTCGCGGCCATGCAGCACGTAGTCCTCGCCCTCGCGCTGCGGCACGCCGTTGACGAACACGCGATAGGGAGGCTCTGCGCCCCGCGGCAGCGGCACGCGCCAGCTCACGAGCGGCCCTTCAGCTCGCGGCGCAGCGCGTCGTAGGCCGACTCGCGCCTGCGCTGAGCCACGAGCCTACGGCGGAGCTTGCCGGTGAAGGCCTCGCTCGAGCCGTCGCCGCGCACGTCCACCCCGGCGCGCAGGCGATCCGGGCCGGACAGCTCGAGCCGGGCCACCACCTGCTGCACGGGCTCCATCCGGCGGATCAGCGTGCCCCCGCGGGCGCGCGCGTGGGCTGTCCGCTCGAGGCGGGAGCCATGCTTCTCGATCGCGCCGAGGGCGCCGGAGAGGTCGCTGTAACGCTCGCGGGTCACTTGGCCACCGAGCCGTATCGTGACCGTGTACGACATCGTGAGCAGCGTACTTTCCGTCAACGTCGCGCAGATCCGCGAGATCCCGCGTCAGGGCCGGATGGTTCCCACCGGCATCTGGAAGCTTCCTGTGGAGGGACGCGTCGCGGTGCGCGGCGTGAACGTCGATGGTGACGAGCAGGCGGACCGCGCCGTGCATGGCGGGCCACACAAGGCCGTCTACGCCTACGCGCGCGAGGACATCGACTGGTGGCAGGACGAGCTCGCCAGGGAGCTTCCCAACGGCGTGTTCGGGGAGAACCTCACCGTACGTGGCCTCGACCTCGGCGCGGCGCTGATCGGCGAGCGCTGGCGGGTCGGCAGCGCCGTGCTCGAGGTGTCCGAGCCGCGCTTTCCGTGCTGGAAGCTCGGCGTGCGCTTCGACGACCCCAAGATGCTCAAGCGCTTCGCGGCCGCCCGGCGTCCGGGGACCTACCTGCGCATTGCAGAGGAGGGGGAGCTTCAGGCCGGTGACTCCGTCGAGGTGATCTACCGGCCCGACCACGACCTCACGATCGCGGCGTTCGCGCACGCCTTTCTCGGCGATCGCTCACAGCTCGGCCGCCTGCTGATCCCCGAGGTCTCCCAGGGTGGCGCGAGTGGGTGGCCGAACAGGCCGCGTAGGCGCCGTTCAGCCGCCGATGGCCGACATCGTGCGCGGCGGCTGGCGGAAGCCCGGCTCGCCCACGCGATGCTTGAGCTCCTTGCGCCACACGGCGTCGCGCACGACCCTCTCGAGCTCGTCGTCGCCCGCCCCGCCGCGCAGCACCTCGCGCAGGTCGGTCTCGTGGATCGAGAAGAGGCAGGTGCGAAGCTTGCCGTCGGCGGTCAGGCGGATGCGGTTGCAGTCGGCGCAGAAGGGCTCCGAGACCGGGTTGATGAACCCGAGCTCGCCCTTCCCGTCCTTGAAGCGGAACACGCGCGCGGTGGCGTGCGGCTCGCGCGGGCGCTCCTCGAGCGGGTACACGCGGTCGACGATCGCGCGGATCTCCTCGCCGGTGAGCACCTGGTCCTGCGACCAGGCGTGGTCGCCGTCGAGCGGCATGAACTCGATGAAACGCACCTGGTAGCTCGTGGAGCGGGCGAACTCGGCGAACGGAAGCGCCTCCTCCTCGGTGAAGCCGCGCAGGGCGACGGCGTTCACCTTGATCGGGCGCACCGACGGGTGACGGCCGATCGCCTCGAGCCCGGCCAGGACCTGCGGCAGCGAATCGCGCCGGGTGAGCTGGAAGAAGCGGTCGCGCTGGAGCGAGTCGATCGAGACGTTCACGCGCGTGATGCCGGCGGCCACGAGCGCCTCGGCGTCCCGCTCGAGCAGGTAGGCGTTCGTGGTGAGCGAGAGGTCCTCGATGTCCGGCACGCCGGCGAGCATCGACACGAGCCGCGGGAAGTCCCGCCGGACGAGCGGCTCCCCGCCCGTGAGGCGGAGGTCCGTGACCCCCATGCGCGCGAGCAGCCGCACCACACGCTCGATCTCCTCGAAGCTGAGGATCGCCTCGCGCTCGAGCCAGGGCAGCCCGTCCGCGGGCATGCAGTACTGGCAGCGGAAGTTGCAGCGGTCGGTGACCGACACGCGGAGGTCGGAGATCCGCCGGCCGTGGCCGTCGATCAGGGGGTCGAGCATCAGCGCCCTCAAAGACTAGCCCCACCCACCCTCGGGCCGGCGCCGCCTGTCAACCTGGCGGGCTGTGGACCTCCCCGAGATCGACATCCGCGCGCCGAGTCGCGGCAATCGCCGGCTCGAGCGCCTCTTCGACGCCGCCAACGGCGACGTCAGGCTGCGCGCCTGGTGGTACATGCAGCAGCTGAACGCGGATCGCCGGGACATGTCCGACCACTCGGTGGTGCACGTGCAGATCGTGCTCAACGGCGCGCTGCGGCTGTTCCGGCTGCTCACCCGGGCGGGGGTCGAGCCGGCGATGGTCGCCGACCACGGCATGCAGCCGCGCGACGCCGAGGTGGTGATCGCGGCGGCCTGCCTGGTTCACGACACCGGCATGTCGATCCACCGGACCGACCACGAGCAGTACAGCCTCTTCCTGGCCTCGGACCGGCTGCCCCTGCTGCTCGAGGGGATCTACGACGAGCCCGAGCTGACGGTCGTGATGTCGGAGGCCCTGCACGCCGTGATCGGCCATCGCCGTCGCGGCGACCCGATCACCCCCGAGGCCGGCATCGTGCGCGTCGCGGACGCCCTCGACATGGCATCGGGCCGCTCGCGCGTGCCCTTCGAGACGCGCCGGCCGAACATCCATTCGATCTCGGCCGCGGCCATCGACACGGTGACGATCGAGGCGGGCGAGGAGCGGGCCGTGCGGGTCGAGATCGCCATGAACAACTCGGCGGGGCTCTTCCAGGTGGACGAGCTGCTGGCCACCAAGCTGCGCGGCTCCGGGATCGAGGAGCACATCGAGGTGGTCGCCCGGATCGACGCCGAGCACGAGAAGCGGCTCGTGCCGGTCTTCCGGATCTAACCCGTCCGGGGCTCACGAGTCGCCCGCTCGTTTTCGTTCGCTCGCGAAAGGGCATGACCAGAAGGGGATGAACTCGCCAGACGAGGCGAACGATCGCGCGCCCGGCGGCGCGGCTGCCGCCGACCCGGGAGCAGAGCAGTCAGCGGACGCCGCTGGGCCGATGGTCGAGCTGCGGAAGGTGCGCAAGAGCTTCGGGGACAACGTCGTGCTCGACGGCGTCGACCTCGAGATCGCGCGCGGCTCAGCCGTGGTGATCGCGGGCCCCTCGGGCTCGGGCAAGTCGACGATGCTCCGCTGCATCAACGGGCTGGAGTCGATCGACTCCGGCGAGCTTCGCTTCGAGGGCCGGCCGATCGACTACTCCGGAAAGGCGCTCAGCCGGCTCCGGGCGGAGATCGGGATGGTCTTCCAGCAGTTCAACCTGTTCCCCCACATGACCGTGCGCGACAACATCGTGCTCGGGCCGGTGAAGGGGAAGGGGGTGCCGCGCAAGGAGGCGACTCGGCGGGCGCGCCAGCTGCTGGAGCGGGTGGGCATCCCGGAGAAGGAGAACGAGTTCCCGGCAGACCTCTCCGGTGGTCAGCAGCAGCGGGTGGCGATCGCGCGCGCCCTCGCGATGGAGCCGAAGTTGATGCTCTTCGACGAGCCGACCTCGGCGCTGGACCCGGAGATGATTCGCGAGGTCCTCGACGTCATGCGCGACCTCGCACGGGGCGGGATGACGATGGTGGTCGTCACGCACGAGATGGGATTCGCACGGGAGGTGTGCGACCAGATCGTGTTCATCGACGACGGGGAGATCGTCGAGCAGGGTCGTCCGGCCGACTTCTTCCATGCCGCGAAGAGCACGCGCGCGAGGGAGTTCGTGGACAAGATCATCCATCACTGAGGAGGCAGACAGATGACGTTGAACAGGCTATGGCGGTTGCTGGCCGTACTGGCGCTGGTGATCGGCACCCTGGTGGTGGCCGGCTGCGGGGACGACGACGACGATGACGGCGGCGTCTGGGGGCGGTGGTGGCGACCAGGCCGCCGACGTCAAGCAGTACCCGGCGAACTCGACGCTCGGCAAGATCCAGGAGGCCGGCGAGATCACGATCGGCGTGAAGTACGACGTGCCGCCCTTCGGCTTCGAGAACCCGCAGTCGGGCGAGATCGAGGGCTTCGACGTCGACATCGGCCGCTACATCGCCGAGGAGCTCGGCGTCGAGCCGAAGTTCGTGGAGGCCATCTCGGACAACCGCATTCCGTTCCTCGAGCGCGGCACGGTCGACCTGATCCTCTCGACGATGACGATCAACCAGGAACGCGACATGGAGATCGACTTCTCCGAGCCGTACTACATCGCGGAGGGCCGGATCCTGGTGCCGAAGGGATCGGACATCAAGGGCATCGACGACCTGGCCGGCAAGCGGGTCTGCACGGCGCTCGGCTCGACCTACGAGGAGACGATCCGCGAGCAGGCGCCGGACGCCGACCTGAAGCTGGTCGACACCTACTCGGAGTGCCTCGAGCTGCTCCAGAACAAGGCGATCGACGCGATCTCGACGGACGACGTGATCCTGACCGGCATGATCATCCAGGACGACACGCTCGAGATGGTCGGCCCCAAGCTCACCACCGAGCCGTACGGCGTGGGCATCAAGGACGGCGACAAGCAGATGAAGACGTTCGTGGACGGCGTGCTCGCCAATGTCGAGGAGGACGGACGCTGGGAGGACACCTATCAGGAGTGGGTCGGCCAGTACCTCAACAAGCAGCAGGCACCGCCTGAGATGACGCTCCAGGAGGCGCTTGCGCTCGGGTGACCGAGCTCTGGAACGTCCTGGCGGACCACTTCTCGGAGTTCAGCACCGGCTTCTGGGTGACGGTCCGCATCGTCGTGATCTCCTTCCTGATCGCGATGGTGGTCGGCACGCTCGTGGCGACGATGCGGATCGCGCCGGTGAAGCCGCTCAACTGGATCGGCGGGGTGTTCGTGGAGGTCTTCCGCAACACCCCGCTGCTGGTCCTGCTGTTCATCTCCTACGCGGGTCTGCGGCGGGCCGGCCTGCCGATCGACGCATGGGTGGCGGGGGTGGGGAGCCTCGGGCTCTACACCTCCGCCTATGTGGCCGAGGCGCTGCGCTCGGGCGTGTTCGCGGTCGGCAAGGGGCAGATCGACGCGTCCCAGTCGCTGGGGCTCGACTACCCGCGGACGCTGCGCTACGTGATCCTGCCTCAGGCGATCAGGACGGTGATCCCCCACCTCGGCAGCCTGACGATCGCCATGATCAAGAACTCCGCGATCATCGGCGTCTCGCTGCTCGCCCTCGAGGACCTGCTCCACCAGGCGCGGCTCGTGAACTCGCGCACGTTCCAGACCGACGAGGTCTTCTTCTGGGCGGCTGTGGGCTACCTGATCCTGACCCTTCTGACCACGCTCGCGGTGAGGCGGCTCGAGGTCCGCTACGCGATCCACCGGTAGGCGCACGTGAGCTATCTCTTCGATCCGAGCAACTGGGAGTGGCTGTGGAGCGGCAACAACCTCGAGTTCCTGCTCAAGGCGTTCCTCGTCAACCTCGAGATCGCAGCGATCGCGATCGTCTTCTCGCTCATCTTCGGCCTGCTCCTGGCGCTCACGCGCCTGTCGAAGCTGCGACCGCTCGCGGTCGTCGGCGGCGTCTGGGTCGATCTCTGGCGCAACCTGCCGCTGATCTTCATCATCCTCTACCTCGCGCTCGCGATGCCGCCCTCGTGGCAGGACGCCTACGAGGACGTCGTCCCGTCGTTCTTCCCCGAGGCGCTCCAGTCCGGGCGGGTGTTCGCGGGCATCCTCGGCCTGGTGCTCTACAACTCGGCCGTGATCGCCGAGATCATGCGGGCCGGGATCCTCTCGCTCGACCGCGGACAGGGCGAGGCGGCGGCCTCGGTCGGGCTCACCTACCCGCAGCAGCTGCGCTACGTGATCCTGCCGCAGGGCCTGCGGCGCATGGTGCCCGCCACCGTGTCGCAGCTGATCACGCTCAACAAGGACACCACGCTCGTGAGCATCATCGCCATCTCCGAGGTGATGCGCGCCGGCCGCACGCTCTCGAGCGGCTTCACGGCCTTCGTGGGCGGCGTGGACGCGCCGCTCCTCCAGGTCTTCATCTTCATCGGGCTGCTGTTCGTGGCGGTGAACTTCGCCCTCTCGCGGCTCTCTCGCCGGCTCGAGGTGCGCGAGCGTAAGCGCACCGGCGGCATCGCCGGGCCGGTCAGCGGCATCGAGGACCAGACCGCCCTCGCGGTGGAGAGCCGCTAGGAGCCTTGCTCAGTTCTTGGCCGGGTCGATCAGGTTCGTCTCGGCCATGGGCTTGTCGGTGGCCTTCTCGCGCTCGCCGATCGGCCTGTAGCTGCTCTCGCGCGCGCCCGTGTAGATCTGCCTCGGGCGGGCGATCTTCGTCGCCTCGTCGGTGACCATCTCGAGCCACTGGGCGATCCAGCCCGACGTGCGCGGGATGGCGAACATCACCGTGAACATGTCCGTGGGCAGGTTGAGCGCCTCGTAGATCAGACCCGAGTAGAAGTCGACGTTCGGGTAGAGCTTGCGCTCGACGAAGTAGTCGTCGTCGAGCGCGCGCTTCTCGAGCTCGGTGGCGATGTCGAGCTTCGGGTTCTTGCCGGTCACCTCGAACACGTGGTCCACGTGGTCCTTGATGATCTGGGCGCGCGGGTCGTAGTTCTTGTACACGCGATGGCCGAAGCCCATCAGCTTCTCGTCGCGGTTCTTCACGCCCTCGAGGAAGGCCGGGATGTTGTCCACGGTCTCGATCCGGTCGAGCATGCGCAGCACCTGCTCGTTGGCGCCGCCGTGCAGGGGGCCGTAGAGCGCCGCCACGCCCGCCGCGACCGCCGAGTAGGGGTCGACCTGCGAGGAGCCGACGCCGCGCACCGCGTTCGTCGAGCAGTTCTGCTCGTGGTCGGCGTGCAGGATCCAGAGCACGTCGAGGGCGCGCTCGAGGCGCGGATCCGGCTTGTACTTCGTCTCGGTCATCTTGTACATCATCGAGAGGAAGTTGCCTGGGTAGGAGAGGTCGTTGTCCGGATAGACGTACGGCAGCCCGAGGTTGTGGCGGTAGGCGAAGGCGGCGAGCGTCGGCATCTTCGCGATCAGCCGCACGGCCGCCATGTGGCGCTCCTGCTTGTCGCCGATGTTCGAGGCGTCCGGGTAGAAGGTCGAGAGCGCGCCCGCCGTGGCGAGCAGCATGCCCATCGGGTGGGCGTCGTAGCGGAAGCCCTCGACGAACTTCTTGATGTTCTCGTGGACGAAGGTGTGGTGGGTGATCTCGAAGATCCACTCGTCGAGCTGCTGCTGCGTGGGCAGCTCGCCGTAGATCAGGAGGTAGGCGACCTCGAGGTAGGTCGACTTCTCACACAGGTCGGCGATCGGATAGCCCCGGTACTCGAGCACGCCGGCCTCGCCGTCGATGTAGCAGACCGCGCTGCGGCAGGAGGCGGTGTTCGTGAAGGCCGGGTCGAAGGTCATGAGGCCGAAGTCGTCCTCGGAGGCCTTCATCTGGCGGAAGTCCATCGCCTTGACGGTGCCGTCCGTGATCTCGACCTCGTAGGTCTCGCCGGTCCGGTTGTCCGTCACGCTGAGCGAGTCCCTCGCCGTGGCTACGCCTCCACCCCCGTCTTCGTGCTGAACCTGTTCCTCGGCCATCTCGCTCCGATCTCGCGTGCCTCGTTCTCTCTCCGTTCCCGATTCTGACGGAACGGGATGCTCCGAGGCATGCTGGCGCGATTGCGTTAGCGGCGATCAGGGCAGCGGACGGCGGTACTCGACGATCTCGAGCCCGAGGTAGGGCTCGAGGACGGGCTCGCCGACGGCGCCCCAGCCCTCCCGCTCGTAGAAGCGCCGCGCCCGGCCCTGAGCCGCGGCGACGAACAGGCGGAAGCGTCGAAAGCCGCGCGCCGAGGCCTCCGCGAGCGCGGCCGAATGCAGGCTCGTGGCGAGGCCGGTGCCCCAGTGTTCCGGGCGCACGAACAGCCCCCACAGGTGCGCCAGCTCCGGGTCCTCGTCCGGGTACGCGTGCTGGGCGGCGGCCACGAATCCGACGTGACCGGCCATCTCGCCGTCGTGCTCTCCCACCTGGCACCAGACCGCCGGGAGGGCGAGCATCCGCTCGTGTGTCAGATCGGCCTCGCTCGCCGGCGGCTCCCACCCGCGCGGCGCGAACGAGCGGTAGGTCTCGAAGCCGAGCAGGACCGTGCGACTCAGCTCCCCGGCATCGGCCGGCACGGCGCGGCGGAGCTCGAACCCGTGCGCGCCTTCCACTCAGCGCCGGCGCAGGCCGCCGAACAGCTTCTTGACGGTCCCGCCCACGCCGGGCGCCGCTCTCGGGCGGCCCGAGCTGCTCCGCCGCGGCCGCGGTGATGGTGAGGGTCACCGCGCGCTCCGCGGTGCGAGCGACCTCGGGAGCGTCGACGAAGCGGTGCACGCCGTCACGGGTCTCGATCACGAGGCCGTCGAAGATGTGCTCGCGGTAGTTGTCGAGGACCTCGACGACCTTGCCGGCCTCGACGCCGTCCGAGCCGATCACGGGGGTGCCGCGGGTGACGGCGGTGTAGTGGACCGCCACGCCGTCGTCGCGCTCCGGCGTCACGGCTAGACCCTCAGGAGCAGCGCGGCCTCTTCCTCCTCGCCGCCCTCCTCCTCCTCGGTCGCCGAGGTGTAGACGCCCGTGCCGATCGCCGCGATCGCGAGGAGCACCGAGATCGCGCCCACGGCCTTGGCCGCCCCGTCGGTCGCGGGGAAGTCTTCGCGCGTGACTCCGAGGAACGTCACGATCAGTGCCCAGACCGCGAAGACGATTCCGCAGACGTGAAACGCGTTCACGATCGAAACGCTACAGGAGGGCGAGGCTTCCGTAGGTGCGGGCGCGGACGCTCAGCGGTGGCCGGCGGGGATGCGCCTGCGCACTCGGCTCACGCGCACGCGGGCAGGCGCGAGCGGCTGCGGGTCGGCGTGCGGTCCGCGCCGCGGCGGGCGCGGATGGTCGGGCCGGTGGGGGCGCGGATCGCGATCGGAGCCGCCGCCCTGATCGTCCTCGCCCTCCTCGACCGGAGTCTGCCGGATCGCCCACCAGACGATCCACAGGAGCGCGACGATGGGGATCTTCAGGATCACTGCAAGCCAGAAGATGGCCCAGAAACCGCCCACGCGTGCATCGTACCCGGTCGCGCCCCAAGATCCTCCTCGAGGATGACCCGATTTCGCCCGCGCGGCCGATGCGCAGGCCAACCCGGCGGGCATAGCCTGGGGTCACATAGCGGGCACCGCCCCGGGTCGGGCACCAAAGTTGCTTGACGCTGGTAGGGACCGCACCTACGTTGGAGCTACGGGCCTTCGCAGGCAGGCAGAGGGAGTTGCGGCTGCGGGACGCCCGAACGGGACTCTCCATCACAGACGCCACCGACCCTGGTGGCGGAAAGGACATTCAATGACACGACGCACCCTTGCGCGCGCTGCCGCGCCGGCGCTCGGCCTGGCCGTGGCTGTCGCAGCGGTGACTCCGGCGCTCGCCGGGTCCGCCGCGCAGGCGCCCAGCAGGGTCAGCCTCGAGACCATCGGTGGGCCGAAGTTCAAGGTAAATCGGTACATCCAGGACTCGGTGCGCTACAGCAGGGACGTGACGCAGGTGAAGTCGGGCGGCAGGGTCCTCCTACGTGACCGGTCGGGCCAGCCGCACACCCTGTCGCTTGTCAGGCGTGGCCAGCTCCCCAGGAAGCTCGGGCAGATCGACGGCTGCTTCGAGGGCGGTCCCTGTGGCGACCTCGCGGTCGCCCACGGCGTCATCAACCCGGACACCGGCGAGGAGCAGGAGCCGACGACCCCGCTCGTGAACGTGGGCGCCGCCGGCTTCAACGCCCCGGGCGACTCGATCATCCTCGCGCCCAAGGGCAGGGCCACGATCCGTGTGACCGCGCCTCGGGGCTCCGACCGCTTCTTCCTCTGCGCCATCCACCCGTGGATGCAGGGCAAGTTCGAAGTCAGGTAGCGCTCGGCGCGCTGCTGCTGACCATCGCGGCCTCCGCCCCACCGGCGGAGGCCGCGGTGCGTCACACCTGGGTCGCGGCCGTGCCCGCCACCTGGAACATGGTGCCCACCGGCCGTGACGTGATCATGGACCGCTCCTTCGGGGTGGCCGAGACCGTCTTCCCGACGATCGTCTACCGCCGCTACACGCGCGGCTTCCGGCGCCCGCTGCGCAACGCGCCGGTCACGAACGTGGATCACGACCTGATCCCCGGGCCGATCGTGCGCGCGCGTGTGGGCGACGACCTGCGCATCCACTTCAAGAACCTCGACACCACCTTCCGCCGCTCCCACTCGATGCACTTCCACGGCGTCGGCTACCGGCCGGGCTCGGACGGCGCATTCATCCCGGGTTTCTCCGGCAGGGGCGGCGACGTGAAGCCCGGGCAGACCTTCACCTACCGGCTGCGCGCGAAGGCGAACTCCGCCGGCGTCTGGCCCTACCACGACCACTCGCCGTCGATGCACGACTCGATCCCCGGCGGCATGTACGGAGCACTGACGATCCTCGGCCGCCGCGAGCCGCGCCCGGACCGCGAGTTCGTGACCGTGTTCGCGCCGATGCGGGACTTCCAGACCATCAACGGTCGCGCGTTCCTCGGCAACACGCCGATCTATCGAGCGCGGGTCGGCGATCGGGTCCAGTGGGACGTGGTCGCCTTGGGGGACGAGCACCACACCTTCCACGTGCACGGGCATCGCTGGCGCACCCCCGCGGGGACGCCCGAGGACACGCGGACGATCGGGCCCGCCGAGAGCTTCCGTGTGACCTGGCGCGAGGACGCCCCCGGCAGCTGGCTCTACCACTGCCACGTGGAGGACCACATGGAGCGGGGGATGATCGGCCTCTACCGGGTGAGCCGGTGATGAGGGGGGCCGCGCTCGCCCTGGCGGCGCTCCTCCTCGCTGGGGCCGCGGCTCCGGCGGGCGCCCAGACCAGCATCGTCTCGATGGGAACGTCGAGCTTCTCGCCCGCGCGCCTCGACGTGCTGGTCGGCGACAGCGTCGCGTGGCGCAACAACAGCCTTCGCACGCACGACATCCAGTCGCTGGCCGCCGGCTTCGACTCCGGTCGTGTCGCACCTGGCGATGGCTTCGGACACGCGTTCGACGTGCCGGGCACGTTCGACTTCGTCTGCACGATCCACGACGGCATGACCGGCGAGCTGACCGTCCACTCGCTGCTGCTGCGCGGGCCCGAGCGCGCCGTGCCGCGCGGGACGCCGGTGGCCCTGCGCGTGCGCGCCCCGGAGGGCGTGACCGAGGTGACGATCGAGGAGGACGCGGGCCTTGGCTTCCGCGCTGTTGCCACGGCGCGGCCCGCCCACAAGGCCGAGAGCGATGGCGCGCTCGTCGCCACCGTGGTGCCCGCGGCCGGCGCCAGCTACCGGGCCGTGGCCGGTGAGCTCGCGAGCTCGCCGCTGCGGGTCGAGGTGAGCGACGAGGCCGCGGTTGCCCTGCGAGCGTCGGCCCGCGACGGCGGTGCGCTCGTGCGAGTCCGCGCTCCGGGCGCGCCCCCCGGCACGCGGGTGGTCCTCCAGCTGCGGCTGCGCGAGCGCTTCGGCTGGTGGCCGGTCGCCAGAGCCCGCCTCGACGCCCGCTCCCGGGCGAGCTTCGTGCTGAAGCGAAGGCGGCCCGGTGCGAGCCCGCGCGGTCCTCGTGGGCGAGGACTGGGCCACCCCGCTGTCCATGAGCGCCGCGCTCATGGTCCGATCCGCGGCGCTGAGGCCGGCGCTACGCCGGCACGGACTCGATGACGCTCATCCGCCGGAACGCCTCGAAGCGCTCGTCGATCTGCTCGCGGGTGAGGTCGGCCGCCCGCTCGCAGCCGAACTCCTCGACCCAGTAGGAGGCAACCGCCGAGCCGTAGGCCATCGCCCTGCGCAGGCTGGCGTCGTCGGTCGCGCCGCCCTGCGAGTCGAGGTAGCCGAGCAGCCCGCCCGCGAACGCGTCGCCGGCGCCGGTGGGGTCGATCACCGTCTCGAGCGGGTAGGCCGGGATCGCGAAGAACTCGTCCTTCGTGAACAGCGCCGCGCCGTACTCGCCCTGCTTGACCACGATCACGTTCGGCCCCAGCTCCATGATCTGGCGCGCGGCCTTGAGCAGGGTGGGCTGCTCGGTGAGCATGCGCACCTCGTCGTCGTTCATGAGCACGATGTCGACCGTCGAGATCGTGCGCTCGAGCGACTCGCGGGCGCTCTCGATCCAGAAGTTCATCGAGTCGAGCCCGGCGAGCTTTGCCTGGCACTGCTCGCGCACCTCGCGCTGCAGGTCGGGCTGGATGTTGGCGAGGAAGAGCGTGTCGGCCTCCTTCGAGGCCTCGGAGAGCTTCGGCTGGAAGTCCGCGAACACGTTCAGCTGCGTGTCGAGCGTGTGGCGGACGTTCAGGTTCCACTCGTACTCGCAGGCCCAGAAGAAGGTCTTGCCGCCCTCCACGTGCTCCACGTCGTCGGTCGCCACGCCGTGGCGGCGCAGCACGGCGTACTCGTCCTCGCCGAAGTCGTCGCCGACCGGGCCGACGACCCGCACGTCGGTGAAGTAGCTCGCCGCCAGCGAGAAGTGCACGGCGGCGCCGCCGAGCGCGCGTTCGCGCTCGCCGAAGGGTGTCTTGATCGCGTCGAAGGCGATCGATCCGACGACCAGCAGGCTCATGAGGAGCGCAAGCCTAGTGGGCTGGTGGCCTAGTCTGCGCGCATGCGCGCGGTCCAGATCGAGGAGTTCGGAGGCCCGGAAGTCCTGCAGGTGGTCGATCTGCCCACCCCGGAGCCCGGCGAGGGTGAGGTGCTGATCGACGTGTCGAGGGCGGGGATGAACTTCGCCGACACCCACCAGCGCGAGAACTCGTACCTCGCCCCGTACGAGGTGCCCCTGGTGCTCGGCGGCGAGGTGGCCGGCACCACCCCCGACGGGACGCGCGTGATCGCGCTGTTGGCCAGGGGCGGCTATGCCGAGTACGCGGTCGCTCACGAGTCGGCCGTGTACGAGGTCCCCGACGGGCTCGACGACGGCGCCGCACTCGCGCTCCTGATCCAGGGGCTCACGGCCTGGCACCTGTTCAGGACGAGCGCGAAGCTCCAGCCCGGTGAGTCGGCGGTGGTGGTCTCGGGCGCGGGCGGGGTGGGCTCGCTGGCCGTGCAGCTGGCCAAGCCGTTCGGCGCCGGCCGCGTGATCGCGACCGCGAGCACGGAGGAGAAGCGGGCGAAGACGCTCGAGCTGGGGGCGGACGCCGCCGTGGACCCGGCCGAGGAGGATCTCAAGGGCGCGCTGATCGCGGCCAACGAAGGGACGGCCCGTGGACGTGGTGCTCGAGATGTCCGGCGGGCGGGTGTTCGAGGAGGCGGCGAACGCGCTGGCGCCCTTCGGCCGGATCGTGGCCTACGGGGTCGCGAGCCGCGAGCAGAACACGCTCGAGACCGGCCGCCTCATGCGCAAGAGCCGGGCGGTGGTGGGCTTCTGGCTGATGCACTGCCTGGGCCGGCGCGACATGATCGAGGAGCCGCTCGCCGACCTGTTCGAGCGCGCCGCGCGCGGCGAGCTCGTTCCGCAGGTGGGCGAGACCTACGCGCTGTCCGACGTGCGCCGGGCGCACGAGGACATGCAGGGCCGCCGCACCTCCGGCAAGCTCCTGCTCGACCCGAGTCGCTAGCTCGGCTCAGTTCCCGAGCAGGTACGCGCGCGGCAGGCCATGCTGCTCGACGCGCCAGCGCCCGTTCGTGCAGCGCGGCGCGGGATCGCCGCCGCAGGTGGCGCTCACCGTGCCCGCCTCGCGGTCGACCTCGATGCGGAAGAAGCCGCTCGCCCCTGGTCCGCTCGAGGTGCGCACGGTGAAGCCGCCGGGGCGGGTATCGGTGCGCAGCGAGTGGTAGCGGGTCCATTCGAGCATCCGCCTGCGCTCGTCGCGGGGAACTGGCCGAGCCAGTCCGCCAGCAGCGTCTCGCCCGCCGCGTAGCCCTCGCCCTCGCGCCGCCGGCGCTCCTCGAACTGCGCGACGTCGGCGGCGATCAGCGAGGCGCTCTCCGCTCGGATCTCGAGCACGCGGCGGTCACCCTGGCCCTCGCCGTCCGCCCAGCCGTCGATGCCGAGGAAACCGAGCACCGCCACGCTCACGACGAGCAGCGCCGCGAGGGCGGCTGCGACTGGGTTGCGGACGATCACGGGCATCACAGGTGTTGTCGGTCTCCTCGTGGGTAGTCTCAACCGTCCGCATGACGACCTTTTCCGACCTCGGCCTCTCGCCGCCGGTGCTGGAGGCGCTCGCGCACCTCGGCTACGAGCGTCCGACCCCGATCCAGGAGCAGACGATCCCGCCGCTCCTGGAGGGCCGCGACGTGATCGGCCAGGCCCAGACGGGCACCGGCAAGACCGCCGCCTTCGGCCTGCCGATGGTCCAGTACGCGGATCCCGACGACCCGGACGTCCAGGCGCTCGTGCTCACGCCAACGCGCGAGCTCTGCATCCAGGTGACCCAGGCGCTGCGCGCCTACGGCGAGCCCCGGGGCGTGGAGGTGGTCGCGGTGTTCGGGGGCGCGCCGATCCGCGAGCAGGCCGTGCGACTCAAGGACGCGCAGATCGTGGTGGGCACCGTCGGGCGCGTGATGGACATGATCGGGCGCCATCACCTGTTCCTCGACCAGTCCCGCTACGTGGTGCTCGACGAGGCCGACGAGATGCTCGACCTCGGCTTCCTCGAGGACGTGGAGGAGATCCTCAGGCGTTGCCCGATGGGCCGCCAGACCGCGCTCTTCAGCGCGACCGTGCCCCCGGAGATCCGCCGCTTGGCGGACACCTTCATGCACGACCCGGTCTGGGTCAAGGTGCGCGCCGCCACGCTCACGATCGACACGGTCGACCAGTACTTCGTCGAGGTGCCCGACCGCGAGAAGCCCGATGCTCTCGTGAACGTGCTGCAGCGCGAGCGCCCCGACCAGGCGATCGTCTTCGTGCGCACGAAGATCGGCGTCGACCGGCTGGCGCGCCGGCTCGGCGACGCCGGGGTCCGCGCCAAGACGCTGCACGGCGACATGACCCAGGGCCAGCGCGACGGCGTGATGATCGCCTTCAAGGACGGCCGCGAGCGCCTGCTGGTGGCCACGGACGTCGCCGCGCGCGGGCTCGACATCAGGGGGGTCTCGCACATCGTGAACTACGACGTGCCGAACTCGCCGGACATCTACGTGCACCGCATCGGGCGAACGGGCCGGGCCGGCGAGTCGGGCCGGGCGATCACGATCATCACGCCGCGGCAGCGGCGCGAGCTCGAGGCGATCAGGCGGCACGCCAAGACCGAGATCGAGGACTGGACGAGCGCCGGCAACGGCGCGGCGGCCCCGGCGGAGCCGCGCAAGCCGCGCGAGCGCGAGGCGCGCCGCCCGCGCCACACCAAGCCCCACGAGCGCGACGGCGTGGCGTACGCGAAGCTGATCGTGGGCGCCGGGCGCTCGGCGGGAATCGAGCCCGCCGACGTGGTGGGCGCGGTGGTCGACAACACCCATCTCGAGAACGACGACGTGCGCAACGTGCGGGTGCTGGAGCGCTTCAGCTTCGTGGAGGTGCCCGCCGGGCGCGCGCAGGAGGTGGCGGACAAGGTGAGCGGAAATCGAGTCCGGGGCGCGGAGCTCCGGCTGGAGGTGACGAAGAGACGATGAGCAAGGCGACGATGCACACGAACCACGGCCCGATCGAGCTCGAGCTCTTCGAGGACGCGGCGCCCAAGACGGTGGAGAACTTCGTGAAGCTCTCGGGGGACGGCTACTACGACGGGCTCATCTTCCACCGCGTGATCCGCGACTTCATGATCCAGGGCGGCTGCCCGCAGGGCACCGGCACGGGCGGCCCCGGCTACGAGTTCGAGGACGAGTTCAACGAGCACAAGATCGTGCGCGGGGCTCTCGCGATGGCCAATCGCGGGCCGAACACCAACGGCAGCCAGTTCTTCATCGTCACCACCGACGCCGCCCCCTGGCTCGACGGCAAGCACACCGTCTTCGGCCAGGTGGCCTCCGGCATGGACGCGGTGGACGCGATCGAGGGCCTCGAGACCGGGGCCGGTGACCGGCCGGTCGAGGACGCGAAGATCGAGCGAGTCGAGGTGCATGAGGGTTGAGCTGCTCTGGTGGGACGGCTGCCCGTCCCATCCGCAGGCGCTCCGCGAGCTGCGCGAGGTGCTCCGCTCCGAGGGCCTCGACCCCGACGTGGTCGAGCAGCGCCACATCGACAGCGACGAGCAGGCGGAGCGCGAGCGCTTCCTTGGCTCGCCCACGATCCTGGTGGACGGGCGTGACGTGGTGCCGGCCGACGAGGAGCCGGTCGGGCTCGCCTGCCGGGTGTACCGGCTGCGCGATGGCCGCCCGTCCCCGACGCCTGACCCCGCCGATGTCCGCGATGCGGTAAGACGGGCCCTATGAGCCTCTCGATCGGCGACCAGGCACCGGCCTTCGAGCTCCCGGCCACCGACGGGGCGCGCCACGCGGCCGAGGGGCCGACGGTGGTGGTGTTCACCTGCAACCACTGCCCGTACGCGCTCGCCTGGCACGACCGCATCGCCCAGGCCGCGCGCGACTACCCGGACGTGCGCTTCCTGGCGATCAACCCCAACGACGCCGAGCGCTACCCGCGCGACTCGTTCGACGCGATGAGGGAGCGCGTTGCGGCCGAGGACTGGCCGATGCCCTATCTCCGCGACGAGTCGCAGGACGTGGCGCGCTCGTTCGGCGCCCGCACGACCCCGGACCTGTTCGTGCTCGACGCCGAGGGCCGCGTGCGCTACCGGGGTGCGCCGGATGCCGATCACGGCGACCCGAGCCTGGGCGCCGCCTGGCTGCGCGAGGCGCTCGACGCGGTGCTCGGCGGCCAGGAGGTGGCCCGCCCGGAGACCGAGCCGGTGGGCTGCTCGGTCAAGTGGAAGGCCTGATCACTCGCCCGTGATCGCGCGCACCGCCGCCGCGGTGTCGCGCAGGTCCGACAGCAGCGCGTTCGGCCCCGACCCGCGCAGCTCGTCGAGGTCGGCGAAGCCGGTGGCCACGGCCACCGCCCGCGCCCCGGCCTCCCGGGCCGCGAGCACGTCGAGCGGCGTGTCCCCTACCAGCACCGCCCCGGTCGTCTCGCCGTACTTCGCCGTCGCCCGCTCGCGGGCGATCGCCACCAGCTCGTAGCGCTCCTCGTGCGGGTCCGACCCGTAGGCGCCCACCTCGAGGTCGAGCCAGCGCTCGAGGCCGAAGGCGCTCACCTTGAGCGCCGCGTTGGCCTCGATGTTCCCTGTCAGGAGCGCGTTGATCACGTCGTCGCGCCGGTGGAGCGCCTCGAGCGTCTCGGCCACGCCCGGGTAGGCGCGCCCCTCGCGCGCCACCGCCTCGCGACGCGCCTCGAGCGCCTCGGCCAGCTCCTCGAGCACGCGCGGAAGGTGGTCGCGCTCCCCGTTCAGCATCGCGAGCGCGATCTGGTGGTCGGTGCGCCCGGCGTACGAGGCCTCGCCCTCGTAGGGCCGGCCGACCACGCGCTCGAAGGCCTCCTCGAAGGCATAGCGCCCGTGGCCCGCGGTGTGGACGAGGGTGCCGTCGACGTCCCAGAGCACGAGGAGCATGCTCGGAGAGCCTGGCAGACTCTCGCCGATGCTCGGACCACTCACGCTCCCGCCCAAGCTCGCGATGCAGGCGATCGAGGACCTCCGCACGGTCGCGCAGGCGCTGCGGGAGCTGGCGGACCACGAGGGCGACCTCGCGGCGCTGGCGCGCGGGGTGAGCGAGCTGCCGCGCGTCGAGGACGAGCTCTCCGAGCAGATCAGGCAGCTGCGCGAGGAGGTCGCCGGGCTGCGGGCCTGGCTCGAGCCGCTGCACAAGGAGCTGACCGACCTGGACGACACCGCCGAGAGCCTCGAGCGATCGCTCGCGCTGGTGAGCGAGTCGATCGCCGCTCTTCAGGGCCTGCTGAAGAAGTTGCCGGGGATCTAGGAGAGCGCCACCTCGCGCGCCTTCTCGGCGAGCGCCGGCACGCCCTCGTCGAAGAGCGCGAGGTAGGGGTCGTCGGACGCGCCCATCGTGAAGCGCTTGTAGTTGCCCTCCATGAACACCGCGGCCTTCCACATCGCGAGCGCCTGGTACCAGTTCAGGGCCGACATGGAGCGGCCGCTTCGCTCCTCGTAGCGGGCGATCAGCTCCTCGCGCGTCATGAAGCCCTCGCGCCGCGTGGCCGCCGAGAGACTCGAGAACGACACGTCCGCGGGATCGTCAGCCTGCGCCCACGTGATCGTGAAGTAGCCGAGGTCCGCCAGCGGGTCGCCGATCGTCGAGAGCTCCCAGTCGAAGATCGCCACGAGCCGCGCCGGGGCGGTGTCGGCGACCATCACGTTGCCGAGCCGGTAGTCGCCGTGCACGATCGTGGAGGGCGGCGAGTCCGGCATGTTCGCCCGAAGCCAGCCGCCGACCTCCTCCACAACCGGCAGGTCGCGGGTCCTGTTGTGCTCCCAGAGCCCGCCGAAGCGGCGCAGCTGCCGTTCGAGATAGCCGCTCGGCTTGCCGTATCCCTCGAGCCCGCAGGCGCGCCAGTCCACCGAGTGGATCTCGACCAGCCGGTCCACCAGCTCCTCGCTCAGGCGTCGCCGCTCGCCGGGCTCGTCGAGCGCGGTGGGGATGTCGCTCGTGATCACGCTGCCGTGCATCTCCTCCATCACGTAGAAGGGAACGCCCAGCACGGACTCGTCGTCGCAGCTCGCGAGCACCCGCGGCACGCGTACCGGCGTGCCCTCGAGCGCGCGCAGCAGGCGTGCCTCGCGCAGCACGTCGTGTGCGGACGGCGGCAGCGGAGGCCGGGGCGGGCGGCGGAGCACCACCCGGGTGTCGCCGCGCCGTACCAGGAAGGTGATGTTCGAATGCCCCTCGCCGATCCGCTCGACCTCGAGTCGGCCGGCGCCGATGCCGCCTGCGTCCAAGAAGGCCTCGAGCGGCCGGCGGACGACAAGCGCTGGGAGCTCGAGCTCAGCCGCCTCCTGGGGCGTGTCCACCACGTCGAGCTGGGCCATTGGCGCGCGAACACTACCCTCCACCTGATGCGACCCCGACGCCTGCTGCTCCCCCTTGCCGTGCTCACCCCCCTCGCGCTCGCCTCCCCGGCGCTGGCCGCGGACGCGACCGTGCGCGTGATCGACTTCGAGTTCATCGAGAAGAACCTCGCCGTCGACCGTGGGCGACACGGTGACCTGGAGCTTCGAGGCGTCCGGTCACACCACCACGGCCGACCAGGGTCAGGCGGAGTCCTGGAACTCGGCTGGACCGAACAACGAGACGAACCAGGCCGGCACGACCTACGCCCACACCTTCACCACGCCGGGCCGCTACAGCTATATCTGCATCCCGCATCAGACCTTCATGAACGGCACGGTCACGGTCGGCAGCGACCGCTACGCGCGCTCGTACTCGCGCTTCCGGCGGGTGGTCAGGGGCAACAGGATCACCTTCAAGTTCACGCTCCGCGAGCCGGCGCGGGTGGTGGCCAAGCTCAGCGGCGCGGACCGCCGCTCCGTCACGAAGCGACGCCTGCGGCCCGGCGCTCACTCGATTCCGTTCGCGCGGCTGGAGGACGGCTCCTACCGCGGGACGGTCACGTTCACGGACGACTTCGACAAGAAGTCGGTCGCCCGCACCTCGGCCACCGTCGGCTAGGTGATCGCGCGCTGCCTGGTCGCGACCGCCGCGGTGCTCGCGGTCTGCGCCGCGCCCGCCGCGGCGCGTGACCCCGGGCGCTGGCTCCTAACCGGCTACACCTCGGTGCCGATCTCCTACTGGCAGGGCGTGACCTCTGCGCCCGGCGGCTCGCTCCTCTTCAGCGGTCCGGTCCAGGGCACCTACCGGACGCGCTCGTCGCTGAGCCAGGTGACCGCGCTCGACCCGGCGATCCCGGCGTCCGTGCTGGCGACCGAGGGCTACAACCACGTCGGCGACATCTCCTACGACCGCGCCGAGGGCGGGCGCCTGCTCCTGCCGCTCGAGTGCTACCAGCCGGGCGGCCCCAACGGAGGCAACACGTGCGGCACCGGCGCCATCGCGGCGGCGGACCCGGACACGCTCGCGTTCCGCTACTACGTGAAGCTCGATCCCGCGGAGATCGCCAAGGCGATGTGGGTGGAGGCCTCGCCGGACGGAGAGCTGCTCTGGACCTCGAGCGGGCCCGACCTGCTCGCCTACCGCGCCGCGGACGTGAACGCCGCGAACGCCGCGCCCGCGGCACCGCCGATCCGGGCGGTCCGCCGGCTGATCGGTGCGGTGCCGCCGAGCGGCGTGACCGGGGCCGCGTTCCACCGCGGCCGGCTGCTGCTCGCCGGAGCGAGCGGCACGACCTATCAGGTGTGGTCTGTCGACACCGCCACCGGTGGCCGCCGGCTCGAGCTCGAGCTGCGGAACGTCGCCGGCGAGGCGGAGGGCCTGCACACCCTGCGCCTGCTGAACGGCGAGCTCCACTGGTTGATCGCCCCGCTCGTGGCGAGCAATCCCAGCTTCGGGCCGGAGGTGGGGTTGCTTCACTTCGCCCGCGCGAGCGGCCGGCCGGGGCTGAAGGTGAGAGCGACCGCGACCGCCCGCTCGCGTGTCTCGGTGCTCGTCACGCGCCGCGGCGAGCCCGTGAAGGGAGCGTCCGTGTCGATCGCGAGCGGCCGGACACGCACCGACGGCCGCGGCCGCGCGACCGTGCGGCTTAGCTTGGCCGAGCCGGGCCGCTACGCCGCGCTTGCCCGCAAGGGGCGCCTGCGCGGGCTCTCAGCGCGCCTGGCGCTCGGGCGCTGAGCCTGGCGTCCGGCGTCAGCTGATCTCAACCGCGAGCGGGCGGTGCCCGCGAGCCTTCGATCTCCCCGAGGTGGCGCACGTTCGCCACGTCGTCGGCGTCCTCGCTCGGCGCCGCCTCGAACCAGCCGTCCAGGATCTCCTCGAGCAGGGCGGGGCTCGTGGCGCGCAACGAGAGCGCGAGCACGTTGGCGTCGTTCCAGCGGCGGGCGCCGCGGGCGGTCTCGGCGTCGCCGCAGAGCGCGGCGCGCACGCCCGCCACCTTGTTGGCGGCGATCGAGGCGCCGGTTCCCGTCCAGCAGCAGACGATGCCCTGGTCGGCGCGGCCCTCCACCACGTCGCGCGCCGCCGCCTCGCTGGCCCAGGCCCAGTCGTCGCGCTCGGCGTCGTTCAGCGCGCCGTGTACGACCGGTTCGTGTCCGCGCCGCCGGAGCTCGTCGACCACGGCCTCGGCGACCCCGGTGAGCTCGTCGGCGGCCACGGCGATGCGCATTCCGGCAGCGTAGCTCGCCCCTAGTCTTCGTCGCTCATGCCCGAGCTGCCCGAGGTCGAGATCGCCGCCCGCCGCCTGAACGGCCAGCTTGCGGGCGCCCGCATCGAGTCGGCGTTGGCGCCCGGGCTGGTGGCGCTCAAGACCTTCGACCCGCCGCTCGACGCGCTCGCGGGCGGGGAGATCGCCGGCGTTCGGCGCATCGGCAAGATGCTCGCCGTCGACAGCGGCGAGCTCACGCTGCTGGTCCACCTGATGTCGGCCGGCCGCCTGCAGCTGTTCGACAAGCGGGCCTCGCTGCGCGACCGCGCCTCGCGCGTGCTCGTACGGATCGAGGACGGCCGCGAGCTGCGCCTGCGCGAGTTCGGCACCCAGCAGCGCGCCTGGGCCAAGCTGCTGCGCTCCGGCGAGGTCGCCTCCGACGACGCTGTGGCCACGCTCGGGCCGGACGCCTTCCCGGCGCCGCCGGCGGACGAGTTCGCGGGGCTCGTCGGCCAGCCGCGCCACCTCCACCCGCTTCTGCGCGACCAGCGCACGATCGCCGGCATTGGCCGCTCGTGGGTCGACGAGCTGCTCTGGACCTCGCGCCTGTCGCCCTTTCAGAAGGGCTCCGATCTCAGCGGCGAGCAGCTCGAGGAGCTCCGCCGCGCCTGCGACGACGTGCTGGGCGGGGCGCTCGAGCACTACGAGCGGGTGATCGAGGACACGATCCCGGACAAGCTGCCGATGCCGCTCCAGGTCCACCGCCGCGCCGGCGAGGACTGCCCGCGTTGTGGCACCCGCATCGAGGCGATCCACTTCAAGGACTACGTGATGTGCTACTGCCCCGAGGAGCAGACGGGCGGCCGCGTTCTCAAAGACCGGCGCCTGTCACGATTGCTCAAGTGATCGAGCGGGGAGACGCGGCACCCGAGTTCGAGCTGCCGAACCAGGACGGCGAGCCGGTCGCGCTGTCCTCGCTGCGCGGGCGGCGGGTGGTCCTCTACTTCTACCCCAAGGCCGACACGCCCGGCTGCACCACCCAGGCATGCGGCGTCCGCGACCACCTGCCCGACTACGAGGAAGCCGACGCGGTGGTGCTCGGCGTGTCGCCCGACCCGGTCAGGCGGGTGAAGAAGTTCCACGACAAGCAGTCGCTGGGCTTCACGCTGCTCGCCGACGAGGACCACGCCGTATGCGAGGCGTACGGGGTCTGGGTCGAGAAGTCGATGTACGGGAAGACGTACTGGGGAGCCGAGCGCACGACCTTCGTGGTCGACGCCGAGGGGCGCGTGGCCACCGTGCTGCGCAAGGTGAAGCCGAAGGAGCACGACGAGCAGGTGCTGGCCACGCTCGCCGCGTAGGTCATGCAGGCAGCCACGATCGGCGACTCGTTCGACTCCTTCTTCGACGCCGTCGACGAGTTCTTCTCGAACCTCGCGTCGGTTCGCCTGCTGCCGCTGCTGCTCGCGCTCGCGCTCTTCACCGCGTACCTGACGCTGCGCGCCCGGGCGAGCTTCAACATCCTCCGGGCGGCCTACCCCACCGAGCGGATTCCCTTCCGCGAGATCTGGGGCGCCTACTTCGCCGGCTACGGGTTCAACGCGGTGATCCCGGCGCGTGGCGGCGACGTCGTGCGGCTGTTCCTCGTGAAGACCTCCGTGCCGCACTCGAGCTACCCCGCGGTGGCCGCCACGTTCGTGGTCGAGCTCGGCTTCGACATCGCGATGGGCTCGCTGATCTTGATCTTCGCCTTCACCCAGGGCGTGTTCCCCAAGCCGCCCGACTTCGCCAAGCTGAACGCGTTCGACCTCTCCTACCTCGCGCAGCACCCGCGCTTCACGCTGTTCCTGCTGACCGTCCTCGCGGTCGGCGGCATGATCGCCTTCGCGTTGCTTAGCGTCCGGGTCAAGGCGTTCTGGGAGCGGGTGCGCCAGGGGCTCACGATCCTCCAGGACCGGCGCCGCTACTTCCGCGAGGTGTTCGCGGTGCAGTTCGGCGGCTGGTGCTTTCGCTTCGCGGCGTTCTGGATGCTGCTCGAGGCCTTCAACGTGGGCGGCTCGGTCGAGAACGTGCTGCTCGTGCTGGGCGTGAACGCGGTCTCGGCGGCGGTGCCGTTCACGCCCCAGGGCGCCGGCGTGCAGCAGGCGCTGCTGGCGAAGGTGTTCGCCGGCACCGCGGCGGGATCGGTCGTGGCCTCCTACTCGGTCGGCCAGCAGATAGCGATCGGCGCGCTCACCTTCGGGCTGGGCTTCACCGCGCTCGTGTTCATCTTCCGGGTGCGCAGCTTCAAGGAGGTCATCGCGCTGGGCCGCGAGGACCGCGAGGCCGAGCGGGCGCGCGGGGCTCCCGCGGAGCCGGCCCCCGGGGACGCGTCGAGCTAGGTGCCGAACCCCTCGCGCGCCTCGCGCACGAGGATCACTGCCTCGGGGAAGATCAGGCGCATCGCCTGGAGCAGGTCGCTCGCCTGCTGCTCGGCGTTGCCCTGGAGGTTCATGCGGGTGAGGCCGGCGACGGTCATCTCGACGGCGAGCTTGATCGCGTTGTCAGCCCACGCCACCTTCTGCGCTCCCTGCATCTGCTCGGCGAACTGCTCCATGCGCCGGCGCAGCTCATCCGGGTCGCCGAAGAGGCCGCCGAAGGGGTCTTCTGAGGACATGCCCGAAGGGTAGGGGACGGCGGCCGGGGCCGGGCTCGCGCTCAGGCGGCGCCCTCCGCTCCCAGCTCACGCCGTGATCGCCCAGGGCGGTGTGCACAGGTGATGGCGTGCCGGCCCTCGATCGTCAGAGCCGCGCACGACGGCGCGGCCGGTCGAGCCGCCAGGGTGAACGGGCCCGCGCAGTTGATCACGACCCGGGCGTCCTCGAGCAGGGAACGGAGTCCCTCCGGATCGTCGAGCGGGACGGCGCGCACCGGCACGCGGTGCTCGTCGGCGAGCCGCGCGAGCTTGCGGGGTCGCGCCCGCTCAGCACCCGGTCGAGCCCCCGCCTGGCCAGCTCGTGCGCGACCAGGCGGCCGGTGTAGCCGGTCGCGCCGTAGAGGACGACGCTCACCAGCGGCACGATACAGTCGCCCCGTGCACATCTCCGAGGTGATGACCCACGGCGTGGTGACCGCCGAGACCGGGGAGAGCCTGCGACGCGTGGGCGAGCTGATGCGTGACCGCAACGTCGGCTCGGTCGTGATCTGCGACGGCGGCCGGCCCGTGGGGGTGATCACCGACCGCGACCTGGCGATCGCCGTCGTGGCCGACGAGGTGGAGGCCGCCGCGAGCGCGGGCGATCACGCCTCCCGGCCCCTCGTGAGCGGTGAGATCGAGATGGACCTCGAGGAGGCCGTCGCGCTGATGATCAACCACCGGATCCGGCGCCTGCCCGTTACGAGCGGCGAGGACCTGGTCGGGATCGTGACGATCGACGACCTCGCGGTCCGCGCCGGCGACCTGCACCAGGCGCAGCAGATCACCGCGGAGGTCGCCAAGGCCGCGCTTCCCGAGTTCTACTTCCACCAGCGCGGCGGCTGACGCGGCGATGCCCCCGATGACACCCGGACAGCTGCGCACGCGCCGTCGTGTGGAGAGCGTGATTCGCCTGATGGCGCCGGCGCTCGACGCCGTGCTCGCGGTCGGCGAGCGCGTGTCGCGGATCGTGGAGCCGGACGATGTCGAGTACTACCCGCCGCGCCCGTCCCGCGAGCGCACCCCTCCTCCCAAGGCCCCGTGACGAAGCAGGAGCAGCTCGACTGGGAGGCCCAGTGGTCGCGTCCGGCCGCCTTCAGCGCGTTCCTGGCGGGGGCGTTCCTGCTGGCGAACGTGCTGATGTTCCAGGCGGTCCTCGACGACCGCCCCGGGGTCGAGGGGTTGCCGGACTTCCTGCTCTCGGTCGACGAGCGGTCGGGCCTGTTCCTCGGCTCGGGCGTGGTGCAGGCGCTCGGCGGGCTGCTGCTGGCCCCCGTGTTCCTCTACCTGTTCCGAGCCTCGGTCGCGCGCGGGGCGGGTATGCCGCACTGGTTCGTCTACCTGGTTCTGATCGGCCCGATCCTGTACGCGCTCTCGGCCCTGCTCGGCACGTTCGACCGCATCGACCTGGCCGACGAGTTCGCGTCCGGTGAGGTGATCCGCGGGCAGGCGGGCGACGACCGCGCCGACGACCTGGTGAGCGAGGACCCGAACGTGGTGGTTTTCGGGCTCTCGTTCGCGGGCTCGATCGCCGTCGCCTTCCTGTATGTGATGCTGCCACTGCGGGCGCGGCGCGTTGGGCTTCTCAGCCCGTTCATGGGCATCCTCGGAGTGATCGCGGGAGCCCTGCTCGTCCTGCAGCTGGTCCCGCTGGTGCCGGTCATCGTCCAGGCCTTCTGGCTCGGCGCCGTGGGCGCGCTCTATCTCGGCAACTGGCCCGGCGGGCGCGGTCCGGCATGGGAAACCGGCGAGGCCGAGCCCTGGCCGACGCCCGCGCAGCGGCGCGGGCTCGAGCCAACGCCAGAGCGCGAGGCGGAGGAGGAGAAGGGAGAGTCGCTGCTCGATCCCTCGGAGCCGAGTGAGCCCGAGGAGGTGCCCGAGCGGCCGAGCTCGCGCAAGCGCAAGAAACGTCGCTGAGCGCCCGTGGAGGGTGGGTCGCGCATCCTCTGGACCCTGGTCGCGGTGCTCGTTGCCGTGGCGGTGCCGCTCGTGGTGCTGGCGCTCGCGAGCGGCGGCGGTGAGGAGAGCGACGAGCCCGACACCGCGAGCATCAAGGTCGAGCGTGCGCCCGGAGTCCCCGAGATCGTCGTCTACGTCGAGGATCCCGAGCTGAACGTGGCGGAGACGGCGGGGGGCCGGGAGCGCGTGACCGTCGAGTGCCTCAACACGGCCGACGCGGTCATCTACGGCCGCGGGTATGCCTGGCCGTTCACCGACACGGACAACGGCCTGCTCGACCCCCACGTGCACCTGGAGATGGCTCCCGCCCAGCTCGACCGCGTCAGCCGCTGCCGCGTGACGGGAACCAGCCCCCGGCTCGAGGGCCGGCTCCTCTAGAGGCGAACCCTCAGACCGCGCCGACCGCCGCGGCGATCTCGGCGTACGCGGCACCCGGGTCCTCGGCGCCGAAGATCGAGGAGCCGGCGACGAAGAGCGTCGCGCCCGCGGCGGCCGCGCCGGGCGCCGTGCCGACGTCGATGCCGCCGTCCACCTCGATCGGGACCCCCGGCCCGAGCAGCTCGCGCAGCCGCGCGACCTTCGCGGTCGAGCTCTCGATATAGGGCTGGCCGCCCCAGCCGGGGTTCACGGTCATGCAGAGCACGTGGTCGACCATCTCGGTCAGCCCCGCCACCACGTCCGCCGGCGTGGCCGGGTTGAGCGCGAGCCCGGCGTCGAGGTCGGCCTCACGCACGGCCTGGAGCGCGTAGTGCACGTGCGGCGTGGCCTCCCAGTGCACGATCAGCGTGTCGGCGCCCGCGGCCGCGAACTCCTCGACGCGCCGCTCGGGGCGCTCGACCATCAGGTGCACGTCGAGGATCCCGCCGCGCCCGTGCACGAGCTCGGCCAGGGCGTCGACGATCATCGCGCCGATCGAGATCGGCGGGACGAAGTGCCCGTCCATCACGTCCACGTGGATCACGCGGGCGCCTGCGTCCATCACCGCCTCGACCTGCGCGCCGAGGCGCGCGAAGTCGGCGGCGAGGATCGAAGGCGCTACGCGGACGTCGTGCAACAGGGGCGAGGCCACGGCGCGCGAGAGTAGCTCACGCGCCGTGACCTGTGCGTCTTGCGCGAGGGCGCGGGCTCGGCCCGTGCCGGAGCGATGCCGCTTTCCTACCCCTCGTCCCGATCCTCGTCGGGATTCTCGGTCTGGTTCTCCTCGCCGTCCTCGACCTGGTCGAGCGAGGTGATGTCGCTCTGGCGCTCGAACTCGCAGTCGGCGTCGAGCACGTCGAACTGGTCGCTGATCACGAGATCCGCGCCGGGGCCGCAGTGCACGAGGTCGACCTCCCCGTCGCGGACGAGGAAGCGGTCACGGCCGGCGCCGCCCGTGAGCTCGTCGCCCTCGGGATCGCCGATCGCGGCCACGTCCGCCCGGGCCAGCGCCCAGAGCACGTCGGGACCGTCGCCGCCATCCGACCGGTCGCGGCCGCGGTTGGCGAAGATCTTGTCGGTCGCGCCTCCGCCGCTCTGGATGTCGTCACCCTGGCCGCCCGACATGAAGTCGCGGCCCGCGCCGCCGCTCGACGAGTCGTTGCCGAGACCGCCGTGCAGCCGCTCGCAGCGGAACCTCCTGAACGAGAAGCCCGCGCCGCCGTCGATCACGTCGTCGTCCGGACCCGCGAACACGCGGTCGCAGCCCGCGCCGCCGGTGATCTGGTCGGCGCCGGCGTTGCCGGTGATCAGGTCGAAGCCGCCGCCGCCGTCGATCGCGTCGTTGCCGGCGTTGCCGTGGAGCAGGTCTCCCCGGCGGCCGCCGGGGCCGTCGCCCCCGTTGATGGTGTCGTTGTCCTGTCCGCCGCGAACGAAGTCGCGGCCGGCGCCGGCGTCCACGGTGTCGTTGCCGCGCCCGGCGAGCACGCGGTCGCGGCCCGCGAGCGCCGTGACCGTGTCGTCCCCGCCCTTGGCGCGGACGAGGTCCGCCCGTTCCGTGCCAGTTGAGCACGTTCGGACCGTTGTCCCCGATGATCACGGCGGCCATGGCGACCGACGCGATCACGAGCGAGAGTGCTGCCACAGCCGTGAGGCCGAGCAGGAGCCTGTTGCTACGCTGGCTCAAGGGGCATCCTCCTTGTGGTGGTGGGTGCCCCTCTAAACCGTTGTGCGCAGCGAGAGTTTCGGTACCCCCGCGCCGCGGCCGGGTCAGGCGCGTGAGGCGTGCTTGGCGTGCGCCCTGATCTCGCTCAGGATGCGTTCGAGGCGCGGCTCGGTGTCGCTGTCGACGAAGCTCATCGCGGCGGCCACCGCGGGGTGAACGCGCGCGATCTCCGCATGCAGGGCATGGGCCACGGCCCGGTAGCTGGGATGCCCCTCACGCCCGGAGCGCAGCTCGATCAGGTGCATCGCCTCGCGGGCGTTCATGTCGAGCACGTAGCGGATCCGGTAGCCGAGGCAGAGCGCGTAGGGCGCCAGCTCGGGCCGGCCCAGCGCCACGATCCGGGCGTGCTCCGCGCGTGAGCGCTCGAGGCCCTCGCGGTAGGCGTCCGCCACCCCCGCGCTCTCGAGCTCCTCGGGCACGCCCGCGCCCAGCTCGGGACCGAGCGTCTGCCACTGGATGGTGAGCATGCGGTGGCGCTGGAGGTCGCGGAAGGCGCCGTAGTCGGACACCACCTGGAAGCGGTAGCGGAGCGCCTCGAAGCCGCGCCCCGGCCGGTGGCGCCGGTTGCGCCGCTCGCCCACCAGCTCGGCGAGCATGGTTGCGCGCTCGTCCGGCGGCAAAGCGCCGATCGCCGCGCGCGCCTCCTCCTCGGGGCAGGCGGCCGACTCGAACAGGAGCGCGGCGAGCAGCTGCTCCTCGCCACCCTCCACCGAGAGCAGCCGCACCGCCGGTCCCTCGGGCTCGCCGCGCGGCTCGCGATCGAGGCCCAGCCGGCGCGTCCAGCGCTCCGCGTGCTCCTCCCGCTGCTCGAGGTAGGAGATCCACTCGCCGCCGCGATCGGGGCGCTCCACGCGGGCCACGAAGCTCGGCATCACGACCTTGAGCTCCGCGAGGATCATGTCGGCGAAGTCGCGCGCCTCGGGGAGCGGCGAGGCGTACAGGCGCAGCAGCAGCTGCTCGTAGGCCTGGCCGGTGCCGAACATGCCCATGTGCGAGAGCGAGGATGCCGGGAGCAGCCCGCGGAGCAGGTCGAGCGCCTTGGCCCTGAGCGAGCCCCGGTGCGCCGCCTCGGGCTGGTCCGGCGCGCGCGGGAAGCGCTCCTCGGCCCAGGCGAGCACGCGCGGCAGCGCCTCCGAATAGGCGCCGAAGAGCGCGTCCATCGTCCGCTCGTACTCCGGGCCGAGCTCGGGGTGGCGCCAGTAGCGGTAGCCGAGGCCCTCGCCCATCGGGCTGTCGTAGGGGATGTAGCGGGTGGACTGCTCGAGGTAGGCGGCGAGGCGGCCGCGCTGGAGCAGCTTCGTCATCACGTTCGACACGAACTCGCAGGCGATGTGCGCGCCGCCGAGCTGCGCCACGGAGTCGTCGCCGTAGCCGAGGAAGATGCGTTCGTAGAGTTGGCGGGCGCGCTCGCCCTCGTCGCCGTCGAAGACCGCTCCGGATTCGCCGGTCGAGTGGGCGGCGAACTCGTCGAGGTACATACGCCGCAGCGTGCCCTGGTAGCGCGAGTAGCGCGCGAACATGGCGCCCTTGACCGTCTCGGGCAGGTTCACGAGCGCGAACACCGGCCGGTCGAGGTTCGTGAAGTGGGGGCGGAGGAGCGCCTGCTCCTCGGGGCTGAAGCTCTCGACCGGGTAGTCCATGGGGGGAGAAGCTACGCCAGGCGCCGGTCGAGCACGCATTCGAGCTTGGCGCTGTCCTCGTCCACCGGCACCGCCTTGTCGAGCCGCATGCGCATCCGGCGGCCCTCGATCGTGAGCGTCGCGACCTGGTTGTTGAACCAGGGCCCGTCGCCGGCGAGACGCCAGCGGATCCCCGGATCCTTCACCCCCGCCGCGCGCGCGAGCGCCCGCGTGATCACGTGGAACGGGCGCGACATGCCGAAGCGGATGATCTTGCGCTCGCGCCCGTCGAGCGGGTTGCGGTAGGGCGAGCACACGGCCTGGTAGACCGCGCTATCGACGCCCGCCTCGCGCGGGAAGGCGATCTCGAACAGGTAGGCGTGATGCACGTCCCCGGACAGGGTGACGATCGTCGCCGGGGCCTCTCCGCACTCCCCCGAGCCGACCGCCCGCTGCAGCTCGACCATCTTGTGGAAGGAGCGCTGGAAGGCGCCCCAGTGCTCGAGGTCGACCGAGCGGCGCAGGCGCTCGGCGAGGCTCGCCCAGGCGTCCCCCCAGGCGCCGCCCACGACCGCCTCGCTCCAGGCCTCGAGCTCCTGCATCCCCGGGCCGAGCAGGAAGGGAAGAGAGGTCGCGAGCAGGACGTGGTCGTAGTCGCCGCTCGCCTGCTCCACGATCCAGTCCCACTCCGCCTCGTCGACCATGTCGCGCTTGCCCTCGTCGAGCACGCGTCCGGCGCGCGAGTCGATCACGATCACGCGCGTGCCCCCGAGATCGCGGCAGTAGCTCCAGCGGCTGCTCGCGGCCTCGCGGTCGGCCCCCTCCACGTAGGCCCGCAGGATCTGCTCGCCGTCCTCGGAGTCGCGAACGCGCGGGAGCACCGGGTCCTCCTCCTGCGCGGCCGGCGAGAGGTTGCCGAGGTGCTGGTAGACCCAGTACGACATCAGCGCCCCGATCACGTGCTCGTGCCACCACTCGTTCTTGCGCATCTCCTCGAGCCAGGACGAGGAGATGTTCCAGTCGTCGTGCACGTCGTGGTCGTCGAAGATCATCGCTGTCGGCACGGTGGACAGCAGCCAGCGGATCGTCGGGTCCGACCAGCTCTCGCGGTAGAGCCACGTGTACTCCTCGTAGTCGACCACGCGCCGGCCAGGTCCCTCGTCCGGATCGCGGCGTGACTCGACGAACGAGAGCGTGGCGGGCGACACCTCGTCCGCGTACACCTGGTCGCCGAGCATGAGGAGCGCGTCCGGCCAGCGCTCGCGCGGCTCGTCGCGCATGCGTCGAGCGAGCGTGTAGAGGGCGTCGATCTCGCGCCCCCGCTCGTCCTCGTCCTTGCGCAGCGAGAACGGTGGGACATGAGGCGCGGCCACCCGGCAGGAGCCGAAGGCCACCTGCAGGGGATCCTCGATGGGATAGGTGCGGAAGGCGCTGGGCGGGAACTCCGAGTTCTCGAGCGGCCAGACGCGCTCGCCGTCGAGGCTCACCTCGTACTCGTGCCAGCTGGACGGCTCGAGATCTCGCGCGCACACGAGGGCGTAGTGGTGGCCGCAGATGCAGAACGTGCGCGCCCGCGCGCCGAGCGCCTCGACCTCGCAGGCCTCGTCGGTCTCGACCCAGATCACCGCGTCCGTCTCGCCGACGTAACGGAGCAGGGGACCGAGGACGAGCCGCGCCATGGGCGCGCAAGACTAGCCAGCGCGCGGCCATTCGTGGCACTCCCCAGGCGATACGGTTCGACCGTGTCGGAGACCGAGCTTCAACGAGTCGGGCGCTCGATCCACTCGGCGTTCCCCGGCAAGTCGCGGCATCCGCTGCGAGCGCTCGACCAGAAGGCCATGGAGCTCGCCTCACAGGACGCGGAGCTGCGAGCGGCGCTGTTCCGGTTCGTCGACGTGACGCCCGCCTGCCGCTCGCTCGACGACCTGGCCCGCCACCTCACCGACTACCTGGACGAGGTCGACGAGCACCCGCCGCCGATCGCGGCCGCCATGCGCATGTCCGGGACGAAGGCCGGCCGCACGGCGCTCGGCGCGGCGGCGGCCACCGGCGTGCGCAGGATGGCGCACCGCTTCATCGTCGGCGAGACCCCGAAGGCCGCCGTCAAGTCGATCCGCAACCTCTGGGAGCACGGCGCCGCGGTGTCGCTCGACCTGCTCGGCGAGGCCACCGTGACCCAGGCCGAGGCGGACCGCTACGCGGAGCGCTGCCTGGACGCCCTGGAGACGCTCGCGGCCGCCGCCCCGGCGTGGCCGGAGCGGCCCGTGCTCGAGCGCGACTCGCTCGGGCCGCTCCCGCGGGTGAACCTGTCGGTGAAGGTCTCCGCGCTCAGCCCGCTGCTGCGCCCGGAGGCGCCGGAGATCGGCGCCGAGGACGCCGCGCGGCGGATGCGCCCGCTGCTCGTGCGGGCCAAGGAGCTGGGCGCCCACCTGCACATCGACATGGAGTCCGTGGACACGCTCGAGGCCACGTTCGCGCTCGTGTTCGAGCTGCTGGAGGAGCCCGAGCTGCGCGACGGCCCGTCCACCGGCGTGGTGATCCAGGCCTACCTGCGCGAGTCGCCCGAGCAGCTCGCGCGGGTGATCGAGTGGGCGCGCGCGAGCGGCCGCACCCAGCCGATCGTGGTCCGGCTGGTGAAGGGCGCCTACTGGGACCACGAGGTGGTGGACGCGCGCCAGCACGGCTGGACGGCGCCGGTGTTCGAGGAGAAGCGCGACTCCGATCGCAACTTCGAGCGGCTCACGCGCGAGCTGCTCGAGGCCTGGCCGCACGTGCGCCCCGCGATCGCCTCCCACAACCTGCGCTCGGTCGCCCACGCCGTGGCCGTCAGCCGCGAGCTCGGGCGCGAGGACCGCGATCTCGAGCTCCAGGTGCTGCGCGGGCTCGGCGACGAGCTCGCCGCGGCGCTCGCCGATCACGGAATGCGGGTGCGGATCTACTGCCCGGTGGGGGATATGGTGGCCGGCATGGCCTACCTCGTGCGGCGCTTGCTCGAGAACACGTCGAACGAGTCGTTCCTCGGCGAGCAGCAGCGCGGCGTGCCGATCGAAGAGCTGCTTGCGGCGCCGTGACCGTCGCGGCCCCGGCCTCCGGCTTCCGCAACGAGCCGATCCTCGAGCTGCGCCGCGCGAGCGCGCGCGAGACCCTTCTCGAGGCTCTGCGCGAGCTCGACGGGCGACTGCCGCTCGAGGTCCCGATCCTGATCGGCGGCGACCGCGGCGGGAGCGGCGGCTTCGAGTCGACCGATCCCGGCTCCCCGCGACGGGTCGTGGCCACCGCTGGGCGCGGCGGCCCCGCTGAGGCCGCCGCGGCGGTCGAGGCGGCCACCCGCGGCTTCCGCGACTGGAGCGCGCGCTCGGCGGCCGACCGGGCCGAGGTCCTGCGCCGCGCCGCCGCGCTCATGCGCGAGCGCCGGCTCGAGCTGGCGGCGCTCCAGGTGCGCGAGTGCGCCAAGCCGTGGCGGGAGTCGGATGCCGACGTCTGCGAGGCGATCGACTTCCTCGAGTACTACGCGCGCGCGGCGCTCGAGCTCGACCGCGGCCGGGAGCTCGTGCAGGTGCCCGGCGAGCGCAACACGATGCGCTACGCGCCGCGCGGCGTGGCCGCCGTGATCTCGCCCTGGAACTTCCCGCTCGCGATCCCCTGCGGGATGACGGCCGCGGCGCTCGCGGCCGGCAACGCCGCGGTGCTGAAGCCGGCCGAGCAGTCGCCGGGCAGCGCGGGGCAGCTGGTGGAGATCCTTCACCAGGCGGGCGTGCCTGCCGATGTGCTCGGCCTCGTACCCGGCTTCGGCGAGGCCGGCGCGGCGCTCGTACGCGACCCGCGCGTCCACGTGATCGCCTTCACCGGGTCGGGGGCGGTCGGCCTCGAGATCCTGCGGGCGGCGGCCGAGACGCCGGACGACCAGGGCCACGTCAAACGGGTGGTCTCCGAGATGGGTGGCAAGAACTGCGTGATCGTGGACTCGGACGCCGACCTCGACGAGGTCGTGCCCGAGCTCGTGCACTCCGCCTTCGGCTATGCCGGCCAGAAGTGCTCGGCCGCGGCCCGGGTACTCGCCCACGAGGCTGTCGCGGACACCCTGCTCGAGCGCATGGGCGGGGCGGTGCGCGTGCTCGACGTCGGCCAGGCGGAGAGCTTCGCCACCGAGGTGCCACCGGTGATCGACGAGGAGTCGCAGGAGCGCGTGCGCCGCTACACGGAGCTTGCCGGCGACGCGATCGTGGCCCAGGCGAGCGAGATCCCGCCCGAGGGCTGGTTCTGCCCGCCCACCGTGGCCGCCGACCTGCCCGACGACTCACCGGTCGTGAACGAGGAGATCTTCGGCCCGTTGCTGGCGCTCACTCGGGTGCGCTCGGTCGAGCACGCCTGTGACCTGGTTGACGGCCTGCCGTTCGCGCTCACCGGCGGCCTGTTCTCGCGCAGCCCGGCCACGATCGAGTACGTCAGCGGCCGGGTTCCCGTGGGCAACCTGTACGTGAACCGGGGTATCACCGGCGCCATGGTCGGACGCCAGCCGTTCGGCGGCAACCGCCGCTCGGGCAGCGGATCGAAGGCCGGCGGGCCCGACTACCTGCAGCAGTTCGTGGAGCCACGCGTGGTCACGGAGAACACCATGCGCCACGGAATCCCGGTGGAGTGATGACTATCCTCATGCCGCTGTGAGCTCGCCGAGCTTCGATCTCCAGTCCCATTCGCTGCACTCCGACGGGGTGCTCCCGGCCGCCCAGGTGGTCGAGAACGCCGCCGCCGCGGGCGTCGAGCTGCTGGCGCTGTCCGACCACGACACCGTCGACGGCGTGGACGAGGCGCTGGCCGCCGGGGCCCTGCACGGCGTGCGCGTGGTGCCCGCCACCGAGATCTCCGCGGTCGACGGCCGCTACGAGGACCTGCACGTGCTCGGCTACGGCATCGATCACCGCAGCGCGCTGCTCGGGGAGCGCCTGCTCGACGCGCGCGGCGATCGCGAGCGCCGCGCCGACGCGATGGCCGCCCGCCTGAACGAGCTCGGCTTCGAGATCGATCCCGCGCCGATCGAGGCGCGCAAGAAGGGCGGCAAGCCGGTCGGCCGCCCGCATCTGGCGGCCGCCGTGCTGGCGCACCCGGCCAACGCCGAGCGGCTCGCGGCGGAGGGTCACGACGACGTGTCCTCGTTCATCCCGGCCTACCTGATCCAGGGCAAGCCGGGCTACGTGGCGCGCACCCACCCGACGGTCGAGGAGGCGATCGGCTGGATCCACGACGCCGCCGGCGTGGCCGTCTGGGCGCATCCGTTCTGGGACATAGAGAGCGACGACGAGGTGCTGGCCGCGATCGAGCGCTATCGCGCCGCGGGACTCGACGGCGTGGAGATCTTCTACCCCTCGCACACCGAGAGCCAGACGCGCCTGCTGGCGGAGCGCTGCGCCGAGCTCGGCCTGCTCGCCACCGGCTCGTCCGACTACCACGGGCCGGAGCACCGGCTGTTCAGCCGCTTCCGCGCGCACGAGCTGCACGGGCTCGAGCCCAACCTCGGCCCGATCGGCCACGGCACGCTTGCCGCGCCGGCGCGCGACGGCGGCGGCCTCTGCTTCTGGCTCACCGGCCTGTCGGGCTCCGGCAAGTCGACGGTCGGCAGGTTGGCCGCGGGCCGGCTGCGCGACCTCGGCCACCGCGTGGAGGTGCTCGACGGCGACGACGTCCGCCAGAATCTCTGCGCCGGGCTCGGCTTCAGCCGCGAGGACCGCGAGACCAACAACCGGCGGATCGCCTGGGTCGCCGATCTGCTGTCGCGCAACGGCGTGATCACGTTCGTGGCCGCGGTGTCGCCCTACCGCGCCGTGCGCGACGAGGCACGCGCGCGCATGGGCGGGCGCTTCGTCGAGGTCTACATGCACGCGTCGGTCGAGGCCTGCGAGGAGCGGGACGTGAAGGGCCTCTACGCGCGCGCGCGCGCGGGAGAGATCCCCAGCTTCACCGGCGTCTCCGATCCGTACGAGGAGCCGCTCGCGCCCGAGCTCCGGCTCGAGACGGAGAGCGAGGCGCCCGAGCAGTCCGCCCAGCGCCTCGTGGACTTCGTCCAGGAGCGGCTGGGCGGCCGCGAGCCGGTCCGAGCCTGAGCGGCGCCGGAAGCTCTCGCCCTACGCCGGCCGCGGCTGCGGTGTGGGCGCCTGAGCGCCGTCCCCGTCGCCGTCCCCGGCGGGCTCCCGCTCGGGCGGCGGCGCGCCGGCCGCCTGCATCGCGGCCATCGCCTCCGCCCGCGCCTGCGCGGGGGTGCGCCGCAGCGCGCCCATGAGTGGCAGCGCGGACAGCACCAGCAGCGCGGCCTGGCGGAACGCCCAGGCGAAGCCCTCGCGTGCGGCGCCGGCCGTCTGCTCGATGATCTCCTCGTCGAAGCCCGGGCCGGGCTCGAAGCGGTCGGTGGTCCCGCCGGTGTAGTCGTGCAGCGTGCCCTGGATCACGCCGCCGGCGATCGGCGCCGGGATCTCCCAGTCGCCGACCACGTCCTCGATCTCGTCCTCGGCGAACCACGACATGTGGGCGTGGAGCGCGCCGCCGAAGGTCGCGATCAGCACGGCCACGCCGATGGCGGCGCCGAGCTGCCGCGCGGTGTTGAGGACGCCCGAGGCCACGCCCAGCTCCGGTCCGGACACCGCTCCCATCGCGCCCACGTTCAGCGCGGGGAAGCCGATCCCCATCCCGGCGCCGATCAGGAGCAGCCCGGGCAGCACGCGCAGGTAGGCCCAGGCGTCGCCGGCGGTCGAGGGCATGAAGGACACGATCAGCATCCCGAGCGCCATCAGCACGAGCGCCGGCTTGGCCAGCTCGCCCGGCGGGCGCGAGTCCGCGGCCTTCGCGATGAACGGCCAGGCCAGCAGCCCGCAGAGCGGCATCGGCGTGATGGCGAGCGCCGCCTCGAGCTGGGTGTAGCCCCAGAGGTTCACGAACATCAGCGAGAGCAGCAGCAGCGAGCCGAGCGCGCCGGCGGCGAAGAAGAGCATGCCGATGTTGGCGCTGCGGAACTGGCGGTTGGCCAGCAGCCCGGGAGGGATCATCGGGTCGGGCGCGCGCCGCTCCCACCAGACGAACAGGATGCCGAGCAGGATCGCGCCCTGCATGAGGCTGAGCCAGAGCGGCAGGTCGCCGCCGAACGGGTTCGCCTCCACGAGCGCGACCGTGAGCATGAAGACGGCGCCGCCCAGCAGCGCCATGCCCTTCACGTCCACCGTCTTGCCCACCGCGCTGAGGTCCCAGGTCTCGGGCCACCAGCGCAGCGCGAGCACCACGCCGATGATCCCGAAGGGGATGTTGATCAGGAAGATCCAGTGCCAGCTCGCCACCTCCACGAGCGCGCCGCCGATCACCGGCCCGAGCGCGGACGACACGAGCGCCACGACGGCGATCAGCGCGAGGCCGAAGCCGCGCCGCTCGGGCGGGAACACGAGCACGGTCATCGCGAAGCCGAGCGGCGCGAGGATGCCGGCGCCCGCCCCCTGGATCACGCGGAACGCGATCAGCCACTCGACCGACCACGCGGCGGCGCAGAGCGCCGAGCCGATCGTGAAGACGATGAGGCCGATCACGAAGAAGCGCTTGCGCCCGAACTGATCCGCCAGCCGTCCCATCGACACGAGCAGGACCGCGAAGATGATGTTGTAGGCGTTGATGACCCAGGTGACCGTCGCGATGTCCGTCGACATCTCGTCCTGGAGCTCGGGGACCGAGACGTTCACGATCGAGACGTCCAGCAGGGACATCGCCCAGCCGATCATCATCACGCCGAAGATCCGCCACTTGTTGGCGTAGAGGAACTCGGCCGACGGGTTCTTGCGCTCGGCGGTCTCGCTCACGGCGCCGGCTCCGGTGCCCGCGGCTCGGGGGTACGCTCGTTCGTCGGGAGGTCGCCGCCCTCCGGCACGCGGCCGTCGAAGTCGAAGTCCTCGGGCTCGGCGCCGTCGTCGGGCTCGTCGTTGTCCACGGCGTCGAAGTCGTTCGGGATGCCGTCCGAGTCCGTGTCGTCGTCGCCGCGCTCGACGCTCGGGCGCAGCGCGCCGTCGGGGCCGAACTCCGGCAGCGTGCCACCCGCCACGAGCAGCGCCACCAGCGACAGCTCGGTGAGCTTGCCGGTGTCCTCGTTGGCAATGTCCTCGAAGCGGGTGATGTCGTCCTCGACCTCTTCGTCGTCGTCGTACATCCGCCGCTCGATCTCCTCGCGGTCGGCGACCATCAGCCAGCGCTTGTCCTGGACGATGATGTTCGACCCAACGGCGGTGATGTTGAAGGGGCGGTCGTAGAGGTCTTCCTCGTCGACGTCGTCGAACAGCGCCGTGAGGTCCTCGCCGCCCATCTTGCCCGGGATCGTCACGCCCATGAACGAGAGGATCGTGGGCGCCACGTCGTGGGTGGCGGCGTACCAGTCCACGTCGTCGCCCCCCTCCTCGCCCTCGGGATGGCGGATCAGGAACGGCACCTCGTAGGCGGGCCGGTGCGAGGTGGGCGTGGCGATGCCGAGGAAGTCGTGATCGCCGAGCGCGATGCCCTGGTCGCCGATCGCGACGACGAGCGTGTCGCCGAGCAGGTCGAGCTCCTCGAGCTGGTCCATCAGCCGCCCGACCTCGTCGTCCACGGCCTCCACGTGGCCCTTGTATGCGTCGCGCACCCGCTGCTCGTCGTCGCCGGACCAGTCGAGCTCCACGACCCGCCCGTTCATCGGGCCCAGTCCCTCGTCCTCCACCTCGCGCGGCCTGACGTAGACGGGCGGCGCCGAGGCGGCCTCCGCGGGATCGAAGGGGTCGATCGCGAGGAAGAAGCGCCCGTCGCCCTTGGCCAGGCGCTCGAGCTCGCGCAGGCCGGTGCGGAAGGTGCGCTTGGCGGCATCGGTCTGCCGCTTGATCGCGGCCAGCAGGTCGGAGTCGATGCCGGGCTCGGCGGACGCGCTGGTGGCGCCCGTCTGGGGGCGCACCACGTCCGGCCAGCGCGGGCCGGTCAGGATCGGGTTGTCGGTCACGTACGCGGTCTCGACGTCGTGCAGTCGGAGCGTCTCCGTGAGCACCGGCTGGTGGTCCCAGATCGGGTTGAAGCCGGGGATCGCGGCGAGGCCCTCGGTGCGCTTCCAGTCGCGGAACGGGTACGAGCGCGTGCCGGTGATCAGGGCGCGTCGCGCGGGGAGGCCGGGCATCGACTCGGGTACGGCGCGGTCGAAGCGCAGCGAGTCGCCCGCCAGGTCGTTCAGGTTGGGCGTGTCCGCCGGCGAGCCGCCCTCGAAGGCGTCCACGTGGTCCTGGCGCACGAGCGGCAGCACCACGAGCACGGCGTTCGGCCCGGACTGCTCGTCGGGCTGCGCCGCCGCCGCCCGGGGCAGGGCGCCCAGGCCGAGCACGCCGGCGCCGGCGGCGCCTCGGTTCAGGACGCAGGGAAGCAGCGTCTCGACCGCTCCAGGTCCTCACCCCCCGATCACCGCCTTGGGCGACTTCGCGCCGAACTGCGGCAGCGTCCCGCCGGCCTCGTCCTCGAGCACCGTCCAGAGCCGGTCGACGACCTCGGGGTTATCGGCCGCCACGTCCCGAAGCTCCGTGGGGTCGGCGCGCTTGTCGTAGAGCCGCTTGCGCATCCCCTCGCTGTCGGCGAGCAGGAACCAGTCGCGGTCGCCCGCCAGCACGTGGTCGTCGTAGCAGGACGTGAAGTGCGGTCGCGGCGGCGGCTCGCCGCCGTCGAACAGGACGGAGAGGTCCTCGCCGGCCATCAGGCCCGGCGCGCGCACTCCCATCAGCGACAGGATCGTGCGCGGAAAGTCGTGCGTGGAGGCGAAGAAGTCGCTCGACTGGCCGGCCCCCTTGCCCTCCGGGTGCCGCATCATGCAGGGCACGTGGTAGATGTGCCACTGCGCCCGGGCCGCGTGCTTGCCGAGGATGCCGTGCTCGCCGAGCGTCAGCCCGTGGTCCGACATGTACATCACCACGGTGTCGTCGAGCAGCTTCATGCGGTCGAGCTCGTTCATCAGCCGACCCACCCATTCGTCGACGAACTCGACCTCGGCGGCGTACAGGTCGCGCACGCGCTCGATCGTCTCGTCGTCCACGTCCACGTCGATCACCCACGAGTAGGGCGTCTCGAAGGGCTGGATCGGCGAGACGCCCTCGCGCTCGATGCCCTTCAGGTCCGAGCCGAAGCGCGTCTGGTAGACGCGCGGCGCGTCGAGCGGCTCGTGCGGGTCGAAGGCGTCGACGCCGAGGAAGAACGGCTTGCCCGAGTCCTTCAGGTCGTCGAGCAGCCGCATGCCGGAGCGGATCACGCGCGCGGTGGGGTAGTCGCCGTCGCTGTCACGGTAGATCGAGTTCCAGCCGGCCATCGCGCGCAGGCGCCCCACCTCGACGCTGTCGGACAGCTCCGGCAGCAGGTAGCGCTCGATCGTGCTGCGCGTGGCCGGGCGCTTGAAGGGCTTGTTGAGGAAGCGATAGGCGCCCTGCGAGTAGCTCGGCTTGACCCAGTCGAGCGTCTGGCGGAAGTTGGCGAAGCGCGGGCCGATCAGGAACGGGTTGTCGGTGCAGTAGGCCGTCTCGACCCCGGCCTCGCCCAGCACCTCGGTCACGATCGGGTGGTGATCCGGGATCGGGATCCAGCCGGGCCCGACCGGCAGGCCCTTGGTGGGCACGTAGTTGCGGAACGGGAACGAGCGCACGCCCGTGAGCAGCGCGCGGCGGGCCGGCCCGGTGGGCATCGCCTCCGGCACCGCCATGTTGAACGTGAGCGAGTCGCCCGCCAGCGCGTCGAGGTTGGGCGTCTTGGCGCGCGAGCTCGCGTTGTAGTAGGAGATGTAGTCGGCGCGCGTGGAGTCCGTGAAGATCATCACCACGTTGGGCGCGTCGGAGGCGTGCGGGGTCGACGGCTCCCAGTAGTCGTCGCCGCACGCGGCCATGCCGAGGGCGGCCGCGCCGCCGGCGCCGGCCTCGAAGAGCCTCCGTCTGGTGAACCCCCGTCGCGAGCCCATGACCCGGCGCGGGAGGCTAGCTGACGGTCCGACTCCGTCACGCGGTGCCCACCCGGTAACAGGATGCCGCGGACGAGCTCGACCGTCGCATGACCTCACCGTCGAAGGTCGCCTCTCGCTCATCCCGCTCGCCGAGCTGTTCTTGCCGCCGACGGCGCCGGAGAACGGTAGCCGGAGGCTGCTGAGCTGTGACCGTCGTCCGCGGTGGGCTCGACGCGGCCGCGAAGCGAGGTGGACATTGCGGCTGGGCTCACCGGACACGAGGGACATCGTGCTGTCGCCCACGGACCGATACCCGCTCCGGTGTGAGCTCGCTCACCGCCAGTCCCGCGTCCCCGGCGATCGTCTCGTAGAAGCGGCGCGAGCCCTGCACGTCGGCCACGCGGATCCAGAGGTGGTCGATCGGCCGGCCGCCGGGCATCGACCCGTGGTGGGCGGCCTCGGCGCTGTTGCCGTCCGGGTCGAGCAGGAAGCCCCCGTAGTAGTCCTCGCCGTACTTCGGCCGCGGCCCGGGCGCGCCGTCGTCGCGGTAGCCCGCCTCGGTGCCGGCACGCCAGAACGCGTCCACGTGCTCGCGGCTCGGCGCCGTGAACCCGATGTGCAGCCGCCGGGTCACGGAGTCGTCGTTCTCGGCTTGCGCGACCCGGAAGCTGCCCCACTCGGCGTAGCCCTCGGCGCTCCGGTCCTTGTGGACGCCGAGCGTGGCGAGCACGAGGTCGTAGAAGCGCTCTGAAGCGTCGCGGTCGGAGACCGCGATCGTCACGTGGTGGAACACCTACCTACGAGCCGGCGGAGGCCGTGGGCGCCTGCTCGGGCACCTCGATCTCGCGCTTGAGGATCTTGCCCGTGGGACCCTTCGGGAGCTCGTCAACGAACCAGATCCTGCGCGGGTACTTGTAGGCCGCGACCTGGCTCCGGACGTGCTCCTTGAGGTCGCTCGCCTCGAGCGACTCGCCCTCCTTCAGCACCACCGCGGCGCCCACCTCCTCACCGAGCGCCTCGTCCGGCACGGCCACGACGGCGGCCTCCTGCACCGCCGGGTGCTCGTAGAGCACCTCCTCGACCTCGCGCGGATAGACGTTGTAGCCGCCGCGGATGATCATGTCCTTCTTGCGGTCGACGATGAAGAAGTAGCCGTCCTCGTCGATGCGCGCCATGTCGCCGCTGCGGAACCAGCCTTCGCCCGTGACCGACTCCTCCGTGGCGTCCGGGCGCTCCCAGTAGCCCTTCATCACGTTGTGGCCGCGGATCACGATCTCCCCGACCTCGCCCTGGGGCAGCTCGTTGCCCTCGTCGTCCCAGACCTGCATCTCGACGCCCTCGATCGGGGTGCCGATCGAGCCCGCCTTGCGCTCCATGTGCGGGTGGTTGAACGAGGCGACCGGCGAGGTCTCGGACAGGCCGTAGCCCTCGAGGATGATGCAGTCGAACTTCTCCTCGAAGCCGCGGATCAGCTCCACGGGGATCGCGGCGCCGCCCGACATGCAGCGGCCGAGCGTCGAGACGTCGGTCTCGTCCGCCCGCCGGGCGTACAGGATCGCGTTGTACATCGTCGGGACGCCCTGGAAGATCGTCACGCCGTCGCGCTCGATGATCTCGAGCGCCTTCTCCGGATCGAAGCGGGGGATCATCGTGACCATCGCGCCGCTCGAGACGGCGCAGTTCATCGTGCAGGTCTGCCCGAACGAGTGGAACAGGGGGAGGGCGCCCAGCAGGACGGTGTTCTCGTCGATCTCGGCGAAGTCGCGCATGCCGCGGCAGTTGCGCAGGAGGTTCGCATGGGTGAGCTCCGCGCCCTTCGGCTTGCCCGTGGTCCCGCTCGTGTAGAGGATCACGGCGGTGTCATCGGCGTCGCGCTCCACGAGCTCGTGCTCGTGGCGGGTAGCCGCCCACGAGCTCCTCGAACTTCCCCGGCTCGACGAGGATGCACTCCGTCCCCGCCTCGGCGGCGCCCGCCTGCGCGTCCTCCGCGAAGCCGTACCAGGCGAACAGGAGCTTGGCCCCCGAGTCGCCGAGGTAGTAGGCCACCTCGCGCTCCTTGAGCAGCACGTTCATCGGGACGACGATCGCTCCCGCGCGCAGGATGCCGTAGTAGAGGACGGGGAAGTACGGGACGTTGGGCAGCATCAGTCCCACCCGGTCGCCGGGCTCGACGCCCCTGTCGGCGAGCAGGTTCGCGACCCCCGCCGCCGCCGCGTTCAGGTACTTGTAGGGCAGCTCGACGTCGTCGAGCTTGAAGGCGATCCGGTCGCCGTGCTTCGCGCTCGTCTCCGTGAGGATCGTGGCCAGGTTCTCGCTCATCTCGCTCCCTTCGTCTCCGCTGCGGAGCCTATCCGGGATGGGCGTCCGCTAGCGGCACCCGCCCTGTCGCATCTCTCTGGGTGATCTCGGGCTTCGACCCGTGCTGGGCTGGGTGAGGATGCGCCCGCCTTCCTGACCTGGGGTGGCCGGCGGGCGCTGGCGACGGGTCCAGCCGCGGGCCCGACTCCGGGTTGTCCTGAGTTCACCTGCGTGGGGAAGGTCAACCCAGGACGACCGGCCCTCCCGGCCTTCGCGTCCGGACCTTGGACGCCAGGAGCGACCAAACTCAGGACGGTTGCGCCCTGCCGACCGCCCGGGGGGGGGACCTGGCCCCCCCAGCTCCGGGCCCGCCGGAGAACAGCCTGGCGGCGTGGACTACTCAAGAAGAAGCGACGAGGCGGCGGGGAGATCCTGAAGCATATCGGGATAGGCACGCCTCGGCCAGCTCGGGCTCGAGCCCGCCCGTGCGCTACGAGCGCTCGCGGCCGGGCGAGCTCGTGCACGTCGACGTCAAGAAGCTCGGCCGCCTGGAGAAGGCGGGCAAACGCGCCCTCGGCAGCGGCCCGGGCAGGCGCACTCAGGTGGAGCCGGCTGGGAATACGTCCACATCGCGATTGACGACGCCACCCGGCTCGCCTACGTCGAGGTCCTCCGAGACGAGCGGGCTCCCACCGCGGTCGCCTTCTTTCGGCGCGCGCTGCGGCTTCTTCGCCCGCTACGCGATCGAGGTCGAGCGGGTGCTCTCAGACAACGGCGCCTGCTACCGCTCCAAGCTGCACGCCTTCTGCCTGCCAGCTTGCTCGGGATCCGCCACCTGCGCACCCGCCCCTACCGGCCCCAGACCAACGGCAAGGCGTGTGTCTTAGGTTCGGTGTGCCGTCCGGTTGGGCGGCGAGGCTCCCCGCGCCCGGCGGTCTGACTCAGGCAAAAGGCATGTCAAGCAAGATCCTCGACCGGTCCCCGTCCTGGCTCAGCCGGGGCTAAGCCGGGCTGCTTTGACTTGCGTTCGATTCGTCGACTGTCGGGTTGCGGGCGGGCCGGCGAAGCTGACTTGATAGGAGACCTCGCGCCGATGTGGCTGCATCGACACAGAAGCGTCGCTCGCCGGCCCGGCCTCGACTCTAATCCCGAGCTAGGAGGCCAACCCGATGTTCGTCGGGATCGACGTTCACAAGCACCAGCACGCGGCCGCGCTGATCGACGCACGCGGCGGCGAGCTCGGCACGCTGACCGTGCCCAACAGCCCGGAGGGCTATCGCCGTTTGCTGGGCTGGCTGGGCGAGCTCGATGCCGAGCAGGCGGTGGTGGGGGTCGAGTCGCCTGGCAGCTATGGCCGCCAACTCGTCGGGGCGCTCACTGCGGCCGGGCTCGAGGTTCTGCATGTGCCGGCCTGGCGCACCCATCGCGAGCGTTACCGCCAAGGACCGGGCAAGACCGATCCGGGCGACGCGCTCGCGATCGCCGACGTCGTCCGCCGCAAGCACGGCGAGCTGAGCCCGGCGATGGAGCCAGAGCTTGTCCGGGCGCTGGCGATGCTCGAGCTGCAGCGCCGCCGCTTCGTTCGCGACCGCACCCAGGCGATCCAGCGGTTGCGCTCTGACTGGACCCAACAAGACCCTGTCGCCGAGGCTGGCGCGCTGCGCTGCAACAGCCAACGCGAGCTGCGGCGACTCAAGCGGATCCGCTTCGGCGACAGCCTGACCGAACAGATCGCAGCTCGCTGCATCCGCGAGCTGGCCCGCGACGTCGAAGATCTCAACCAGCGCATCGCGGCGCTCGACCGCGAGATCGCCGAGCTGCTCGACCAGCACGACAACCCGCTCGTCGACCTGCAAGGCGCCGGCACCAACCTCACCGCCACGATCATTGCCCAGGCCGGCGATGTTCGCCGCTTCCGCGACGCGGCCGCGTTCGCGCGCTTAGCTAGCGCAGGCCCGACAGCGACGTGCCCACGTCGCGGGCCAGCTCGAACAGCGGGTCGGGCCAGATGCCGAACACCATCGTGGCGGCGGCGAACAGGATCGCGATGGCCGCGACCTCGGGCTGGGCGAGCGCGTCCGCCTCCGGCGACCAGCCGGCGGCGGGCTTCACGAGGCGCCGGGCCGGTCCGGGCATCTCGATCTCGAAGCGGCCCATCCACATCACAGCGACCACCCGCAGGTAGTAGGCGAGCGACACCACCGAGCCGATCACGATCACGATCCCCAGCCAGGTGTAGTCGCCCGCCACCGAGGCGTCGATCAAATAGAACTTGCCGATGAAGCCGGCGGTGGGGGGGAAGCCGGCCAGGGAGAGCATCGCGATCGTCATCGGCCACGCGAGCCAGGGCTGGCTCGTGCCGAGGCCCTCGAAGGAGGCGAGATCGTCGCCCCGCTCAGACACGCGCTCGCGGGCGACCACGACCGCGAAGGCCGCCACGTTCATGAGCAGGTAGACCGCGAGGTAGAACGCGGTGGCGCGCGCGCCCAGCTCGCTCGCCACCACCACCCCCGCGAGCAGGTAGCCGGCCTGGGCGACGCCCGACCAGGCGAGCATGCGCTTGAGCGAGCGCTGGGCGATGGCGCCCACGTTCCCGATCACGATCGTCACCGCTGCCAGCACGGCGAGCGCGGGAGCCCACTCGAGCTGCGCCAGCCCGAGCGCCTCGCCGAACAGGCGCAGGAAGACGGCGAACGCGGCCGCCTTGGTGGCCACGGCCATGAAGGTCGTGATCGGCGTGGGGGCGCCCTGGTAGACGTCGGGCGTCCACTGATGGAAGGGCGCGACCGAGGCCTTGAAGGCCAGCCCGGTGGCGGCGAGCGCGATCCCGGTGAGCAGCAGCGGATCGGTGGCCGACAGCTCGTCGCCGCCGATCGCCGCGCCGATGCCGCTGAACTGCATCGAGCCGGTGGCGCCGTAGATCATCGCGAGGCCGTAGAGCAGCGTGGCCGACCCCACCGAGCCCACCACCAGGTACTTGAGACCCGACTCGAGCGAGACGCGCTGGCGCAGCTCGGTCGCGCACAGCACGTAGAGCGGGATCGAGAGCAGCTCGATCCCGATGAAGAGCGTGACCAGGTTCTCGGCCTGCGCGAGCACCACCATGCCGGCGATCGAGCCGAGCAGCAGCGAGTGATACTCGCCGTGGCCGGCCTCGGAGGGGGCGTTCGCGCGCAGGGAGAGGACGATCGTCACGAGCCCCGCCACGTAGAAGAGCACCGAGATCCCGAGCGCGAGCGCGTCCACGGAGAGCGCGCCCTCGATGATCGGCTCGCGGTCGCCTGGCTCCCAGATCCAGATGGTGAGCCCGATGGCGATCAGGAGCGAGGCCGCCGCGAGCAGCGGCACGAGCGCGCGCCGGACGAACGGCGAGCGCAGCAGCCCCACCATCAGCACCACGATGGCGCCGCCCGCGAGCGCGAGCAGCGGCGACAGCTCGCGGTAGTCGATCACCGGGGCCTTGACCTCGGAGGCGGCGATCCCGACGAGGTCGATCATTCGCCCTTCCTCGCCGGCGCGGCCGCGCGCGCCTCGCCGCCGTCGGCGAGCGCCTTGGCCGCCGCGATCTGCTGGAAGGTCGTGCGCTCGGTGCGCTCCACCACGAACTGCGGATAGAGGCCGAGCGCGACGATCACCGCCACGAGCGGCGCGATCGCCGCCAGGTCGAGCCCGCCGAGGTCACGCGAGCGCACCACCGGGCCGACCCGGTCGTGCATCACGCGCTGGAAGAGCCGGATCATGTACACCGCCGCGAGCACCACGCCGACGCTCGCCACGAGGCCGTACACGAGCTTGTCCTCGAACGAGCCGAACAGCACCAGCACCTCGCCGATGAAGTTGGCGCTGCCGGGCATGGCGAGCGTGGCGAACGTGGTGATCAGGAACAGCGCGGCGAGGATCGGCGCTCGGAACGCCATGCCGCCCAGCTGCGCGAGCGACTCGCCGCCGTTCGAGCGCGCGGCCACCACGCCGATGATGAGGAACAGCGGCACCACGACCAGGCCGTGGTTCAGCATCTGGAGGACGGCGCCCTGGGCGCCCTTGTCGTCGAGGGCGAAGATGCCCAGCACGATGAAGCCGAGCTGCGCGATCGAGGAGTAGGCCACCACGAGCCGCACGTTGTCCTGCGAGAACGCGAGCACCGACCCGTACAGGATCGAGAAGACCGCGATCACGATGAACAGCTCCTGCCAGTGCTGCGAGCCCTCCGGCATGACCGGCAGCACGATCCGCAGGAAGCCGTAGACGCCGACCTTGGAGAGCACCCCCGAGAGCAGCGCCAGCACGGGGATGGGGGTCGAGCGGTAGGTCTCCGGCACCCAGCCGTGGAGCGGGAACAGCGGCGCCTTGACGAAGAACGCGAGCGCGAACAGCAGCACGATCCAGTGCTGGGTGCCCTCGGGCACCGAGCGCCGCTCGAGCTCCGCGAGCGAGAACGAGAGCTCGCCGCCGTCCGGCGTGGCGAGCACCCCGAGCGCGATCGCGGCCGCGAGCATCAGGAGCGAGCCCGACAGCGTGTAGATCACGAACTTGGTGGTGGCGCGCACCCGGTCGCCCGTGCCCCAGCCCCCGATCAGGAAGTAGAACGGCACGAGCATCAGGTCGAAGAAGACGATGAAGAGGGCGAGGTCCTGCGCCATGAACGCGCCCAGCACCGCGGTCTCGGCCAGGCCGATGTGGAAGAAGAAGAGCTTGGGCCGGTCGTGCTCGCGCACGGCCGCCCAGAGCGTGCAGGGCACCCAGGCGATCGCCGTGAGCAGCACCATGAACAGGTTGAGCCCGTCGACCCCGAGCTGATAGCCGATCCCGAGCTCCTCGATCCACTCGTCGTCCGTGACGTACTGGAGCCCGCCCGAGGAGTCGAAGTCCGCGAGCATCGCGATCGCGTAGGCGAGCACCGCCACCGTGCCGGCCAGCACCGCCCAGCGCGCCATGCCGCGCGGCAGGACCGCGCCCAGGAGCCCGGTTGCGAGCGGCAGGAAGAGGACGATCGAGAGGTGGATCGTCATGAGCTCGCGATCAGGAAGTAGAGGATGAGCGCGGCCACGCCGAGCAGCAGCAGCAGGGCGTAGGCGCGCAGGAAGCCGGTCTGGATCGCGCGCGCGAACGAGGTGCCCGCCCGGACGATCCCCGTGGTGCCGCCCACGATGAAGCCCTGCACGAAGTCGGTCTCGACCACGCGTCGCCCGAACGCCCCGGCGGTGGCCGTCGGCCGCACGAACACGGCGTCATAGAGCTCGTCGAAGTACCACTTGTGGAACAGGAACGCGTGGAGCCTCGAGTAGCGGTCGCGCAGCTCGAGCGTGATGCCGCGCCGGCGCACGAAGAAGACGTAGGCGACGTAGATCGACGCGACCGAGATGATCCCGCCGGCGGCGAGCCCGACCCACTCGGCCCCCGCGCTCGGGTGGTCGTCGATGTAGCGCGAGTCCTCGAAGGTGGGCTCGAGGAAGTGCTCGAGCGTGTCGGTCACGCCCGGAATCCCCACTACGCCGGCCACCAGCGCAAGAAACGCGAGCGGCGCCATGGCGAACTTCATCGGCAGGGAGCTCTCGGCCACGTTGTGCTCCGGTCCCGGGAAGCCGACGTCGGTGTCCTCGGGCTCCCCGGTGAGCGGGTTCATCGGCTCGCCGTGCGCCGCGTGACCGCCCTCGAGCTCCCTCGCCTCCGGCACGGGTTCGCCGCCGAACACCCGGAAGACCATCCGGAAGGCGTAGAACCCCGTGAGCGCGGCGCCGAGGTAGCCCGCGATCGCCAGCACCACGAAGCCGCCGCCGCGGTTGATCGTGTAGGCCAGCACCTCGTCCTTCGAGAAGAAGCCCGACGTGAACGGGAACGCCGCGAGCGCGAGCGCGCCGATCGTGAAGGTCACGAACGTGAACGGCATCGCCTTGCGGAAGCCGCCCATCCGGTCCATGTCCTGGATGCCGGCCATGGCGCCGATCACCGAGCCCGCGCCCATGAACAGGAGCGCCTTGAAGAAGGCGTGCGTCATCAGGTGGAACAGGCCGGCGCTGTAGGCCGCCACCGAGACGCCCAGCACCATGTAGCCGATCTGCGACATGGTCGAGTAGGCGATCACGCGCTTGAGGTCGGTCTGCACCAACGCGACCGTCGCGGCGAACACCAGCGTGGCCGTGCCGATGATCGCCCCGATATCCGCGGCCGTTGGCGCCAGCTGGAAGAGCGGGAACGTGCGGGCGATCAGGTAGACGCCGGCGGTGACCATGGTCGCCGCGTGGATCAGGGCGGAGACCGGCGTGGGGCCCTCCATCGCGTCCGGCAGCCAGGTGTGGAGCGGCAGCTGGGCGGACTTCGCGAAAGCGCCGACGAGCAGCAGCAGGCAGGCCGCCACGATCGTCGCGTCGTTCTGCGCGAACACCTCCGGCGCGCGCTCGAACACGGCCAGGTACTCGAGCTGCCCCGTTTCGTTCAGGATCAGGAAGGCGGCGATCACGAGGCCGACGTCGCCGATCACGTTCATCACGAACGCCTTGATGCCGGCGTAGGTGGCGGTGGTGCGCCGGTACCAGAACGAGATCAGCAGGTAGGAGGCGGCGCCGACGAACGCCCAACCGACGATCAGCAGGATGAAGTTGCCCGCCAGGACGAGCAGCAGCATCGAGAAGACGAAGTAGTTGAGGTAGGCGAAGAAGCGGTCGAACCCGTGGTCGCCGCTCATGTAGGAGATCGAGTAGACGTGGATGAGGAACGACACGCCGCTCACCACGAGGCACATGAACACCGCGAGCGGGTCGACGAGGATCCCGATGTCGACGTCGAAGTCGGCGGTCGCCGTGTAGGTCCAGAGGCTGTCGACCGCGTGGCGCTCCTCCTCGGGCAGGTCCTGGATCTCCACGAGCGCCCCGATCGAGGCGAGGAACGACCCGAAGATCGCGCCGCTCGCGATCCAGCCGGCGGACCTGCCGGGAAGCACGCGCCAGCCGAGGGAGGTCACGAGCAGGCCGGCCAGCGGGAAGGCGAGCACCAGCCAGCCGTAGGAGGTGGCGCTCACCCTCTGAGCTCCGACATCTCGTCGACGTCGATCGGGAGCCGGTTGCGGTACATCGCGACGATGATCCCGAGGCCGATCACGACCTCACAGGCCGCGATCACCATCACGATCAGCGCGAAGATCTGGCCCGCCTCGTTGCCGTGCATGCGTGAGAAGCCGACGAGCGCCAGGTTGCCGGCGTTGAGCATCAGCTCGAGGCAGAGCAGCACGACCAGCGGGTTGCGGCGGGTCATCACCCCGGCGGCCCCGATCACGAAGATGAAGGCCGAGAGGACGAGGAACCAGACGACGTCCATGGCGCCGGGCTAGGCCCGCACCTCCAGCGTGTCGGTGGGCTGGTCGCGGCGCGGCCCGACGGCCGGCCCCTCCTCCTCCAGGCCGCGACGCCGGCGGGCGAGCACCACGGCGCCAACGGCCGCCACCAGCAGCAGGAACGACGCCGCCTCGAACGCCACCAGGAAGGTGGTGAGCAGCAGCTCCCCGATCGCGGCGGGCGCGCCGAAGCCGGCGCCAATGTCCGCGCCCTGGGTGTCGAGCGCCTTCAGCCCCGAGGCGATGAACGCGATGCAGAGCTCCGCTCCGACCGCCGCGGCGAACAGCGGCCCGAACACCCCGAGCGCTCCTCCCTCGGGCCGCAGTGGCTCGTCCGAGCCGCCGATGTAGGCGACCACGAACAGGTACAGCACCATCACCGCGCCCGCGTAGACCACGACCTGTCCGGCCGCGAGGAACTCGGCGTGCAGCAGCAGGAACAGGACAGCCAGCGCGAGCAGGTGGCCGACCAGCGACAGCACCGAGTAGAACGGGTTGCGGAGCAGGACCACCCCGAGCGCGCCCGCCAGCGCCCCGATCCCCGCGATGAAGAACAGGACCTGCTCGAACCACATGCGGGCGCCTACTCCCCCTCTCGCCGCAGCGGCGTGTGCTCGGGCGGGTCGGCCAGCAGCATCTCCTTGGTGAAGATCAGGTCCGAGCGGCTGTAGTCGGCGAGCTCGTAGTCGTTGCCCATCGTGATGGCGTCGAACGGGCAGGCCACCTCGCAGTAGCCGCAGAAGATGCAGCGCGACAGGTTGATCTCGTAGACGGCCGCGTGACGCTCGCCGGCGGAGACCTGGTTCTCGGGCGTGTTCTCCTCGGCCACCACGCGGATGCACTTGGCCGGGCAGGCGGCGGCGCAGAGCGAGCAGCCCACGCACTTCTCGAGCCCGGTGTCCTCGAAGCGGTGGAGCTTGTGGCGCCCGCGGAAGCGCGGATAGACGGGCGTCTTCTCCTCGGGGTACTGGATCACGTGGTGGCCCTCGACCGCGCGTCCGAAGGTCGTCTTGAGGCCGCGCAGCGTCTCACCGAACACGCGGTAGACCGCGCCCACGCCGCCGGGCTCGGGGCCCCGGTCGATCGGCTTCGCCGCGCTTCTCCAGTCCGTTGCCATTCTCTCAGGTCACCACCAGGACGATCGCCGTCACGAGCACGTTCAGGGTCGCCAGCGGCAGCAGGATCTTCCAGCCGAACGACATCAGCTGGTCGTAGCGCAGCCGCGGGAGCGAGGACCTGATCCAGATGAAGAAGAAGGCGCCGGCCAGGATCTTGATCAGCATCCAGAGCGGCGCGAGCGCCTCCGGGCCGGGCCCTCGCCAGCCGCCCAGGAAGCAGGTGGCGGCGATGCCCGAGATCACGAGCACCTCCATGTACTCGGCCATGAAGAACGAGCCGAAGCGCATCCCGCCGAACTCGGTGTTGTAGCCGCCCACGATCTCGGCGTCGCCCTCGGGCAGGTCGAACGGGGCGCGCGCGCTCTCGGCGAAGCCCGCGACCATGAAGATGCAGAAGCCGACGAACTGCGGCACCACGTACCACATGCCGCTCTGCTGCTCGACGATGTCGACGAGCGACATCGAGCCGGCGGTCATCACCACGCCGAGCAGCGACAGGCCGAGCGCGACCTCGTAGGAGATCAGCTGCGCGGCGGCGCGCATGGCGCCGAGGAAGGAGTACTTCGAGCCCGACGACCAGCCGCCGAGCATCAACCCGTAGAACGCGAGCGAGCCGAAGGCGAAGAAGTAGAGGATGCCGATCGATACGTCGATCCCGTAGAGGCCGAAGCCGCCGCCCCACGCGTCGTAGGGGCCGAACGGGATCACGGCCATGGTGGCGACCGCGGTGGTGACCGAGATCACCGGGGCGATGGCCATCATCCAGGGGATCGCCGATGCGGGCGTGAAGGCCTCCTTTGAGAGCAGCTTGCCCACGTCGGCGAGCGGCTGCATCATTCCCCGGAAGCCCACCCGGTTGGGGCCGATGCGGGACTGGAAGCGGCCCATGACCTTGCGCTCGGCCAGCAGGACGATCGGCACGAGCTGGAGGAAGACCGCGAAGATGATGATCGACTTGGCGATCATCACGAGCGTGCCCTCGACCATCAGGCGACCACCTCCGCGCCCGAGCGGCTGACCTCGACCCGGCCGGCGGGGAGCGAGGTCCCGGACACGAACACGCTTCCGGCCGGCACGCCGGTTCGGAGGTGGGCCGTGGCTGTCGCCGTCGAGCCGTTCACCCGCAGCTCCAGCTCGTCGCCGTGCGCGACCCCGAGCCGCTCCGCGTCCTCAGGGGACAGCTCGGCCACGCCCTCGCGCGCGAGGAAGCGCAGCAGCGGCGAGTGCTCGATCTCGGGCCCGCTCCAGAGGCTCGGCACGACCACCGCCTGCAGGCCGTCGGGCGCGGCCGGCGGATCGGCGAGCGGCGCGACGGGAAGCTCCTCGCGCGCGAGCGCGGCGGCCGCGTTTCGATCCTGCCAGCGAACCCCTTGGCCGCCGATCTCGTCGGCGCCGGCGCCGGCGTAGAAGGGCACCGCCTCGGCCAGCCGCGCGCCCAGCTCGGCGCCGCTCGTGACGCCGAGGCCCGCGCCCGCCCGCTCGCACAGCTCGGCCAGCACCTGCCAGCCGGGGCGCACCTCGTTCGCGCGCCCGAGCGCCTGGCGGACGCGCTGGAGGCGGCCGTCGGGATGGGTGATCGTGCCCTCCTTCTCGGGGTAGATCTCCGCCGGGAAGACCACGTCGGCGTGCTCGGCGAGCTCGTCACTCGCGTAGTGCGCGAAGGCGATCACGCTCGCCGCGCGGGAGAGCACGTGCTCGGGCAGCTCGGTCTCCACCAGCAGCAGGGCGCCGCGAGCAGAGTCCGGGTCGCCGGCCTCCGCCACGTCCACCAGGCCGGGACCCGACACGGGCGAGCAGCCGACCTCATGCAGGCCGCGCCCGTTGGTCCCCGCGGGGATCCCGATCAGGCCCGACTCCGGGGCTTCCGCGATGCCGAGCGCCTCCGCCAGCGCCAGCAGCGCCTCGACGGTCTCGTCGCCGGGCTCGCCGCACAGCCGCTCGCCCCAGATCACCACCACGTCGCCGGCGCCGCGCAGCACGTCCGCGAGCGCCCGCACGGACGCGCCCGCGTCGCCGTTCAGCGTCGACCGCCCGGGCCGGAAGCCGCTCGAGGCGCGCGCCCTCGTGGCAAGCGAGGCCACCTCATCCGCCCGAGCGCGAGCGGAGCCGAGCGCCGCGGTGAGCGCGCTCAGCGCGGCGGCCGCGCCGCCCGGAGCGAAGCGCAGCGCCGCATCGGCGTTCGCGTCGAGGGTGGAGGGCCGGCTCGACACGACGGCCAGGCGCGTGCGGTTCCTGCGCACCGCCTTGCGCACGCGGAGGTCGAGGATCGGGGCCTCGTCCACGAGCTCGGTGTCGAGCACGAGGATTGCGTCGGCGTGGTCGATGTCCGACACCCGCGCCGACAGGTCGGGCCGCGCCAGCGTGCGCGCCTGACGGCCGGAGGGGGCCGGACCGCTCGTGACGTGGGGGGAGCCGAGCCCGGCGCGCAGCAGGTGCTGGACGAGAAAGCCCTCCTCGTTCGTGGCGCCGCCGCCCACGTACGCCGCGGCGGCCGCGCCCGAGCGGGCGAGGGCCGCGGAGGCGTCCGACAGCGCCCGCTCCCAGGTCACCTCGCGCAGGTAGCCGCCGTCGCGCACCATCGGGGCTGTGATCCGCTCGGGCGACGCGAACGACTGGTAGGCGAAGCGGCCCTTGTCGCAGAGCCAGCCGTCGTCCACCTCCTCGTTGTCGCGCGCGAGCACGCGTACGACCTTGGCGTCGTCGCGGATCGTGAGCTTGACGTTGCACTGCGCGGGGCAGAGCGTGCAGACCGTGCCGGAGTCCTCGATGTCCCAGGGCCGCGCCCGGAAGCGGTAGGCCTGCGAGGTGAGCGCGCCCACGGGGCAGAGCTCGATGATGTTGCCGCTGAAGGGCGCCACGTAGGGGCGCCCGCCGTGCGTGCCGACGAAGGTGTGGTCGCCGCGCTCCAGGAACACCAGCTGGTAGTCCTCCGCGATCTCCTGCGAGAAGCGGACGCAGCGGTAGCAGAGGATGCAGCGTTCGCGGTCGATCGCCACCAGCGGGGAAAGCTCGAGCGGCTTCTTGAAGTGGCGCTTGGGCTCGATGAAGCGCGAGCGGCCGGCGCCCCAGCCGTAGGAGATGTCCTGGAGCGGGCACTCGCCGCCCTTGTCGCACACCGGACAGTCGAGCGGGTGGTTGACGAGCAGGAACTCGACCACCGCGTTCTGAGCGTGCTTCACGCGGTCGGAGGTGGTGTTCACGACCATGCCGTCGCGCACCGGGGTCGAGCACGAGGTCTGGAGCTTCGGGATGCCCTCGATCTCCACGAGGCACATCCGGCACGCCCCGACCGGCTCGCCGAGCTTCGGCTCGTAGCAGAAGAAGGGGATCTCGACGTCGCCGTGCTTGGCGGCGTCGACGAGCATCGTGCCCTCCTCGGCGCGCACCTCGCGGCCGTCGATCTCGAACGTGATCCAGCTCTTGGCGGGGCGGGCCATCAGGCGGCTCCGGCTGCGGCTTGGCGGAAGCAGCCGGTTCGGCCGGCTGCGCACCGACTTCATCCTCGGAACCGAGCTCCCGGCGCCCATCGCCTGTATCTGGCCTCCATGTCGCGCCGCGCCCGCGCGGCCTCCATGTGCGCCTCGAACTCCGGCCGGAAGTACTGGAGCATCGACGCCACCGGCATCGCCATCGAGTCGCCGAGCACGCACAGGCAGTTGCCGATGATGTTGCCCTGGACCTGCTCGAGGATGTCGAGGTCCATCGGCGTGCCCTCGCCCTCGTCGATGCGCTCGAGCATCTTCACGGTCCAGTTGGTGCCCTCGCGACAGGGCACGCACTTGCCGCACGACTCGTGGCGGTAGAACTCGGCCAGCCGCAGCGCGAGCGGCACCAGCGGCTGCGTCTCGTCGACGACGATGATCGCCCCGGAGCCGAGCATCGAGCCCGCCTTGGCCATCGCCTCGAAGGTGTAGGGCAGGTCGAGGTGCTCCTTCGTGAGCACCGGCGCCGACGAGCCTCCGGGGAACCAGCACTTGACCTCGCGGCCGTCGGGCGGCCCGCCGGCGAGGTCGTAGATGAGCTCGCGCGAGGGGATGCCGAGCTCGATCTCGTAGTTGCCGGGCCGGGTCACGTTGCCCGACACCGACACGATCTTCGTGCCCGTGGAGTTGCCCTCGCCGTAACCGCGGTACCACTCGGCGCCCTTCTCGATGATCAGCGGGGCGTTGCAGAGCGTCTCGACGTTGTTGATCAGCGTGGGGCCCTGGTAGAGGCCCTGGTTGGCCGGGAAGGGCGGCTTCAGCCGCGGGTTGCCGCGCTTGCCCTCGAGCGCGTCCAGCAGGCCGGTCTCCTCGCCGCAGATGTAGGCGCCCTGGCCGCGGTGGACCACGAGGTCGAAGGTGTGGTCCGAGCCGAGGATGTGCTCGCCCAGGTAGCCGCGCTCGTAGGCCTCCGCCACCGCCGCGTCGAGGATGTCGGCCTGAGTCTCGTACTCGCCGCGGATGAAGATGAAGCCCTTGTTCGCCCCGGCGGCGATCGCCCCGATGATGCAGCCCTCCACCAGCATGTGCGGGTTCTTCTGCATCAGGAGGCGGTCCTTGAAGGTCCCGGGCTCCGACTCGTCGGCGTTGCAGCAGAGGTACTTGTCCATCGTCCCCTTGGGGATGAAGCTCGCCTTCTTGCCCATCGAGAAGCCGGCGCCGCCGCGGCCGCGCAGCCCGGACTCCTCGAGCTCGTGCAGCACCGCCTCGGGCGCCATCTCGAGCAGTGCCTTGCGCGCCGAGCGGTAGCCGCCGAGGCGCTCGTACACGGCGATCGTGTGCAGGTCCGGCTCGTCGATGTTCGCGGTGAGGACGCGCGTCTCGCTCAACCGGGCTCCTCCCGCTCCTCGGGCGTGACGCTCGTTCCGGGATCGAGCGGATGGAGGCCCTCGCGCCGGTGCGGCGGCGGGCCCTCGGCCTCCGGCACGTCGAGCAGCTCGGCCTCCTTCCAGGTGCCGCCCGCCGGATGCACGTCCGGCTCCTCGGGCGGCCCGGGGGCCTGCTCGCCGGCGACGGGAACGCGGTAGCCCGGGTCGGCGAGCCCGCGACCCGGCAGCACCTCGCGGCCCTCCTTCATGGCGGCCACGACGTCCGCCGCGTCCTCGCCCGTGAGCGGGCCGACGTAGCGGCCGTCCACGGACGCCATCGGGGCCATGTCGCACGCGCCGAGGCACTCGAACTCGCGCAGCTCGACGTCCTCGAGCCCCTGGGCCGCCGCCTCCAGCTCGAGCGCGTCGTACACGCTCTTCGCGTTGCGCACGTGACACGCCACGCTGGTGCAGACGTACACGTAGCGCGTGCCGGACGGCTCGGTGCGCAGCATGTCGTAGAAGGTCGCCACGCTCGACAGGTAGGCCGGCGTGGCCTGCATCACCGCCGCCACCTGGCGCATCGCCTCGGGGGAGCACCAGCCGTGCAGCTTCTGGGCGGCGTCGAGCGCCGGCAGCGTCGCAGAGTGGCGATCGGGATAGAGCGACATCAGGCGCTCGATCTCGGCGCGCAGCGCGTCCGGGACCTCGACCTGCGCGGGGTCGGGGATGGTCGCGGGATCCTCGTCGACGGCCACCGGCTCGTCCCAGCCGGGCGGCAGCGGGACGGCGTGCAGGCGGCCCGGGTCCTCGGGCGTCGCGCTCACCGGTCGATTCCGCCCAGGATCGGGTCGAGCATCGCGACGCAGGCGATGAAGTCGGCGATCAGGGAGTCCTTCGCCATCTCGGGCAGCGACTGGAGGTTCACGAAGCTCGGGTCCCGCATGTGCACCCGCGCGGGCTTGGCCGAGCCGTCGGCCACGAGGAAGCAGCCGAGCTCGCCGCGCGGGGACTCGATCGCCACGTAGGTCTCGCCCGCCGGCACGCGGAAGCCCTCGGTCACGAGCTTGAAGTGGTGGATCAGCGCCTCCATCGAGGTGGCCAGCTCGTGGCGCGGCGGCAGCGCGACCTTGCGGTCGTCGGTGATGAACGGACCCTCGGGCAGGCCGTCGAGCGCCTGCTCGATGATCCGGCACGACTGGCGCATCTCGTCCAGGCGGACCTTGAAGCGGTCGTAGTTGTCGCCGTGGATGCCCACCGGCACGTCGAAGTCGAAGTGGTCGTAGGAGCTGTAGGGCATCGCCTTGCGCAGGTCCCAGGGGTGCCCGGTGGCGCGCAGGAGCGGCCCGCTCACGCCGAGCTCGAGGCAGCGCTCCGTGGAGATGAGCCCGGTGCCCTTGGTGCGCTGGAGCCAGATCTCGTTGCGGTCGAGGAGCGCCTCGTACTGATCGATCCGCTTGGGCATGATCTCGATGAACTCGCGTGCCTTGCGCTCCCAGCCGGGCGGGATGTCCTCGAAGACCCCGCCGACCTGGAAGTAGCGCGTGTGCATGCGCTGCCCCGAGGACATCTCGAACAGGTCGAGCGCGAGATCGCGGTCGCGGCAGCCCCACCAGAGCATCGTGACCGCGCCCAGGTCGAGCGCCCCGGTGGCCAGCGCGAACAGGTGGGACGCGATCCGGTTGATCTCGAGGTGGGCCACGCGCAGGTACTGCGCCCGCGGCGGCACCTCGATCTCGAGCAGCCGCTCGACGGCCATGCAGAAGACCAGCGCGTTGTAGTAGTAGGCCAGGTAGTCCATCCGCTCGACGAACGTGATGACCTTCCAGTACTGGTGGTCCTCGCAGCTCTTCTCGATGCCGGTGTGGACGTAGCCGATGATCGGCTTCACGTCGCGGACCACCTCGCCCTCGAGCGTGGTCAAGAGCCGCAGCACCCCGTGCGTGGCGGGATGGTGAGGACCGATGTTGATCGTGAAGAGCTCGTCGTGGACGTCGCCGTCGACGACGGCCTCCGTGCCCGAGACGGGCTCCTCGCCCATCCGCTCCATCGTCACCGAGCGCTCGCGCTCGCGGTAGGGAACGCCGAGCGCCGCCGAGCTGGCGTCGCTCACCGGGTCGCTGTCGGTCCGCTCGTCACTCATACCAGCGCGGGTACTTGTCCTCGTTGAAGGTGAACAGCACCGGCTCGCCGCCGATCGGGAAGTCGCGCCGCTGCGGATAGCCGACGTAGTCCTCCGGCATCAGGATGCGCCGCAGGTCCGGGTGGCCGTCGAACACGACGCCGAACATGTCGTACACCTCGCGCTCCTGGTAGTCGGCGGTCGGGAAGAGGTCGACGACGGTGGCGAGGTGGGGGTCGTCGACGCCCAGGCGGGTCTTCACGCCGAGGCGATCGCAGCGCTCCATCGAGAGCAGCTGGTAGTGCACGCCGAGCCGCGGCTCCTCGGGCAGGTAGTCGCAGCCGTGCAGGCTCATCAGCCACTCCCAGGGCTCGTCGGCCTCGCGCAGGTGCGCGAGCACCGGGTACACGCTCGCCGGGGCGACCTCGAGGGTCGCCTGCCCGCGGTGGAACAGGGTGCCCGTCACGGACTCGGCGCCGACGGCATCGCGCACACCCTGCGCGATCAGCTCGAGGCCCGTGGCGTCAGGCATGCCCGGTCTCGCGTGACTCGACCTCCTCGGTCCCCTCCGCGCCGTAGCGCTCGCGCCAGCCCATGTCGGGCGTGCCCATGATCTTGTCCTGCAGCTTCATGATCCCGTAGATGAGCGCCTCGGGCCGCGGCGGGCAGCCGGGCACGTAGATGTCCACGGGGAGGAACTTGTCGGCGCCCTGGACCACCGCGTAGTTGGCGAACATCCCCGCGCTCGAGGAGCAGGCGCCCATCGCGATCACCCACTTGGGCTCGAGCATCTGGTCGTAGAGCCGGCGGATGATCGGCGCCATCTTGATCGACACGCGGCCGGACAGGATCAGCAGGTCGGCCTGGCGCGGCGTGAAGCGGATCGCCTCGGCTCCGAAGCGCGCGAGGTCGTTTCGCGGCGAGCCGATCACCGTGATCATCTCGATGGCGCAGCAGGCGAGCCCGAAGCCGAGCGGGAAGATGGCGTTCTTGCGCGCCCAGTTCTGGGCGGTCTCGAGCTTGGTGAAGAGCAGCCGCTCCTCCACGTACTCGTCGAGGTCCTTGCCGGCCAGCTCGCCGCGCAGCATCTGCTGGGCGCGCAGTTGGCGGACCTGGAGGTCGTCGACGCGCTGGCGGCTTATTTCCATTCGAGCGCGCCCCTCCGCCAGACGAACACGAACGCCACCAGCAGCAGCACCACGAAGACGATCGTCTCCACGAGCGCGAAGACGCCGAACGCATCGAGCTGGAGCGCCACCGGGTAGAGGAACACCACCTCGATGTCGAACAGGATGAACAGCATCGCGATCAGGTAGAAGCTGATCCCGAAGCGGAAGGACTTGCGGACGTCGGAGGGCAGTCCGCTCTCGTAGGGCTCGCTCTTCACCTTGCCCGGGCGCTTGGGTCCGAGGAGGTGGTTGGCGTAGGAGAACGCGGTTCCGATCCCGATCCCGAGCAGCAGAAAGACCAGGGCTGGGAGGTAGCTCTTCAGCACTCCAGCCGGGAGGTATAACGCAACCTTGTGCGGCGGTGCTACATAGTGCGAAAGGGCACCCCCTGACGGACATCCACATCGTGCTCGGCATCGCCGTCCTCGCGGCCAACGCGCTGGCCGCCGGATGGGGCGCGGTGGGCTGGCTCCGCAAGGACGCGCGCGCCTCGATCGTGTTCTGGCCGCTGCTCCGGATCGCCCAGGCGACGGTCGTCGCGCAGGCCCTCGTCGGCTTCATCCTGCTCGCTCGCGGGGCGTCGGCGCCGGACGGGCTGCATGTGGCCTACGGCATCGCGCCGCTCGTGATCTCGCTGGTCAGCGAGGGCATGCGAGCGGGCGTCGCGCAGCGCGAGCTCGACGGGGTCGAGGACGTCGACGCGCTCGACCGCCGCGAGCAGGTGGTGCTCGCCAAGCGGGTCGCGCTCGGGGAGATGGGCGTGATGACGGTGGGTGCGCTCTTGATCCTGACGCTCGCGCTGCGTGCGTATCAGACTGGTGGTTGACCGATGCCGTGGACGAGCAAACGCTCTCGCGTCGAGGCGCTGATGCCGGAGCTTCGCCGGGAGCTCGAGGAGCTGGTTCGCATCCCGTCGATCTCGGGCCGCGGGCAGCCGGACGGGCCGCTGCTCGAGGCCCACGACATGGTCGCGCGGCTGTTCGCGGACGCGGGGGTGGCGGTGGAGCGGCTCGACCTGCCCGGCACGGCGCCGATCGTGACCGGCGAGATCCCGGCGCCCGAGGGCGCCCCGACCGTGCTCCTCTACAGCCACTACGACGTGGTGGGCCCCGGCGACGAGAGCCTGTGGGACTCGCCGCCCTTCGAGCCCAGCGAGCGCGACGGCGCCCTCTTCGGCCGCGGCACCGCCGACACGAAGTCGAACGTCCTGGCGCACGTCGGCGCGCTCCGCGCCCACGATGGCCGGCCGCCGGTCGGCATCAAGCTGCTGATCGAGGGCCACGAGGAGATCGGGAGCGGCGCGCTGCCGGCGTACCCGGCGGAGGATCCCGAGCTGTTCCGCGCCGACGTCGTGGTGGTCGGGGACGCGGGGAGCGTCCGGGCCGGCACTCCGACGCTCACGGTCGGCCTGCGCGGCATGGGCGACGTGACGATCGAGGTCGAGACGCTCGCGTCGGCAAAGCACAGCGGCCTCTACGGCGGCGCGGCCCCGGACGCGCTGATCGTGCTGCTCCACGCGCTCGCCTCGCTGCACGACGAGCGCGGCGACGTGGCCGTGGCGGGCCTGCGCCGCGAGGAGTGGGACGGCCAGGCGCAGACCGAGGAGGAGCTGCGGGCGCTCGCCGAGGTGCGCGACGGTCTGCCGTTGATCGGCAGCGGCGGGCTCGGGTCGCGCGTCTGGTCGGGTCCGGCGATCACGGTCATCGGCATCGACGCCACCCCGCTCGAGAAATCGCTCAACGCGATCCCCCCGCGCGCCCGCGCGCGCGTGAATCTGCGTTTCCACCCCGAGCAGGACGCCGTCGAGGGGCAGCGCGCCGTCATCGAGCACCTGCGCGCCGTCAAGCCGTTCGGCATCGGGCTCGAGGTGCGCGCCGAGGCCACCGGCAACGGCTTCGCCGCCCGGACCTCCGGACCGGCCTACGCCGCGGCGCGCGAGGTGTGGGCCGCCACCTGGGGCGCCGAGGTCGTGATGGCGGGCAGCGGCGGCTCGATCCCGATCGTGAGCGCGCTCGCGGCGGCCGCGCCGGACGCCGAGCTGCTCATGGTGGGCACGACGGACGGCTTCGCCAACATCCACGGACCCAACGAGCGCGTGCTGCTCGACGAGTTCGAGAAGGCGACGATCGCCGAGGCGGACTTCTTCACGCGCTACGCCGAGCTGTTCCGGCCAGGCGGCGGCGCGGGCTGACGGCGGCTGGCGACCTTTCGCCGACTTGTAACAGTGGAGTGTTGTCCTGTAACCCAAGGAGCGCTTCGATGGGGCGCATGGATTTCCCCGAGCCCATCCACATCACCGTTCCGGCGTCGTCGGAGGATCCGCGCTCGCCGGCCACCGCGCCCGAAGGCGATCACGGAGTTGCACCAAATCGACTCGTTCGAAATCAGCCTGGCGCCCGCCCCGATCAACCCCGATACGCGCATCCTCTCGACCAAGGGAGCGGGCGCCGCCCCATCGCTCGAGGCGCTGCGCGAGCGCGAACGCAGGCTCGGGTTGCTGCCCGAACAGGAAGAGATCTCGGATCGCTACCTCTCGCTCTTCACGGCCAGGGAGGACGAGCCGCTGGCCCCGGCGGCGAAGAGCGCTCAGCACGCTCAGGCGGCCGTGAGTTTTGCGACCTTCGATGCCTGAGGCTCGGGGCCTACTCCCGCAGCCCCACGGCTTCGAGGGCGTGTCGGCTTCGCGGTCACGTCTCGAAGTACCAGTCGAGCTTGGTGATCCGCCAGCGACCGTCGCCCTGTTCCAGGGGGATCGGTGGGTAGACCTTCCTGATCCCAAACTTGTCTTGCGTGAGGTCCTCGAACGCCTCGGTGTCGATCAAGGGGGGCACGCGAGCCGATCTACCGTCCGGCCCGAAGCGGACTTCAGTGAAGTCGTACAACACAGCGGGGTCTTCCTCGGATGTGTCCGCCGCCCAGTACGCTGCGCTGGTGCACGACTTTGCGTGTGCGTGCCGTATGAGCTGGGCCTGCGCCTCACGCGAGAGTTGCAGGCAGGCCGTCTCGTAGTCCTCGTCAAGAGTCGCATTCACGAAGGTGTTCACCGTGTCCTCGACGGCCCGCTCGTTCGGGGAGCTACCGCACCCAGGGACGAGGCCCATGAGGGGGACCAGAAGCGCGAAGAGAATCGAGATGCGCTCGACCGGCATCCACGCCGTCTGCCTCACGTTCTCATGCGACATCGTCAGCCGAGTATCCCCCGGGAGGGGGAGGGTCGCCAGTCAGCAAGCGCAGCGGGGGATACCGCGCCGTGATCTCGCGCGCAGAAATGCCGACTACGAAGGGGGCCTTTAGTGGGGCTTGTTGAGGCTCGCGGAGGCCCAGTTCCGGGCCAGTATCAGCGCCCGAAGCGGCCCAGTCATCAGATCAAGAAGGTTGGGGTTCCGCTGCCACCTACCGCTGCTCAGCGAGCCTTGGACACGGTGGTGCAGCGAGAGCAGTGGGAGGAGCTGCGCGAGCCGACCTGGCAGCTCTGGCTGGAGCTTGTTCAGCAGCAGCCACCCGAGCCCATGAGCCCGCCCGCGCGGGTGGAGGCGCTCGTACGGAGCGGTGTGGATCCCGGCCGGAGCCCGAGAGATTGCGAGCACTGCTGGCCGCCTCGGAGCGCCGCCTTCCACGACCGCCTGACGGAGCGAATTCTCAGCACCTCTTTCACCCCTCCGCAGGGCTACCTGAATGGTTGGGATCCGAGGCCGCGCATCGCTGAACTCACCGAAGAAGCCCTGGAGGAAGTGCGGCAGTTCAAGCGGAGGCGGAAGGTGGCGAGCACGATTCGGGAGCCGCTACAGCCACTACCTCGCGCTGCTCAATCAGGTGAAGGATCACCTCGAGCTGCGCATCATCGACCGGGAATCGGCGGTCTTTGCCGCCGCCACCGTGATCACGGGCAAGAACGTCAAGGATTCCTCGCTGACCGGCGCGGACGTCAAGAAGGGCTCGCTGACCGGCAGCGACGTGAAGAACGAGTCGCTCGCCCCCGCCGATTTCAGCGGCTCCGTACAGGGGGCCACCGGCCCGCAGGGCCCGAAGGGCGATACCGGCCCGCAGGGGCTGCAGGGCGCCACCGGCCCGCAAGGACCTCAGGGCGACACGGGTCCGCAGGGGCTGAAGGGCGACACCGGCACCGTCGACACCTCGAACTTCTTCACCAAGACTGAAAGCGATGGCCGCTACCTCGGGATTGCGGGCAAGGCGAGCGACGCGGACGAGCTCGACGGACTCGACTCGACGGCGTTTGTACAGGGCGGCGGCAGGGTGCAGCGGCTCTACGCCTCCGGAGCGAGCGTGAATACAAACCGATCGGTGCCCTCGTTCGGCTTCTTCCTCCTCTTCTGCCAGAACGGGGCCGCGACGATGCAGTTCCAGAACGTCACCGGCGGCGCTGTGTCGCTTTGGCGCGAGCGCGCATCGACGTCGCAGCTCCAGTTCGAGCAGCTCGCGAATTTCGACGCGCCGGTCATCTTCATCAACGGCTCATCCCCCGTGACCGACCGGATAACTCTTCAGGTTGCGAATGCGTCGAGGTCGGCCACCTGGGAGGCATGGATAGTCGCGAACGGCGCCACCTGCACGTTCAGCGTTAACGAGACGCTCCAATAGACCTGCGTTCAACAAGCCGTCGCAGCGCGCTGACCCGGGCCGTTGGCGGGGCGGGGTGCCGGCTGGGCAGCCGCTCCCCGCGGCCCGCCACGGCAAGGATGAGCCGCTGGCTGGCTAACCGACAGAAATGGCCCCGGCTCGCCTCAACCATTGGAAGCCGGGGCCCCGGCCGAGCCTACCCGCAGGGCCGACTCGCTCCACCGCGTTCTGCGGCGTTCACCCTGCCAGGCCTGCTCGGGATACCGGCCGGGGCGAGCGTCGTCGTCCACCGCGTTCCCGAGCTCCATCCAGACGATGTGACGACGGTCGACGGGATCCCGGTCACCGCGGTGTCGCGCACGCTGATCGACCTGGCCGAGGCCATGGATCGCGAGGAGCTGCGCGCCACCTTCCTCCGAGCCCGGGAGATGGGGCTCCTCGACATGGGTGCGGTGCACGCTTCGCGGGCCCGCGTCGAGTGGCGACCGAGCCTGGTGATGCTCGACGAGGTGATCGCAGAGTTCGACCGGTAGAGCGACGGGATACGCCCGGCCCGCCGCGGCCGGGCGGCCGCCGGCTCGCCGCGGGGCCGGTCAGTCCTCGTGCTCGTGCCCGTGGTCCTGCTCCTCGCCCTCCGCATGCGTGTGCGGGTGCGAGTGCGTCACGTCCCCGTGGCTGTGCACGTGCTCGTGGTCGGTGTGCTCGTGGTCGTGAGAGCCGTGGGGGTGCGAGTGCGTCACGTCCCCGTGGCGGTGCTCGTGCTCGTGCGAGCCCTCGTGCTCGTGCTCCTCGTGCATCGTCTAGCTCCTTGGTCCCGGGGTGGCAACCGTCTCATGCCCGGGTCGCGGGCGCGGCACCACGAGGTCGAGGTCGAAGCCGCCGGGCAGCTCGAGGTCGTGCGCCGCCAGCAGGGTGGCGTCGGCGAGGATCTCGTGGCAGGGCGCGTCCGCGACGATTGCGCCGCCGGCCAGGATCACCGCCCGCTCGCACAGCTCGGCCGCCAGCGGCAGATCGTGCGTCGTGAGCAGCATCGTCCGCTCGATCTGCGCGAGGATGTCGATCAGCTCGCGGCGCGCGCGCGGGTCGAGGTTCGCCGACGGCTCGTCGAGCACGAGCAGGCTCGGGCGCATGGCGAGCACGGTGGCGATCGCCACCCGGCGCCGCTCGCCCATCGAGAGCTGATAGGGCGCCCTGTCCGCCACCCGCTCCATGCGCACCGATCGCAGCGCTTCGACCACGCGGCGCTCGACCTCGGCGCGTTCGAGGCCCATGTTCAGCGGCCCGAAGGCCACGTCCTCGCGCGCGGTCGGCATGAACAGCTGGTCGTCGGGGTCCTGGAAGACGAGGCCCACCCGCCGGCGCAGCTCGGAGAGCGTCTTCGGTCCGACCTCGACGCCGGCGACCTCGAGCTCCCCGTCGCCCAGCACGAGCCCGTTCAGGTGCAGCATGAAGGTCGTCTTGCCGGCGCCGTTCGGGCCGAGCACGGCCACGCGCTCGCCGTGCTCGACGTGCAGCTCGAGCTCGCGCAGCGCCGGCTGGCCGTTCGGATAGCTGTAGGAGATCCGCGTGGCGTGGACGGCGCAGCTCATGCGAGCACCCGGGCGGGGACGAGCGCCACCAGCACGGCGGCCACGAACAGCAGGTCGGCACGACCGAACGCGAGCGGGGCGAGCTGCGGCATCCGGCCGCTGTAGCCGCGCGCGAGCATCGCGTGGTAGACGCGCTCGCCGCGGGCGTAGGTGCGCAGGAACATCGCGGTGGCCACCCGTCCGAGCGCGCCCGCCTGCAGCGCGGTGCGCGGGCGGAAGCCGCGAGCGGCCAGCGCGGCGCGCATGCGGCCGGCCTCCTCGACGATCACGAACAGGTAGCGGTACATGAACGCGGCGATCAGGATCAGGAGGCGCGGCATGCGCATCGCCTCGAGCCCGCGCAGCACGGACGGGAAGGAGGTGGTGGCGGCCAGCAGCACGGCCGCGATGGTGCCGATGGTGGCCTTGGCCGCGACCGACGCGAAGATCTGGAGACCGGTCTCGTGGACCGTGAACGGGCCGATGTCCCAGGCCCGCCCGCCCTCGCGCACGAGCGGCACGAACACCGCGACCAGCAGCACGAGCGGCAGCACGAAGCGCGCACGCCGCCAGATCTCCCGCGGGCCGACGCCCGCGAGCGCGGCCACGACGGCGAGCACGAGCGCGCAGATCAGGTAGACGGGCCAGGCCTCGAACGGCGTCGTGACCGCCACCAGCGTGACCGCCAGCAGGCCGACGATCTTCGCGCGCGGATCGAGCCGATGAACCGCGCTGCCGAGGTCGCCGGCCGGCCCGGTCAGGTCGAGCGAGTGACTGCAGAGCGCGCCCATGAGCTCAGGCGGCCGCGGCGCCGCTTCCTCCCGCGGCCGGACCGCGTCGACGCAGGACCCATGCCAGCCCGAACCCGATCGCGAACACCGCCAGGGTGCCGACGAAGCCCGCGAGGCCGGTGGCCACTCGCTCGTTCTCGATGCCCGGGAAGGCGTAGTCGGGGATCGGCGAGTCCTCCTGGACGCCGGCGAGCCTGCCCTCGTCGAGGAACTGCTTGTCGCCGGCCACCTTCTCGAGCCCGTCGGGCGACGCCGAGGCGAACGGCGACACCGCCGTGGCCAGTCCCACGGCCAGCGCGAGCGCGAGCGCGACGAACACTCCTGTCGGGATCTTCCCCATCTCAGGCCTCCCCTCCGACCGGCTGGGCCGCCGGCGCCGCCAGCGGCCGCCGGAGCTCCTCGGGCGCGAGCGCCACGAGATCCGGGCGCGACACGAGCACGGCGCTCACGGCCGCGACCGTGATCACCGCCTCGCCGATGCCGATCAACGCGTGCACGCCGAGCATGGGGGGCAGCGAGGTGGCGAGCGGGATGGTGTCGGACAGCGCGAGCTCGAAGCTCGTGGCGGTCGCGCCGATCATCACCGCGAGCCACGACACGACGCCGACCACGCTGAGGAAGGCGCCCGCGCGCCGATCGGCGGCACGACCTTCATCGCCGCGCCGACCGCCAGCCCCGCGAGCAGCGCGCCCAGCACGCCCATGTTGAGCACGTTGGCGCCCAGCGCGGAGATGCCGCCGTCGGCGAACGCGAACGCCTGGACCGCGATCACCACCGCCATGACGAGGCACGCGAGCCATGGACCCAGCAGGACGGCGGCCAGCGTGGCGCCGAGGAAGTGACCGCTCGTGCCTCCGGCGATCGGGAAGTTGAGCATCTGGGCGGCGAAGATGAAGGCAGCGAGAACACCGAGCAGCGGAACGCGGGCCTCGTCGAGCTCGACGTTCGCCACCCGTAGCCCGTAGCCCACGGCGACGATCGCGAGGAGCCCGCAGGCGAGGGCCACGCCCCCGCTCAGGAAGCCGTCCGGGATGTGGAGCGCGATGGAGACGTCGATCATGCCGACTCCTCGCGGGCACACTCGGCGCAGAGTCCGAGGATCGGGAAGTGGGAGAAGGCGGCCTCGTAGCCGAAGCGCTCCTTGATGTAGTCGCGCACCGGGTCGAGCTCCGTACGCTCGACGCCCAGCACCCGGCTGCAGGAGTCACAGACGAGGAACTCGCGGTCGTCGACTCCCGCGGGCGAGTAGAGCCCGGGCCCGTGCCCGAGATGCCGGTGGCGGACGAGGCCGACCTGCTCCAGCGTCTCGAGGTTGCGGTAGACCGAGGCGAGATCGGAGCGCGGGAGGCGCCCCGCCAGCCCATCGGCGATCTGCTCGGCGGAGATAGGGGCGTCGGCGGCGTAGAGCGCTTCGAGCACGAGGCGCCGAGCGGCGGAGACGCGCAGTCCCTTCGTCCTCAGCGCGCCCACAGCCGAGTCGAGATCGGGCGCATCGAGGGAGGGGCCTGTGTGCGGTGAGGTCATCTCTCCGAGTTCTGCGGGCGGGAGTCTTAAACGGATCACTCGCAAGTGCAAGTCATTTGCAACAAGTTGGCGCTAGACGACGGCCGGCAGGGCGTTCACGGTCAACAGGCAGCCGATGCCCACGATCACGAGCGCGGACGCCGCGGGCAGCGCCGCGGCCAGCCTGCGCAGGCCGCCGGAGCGAGGGAGCGCGAGTCGCGGCGCGAGCCGAGGCAAGAGCGTGCGCGCGTAGACGACGGCCAGTCCGAGCCCGGTGAGCGTGGCCGCCAGCCCGAGGCTGAAGGCCGTGATCAGGAGCATTCCGAGGCCGATCTCGTGCTGCGAGATCGCGGCAAGGAGCACAACGAGCGCCGAGGGGCAGGGGATCAGGCCCGCGGCGGCGCCGAGACCGATCAGGCTGCGCTTGGTGACGGTGGACCCGTGGTGGTCGTGCGAATGGCCGTGGTGGTGATGGTGACCGTGATCGTGGTGGTGATCGTGGTGATGGTGATGGGATGGCCGTGCTTCGCCCAGCGCGCGCGCGAGCGCAGTACGCCCGCCCCGATCACGACCACGAGCAGGCCCGAGAGCAGGTTGAGCCAGGGATAGAGGTCCTCGGGGAGGATGTACTGGGACAGGGCGAGCGTGACGACCCCCAGCGCGAACACCCCGATGGTGTGGGTCACGGTCACGGTTGCACCGAGCGCCACGGCGTGGCGCGGCTTGCCGCGCGTGCCCACCAGGTAGGCGGCGACCATCGCCTTGCCGTGCCCGGGGGAGAGCGCGTGGAGCGCGCCCCAGCCGAAGGCCGCGAGCAGGAGCACCAAGAGCACGCCCTCGCCCGCCGCCGCGTTCTCGAACACGGCCGCGAAGCCGTCGCCCCCGGCGCGGGTGGACGAGGTCTCACCGCCCTCGGAGCGCGGGGCGATGAGGGTGCCCTCGCCAGGCTTCACCGAGAAGGACGCCTCGCGCCGGTCGAGCGGGCTGTTCAGCAGATCCTCCGGGTAGCGACGCAGCCCGCGAGTCGGGTCGCCGCTCGGAGCGCTCGTCCGCACCGCGGTTCTGTCGCCGGGCTCGCTGACGATCGCTTTCCAGCCCACTCGGCCGGCGAACGTCTCGTCGCGCAGCCGCACCCGCGCGGCGTCCGTCGCCGCGGCGCTGAGCCGGAACTCGAAGCGCGAGGTCTCCAGCCCTCCCGCGCCGGCCGGATACGACACGCGCCCCGGCCCGTCGAGCGCGAGCCGCACCGGGCGCCCGTCGACCTCGAGCCGCAGCCCGCGCGCGACCTCGTCGCGTTTCTTCGCAAGCGCCTCGCCAGGCGAGAGCGAGCGCTCCTGCACGGTGGGGATCTCGGCCTGGTCGAGGACGTAGCGCACGTCGACCCGCTCCGCCGAGACGCTGACCACACTCAGGTGGTTGATCGAGAAGTTGCCGAGCGGGTGCGCCATCGCCTGCGGGGCCAGCGCCCCGGCGAGCAGCGCAGCGGCCACGATCGCGAGTCCGAGCCGTCTCATCGCAGAGCCTCCTGTGCCTGCTTCGCCTGCAGCGGGGTGAGCATCCCCCTGCCCTCGAGCGCGACCTCGAGGTCGCGCGTGCCGGATCCGCCGGCCGCTCGGGCGGCCATGCCGGAGTGGAACCTGAAGACCGGGTCGAGCGAGCCGAGTGCGAGCGCCCTGCGCGACCAGCGCAGGCCCTCAGCCGCCCTGCCCGAGCGGACGAGCGCCCAGCCGAGTGCGTCGGCCGAGCGGACGCTCGGCGCCCGCTCCCACAGCGCGCGACCGAGCTCGACTGCTCGCGCGGGGCTGCCGTGGTCGGCCTCGAAGAGCACCGCCTCGCCGTCCGGCGCCGTGCCGGCCGCTCCGTAGAGACGCTGCTGAGCGCGCGCCGCGGCCAGATCGGCCCGACCCTGGACGCGGTCGCCGGCCGCCAGCTCGACCGCGCCGAGCAGCACGAGGGTCGAGGTGAGCGGCAGGCGCTCGGAGGCGCGACGCAGGCGGGCGGCGGCCGACCCGAGGTCACCGCCCGCCGCGTCGATCCGTGCGAGTCCGACCAGCGCCTGCGGGTAGGAGGGCAGCGCCCTCAGGGCGGAGTGGTACGCGTCGCCGGCGGCGACGCTTCGTCCGCGCGCCAGCTCGAGGTCGCCGACCAGCGCCTGCACGTAGGCGAAGTTCTCGGGGGTGCCCCCGGCGGAGGCGGCGAGCCGCATCGCGGCGACCGCGCCCGCCCGGTCGCCGGACAGCTCGCGGTAGTAGGACGCGCGGGCGTAGGCCGCGAGCCCGGGCTTGAGGTCCACGAGCCGCTGGATCGAGCGCGCCGCGTCGTCGTAGCGGCCGAGCTCGATCTGCGCGTCGGCGACCACGGTGTAGGGGCGGGCGAGGTCCGGTGCGGCGCGCCTCGCCTCCTGCCCGAGCCGCAGCTGCTCGTCGAAGTCGTGGCGCAGGCCGGCGAGCGTGCCGGCGCCGATCAGGGCGCCCACGTCCGAGCCGTCGCGCCGCAGGGCGGCGTCGAACGAGCGCTCCGCGCGCGTGTAGAAGGACGGGTCGCCGCTCTCGCGGGCGCGCTGCAGGTAGGCGTCGCCGAGCGAGGCATAGGCGGCGGCGCTGTCGGGGGCGGCGCGTACCGCTCGCTGGGCGTCGGCCACCGGGTCGCCCGAGGGACGGCCGACGTCGGAGCCGGCGCCGAGCGCGGGCAGCTCCGGCGCCTGCGGCCCGCTCAGCGCGAGCAGCGCCACGAGCACCGCGCAGAAGACGACGACGGGGCCGAGAAGCTTGATCAGGTTGGGTCGGCTGAGAGTCATGTGCGTGCGAAGGAGGGCTCCCCGCAGGCCGAGGCCTGCGGGGAGCCGGTGTGATCAGCCGCCTGCCGGGACCGGCGGGTGGCCGGGCTCGACACGCGTGGAGGGACGCGAGTCGAAGCCGCTGTCGGGACCTGCCAGGTACGGGAAGGCGCTCAGGAACGGCTTATCGTTCTGATCGACCCCGTCGCCCAGCGGCACCGGGTTGTTCTTCAGGATCCCCGCCACGACCTGGAGCTCGATGTCCACCACGTCGTCGCCGAGGCGACGCCCGTTCGGGAACCCGGCGACGTCGCCGCCGATGACCCCGAAGCGGTCCTCCATGTCAGCCGGAGGAGTGCCGAGGTTGAGCTTGAGCGTGTCGACGGCCGGCGGGCCCTGGATCCCCTTGTGCTGGTTCAGGTTCGGGAGGCCCTGGAGCAGCGCCTGCACGATGTCCGTGCGGTCGTTCTCGGGGGCGCCGATGTTGAACAGCGCGTTGAGGATCGCCGCGAGCTCGGGCTTCACGACGTACTTGCCGTAAAGCGCCGCGTCGCGGTCGGGCGTGGTGCGGTTGAACTGGTCCTTCTTGCCGAGCGGGATCACGACCTCGTTGACCAGCGGGTTGCCGAGTCGCGAGACCTGGACCCAGTCGTTGCCGCCGGTCTGGCTCCGAGACGCGTCGGTCACCTGCAGCCGCTTGCGCTCGGTCGTCGACCACACGCCCACCACGGCGTTGGACGCATCCGGTCCGGACACGGCCCGGCCGTTGTTCGTCACGAGCCGCTCGGGGATCTGGAGGACGGTCGAGTGGACGTTGAACCCACTCAGGTCGTCCTTGCCCTCACCCTGGTTGCCGGTGAGCTTGCGGACGTTGATCCCGTCGAACGTCGCGCCCAGATCGACGAAGAACGGATCTTCGCGCTGACCGACGAACACCTTCGTGCCGTCGGAGAGCGTTTGGATCGCCTGGTCCACGAACGTCTGATAGTTCGGGAACGTCTTCGGTCCGATGTTGGGGGGCGCAACCGGCAGCCCGCGGGCGATGGTCTTCTCCTTGACCTGAACGCCGCGCCGGCCGTTGTAGCGGTACGTCTCGCGAACGATCTTGTACCGCTGGATGACGTTCAGCTTGGAGTCGTCGAACCCGTTGGCCCCTGGAAGGGCGTACAGGAACGACTCCTTGTTCCGGATCTCTGTCTTGAACTGGAACCGGTAGCTGACGTCGGGACGACCGTCGCCGGTGTTGTCGATGTGGACGTAGTAGCGGGCGCGGTCATCGAACCCGTGGAAATTCGGGCCGTTGGCCGGCACCTCGCCGGGAATCCAGTTGGCGGCCACCGTGAGCGCGCCAGGGGCGTCCTTGGCGGTCCACGCGTAGGTGTCCGTGTTGTCCGCCGCCGGGTCGAGCGAGATGTTCGGCGCCTCGCGGTGGCTCGAGCCGAAGCCGAGTGGTACCGCGATCGCCGCGGCTGCGAGCACCGCAAGGGCGAGCAGCAGCTTGCGCATGAGCGAGTCCTCCTTCCGAGAGCCTCGGAGGCCGGTTCCGAGCGGAGCCGTCCTCCCGTCGCCCATGCCATTCGTGCGCTCCCGCGAACTGGATCACACGTCTTGCGCGAGGGGCCGGGCTCGGCCCGGACCGGAGCGACCGCGTCCTCCTCTCCAAAAGGCGTGAGATCGGTGTCACACACCGGGTGAACTGATTGACCCAAGCTCACGTAGGACTCATTCGACGGCACCTGTAAATGGTCACCTTCGAGCCCCGGGAGCATGCGATGCGAGCGGATGTGGGCCGCCTCAAGGAGGCCCGCGACTTCGCCGATCGCGCAGCCGCCGCATTCGGGCTCGACGGCGACGCGCGCTACCAGGTCAAGCTCGCCATGAGCGAGGCCGTGACGAACGCGATCCAGCACGGCTCGTCGTCGCCGGAGGACCCGATCCACATCGCGGCCGGCGTCGAGGGAGACGCGCTCGTGTTCGAGGTGCTCGACACCGGTCGCTTCCGTCCGCGCGTGCGTCGTGGCGACATGCCCGAGTCGGGCCGCGGCCTCGAGTTCATGCGGCTGATGATGGACGAGGTGGTGCTACGGCCGGGGAGCGCCGGCACCCTCCTGCGCTTCGCAAAGCGGCGCGGGTAGAGCCTGGAGCCCCGGCGCCGGCCTTCGCCGCCGAAGAGGACGATCCCGAGGGAAGCCTGGGGCCGTCACGGCCGACGCCGGGGGCATCCACGAGTTCGCCGCGGCCCGGTCCGCTCCTCCCCGGCCTAGCGGACGTCGAGTTCCCCAGTCATGCCGAGCTCGGCGTGGTCGCCCACCGTGCACACCATCTCGTAGCGCCCGTGCTCGAGGTTCACGACAGCGGACTCGGTCTGCCCGCCGGGAAAGGCGGGGGTGCCGCCCACCTGCCTGCCGTCCTTCACGAGCTTCAGGTTGTGCGCCAGCGAGCCCTTGTTCGCGAGCGTCACGGTCAGCCGTCCGGCCCCCTGGACCAGCGCGCGGGCCGGATCGAACGAGTACTCCTCGGCCACCACCCTGAGCGTGCCATTCGCCTTCACGGTCGCCGTCCGGGAGCGCTCGGAGCCCTCGTCGTCTCCTCCGCAGCCGCCGATCAGCATGCCGAGTGCGGCGATGAGGATGGCGGGGCGTCGCACGGGGGAGCGGATACTATGCGCCGCCGTGGGCCGTCCGATCGCATTCGTCTGCGCAGCCGCGGCCGCCCTGCTCGCGGGCTGCGGCGGCGAGATCGAGGTGCCGGAGGACGAGCAGACCGCGCGCCGCGGAGCGGAGCTCTTCTACGAGCGCTGCTCCGGCTGCCACTCGCTCGACGCCGCCAACGCGTACGGCTCGAAGGCGGAGGGCGAGATCGAGGGCGGCGAGCGCACCAACGGCCCCAACTTCAACGTGCGCAAGGAGAGTCGCGACGACGTGCTCTACGCGATCCGCAACGGCGGCTTCTCCGGCGCGATCATGCCCGCCAACATCGTTGTGGGCGACGACGCGGAGGCCGTCGCCGACTTCCTGTCCGAGTACTCGGGCGGGGAGGAGGGCGGGGACGACCCGACGGCCTCGGGCGAAACCGGGCAGTAGCGCGGCCGGGGTCGTCCGTGCTCGACCTCAGGCAGATCCGCGCGGAGCCAGGCCCGGCGCGTGAGGCGCTGGCCCGTCGCGGCCTCGATGCCGCCCTGCTCGACGAGGCCCTCGAGCTCGACGAGCGCCGGCGCGGCCTGCTGCCCGAGCTCGAGGAGCTGCGCAGGCGAAAGAACGACGCCTCGAAGCGGATCGGGGAGCTGCAGCGCTCGGGGGAGGACGCGTCCGAGGCGATCGCCGAGGTGCGCGGGGCCTCCGCGCGCGAGAAGGAGCTCGACGAGGAGCTGCGCGACGTAGAGGAACGGCGCTCGGCGGCGCTGGCGGCGCTACCCAACCTGCCCGACCCGAGCGCGCCCGCCGAGGACGAGGTGATCCGGGAGGTGGGGGAGTCCGGCCGGGCCGGACTGAACCACGTGGAGCTGCTCGGCGGCTACCTCGACCTCGAGGCCGGCGCGCGCGTAGCCGGTTCGCGGTTCGCCTACCTGAAGGGTCCGCTCGTGCGGCTCGAGCTGGCACTCGTGCAGTGGGCGCTCACGCTGCTCGAGGAGAAGGGCTTCACGCCGGTCGTCCCGCCGGTGCTGGTGCGCGAGCAGGCGCTGTTCGGAACCGGCTTTCTGCCGGACACCGAGCACCAGATCTACCGCGTGCCCGACGACGACCTCTACCTCGCCGGCACGAGCGAGGTGCCGCTAGCGTCGCTGCACGCCGGGGAGATCCTCGCCGGCGCCGAGCTGCCTCGGCGCTACGCCGGCTTCTCGTCCTGCTTCAGGCGCGAGGCCGGCGCCGCCGGCAAGGACACCCAGGGGATCTTCCGCGTCCACCAGTTCGACAAGGTCGAGATGTTCACGTTCGTCGAGCCGGACACCTCCGTGGACGAGCACGAGCGGCTGCTCGCGATCGAGGAGGAGGTGCTCGGCGCGCTCGAGATCCCCTACCGGGTGGTGAACATCGCCGTCGACGACCTGGGCGCATCGGCCGCGAAGAAGTACGACCTCGAGGCGTGGCTGCCGGGCCAGCAGCGCTTCCGCGAGCTCACGTCGTGCTCGAACACCACGGACTTCCAGGCGCGGCGGCTCGACCTGCGCTACCGCCCGGGCGAGGGCGAGGCGCTGCGGCACCTCCACACGCTGAACGGCACGGCGGTGGCGGTGGGGCGGACGATCATCGCGATCGTCGAGAACCACCAGCAGGGCGACGGCCGCGTCGCGATCCCCGCCGCGCTCCACCCGTACGGCGCGCCGCGCGAGATTCAGGCCACGGCGGGCGCCACGTCGCCGGGCTCGTCGGCGTAGCGCGTGCGGCGCAGGATCAGGAACGCAGCGAGCGACGCCAGCAGCATCACGCCGCCGCTGGCCCAGTAGGCGGCCGCCACGCCGTCGACCATCGCGTCGCGCGCGCTGCCGAGGATGGCCTGCACCTCCGCCGGCGAGGCGCCCTTGACCAGCTCAGCCTGCGACGCCGGATCCTCGGCGAGTATCCGCTCGCTGCGCTCGACGGTCGCCTCCGACTCGCCCAGCCCGAGCAGCAGGTCGGACAGCCGGCGGTCCTGGACGGTCGCGACGAGCGTGCCGAGCAGGGCGATGCCCACCGTGCCGCCCACCTGCCGCACCGTCTGGATCGTGCCCGATGCCTGGCCCCTGAGGTTCATCGGCGCGGAGCTCATCGCGTCCGTGTTCGTGGGGCTCATCACCACTCCGACCCCGATGCCGATCAGCACGTAGCCGGGTACCAGCAGCCAGTAGTCGAGCTCGGGGAGGACCGCGGCCGTGATGCCGAACCCGAGCGCCGCGGCGAGCGTGCCGGCGGTGACGATCGCGCGCGGACCCGCGCGGTCGTACACGCGGCCGGCCAGCGGGGCGGCCACGAGCAGCGGCAGGGTGATCGGCAGCATGCCGAGCCCGGCCTCGATCGGCGTGAAGTCGAGGACGTCCTGGGTGAAGATCGCGCCGAAGATCGTCAGCCCCATCAGCGCGAATTGGGCGAAGAACAGGACGATCGTGTCGCCCCGGAAGTTGCGCACGCCGAACAGGCGCAGCTCGATCAGCGGCACCTTCGCCCCGCGCTCGATCAGCACGAACACGATCAGCAGCACGATGCCGCCGGCGAGCAGGGCGATCGTCCGCGCGGAGCCCCAGCCCCAGTTGCTCGCCTCCATCAGCGCTAGCACGAGCGCCGCGAGACCCGGCACGAGCGTGACGAGCCCCGGGATGTCCATCCGCCCGCCGGCCTCCACACGGCCCTCGGGCTTCGTCCAGAGCACCATCGCGATCGTGGCCACCCCGACGGGGAGATTGATCCAGAACACCCAGCGCCAGTCGAGGGACTCGGTGAACACGCCGCCGATCAACGGCCCGAGGGAGAGGAAGATCATCGACAGGCCCGCGTAGATCCCCATCGCCCGCCCGCGCTCCTCGATGCCGAAGGTGTTCGTCACGATCGTCGCCGTGGGAGGGATCATCAGCGCGGCCCCGAGACCCTGCAGCGCCCGGGCGGCAATCAGCCAGGCATCCGACTGGGCGAGTCCGCAGAGCGCCGAGCACACCACGAACAGGGCGACGCCCGCGATCAGCACGCCCACGCGGTTGAACATGTCCGAGATCCGCCCAGCCACCGCGACGAAGGCGGCGAGCGCGAGCAGGTAGGCGTTCACCACCCACTGGAGCTCCGTCTGGCCCATGTCGAGGTCGGCCTGGATCGACGGCAGCGCGACGCTCACCACCGTCGCGTCGAGCATCATCATCGACAGCGTGCCGGTCATCGCCGCGAGGATCCACCAGCGGCGGCTGCCTTCGACCGGTCCGGGCATCGCGGCGCGAGCCTCTCAGATCGAAGGGCCCGCGCCAAGCGATGCCCGCGCAAGGCGCTCTCGCGCCTAAGATCGGACGCGCTCGGAGGGGTGGCAGAGTCCGGTCGAATGCAGCTGCCTTGAAAGCAGCCGGCCTCGCGAGAGGCCCGGGGGTTCGAATCCCTCCCCCTCCGCTCCCTCACGAAAGAGGGCGGCCCAGGGGCCGCCCTCTCCGAGTCAATCGTGACCGAGAGCTACTTGCGGAGGTTGGCTCCGAGACGCTCGGGGTCGTACTGACCGTTCGCGGTGCCCCTCGAGGTGCCCTCGATGGCCGACGTGGTCTGAGCGAACGTCCAGGTGGCGTGAGCCGCGGCGTCGCTCATCTCGTCGAGGCCCTTGGCGCCGTTGCCGTCGAGCGCGATCAGCGCATCGGCCGGGCGCCCCGGGATCACCGGGAAGTCGAACACGGACGAGAACGTGTCGCACGCCTCGTGGTAGCACGGGTCGTACTGCTCACCCGCCATACCCCCGTAGATCGCCTGCTCCTCGGCCGTCTTCACGTCCTCGGCGCCCGTGAAGGTTCCGCCGGCGGGGATGCCGACGTTCACGAACGCGTCGTAGTCCGAGCGGCCGTCGAACGCGGTCGGCTCGTACGGGAGCTCGACGCTGTCGAAGTACTCGCCGTGGACCCGCTCGACCACGCCGGACCCGGTCGAAGCGGTCGAGTCGGTGTCGGAAGCGTCACCGTCGTACACGAACCTGACGTAGTTGGGCGAGGCCACCATGTCGTAGTTCAGGTTGACGGCGATGTCCTTGATCTCCGGCTTCGAGAGCTGGTCGACATAGAACTGGGAGCCGATCAGGCCGGACTCCTCGGCGCCCCACCAGGCGAACACGACCTGGTTGCGCGGCGCCACGTTCCCCTCGGCCATCGCCTGGGCGATCTCGAGGTTCTGCGCGGTACCGGAGCCGTTGTCGTTGATGCCCGGGCCCTCGTGGACCGAGTCCAGGTGCGCGCCGACCACGACTTGGCGGTCCGTGCGGCCCGTCTTGGTCTTGGCGATCAGGTTGGCGGTCGGCTGGTCGAGCAGGATCTCGCCGAGCGTCTCCACGCGCATCGTGACGGTGGCACCGCCGTTCACCTGAGCGTAGAGCTCGGATCCGATCGCGAAGCTCGTGCCGACGACCGGGATGTCCAGATCGGAGTCGGCGCCGAGGGTGCCGAGCAGCGTCTCCTGACGGCCCTCCTGCCCCTCGTTGAAGATGATCACGGCGTCGTAGCCGGCGTTCTCGGCGTTCTCCGCCTTGACCACGAAGTCGCAGGTGCCGCGCTGGATCAGCGCGATACGCGGCGCGGTGACGGTCGTGACGTCGACGAAGTCAGTGGGCTCGCAGCCGGAGTTCGAGGTGCTCGCCTCGGCGCCCGGCGGAATCACGATGTCGTTCGTGGCCACGAGCTCGCCGGTCACGTCTCCGTTGCCGGAGTAGTCCATCGTCGCGACCTCGTCCTCGGTGTACGTCCTAGGAGTGGGCGAGATCTGCTCCATCTCGGCCGGAGCGAGCTCACGGAAGACGTCGAACTCGAACTCCTGGACCGTGATGTCGAAGTAGTCGGTGTCGAGCTGACCCATCACATAGTCCAGCGAGGCGTCGTATCCGGGCGTGCCGGAAGCGCGCGTGTCGTCGTTCGCGTCGGCAATCTCCTGCAGCTCGAGCATGTGCTGTTGCATGCCGCCGACGGTGAGCGCGTCGCGCAACGCCGAAGAGTCAGACGGGGGTGCCGCGGTGGCTGTGCCCACCGAGGCGATGAGCGCCGCGCAGGCGAGCGCGGCGAGGGTGAGAACACGTCTCACGAAGACCTCCTTATCGAAGTGCCGCCGATGCGTCTCGGCGGTGCTGGTCAGTCGCGCGGGGTACGGAAAGCGCGCGAAGGCCGGTTGGTACCCGCCTAGGTGACGATCGAAACGCTTCTGGGGTCCGAGTATCGTGAGGTTGTGGATTTCGGCGAGCTGGTCACGAGCGAGCGGGGGCTGCGCGACGTGGTGCCGGCGCCGCCCGCGGGCGCTCCCGCGCTCCGCAAGCAGATCGACCATCTCGACGCGCATTGCCGCGAGTTCATCGCCCGTTCGCCCTTCCTCGTGCTCGCCACCGCCGCCGACGGGAGCTGTGACGTGTCGCCGCGCGGCGGACCCCCTGGGTTCGCGCGCGTGCTCGATGAGCGCCGCCTACTCGTGCCGGAGTATCCGGGGAACCGGCGCGCCGACTCGCACCGAAACCTGCTCGAGAATCCGCGCGCCTCGCTGATCTTCGTCATCCCCCGCCTGCGAGAGACGCTGCGGGTGGCCGGCAGCGCGTGCATCACGCGGGATGCGGGCCTGCTCGCCGACCTCGCGGTGAACGGCAAGCCGCCGCGGCTCGGCATCGGCGTGGAGGTCGAGGAGGCGTTCATCCACTGCGCCAAGGCGTTCATCCGGTCGGGGCTGTGGCAGCCGGAGACCTGGCCCGCCGAGGTGCCGTCGGCGTCGGCGATGCTCCGCGACCACATCGACATCCCGGACCTGACCCTCGACGCGGTCGAGGCCCGGCTCGACGAGAGCTACAAGAAGACGCTCTACTGATCGGCGTTCTCCGCTTTTCCGGCCTGCCCCGCCCGTACCGTGCGTGGCAAGCGGATGATCGCCCCCGAACAGGTGGCCGGCGCGCTCGAGCGCATCGATCCGAGGGACAGGGAGCTGCTTGCCCTGTCCCTCCGGCGGCGCGTGCCCGACGAGGCGCTCGCGCTCGTGTACGACATCCAGCCGCCGGAAGTGGCTCGCCGGCGCGCGGCGGCGATCGAGCGGCTTGCCGAGGAGCTCGGCGTGCAGCGGGGGGCGGACCTCGGCGCGGTGCTCAAGGCGCTGCTCGAGGAGGAGACCTGGAGCGGCGCCGCGGCCGAGCTGGGCTCGGAGTTCGGGGAGCCGGAGACCCGCTCGGCCCCGGCGGAGTCGGAGCCGAAAGCGGAGCCGGAGGCCGCGGCGCGAGCGGAGCCGAAACCGGAGCCCGAGGCCGCCGCGCCGGCGCAGGAACCCGCGGCGCCGGAGCCGGAACCGCGTCCGAGGCCGAAGCCGACCCCGCCGCCGCCGCGGACGCCGGAGACCGTCTGGGCCATGGGCGAGCGGCCGCGCCGGCGGGTGCCGCACCTGGCCCTGGCGCTGCTCGGCCTCGGTCTTGCCGCGCTCGGGGTGGCGCTCGGCCTGATCGCGATCAACGGGCTCGGCGGCGACGGGCAGGCCGCCGGCGGGGGCGCGGACTCCGGCGACGGCACTCGGATCTTCCGGCCGGCCCGGGAGGGGCCGGCCGCGGCGCCCTTCCCCTCCGATCCCGACGATGCCTCCTGTTACCCGCGCGCGCACGCGAGCGGGCGAACGACGTTGTACGCGAAACCGGGGGGCAAGGTGCTGAAGCGCGTCCCGGCGCGTACCGAGTGGGGCACGCCGCGCGTGTTCGGCGTGATCGAGCGCGAGGGGGACTGGCTGGCGGTGCAGGCGCCGGAGCTGGCCAACGACACGATCGCCTGGATGCGAGCCGAGCCGGGCCGGGTGGACTGCGTGCGCTGGTCGCTCCACGCCGACCTCTCGAAGCGCGCCCTCTACGTTCGCCGGGACGGACACACCGAGCGCAGCTTCGCGATCGGCATCGGCAGGCGCGGCAATCCCACGCCGGAGGGCCGCTTCTCGGTCACCGACAAGCTGCGCGTGACCGACGTCGACTCGCCCTACGGCTGCTGCGTGATCGCCCTCACCGGGCACCAGACCCGCCTGCCGGCGAGCTGGCCGGGGGGCGACCGCCTCGCCGTCCACGCCACCACGGATCTGACGAGCATCGGCCGCCCGGCGACCCTCGGCTGCATGCGCGTGCGGACGGGCGAGGCCCGCTGGTTGATCGACACGATCCCGGTGGGCGCGCCGATCTTCGTCTCGTCCTGAATCTCACGCCGGGCCTGCAGGGAGCGTTCTTGTGGGCGTGAGATTGCCCCCCTTCCAGGCGCTGCTCGACGAGCATCGCTCCGACATCTATCGCTATCTCGTGGCAACCGTGGGAGCCGTTGAGGCGGACGACTGCTACCAGGAGACGTGGATCGCCGCACTGCGCGCCTATCCCGGTCTCAAGCGAGTGGACAACCTCCGGGCCTGGCTCTACCGGATCGCCCAGAACAAGGCGATCGACGCGCACCGCGCACGGGCACGACGGCCGCTCCCGGTGGAGGTCGTGCCCGACGCGGGCACGCCACCGCCGGAGGTGGACGGCCGGCCCGAGCTCTGGGCTCGGGTCCGGGAGTTGCCGCCGAAGCAACGGAGTGCGGTGTTCTGCCGGGCGGTGCTCGGGATGCCGTACGACGAGCTGGCGGTTGTGCTCGACAGCTCACGGGAGGCCGCGCGGAGGAACGTGCACGAGGGGCTCAAGAGGCTGAGAGAGGAGCTGGATCGGTGAAGGACATGGAGCGCATCATTCGCGACGCCGCGGGCACGCTGCCCGGGGTGGCGCCCGAGGTCGCCATCGCGGAGCGCGCGGAGGACGAGGGACTACTCGACGTGGCCTACGCGTCGGTCGACTCCCCGCTCGGCCAGCTCACCGTGGCGGCCACGCCCCGCGGGCTCGTGCGGGTGTCATACGACGAGTTCCGGGAGCGCGACCGGACGCTCGAGGAGCTGGCGGAGCGGGTCTCACCGCGCGTGCTCGAGTCGCCCGTAAAGCTCGACCCGGTGCGCCGCGAGCTCGACGAGTACTTCGAGGGCCGGCGAACGGCGTTCGACGTCCCGGTCGACTGGGTCCTCGCTCGCGGGTTCGCCCGCGAGGTGCTCCGCGCCACCGCGCGGATCGGCTTCGGAGAGACCGGCACCTACGCGAGCGTCGCCACCGAGGCGGGAAGCCCACGAGCGGTGCGAGCGGCGGGCAACGCCCTCGGCTCGAACCCGATGCCGGTCGTGGTGCCCTGCCACCGCGTGCTCCGCACCGGAGGCGCGCTGGGCGGCTACACGGGCGGGGTGGAGCGCAAGGAGTTCCTGCTGCGCTTGGAGGGCGCGCTGCTCTGACGCACGACGCCGGGGAGCGGAGAGGGAGGGATTCGAACCCTCGATGGAAGTTTCCCCCCATACTCGCTTAGCAGGCGAGTGCCTTCAGCCACTCGGCCACCTCTCCTGAGAGCGTCGATGGTAGCCGGGGGCGGCTACGCGGCGACGCTCACTCCTCGGTCTCGGCGGGGTCCTCGTCCGCGAGGATGCGGTAGAGGTTGCGGCGCGCCTCGGTGAGGATCTCCTTGGCGCGCTCGATCTGGGCGTCGTCGCCGGCGGTCGCCACCTGGAAGGAGGCAGCGCCAAGCTGCCCGATCAGCGAGCGCAGCTCGAGCCGGCTCTCGCCGAAGCCCTCGGCCGACTTGGTCCAGGGCTCGCCGAGCTGCTCCCGGTGCTCCTCGACGTGGGCCTTGCCCTCGTCGGTGAGCTCGTAGGGGGTGCGGCCGTCGCCCGCTTGGGGGCGAATCAGGCCCTCGTCCTCGAGCAGCGCCAGCGTCGGGTAGACCGACCCCGGGCTCGGGCGCCAGGCGCCGTCCGAGCGCCGCTCGATCTCGCCCATGAGCGCGTAGCCCGTCATCGGGCCCTCGTCGAGCAGGACGAGCACGGCCGCGCGGACGTCCCCGCGGCGCATGCGCCGCCGCCGTCCGCCCCCCGGGGGGCCCCAGCCGCCGTGCACTGCCGTGCCGGTGGCCCCTCATGGCGCCCCAGCCTCCGCCGTGGCGGCCCCGGTGACCGCCGCCGTGGTGCTTGAATCGATGCATGTACAACTCCTATCTGTGAGTATCACGATGCATCAAAGATATATCGTTATATCCCGAGCGTCAAGGGCCTCGTTCGTCCCCGCGACCAGCCACGAGCAGGATGGGACCTCCGCTACCCTCTACCGACCGAGCGCCCGTAGCTCAGCTGGATAGAGCGTCGGTCTACGGAACCGA
>CAWEVH010000002.1:0-309020 GCA_963812415.1 uncultured Thermoleophilaceae bacterium | reverse complement strand
CGTACTCCGACAGCCCCACGGTTTCGAGGGCCTGGGAGCGATCCAGGAAGTCCTCCTGCCGGACCACCAGCCCGCGTCGGAACGTGAACAGCTGAAATACCGGCTGACTGACGGCGACGCCGCTGCCCAACCCGTGTCCGCTTTGCTGGGCCCTGACGAGCACCTGGTCTCCGAGGTCGAAGATCTCTTCGGGGTCCCAGCGGATGTCCTCGATGGCATCGAGCCAATATCGCCAGAGCCGCAGATACCCGTCACGGCCGAGGAAGACTGTCTCCTGGTCGGGAGGCATCAGGTCGCCGCTGGGGCGATATTCGCTGCCGAGTTCCCAGCCCACAAGGACGGCATCGAAGTCCCGTCGGTTGGCCGCCGCGTACGCCTGGCGTACGCGACGAGCCACCAGCAACCGCCGAGGCCGAGATCGCGGCAGCCGCATGAGGGCGTCGGCGAGCAGCCGGTACAGAGCGGGGAAGCGGACGAACAGGCGTTCATCGATGGCCCGCCGTCGACTCGCGCCCTCACCAATAGGGCGGAGCAGAACTCCGGGTCCGACCCCCAGGTCCGCATGCGACATCAGCCCGCCCAGTATCCCGTGGGGAGGGGGACGCCCGCCAGTGCGCGTCTGCGAGGAGCGGGACCAGGGTACCCCCGCCATGGTTGTGATCCAGGCGGTCGCGGGTTCGAGTCCCGTCGCTCAGCCCTCAAGCCCGCTCCAGCTCAGCGGCGCTGTCAGCCCACTCACCTTGGTGAGGATTCCGTACCCCCAGGGTCGGCAGTACGGGACCTTGGTCTCGTTGCTGTGGCGGTTTCCGGGCCGAACAATCGCGTGGACTCTCTGTCCCCCAGTTTGGAGGTCGGCCATGTTCAAGGATGTTTCTCTGCGTGTCCCTCGGCGCGCGGTGCTCGTGGGCGTTGCCTGCTTGGCGGCGACCGCCGGAGGCGTGTCGGCCGCGACGTCGGTCAAGCCCTATGTGAAGCCCGTCGGCGGCCACTACGAGCTCAAGCCCCTGTTCAGCGTCGACGACAAGGTCCCGCTCGAGGGCGGGGCGCCCGGCGAGCAATATCGGATGGTGGGCATCCCGGACGGGCTCGGCGCCCACCCGAACGGCGATGGGACGAGCACGCTCTTCATGAACCACGAGCTCATCTTCGACCAGCTTTCGGAGCCCGTCGTGGGTGGCGTCAAGAACCGTGGGGCCATCATCTCGCGCTGGACGTTGGACGCCGCGGGCAACCCGGTGGCGGGCCGCCGCGCCTATGACACGGTCTGGCAGGAGAACACCCTGGTGGGTCCCGCGCCGGCCCTGGGCAACTCGACGCGCTCGCTCGCCCGCTTCTGTTCCGGCTTCCTCGCGGGGCCGCGTCACGGCTTCGACCGTCACATCTACCTCACGGGCGAGGAGGAGCAGATCGCCGCGAATACGTTCGACGGGCTTGGCTCGCAGTCCGTGGCGGTGTTCGACAACGAGCTGCACGCGCTGCCGCGGATGGGGCGCTTCTCGAAGGAGAACACGGTCGTACAGCCGGGACGTGGCACGCGCACGGTCGCGTTCCCGACCGAGGACGGCCCGCCCACGCTCGACAACCAGCTCTACATGTACGTCGGCAAGAAGGACCGCTCGGAGGACGCCGGCGCGCTCTCGCGCAACGGGCTCGACACCGGCGAGCTGTACGTGTTCCGCTCGCTCGATCCGACGCGCAACAGCGAGCGGAGCTTCACGGCCGGCTCGGTGAAGGGCGAGTGGATCAATATCCCCGACGCCGGGAGCCTGAGCGCTCCCAGCTCGAGGCCGCGGCGGACGCGGCCGGGGCGATGACGTTCGTGCGGCCAGAGGACGCCGCGTTCAACCCGCGCAACCGGCAAGAGCTGTTCCTCAACACCACCGGATCGTCGAGTGGAGCCGATGACGGCGTCAACGAGCTCGGGCGGCTGTATTCGCTGCGGCTGCATCCCGGGAACGTGCTGAAGCCCGCGCGCCTCACGATCGTCTACAACGCGGACACGGTCATCGCGCAGGGCGGTGACATCGCGATCAGTCCGGACAACCTGGACGTGAGCGAGCGCTACCTGATGATCAACGAGGACGGCACGGCGGATAGCCGCCCGGTCATGGCCGCGAAGGGCCGCGACGGGTCGATCTGGCGCTTCGACCTGAGTGCGACGGCTGCGGGCGGTGTCGACGTCTCGACGGCAACGAGGGTCGCTCAGCTCGATCCGCCCGGGCGGGACGGCGTGCCCGTCGGCCCCGGCGTTTGGGAAACGAGCGGCATCATCGACACCTCCGAGATCTTCGGAGCGGACACCTGGCTGTCTGACGTCCAAGCGCACCCGCCGACAGGCGCGCCCGGAGGCTCGACGGTGACCGTCGAGGACGGTCAGCTGTTCTTGATGCGGCCTCCGGGTTAACCCGAAGGTCGCGGGTTCCACTCGCCACGCCACTCCCGAAAGGCCCGCAAATGCGGGCCTTTCGGCTCGTTTTGGCTCGCTCTTGCGCCGCCTGCGCTCGGCCTCCCGCTCGCGACGCTAGGCGTCCGGCCGGCGGCGGAAGCCGGCGGCCGCGGGGTCCGGGTCCAGCGGGCTCTCGGGTAGCCCCGGCGCGGGATCGAGCGCGTTGAAGCCGGGCGGTGCGATGTCGTTCGGCCCGTCGGGCGAGAACATGGCGGCAAGGAGCTGGATCTGTCCGCGGGCGACGCCGAGCTCGCCCATGCCGCCGCCGTACATGCCGAACCCACGCGACTCGCACGCGTCGTAGAGCGCGAACAGGTCGCGGAGGCGGCCGACGCGGCTCGGCTTGACGTTGAAGGTCCGGGCGCGGATGGGAACGGCGTCGAGGTCGGCGACCGTGTGGATCGGCGCGTCGTAGGAGACGCGCTCGGCGTGCGGCTCGACGAGCGCCGCGATCTCCGGCAGGTCGTGCGGATCCTCGACCAGCGCATCGGGGAAGGCGCCCAGGAGGCGCTCGTAGAGGCCCGCCAGGGAGTCACGGTCGAACTCCATGCCGTAGTGGCCCTTGAAGTCGATGGTGTGGACCGCGCCGGTGCCGACCAGCTCGCCGACGATCTCCGGCGTCCACGTGACGTCCGCATCCAGCTTGAAGCGCAGCCGCGGATAGCCCTCCAGGCGACGCAGGACCGTGTCCGCCGACGCTGGGTCGCCGAGCCCGAGCGAGTTGACGTAGGTCACCGGCCGAGGCTCGCGACCGATCACCTCGTGCAGCGGACGACCGGCCTGCGCGAGCGCGAGGTCGAGGGCCGCCGATTCGAACGCCCAGTTGCGCCAGCGGGACGCCATGAGCGAGAAGGCCTTCGCCCCGTCCGGCGACATCGACGGCGGCATGTCCCATTCCGGCGGCCCGTCCGGCCACTGGTCGACCCGGTCGAGGTGCTTGCAGAGCTCGCCGAGCGTCCATCGGCCGACGAGCTCCGGCTGGGGCGGCGCGCCGCCCATGAACAGGGTGATGTCCTCGCCGAGGCCCTCGTGGCCGGCGCCGGTGAGCCGGACCAGCCGCGAGGAATGCGCCTCGCCGAACCCCGGTCCGGGGTCGAGCCGGCCGTAGGCGAGCGACTCCACCACGAGCGGCAGCCCGGCCAGCTGCTCCCAATGGTCCATGAGCCTGGACGCTAACACCGGGTTCCGGGTCGGCCGGGCACCGGCCGGCCCAGTCGGGCCAGGCTCCATGGCTGCCATGCCGGGCACGCAATTCGCTGGGCGTCCCTCCGCGCCGCGCCCGAGGCCCCCTTCGTCTCCATTGACACGCGTCTGGCGGCTGACAGATAATCGCGAACGTGGGCTTGCGTCGCGATGTGGTCGTCGGGCTGATCGTGCTTGCCGGGGTCGCCGTCCTCGTTGGCTTTGGCGCCGACGGCGGCGATCGCAGCGGCACGGCGACCGCCGCCGCCTCCGCGACGGCCCCGTCGGGCGCCCCGCTCCCGCCGAGCCAGCGCGCGCGGCTCGCCGCGGCCGTTCGCGCCGGGCTCCGGTCCGCGTCGACTCCGGGGGCCGTCGTGGCGGTGCAGACGCCGAAGGGCCGATGGGTCAGAGCGTTCGGGATCGCGGACACGCGCACGAAGGCCCCGATGCGGGCCGACGTCCACCAGCGGATCGGATCGGTGACGAAGACCTTCACGGGAGCGGTGCTCATGCAGCTCGTCGGCGAGGGCAAGCTGTCGCTCAACGACAGGATCGGCAAGTACATCCGCGGGGTGCCCAACGGCGACAAGATCACGCTGCGTCAGGTCGCCGGCATGACGAGCGGGGTGGCGAGCTACACCAAGAATCCGGGGTTCGTCGCGGCGCTGTTCGCCCGCCCCGAGCGCAGGTGGATGCCGCGCGAGGTGCTGCGCATCGGCCTCGAGGACTCGCCGGACTTTCCGCCCGGAACGCAGTTCGAGTACTCGAACACGAACTTCATCATGCTCGGCATGGTCATCCAGCAGGTCGAGCACAAGGGGATCGGCGCGGTGCTGCGCGAGCGGATCATCGATCCCCTGAAGCTCAGGGGGACCAGCTGGCCCGCAGGGTCCCGGGTGCTGCCCAGGCCCCACGCCCAGGGCTACACGCTCCAGGGCCAGTCGTCCGACACGCCGGCCGACGCGACGAACTGGAGCACCTCGGAGGAATGGACCGCCGGGCAGCTCATCTCGACCGTCCGCGACCTGCTCGTGTATGGGCGGGCCACCGCGACGGGCGAGGGCCTGCTCAAGCGAAAGCAGCAGCGGGTGCGGCTCGCGTTCCCCACAACGCCGCCGCCGCTGAGCCGGCAGCTGTCGTACAGCATCGGACTCGTGCGCGACAAGGGCTGGATCGGCCACACTGGACAGGTCCCGGGCTTCACGACCACCGTCTATCACCACCCTGGCATCGACACGACCGTCGTCGTCGAGGCCAACAGCGACATCTCGAGCGGCGCCTGCCGGGGTCAGGAGACGCTGGCGCCGGACCCGATCTCGAAGCCGTGCGCGAACCCGGCGGATCGAATCATGGGCGCCATCGCCCGGAGCCTCGGGCGCCCCTACGAGCTTCCGCCGGGGTGACGGCGCACGCCACGAGGCGGCGCTCTTCCCACGCCTCCAGATCCTCAGCCTCGATGCGATGGCCTTCGCTTAGTCCTCTGATTGCGCGGTCGGGTCGGCGACCGCTGCTCGTGTTCCCTCGCCGTCTTGCGATGTCTGCCAGACGCCGGTGGAGCCGGTCGCGAAGTTCGTCGGGGTCGTAGTCGCGCTGGGTTCGGCGCTTGCGGGCGACGACCACGCCGGTGGCGGCCACGCCCGCGAGGCCGGCGACTCCGATGAGCTTCCAGGGCACCCGCACGGTCCGTAGGTTACGGCTCGTGAACGGCGTGGCCTTGGCTCTCGACGACGCCGTCGCCACGGCGGCCACCGGCGACATCTGGCTGTTTCGCGGCCGGGCGCTGGCCGACGTGGCGATCCGGGCGGTTACGAACAGCCCGGTCAACCACGTCGGGATGGTCGTCGCCCTCGATGACCTGCGCCCGCTCCTGTGGCACGCGGAACTTGGGCGCTCGCTGCCCGACGTCTGGACCGGTGAGCGCCACCGGGGCGTGCAACTCCACCTGCTGGACGAGGCGGTCAGGACTTGGAACGAGCGCTACCGGCAGCGGGCCTGGGTGCGCCAGCTCGAGGGCACGATCGAGCGCGCCCACGAGGACCGGCTCATGGAGGTAATCGAGCGCTTCGACGGCCGACCGTTCCCCACGACGCCCGGGCTCGTCCGACAGTGGGCGACCGGTCGGCTCCGGCGCTCGTCGTCACTCGAGACGATCTACTGCGCCGAGCTCGTCGCCACGACCTACCAGCACATGGGATTGCTCCCCCGCCGGCGACCGGCGAGCTGGTATGACCCCGGACGGTTCTGGAGCGGCGACCGCATCGAGCTCGTCGCACCGTTTGCCCTCGGCGGCGAGATCGCGGTGCACTGACGCGGGCCGGGCTCGAACTCGGCAAACTTCCCGCCGACCGATTCCGAGACAGAGGTGAGACGTGGGAGCACTACACGTGCACGAGTTCATGAGCCTCGACGGCGTGATCGACGCGCCGACGTGGACGTTCGAGTACGGCTTCGACCCGCAGATGGGTGAGAGGATCGGAGCGGTTACGGCACGGTGCGAGGGCATCTTGCTGGGGCGTACGACCTACGAGATGTTCGAACCGGCCTGGTCGACCCGGACCGTGGAGGACGATCCGGGTGCGCCGTTCTTCAACGACACGACCAAGTACGTCGTTTCCTCCTCGCTCACCACCGCGACGTGGAGGAACTCGGAGATCATCGGGCCCTACGACCCCGGCGCGATCCGTCGCCTGAAGGACGAGCTCGACGGCGACATCTACACGAGCGGCAGCGCGATGCTGGTCCAGGCGATGCTGGCGGACGGCCTCGTCGACGAGCTGCATCTGTGCGTCTACCCGCTCACCCGCGGCTCGGGGCCGCGGCTCTTTCCCGACGGAGCCGAGCCTGCCAAGCTGTCGCGTGCGGCCTCCGAGTCGTACGACAACGGTGTCGTCTACCTGGCCTACCGGCCGCAGGGAGGTTGAGCATGACCCGGTTCCGGTCGTTGATCGCACTGCTCGCGCTGGTGGTGGGCGCAGCCATGTTCCCAGCGGCCGCGTCGGCCGACCCCTCCACGCCGAGGACGCTCACCTACGAGTTCACGGACTGCGAGGGGCCGGCGGGAACGCCGACGTCCTTCGATGCCGTGAAGCAGCCGGGCGAGGGAGCGGCGCTCCATCTGACCGACGGCGGAGGAGTCTTCATCGCGGTCCGGGCTGTCGACGTCGAGACCGGCGAGGTGCTCTTCACGACCCGCGGCTTCGAGCGGAACGGCCTGGCCACGATTACCTGCTCGCTCGTGAACCCGAGGAGCGGCAGGACCCAGCTGGTCACGGGGTTCATGACGCCCGTGGGCTAGTGGACCTTCTCGAGGATCGCGAAGCTGGGGAGCCATGAGAGTCATCCCGAGATCCGATCTGGACGCCGGCAACTTCTCCTCCGAGCTGCAGGGCAAGGACTGCGGCGAGCCGGGAATCTCGCTCATCCTGGTCGACGCTCCTCCGGGACGCGGCCCGGCGCTGCACGTGCACGACTACGCCGAGGTCATGATCGTGCTCGAGGGCACGGCGACGTTCACAGCGGGCGAGGAATCGCGCGAGGTGGGGCCCGGCGAGGTGGTGATCATCCCGGCCGGTGAGCCGCACGGCTTCACCAACACGGGCGAAGCAGCCCTCCGGCAGATCGACATCCACGTCTCGGACGCGTTCGCGACCCGCTGGCTCTGAAGGGCGGGAGGACGAGCTTGGGCGCGGCTCCTAGGTCTGTCCGGCCGCGGGCTGGGCGGCTGGGCCGGCTGGGCTCGGTCACTTCTCGGGGGGCTCGCGGTCTCGAGCGGCGGAGTCGCCGGCTTGCCGACGTTCTCGAGGACCGTGTTGGCCTGCTGATCGACGAGCCGGGTGATCAGCTGCTGCGAGTACCCGAAGACGATCGCCCAGGCGATGATCTGCGCGGAGGAGTCGAGTGCGCTCAGGCCGGGCACGAACCCGCCGCGCATGAGCAGCAGGCCGAGCACGGCGGTGAGCGCTCCGGATGGCAGCTTGAGCACCGCGAGCGCGACGGGCAGGCTGTAGGGAGTCGACGTGCCCTGGATCGAGCGCATCGCGAAGGCACTGGCGAGGGCTGCGGCGAGCAGGCCGACTATCTCGACGATTGGGATGTCCCAGGAGGTCGCGGTCTCGCGGATCTCCTCGTCGACCTTCACCTGGTCCGCCGTCGCGGCGGCTTGGACGCTCTCGGAGGAGCGGTCGCGTCCGGCGGGGGCCGGGTCGATGGCCTCGGCCCCCGTTGGGCACACCACCGCCGCGTCGTCGGGGGCGAAGCACATGGGCATCGTCTCGGGCGAGCTGACACCGAGCACGGTCACGCCCGCCACGCAGAGCGTGAGGATGAGCGCGCTCACAAGCAGCAGGTTGCGGAAGTTCCGCACCCGCCGGATCTCTCGCCGGCTCTCGAGGCTGGCCGCCCGGACGGCGCTCAGCGCCTGGTCGCGTTCCAGCTCGCCGAGCGGCTTGTCCGGACATGCGGCCGCCCCGTGGGCGATCGCCTCCACCTGCTCACGGCGCGGATCGCCCTGCGGGAGGTGGGCTCTCACGTGGGCGAGCAGGCTCGGCAGCGCGCCGCGCAGGTACGGGTCGGGCGCGAGTCGCAGCAGGTCGGTCTCCGCGGCGTCGAGCTGGCTGTTCACGCGCTCGACGGACGCGCCTCCGAGGGAGGAGACGACCCGCGCCCAGAGCCCGAGTCGTCTCCCGTTCGCGGGGCCGTGCCCGGCGTCCGGCGGCAGCCCCGCCGCGGCTCGCTCGGCGGCCTCGATGTGCTGCTCGATGGCGACCAGCGCCTCGCGGTCTCGCTCGGTGCTCTGAGAGAGCAGCAGGCGAGCCAGGAACCGATATTCGGCCGCCCGGCCGAGCGCCTGCTCGCGCCACGACGCCGTGGCCGGTCCGCCGATCGCGAAGGGGCGGGCGCCGCCGCCGGTGGGAGGAGGCTGACTCGTCACGGCACCGGCCTCTACTCAGCAGGCGTCGAACGGCAGGGTGAGCACCTGGCCGGGGAAAATGCGGTTGGCGTCGGCCACGATGTCGCGGTTGAGGTCGAAGATCTCGGGCCAGCGCGTGGCGTCGCCGAGCTGCTGCTCCGCGATCCCGGACAGGGTGTGGCCGCGCTGCACGAGGTGGACGCACAGCGACCCCCAGGTGTTGGGCCCCACGATTCCGTCCCCGACGAGTCCGACGTCGTGCTGGAACTGAAGGACGGCGTCCTTGGTCGCCGCGCCGAATACCCCGTCGATCCCGATGTGATGGCCGCGCACGCGCAGCGCGTTCTGGAGGCCCTTCACGGCCTCGCCCTTGGATCCCTCCTTGAGCGTCGGCGGGGTGTGCGTCTTCACTGTCTGTGCCATGCGAGTCCTTCCTTCGGTGTCGGCTGCCGGCCCGGGCCAGGGCCGGCCATCCACCTACCCTTAGCGCCTCGCTGTCACCGGGGCGTCACCGGCGCATCACGGTCGGTAAACGCCCAGATCCGGTCGAACTCGTCCCCGTCGAGCGGTAGGAGCCAGCACGCGGCGATCCGCCGGTCTCGGACCCGGTACAGGCCGACCGTCGACCAGCGTCGCTCGGCGCCCCCGAGCGTCGCGCGACCGTCGGTCAGGGCCGCCACGTGGTCGCCGTCGCCCGTGAGGATCTCACGCGTGTGCATCTGGAAGGTGCGGGAGGCAAGCTCGCGGCGACGCTCGAAATAGGCCATCACCTGCTCGATTCCCTCGTAGCGCCCCGCGATCGCGTTTCGGCCCGGGATCGTCCAGACGATGTCCTCGGTGAGAAGCTCGCGCAGCCGCTCGCCCGAGCCGCCGGCGTAGAAGTCGCGCTGGGCGAGATGCAGGCTCTCGATGCAGTCGCGGGGGGACGTCATTCTAGAGGCTCGATTCTATATGTTGCGCCGGGCATGGGAGCCCGGATCGCCACCTGGAACCTCTGGTGGCGCTTCGGTCCGTGGGAGGAGCGGATGGCCGCGATCGGCGCCGTGCTGCGCCACGCGAGGCCCGACATCTGCGTGCTTCAGGAGGTCTGGGCGGACGACCGGCGCAACCAGGCCGCGGCGCTGGCCGAGGAGCTGAGGATGGACTGGACCTGGCTCGGCTCCCCGCAGCCCGAGCGATGGCGGGACCGCCTCGCGGGCTCATCCGCCGACGTGGGCCACGCGCTGCTGGCGCGCTGGCCGATTCGCGATCGGGCCGAGCTGGCCCTGCCCGCAGGGGGCTCGGGCGACGGCAGCAGGAACGCCCTGTGGGGCGTCGTCGAGTCGCCGGAAGGCCGGATACCCCTTGCCACGACCCAGCTCACCTCCGCCCCCTCGGAGTCGGCGACGCGCTGCCAGCAGGTGCGGGCGCTCGTCGACTTCCTCGCTCGGCGCGCGCGTGAGGAGCACCCGATCGTCGTGGCCGGCGACCTCAACGCCGAGCCCGACTCAGACGAGGTGCGCCTGCTGTGCGGGCACAAGACCGCCCCGGCGCGTGAGGGCTTTGTGCTGGTCGATGCCTGGCGCTACGCCGCGCGCGACGCCATCCCCTGGACCTGGGATCGAGCGAACCCGTACGTGCTCGCGACGATGGAGCCGAGCGCGCGGATCGACTACGTGCTCGTGGGGCCGCCTCGGCCGGGCCGGCGGGGCCATGTCCGCTCGATCCGCCGGATCGGGGCCGCGCCGGTCCACGGCGTGTGGCCCTCGGATCACGCCGGGCTGCTGGCCGAGCTCGGTTAATAGAATAGATGCTCTATAATTCACTGCTCATGCAGACGAACGCTGAGATAGTGCTGGCGACGTTCCGTGCCGTGGAGGAGCGCGACCCCGACCGGCTCTTCGCGCTCTGCAGCGACGACGTCGAGTTCCACGACGCGCCCTCGCTCCCCTACGGCGGAGCCGTCCGCGGCAAGGGCACGCTGCGAGAGCGGCTGGAGACCGCCCCCGAGACGACCTGGCTCGGCACCTGGGGCGCGCTCCAGCCGACCGAGGCCGAGCGGCGCATGGATCCCCGCGTGGTGGCGAGCGAGGGCGACGAGGTGACGGTGGTGTTCACGCAGCGCGCATTGGGCGCGGACGGCGAACGCTTCGGGTCGCCCGTCCTGGCCCTCTACGAGGTGCGCGACGGCAAGCTCGCGCGGGCGCAGATGTTCCACTACGACACCGCGGCGATCCTGGCCTTCCTTGAGCGCGCCGCCGGGTCGAGCGGCCCGCTGGCCGCCTAGCGACGGCCGTCTCCGAGGGGCTCGTCGATCACCGCGGCCACCGCGCTGCTCAGGTCGGCGCGCAGCCCCCTGGGCAGGCGGCTGCCCGTGATGAGGTGGCGCCGCGCCGCGCCGTACGGAAGGTCGAAGACCGCGAGCAGCGTGCGGTCCAGCGCCGCGCGGCTGCGCCGGCCGTAGAGCCGGCGCGCCAGCTGCACCAGTGCCCGCTCGACCGGCCGGTTCAGCACCGCGAGCTCGTCCGCGAGGGGGCCCTCGGGGACTGCGCTGATGAGATCCTCGCGCCGGAAGCCAACGAGCAGCTGTGCGTCCGCGGGATGGTCCTCGCAGAAGTCGACGATCGAGAGCGCGGCCGCCAGCGCCGCCTCCCTGGGGCTGTCGCGCTCGAGGGCCGCCAGGAAGGAGGCCTGCGAGCGGTGGACGGCGCGGATCCAGAGCTTGGCGATCAGCTCGTCCCTCGAGCCGAAGCGGTGGTAGATCGATCCGGTCGGCGCGCCGCTGGCGTCCGGCGATCGCCTCAATCGTCGCGCTCCGCGACCCCTCCTCGAGCAGCAGGTCGCGGGCCGCGTCGAGCATGGTGTCGGTCCGGTGTACCTGCGGCCTCGCCATGGATATTCGAGGGATAGCTCTACTACATCCGGCGGCCCGAACCGCGGACTACCCGTACGGATTCTTTGGCGAGCGGTCCTCGGAGAGCGATGCCTGCGTGCGGGCGACGAGCCGCTCGATGGCGTCCGCCAGGTGAATCGGAGCGATGTTGTAGTCGTCGCGCTCGACGCGCAGCCTGTGCGCCTCGAGCAGCACCTCGGCGTGCGTGCAGCCCTCGGGCGGCTCGAACCGATACGAGGCGAGCTCGATCAGGAGGCCGAGCGGGTCCTCGAAGTAGATCGAGTCCATGAACCCGCGGTCCTTGACGCCGCTGTGCCGGATGCCCCGCTCATCGAGCCGCTCGACCGCCTGCTTGAAGCTGGCCTGCGAGAGCGACAGGGCGAGGTGGTGCACACAGCCGGGGTCGGTCGGCGTGCGCTCCGCGTCCGACTCGCGATCCTCGTTGGTGAACACGGTGATCAGGCGACCGTCGCCCGGGTCGAAGTAGAGATGGCTCTCCGACTCGTTGTCGAGGTTCGGCTGCTCGAAGACGAACGGCATGCCGAGCAGGCCTTCCCAGAAGTCGATCGACGTCTGCCGGCCGGCTCCGACGATCGTGATGTGGTGGACGCCCTGGCTCTGGAGCTTGCGCACGCAGGCGCGCAGTCTACGCTGCGCTGATGGCGTCGCTGCTTGAGGTCGAGGACTCGCTGCTGGTCGCGGTCGACGTCCAGTCCGGCTTCCTCGCCCGCGTCGAGCCGGAGCGCGCCGATCGGTTCCTCGCGCGGGCCGCGTGGCTCGTGGGCGTGGCGGTGGCGCTCGAGGTCCCGGTGCTCGCGACCACCGAGAACGCGGGCCAGTGGGGTGGGGTGCACGAGGCGATCGCGGCGAGGCTCCCGGCCGGCTCGGTCGCCCACGACAAGCGGGTGTTCGGCCTCGCCGACGACCCGCCGGTGCTCGCGGCGCTCGAGCGCGCCGGCCGCGGCAGCGTCCTTCTGCTCGGGATGGAGACGGACGTCTGCGTCGCCCAGTCGGCGATCGGCCTGCGGGACCGCGGCCTGGACGCCCGCGTGGTGATGGACGCGACGGCCTCGCCGGGTGACGCCCACGAGCACGGTCTCGAGCGGCTCCGCGGCGCGGGCGTTCCGCTCGTGTCCGCGAAGGGCGTCTTCATGGAATGGGTGCGCACACCGGCCGCCTGCCGCGCCTTCGAGGCGGCACATCCGGAGCTGTTCACGGACGCGCCGGTGCTCGTCTGAGGTCAGCGCGCTGACCGAGGAGCTCGTCACTCAAATCGATCGAGCTCCCGCGCGGGCCCGATCCGGCTGCTCCAGCCGAGCGAGGCGGCCGAGCTGCCCGACTCGGGCGCGGTCGAGTGGGCGCCCCTCGCCCCCTACTGGGCTGTGCTGTGGCGCAGCGGAGTCGCCCTCGCGCACGAGATCGACGGGATGGATCTCGACGGGCTGCGCGTGGTGGAGCTGGGCTGCGGTCTCGGGCTGCCGAGCATCGCGGCCGCCAGGGCGGGGGCGAGCGTGCTGGCCACGGACGCCTGCGATGAGGCGCTCGCGCTCGCCACCCGGAACGCGCGCTTGAACGGGGTGCGCGTCGAGACGGCGGCCGTTGATTGGACCGCGCCCGCCGAGCTCGTCCCGGCGGGCGCCGTTCGACGTCGTGCTCGCCGCCGACGTCCTCTACGAGCAGGCGAGCGTCGCGCCCCTGCTGGCGCTGCTGCCGCACCTGGCCCCGCAGGCGTGGCTCGCCGAGCCGGGGCGGCCGGCGGCCGCCGCCTTCATCGAGCGGGCGAGCAGCTCCTGGGAGGTGGAGACGCATCGTCGCGGAGTGGTCCGGATCCACCGGCTGCGACGGTAGGCGCGCGGTAAGCAGCCTGAAGGCGCAGCTCAGCATGCTGGCCCGAGTCCATATGCAGGAAGGAGCTCGGCCATGTCAGGCGTCACCCTCACTCCTCTCTCGGTCAAGGAGCAGTACCTCCGCCGCGAACGGCGGGCGCGCGCGATCGCCCTCACCGCCGCCGCCTTCGTCGCCCTTGTCCTGATCGCGCTGGTGGTCGCGGCGGGCGGCCACGACACGACGAACGGCACCACCGACGATCCCGCCGCCGGCACGCCCGGGCAGGTGCGCTACGACGGCGGGCCCGAGGAGGGCATGCGCGGGCCCGGGCGGTAGCCCACGCACTGCACAAGCGGGACCGACCGACGGACGTCTTGGCGCGATCGCGGTCGCCCCTCTCGGCTTCGTGCGGATTGCAGGACGATCACTGGCCCGGCAAGCTTCCGGCGAGCCCGTGAAGGGTGGCCCGTGCGCCATCGTGGGCGAGTACAAGCGAAATGTCCACTGCGATAGCTGTTGCTTTGATCTCCGGCGGCATCTCGCTCGCCGCCGCAGTCATCTCGGTGATGAGCGCGCGCGGCGTTACTAAGCTCAACAACGAACTCGAGGAACGTCGGCGGGAGCAGACGAAGGCGGAGCAAGCCGCTGAGTTGCGGGCGCGATACCGCGACCCACTGCTCGGTGCGACGTTCGACCTCCAAAGCCGGCTCTTCAACATCGTCGAGCGTGACTTCCTCGTGCGCTACTGCGCTGAGCCGGACGAGGCCTCCCGCGCCTACGCGGTCGACAACACGCTGTTTGTCGTGGCCGAGTACCTTGGCTGGGTCGAGATCGTCCGCCGCGAGATCCGCTTCCTCGACCTCGGTGCCGAGCTCGCCAACCGCCGCTGGGTGACGAGCCTGGAGCACGTTCGTCACACATTCGCACGGGACGACATCGACGCTGTCCTCAGGATCTTTCGGGGCGATCAGCGGGCGATCGGCGAAGTGATGGCGATCGACACCGACGATTCCGGAGCGCAGCGCGAATGTCGCGGTTACGCCAGTTTCGTCGCTGAGCGACAGCGGTCCGACTTCGCTCGTTGGTTCGGGCGCTTGGAGGCTGACATCGCGCTCCTCGCGCGGGAGCCAACCGCGCACCCCGAGCGACTCGTCCTGCTTCAACACGCGCTCGTCGACGTCCTCGACTCCTCGACCCCGACTGTCGCGCTTCCCGGCCGAGCGGCGGAAGCGACTCGACGGGCCACCATCGTGACTGATGTCACTTTGCGTCGGGCGGTACTCCGACCTACACTCGCCTTGATAGGACGCGATGCCACTGGACTCCCTCGATTCGCACTATCGAATCGTCATCAAGGCGATGTTGGAAGGCCGGGTGGTCCCTTTGCTCGGCGCGGGAATCAACCTCTGCGGCCGTCAACGGGATGAGATATGGGAGCGCCGCGAGCCGCGCTTCCTTCCCAGCGGCGGCGAGCTCGCGGCCTTTCTCGCGGAGTACTTCGAGTATCCCGAGGAGCAAGTTCGCGATCTGGTTCGCATCTCCCAGTACGCCGCGGTGATGCAAGGGCTCGGGCCGCTTTATGACGAGCTCCACGAGATCTTCGACGCCGACTACGAGCCGAGCGCCCTCCATCGCTTTCTTGGCAGCCTGCCCGAAATCCAGCGGGCCAAGGGTGTCAAGCCGCGCTACCAGCTGATCGTTACCACGAACTACGACGATGCGCTCGAGCGCGCCTTCCGTCGCCGCCGACGAGGAGTTCGACGTGGTGAGCTACGTTGCGGACGGCGAGCACCGCGGCAAGTTCCTGCACCGCCCTCCGGACGAGCCCACCTCGCTTGATCGAGCGACCGAACGAGTACGCCGAGCTGGCGCTCGATCAGCGCACGGTGATTCTCAAGATCCACGGCGCCGTCGACCGGCTCGATTCTGAATGGGGCGACAGCTATGTGATCACCGAGGATCACTACATCGACTATCTGACGCGCACCGACATCTCGGGGCTGTTACCTGTGACGCTCAGCGCCAAGCTGCGCCGCAGTCATTTCCTGTTCCTCGGCTACGCGATGCGTGACTGGAACCTTCGCGTGATCCTTCACCGGATCTGGGGCCAGCAGAAGCTCAACTACAAATCATGGGCGATCCAGCTCGAGCCGGAGCCGGTCGAGCGGGAGTTCTGGCAGAAGCGCGGCGTCGACATCCTCGACGTGGAGCTCGAGCGCTACGTGACGGGGCTCGGAGGCCGGGCTCAAGCAGCCACTTGGTGCCGGGATCGGTACGTGAGTGGAGCCGTCTCTTCGGGTCGAACCAGGCTCGGAGGGGCGCAGACAGACGCGAGGACTACCGCCGCAGCGGAACGCCCGGGCGACCTCACCTCGCCGTACAAGGGCCTGACGCCCTACACCGAGGGGGATGCAGCCTTCTTCTTCGGTCGTGAGACCGAGCGCGAGATCATCGTCGCGAACTTGATGGCAGCCCGACTGACCGTGCTCTACGGGCCAAGCGGCGTCGGCAAGAGCTCGGTCCTTCGGGCGGGGGTTCTCCGCGACCTCCACCGGATGACCAGGCGCAACAAAGTCGAACGCGGCGTACCTGAGTTCGCCCCGGTTGTATTCAGCGACTGGCGACGAGCAGGATCCCGTTCGGGCCCTGCTCGGGGCTGTCGACCATGCGGCGTCCGAGCTGGTCGGGGAGGCACGGCGGTAGCGAGCGGCCAGGTTCGCTCGGTGAGCGGCTGGCCGCCGTCGCGGAAGCCGTGGGCGGTGAGGTGTTCCTGATCCTCGACCAGTTCGAGGAGTACTTCCTGTACCACCCGCGGCGAGGACGCTGGCGGAGGCTTCGACGAGGAGCTGTCGCGCGCGGTCACGGATCCCGACCTTCGCGCGAACTTCCTGATCGCGCTTCGGGACGACGCCCTCGCCGAGCTCGATCGTTTCAAGGGCCGCATACCGAGGTTGCTCGAGAACTCCCTCAGGTTGCGCCACCTGGACCGGGCCTCGGGTCGGGTGGCGATCGAGAAGCCCGTCGGGCAGTTCAACATCCTTCGCGCCGAGGAGCTGGCCGCCGTCAGCATCGAGCCCGAGCTCGTCGACGCAGTGCTCGATCAGGTCAAGACGGGTCGGCTTAGCCTCGACGGAGGTCTGGAGGGCGGTGTCGGCACGCCCGGTCTCGCCCTTGACGATGCCTCTATCGAGACTCCTTACCTGCAGCTGGTGATGTCGCGTCTCTGGGATGAGGAAATCGAGGGCGGGTCGCGCGTCCTGCGTCTCCAGACGCTCGAGCGGCTAGGCGGAGCCGCTTGATCGTGAGAACCCACCTGGACGAGGCGATGGCGGAGCTCTCGCCTGCCGAGCGTGATCTGTCGGCCCGGATGTTCCACTATCTCGTCACACCGTCCGGCACGAAGGTCGCGCATGCCTTGTCTGATCTGAGCGAGTACGCCGCGGCGGAGCCGAGCCAGCTACGGGCCGTCGCGGAGCGACTCTCGAGCGGTTCTGTGCGGATCCTGCGCCCCGTGGCGGATGCAGGCGGAGGCGAGTCGGGCGGCACCTACGAGATCTTCCACGACGTGCTGGCGGCGCCGATCCTCGACTGGCGTCGCCGCCACGTAGCTGCGACCGAGCGCGCCCAGGCGGAGGACAGGCGCCGCCAGGCCGAGGAGCGGGCCAATGCGGAGCAGCGCAGGGCGCGGATCTTTCGCGCCGTCGCCGTGGTCGCCGTCGTGCTGGCGCTGGGCGTGGGCGTTCTCGCCTTCGTGGCGATCAGAACCAACGAGACGACGCGCTCCCGCGAGCTCGCGGCCAATGCGATCTCGGCGCTGTCGACCGATCCGAGCGAGAGTGTCCGGCTTGCGGCCGAGGCGCTCGACACCCGTGAAACCCCTGAGGCGGAGCAGGCGTTGCGCCGCGCGCTCGAGGAGTCCCGAGTCCGCGCGGTGATGGCGGGTCACAGCGACTGGGTCAACGAGGCGCGCTACAGCCCCGATGGTCGGCGCGTTGCGACCGCGGGCAACGACGGCACCGCTCGGGTGTGGAATGCGCGAACGGGGCGGCAGCTCGCGACCCTGCGGGCGCACGAGGGGGCCGTCTACACCGTGGCGTTCGATCGCGACGGTGGCCGCCTCCTCTCCGCGGGGAAGGACGGCCGAGTTCGAATCTGGGATGTGCGGAGCGGCCGGCTGCTCAGGACGGTCGCGACCGGCGCCGGAACGCTCCGCCCGCAGTGGGTCGCATTCAGTCGCGATGGCGATCAGATACTCACGCCCGCCAGGACGAGCGGAGCGGTGCTGTGGCGTGACGGACGGAGCGCCTTGCGCGTGGACCGTCAGCGCGTGTTGGCGACGGCGATCAGCGCGGACGGGCGCCGGATCGCGACCGCTGGTGAGTCGGGGCGCGTGTGGGATGCACGGACAGGCGAGCTCCTTGGTGGGAGACGACTCCCTGGGAAGGCGGTCTCGCTCGAGTTCAGCCCCAACGGTCGCGTTCTGCTGGTCGCGACCCACGACGCCGCGTTCGTCTGGCGCCCGGGGGCCGGAGGCTTTACGCAGCTCCATCGGTACACCGAGCTCGGCCTGGCGAGCGCTCACTTCAGCTCGGACGGCCGAGCGATCGTGACCGCGGGCGACTGGGAGGCACACGTCTGGGACAGCGCCACAGGGAAGGAGATCGCTGCGCTACGAGGCCACCAGGACTCGGTCTACAGCGCATCGTTCTCGCCCGATGGTCGACTGGTCGTCACGGCAAGCCTGGACGGGAGCGCGCGGCTGTGGGACCGCCGCGGCGGCGTGCTCGCCGAGCTTCGCGGGCACGGTGACGCAGTGCGTGATGCCGCCTTTGCGCCTGATGGGAGCCGCGTCGTAACGGCAAGCGCCGATGGCAGCGCGCGCGTCTGGACGGCTGTGAGCGAGACCGTGCTCTACGGCCACCGCGAGAGTGTCCAGTCCGCCTCGTTCACGGAGGACGGTAGTCACGTCCTGACGGCGGGCTTAGACGGGCGCGCCTGGCTCTGGGACCGCGCCGGACGACCGCAGAACACCCTGGTCGGTCGAGCGGGTGTGGGGAAGCTCTTCGCTGCCCAGCTGAGCGGTGACGACAATCGACTCGTCACGTCCTCAGAGCGGGGCGGTCTCCAGATCTGGGCGGTCGGCCGACAGGACGCAGCGGTCCCTCTCCTGGCGCCGGGAGAACCACGGGACGCTCCCTGGGACGCCGACTTCAGCCCGAGCGACCGTTGGCTGGTCACCGGTGAGTACGGCACGGACGCCCGGATCTGGGATGCCCGGACCGGGCAACTTCGACACCGTCTCTTGGGACACGGCAAGGACGTGTTCAGCGCCGAGTGGAGCCCCGACGGGCGGCTCGTGCTGACCGCCAGTGCCGACGGCACGGCTCGCATCTGGAGGGCGTCCGACGGACGCGAGGCCGGTCCTCCTCTCAGGGGCCATGCGGGCGGGGTTCTCAGCGCGGCCTGGAGCCACGACGGCGAGCAGGTCGTGACCGCAGGCAATGACGGCACGGTGCGTGTCTGGCAGGCCGAGACGGGCAAACAGGTCCACGAGCTGCGCGGCTTCACCGGCGCCGCACGGAGCGCGGCGTTCAGCTCTGACGACCGCTGGGTCGTGGCCGGTGGGAACGACGGCACCACACGCGTGTGGGAGGTTTCGTCGGGACGCCCGCTCGCCGTGATGCATCGTCACGCCGATGCGATCAACGTTGCCAGTTTCAGCCCCGATGACCGCACCATCCTGACGGCGGGAGACGATCGAACGGCCCGGCTCTACCGCTGTGACACATGCGAGTCCTCCGATGAGTTGCTGCGGCTCGCCGCTAAACGGCAGCGATACCTGACCGGGAGGGACGGGAAATGAGGTGGCGAATGAAGGCGATCGTGGCGCTCGCGGCGTGGCTCCTCTGGGCACCGACTGCGGCGGCCCAGTTTCGGGTCGACAGCTTCTATACGGAGGGCTACGGGGTGGCGCGCTGGATCGAGACCGACACGCCAGCACCCGACTCCGATCGCTCTGTCATCGAGCTGTCCGTGAACACCGCGGACAAAGGTCTCCCCGACGCCGCCCGGGTGACGTTCACCGGTGTGCGAGGAGCGCCTCCGGCTTCCCCCCCGACCTACGACTTCCGGCCTTCCGTGAGCGGGCTCAGCGGCGGCTCACCGCGCATGACGATGCGGCTGGCGAACGGCGCAGGTGAGCTACGACCCGTCAGCTTGGCCGCCGGTCAATGGACCCGCATGGACGGCCTGTCCAACTGGGACAACTACGGCGGCAGCTGTGGTTATCGCACCAACGTGACCTATTCGGAGCTGCTCGACTGCCATCCCGGCGAGAAGGTGCGCGCCCTCGAGATCTGGAACGACAGTGACTGGCTCTATCCAGACGGCTACCGGCTGCTCGTCGACAACATCACCTATGGCAGCGGACGCGTTTCGAACCAGGACGTCGATGCGCTGACCGGGCCGCGCCAGGACCCGGTCCTGGGTCAGACGGTCCAGGTGGCGCCGGAGGCCGGGATCGTGCGCGTGCGCCTCCCCGTAGGCGAAGGGAGCGGCAACCTCGTACCGCTCTCTGAGGTCGCTGAGATCCCGGTTGGCAGCGTCGTCGACACGCGCGACGGCAAGGTGAAGCTGTCGAGCGCCGTCGATGCCGACAGCAGCCTGCTCCATTCTGGCTTCTTCTCTCGAGGTCAGTTTCGCGTCGTGGAGGGCGCCACGAGCGGGGAAGACGCAGGGATCACCGAGCTACGCCTACGCGGGGGGACCCTCGGCCGGTGTCCGCGCGGCAATGCCCGCGCGGCTCGCTTCGGACGGCGGATGCACTCGGACGTTCGCAGAGGACGGCGCTCACGGCTGCGTGTTCGTGCGGCGGCGCCCGCCGCAGCGCTCAAGGGTGCTTTCCGAGTCCGGGGGCGGAACAGCACCGCGACTGCCCGCGGCGCGGCGTGGATGACGGTTGACCGCTGCGACGGCACTGTCACCCGTGTGGTCCGAGGCAGGCTGACGCTGAAAGACCTGCGCCGTCGGGTTACGGTCAGGCTGGAGGCCGGCGACCGCTACCTTGCTCGGACTCCCTAAGCCGGACGAGTCTTCGGGGCGGCGGCCCTTGACTTCAACCACGCTTGAGCATGCATCATCGGTCGCCACATGCCTGTTGCGATCGTCACCGGCGCTTCCCGCGGCCTCGGCCTCGCCCTCACGCGAGCGCTCTCCGAGCGCGGCTGGCGGCTGATCGTCGACGCGCGCGATGAGGCGGCGCTCAGCGCGGCGAGCGTGGGCCTCGACGGCGTCCGCCCCCTCGCGGGCGACGTGGCGGATGCGGATCATCGGCGCGCGCTCGTGGAGGCCGCCGGCAGCCCGATCGACCTGGTCGTGAACAACGCGAGCGTGCTGGGGCCGAGCCCGCAGCCCGCTCTCGCCGACTACCCGCTCGCCGAGCTGCGGCGCGTCTACGAGGTGAACGCGATCGCCCCGCTCGCGCTGATCCAGGCGGCGCTGCCCCGCCTCGCCCCCGGCGCGGCGATCCTCGACGTGACCTCCGACGCCGCCGTCGAGGCCTACGAGGGCTGGGGCGGCTACGGCTCCTCCAAGGCCGCGCTCGAGCAGCTGACCTCGATCCTCGCGGCCGAGCGGCCGGACCTGCGGGTCTACAGCGTCGATCCCGGCGACATGCGCACGCAGATGCACCAGGAGGCCTACCCGGGCGAGGACATCTCGGACCGCCCACCGCCCGAGGACAGCGTGCCCGGGCTGCTCGCGCTGATCGTCGGGGAGCTGCCGAGCGGGCGCTATCGAGCGGCCGACCTGGCCGAGGCGGGCCTGCGCTCGTGATCGCGGCTCAGGGCCGGCTCGAGATCGGCGAGCGCGCGGAGGCGACCGAGCCACCCGAGGCGCGCGGGCTGGCCCGCGACGAGGTGCGCATGCTCGTGGCGCGACGCCGCGGGCGGCCCCGCCTCCAGCACGCCCGCTTCCTCGACCTGCCCTCCCAGCTCGCGCCCGGCGACCTCCTGGTGGTGAACACCTCGGCCACGCTCCCCGCGGCGCTCCCCGCGCGGCGGGCCGGCGGCGAGGCGCTGGACCTCCACCTGTCGACGCCCCTGCCCGGCGCCGATCCCGACTCGACCCCGCTGCGATACATCGTCGAGCTGCGTCGCGACCGGCGGCCGCTGCGGGACGCCGCGGCGGGCGAGCGTCTCGTGCTGCCCCGGGGCGCGAGCGCCGAGCTCGTGTCGCCGTACGTGGGCGCCAGGCGGCTGTGGGTGGCCGAGCTGCGCCTGCCGCGCGGGCTGAGCGCCTATCTCGGGGAGCACGGGCGGCCGATCTCGTACGGCTACCTGCGCTCGGAGCGCCCGCTGTCCGACTACCAGACCCTCTTCGCGACCGAGCCCGGCAGCGCGGAGATGCCGAGCGCCGGGCGTCCGTTCACGCCGCGGGTGCTCGCGGCCCTTATCGCGCGCGGGGTGGCGATCGCGCCGATCACGCTCCACACCGGCGTCTCGTCGCTCGAGCGCGGCGAGCGGCCCTACCCGGAGTGGTTCCGCGTGCCCGCCGCCACCGCGCGGCTCGTGAACGCCACGCGCAGCTTCGGCGGCCGCGTGATCGCCGTCGGAACCACGGTGGTGCGGGCGCTCGAGAGCGCCGTCGGCGAGGACGGCGCGCTCGCCGCGCGCGAGGGCTGGACGAGTCTCACCATCACCCCCGAGAGCCCTGTTCGCGCGCTGGACGGCCTCGTGACCGGCTGGCACGACCCCGACGCATCCCACCTGGACATGCTGGAGGCGATCGCGGGCCGGCGCCTGATCGCGGACCTGTACGAGAGCGCGGCCCGGCATGGCTACCTTTGGCATGAGTTCGGCGACGTCAGCCTGATCCTGCGATGAGCTCGAGTACGCAATCCCCCCTTGCAATCGAGGCGTCCGGCCTCGAGAAGTCCTTCGGTGAGACCCGCGCCGTCTGCGGCGTGGACCTCGCTGTGCGCACCGGCTCGGTCTACGGCGTCCTGGGGCCCAACGGGGCCGGCAAGACGACCACGATCCGGATGCTCGCCACGCTCCTGCGTCCCGACGGCGGCTCGGCGCGCGTGCTCGGGCACGACATCGTGGGCGAAGCGGACAGGGTGCGCGGCCTCGTCAGCCTCACCGGCCAGCTCGCCTCGGTGGACGAGGACCTGAGCGGCTGGGAGAACCTGGTGCTGCTCGGCCGTCTGCTCGGCCTGCGGCGCCCCGCGGCCAAGGAGCGCGCGGTCGAGCTGCTCGACGCCTTCGGCCTCGAGGACGCCGCAGGTCGGCTGGTCAAGCACTACTCGGGCGGCATGCGGCGCCGGCTCGACATCGCGGCCAGCATCGTCGTGAGCCCGCAGGTGATGTTCCTCGACGAGCCCACCACGGGCCTCGATCCTCGCTCCCGCAACCAGGTCTGGGACATCATCCGAACGCTCTCCGGCGAGGGCACCACGATCCTGCTCTGCACCCAGTACCTCGACGAGGCCGATCACCTCGCCGAGGGGATCGCCGTGATCGACCGCGGCAGGGTGATCGCGGAGGGCACGCCGAGCCAGCTCAAGGCCTCGGTCGGCTCGGGCGCGGTCAAGGTACGGCTGCTCGATCCCGATCAGCGGCCCGAGGCCGAGCGCGTGCTCGAGCGGCAGCTGGGCTCCGTGCACCGCGAGCCGGACCCGGCGGCGCTGTCGGCCCCGTGCGCCGATCCCGACCGTGCGGCCGAGGCGGTGGCGGCGCTCTCTCAGTCGGGCGTCAGGATCGCCACCTTCTCGCTCGGGCAGCCGAGCCTCGACGAGGTCTTCCTCGCGCTCACCGGGCACACCGCCGATGCCCAGGACCAGAACGGCGCCGGCGAGGTCCAGGAGGAGCAGACCGCATGAGCACCGAGCAGACCACCACCGGCGCGTCGGCGCCGGCCGCCGAGGCGGCGGCGCTCCGGAAGGCGCTCGCCTCGACGGCGCGCCCCCCGCGCGCGAGCGCGGCGTCGGCCGTCCTGACGTTCGGGTGGCGCGGGATGCTGAAGGTCAAGCACGTGCCCGAACAGCTGCTCGACGTGACGATCACGCCCGTGTTGTTCCTGCTGATGTTCACCTACCTGTTCGGAGGCGCGATCGAGGGGTCCACGAGCGACTACCTGGACTACGTCCTCCCGGGCGTGCTCGTGATGTCGGTGCTGTTCACCACGGTCTACTCCGGGGTCGCCCTCAACACGGACCTGACCAAGGGGGTGGTCGACCGCTTCCGGTCGCTGCCCATCTGGCGCCCGGCGCCGCTCGTGGGCGCGCTGCTCGGCGACAGCGTCCGCTACGTCGTGGCGGGCACCGTGATCGTCGCCCTGGGGCTGGCGCTCGGCTTCCGGCCGAGCGCGGGCGTGGGCGGGGTGGTGGCCGCGCTGGCGCTGGTGGTCGTCTTCGCCTTCGGCCTCTCCTGGGTCTTCACCACCCTGGGGCTCCTGATGCGCTCGCCCAACGCCGTGATGAACGCCGGCTTCATGGCGATCTTCCCGCTGACCTTCCTGTCGAACGTGTTCGTGGAGCCCGAGACGCTTCCGGCCGCGCTCGAGGCGTTCGTCGACGTGAACCCCATCTCGATCCTCTCCACGGCCTCGCGCGGGTTGATGGAAGGGTCGGCGCAGGCGGAGGACATCCTGATCTCGCTTGGGGTGGCCGCCGCCCTGACGGCGGTGTTCGCGCCGCTCACGTCGCGGCTCTACCGCACGCGCAGCGCCTAGCGCGCGAGGCCCGCGGCGCGCAGGGCGTCGTCGCGATCGGTGAAGTTCTCGACCCGGACCCAGCGCCCGCGACGCGCCGTGCCGATCTGGGCCCACTGCACGTGCTCGAGCGGCACGCCGCTGCCCGCGCCGGTCATCCGGAACTCGCTCAGGAGAAGGCAGCGCCCGCCGCCGAGGTCGTGCAGCTCACGCAGCTCGAACGAGAACTCCCAGGCCGCGTACCAGTCGAGCGCCATCTGGCGAACGCCGTCGAGACCCTTGAACAGCGGCTGATCCGGCCAGTCGGGGACCTGCGAGACGTCGTAGACCACCTCGGGGTCGAACATGCTGAGGAACACGGGCAGGTCGCGGCGGTTGAAGGCGGCGTAGGCGCGGGTGCAGGCGCGCTCGAGCAGCGCGCGGCGCACCCGGGAGCTCGGCGGCAAGCGCGCGACGGGCAGCCAGAGGGCGGCGCACAGCCAGCGGTAGAGCGGCGGCGCCCAGACCGCGAGCCGGTCCTCGGGCGAGCGCCCCGCGGCCGTCTCTCGCCGGACATCGGCTCGGGCCATCTGCCGCGGCTCAGTATCGCCGCCCGCCCGCGCGCGTGCTTGCAAAGGTCCCCTCGGGGCGTGAACGTGGGCGTGGATGGCGGACCGTGTGATCGTCCTCGGCGGCGGAGTCGCGGGCCTGAGCGCCGCCCACGAGCTGAGCGAGCGCGGATTTCACGTGACCGTGCTCGAGACGCGCGATGCGGCGGGAGGCAAGGCGCGCAGCTTCCCCTTCCCGGGCTCGGGGACGGGCGGGCGCCCGCCGCTCCCCGGCGAGCACGGCTTCCGCTTCTTCCCGGGCTTCTACCGGCACCTGCCCGACACGATGCGACGGATCCCGGCCGGGCCCGCGGGCCGCTCGGTGTTCGACGGCCTCGTGGCCGCCACCGAGATGCAGATCGCTCGAAAGGGGGGCAAGGAGCCGATCCTCCCCGTCCACCTGCCGCGCACCTTCCGGGACCTCGAGACCGCGTTCCGGTTCGTGTTCGACTACGCGGCGAAGCTGGGCGTCCCGGCTCAGGATGCCGCCTATTTCGTCAACCGGCTGCTGGTGCTCCTCACGAGTTGCCGGGAACGCCGCTTCGAGGAGCTCGAGAACCAGAGCTGGTGGGAGTTCTCGGGCGCCGAGTCGCGCTCGGAGGTCTACGCCAAGTACCTCGCCGACGGCCTCACGCGCACCCTCGTGGCCGCCCGCGCACGCGAGATGAGCGCCCGCACGGGCGGCTACATCCTGCTGCAGATCATGTTCGACCTGGCGAACCCCGCCGGCCAGGCCGACCGCGTGCTGAACGGTCCGACGAGCGACGTCTGGATCGACCCGTGGGTCGAGCTCCTGCGCGAGCGGGGCGTCGAGCTGCGCCTCGGCCACCAGGTGCAGGCGATCCACTGCCGCGGCAGGCGCGTGACCGGCGTCAGCGCCGTGGCCGACGGGGTGCCCTCGCGCCACGAGGCCGACTGGTACGTGGCGGCGCTGCCGGTGGAGGTGATGGCGCCGCTGCTCGGCGACGGGCTCGCGCTCGCCGACCCGCGGCTGATGGGCCTCCACCGGCTGCGAACGCGCTGGATGAACGGGATCGTCTACTACCTCGACCGCGACGTGCGAGCGGTGCACGGCCACACGATCTACATCGATTCGCCCTGGGCGCTCACCTCGATCTCGCAGCCGCAGTTCTGGCAGGACCGTTTCCAGCCCGAGCGGCTCGGCGACGGCCGCGCGCGCGGGATCCTGTCCGTCGACGTGTCCGACTGGGAGGCGATCGGCAGCGGGGTGAGGAAGCAGGCCATGTTCAGCTCGCGCGAGGAGATCGTGGGCGAGGTGTGGCACCAGCTTCGCGAGAGCCTCGACGAGGACTCGGTGCGCGAGCTCGAGGGCGTGGAGGTGCTCGAGGCCTTCCTCGACCCGAGCATCGTGCACCCGAACCCGACGGAGGCGACGAACCTCGAGCCGCTCCTGATCAACACCGCGGGCTCGTGGAGCGACCGCCCTGAGGCGGCGAGCGAGCGGATCGACAACCTGATGCTGGCCTCCGACTACGTGCGCACGCACACCGACCTGGCGACGATGGAGGGAGCCAACGAGGCGGCGCGCCGGGCGGTCAACGCGATCCTCGAGCGCTCGTCGTCGGCCGAGCGACGCTGCGAGGTCTGGGAGCTCAGCGAGCCGGCCCTGTTCGCGCCATTCCGGGCGCTCGACAAGGTGCTGTTCAAGCTCGGCCGCCCGCCCCGGCCGCCGCGGCTCGAGGGGGGCGAGGTGAAGGCCCCCGCCCCGCTCAGGCTGGGCGGCTGGCTCGCGCAGCGAGTCAGCGGAGGCTAGGAAGACGCGCTCGGCGGGATCCCCCGCGTGCCCGGTCGTGCCCGGGCCCCCGGTCTGGCTCTGGGCCATCCGCTCGACCGCGTTCCCGGCGGCGCGGACCCCGAAGTAGGCGCCCACGATCGCGCCGATCACGCCGAAGCCCGAGCTGGCGATGGCGACCACGTTCTGCGCCTTCTGGCTCCCCTCGGGCAGGGCGTCGACCGCGATCCAGACGATGCCGAGCAGCACGAGGAGGCCGGTGGCCGCGACGAGGAAACCGGCGATGCCGATGATCCAGGACCCGCGGGGAGGAGCGTCGTTGGAGTCGGGCATGGAAAGCCTCCGGGGTAGCGGACCAGGGGCTCCAGGGTCCCAGCCGCTCGTCGGGGCGGTCAAGCGGCGCACGCTTCGCATTCGGGTTCCGATTCTGCTCTGATCGGATCGACTAGCCCTACCCCAGCACTGGAGGTGTGGCCGTGGCCACATACGAGACCTATGAGGCGCGAGCCGACAAGCGGCGCGCCAAGAGCCTTGCCGCCACCGGCTCGCCGTTCACGATCAAGGTCCGCTTCCTCGGCGGGCTGAACCAGCGTCAGCGCGCAGCGTTCACCAAGGCGGCGGACCGCTGGACGAAGGTGATCGTCGGCGACCTGCCGCGCGTCCGCGTCGACAACGAGCTGATCGACGACGTGCTCATCCTCGCGCAGGGCAGGGCCATCGACGGCCCGGGCAGGATCCTGGGCCAGGCGGGCCCCACGCATGTTCGGCCGGAGAACGCCGGCGCAGCGGCGTTCCTGCCGGCCAAGGGCATCATGTCCTTCGACACCGCCGACCTGGCCAAGATGGGTCGCGACGGGACGCTCAACGACGTGATCACCCACGAGATGGGTCACGTGCTCGGCATCGGGACGCTCTGGGAGATCAAGGGGCTGCTCAAGCGCGCCGGCACGGCCAACCCGACGTTCGCCGGGCCCGGCGCGATGGAGGAGTACCGCGTGCTTCGCAACGCCACCCGCCCTCGCCGCGTGCCGGTCGAGAACACGGGCGGGCCGGGCACGGCCGACGGGCACTGGCGCGAGACGGTCTTCCGCAACGAGCTGATGTCGGGCTTCATCGCCGAGCCCGGCAACCCGCTCAGCCGGATGACGGTGGCGAGCCTGGGCGACATGGGCTACAAGGTCGACGTGGACGCCGGCGAGCCGTACGTGCTGCCGAACCTGCTTCAGCTGGCGGAGGCCGGTTCGCTCGTGGCGCACCGCGCGCCGCTCGACGACGGCATGGTCCTGCCGGTGATCCCGGTGACGCTTCCGGCCGACAGCCTGGCGAGCTAGCCGCTCCCGTGAACGACGAGCAGGAGGAGCCGCCCGGGCGCATGCTGCGGCCGAAGGTCCGGGTGCTCGGCGAGGAGGCGCTCGTTCCGGAGTCGAGCGTGATCTCGCCCGCGCCGAACCGCTTCTCGCACGAGCTGAGCGGGCAGGACGGCCCGTTCCCGGCGGGTACGCGGGTCCTCCTGCTCGTGGAGGGGGGCGAGCGCTCCTGGGTCGCTGACGCCGCCGGCACCTACGCCGAGGTGAAGAGCGCGAGCCTGCGCGAGCTCGCGACCTAGCCGCCCCGTCGCTTCTTGTTGGGCGATCTCGGGGTTCGACCCGCTCTTGGCTGGGTGAGGATGCGCCCGCCTGCGACGTTGGTGGCCGCGGGCTCTGGACGGGTCGGCCGCGCCCCGACGCCGAGGTCGTCCTGGGTTCACCTGCGTGGGAAGGTCACCCAGGACGACCGGGCCCGCCCGGCGAGCGTCCTGACTTTGGACGCCAGGAGCGACCAAAGTCAGGACGGGTTGCGCCTTTGCCGACCGGGAGCGCCCGGTGCCGACCCCACCCAGCCCCGGGCCCGCCGGGACAACAGCCGCCGCGTGGACAACCCAACAAGAAGCGACAGGGGGAGCCGCCCTAAGCGCCGGCCTGCGAGAGCGGGTGCCCGCAGTGCGGGCAGACCGGCTTGGGCTGGGCGCGCCGAGCGGGCGGCGGTGTCGAGCGGGCGAGCGGGGTCCGGCCGCGCCGGGCCTCGCGGAGGGTCTCGCGGTCCGCCACCCGCCGCCGTGCCTCGCGCAGCTCGAGGCGCAGCGCGCGCACGGACAGCCCGCCCGCGGCGGCGCGGTCGAGCCACAGCTCCTGGTCGGCCGGCCGCAGCCCGGCCAGCTCCGCGTGGTGGCTGAAGGAGAGGTTCTCCCGGCGACGGGAGAGCTCGAAGCGGCCCGCCACCCAGGCCATGTTCATCAGGCTCTGCACGTCGTAGCCGGTTACGGCCGCCGCCGGCCGGTACTTGTCGCCGTAGCGCGCGGTGCCGTAGCGCAGCCAGTCGCCGAGCCACCAGCCGCTGCCGCGCCCGAGGGCGCCGAGCCAGCGGCCCTGCTCGACCCAGTCCGCGACCGTCAGCTCCTGGCGGGGCGACCACGAGGTGCTGCTGAGCGCCGCCGGCGTGCGCTTGGCGGCGCCGACCGCGCGGGCGGGGGCAAGCGATCGAGAGGAGTCCAGTGGGGGGGAGGTGGCCATGACCTCGAACCTTCGAGTGCGATACCTCTATGGGGCACGCTACCACCGAAGTCGTGGCGCACTGGTGGGTTGGTCACACTCGCCCGCCCCTGGGGTTGGGGAACGCACAGGGTGCGCGCCAGAGTCCGTGCATGGTCGCCTTTCGGCGCGATTCGTTTGCGACCGCGGGAGCGCGAAACCTAGAGTCGCGGACCGAGGAGGTGGGCCACCAGGCTTCCCCAGCGTGAGGATTCCAGCCCCGATCGAGTCGGCCGCTCCGCCCTCGCCGGCGGAGCGCAGCGGCGGGTCCCGTCGCTTCTTGCCCGGACCGGCGTTCAGGGCGCTCGCCGCGATCGCCGAGGTGGTGGTGGACGGCGAGCGGCTCCCGCCCGAGCAGGTGGCGCGCAACGTGGACGCCTACATGTCGAGCTTCCGCGCTCAGCGCAAGTGGGTGGTGAAGGTCGCGCTGTTCGGGCTCTGGCTCTACCCGCTCCGCTTTCTGCGCCCGCCGCTTCCGAAGCTCGACCCGGAGGCACGCCGGCGCTTCGTCGAGAAGCGCTTCATCGACGACATCAGCTTCGGTCGCGTCCGCTTCATGCGCCGCCTCGTGCAGGCGATGTTCCGCCTCTCGCAGCAGATGGCCTACCTCGGCTACTACGGCGACGAGCGCACCTACGCCTCGGTGGGATACGCCCCCTTCTCGAAGCGCGAGCGCTACGCCCAGGCGATCAGCTCGGTGGTGTCCGACCGTCCGAAGGTGAGCTGCCTCCACAGCGACGACCTCGGCCGCGGCACGATCTCGGCCGACGCGGTGGTGGTCGGGAGCGGCGCGGCCGGGGCGATCGTCGCCTACCGGCTGGCCGAGGCGGGGCGGCAGGTGCTCGTGCTGGAGCGCGGCCGCCACATGGACCCGTCGGAGTTCAGCGAGAACGAGGTGGAGCAGATCTCGAACCTCTACGCCGACGGCGCGCTGCAGCTCTCGCGCGACTTCAGCTTCCAGGTGCTCCAGGGCATGTGCGTGGGCGGCTCCACGGTGGTCAACAACGCCGTCTGCTTCGAGCTCCCGGGCGAGGTGCTGTCCCGCTGGAACGGGCCGGAGCTCGAGGCCGGCCTCGACGAGCCGCGACTGCGCGACTCGTTCCAGACGGTCCGCGAGTGGCTCCAGATCCGGCGCCCGCCGAGCGGCGTGCTCCAGGCGGGCGCGACGAAGTTCGTCGAGGGCCTGGAGCAGCTGGGCCTGTCGGGCCCGCCGAACGCGGTCGACGTGGTCGAGGCGAACATCGCCGACTGCCCCGGCAGCGGCTACTGCAACATCGGCTGCCCGTTCGGGGCCAAGCTGTCGATGCTCGACAAGGTCCTGCCCGAGGGCCAGGAGCGCTTCGGGCTCGACGCGCTGCAGATCCTGCCGGAGTGCCGGGCCGAGCGGATCGAGACCAGCGCCGGCCGGGCCGACGCGGTGGTCGCCCGCCTGAGCGACGGCCGCAAGCTGCGTATCCAGGCGAACACGATCGTCGTCTCGGCGGGCGCGATCGCCTCGAGCTGGCTCCTGATGCAGAGCAGGATCGCCAAGCGGCGGGCCGGCCAGAACCTCTGCTTCAACATGGCCTCGCCGATCACGGCCGACTTCGACGACCAGCTCGACTCCTACGACGGCGTGCAGATCTCGCACTACTTCGAGCCGCCCGCCGAGCGCGGCTTCGTGATGGAGACGTGGTTCAACCCTGTCGTGAGCCAGGCCCTCAACATGCCCGGCTGGCTCGACGACCACCGTCGCAACATGGACCGCTTCCGGCATCTCACCGCGGCCGGCGTGCTCGTGGGCACCCGCGGGACGGCCCGCCTGCGCCCGGCGCTCACCGGCGGTGTGGACATCGACTACACGCCGGCGCGCGAAGACGTCAGGACGCTCGTCGAGGCGCTCAAGCTGCTCGGACGCATCTACCTCGCCGGCGGCGCGCTGCGCGTGATGCCGTCGACGTTCCAGTTCCACGAGTTCACCTCCGAGGCGGATCTCGACCAGCTCGACCACTACGTCGAGCACAGCAGCTACCTCTCGATCGGCACCGGCCATCCGCAGGGCGGCAACGCGCTCAGCGGCGATCCCGGCAAGGGCGTCGTCGACTCGTCGTTCCGCGTACACGGCTTCGAGAACCTGTTCGTCTGCGACGCCAGCGTCTTCCCCTCCGCGACCACCGTGAACCCGCAGTTCACGGTGATGGCGCTCGCCGACTACGCCGCGCAGGGCATGTCGGACGGCGTCGCCCCGCCCTGATCCCGAACCCAAGCGAGCCGGAGGAGTCATGCCGACCACCACACGAACAACCTGGACCTTCGACACGCTCGCGAGGGCCGACCGGCCCACGCTCGAGCGCGTGCTCCTGGACGGCCCGGCGCCGGACCCGGAGCAGCTCGAGGGCTTCATCTACTGCGGCTGGAACCACGAGTGGGTGGGCCGGCTCTCGGGCGAGAAGTTCAAGAAGGGCTTCCGAAAGCAGCAGGGCAAGCGCTTCGGCTACAACGAGCTGGTCCGCCAGGACAACCAGGGCCATCAGGGGGAGTGGGAGGTCAAGCTGAAGGACGGTCGCCCGGTGCAGCTCGGCTACTTCCGCGTCTCCAACGTCGCGGACGAGCCGCCGCAGCCGCTCTACGAGCCCTACACCCACCTCGGCCACTTCAACTACGACGTCGAGATGAACACCGGCCGCAACCTGCCGTTCCGGGTGATCCGCGACTTCGTGGTCCTGCCCAACCGCGACGACCACGAGCTGATGCTGTGCAAGGCCTACCTCCAGCTCGGGCTGCAGTCGGTGAACGTCTTCTACTGCTACTTCCTGCTAGGTCACCGCCAGCCGATCGAGCACGAGCCCTGGTGAGGACGTGGCCGCCGACGTCCTGTTCGAGCCGCTCGAGTTCCGCAACCTGACGATCAAGAACAGGATCCTGCGCTCGAACATCTCCGGGCGCTTCGACAACTACGACGGCTCGGGCACACAGGCGCGCATCAACTGGGAGGAGCGCTTCGCGCGCGGCGGGGTGGGGGCGATCGTGTCGTCCTACTCGCCGGTGCACGTGCGCGGCCGCATCCTGCCGAACTACGCCACCATCGACCGCGACGAGCGCATCCCGTTCTGGCGCCGCGTCGGCGAGGCGGTGCACCGCCACGACTGCCGCTTCATCCTCCAGCTGAGCCACTCGGGCCGCCAGCAGGACGTGGGCGGGGTGGAGAACCTGGGCAAGAAGGCGCTCAGCTCGACGGGGAAGACCGAGTCGTTCCACGGCTTCGAGTGCCAGGCGATGACCCTCGAGGAGATCGAGGAGACGATCGCGTGCTTCGCCGCGGGCGCCCGCCGGGCGCGCGAGGCGGGCCTCGACGGCGTCGAGCTGCACGCCGCGAACGGCTACCTGATCACGCAGTTCCTCAGCTCGGCGATCAACGACCGCAAGGACGCCTACGGCGGCTCGCTCGCGGGCCGGGCGCGCTTCCTGCTCGACATCGTCCGGGCGATCCGGCGCGAGGTCGGGGACGACTTCCACCTCCAGATCAAGATCAGCGCCGTGGACTACAACAACGCGGTGATCTTCTGGGACAAGCGCGGCAACACGCTCGAGGACTCGATCGAGATCTGCAAGCTCGCGGAGGAGGCCGGCGTCGACGCCGTCCACGTGTCGACCGGCAGCATGTTCCCCCACCCGCGCAACCCGGCCGGCGGCCTGCCGGTCGACGTCGCCTCCGGCACCTACGACACGATGATCTCGAGCGGGCTCTACACCTTCCGCAACTACCTGCTGGCGCGCTACCGGCTGCTGCGCCCGCTGTTCCGCTTCCTCTGGAACCGCACGACCCGCAAGCTGCCGGTCGAGGGCCTGAACGCGGGCGACGCCCACGCAATCAAGCGCGAGCTGTCGATCCCCGTGCTGTGCACGGGCGGCTTCCAGACCGCCTCGGTGATCCGCGCCCTGATCGAGGAGGGCCGCTGCGACGCCGTGACCATCGCGCGCCCGCTGATCGCCAACAACGACCTGGTACGGCTCTTCGAGGCCGGCCACGACCGGCCCGAGCGGCCCTGCACCTACTGCAACCGCTGTCTCGTGAACGTGCTCGAGAACCCGCTCGGCTGCTACGAGCTCTCACGCTTCGACGGCGACCGCGAGCGGATGCTCAGGGAGATCATGTCCGTGTACGAGCGCACGGGCTTCGAGGAGAGCGAGGAACGTGAACCACATGCGACAGGCGCTTAGAGCCGTCTCGGCCGCGCTGATCGTGCTCGCCGCGCTGCCGGCCGGCTCGCTGGCCGCCACGGCGTCCACCCTCGTCGACGGGCAGAAGAGGTGGGTGCTCTACGACGCGGGGGCGGGAGAGGTCAACGACCTGCTCGTCCAGGTCTCGAGAAGCAGCCGCACCGTGCGCCTTCAAGACACCGGCGCCGCCATCGAGGCGGGGCCGGGCTGCCGGAGCGTGCCTCCGACCTGGGTGTACTGCTCGCTCGACGGGCTGCGCGTCCGGCTCGTGCAGGCGGACCTGGGCGACGGCGACGACCGGGCGGACGCCGAGACGCTGAGTGCCGACGCGGCCCAGGTGAACATCGTCGGGGACGTCGGGGACGACGTCCTGCGCGGCCACGGCCCAAGCCGCTTCGCTCTCGGCGGCTACGCCGGCGACGACGTGCTCGTGGGAAGCGTGGGCCCGGACGTCCTGCGAGGTCAGGCCGGCGCCGACCTCATCTCCGGCCGTGCCGGCGACGACCTCATGATCGGCGACGAGGGCCGCGACGTCCTGCGCGCCGGGCTCGGACGAGACCGGCTGTTCGGCGGCGTCGACGGCGACCGCCTCGACGCGCGCGACGGGGCCCAGGACGCCGTCGTGAGCTGCGGTGAGGGCACCGACGCGACGACGCAGGACACGGCCGACCGGCCGAAGACGGTTGGCTGCGAGCGGATCACGGGTTGACGCTCAGCGGTAGGTGACGAGCGCTCCATCCGGCCGCTCCAGGTAGCCGTGCTCGTTGAACGACACGAGCGTGGCGCCGGAGCGGCCGCTGATCACCTTGGTCACGCTCGCGTTCACGAGCACGCGGTTGAAGGGGACGAGCGCCTCGTCGGGCAGGCCGAGGAGCGCCACGCACACCGCGGCCAGCGGGCCGCCGGACGTGCAGACAAGCGCCGTCTGGCCCGGGCCGAGCGACTCGGTGAGCTCGCCGAGCGCCGCGGCGACCCGGTCGCGGAAGGCGGGCCACGAGCCATCGCCGGCGCCGCCCGCGACCCAGGCGAGCAGGGCGGCGTCGAGGATGGCCTGGAACTCGCGCGTGGTGGAGGGAGGGCTCGCCGAGGCGGCGTGGCGGGCGACGACCCCCTCGCTGTCGTACTCGTCCCAGCGCGGGTCGATCGCCGGCGCGAGCTCCTGCGCCGCAGCTATCGCCGCCGCCGTGTCGCGCTGGCGCGCGAGCGAGCCGCTCACCAGGCGGTCGAGACGGACGCCGCGCCGGTCGAGCTCGGCGGCGAGTGCGACCGCCTGCGCCCGGCCGCGCTCGGAGAGCACGTCGTAGTCCTCGCTGCCGAAGGAGCCCTGGGCGTGGCGGACGAGCAGCAGGGTGGGCACGGGCGCAGTCTGACGGCGCCGGCAGCGGAGCGGGGGGTTGCCGTGGAGCGCCGAATGCGAGAGGCTGGCACTGGACTCCTTGCCCCGACCCGCTGGCCCGATGTTCAAATGGATTCGCAATCGCCGGGCGACTCTGGCCGAGTGCCCGCAATGCGGTGCCGATTTCGTCCACCCGGTCGAGTGGCACCCTCACGACGACGACAGCTGGTGGATGCTGCTGCGCTGTGGAGCCTGCGGCGCCTCCCGAGAGGCGATCGAGCCGAACGCCCAGGCCGACATGTTCGACCTCGAGCTCGACCGGATGCAGGCCGATATCCGCGCGGAGGCCGATCGCCTGGAGCGGGAGCGGCAGGCCGAGGAGGCCGAGCGGTTCGCCGCCGCGCTCGACCGGGACCTGATCATCCCCGAGGACTTCGTGCGCTGACCTAGGCGCCGCCGTCGACGGCCGCGGCGATCGCGGTGGCGGAGCGGTCCACGTCCTCGTCGGTCGTCGCCCAGTTCGAGAACGACACGCGCATCACCTCGCGGCCGTTCCAGGCGGCGCCGCCGAGCCAGCAGGTGCCGTCGCGCTGGACGGCGGCCACGATCGCGCGGGCGTCCTCGTTGCTCCCGGGCAGGCCGACCAGCACCTGGTTGAGCACGACCTCATTGAGGATCTCGACCCCCGGCACGGCGGCGAGGCGTTCCGCCATCCGGCGCGCGTTCGCGCAGTTTCGCTCCACCAGGGCGGCCATTCCGCTACGTCCCAGCGAGCGCAGCGCCGCGTACATCGGCACCGCCCGGGCGCGACGCGAGGACTCCGGGACGTAGGCGCTGCCGTCGCGCTCGCCCTCGTCGGCCACGAGGTAGGAGGCGCTCAGGGTCAGCGGCGCCTGGTGCGCGGACGTGTCGGTGACGATGGCGAGTCCGCCGTCGTACGGCGCGTTCAGCCACTTGTGGGCGTCGACCGCCCACGAGTCGGCGCGCTCCACCCCGCGCACGAGCTCACGCGTCGACGGGCAGGCCGCGGCCCACAGCCCGAAGGCGCCGTCCACGTGCAGCCAGGCGCCGGAGCCGGCGCAGGCGTCGGCGATCGCCTCGAACGGGTCGCAGGCCCCGGTCAGGACGTTTCCCGCCTGCGCGCAGACGATCGAGGGGCCCTCGAGCCGCGCCAGCGTCTCGGCGAGCGCGGGGGCGACCATGCGGCCCTGGTCGTCCACCGGCACCTCGGTCACGGCTCCCGAGCCGAGCCCCAGCAGTCGCAGAGCGGTGTGGATCGTGGCGTGCGCCTGCGCACCGCAGATCACGTTCACCCGCGGCGCGCCGGTCAGGCCGTCGCGCTCGACGTCCCAGCCGTGGCGAGCGAGCACCGCGTGGCGGCCGGCGGCCAGGCCGGTGGTGTTGGCGCCCTGCGCGCCGGTCACGAAGCCGACGCTCGCGCCGGCCGGCAGGCCGAGCAGGTCGAGCGTCCACTCGGCCACGATCTCCTCGATCGCGGCCGCAGCGGGGGACATGGGGTGGAACGCGACATTCTGGTCCCACGCCGAGACGAGCCAATCGGCCGCGAGTGCGGCGGGCAGGGCGCCGCCCGTCACGAAGCCGAAGTAGCGCGGGCCGGCGGAGGCGACGATGCCGGGGTCCGCGCCCTCGGCCAGCGCATCGATCACGGCCGCCGGGTCCTCGCCCTCCTCCGAGAGCGGGCCGCCGAGCCGCCGGCGGATTGCCGAGGCGTCCGCGGGCGCTCCAACCCGCCGCTCGTCGAGCGTGTCGAGGAAGCGCTCCGCCTGGGTGACGGCGGCCCGCAGCGCCCGCGTCCGGTCGGCCATGCGTCGGACCGTTCCGTCTCAGGTACGGATCTCGGCCCGCTCTCAGTCGATCACGATGCCGACCGTCACGCGGAACACCCTGCCGCTGCGCAGGAAGAACGCCGTGAGCCGCTCGCCGGGGATGCCGGCTCCGGTCTGGCACAGGCGCCCGCCCGGGATCGGGATGCAGTTCGCCAGCTGAGGCACGCGGGTCATCACCGCGTTCAGCGTCGAGCCGACTCCGACGTTGCGCACCGTGCGGTCGCCGCGGCCGGTCGTGGTCACGGCCGTCACGCGGTTGCCCGACTGGAAGGTCACGACGATCTTGCCGCGATAGCGGAACTGGGTGAAGTTGCCGAACTCGTTGGTGCCGTTCACGATCCGCGCCGGGTTGCCGAGCGCGACGCGCACCTGCGCCTTCGTGTTGCCGAGGCGCGCGCCCGCGATCCCGCGGTCGACCTGGATCAGCGCGCCGGCGGCTGGAGGCACGAGCAGGGCGGCGGCGGTCAGCAAGGTGAGGAACAGCACGAGTCGCCTCATGGGCTCTCCTTCGGGTGGGGGACGCGGGGCGGCGCCTAGCGTACGCTCGCGGCACCCGAGCGCGCCAACGCCGTGGCTGCCGCGGCGATCGCGTCGGCGTCGATGCCGGCGCCGTGCAGCAGCTCCTCGGGCGTCCCAGAGCCGGGCAGGTCGCGCACGGCGAGCTTGCGCACCGGCACGAGCGCCCCGGTCTCCGCCAGCGCCGCCAGCACGGCGTCGCCGAGGCCGCCCTCCGGCCAGTGGTCCTCGACGGTCACGAGCGCACCGGTCTCGTCCGCGGCGGCCCGGAGGGTCTGGGCGTCCGCGGGCTTGACCGAGTAGAGGTCGATCACCCGGGCCTCGACGCCTTCGCTCGACAGTCGCTCGGCGGCCGCGAGCGCCTCGTGCAGCGTCACGCCCGCGGCGACGATCGTCACGTCCTCGCCGTCGCGGAGCACGCGGCTCCCACCGACGGGGAAGCGCTCACCCGGCTCGTAGATCACGGGCAGCCCGCCGCGGTGCACCCGCAGGTAGGCGATCCCCTCGAGGTCCGCCATGGTCTCCACCAGCGCCGCCGTCTGATTGGCGTCACACGGGTAGAGGACGGTGCTCGAGTGCACCGCCCGGAAGGCCGCCAGGTCCTCGAGGCCCATTTGCGACGGCCCGTCCTCGCCGATCGAAACCCCTGCGTGGGAGCCGCACAGGCGGATGTTCGCCCGGCTCACGGCCGCCATGCGCACGAAGTCGTAGGCGCGCGTGAGGAACGCCGCGAAGCTCGACGCGAACGGGCGCCAGCCGCGGCGCTGCATCCCCACCGCGGCCGCGACCATCTGCTGCTCGGCGATGTACATCTCGAAGTAGCGCTCGGGATGGGCGTCGCGGAAGATCTCGCTGTAGGTGGAGTTCGACACCTCGCCGTCGAGCGCTACGACCTCGCCCCGCATGTCGCCGAGGGCCTTCAGCGCCTCCCCGTACGCCTTGCGGGTGGGCACCGCGTCGCCGACCTCGTAGCGCGGGAGCTGACCTCCCGGCGCCGGGAAGCGGTGCGGCGCGGCGCCGTTCGCCGGCGCCGCGGGCCGGACGCTCAGCTCGCGCACGCCGCCAAGCTCCTCGACCGCCGCCTGGGCGTCCTCGAGCGGCTTCCCGTGCTTGCCGGGCTGGTCCTCGACCTCCCGTGCCCCCTTGCCCTTCACCGTCCGGGCCAGCACGACCGCCGGGCGCTCGCGGCTGCCGAGCGCGCGCTCATAGCCGGCGTCGATCGACTCGACGTCGTGCCCGTCGACCTCGATCGGCTCCCAGCCGAACGCGCGGGCGCGCTCCGCGTACGCGTCGAGATCCCAGCCGAGCATCGTCTCACCGGTCTGGCCGAGCCTGTTCACGTCGACGATCGCCGTGAGATTGTCGAGCCGCTCGTGGGCCGCGTGCTCGAACGCCTCCCAGACGGAGCCCTCGGCCAGCTCGCTGTCGCCGCACAGCACCCAGACGCGCGAGCCGGTGCGGTCGAGCCGCTTGGCCGCCAGCGCGAGGCCGACGCCGACCGGCAGCCCCTGGCCGAGCGAGCCCGTGGCCACGTCGGTCCACGGCAACACCGGGGTGGGGTGGCCCTCGAGCCGGCTGCCGAGCTTCCGGAAGCTGAGCAGCTCGTCGTCGTCGATCGCCCCCATCGCCTTCAGGCAGGCGTAGTAGAGCGGCGAGGCGTGGCCCTTCGAGAAGACGAGATGGTCGCCCGCCGGGTCGCGCGGATGCTCGATGTCGAGTCGCAGGCGCCCGTCGAGCAGCACCGCCATGAGGTCGGCGGCGGACATCGACGAGGTCGGGTGGCCCGAGCCCGCGGCGTCGCTCGAGCGCACGGAGTCGACCCTCAGCTGGGCGGCGAGCTCGCGCCTGAATTCGTTCCGGTCCATATGGGGCGCATACCCGGTGAACGCGGCCCTGAACGACGACGGGGCGGCCCGGCTGGGCCGCCCCGTCCCTGCAAGCGAGTCCGCGCTGGAGAGAGCGCGGACCGTCCTTCCCTTAGGCGGGGAAGCGTCCGACGATCCGCGTCTTCACGTTCGCATCGCCGAGCACGTCGCCGGCGGCGAAGGTGGTCCCGAAGAAGCCGTTCAGGGCGTCGACGGAGCCCTGGTTGAGCTTCACGACCACGTTCTCGACCATCAGCGAGCGCTTGCGCTTGCCGGTGCTCGCGGTGCTGATCTGCGAGAGGCCGACCTCGAGGTCCGCGATCGAGATGCGTCCCTGCGGTCTCACCGCCCGCGGCCACGAACGCGGTGAGGTCCGGATCGGCAGTCGAGCACGATGCGCAGGTTGCGCACCGAGATGCGTGGTGTCGCCCTTGGTCAGCGTGAAGCCGCCGCGTGTGGCTGATCTTGCCGGTGGCGGCGGTGATCTCGCCGGCGGCGTTCTTCGTGACCTTCACGCGGCCGTTGGTGACCGGGAAGGCCCAGTTGCCGTCGCTGTCGGTCTTGGTGGGCGTGTCCGCGGACAGCGTCACGCCGGCAGTGGCAAAGGCCGTGGTCGCCGCATCGGAGAGGTCGAGCGTGGTCGCGCCACGGCTGACCTTGTAGCCCTTGGCGCCGGCCTTGCCCTTGCCCTTGCCGCCCGGCGCGGCAGCCACGCCACCGGCGGTCGCGAGCGCGAGCGCGGCGAGCGCGGTGATGGCCACCAGCACCAGCAGGCGCGGGGCGCGAATGATCTTCGTCACGGGTTTCTGCCTCCGTACTCGATTCGTTGTCGTCGCACACAACGCCGGAGGCGGCGCAAAGTCGCAGAGTTTCGAGCCAGATCGTGCGGCTTGTTACGAATCTTGGCGGATGTCCAACACGACCTTGCCGGTCGCGCCGCGCCCGTCGATCAGCTCGAGCGCCTCGGAGGCGCGCTCGAGCGGGAAGCGCGCGCCCACGATCGGGCTCACGAAGCCCGCGTCCACCAGCTCGGCCAGCGCGCCGCCGATCTCGCGGTTCAGGTCGGGCTTGCCCATCACGTAGGCGCCCCAGCCCGCGCCCACGACCTCGACGTTGTTGAGCAGCAGCCGGTTGACGCGCACCTCAGGGATCGACCCCCCGGTGAAGCCCACCACCACCGCGCGCCCGCCCTCGCGCAGCGAGCGGAGGCTGTCCGTGAAGCGGTCGCCGCCGACCGGGTCGAGCACCACGTCGACGCCGCCGCCGGACAGCTCCTTCGCCTCGTCCTTCCAGCCCGCGTCGGAACGGAGCACCTCGTCGGCGCCGGCGGCGCGGGCCACCTGCTCCTTCTCGTCGCTCGACACCACCGCGATCGTTCGAGCGCCGAGGCCCTTTGCCACCTGGAGCGCCGCGGTGCCCACGCCGCCGGCGGCGCCGTGGACCAGCACGATCTCACCCTCGCGCAGGCGCCCGCGCAGCTTCAGCCCGAAGTAGGCGGTGTGGTAGTTGAGCACGAGGCCCGCCCCCTGGGCGTCGTCGAGCCGCTCGGAGAGCGGGAAGACGAGGAACGCCGGCGCCACCGCCGTCTCGGCGAAGCCGCCGAGCGCGCAGAAGGCGGCCACCCGCTCGCCCTCGCGCACGCCGGCGCCGTCGGGCGCGCTGCGCACGGTGCCCGCCACCTCGCTGCCGGGCACGAACGGCAGCTCGGGCCGCAGCTGGTACTCGCCGCGGGTCTGGAGCACCTCCGGGAACGACACCCCAGCGGCGCGCACGTCGATGACCACGCCGCTCCCCGGCGTGAACGCGTGCGAGGCCTCGGGCTCCGGCAGCTCGACCAGCTCGAGCGCGGAGGCGGGCCCGCTCAGGTCGACGATCTGGATCGCCTTCATCGCGCGGCAGCGTACTGCCGCGCGCGACTCAGGCGCTCGGCTCGTCCTCGCCCAGCTCGAGCAGGGCGAACTGCACCCGGTCGCCTTCCACCTCGGCGTCGAGGACCTTGCCGTCGAGGGCGCCGGCCGCTTCGGGTGCGAGGAAGATCGGCGCTCCATCTGTCTCGAGCACCAGGTCCTCCGGCTCCGGCGCCGAGACCACCTCGATGTTGAGGTGCGGCCCCTGGCCGTTCAGGGAGTGAGCCTGCGAGGAGATCCTGAGGCCTTCGGCACCGGGCTCGTCGGCCAGATCCCGGACCACCTCGGCGGCGTCATCCGTCAGCATCAGCATCGCGTCGTCTCCGTGGGCTCGGGGAGGGGGAAGACTTAGTTTCCCCGGGCGCGCGCACGCGCAAACCGCGGGCTACCCCGTCCCGGCCGCGGACGGCACGGTGTCCACGTCGCCAGCGCGCGGCTCCACCTCCTCGATCTGGCCGAGCGGGCGCCGGCGACCGCGGTAGAGCAGGAGCCCGACGAGCGCCGCGAGCACGGGGATCCCGCCCGCCAGCGCGAGGGTGGCGCGCGCGCCGATCGCCGCCACAAGCAGGCCGCCGGCCGCGAGCGCCACGAGCTCCGCGCCGTTGCGCAGCCCGTTGTAGGCGGCGAAGGCGCGGCCGTGCAGCCGATCGGGCACGCGCTCCTGGATGAGCGTTCGGGCCAGCACGTTCTTGGTGCCGTGCCCGATCCCGCCGATCACCCACATGGCCGCACCGAAGCCGACGGCGAGCCAGACGGTCGGCAGGCCGAGGCCGAGCCCCTGGACGCCCACCGCCACGAGCGCGCCGAGCGCGAGCCCCCCGGCCGGCACGCGCCGCGCGACCACGAGCGCGCCGAGCACCATGCCGACCATCCAGGCGGCGAACAGCAGTCCGTAGAGCGCGTCCGAGACGCCCAGGTCCTCCTTCAGGAAGAACACCTCGGCCGTGGCCGACGCCGTCATGAACAGAAGCGACACGAACACCACGCCGATCACGAGCCCGAGCGTGCGGTCGCGGAACAGGAACACGATCCCGTCGCGAGCGCGGTCCGGGTGCTCGGCGCTCGCCGGGTGCGGCTGCCGGCGCGCCCGCAGCGCGAGTCCCGCCAGCGCCACGACCGCGAAGCTCCCGGCGTTCACGAGCATCGCAACCTCGGTGCCGCCGAGTCCCGCGAGCAGGCCGCCCACCAGCGGACCGAGCGTCATCCCGGCATAGCGCGCCGTTTCGACGTAGCCGTTCACGTCGGTGAGCCGCTGGTCGCCGCCGATCACCGGGACGAGCGCGAACTCGGCGGGCTGGGCCACGGCGAAGCCGACCCCGAGGAGCGCCGCGAGCACGAGGATCGCGGCCACCGAGTCGAGCGCCAGCGCCATGGCGGCCGCGATCGCGACCTGGGCGAGCGAGGCCGCGATCAGCACCCCGCGGGCCTCGAGCCGGTCGACGAGCAGGCCGGCCGGCGCGGCGAGCACGACCACCGGGGCCCAGAGCGCGATGAACAGCGCGGCGACCGCGATGCCCGAGTCGGTCATCTCCTGCAGGTGCAGCGTGAGCGGGATCCAGAGCAGGAAGTCGCCGAGCGCCGAGATGCCCACGGCCCCGACGATCAGGCGCACGTCGCGGTCGCGCAGCGCTGAGGCCCGCATCACAAGCTGGCCAGCAGCGGCGGCGCGACCTGCTTCTTGCGGCTGATCACGCCGGGCAGCTCGATCACGCCGTCGCTCGCGTCGGCCCCCAGCGCCCGCTCGGCCGCCGCGCGGTCGCCGGACACGAGCAGGTCGGTGCTCTTCCCGAGGATGTCCGTGACCATCAGCGCGGACAGGGCGTGACCGTCGCGCTCGCGCGCCTCGTCGATCGCCTCGAGCAGCTCGTCCCGGCGCTCGAGCAGCGTCCTGCCGACCGTCTCGATCTGCGCGATCGAGATCGTGTGGCCGCTGCTCGCCTCGTACTCCTTGGCGTCGTTCGCCACGATGTCGGCGGCTTCGAGACCGGACACGTCGGAGCTCGCCTCGAACATCTCGCGGCCGAACTCCTCGGCGTCGAGCTCGAGCACGCGCTCGAGGTACTGGACCACGGTGTGATCGCGCTCCGTTGTGGTCGGGGAGCCCAGGATCACGGTGTCGCTCAGCACGGCGCCCAGCAGGAGGACGGCGGTCGGGCGCGCCGGCTCGAGCCCGTTCTGGCGGAAGCGCTCGGTCACGAGCGTCGCCGTGGAGCCCACCGGGTCGAAGGTGGCGCGCACGGGCACGCGCGTCTCGATCGAGCCGATGTGGTGGTGGTCGAGGATCTCCACGATCTCCGCCTCCTCGACCCCTGGGACGCTCTGCCCCTGCTCGGCGTGGTCGACGAGCAGCACGCGGCGCGGCTGCGGGCGCACCAGGTCCGAGCGGGTGACGAGCCCGACCGGCCGCTGCGCCCCGTCCACCGCCACGGCCGCCCGGTAGTGCACGTCCTTGACCCGTTCGGCGACGTCGCCGACGAGGTCGTCGGGGCTCACCGTGAGCGGGTCGGCGTCCATCAGCCCGCGGCAGGGGGCGGCGAGCGTGATCATGCGGGCCGAGACGTAGGTGTCGAGCGGCGAGCAGACCACCGCCGTGCCGCGCTCGCGCGCCAGCTCGAGGACCTCGTCGGACGGCGTCGTCCCGTTGCTCGTCACGAGCAGCGCCACGCCGCGCTCGATGGCGAGACGCTGGGCGTCGTCGCGGTCGCCCACCACCACCACGTCGCCCTCGGAGATCGCGCTGGGCGAGGACACGTGCCGCGACTGGGCCCAGACCCGCCCGGCCACCTCGCGCTCGTCGCCCGCCACGAGCGTCCCCTCGAGCACCGCCACCACGGCCCCGATGCTCGTGGGCGTGTCGACCAGGCTCGAGGCCTCGCGCGACTCGCGGATGTAGCGGCGCGCCAGCGCGCGCTCGGTCATCACGCCCACGAGCTCGCCGTCGTCGCCCACGATCGGGATCAGGTCGAGGTCCTGGTTCGACATCTCGAGGCCCACGTCGCGGACCGGCTTGGTGTGGGGCTCGGTCGGGAAGGTCGCGCGCATCACGTCGCACACGCGCAGGTAGACGTGCGGGAGGAACTCCGGCTCGGGCGCCCCGCTGCGCTCGAGCAGCCAGTGCGACTGCTGGTTCAGCTCGCCGAGCCGCACGGGCAGGTACTGCTCATTCGGCTCGAGCCGCCGCTTGAGCTCGGCGTACGCGATCGCGGACGCGATCGAGTCCGAGTCGGGGTTGCGGTGGCCCGTGACGTAGATCACCGGGCGTCTATCTTGCCCGACTGGTCAGTCGCGGGCCGAGGCGTAGCGCTCGAGCGCCTCCCGGCGGGCCGCGCGGTGCTCGACGATCGGGGCGGGATAGTCCTCGCCGATCACGCAGCCCAGCTCGCGCTGGAGCTCCTCCGGCATCGTCCACGGCTCGGCCAGGTGCCGGTCGGGCACGTCCCGGAGCTCCGGCACGTAGCGGCGCACGTAGCGGCCCTCGGGATCGAAGCGCTCGGCGTGCCGGGCCGGGTTGTAGATGCGCCGGAAGGCCGGCTGGGGATCGACGCCCACGGATGCGATCCACTGCCAGTTGCCGTTGTTGTTGGCCTCGTCGCCGTCCACCAGCAGGCGCATGAACCAGCGCTCGCCCCAGCGCCAGTCGATGCCGAGGTCCTTCGTGAGGAATGACCCAACGACGAGCCGCGCGCGGTTGTGCATCCAGCCCTCCCTGCGCAGCTGGCGCATCCCGGCGTCGACGAGCGGATAGCCGGTGCGTCCCTCGCACCAGGCCTCGAAGCGGCGCTCGGCGTGGCTCCAGGCGATCCGGCCGCGGTAGCGCTCCTGGAACTCCGAGCGCGCGTTGCCCGGGAAGTGGAGCAGCACGTGGTGGTAGAAGTCGCGCCAGCAGAGTTGGCGGCGAAACGCCTCGGCTCCCTTGCCGCCCGGCAGCCGCTCCTCGACCTGGCGCGGGGAGACGCAGCCGAAGTGGAGGTAGGGGGAGAGCCGCGAGGTGCCGTCGTCGCCGAGCGCGTCGTGCTGGTCGGCGTAGTCGCGCACCGGGCCGCGTACGAACCCATCGAGCCGCCTGCGTGCGGCCGCCTCGCCGCCCGCCGGCGGCTCGGCGACCTCCTGCTCGAGCCCCAGCTCGGCGAGGCTCGGGAGCGAGCCGGCGTCGAGCCCGCGCGGCAGCGCGGGCAGCTCGGACGGCGCGCGCAGGAGCCGGCGGCGCGCGAGGCCGAGCCAGGAGCGGTAGAAGGGGGTGAAGACGGTGTACGGCTTGCCCGTCTGCGTCCGTGGCTCGCCCACCTGGTCGATCGCGTTCAGCCCCGGATGCGCGTGGAGCTCCACGCCCGCATCGCTGAGGGCGCGGTGCACGCGCTCGCCGCGCCTGCGGGCGAACGGGCTCACGTCCGCGCTGAAGTGCACCGTCCGGACGTCGAGCTCGTGCGCGAGGCGGGTCAGCTCGCGTTCCGGCGGGCCGTGGCGCACCACCAGCCGGCTGCCGCGCTCGCGCAGCGAGGTGTCCAGCTCGCCCAGGCACTCGAGCATGAACTGCGTGCGCGGCCCGGAGCGGTGACGCCCGTGGAGGAGCCGGTCGTCGAGGCAGAACACCGGCACCACGCGCTCGTGCTCCTCGAGGGCGGCGGCGAGCGCCGGGTGGTCGCGGACGCGCAGGTCGCGCCGGTACCAGACGAGCGCCGTGGACGAGCTCACGCGCTCACGCCGCCCGGCGCGCCGCCGGCACCAGGCGCACGCGCTCGGGCATCAGCGGGATCAGCGCGCGCTTGACGTACTCGGCCCCGCCCGCCACGAGCAGCTTGCGCAGCGCGGCGGGCGGCAGCGGTGAGAAGCCGTACTGCTCGCGGATCCGGTCCGGCAGCAGCGCGATGGTGATGAAGTTCGCCGTCTCGACGAGCGGCCGGGCGAGGAGCGGCACCGGTGGGTCGAGCACGATCGCGCGCCCGCGCTCGCGAGCCCAGTCGGTCACGAACAGCCGGTCGCCCTCGAGCATCTCGCGCCGGTAGTCGTCGAGGTCGTCGAGCGTGCGCGGCATGTCGCGCAGCCGCAGCCCGAACAGGCGCCCGACCAGCTTGTAGTCCTCCCAGTACGCGGCCTCCTCCTCGCGCGAGAGCGCGCGCACGTAGGTCCGGTAGACGACCAGCGCCGAGTCCACGATCGTGAACAGCACCCACATCAGGAGCTCCGGGTCGTCGGCCCGGTAGGGCGTGCCCGCCGGGTAGGGGCCAACCGGCTGCTTCAGGCGACCCTGCACGCGGCGGTGCATCGCCCGCACGTGACGCGTCATCCGGTCGGCGTCGGCCTTCGAGCCGAAGCCGATCGTCGACATCACCTCGGCGGTGCGCGCCAGCCGGTCGTAGGGATCCTCGAGCGTGGTGGTGTGCGCGAGCAGCCCGGACACCGCCAGCGGGTGTGCCGCCTGCATCAGCAGCGCGCGTGGGCCCGAGAGCGCCATCACGCGCTCGCGATTGCACGCGGCGCAGCGTCGAGTCGTCGTTGAAGTAGCCGGCCGCGCTCACGCGGCAACCTCGGGCCCCCGCGCGCTCACGTAGGCGAGCATGCGGTTGGCGAGCGCGGTCGCGCGACGCAGCTCGGCCGGCCCCGGGGGGGCGAGCGGGCGCAGGGCGGGCGGAGTCTCGGGTAGCTCCGGTAGTCCGTCGCGGGCGAGCCGCCAGGCGATCAGCGTCGCGGTGCGCACCACGCTCGGCTCGGCGCTCCACAGCGCCTCGAAGCGGCGCGCGGGGTCGGGGAGCGGCGCGGCGGTGGGCGGCTCCCAGGCCGCCAGGCAGGCCGCGTAGCCGGGCGCGTCGCAGATCACGGTCCACTCGCGGCCGAACGAGCTGGAGCGGGCGATCGGCACCTCGACCGGAGCCCCCTTGCGCCGACGCACGCGACGGAAGTCGGCGAATACGATCGCGAGCTCGGCGGTCCGCGCGAACTGCCGCCAGCGCTTCTCGGAGCTCCGGTAGAAACGCGCGTGCTGGAAGCTGCCGAACAGGAGCCCGCGTTCCGCGCGGGCGCAGCACTCGTCCTCGATCGCTTCCGACAGGGCGTTCAGGACCCGCTTCGGGTACACGGCCGGCTGGAGGTCGGGCCAGGCGCGCCGCAGGCCGGCGTAGATCGAGTCGGCGGGCCCAGCCTCCTGGCGCTCGCGGGCCTGCTCGAGGGCGGCGGCCAGCGAGAGCCCCGTTCCGCGGGCGCGCAGGGCGTCGAGCACCGTGGCGACGTCCTGCTCCGAGTAGCGCCGATGGCCGCCGGGCAGCCTCCGCGGGGCGGGGACGCCGTACCTGGCCTCCCACATCCTCAGCGTCGCGGGGGCGAGACCGGTCCGCTCCGCCAGCTGGCCGATCGTGAGCTCGCCCGACGTTGACACGCTGATGAGGTTATCTCAACAGCTTGTTGAGCCCCATCACGCGTCCCGGACGACGAACGCCTCCTCGTCCACGTAGCACCAGGACCACTCCTCGCCCGACTCCGCGGAGCGCACGATCGGATGGCCCGACTCCTTGAAGTGCGCGCTCGCGTGGCGGTTCGGCGAGCTGTCGCAGCAGCCGATGTGACCGCATGCCTGGCACATCCGCAGGTGGACCCAGCGGCCGCCCGTGCGCAGGCAGTCCTCGCAGCCCTCGACCTCGTCGGGGAGCGCGGTGATCTCGATCGTCTCCAGGTGGGTGCAGCTCATCCCTGAAGTGAATCAGGCCGGGGGCGCGGGCTCGGTCGACGGCGCGCGCAGCGCCAGCTCGAGCTCGAGGCGCGCCGCCGGGTCGTCGAGGTCGTCGCCCAGCAGCTCGCGCAGGCGGGCCAGCCGGTAGCGGGCCGTCTGCGGATGGACGTCGAGGGCCCGGGCCATCGCCGCCGCGTTGCCGTGCTGCTCCACGTACGCCAGGGCCGTCTCGCGCATGCGCGCGCGCGCCTTCGGGGTGAGCGTCTCGAGCGGCGCCAGCCTGCGCCTGGCCATCTGCTCCACGAGCGCGCCGTTGCCGTGGAGGAGCACCTCGACCAGGTGGTCGTCGGCGTGGACGAGCCCGGTGCCCGCCTCGAGCGCGCCGGCCTCGCGCGCCCGCCAGGCGGCCCGGGCAAGCGACCATGAGCCGGCCAGCTCGGCGAGCGGGGCCGGCGGCCCGAGCACCGCGCGCCCGCGCTCGCTCGCCGCGGCCAGCTCGCGCTCGCGGCCGGGGCCGAGCGGGTCCGGCACGATCGCGCAGCCCACCCCGTCGAGCGCCAGCGCGAGCGTGTCCACCGGCAGCCGGGGCGCCAGGCGCTCGAGCTCGCGCTCGGAGCAGGCCAGGGCCGCGACCGTCCGCGGAACCGTCCAGCCGCCGACGTCGGCCGCGGCGCGCACGTCGGCCGGGTCGGCGGGCGGCTCGCGCAGCAGGAGCGCGCCGAGCTCGCGCCGCCGCCGGCGCCGCTCGCCCTCGACCTGGGCCTGCGCCGCGGTGTAGCCCTCGACCGAGTCCGCGGAGATCTCCTCGATGTAGGCGAAGATCGACTCGGCCAGCAGGCTGAGCTGGTCGGACTCGAGCCCGGCACGACGCGCGGCCGCCGCGATCCGGCGCCAGGCCACGCGCGCTCCCACCCGGTAGGCGGACTGGAGCGCGTCGATGGTGCGTCCCTGGCGCAGCTCGCCACGGCCGAGACCCTCGTAGACCTCGCGGCCCAGCCCCCGGCCGGCGGCCGGGTCCCGGATCAGGGCGACGAACTGGCGCAGCGCCTCGCTCACGCCCGTGCGCACGCCGCGACCGAACGAGCCCTCGAGCGGGCGCGCGTACTCGGGCACCTCGCGCGCGATCGTGACGAGGATCTCGTCCGTGATCGGGCCGAGCTCGGGCTCGATCACGTCGGCGACCGCCGGGGACAGGCCGCGCCAGGGCTCGGGTTCGATCGTTCTTATCACCTAGGTGAGCAAAACAGAAGACGAAGTTCGAGCCTGGAATGGTATTCGCTTTGCTCGTGAGCGGGAAATCTTCAGGTTATGACGAGACTCGAGAAGCGCGTCAACCTTGCCGCCGTAGCGATCCCCTTCGTGGCCACCCTCGCCGCGATCGTGGTCCTGTGGAACCAGGCCGTCTCCTGGACCGACCTGGGCATCCTCGCGGTGATGTACCTGCTCACCGGCGTGGGCGTGACCGTGGGCTTCCATCGCCTGCTCACGCACCGCTCGTTCCTCGTCCCCAAGTGGCTCGAGTACACCTTCGCCGGGTTCGGCTCGATGGCGGTCCAGGGGCCCGTCATCCACTGGGTGGCCGACCACCGCAAGCACCACGCGCACGCGGACCACGAGGGCGACCCGCACAGCCCGCACGTGGGCCACGGCGACGGCGTCGGCGGCGTGCTGCGCGGTCTCTGGCACGCCCACGTGGGCTGGCTGCTCGACCGCCAGGGCCAGGCCTCGCCGCGCAAGTACGCGCGCGACCTCTACGAGGATCGCGGCATGCGCCGCATCAGCCGCGCCTTCCCCTGGTTCGTGCTCGCGAGCCTCGCGCTCCCGGCGCTCGCCGGCTGGCTCCTCACCGGCACCCTCGCCGGGGCGGCCACCGGGCTCCTCTGGGGCGGCTTCGTGCGCATCTTCTTCGTGCACCACATCACCTGGAGCGTCAACTCGGTCTGCCACTTCCTGGGCAACCGCCGCTTCGAGACCGACGACGAGTCGACCAACGTCCCGTGGCTCGCGCTGCTGTCGTTCGGCGAGTCCTGGCACCACAACCACCACGCCTTCCCGCGCTCGGCCGAGCACGGCCTGCGGCGCTGGGAGCGCGCTCTCGACCCGTCCGCGCTCGTGATCTGGACGCTCGAGAAGGTCGGTTTGGCGCGCAAGGTCGTCCGAATCACCCCCGAGCGCCAGCTCCAGCGCGAGCGCGGCGCGGCGCCCGCCCAGCGGGCCGGCACGCCGGCCGGGTCGGCCGCCTCGTAGCGCCGTTTGCAGCGCCGGGCCTCGGGTAGCCGAGGACCATGCCTCCCCGTGGTGTGAAGAAGGGCACCAAGCGTGCCCGCCAGTACGAGAAGATCAAGAAGAGCGCGAAGGAGCAGGGGAGCTCCGAGGGCCGCGCCGAGGAGATCGCGGCGCGGACGGTCAACAAGGAGCGCGCCCGCAGCGGCGAGTCGCGCACGCGCTCGCGAACCTCGACCAAAGACATCTCCTCCGGCCGCCGCGGCGGCCAGCGCTCCGGCGGCTCAGGCCCGCGCGGCCGCACGCGCGACCAGCTCTACAACGAGGCGAAGAACCTCGGGATCGAGGGTCGCTCGAGCATGAACAAGGCCCAGCTGCAGCGCGCGGTGGACGCCAAGAAGCGCTGAGCGGCGCCGGCACTCTTAGCTTCTTCTCACCCTCGCTTACGGCCACGTTCATGAAGTCCGGCTTGGATGCCGGGCATGAGCGACGCCACGATCACCCCGCCCTTCCCGCGGGCCCGTCCGGGCTCCTATCGCACGCGTGCGGGGGCCTACCCCTCGGCGCTCGAGTTCGGCCTCGCCGTGCCGGTCAGGGCCGGCTCGCACGAGCGCGACGTCGGTCTCGGCTGGTGCCGCGACGGCGTGCTCTACCGCTGCGCGGTGGTGCTGGCGACGCGCGAGGTCTACCTGTGCCAGCTCGGTCCACCTGAGTCGGGCGGAGGGCACGTGCGGGTGCTCGGGACGGTGCCGCCCGGGCGCACGATCGGGGACGTGTTCGAGGGGTGGGAGGACGCCCACGGCCAGCCGGATTCGCTCGGCTGGCTGCTTGGTCGAGCGAGGCGGCTGAGGAAACCCCCGAGAAATCAGGGTGAAGCTCAGGGTGTCGCCCCGATGAACGCGGAGCCCGGATGACCGAAGCTTCGAGGCATGGAAGCAGAGCTTGTGTACGAGCACACGGACATTCCGTCGGGCCTAACGCTCGCGGACTGGAGGCGCTCGCGGCCCCGCCCTACCCGGCGGACGCTCAGCGCCTACCTGCGCTCTCTGCTCCGCTTCGACTGAAGTTCGATTCGTCCTGACTCCACCCCCCTCCTGGGGGTCAATCCAGGACGAAGGTCTCGGCGACTCCTGAGCCTCAGCGCTGGTCACTCAGCTCCTGGATGTAGGGCCCTAGCTCGTCCGTGGGTGCAGGCGCGCTGCGAGTCATTGATCGACCTCCGATCTCCGTAGGCCGCGTTGGTACGTTGGTGAGGTGGCGGAGGCGCCGGATCGCCAAGAGCTCTTGACCGCACTGACCACCGAGCACTTCACGCTCCAGGGCGCGCGCTCGCAGACCGCGAGCGAGAGCGCCTCCCGCGCATCGCTCTACATCCTCTCGGTCTCCAGCGCCCTGGTCGCGCTGGGGTTCATCGGCCAGACATCGCAGATCGGCACCACCTTCGATGCCTTCGCCCTCACCGTACTCCCGACGCTCTATGTCCTCGGAGTCTTCACCTTCGTGCGAATTGTCGAGTGCGGTGCCGAGGACTTCCGCTACGGCGTCGCAATCAACCGGATCCGCAACTACTACAAGCAGATCGCCGGCGACCAAGCGAAGCTCTTCCTGCTCTCCGGGCACGACGACGGACGAGGGGTGTTCGAGAACGCTGCGGTGCCGCCCGAGGGGCGCAGGCAGTTTTTCACCTTCGCAACGGTCGTCGCCGTGATCAACAGCGTGGTCGGTGGCAGCGCGATCGCGATCGCACTCGGTGGGATCGCCGATATCTCGCTTGGCGTAGCCGCGGGCGTGGGCGGCGTCGCGGCGCTCGTTTCCCTTGTTGCTCTGCTCCGTTACGCGGACCGGCTGCTCGAGGAGCGCGCGGGCCGCACCGAGTCGATCTTTCCTTCGCCGCAGTAGCACCCGAGAACTGCAGCGCCGATCGAACCCCGTCGGGCGGCTACGCCCTGGGTGTCGCCCTCATATCAAGGAATGGTGGGATCGCCGCAGCAGATCGTGCTCGCGTTGGACCACAATGCCGCCTGCTGCTCGACTAGGTCTGGCTCGGATCGAGCGAGGCGTGAATGGAGCGGACCACCAGCGCGCCGTCCCCCACGGCCGCAGCAACGCGCTTTGTCGAGCCTCTGCGGACGTCGCCAATGGCAAAGACACCACGACGCGTGCACTCGAGCATCAGCGGGCCTCGGTCCGCCCCGTCCCAGTGTCGGGAGAAGTCCGCGTGGCGGCCCGCCTCCTCGCCGGTGACCACGAACCCCTTGTCGTCCTGGCCGACGTAGTCGACCAGGCCCTCGGACCTCGGAGAGGCGCCGATCATCGCGAACACCGCCGAGGTCTGGACCCGTCGATCGGGCCCCGCACCCGAGATCACGACAGCCTCTAGCTCCTCATCACCCTCGAGGGCCCGGACCTCACACCCGGACCAGACGCGGACGTTCGACTTGGCCTCGATCTGATCGACCAGGTAGCGCGACATCGCCAGCTCGAGCCGTCGCCGGGCGACGACGTGGACCTGGCCCGCGTGGTTGGCGAGCTTGACAACCGCCTGGCCGGCCGAGTTTCCGCCGCCGACGACCACAACGTCCTCCTCCGGCGAGCATTGCTGGGCCTCGACGTGGGTCGCCGCGTAGTAGAGGCCCTCCCCCTCGAATCGATCTGCATTCTCGGCCGGTAGCCGGCGGTAGTCCGCACCCGGTGCCAGGACCACGGACCGGCCCCGCACGCGCTGACCGTCGGCAAGTCGGATCTCGCGCAAGCCTCCGGGCTCTGGCTCCGAGACCCGGGATGCCTCGTGGACGCTCGAGATCACGGCGCCGAACTTGCGCGCCTGCAGCGTCGCGCGTCGGGTGAGCTCGGAGCCGGTAAGGCCGGTGGGGAAGCCGAGGTAGTTCTCGATTCGAGCGCTTGTGCCCGCCTGGCCGCCAGGGGCGAAGCGTTCGATCACCAGCGTGCTGAGACCCTCGGAGGCGGCGTAGACGGCAGCGGCCAACCCGGCGGGACCACCGCCAAGCACGACGACGTCGAAGCTCTGGCCGTCAACCTGCGCTCGGAGGCCCAGCTCATCGGCAACCGAGGTCACTGTGGCTCGCCGGATGACGCTGTCGGATCGAACCAGGACCGGGCAGTCGGCATCCCCGATGCCGAGCCCGTCGAGCAAGACCCGGCTCTCCTCGTCGGTGGCGAGGTCGTGCCAGGTGAAGGGAACGAGGTTGCGCTCAAGCAACTCCCTTACGGCGAACGCCTCACCCGACCGTCGTGAGCCGATCAGCCGCTGCTGACCCAAGCCGCGACCCTGCAGCCACTCCCGGCGCGTGACCATCGTTCGCAGGAGCAGGTCGCCGAGCTCGGCCGCGGTCGCAACGACCCGACGCACGTCCTCCGGCGGGAGCGCCAGGAGCGATGTCGGTTCGGCCGCGAACCCGGCTGCGAGGGTCGGCTCGCCGGTGAACATGGAGATATCGGCGGCGAAGGTCCCCTCCCTGCATTGGGTGAAGTAGCGGTCGCCCTCCGGCGCTTGGTCGATTACGTCCAAGGCTCCACTGAGGACGACGTACAGCGGGGTCTCGCGCTGGCCGTGCTCCCAAACGAGCTCCCCGCGTGCGAATGACACCTGGGCGCCGATCCCCGCCAGGTACTCGACCTGCTCGGTCGTGAGCCGGGGGAAGAGCGTCGGATCGTCGGGGTCGAGGAAGTCCTCTACCGGAGTCGGCGCGTAGTCGCTGGCCATGCCTTCGCCGGAGCCTACGGGCGCCGAGCCGGCGCACCCCTACGTCGCCCATTACCTGGACGCGCTTCCGGGTGCCGCGGACGCTGGCAACGACGGCGGCCTTCGGCTGCCATGCGTGGGCGCTCGTCCTGCGCGGACGCATGGGGTGAGCGAGTGCGCAGCTAACGGCTCGGGCTGACAACCCGTCCCGGGCAGCGGAAGAGTGCTGCGATCCCCGAATCCTCCGAAGGGTGGACGGGCGTCCGTCCGAGGGGGGAACCGAGAACCCTCCCGTGGGGCGATTTCATGAGCGGCGTCCGGGCCTAGCGTCGGCGGCGTGACACCGAAGAACCAGCCCACGCCGGTCGCCCTGCTGAACGTCGCCGGCGCGGTGGTTCAGATTGTCGGACTTGCGATAGCGCTGCCGGCGGGCATCGTCGCGGCGAAGCGCAGTTCCTACCGAGCTGGCCTCGCCGGTCGGCCGCGTGGAGCGCAATGAACGGCCTCGGAGATCTCGTGATCGAGACACGTGCGCTGACCAAGCGTTACGGCGACTCGATCGTGGCCGTGGACGACCTCGACCTGGGCGTGCGCCGCGGCGAGGTGTACGGCTTTCTCGGCCCGAACGGCGCCGGCAAGACGACCACGCTGCGGATGCTGCTCGGGCTGGTGCGACCGACGTCGGGGCGGGTGGCGGTGCTCGGCGTCCCGCCCGGTGCTCCGCAGGGGCTGGGGCGCATCGGGGCGATGGTGGAGGCGCCGGCGTTCTATCCCTACCTGTCGGGGCGCGACAACCTGCTTGTGCTCGCGCGCTATGCCGGCGTGGGAGAGGATCGCCTCGAAGCGGTGCTCGACGAGGTCGGGCTGCTGGATCGCGCGGCAGATCGTTCGGCGACCTACTCGCAGGGGATGAAGCAACGCCTCGGCGTCGCTGCCGCACTCTTGAAGGATCCCGAGCTGCTGATCCTCGACGAGCCGACCAACGGGCTCGATCCGGCCGGAATGGCCGAGATGCGCGACCTCATCCGCTCACTCGGCAAGGGCGGGCGCACGGTCATGCTGTCGAGCCACCTGATGGGGGAAGTCGAGCAGGTCACCGATCGGGTCGGAGTGATCCGCGACGGCTCGCTCGTCGCCGAGGGAACCGTCGAGGAGCTGCGCGGCCGCGCCGGCCTGAGGGTGCGCGCCGAACCGCGAGCCGAGGCCGCCCGCCTGATCCGCGCGCTCCCGGATGTCGACGAGGTCACAAGCGTCGACGGCCTGCTCGACGTGACCGTCGACAGCTCGCGGGCACCGGCCATCAACCGCCTGCTCGTGGAGGCCGGCATCGCGGTCTCGGAGCTCTACGCCCAAAAGGCCTCGCTCGAGCACGTCTTCCTCGAGCTGACCAGGAGTGGAGGAGAACCGTCATGACCCGCGACGTGAGCGCCGAGCTGCTGGTACTGCGCAAGCGCGCCGCGACATGGATCCTGCTTGGCATCTGGACGCTGCTCGGAATCTTCTTCGCATATGTCGTGCCGTACGCGCTCGACCCCGAGGACTCGCCGGGCGGACTCGAGCAGTTCTTGCCCGAGTCGCTCCCCGGGACGCTGCTCGCCGGATTTCCCTTCTTCGGCGGTGTCTTCGCCCTGATGCTCGGGGTCTTCGCGCTCGGCAGCGAGTACGGCTGGGGCACGCTGAAGACGCTGTTCACACAAGGCCCCAGCAGGTTCCGTGTGCTGGCCGCCAAGCTGGCAGCGCTCGCCATCGTCCTTGTCCCGTTCGTGCTGGCGCTGTTCGCCGCGGGCGCGCTGACCAGCTACGTCATCGCCCAGATCGAGGACGCGCCCATCAGCTGGCCGTCCGCCTGGCTGCTCGTGCGCGCGATCGCAGCCGGCTGGCTGATCCTGGCGGTATGGGCGGCGCTCGGCGTGCTGCTCGGCGTGCTCACGCGCGGGACCTCACTCGCGATCGGCGTCGGCATCCTCTACGCGCTCGTGATCGAGGGCCTCCTGAGCGCCTTCGCCGACAGCGTGACCGCCCTCGAGCCGCTCACGAACGTCTTCCTGCGCGCAAACGGGTACTCGATTGCGACCGCGCTCGGAGCCTCGTCGCAGAACATCGAATCAAGCGGCCCGGGCTCCTTCAGCGGGCCGTTCGTGGACAGCCCACAGGCCCTCGCCGTGCTCGCCGCCTTCATCGCCGCCTTCGCGGCCATCTCCGCGCTCCTGCTGCGACGCCGCGACGTTGCCTGACGCCCGGCATCCGCCGAGTCGAGCTCGCAATCCCGCCGATCCGGGTGCCCTGGCCGAACGGGAGCGGCCGTAGCCGCCCGCCCGGCCGTCAGCCGGAAGCCGGCGCCGGCGCCGCCTCGGGCTCGGCCGCGCGCGGGGCGTCGCGCCTCAGCCGCAGGCCGACCAGCGGGTAGATCGCCGTCGACAGGATCGCCGCGCCGACCAGGGCGGCGGCCGTGGAGGCCCGCATGTGCTCCTCCTCGACGGCGATCGTCGTGATCGCTACCACGAGCGGCAGCTCCGTGGCGGAGTAGAACGCGAGCGCGGCGCGGTCGCGTGTCTCCAGCAGCCTCCGGTAGAGCAGCACCGCCGGCACGCCGCGGACGACCAGGAACAGGGCGAGGAAGAGCGGCAGCTCCAGCAGCCGGATCGGGTCGTCGGCCAGCGCCGAGGCGTCGAACTTGACGCCGCTCACGATGAAGAAGAACGGGATGAAGAAGCCGTAGCCGACAGCCGTCAGCTTCGACTCGAAGAGGGCCACCTCGCGTCCCTTGAGGGCCATCCTCACGATCACGCCGGCAACGAAGCCGCCGAGCAGCAGGTCGAGGCCGAGCGACGACGCCAGCGCGGCCAGGGCGAACACGAGCACCACGGCCACCCGGATCGCCAGCTGCCCGCTCGTCTCGAGACTGCGCTCGAGCAGCGGCCAGCCGCGGCCGGCGCCGCGGACCGCCAGCAGCGCCGTCGCCAGCGCCAGCGCCAGGAAGGCGAGCAGGATCAGCGTGTTCTCGACCGCGCCCTTGGTGGAGAACGCGAGCGTGATCAGCAGAATCGGGCCGAACTCGCCCATCGCCCCCGCGGCCAGCAGGAAGGTGCCGAAGCGGGTGCGGAGCTCGTTGGCGTCCTTGAGTATCGGGATCAGCGTTCCGATCGCCGTCGTCGCCAGCGCCGAGCCGGTGAAGACGAGCGAGAGCACCACGCCGGCGAGCGCCAACAGGCCCCCGAGCCCGTACGCGAGCGCCAGCGAGATCAGCCAGCCGAGCGCCGCCAGTCGCAGCGGCACCCCCCGGATGCGCTCGAAGTCGATCTCGTATCCGGCGAAGAAGAAGAGCATGCCGAGGCCGAGGCTCGAGAAGAACTCGATGAAGTCGTCCGGCTCCGCCAGGCCGAGCAGCTCCGGTCCGATGATGATCCCCGCCACGATCTCGATCACCACCACTGGCAACGGGAGGCGCGGCGAGAGCATCCCCGCCGCGAGCGCGGCGAGCGCCGCCACGACGACGATGACGAGGAAGGACTCGCTGTCGACGTTCAGCACGCGCGCACTATCTCAGGCCGTACGGCGCTGAGGAGCTCAGCCGAGCAACCGCGGGCGCGTGGCCTCGATCACGGCCGGCTGGAAGCGGCTGCCCTCGACCCCGCGGCGCGACAGGCGTAGTCGCAGGATGCCCGTGCGGGTGGTGCCGGGCGAGGCGGCGCCGAACACGAAGTTGCCCAGGCTGTACGCCACCAGCCGGCGGGCGCCGCGGCGGCGGATCGGCTGCAGCACGTGCGGGTGGGCGCCGATCACCGCCGTCGCGCCGGCGCGGAGCGCCGCGGCCGCGAAGGCGCGCTGGCGCCCGTTCTCCACCGTCGCCCGCTCGACGCCCCAGTGGAAGGTCGCGATCACCACGTCGGCGCGCCGGCGCGCCGCCCGGACCCCGCGCTCGATGGCCGGGATCGACGCCGCCTGGGTCCCCGGGCGCCCGGGCGTGGCGAAGAACGAGACCGGCAGGATGTCGGAGAAGCCCACGAACGCCACCCGCAGCCCGAGCCGCTCGACCACGCGCGGTCGGGCCGCCGCCGCGAGGCCGGCGCCGGCGCCGACCGGCGTCATGCCGAAGCGGCGGACGTTCGCGACGGTGTCGAGCAGCGCGCGGGTGCCGTAGTCGCCCACGTGGTTGTTCGCCAGGTTGAGCACGTCGAAGCCGGCGAAGCGCGACATCACGCGCAGCGCCGCCGGCCGGCCGCGGAACGTGAACTGCTTGGGCACCGGCGCGCCGCGCGTGGACACCGCGCACTCGAGGTTGCCGAAGGCGATGTCCGGCCGCCGCAGGGCGCCCGCGACGCTCGTCCACGGGTGCCGCAGGCCGCGCAGGGCCATCACCGCGCCCGGGGCGTCGCCCAGGTTGACGTCGCCCACCGCGGCGAGGGTCACGTCGCGCGAGCGCACCGCCACGCGGCCGGAGATGCGGCCGTCCGGCGAGACGGCCCGCAGGAGATAGCGGCTCCGAATCCGCCGCGGGCGCACGGTCCGCGCGAAGCCGCCGGCGTCGTCGGCGCGGGCGCGCGCCAGGAGCGCCCAGCGCGCGCGCAGCCGGATCTCGAGCCGCACCACGGCGCCGGCCGGAGCGCCCGCTCCGCGCAGCTCGAACGGGACGCCGCTCGCCACCAGCCGCGGACCGTCCAGCGCGAGCGGCGGCAGCTGAGCCGCGCCGGGCGGGGAGGCGTGCGCCGCCGGCGCCGCGAGCAGCAGGGCGAGCAGCGTGGGGGCGAGCCGGCCGCGGCGCACGGTCGCCACGCTAGCGCGCGCGGGCCTTCTTGCCCCGGGCGGCGCGATCGCCCACCGCGTCGACCAGCGGCTGGAGCCGCAGCCGCACGGGACGGCTCAGCACGATGTAGCTCGTCGAGCGCCGGATCGCCTGCCCCGCGAGGATTCGGTTCACGATCTCCTGCAGGTGCTCGGTGTCGCGGGCGGCCACCCGGCAGATCAGGTCCTCGGGTCCGCTCACGGCGTCGACCGACAGGATCTCCGGGGTGCCCTCGAGCGTCTCGATGGCCTCCGCCAGCCGCCCCTGGGTGAGCTCGAGCAGGACGTAGGCCTGGATCGGGTGGTCGATCGCCGCGGCGTCGATCTCGGGCCCGTAGCCCCGGATCACGCCGCGCTCCTCGAGCTTCGCGAGCCGGGCCTGGACGGTGCCGCGCGCGACGCCCAGCCGTCGCGATATCTCGAGCAGCCCGACGCGCGGGTCCTCGCGCAGCGCCGCGATCAGCCGGGCGTCGAGCTCGTCCACGGAACTGTTCAAAGTGACCAGAGAATAGCCTCTTGCGCTGACGAAAGTGGGCAATGTGCCCGGTGAATGGGGGCACACTTGTCAGGCGCCCGCGGAAGTGGTGCACTCTGGGGCATGTTCGAGGAGGCACAGCTCTATTCACCGGTGACCGCAAACGAGGACGGCGAGGTCGAGGTCCATCTGGCCGACGACCATCCCGGCGCGAACGATCCGGAGTATCGCGAGCGCCGCAACGAGATCGCCGCGCTCGCCCTGGCCTGGAACCCCGGTGAGCCCGCGCCTCCCGTCGAGTACACCGACGCCGAGCAGGAGGTCTGGCGCACCGTCTGCCGTGAGCTGCGTCCCAAGCACGAGAAGCTCGCCATCCGCGAGTTCCTCGAGGCGAAGGAGGTGCTCGCTCTCCCCGAGGACGGCGTGCCGAGCCTCGACCTGGTGAGCGATCGGCTCGAGCCGGTCACCGGCTTCCGCTATGCGCCGGCCGCCGGGCTCGTGCCCCTGCGCGAGTTCTACGGCTCCCTCGAGGAGCGCCTCTTCCACTCCACGCAGTACGTGCGGCACCCGGAGTTGCCGCTCTACACACCGGAGCCGGACATCATCCACGAGGTGATCGGGCACGGGCACCTGCTCGCCACCCCGACCTTCTCGGAGCTCCACCGGCTCACCGGCGTCGCCACCAACCGCCTCGAGGACGAGGAGAACCTGCGCTTCCTCTCACGCGTGTTCTGGTTCTCGGTCGAGTTCGGCGTGGTGGTCGAGGACGGGGAGCTGCGCGCCTACGGCGCCGGCATCCTCTCCTCGTTCGGCGAGATCGACGAGTTCCGCGACATGGAGCACCGCCCGCTCGACCTGGTGGAGATGGGCACCGTCGACTACGACATCACCCACTACCAGCCCGTGCTCTACCGCGCGGAGTCGTTGGACGAGGTCCGTGAGGTCGTGGGCGGCTTCCTCACGACCTGCACGGACGACTCGATCGCGGAGATGCGGGCGCAGGCGCCCTCGCTCCAGTCCTAGTGACCTAGCGGAACCCGGGCGGCGGGCCGCCCGGACCGCCCGGGCCGAAGCCCGGACCGCCCGGACCGCCCGGGCCGACGCCGGGACCCGGCAGCGTGCCGAGCGCGTCCTCCACCTCGTCGCGGTCGAGGTTGAAGCGCTCGGCCAGGAAGCGGGCGAGGTCGGCACCCGGGTCCTTCATCCGAGCGCCGGCGTCCGGACGGACCGAACGCAGCGCCTCGCGCAGCTCCGACCGGCTCACCCCGAGCTCGGCCGCGAGCTCGCCCAGCATCGCCCGCGGCGCCCCGCGGCGATGGTCGGGCCGGTCCGGTCGTGTCTCCTGGAGCGCCTGCTCGAGGGCGTCGCGCTCGACGCCGAGCTCGGCCGCAAGGTCGTCGAGGAAGCCGTCGAAGCCGCCCCGGTCGCCGGGACCCCGGTCGCGGAGCGCCTCGAACGCCTCCTCGACCTTCGAGGCCTCGATGCCGAGTGCGTCGGCCAGCCGCTCGGCATGCTCCGCTCGCCGCTCTGAGTGCTCCTGCTCGTGGCGCTCGCGCTGCGCCTCGAGCGCGTTCGTAACCCTCTCCTCCGAGATCCCGAGCTCCCTGGCGAGCGCCGCCGCGAGCGCGCCCTCGCGCTTGGCGTGCTGCCGCTCGTGGAACTCGCGCAGCGCCGCGTCGAGCTCGATCGGCATCGACACCCAGCTCGTCGGCGAGATCGGTCGGGGCGAACCCGCGCGCGCCGGCGAACCCGGCCGCGCTCCGTCGGTCCCGCCGCGCGCGGCGGCCTGGCCGCCGCCCGACGCGCTGCCGATCGCATAGGCGGCCGATGCGAGCGCCACGGCCGCGGTGAGCACGATTGCTGTGTACTTGGTGTTCGGTCGCATGGGGGAGAGCGTCGTGACGCTCTGTAGGGGCAGCGTAAGAGCGGCGTAGGAGCAGCGGAAGAAACGCGCTCGTCCCGCCACAATTGCCCGCGTGAGGCTGCTGATCGTGGAAGACGACCGCGCGCTCCGGGACGCCGTGCGGCGCGCCCTCGCGCTCTCGGGCTACGAGGTGCTCACCACCGACACCGGCCAGGGTGCGCTCACGCAGGTGGCCACCACGGCCCCCGACGCGGTGGTGCTCGACATCGGGCTGCCGGACATCGACGGCCTCGACGTGTGCCGGCGCCTGCGCGCGGCCGGCAACCGGGTGCCCGTGCTGATGCTCACCGCGCGCGACGCCGTGGACGACCGCATCGACGGACTCGACGCCGGCGCCGACGACTACGTGGTCAAGCCCTTCGACCTGGGCGAGCTCAAGGCCCGCCTGCGGGCGCTGATCCGCCGCAGCGTGGGCGAGGGGGACCCGGAGTCGCTCTCGTTCGAGGAGCTCCGGCTCGACCGCTCGCGGCACGGCGTGCGCGTCGGCGAGCGCTTCGTCGAGCTCACCCGGACCGAGTACGGGCTGCTCGAGCTGTTCATGCTGAACCCGCGCCGCGTGCTCCCGCACGACCTCATCTACGACCGCGTCTGGGGCTACGACTTCGGCCCCGCCTCGAACGCGCTGCGCGTGTACGTGGGCTACCTGCGCAGGAAGCTCCAGGACGCCGGCAGCAGGCCGCTCGTGCACACGGTGCGCGGGGTCGGCTACGTCCTGCGCGAGCCATGAGCCTGCGCATGCGCATCGCGGCGGCCGCCGGGCTCGCCGTGGCGATCGCCGTCGTGGTGGTGGCGGCCGTGGTCTACCTGGGTGTGCGCGGGCAGCTCCGCGGCGAGGTGGACGATTCGCTGCGGCGACCGCGCCGAGCAGGTCGTCCGCTTCGCCGAGGGGCACCAGCGCGGCGCTCCGCCGGGCTTCCTCGGGCCGGGGGACGGCCCCCCGCCCGGCGCAGCGCCCGGCGAAGTGCCGCTGCGCCCCGAGCCCGCACCGTTCGGGGGCACGGTGTCCTTCGTCCAGTTCGTGGCGCCGGACGGCGGCGTGCGGCGCGTGGCCGGAGCGGGCCGCTCGCTGCCGGTGGGCGAGGAGGCGGAGCGGATCGCGAGCGAGGGAGAGGGCAGCGAGCTCACCGACCTCGACGTGGACGGCACCCACCTGCGGGTGCTCACCACCGGGCTGCCGGGCGGCGGGGCGATCCAGGTGGCGCGGCCGCTCGAGGAGGTGGACAGCCAGCTCGAGAGCATCGCGATCGTGCTCGCGCTGGTGGGCGTGGGCGGCATCCTGCTGAGCGCCGCGCTCGGAGCAGCGGTGGCCAGCGCCGCACTCGCGCCCGTCGCCCGCTTCACCCGCCGCACCGAGGAGCTGACCGCCGACCCCGACCTCTCGCACCGCATCGAGGTGGTGGGCGACGACGAGCTGGCGCGGCTCGCGCGCAGCTTCAACGCCACCCTCGACTCGCTCGAGGGCTCGGTCGAGGCGCAGCGGCAGCTCGTGGCGGACGCGAGCCACGAGCTGCGCACGCCGATCGCGAGCCTGCGCGCCAACATCCAGACGCTTCAGCACGCCGGCAGGCTGTCGAGCGCCGAGCAGGAGGCGCTGCGGCGGGACGTGATCGACGAGCTGGACGAGCTGACGGCCCTCGTGGCCGACGTGGTCGAGCTCGCCCGCGGCACGAAGCTCGGCGATCACGTGGGCGAGCTGCGGCTCGACGAGATCGTGCGCTCGGTGGTCGAGCGTGCCCGCGGGCGCGCGACGGACCTCGACTTCCGGCTCGATACCGAGGCGACGATCGTGCGCGGCGACCCGCAGCGCATCCAGCGCGCGGTGTCGAACCTGGTCGACAACGCGGCCAAGTGGAGCCCGGCCGGCGGCGCGGTGGAGGTGGAGCTCGCGGACGGCGTGCTGAGCGTTCGCGACCACGGCCCCGGCTTCGACGATGAGGACCTTCCCCGCGTGTTCGAGCGCTTCTACCGCGCGGACGGCGCCCGCGCGCTGCCCGGCTCGGGGCTCGGGCTCGCGATCGTCCGCCAGGCCACCGAGGCCCACGGCGGCAGTGTGAGCGCTGCCAACGCCCCCGGCGGCGGGGCGCTGCTCACGGCCTCCTTCGGGCCCGACCGGTCGGCTAGTTGACGATCGAGGCGATCGCGGCCAGCGCCTTCTGCACGTTCAAGCGTCCGTTGTAGACGACCTTGCCCTGCAGGGCGGGCGGCTTGTCGACCTTCTCTCGCAGCGCCTTGCGCAGCTGGCCGTAGGTGGCGTCCGACTCCTGCTTGCGCAGCATCGCGGCGGCACCGGCCACGTACGGCGAGGCCATCGAGGTCCCCGACAGCGTCTTGTAGCCGCCGCCCAGGTAGGTCGAGTAGATGCTGTCGCCGGGAGCGCCCACGTCGACCGTCACGTCGCCGTAGTTCGAGAACGACGCCAGCTCGTCCTCGTCCGTGCTGGCGGCCACGGCAAGGATGTTCGAGTCGGTGTAGGAGGCGGGGTAGAGCGGGTTCTTCTCGATGTCGTCGCCGTCGTTGCCCGCGGCGACCACGAGCAGCGTGCCGTGATCCTGCGCGTAGTCCACCGCGTCGTGGAGGGAGGACGACTTCGAGCTCGACCCGAACGAGCAGTTGATGATCTTGAGACCCTGCTCCACGGCGTACTGGATGCCGGCGATCGCGTCCGAGGTGGAGCCCTTGCCCTTCGAGTTCATGAACTTCACGGGCAGGAGCTTCGTCGACCAGCAGGTGCCCGCCACGCCGACGTCGCTGTTGCCGCGCGCGCCCACGATGCCGGACACGTGGGTGCCGTGGCCGTTGTCGTCCTCGCCAGACCCCTTGCCCTCGATCACGTTGTAGCCGTAGGTGTCGTCGACGTAGCCGTTCTTGTCGTCGTCCTTGTTGTTGTTCGGCTTGTCGCCGCTCTTGTAGAGGTTCGCCGTCAGGTCGGGGTGGTCGGTGTCGGCGCCGGTGTCGAGGATCGCCACCTTGGCGCAGGCGGTACGCGTGGCCCAGGCGTCCGGCGCGTCGATGTCGTGATCGTCCGGCGAGTCGATCACCGCCCACTGAAGCGGGTAGAACGGATCGTCCGGGACCTTCGGCACGGAGGAGAAGAGGAAGAAATCGGGCTCGGCGTACGCAACCTCGCGCAGCCGCGCGAGCCGCTTGCGCAGCGGGCCGGTCTCGCTACCGGAGCGCGGCCGGACCAGCAGCAGGCGGCCGCCGCGGATCGCGCTGAAGCGCCGTGCGATGCGGGCGTCGGCCGCCGCCACGAGTTGCTGCTGGCGGTCCTTCGACACGCCCTTCTCGAAGCCGACCAGCAGCCGACCCTCGGCGGCGGGGGCCGCCGCCTGCGCGGGTGCGGCCAGCACGAGGACGCCGGCGATCGTCAGGGGCCAGAGAACGCGGATGGGAAGACCCTACCCCGGCTTGCCCGGGCCCGCGCGCACAACCGCGGCCGCCACGACCAGGTCCTCCCACGCCATGCCCGAGCTCTTGAACAGACGCGGGCGCCCGGGGGCGACCGCCGCCTCGCCGCGCACCAGCGAGTCGAGCGTCACGAGCTCGGACTCCGCGAGCGTGCCCGCGAGGATCGGGGCGATCACGTCGCCGGCCTCGCTCAGCGCCACCGTGCGCGACTCGACCACCACCATCGCGCGCTCCACGAGCCGCTCGTCGACCTCGCGCGCGTCGGGCTCGTGAGAGCCGACCGCGACGACGGTCGTCCGCTTGGCCACGCGGTCGCCGTCGAAGAGCGGCCGGCGAGCCGTGGTACAGCAGCAGATCAGCTCGGCGGCGGGAACCGCGTCCGTGTCGGCGCGCGCCGCGGCGAGCCCGGCGGAGCGGCAGCGGCGCACGAAGCGCTCGATGCCCTCGGCATCGCGCGCGACCACGTCCACGCGCTCGACCGGGCGCACCGCGCGCAACGCCTCGACGTGCGCCCAGGCCTGGGGGCCGGTGCCGAACACGAGCAGACGGCTCGCGTCCGCCTCGGCGAGATGCCTGACCGCGAGCGCGGAGACCGCCGAAGTGCGCAGCGCCGTGAGAGCGATGCCGTCGAGCATGGCGGCGGGCGCGAGCGTGACGGGATCGAACAGCACGTACACGCCCTGGATCCTCGGCAGCCCGGCCTCCGGGTTGGCCGGGGCGACGCTGGCGAGCTTGACGCCCAGGGAGCCCGCGGCGCTCGAGGGCATCACGAGCAGGTCGCCCCTGCCGCCCCGCTCCGGCACGGAGATCCGCGCCGGATCGGCGTCCGGGTCGAGGCCGCCGCGCAGCGCCGCCTCGAGGGCGTCGACCGCCGCGTCCGGCGACAGCCGCCGGGCAATCTCCGCCCCGTCGAGGAACGCGGGAGCGCTCACCGCAGCACGAACCCCGTGCCGAGCGGATCGCACGGGTCGAGCACGAAGCGGTGCTCGCCGGTCCTGAACGCGTTGCCGCTCACCTCCGTGATCACGGCGTCGCGGCCCTCGGCGGCCAGCTCCTCGACGACACGCGCCTCGAACTCGGTGCCCACGATCGACTCGTGCACGAGCGCGGCGCCCGCCGCCAGCCTGCCCTCCGCGTGCAGCAGCGCCAGCCGCGCCGAGGTCCCCGAGCCGCACGGCGAGCGGTCCACCTCGCCGTCGGCGAACACTGCCACGTTGCGTTGGCGCAGCGGCGGACCGGAATCGAGCTCCTCGTAGAGGATCGTGCCGTAGACGCCGGACAGGCGCTCGTCGCTCGGGTGCCTGGCCGCGGCGCTCCCCTCGAGGGCGCGCTTGACCGCGCGGCCGGCCGCGATCAGCTCCGGCAGAGCGCCCGGCTCGACCGTCAGGCCGAGCGCGGAAGCGGGCAGGCAGGCGTAGATCGCGCCGCCGTAGGCCAGGTCGACCCGGGCCGAGCCGACCTCGAGCTCCACGGGCACGTCGCGGGCGAGCGCGTAGGCGGCGACGTTGCGGAAGGTCACGCCCCCCACGGCGCCGCCCGCGGCGCGGACCGTCGCGGTCACACGCCCCGAGGGGACGTCGATCCTCACCGGCGTCTCGCCGTCCGGGTCGGCCTCGACCAGCCCCGTTTCGACCGCCCAGGCACCGAGCGCGATCGTGCCGTGACCGCAGGCGGTGGAGTAGCCGTCCTTGTGCCAGAAGACGGCCCCGAGGTCGGCCCCGTTGTCGTCCGGCGGCACGAGGAAGCAGCCGTACATGTCGGCGTGACCACGCGGCTCGTGGCAGAGCAGCCGGCGCACGGCGTCCACCTCGTCGCTCGCGCGCGCGTGCTCGCGTCGCTCCCGCACCGCGGCGCCCGGGAGCTCCGGGCCGCCCTCCACCACGATCCGGAACGGCTCGCCGGCGGTGTGGTAGTCCGTCGTGCGGACGTCCACCGCTCGCCTTAGCGCTCCTCGGCGGCCAGGCGCAGGCCGAGCGCCACGAGCGCGCTGCCCATCAGGGCGTCGAGCGAGCGCCTGACTCGCGGTCGTCTCAGCAGATCGCGGGCTCGGTGGACGGCGGCCGCGTAGCCGCACAGCCAGGCGAAGGTCATGGCACAGAAGAGCAGGCCGAGGCCCAGCATGACCGGGAACGCCGGTCCCTCCGCCGGGGCGAACTGTGGCAGCAGGCTCGTGAAGAAGACCGCCATCTTCGGGTTCGCCAGATTGCTGACCAGTCCCTGGCGGAGCGCCTTCGAGGGGAGTAGCCCCGCGCCCCCGCCGGCCCGCTCGCCGGACTCCGGGTGCGGCTCGCCGCGCACGGCCGCCCACAGGGTCTGCAGCCCGAGCAGCACGAGGTAGCCCGCGCCCGCGAGCTTGAGCGCCACGAAGGCCGGCTCCGATGCCGCGATCACGGCCGCCACCCCCACGCTCGCAGCGAGCGTCCAGACGGCCTGGCCGCCCGCGACCCCGAGCGCCGTGGCCGTCCCGACCCGGCGCCCGCCGAACAGGGTGTTGCGGATGGTGAGCGCGGTGTCCTGCCCGGGGGTGACGATCACGAGGGCGGCGATCCCGAGGAACGCGATCAGCTCAGCTCCCATGACCCCGCCCGGTCGCTCTAGAGGCTCTCGCGTTGGGCGCCGTGCTCGGCGTGGATCGCGGAGTCGACGGCGCGCACGACCTTCTCCGGACCGTTCACGTAGCTGAACTGGAACTCGGAGTCGTCCGTGCCTGCGGTGTCGAAGTCCACGTGACCCACGCCCACGACTCGGTCGAGGACACCCTGGCTGTAGTTGACGTTCTGCACGCGTGCCAGCCTGGTCTCCTGCACGTTGCGGCGCACGATCCCGGTGGAGATCCGCAGGCGCTGGTCGGTGATCAGGTAGCGCGTGGAAACCCTCCTGAACCAGCCGATCAGCAGCGTTCCCGGCGGCGATCGCGAGCGCGACCAGCACGCCGATCGCCCCGACGTCGAGCAGCGGGACGAGCACCACGAACACCACGACCGCCAGCAGCAGCCCGCCGGCGTAGAACGACAGCAGCGCCCGCCACGACGGCCGACCCTGGTAGAGGACCTGCTCACCCGCGCGCAGCTCGACGCCGCCCGGGAGCCCTCGTTCCCCGCCCGCTCGGTTCGCAGCCACGGGAGCAGCGTACAGCGGCTGCCGCGCACTAGGTGAGCGCCGGCAGGCCCACCATCGCCCGGAACGACGCGGCGTCGTTCAGGTGCGGCATCGGCGTGTCCGGGACCGGCACGTCGAGGAACTCGCAGAGCGGCTCCCAACCCTCGGTGATCTCGTACACGAGCAGCCGGTCCGCCGGCACGGTGGCCTTCACGTGCTCGTTGTGGTCGTTGAACACCGAGATCGCGAAGTCCTCGTCCTCGAAGCGGCCGTGGAAGGTGCCGTTCCAGATCAGGCCGTTGATCATGCGCATCGCCTCGGGTGAGACCTCGACGCTGCCGCCCTCGAGCTCGCCCTTCCCGGCGGCCTGGGCCGAGGCATGGATGCTCTTGCGGCAGCTCGCGTACCAGGCCTCCGGGTCGCGCACGCTCAGCAGCACCTTGGCGTCCGGGAACGCGTCCCAGATCTGCTCCCAGAACGTGCACGCCGGCCAATCGACCGTCGAGCCCCAGCCGTCGAGGAGCTCGCGCCAGTCCACCATCTCCCCGTCCACCGCGGCCTGCCAGCCCGGCAGCAGCTCGGGCCTGCGCGCGACGTCGATCATGTGAAACGAGGGGCCGAAGCCGAGCTGCTCGAGCGCGCCCTTGAGCGACATCGTCCCCGTCCGGCCGAAGCCGGCGCCTATCACCTGCATGGATCGTCTCCTTGCTTCCAGTTGGTCAGCATCAGGCCGACCGTCACACCCGGTCCGATCGCGACCATCAGGCCGCGGTCGCCGGGCGCCGGCCGGCGCATCTCCTCGGTTGCCTCGAGGACGAAGAAGCTCGACGGCGTGCCCATGTTCCCGAGCTCGGCCAGCACCCGGACGCTCGGCGCCACCTGCTCGCCCGTCAGTCCCAGACCGCGCCGCAGCCCCTCGATGATCCCGCGCCCGCCGGGGTGGATCAGCCAGTGGTCGACGTCGGAGCGCTCGAGCCCGTGAGTCGCGAGGAAGCCGTCGACGAGCGGGGGCACGCCGGTCTCGGCGATCGCGGGCAGCTCGCGGGCGATCATCATGTGCGAGTCGGTGGCGCTCACCGCGAAGCGCACGTGCCCGAGCGTGTCCGGCACCTGGTGCACCGCGGTCGCGGCGATCTCGACCCCGCCGGGCTCGCGGTCGCCGTCGCCGAGCGCGAGCAGGGCGGCTGCGCAGCCGTCCGCGAACAGGGCCGAGCCCACCACCTTGGCCTTCTCGTCGCCGGGGCGGACGCGGCTCAGGAAGCCGCTCACCGCCTCGGCGCCCACCACGAGCGCCCGCTCTCCGGGCGCGCGGTCGCGCAGGGCCTGGCCGGCCAGGCGCAGCAGCGGGACGGCGCTGGCGCAGCCGACGCCGGTGAGGTGATACTTGTCGGCCGCCGGCGGCAGCCCGAAGTGCTCGAGCACTCGGTGGGCGAGCGTCGGCCCGCCCACCGAGTAGTAGCTCGCGGTCACGACCAGGCCGATCTCGGCCGGGTCGAAGTCGAGCTCGCCGACCGCCCGCACCGCCATCTCGAAGAGTCGCTCCTCGCTGTCGGCCGCGCGCTCCTGGAGCGTTGCCGCGACCGTCTCTCGCGACACGTCGAGCCGGCGGGTGCGGACGCCCGAGCGGGAGAAGATCCCCCGCGCGAACTCGTCGTCCCGCAGCCCGAGCATGTCCAGCAGCTCGTCCTGGCTGTGCTGCGCCTGCGGGTTCGCGAGCGCGAGCCCGCACAGGACGGGCAGGGACGGGGTCGCCGCCGCCGGGTTCCCGGGCGCGGCCACGACGGAAGCCCCTGCCAGCTGTGACATGCGCCGGCACTCTCGCGACGGCTCCCGCCGCTCACAAGCGTGAAGCGCCGTAGAGTTCGCCTACGTAGGAACTACGCAGCCCACCGACCCCCAGCCGCTCACCGTCGTGCTCGCCGACGACCACGTCGTGGTCCGCAGCGGCTTGCGCATGCTGCTCGACTCCGAGCCGGGCATCGACGTGGTGGGGGAGGCCGGCGACGTGGCGGGCGCCCTCGCCGCGGTGGAGCGCTTCGGTCCCGACGTGCTCGTGCTCGACCTGCACATGCCGGACGGACCGAGCCTCGAGGCGATCCCGCGCGTGGACGAGCGCACGCGCGTGATCGTGCTCACCGCCCAGCGCGATCCGAGCTTCGCGGGCGAGGCGCTGCGGCTCGGCGCGGCCGGCTACGTGCCGAAGGAGGCCGCGGAGAGCCAGCTGCTCGAGGCGATCCGCGTGGCCGCGGGGGGCGGCACCTACCTCGAGCCGCGACTGGGCGCCCGGCTGGCCGCGACGGCCGCGGCCGCGGGGCGCGCCACCCCGGAGCTCACCGAGCGCGAGCTCGAGGTGCTGCGCCTGGTCGCGCGCGGGCACACGAACCGCGAGATGGCCGAGCGCCTGTTCCTGAGCGTCCGCACCGTGGAGAGCCACCGCGCGCGCATGCAGCGCAAGCTCGGTCGCTCGAAGCGCTCGGACCTCGTCGAGTACGCGCTCGAGCGCGGTCTGATCGAGCGCTCCGAGCTGCCGGGGTAGGGGGCGCCGCGGCCGGCTAGCCGCGGGCGAGCGGCAGCGCCGCCCGGACCTCGGTGCCGCCGCCCGGGCGCGAGCCGATGCTCAGGAAGCCGTCGAGGAGGTCGACACGCTCGCGCATCCCACGCAGCCCGAAGCCGCTGCTCTCGGCCGCCGCCTCGAAGCCGCGACCGTCGTCGCGGACGCGCAGGTGGAGCGAGCCGCCGAGCAGCTCGATCTCGACCAGCACACGGGCGGCGTCGGCGTGGCGCGCCGCGTTCGAGAGGCACTCCTGGACGATCCGGTACGCGGCGGTCTCGATCTCCGGCCTGAGCCGGTCGTCGGCGGGCGGGAGCTCGAGGCGCGTGTCCACACGCACGCCGTAGACGGTCGCGGTGCGCTCCGCGAGATCCTCCAGCGAGGCCTCGAGGCCGAGCTCGTCGAGCGCGGCCGGGCGCAGCTCGGAGATCAGCCCGCGCAGCTTCTCCATCTCGTCGGCGATGTGCTCCTGAGCCTGGCGCATGCGCTCGCGCATCTCGTCGGGGCTGCCCGCCCGGGCGCCCGACGCCAGCAGCATGTGCAGCCCGGCGAGCCCCTGGAGCGTCTCGTCGTGGAGCTCGCGGGCCCAGCGCGAGCGCTCTGCCTCGGCGGCCTGGAGGCGGTCGCGCGCGGCCCGCTCGCGGGCGCTCCGCAGCTCGCGCTCCATCAGCTCGCGCTCGCTCTCGTCCGAGAACACCACCACCGTGCCCGACCCCTCCGAGCCCGGTACCGGCGCGCTCCGGTAGTGGACGGGGAAGCTCGTCCCGTCGCGGCGCCAGAAGCGGTCGACGGCGCCGTCGGGGCGCGTGTGGTGGAGCAGCTCGTGAGCGGGCTTGCCGAGCAGCTCCTCCGGGGCCCAGCCGAGCAGCCCGCTCGCCGCCGGGTTCACGTAGGTGATGCGGCCGCGCGCGTCGACGTGATAGATGCCCTCGCCCGCGAACTCGAGGATCCGGTCGCGATCGCGCGCGAGGCGGTCGAGCTCGGCGCGGGCGACGCCGAGCGCCTCGCGCCGCTCGGTCACGTCCTGGGCGATCCCGATGCCCTTCAGCGGGCGGCCGCGCTCGTCGCGGATCGCGGACACGGTGAGCTCGACCCAGACCACCTCGCCGCTCTTCCTCAGGTAGCGCTTGTCGACGCTGAACGAGCGCAGCTCGCCGCCGAACACCTTGCCCGCGAGCCGCAGGCTGGTGTCGACGTCGTCGGGGTGCGTGATGTCGGCGAAGGTCAGCTCCGCGAGCTCGCGGGCGCTGTAGCCGGTCAGTCGGCAGAAGGCGTCGTTTACCTCGGCGAGCTTGAAGTCGTCGCCGACCATCGCCATCGCCACGGGCCCGTCCTCGAACACGCGCCGGAAGCGCTCGCGCGCCTCTCGCAGCGAGGCCTCGCGAACGGCGCTCTCGCTGCTGTCGCGGATCGCGGCGGCCACGAGCTCGCCGTCGGGCGTCTCGATCCGCGACAGCGAGATCTCGGCCGGGAACTCGGAGCCGTCGGATCGCACCGCCGGCAGCTCGAGCCGCGCGCCCGTCCGGCGCAGCCGCAGCCAGGGGCGCGAGAAGAGGTCCTCGATCGGCCGGCCCAGCAACTCGTGGCGGCTGAGTCCGAAGAGCTCCTCGGCGAGCGCGTTGGCGCCCACCACCAGGCCGGCGTCGCCGGCCAGGATCATCGGGTCGGGCGCGATCTCGAGGAGCGCCTCGTGGGTGTCGAGCGCAAGCGGCAGGCCGGCCAGTCTACGATGGTCGGGTGACCCGCTCGCTGCGGCGCCCGCTCACCGTCGCCCTGCTCGCCGGCGCCCTGGCCGCGGCCGCCGCCCCGGCCCAGGCCGCGCCCAGCGTGAACGCGGCGCCCAAGCCGATCGCCTTCGGGGAGATCCTCACGATCACCGGCAAGGGCTGGCCGGTCATCGAGTTCTGCAGCCGGACGGTCCGCCTGTCGCTCAGGAGCCCGCAGAACGTGTTCCGGATCGGCACCGTCCGCACGCGCCTCGACGGGCGTATCCGGCGCCGCTGGATCCCCCGCAGGAGCGAGGTGGGGGCCGGGCAGTGGCGGCTGGTCGCCCGGATGCGCTGCGAGAGCGGCAACGACGGCTCGCCGATCATCCAGCGCGCCTCGACGCCGCTGCGAATCGTCCCCTAGGCGGACTGCCTGAGCTCGCCGCGGGCGTCGAGCTCCTGACCCTCGGCCGCGATCAGGATCTGCTCCGGGCGCCCGCCGCCCTCGACCCAGCGCTCCACGGCGGTCGCGTGGAAGGCGTCGAGGAAGTCGTCGGTGTGCATCGGGTCGTGGTGGAAGAGCAGCAGCCGCTCGGGCTGCGTGCGCCGGGCGAAGGCCAGCGTGTCGCCGAGCGAGGAGTGGCCCCAGCCCACGTGGTTGGGGTACTCCTCGTCCGTGTACTGGCAGTCGTGCAGCAGGAGCGTCGCCTCCCGGGCCAGCTCGTAGCCCGAGATCCACTCGGCCTCGATCCGGGCGAGCTCGCCTCCCAGCACCGGTTCGTGGTCGGGGATGTAGCAGAGGCTTGTGTCGCCGTCGGTGATCCGGTAGCCGAGCGTGGGGCCGCGGTGCGTGATCGAGGCCGCCCGCACGGTGGCCGGGCCGATCCGCCACTCCGTGTGCGGGGCGTCCTTGAACGACACCCGGCAGGGCAGCTCGCGCACCTCCACCGGCGCGAGCGGCGCCGAGATGTAGCGCGCTATGCGGTCGAGCAGGGGGGCGTCGGGAGCCTCCGGCCCCCAGATCACGAGCTCGGAGTCGGGGCTGAAGGCGGGGGCGAAGAACATCAGCCCCTGGATGTGGTCCAGGTGCAGGTGGGTGAGCAGGATGTTCACCTGCCTGCCCTCGCCCGTCATGCGCAGCCCGAGGTTGCGGAGCCCGGTGCCGGCGTCCAGCACGATCGTGGTGCCGTCCGAGAGCGTGACCTCGACGCACGAGGTGTTGCCGCCGAAGCGCGTGGTCTCCGGCCCCGGGGACGGGATCGAGCCGCGCGCGCCCCACACCTTCACGCGCATCTAAGACGCCTCGTCCTCGGTCGGCCAGAAGAGCGCCAGCGCCCCGTGCGTGGCGTGGCTCGTGACGATCGGGATCGCGGTCACGTGGATCTCGTGCTGGTCCCCGTCCGCCGCGAGGAAGCGCAGGGTGCCGAACGCCGGCCGCTGGTCGCGCAGCGCGCGCACGAGCGGCAGCGAGTCGAGCGGCAGCGGGTTGCCGTCCGCGTCGACGGGCGGAAAGGTCTTCCCCCATACGGACTGGGGCATCGGACCGACCTCCTCGAAGCGGCGCCCCAGCAGCGTCGCGGCGGCGTCGTTGTAGAAGGCCAGCCCGCCGTCGAGGTCGACCAGGAACGCCGGTGTCGACAGCCCCGTGATCAGATTGCGGGCGTGGATCAGCTCGAGCGGGCGCTGAGCGTCGCTCACGGCTCCAGACCCCGGCTCAGGTTGCGGATCTCGCGCACGGCGACGGGCAGGGTGGTGAGGTCGAAGTTCCGGTTCACGCGAATGTCGGCGAGCGTCTGCAGGGAGCGCTCCGAGGCCGGATTCTCCTCCACCCACGCCTCCACGCGGGCGCGGGCGTCCTCTGCCGCCCGTGCGCTCGTGAGCACCTCGGCGGTGAGGTCGCGATGGATCGCGTACATGTCGTCGCGCAGCGCCGCCCGGGCCCGCGCGCGCCAGTGGTCGTCGCGCGGCAGCTCGACGATGCGATCGCGCAGCCAGTGCAGGCCGAGCCGGTGGCCGAGCGCGAAGTGGACGGCCGCCACCTCCTCCACGTCCAGGTTCGTCTCTCCCGCGACCTCGACCACGTCAAGCAGGGAGAACATCGTGGCGAGCGCCGCCACGCGCTCGGCGAGCCGTTCCGGAACGCCGGCATCGCGCAGCTCGTCCGCGCGCCGCGCGAGCGGCTCGGCGTCCGCCGGGGCGAGCAGCCGCGGCACGGCCTCGAACAGCGTCTCCGCGGCCGGGCGGTACTGCCCGACCGTCGAGGCGATGTCCATCGGGCGCGAGCGATGCCGCAGCAACCAGCGCGTGGAGCGCTCGATCAGTCGCCGGCCCCCGAGCAGCATCGAGAGCTGGGTGGCGCTGTCGACGCGGTTGTCGAGTGCCTCGATCTCGGCCCACTGCGGCCGCATGCCGTAGATCTCGCGCGCCACGGCGTAGCCGCGGGCGATCTCGGACGCCGGCGCCCCGGTCTCCTCGTGCAGGCGGAACACGAACGTCGTACCGCCGCCGTGGAGCACGTTGTTCACGACCTGGGTCGCCACGATCTCGCGCGCGAGCCGGTGCTCGCGCATCGCGTCGCCGAAGCGCTCGGGAAGCGGATCCGGGAAGTAGCGCTCGAGCTCGGCGGACAGGTAGGGGTCCTCGGGCACGCCCGAGTCGAGCAGCTCCGCGTACAGGTCGATCTTGCTGTACGCCAGCAGCGTGGACAGCTCGGGACGGGTGAGGCCGCTGTGGTCGCGCTTGCGGTCCGCGATCTGCTCGTCGTCCGGGAGCGCCTCGAGCTCGCGGTCGAGCTTGCGGGAGCCCTCGAGGCTGCGGATGAAGCGCTCGTGGACGTCGACCATGCTCGCGGCCTGCGCCTCGGCGAGGCTGAGCGTCTCGGACTGCTCGTAGTTGTCCTTGAGCACGAGCGCCGCCACCGAGTCCGTCATCTCGGCAAGGAGCTCGTCGCGCTGCTTGCCGGTGAGGTCGCCCGCCTCGACCACGGAGTCGAGCAGCACCTTGATGTTCACCTCGCGGTCGGAGCAGTCCACGCCGCCGGAGTTGTCGATCGCGTCGGTGTTCACGCGCCCGCCCGCGAGCGCGTACTCGATGCGGGCCCGCTGGGTGAGGCCGAGGTTGCCGCCCTCGCCGATCACCCGGCAGCGCAGCTCGTTGGCATCCAGGCGCAGCGCGTCGTTGGCCTTGTCGCCGGCGTGGGCGTGGGTCTCCGTGCTCGCCTTCACGTAGGTCCCGATCCCGCCGTTCCAGAACAGGTCCGCCGGCGCCCGCAGCAGCGCCCGGATCAGGTCGTTGGGACGGAGCGCGTCGACCTCCTCCTCGATCGCGAGCGCCTCGCGTACCTGCTCGGACACCGGAATCCGCTTGGCCGTGCGCCGCCAGACGCCGCCGCCCTCCGAGATCAGCTCCGCCGAGTAGTCCTCCCACGACGAGCCCTCCAGCTCGAACAGGCGCCGCCGCTCCTCGAAGCTCGCCGCCGCGTCGGGATTCGGGTCCACGAACACGTGCTGGTGGTTGAACGCGCCCAGCAGGCGGATGTGCTTCGAGAGCAGCATGCCGTTCCCGAACACGTCGCCCCCCATGTCGCCGATCCCGACCACGGTGAAGTCCTGCGACTGGATGTCGTGTCCGAGCTCCCGGAAGTGGCGCTTGACGGACTCCCAGGCGCCGCGGGCCGTGATGCCCATCTTCTTGTGGTCGTAGCCGATCGAGCCGCCCGAGGCGAACGCGTCACCGAGCCAGAAGCCGGTCTCCTTCGAGATGCCGTTGGCGATGTCGGAGAAGCTCGCCGTGCCCTTGTCGGCGGCCACCACCAGGTAGGGGTCGTCGCCGTCGTAGCGCACCACGTCGGCGGGCGGCACGACCTTGCCCCCTTCGATGTCGTCCGTCAGGTCGAGCAGGCCGCGGATGAAGGTGCGGTAGCAGAAGACGACCTCGTCGGGCAGATCCTCCCGCGAGCTCGGCGGCCGCTTGACCACGAAGCCACCCTTGGCGCCCACCGGCACGATCACGGCGTTCTTGACCATCTGGGCCTTCATCAGCCCGAGCACCTCGGTGCGGAAGTCCTCGCGCCGGTCGGACCAGCGCAGCCCGCCGCGGGCCACCCGTCCGCCGCGCAGGTGCACTCCCTCGACGCGCGGCGAGTAGACGAAGATCTCGTACTGCGGGCGCGGCTGCGGGAGCCAGGAGAGCTCGGACGGGTCGAGCTTGAACGACAGCTGCGGCAGCACCCCGCCGTCCGGCCCGGATGCGAAGAAGTTGGTGCGCAGCATCGCCCGGACGGTGCCGTGGAACATCCGCAGGATCTGATCCTGGTCGAGGCTCTCCACGGCGTCGATGGCCTCGTCGATCCGGCGCACGATGTCCTCGCCGTCCTCGCGGTCCCCGCGGCGCGGGTCGAAGCGGGCCCGGAACAGCGAGACCAGCAGGCGCGCGATCTCCGGGTGGGCGACCATCACCGTCCTCACGTAGGCGTCGCTGAAGTTCGTGCCGGCCTGGCGCAGGTACTTCGCGATCGCGCGCAGTACGGTCACCTCGCGCCAGGTGAGCCCCGCGCCCAGCACCAGCCGGTTGTAGCCGTCGCTCTCGACCTCGCCGCGCCAGGCGCGCAGGAACGCGTCCTGGAAGCCCTCGCGCACCCCGTCGGCCTCGAGGTCGCCCTTGCCCTCGTACGTGAGCCCGAAGTCGTAGATCCAGACGCTTTCGTCCCCGCGCCGGCGGATCGGGTAGGGCCGCTCGTCGGCGACCTCCACACCCATGTTCTCGAACAGCGGCACCACGTCCGAGAGCGTGAGCGCCCGGCCGGCGCGGTAGAGCTTGGCGCGCAGCATCCTCGGCCCGGCCTCGAGCGGCCGGTAGAGGTTGATCCCGAGCGCGTCGCCGTCATCGAGCTGCTCGACGTGGCCGATGTCCGCGAGCGCCGAGCGCGCGACCCAGTCGGCGCGGTAGGCCGCCGGGAAGGCGTCCGCGTAGCTTCCGAACGCGACCTTGCCGCGCTCCTCGCCCAGCTCCTCGACGAGCGCCTCCTCGAGGTCGTCGACCCACGAGCGGGTGGCCGCCACGAGCATCATCTCGACCTCGTGCGCGTCGAGCTCGGGCATGGCCGCGGGGTCGACGTAGGCCATGTAGTGGAGCCGCACCAGCACGGACTCGGACACCCGGGTCGTGTAGTCGACCGAGGCGGCGCCGGTGGCGTTGCGCAGGATGGCCTCGATCCGGCGCCGGTTCTCAGTGTTGAAACGGTCGCGCGGCACGAACACGAGCAGCGAGAAGAAGCGCCCGAACGCGTCGCGGCGCACGAACAGCCGCAGCCGCTGGCGCTCGCCGAGGTGGAGGATGCCCATCGCGACCTCGAACAGCTCGTCGCTCGAGATCTGGAACAGCTCGTCGCGCGGGTAGTTGTCGAGGATCTCGACCAGCGCCTTCTCGTTGTGGCTCCCGGGCGGGAACGCGGCGCGCTCGAGCACAGCGGCGACCTTGCGCCGCAGGATCGGCACCTCGCCCGGCTTGGCCTGGTAGGCCTCGTGGGTGTAGAGGCCGAGGAAGCGCCGCTCGCCCATCACCTTGCCGTCCTCGTCGAAGCGCTTGACGCCCACGTAGTCGAGGTAGGCGGGGCGGTGGACCGTGGCCCGCGAGTTCGCCTTGGTGAGGTTGAGGATGTGTGGCTCGAGCGCGAGCGCGCGAACGCCGGGCGGCAGCTTGTGGAAGCCGCGCGAGCTCTCCTTGCCGCCCGGCTGGCGCAGGATCCCGAGGCCGCTCTCGGCGATCGAGTCGAGGCGCAGCTCGCCGTCCTCGGTCACGAGCTCGTAGTCGCGGTAGCCGAGGAAGGTGAACTTGTGGTGCTCGAGCCACTCGAGGAACGCCGCCGCCTCCTGCGTATCCACGTCGCTCTGGGGCATCGGGCTGTCACGGATGTCGGCCGCGAGCTCGAGCGCCCGGCTGCGCATCTCGGCCCAGTCCTCGACCGTGGCGCGCACCTCGCCGATCACGCGCAGCAGGTGGCCCTTCAGCTCCTCGAGCCGGGCGGGATCGGTTTGCCGGTCGACCTCGGCGTGGATGACCGACTCGGCCGGCTCGCCGGCCTCCGCCTCCGGCAGGACCTCGGTCAGCTCTCCGTCGGCGTCGCGGTGGACCGCGATCACCGGGTGCACGATCAGGTGGACGCCCACCCCCTGCCGGTTCAGCTCCATCGTCACCGAGTCGATCAGGAACGGCATGTCGTCGGTCACGACCTCGACCGCGGTGTGGGTCGACTGCCACCCGTGTGTCTCGAAGCGCGGGTTGTAGACGCGCACCTTCGGGGTCCCGGCCTGGCGCTCGCGCGCGAAGTTGAAGTGCCCGAGTGCCAGCCCGTAGAGGTCGAGCGGATCGCGTTCGACGATGTCCTCCTGCGCGATCCAGCGGTAGTACTGACGGACGAACGCCTGGACGAGTTCGGCGTCGTCTGCTCCCAGGTGGTCGCGCACCCGCGAGCAGACCTCCTGGATGACGTGTTCTTCGGTTTGCTCGACGCTCACCGGATCGATCCTACGTCGAGTTTATGCCTGCCCGAGCATGGGCGGTCCAACGCATGGCCATCCCGCTCCATGCGGCGCTCAAGGTTTTCGGCATTCGAGCCGAGGTAGGGCCTGGACCTTCGACCCAGGCCACCCCGGAGGGGCTGTTCAACCCCGATGGCTTACTCCATAGCCTCCGCACGTCATCTGCAGCCGCCGTCGAGCGGCTCGAGCAAGCGGCTCCAGCTCGCCATCGCGGGTGGGGTGCGCGCCCCCGAGCGCGCGCGTGCATGGCTGCAGAGCGGCGCGCCATGGCTTTCGGACGAGCTGGGCAGCTCGCTGGCGCTGCTGGTCTCGGAGCTCGTGAACAACGCGGTGCGCCACGGCGGGGCGGGCGTCGACGAGCTGATCGAGATCGAGGTCCGCGCGATCGACGGCGGCGTGGGGGTGGAGGTCACCGACCCAGGGCCGGGCTTCGCCCCCGCCGCGCGTCAGTGCCCGATCGACGAGCCAGGCGGCTGGGGACTCGTGCTCGTGGATCAGATGACCGAGCGCTGGGGAGTGGTGCACGACGGTCGTACGCGCGTCTGGTTCGAGCTCGCGAGCGCGTAGCGCTCAGGCGGCCGCAACGCGCTTGCCGAACCGCACGCGCGTCTGGTCCGCGCCCGGCACGAGCTCGAACACGTCCGAGACGGCGGCGATCAGCGGGATGCCGCGCCCGCCGACCGACTCCGTGTCGGGCAGCTTGTGGATGGTGGGCGAGAACGTGCCGCAGTCGCAGATCTCGACGCACACGCCCTCGCCGCAGAACTGGACCCTCAGCAGGAAGCCTCGCGGGCCGCAGGGCGTGCCGTGATTGATGACGTTGGCCACGGCCTCCGTGGTGGCCAGCATGAGATCCCACGTGTCCTCCTGGGAGAGGCCGCGCTCCCTGCCCAGCTCGCGCACGATCGCTCGCGCCCTGGACGCGCTGGCCGGGGTGGCCGGGAGCCATGATTCCCGCTTCATGACGATTTGAGGATTCCCGGTCAGGGCGGGGTTGACACGTGAGAACCGTCACAGCGGGTGGTTCGAGCGGAACACGTCCTCGGGATCGACGTCCGCCTTGACCGCCAGCAATCGCCGCCAGGCGTCAGCGTCGAAGGCGCTCGACACGTCGTCGCCCGGCTGGTCGGCGAAGTTGGGGAACGTGCCGGCGGTGGCGTAGGGCGCCATCGTCTCCTTGACCTGCGCCAGGTGCGCGGCGATGACTGCGTCCGCCCCCGGCGCCATCAGGGCGCCCACGCCGTAGAGCGCGTAGTCCGCGTCCAGCCTGGCGAGCGCACCGGCCCCGTCCGGCTCGCGCGCGAGCGCTCCGCCGAGCTGGCGCAGCTGGAGCGAGATCAGCGGGCTGCCCGGTCCGCCGGCGCGCACGAACGCATCGGCCGCGTCGGGGGTCAGCTCGCCGATCAGCGCGTGGTCGCCCATCGCGGGCACCGGCTGCTCGGGGTCCATCGCGAGCCGGCACAGCTCGGCCGCCGGGATGGGGCCCCAGCTGTCCCAGACGGGGTCGGCAAGCTCTCGCAGCGGCCGCAGGAGCGCCTCGCCGTCGGCGGGATCTCCGATGAACGCGCCCAGCACGTCCACGAGCGACGCCCCGCGCAGCGGCTCGGGCAGCTCGGGGACCGGCGGCAGGTTGAGGAAGCGCAGCTGGCAGGTCATCTCCTCGGGCACGGTGGCGACCCACTCGCGGTAGGCGTGCGCGACCTCGGCGGCCAGCTCCACCGGCCAGGCCACGAAGCCCGCGTAGACCTGCTCGATCGGGAACAGCTCGAACTCCATCGCGGTCACGACCCCGAAGGCTCCGCCGCCTCCGCGCAGCGCCCAGAACAGCTCGGGCTCGTTGTCCGCGTCCACGCGGCGCTCGGCGCCGTCGGCCGTGACGAGCTCAATCGCCGTCACGCTGTTGCAGCTCAGCCCGAGGCTGCGCGACAGCCAGCCGATCCCGCCGCCGAGGGACGAGCCCACCACCCCGACGTCGGGGGACGACCCGTGCAGCGCCGCCAACCCGAGCTCGCCGGAGCGCACGGCCACCTCGCCCCAGAGCGCACCGGCCTCCACGCGCCCGCGTCGCCGCTCGGCGTCGATCGTGATGCCGTCCATCCGCTCGGTCTTCAGCAGGACGGTGTCCTCGAGCGACGCGATCGCGGCCGCGCCGTGGCCGCTGCCCTGCGGAGCCACGCGCAGGCCGCGCTCGCGCGCGAAGCCGACCGCGCGGGAGACGTCGGCCGCGCTCTCCGCGTATGCCACGGCGGCGGGATGCTGGTCGGCGGCGAGGTTCCACGCCTGCCGAGCGACGTCCCAGGTGTCGTCGTCAGGCCAGACGCTGTTTGCGAGCTCGGAATTCGGCATGCGTGTTCTGTCCTCCAGGGATGGCTTACTACGTCGCGACGGGGCCATCGTCGGCGACGAACGTGAAACGACCGGCGAGCATCGTAGCGAGCACCCGCAGCTCGGACAGCTCGGCCGGCGGGCAGGTCACGGGATCGCGGTCGAGCACCACCAGGTCGGCCAGCATCCCGGGCCGCAGCGTGCCGCGCCGGTGCTCCTCGTGCTCGAGCCAGGCGGGCAGCACGCAGGTGGCGTGGAGCGCCTCCTCCACGCTCACCGCCTGCTCGGGGCGCCAGCCGGGGCGCTCGTCGATCGTGCGGGTTACGCCGGCGACGATCCCCGCAAGCGGGTCGAGCTCCTCCACGGGCGCGTCCGAGCCGTTCGCCAGCACGGCGCCCGCGTCGAGCAGCGAGCGGTAGGCGTAGGCGCCCTCGCGCCCCTCCCAGAGGCGGTCGGCCAGGTCGCGATCCGAGGGCGCGTGGCTGAACTGCACCGACGCGGTGACCCCGATCCGGGCGAAGCGCTCGAGGTCCTCGGGCGCCAGCAGCTGGGCGTGCTCGATCCGCGGTCGCAGCCCTGCCGGCTGCCAGGCCGGGCGCGTCTCCTCGAAGGCGTCGAGCGCCGCCCGGTTGGCGGCGTCGCCGATCGCGTGCACCGCCACCGGCCAGTGCGCATCGGCCGCGCGGCGGACGACGTCGGCGAGCTCGGCGCCGGTCGTGATCTCGACGCCGGAGCCGTCGAGCAGCAGGGCGGTGGCCGAGCCGAGCGTGCCGTCCATGAAGCCCTTCAGGTAGCCCATCCGCAGCAGCTCGCTGCCGAAGCCCGAGCGCAGCCCGAGGGCGCTCAGCTCCTCGAGCCGTGCCCACGGGAAGGACTGCCAGACGCGCAGGTCGAGCTCGCCGGCCTCCTCCAGCCGCTCGTAGACCTCGAAGGCGCCGAGCCAGCCGTCCTTGTCGTGCACGGCGGTGACCCCGCGCGAGCTCGCCACCGGCATCCCGGCGCGCACCGCCTCGAGCATCTCGGCGACGCTCGGGCGCACGTAGCGGTCGCGGAAGCTCCAGGCGGCGTTCTCGCGCAGCACGCCGAGCGGCTCGCCGGCGTCGTCGAGCTCGACCACGCCGCCGGCGGTCTCGAGCGGGGCGTCGGCCCGCGCCAGCGCCGCCGAGTTGAGCCAGAGCGAGTGGTAGTCCTTCGACATCAGCGCCACGGGGACGTCCGCCACCACGCGATCGAGCGCCGCGCGGGTGGGCTTGTCGGGCCAGTCGCCGTCGCGCCAGCCGAGCCCGCGCAGCCAGCCGCCGGGGGAGACCGTGGCGAGCGCCGCCTGCACCCGCTCGAGCGCCTCGTCGAGCGACCGCGCGCCCTCGAGCCGCGCCTGGCCCAGGCCGAGCGACCAGGTCGGAAAGTGCACGTGGGCGTCGGCGAAGCCGGGCACCACGCAGGCTCCCCCGAGCGCGATCGAGCGCGCGCCCGGCGCGGGCGCGGCGGCCACAAGGTCGCCGTCGATCGCAATCGAGTCGGCAAGCGGCGCCGCCGGGTCGAGGGTCCGGACCGTGCAGTTGGTGAGGGCGAGGTCCACGGCGCCGCCGTAGGCTAGCCCGGTGACCGACTGGGCCTCCGCCGACTACGCGACGATCGCCGTCGATCTCGCCCCCGCCGCGCGAGCAGGTGGTGGACGCCGCGGGCGTCGCTCCGGGCGCGCGCGTGCTCGACGTGGCCTGCGGCACCGGCAACGCGGCGCTGGCGGCAGCGCGAGGCCGGCGCGCGCGTGACGGGCGTCGACTCGGAGCCGAAGCTGCTCGCCGCCGCGGCCGAGCGTCCCGGCGGCGGAGACGTCCGCTGGCTCGACGGCGACCTGCTGGCGCTCCCCGCCGGCGACGGTGAGTTCGATCGTGGTCATGTCGGTCTTCGGCGTGATGTTCGCCGGGATGCGCCCGTGGCGCCGCCGAGCGAGCTGGCCCGGGTGCTGGCGCCCGGAGGGACGATCGCGCTCGCCAACTGGATCCCGGAGGGTCCGATCGTCGCGAGCCATGCGCCGGCTCGCCGTCGCGCTCGACGCGTCCGCCGCGGACCGGGTCCGAGCTGGGGCAGCGAGGCGGACGTCCGCGCGCTCTTCGAGCCGCACGGCCTGACGCTCGCGGCCGAGCGCCGCGAGCTCGCCTTCGAGGGCGGCTCGCCGCACGACTGGCTGTCGCTCCAGGAGCGCGCGAGCCCGCCGCTCCAGGAGCCGCGCGAGCAGCTGCTCGCGCGCGGCCGCTGGGACGAGCTTCGGGCCGCGATCAGGCCGACCTGGAGGCGGCCAACGAGGACCCGGAGGGCTTCCGGGTCCACAGCCCTGGCTGCTGGCGCTCGCGCGGCGCGCGTAGCCCGCGCCGGCGCTCAGGCGTGCTGGCGGGCCGCCGTGCGCGGGTTCTCGAGCGGCTTGATCGCGGCCTCGATCTGCGCCCGGCGCGACTCGAGGAACGGCGGCAGCGAGAGCTTCTCCCCGAGCGTCTCGAGCGGCTCGTCGGCGGTGAAGCCCGGGCTCGGCGTGGCGATCTCGAAGAGGATCCCGTTGGGCTCGCGGAAGTAGATCGAGCGGAAGTAGAAGCGGTCGATCACCTCGGTCGGATGCGCGCCGCCGCGGATCGCCTGCTCGCGCCAGGCGGCGTGCTCCTCGTCGGTCTGTGAGCCCCAGGCCACGTGGTGGACGGTGCCCGCGCCCTGGAGACCGCGCTCGGGGGGCGCCTCGTCGTAGGCGTAGGAGCCGCCGCGCGTCTCGCCGCGCGCCTCCCAGCCGTCGCCGGATGGCTCGAAGCCGAGCGCCTCCTCCAGCAGCGAGCGGCTGCGCTCGGGATCGAACGCGTAGGCGCGCACCGCGTGGAAGCCCTGCAGCGCGTGCTCGGCGGGCACCTCCGGATGCTCTGCCGTGAGCGGCTTGTCGCTCACCTCGACCGCGGCGAGCTCGTGCTCGAGCCCCTCGGGGTCGCGGAAGCGGAGCCGGCCGGCGTCGCGGTCGACGTCGATGCCGCGCGCTCCGAGCCGATCGGCCCAGAAGTCGAGCGCGGCCTCGCCCGCCACGCGCCAGACGATGCGATGGACCATGCCGGCACCCGCACGGCCCTGCATGGCGCCGGGGTACTCGAAGAACGTCATGTCGGCGCCCGGCTGGGCGTGCTCGTCGGCGTAGAAGAGGTGATAGACGGTCGGGTCGTCCTGGTTGACCGACTTCTTCGCGAGCCGCAGGCCGAGCACGCCCACGTAGAAGTCGACGTTCGCCTGAGCGTCGCCCGTGATTGCCGTGATGTGGTGGATCCCGTTCAGTTTCATTGCGCGTGCAACTATATCACCCGATGAAGGCGTCGCGTACGGCTCGCGTGCGCAGCTCCTCGACCGTGCGGCGCTGCTCCTCGCCGCGCTCGATCAGCTCCTGGAGCCGCTCGGCGTCGAGGCGCGGCTCCTGGGGAACCAACTCGAGCAGCGCGCGCCAGAGCGAGATCTTGCCGCTGATGCCGGTGATCAGCCCCTCGAGCTCGACCAGCCGGCTGAGGGGCGAGTAGCCGGTGAGCTGGCCGTTCAGCTTGAGGCGGCCGGCACGCTCCGCGCCCCACGCAAGGGCGTTCTTGACCTGGTCGCGCGGGATGTCGAGCTCGTCCGTGATCGCCTCGAGCGTGCGCCGGTCCTGCTCGATCTCGTCGGCGATCCGAGCGAGGGCGTCCCCGTAGGTCGTGCCCCTGTTCGACCCCGCGCTGCGCCGGGCGAGGTTGAGGCCCACGGTCGAGCCCGCGAAGTGGTCCTGGACGTAGATGCGAAGCAGCTTCTGGCGATCCATGTTCCCTGGCGGCTACCCGTACGCTGCCGCTGTGCAAACGCAAAGCGAGCTGGAGCGCGTGCTCGCCGACGCGGGTGGGGTCGACGCGGCGCGCGAGCATCGCGCTCGGCTGCGCGAGCTGCTCGCGGCCGAGCTGGAGCGCGGCGCCCGCGAGCTGGGGGAGGCGCGCACCGGGCGCGAGCGGCCGATCGTGGCGGCGCTGGCCGCCGGCGACGGCGCCGTGATCGCCGCGCTGCCGGTCGATCCCCGCCTGCGCGCCGATCCCGCCACGGTCCCCGATCGCGGCTTCCAGCTGGTCGCGGCCGCCGTGACTGCGCTCGTGGACGGCGCCGACCCGGGTCCGCCGCGGCTCGCCAGCGACCTGGAGCTGCTGCTCGGCGCGCAAGCGGGACGGCTCGCGCTCTCCTACCCGGCGAGCGACCCGGCCTGGTCGGTGGAGTACGCGCGCGAGGCGCTCGACGACGCCTGCGCCGCGATCGACCGCCTGCGGGTGGCCACCCTGGTGCTGCCGGGGCACGTGATCGAGCCCTACGATCTGCGCCCGCCCACGGGGCCGACGCATCCGCTGCGCGTGACGGAGGCGGTGGTGCGCCTCGGCGGCTCGGGGCTGGACGAGGACTCGATGGAGGCGCTCGAGGACCGGGTGCTGGCGGTGCTCGAGCCGAGGGGAGCGGTGGCGCGCGCGCACGACGACCCCGATCCGCGCCGCCGGGTGATGCGCCGCATCCTGCAGCGGCTCGACGGGATGGGGAAGTGGGGCGGCTACCACACCGCGTTCGACCACCTGGCCCGCGGCTTCGCGGGCCACGAGCGCCAGCTCGCCTTCGAGGTGGGGGAGGAGCTGGTGGAGGCCGGCCTGCTGGCGGAGAAGCCGAGCGTGGGGCAGCGGCACGTCTTCCTCAACCCGCGCAAGGCGGGCGAGATCCGCAGGCTGATCGAGGACGGGGAGCTGCCGCCCGGGCTCAGCGCTCGCTGACCTGGAGGCGGCCGTCGGAGCCGACGCTGAGCGCGCGGCGGCCGGCCACGAGCTCCTCGAGCTCCGCGCCGACCAGCTGGCGGCGCCAGCCGTTCGCGACCCGCAGGCCGTCCGTCTCGCGGCCGCGGCGCAGGCCCGACACGAGCGCGGCGAGCTCGGCCTGGGTCGCGATCAGCTCGACGGCGACCCCGGACTCCATCGAGCGGTGGCGCACGAGCGCCTGAGCGAGCGACACGAGCGGAGCGTCGGCCGAGTCACGCGGCGGCGGCTCCGGCGGCGGCGGTGGGGCCGCGCGCCCGCGCCCGCGCGCGATCGCCTTCAGCAGGCCGTCGCCGCGACGGTGGAGGGTCTGGGGCGGCAGGCCGCGGATCTGCTCGAGGGCCTTGCGGTCCCTCGGCGTGCGGCGCGCGATCTCAACGAGCGCCTGGTCCGGCAGCACCGTCGACGGCGGCCGGTCCGCGTCGCGGGCGGCCCACTCGCGCCACTCGACGAGCTCCCGCGCCACGCCGCGCGCACCCTCGCCCAGGCGGCCCAGGCGCGGGAGCCGCTCGTAGAGGCGGTCGGGGTCGCGGTCGTCCGAGACCTCCTCGAGCCCGCGGCACTCCTCCCGCGCCCAGCCAAGCCGGCCCCGCTCCTCGAGGCGGCGCTCGAGCACGTCGCCGAGCGACAGGAGCAGGCGCGCGTCGTCCGCCGCGTACTCGAGCTGCTTGTCGGTCAGCGGTCGGCGGTCCCAGCGCGTGAAGCCCTCCGAGCCCCCCAGCTGGACGCGCAGGACCTTCCGCACGAGCGACTCATAGCCCTCCTGGTTGCCGTGCCCGAGGAAGCCCGCCGCGACCTGCGTGTCGAACACGTTCGTGACCTCGGTGCTCCAGGAGCGCTTCAAGAGCGCAACGTCCTGGCGGCCGGCGTGCATCACCACCTCCACCGAGCGGTCCGCGAGCACGCGGGCCAGCGGGGCCGGGTCGGGCGGATCATCGGCGAGCGGGTCGATCACCTCGGTGCGCGCGCCGTCCGGCGCCTCCGGGTCGGGCACGGCGACCTGCGCCAGGCAGAGGAGCGCCTGGTAGCGGCGCTCGGACACGAACTCGGTGTCGATCGCCACCCTGCCCGCCTGGGCGGCCCGCTCGGCCAGCTCGGGGATCACGGCCGCCACCATACTCAGGGCATGCTTTCGCTGGCGGCGGTGTTCCTGGCAGCGGCGGCGGGCGGCACGCCCGCCGCGAGCGCCGAGCGCTGGGAGACGATCGGCCGCTCCGGCGAGGGCCGGCCGATACAGGCGCTGCGGGTTGGCAGGCCCCGCGCGCCCGTGAAGGTGCTGGTGGTGGGCGCCGTGCACGGCAACGAGCTCGCCGGGCGCGCCGTGGTCGAGCGTCTGCGGCGTGCGCGCCCGCCGCGCGGCACCGCGCTCTGGCTCGTCCGCGACGCCAATCCGGACGGCGCGGCGGCCGGCTCGCGCCACAACGCCGCCGGCGTCGACCTCAATCGCAACTTCCCGTTCCGCTGGCGCCCGCAGGACGGCGTCTACGAGTCGGGGCCCGGCCCCGCCTCCGAGCCCGAGACGCAGGCGATGCAGCGCTTCATCGAGCGCGAGCGCCCGCGGGTCACGCTCTGGTATCACCAGGCGCTGCGGATGGTGGTGAGGAGCGACGGTGACCCGGCGCTCGAGCGGCTCTACTCGCGCGCGAGCGGGCTCCCGCGCAGGCGACTGCCGCGCTATCACGGCACCGCGGTCTCCTGGCAGAACAGCGAGCGCCCGGACGACAGCGCCTTCGTGGTCGAGCTGCCGGGAGGCCCGCTGGGCGGCGCGGGCTCGCGCCGGCACGCCCGCGCCGTGCTCTCGCTCGCCCGCGCGATCGCCCCCGCGCGCGTGGTGAGCAAGCCGATCCCCTACGGCGCTGAGCGCCGCGCCGACATGGCCGCGTACGCCCGCCGCCACTACGGGATCGACGACCACCGGCTCACACGCCCGCGTGTGATCGTCCAGCACTACACGGTCACCGACAGCTTCCAGCCGGTGTTCGACTACTTCTCGGTCAACCGGCCCGATCCGGAGCTCGGCGAGCTCCCGGGGGTCTGCTCGCACTACGTGATCGACCGCGACGGCACGGTGTACCAGCTCGTGCCGGCCTCGCTCATGTGCCGGCACGCCGTGGGGCTCAACTGGACGGCCATCGGCATCGAGCACGTGGGGCGCAGCGACGCCCAGGTGATGGGCAACGCGCGCCAGCTCGCGGCGTCGCTGCGGCTCACGCGGATGCTCCAGGGCCGCCACCGGATCGCCACCCGCAACGTGATCGGCCACAACGAGAACCGCTCGAGCCCGTTCCACCGCGAGCGCGTGGCGCGTCTGCGTACGCAGACCCACGGTGACTTCCCGAAGGCGGTGATGGACGGCTACCGGCGCCGGCTCGGGCGGCTGCCCGCCCCCGCCAGCCTGCGCTGACGCAGCGAGCGCCGATCCGCCGCGAAGGTCACCCGCGGCGGGTGACGCGGCTTCACCCCGGCGCACCGCAAGCTTCGAGCTGGTGGCTACGGCGCCGTACGAGATCCGCATCAAGGGTCGGCTGAGCGACTCGCTGACCGACGCCTTCGAGGACTTCACCGCGACCGTCGCCCCCGCCGAGACCGTGATGCGAGGCGAGCTGCGCGACCAGGCGGAGCTACACGGCCTGCTCGACCGGATCCAGTCGCTCGGCCTCGAGCTGCTCGAGGTGCGGCGGCTCGAGGACCGCTGATCCGTGGCCCCTGGCGTACTTGCGCTCTCGGCGCGCTAGTGGGACCGTGGTGGCTGAGATGGCGGACTCGCCTCTTCGACTCGGCGCCCGGGCCGCCGGCGCGCTCGGTGGCGTGGCCCTGCGGCCGGTCGTGCAGGCCGCAACCCTCGCGGGGCGCGCGGAGCGGGCGGCCCGCGCCGCCGCGCTCGAGCGTCTGAGCGTCGCCACGCTCGCGGCGGTGGACGCCGCGCTCGCGTCGCGCGTGACGGAGGAGGCGCTCGACCGCGTGCTGGCGAGCGCGCTGGCGCGGCGCGCGGTCGACACGGCGCTCGAGGGCCCGCTCGTCGAGGCGGTGGCCCGCGGCCTCGCGGATCACGGCGTCGTCGAGCGGGTGCTGGACGACGCGGTCGTCGAGCAGGCGGCCGCGCTCGTGCTCGCCAGCGACGAGCTCTGGGTCGTGGTGGAGGAGATAGCTCACAGCCCGGCCGTGACCGAGGCGATCGCGCAGCAGAGCCTCGGCTTCGCCGACGAGGTGGCCGGCGGCGTGCGCGCCCGCTCGCGCAGCGCGGACGCGTGGATCGAGGCGAAGGTGCGCCGCGCGCTGCGTCGCCGCCAGGCGGCCGGCTCGTCGTGAGCCACGTCGCGCGAGCGCCGATCGCCGTGTCCGCCAGGGCGGCGGCGGAGCCCGAGCCGGCGCTCGCCGCCGAGCCCGTCTACGAGGGTCTCGTCACGAGGGCGATCGCGTTCACCCTCGACGCCGCGCTGGTGAACTTCGTCGCGCTCGTGGTGGGCGCGGCGCTGGCGCTCGCCGTGTCGGTCCTGCAGCTCCCGGACGAGTTCGACGCGGTGGCGGCGGCCTGCGCCGGGGTCGCCTACGTGCTCTGGAGCGCCGCCTACTTCGTCACGTTCTGGTCCTCGACCGGCCAGACGCCCGGCAACCGGGTGATGCGGATTCGCGTCGTGCATGGCCGACGGCGGTGGCGCCCTCCGGCCGGCGCGCGCGCTCTTCCGTCTGGGCGCCCTCGTGCTCGCGGCCCTTCCCCTGTTCGCGGGCTTCCTCACGATCCTCGTGGACGACCGCCGGCGCGGCCTTCAGGACATGCTCGCGGGCACGGTCGTGGTGGCCGCGGCCGACGAGCCGCCGGGCGTCAGTGCACCAGCACCTTGAGCAGGACCAGGATGAGGCCGAGCGCCGCCGTCGATGCACCCGCGCCAAGCATCTGGGCGAGCGTTCCGCCGGAGAGCTCGCGGAGGCCCGCGCCCCACACGAACAGCAGCACGATGTTCACGCCGAGCGCGACCCAGAGCGCCGTGTCGGTCGAGTAGAGGCCCAGCGCGGCCAGCGCGACCAGGACCGCCGAGGGGAGCGCCGCCGTGACGATCGGCCATTCGTGGGTGAGCGACCGCCTGAAGCCGTGCCGGTCGACAGCGTGGTGCTCCGTGGCTGCCTCGTCGAGCGCATGGGCCCAGGCATGCGCGAGCGCGAACACGGCCGAGGTGACCACGAGCGCCACCGCCAGGAGCTCGATCTCCTTGCCGCCGAGCGTGACGATCACCGACGTCACGAGGATCAGCCCGTAGAGGCTGCCCGCGAGGTTGCCGCCGCGGGGGACCAGCCGGGCGAAGCTCATGCACCCAGTCTGAGCGATTCGCCCGGTTCGAGCACGCGTACCTCCACCGTGGGCGCCCACTCGGCCGCGCGGGCGGCGAACTCGTGCGGCGGGTCCGTCAGGCGGCCGCGCGGTCGCAGGATGCGCGGGTAGAACGTGCCCCAGTGGATCGGGACCGCCAGCCGCGGGCTGAGCATGGCCGCGGCGCGGGCGGCGCGCTCCGGATCGAGGTGGCCCGGCCCCAGCTTCGGCCCCCAGCCCCAGACCGGCAGCAGCGCGACGTCGAGGTCCGGCTCGAGCTCGGCCATCCCCTCGAACAGGTCGGTGTCGCCCGCGAAGTAGACCGAGCGGCCGCGCCGGAGGACGAAGCCGAGCGGTTCCACGCGCGGCCCGCCGAACGGACGCCGGCCTCCGTCGTGGACCGCCGGCGTGGCGACCACCTCCACGTCCTCGACCCAGGCCGACTCGCCCGGGGCGAGCTCCTCCACGCGGGCGAAGCCCGCCTTGCGGAGCATCCCGCCGCCGCCGCGCGGGACGATCAGCCGCAGCCCGGGGTCGAGCTTGCGAAGCGAGGGCCGGTCGAGGTGGTCGAGGTGCAGGTGGGAGATCAGGACCGCCGCGAGGTCCTCGCTGACCGCCGGCGCCGGTGACAGCGAGCGCCGCCTCAGGTGCAGGAGGCGGTCCCGCAGGATCGGATCCGTGAGCAGGCGCACGCCACCGAGCTCGATGAGCGCGGTGGCGTGCCCGACGTAGGTCAGACGGTCCGTCGGTCTACGACGCGGCCGGCGCGGCGCCGCGGTTGTCGAGCGCCTCCTGGAGCGCGGCCTCCTGCTCGTTCGAGAGCGAGCTCTGGATCACGTGGCCGCCGTACTTGGCGATCTCCGGCACGACCTTGTCGCGCGTGGCCTCCTGCACCAGCACGAACACCGCCGCGCCGCCCTCGGGCATCTTGGTCCCGAGCTCCTTCATGAAGTTGTCGTCGACGCCGTAGTCGCTCATCGCGCCCGCGGCGCCGCCGGCGGCCGCGCCGATCGCCATGCCGAACAGCGGCATCAGGAAGATCAGGCCGATCAGGCCGCCCCAGAGCGCGCCGCTGGCCGCGCCCACGCCGGCGAGCGAGGGCTGGTGCAGCTTCATCTTGCCGCCGGGCCGGTGCTCGACGATCACCGCGTCCTCGAGGGTGAGCGAGTGCTCCTTCACCAGATCCCCGACCGTGCTCATCACCTGCTTGGCCTGGTCGAGGTCGTCGTATGCGATCGCTACGAGGTTTGCCACATTGCCTCCTTGTCGGGTGAGACCGCCATGCTGGCGACTCCGTCCGAGGCACGCATCACCCGAGCCGGGTGATTGCCTCTCACCCCGGACGGTCGCAGAATCGCGAATCATGAAGTCCCGTCGCATAGGCGTCGCCGCGCTGCTGGTCCTCGCCACCCTGCTCTGGGTGGCGGCGGGTTTCAGCCTCTGGGCCAAGCGCCAGGCGCTCGACACGGACAACTGGGTCAACACCAGCAGCGAGCTGCTCGAGGACGAGGAGATCCGCACGGCGCTCGGGACGTTCATCGTCAACGAGCTCTTCCAGAGCGCGGAGGTGCAGACCCGGATCGAGGATGCGCTCCCGACGCAGCTCCAGCCCCTGGCAGGCCCCGCCGCGGCCGGCCTGAAGGAGGTCGCTCAGCGCAGCGCGCCCGACCTGCTCGGCAGCGCGCCGGCGCTCCAGGCCTGGGAGACGGCGAACGAGGTGGCCCACAGCAAGCTCCTCGCCGTCCTCGAGGGCAACCTCCAGGACCAGGGCGTGGCGCTCGAGCTCAAGACGCTGTTCCAGCAGATCGCCGACAGCACCGGGCTGCCGTCCGACCTCGCCGACCGGCTACCGCCGGAGGTCGCCTCGCTCCAGGTCGTGAAGCCCGACGAGCTCGAGACCGCACAGGAGGCCGTCGACCTCTTCCAGACGCTCGTCTGGGTCCTCGTCGTGCTCGCGGTGCTCGCGTTTGCCGGCGCGATCGCGCTCTCGCCGGATCGCCGCCGGACGGTCGTGACCGTCGGTGGCTGTCTCGTGTTCGCCGGGGTCGCGATCTTTGCCTTCCGCCGGCTGGCCGAGAACGCGGTGGTCGACGCCCTGGCCGACTCCCCCAACGCGAGCGCCATCGGCGACAACGTCTGGGAGATCTCGACCTCGCTGCTGGGGGAGGTGGCCCAGGGCACGCTGCTGTTCGGGCTGTTCGTGATGGCCGGTGCCTGGCTGGCGGGGGCAGGCCGGCGGGCTACCGCGCTCCGCCGGGTGTCCGCCTACGCGCTGCGCGAGCACCCGGGCTGGACGCGCGCCGCCCTCGGCGCCGCTAATCCTGCTGCTGGTGATCTGGGGGCCCGTGCCCTGGACCCAGCGCTTCTGGACGATCCTCATCTTCACGGTCCTCGCGTTCGCGTGGCTCGAGTGGCTGCGCCGGCGCACCGTGGAGGAGTTCCCCGACCAGCCGCCGCCACGGCGGCCCTCGCTGCGGCTGCCCGGCCGGGGCGGCGGCGGCCGGGCGAGCGAGCTCGAGCGGCTCGCCGACCTGCGCGAGCGTGGCGTGCTCGACCAGGCCGAGTTCGAACGCGAGAAGGCGGCGCTCCTGGCGGGCGGTGCGAGTCCATAGGACGAGAGGAGAGCGAATGGCCGAGATCGGCCCCGTGCAGCTGATGAGCATCGGCTTCGAGCCCGAGGCGAACTTCGAGGGCAGGATCGTCGACGAGCTCGCCAAGCTCGAGAAGGAGCGGACGATCCGCATCCTCGACCTCCTGTTCATCGCCAAGGACACGGACTCGGACGAGATCGTGGTGCTCGAGCACCAGCGGGACGGAGAGCACGGGCGAGATCGTGGGCGCACTGCTCGGGATCCAGGTGGACGACGAGTCGGGCCCGGGCGCCCCCGCGGCCGAGGAGCATTCGTTCGGCTTCACGAAGGCGGAGATCGCGGAGATGGCCGCGGGGCTCGAGCCGGGCGGCTCGGCCGGCCTGCTCCTGATCGAGCACGTCTGGGCGCGCGGCTTCCGGAAGGCCGTCAAGGACGCCGGCGGCCGGATGATCGGAGAGGGCTTCCTGACCCCGGACACGATCGCGTCCGTCGAGCCCAAGCTGGTGGCGATGTCGCAGGCGATCGAGGAGGACGAGCGGCGCGCCGGAGCGGGCTGAGCGCTCGTCAGCTCGCCGCCGAGAGGCCCGCGCCGACTGCGAAGCCGAGCGTGGTCACGAGCCCGGTCGTCCGGCCCGCCTGACGGGTGGCGTCCGGGATCATCGAGTCGACCAGCATCACGATCAGCGCCCCGGCGGCGAAGCCGTTGGCGCCGCCCTGGAGCTGGTCGGAGACGCTGTCGGCGACCGCGAAGCCGACCACGGAGGCCACGGTGCAGACGGCCGCGACGCCGAGCCAGAGGCGCATGATGCTCGCGCGGGCGACACCGGCCGCGCGCATCGCGGTCGCCGAGCCGATCGCCTCGGGCAGGTTGGACACGAAGATCGCCGCCAGGAGACCGGCGCTCACCCCGTCGCCGATGGCGATGCCGAGTCCCAGCACCAGTTGCTCCGGGATCCCGTCGAGAAAGGCGCCGAGCGCCAGGGCCGAGCCGGCCTCGGAGCCGCCCGCGCGCCGCTCGATCAGGCCGTCCGCCAGGTAGTAGGTGAGCGCGCCGAGCGCGAGTCCGATGGCCACGGCGCCGGCGCTCGCCACTCGCAGGCCCTCCTCGGCGAGCTCGAACGAGACCGCGCTGATCAGCGCACCGGCGCCGAAGCCCAGCACGAGCCCCACGACGCGCGGCGGCCAGGGGCGCGCAACGCCCACGAGCGCGCCGAGCAGGAGCGACGAGGCGCCCAGGGCGCCCCAGCCGAGCGCCTCGATCACGGTCGGGGGTCGCGGCCGATCAGCCCGCGGCGCATCGGGGCCGGCGAGCCGATGCCCTGCCGGTCGGGAGTGAGCGCCTCCTCGCGGTCATCGGGGTCGGGGAAGCTCCGCTCGACGTCCTCCTCGAGCCGGCGCAGGCGGTCCTCGATCGCCGGCCGGCGCTCCTCGGGCACCTCGTCGTGGAGATCCTCGAGCAGCGCCCGCAGGCGCCGGCAGATCTGGAAAGAGCCCGTGCCGAAGCGGCGGATCTCGTCGACCGCCAGCGACAGGTAGTCCTCCCAGAGCGGCGTCGGGTAGACGAAGCGCGGGGCGCCCTCGCCGTCGGTCACGACGCCGATGCCGAGCCGGCGGTCGGCGAGCCGCCGCAGCAGGCTCTCGAGCTGGTCGATCGCCTGCACGGCCGTCGTCGGGTCGTTGATCGCGGGCGAGAGCGCCTTGTTCGCCACGTCCACGAGCAGCCGGAGCGCGAACGGGGGATCGAGCTCGACGGTGCGCTCGTCGCCCAGCGGCACGGTCGCGCGCAGTGCGGCCTCGTCGATCGGCGTCTCCCCGAACACCTCGAACAGCGCGCGGCCGCGGTGCAGGTGATCGCCCACCGAGGTGGCGAGCACGACCTGGGCGTCGGCTTGCCGGGCGAGCTCCGCCACGGCCTCGCGGTCGACGCTCACGATGTAGCCGGGCTGCCCCTCGTGCTGGATCACCTGGATCGGGGTGGTGGGGGGCTCGACCGGCAGCCGGTCCGGAGCCGGAGCGCTGAAGGCGTCGGGATAGGTGGCGGCGATCACGGCGCGGCCGCGGTCCCCGACCTCGCGGACGATCGCGCTCGCGCGCAGCGACTCGGTGAGCCGGTAGAGCAGCGCCAGGAGCATCGCGACGCTCGCCAGCAGCAGGAGCAGCGCCGCCAGCAGGGAGATCGTGGGCGTCGAGCTGTCGTCGATGCGCTGCGTGAGCACGAGCGCGTACAGGAACGTCGCCGTGAACACGCCGAGGGCGAGCCGCGGGACCGTGTCGTCCCGCAGGACGCGCAGGAGCCGGGGCGAGAAGGCGGTCGAGCCGAACTGGACGACCAGCACGACCGACGAGAACACGAACCCCGTGAACGCGATCATGCCGCTGGCCATGGCGGACAGCGCGGCCCGGGCGCTGTTGGGATCCGGCTCGATCCCGAGGTCGATCCCGACCTCGCGATCGAGCTCCGGCAGCACGAGGGCGAGCACGATGCCGGAGGCGATCACCGCGACCGGCAGCAGCGCCAGGCGCAGGGCGGGGTGGGAGATCCGGTCGCGCGGGCCTGCCACGCACGCCATTCTGCCGGGACGGTCGGCCGGGGAGCATCACCCCGGGCGGGTGAGTGCGCGTCACCCTCGGCTGCGAGAGGATCGCGGGCGTGAGCGACCACCTGGCCGCGATCGAGGAGTACCGGGGCCTGCGAGACGGCGCTCGAGGCCGCGGTGCTCCCGCTCGCGACCTCCGTCGACGGGCGACGCTTCGAGTACCAGGCCTCCCTGCACGGCCTCGAGCTCGAGGCGGGGGGCTACGTGGCCGTCGACGCCGGCGGGAAGATCCACCTCGGTCAGGTGCTGTCGCTCGCGATGGAGGCGCGCGAGCTCTCCGTGCCCGGCGGCCGAGGTCAGGTCCTGGTGCACGCGGCCCGGGGCGACGGCGCCCTGCTCGACACCGGCGTGCGGCCCTTCCACGACGCGCACGTGCGCCCGGCGACGCCCGACGAGGTGGGCGCCTGGGCCGAGCGCACGGGCACGCCGAGGGCACGACTTGGGGTGGGCGAGCTGGCCCTCGCGCCGGGTGTTCCGTTCGAGCTCGACGCGAGCGGCTTCGGCCGCCACACGTTCCTCTGCGGTCAGTCCGGCTCGGGCAAGACCTACTCGCTCGGCGTGCTGCTCGAGCGGCTCCTGACCGAGACGAGCCTGCGGCTGCTGGTGCTCGACCCCAACTCCGACTACGTCCGCCTGGGCGAGCCGCGCGCCGACGCGGACGCCGCCGCGGCCGAGCGCTACGCGGAGCGCGCTCGGCCGATCGTCGTGCGGAGCGGCGTGGAGGGCGCGGCGCGACTCGGCCTGCGCTTCCGCGACCTCGGCGCGGCGCACCAGGCGGCGCTCCTGCGGCTCGACCCGGTGGCCGACCGCGACGAGTACGCGGAGCTGGCGGCGATCGCCGAGACGGCCACGCCGGAGAGCTTCGAGGACCTCGCGCGCGGAGGGGAGGAGGCCCGGCGGCTGATGCGCCGCGCCACCAACCTGGGCGTGGACCGGTTCGGCATCTGGTCGCGCCAGGACGACGTCTCGCTGCTCGACGACCTCGGGAACGGCGACATCCGCTGCCTGGTCGCCGACCTCGGCTCGCTCGCGACGAGCGCCGAGCGCGCGCTCGTGGCCGGCAGCCTGCTCGAGCGCCTCTGGAGCCGGCGGGCGGAGCGTGAGCCGATCGCGATCGTGATCGACGAGGCCCACAACGTCTGCCCTGCCGTGCCGGCCGATCCGCTCACGGCGCTCGCCACCGAGGAGGCGATCCGGATCGCCGGCGAGGGCCGCAAGTTCGGGCTCTACCTGATCGTCGTGACCCAGCGCCCGCAGAAGGTGCACGAGAACGTGCTCTCGCAGTGCGACAACCTCGTCCTGATGCGGATGAACTCCGTGGCGGATCTCGGCCACGTGACCGACGTCTTCTCGTTCGTGCCCGCCCGGACTGATCGATCGGGCCACGACCTTCCGCCAGGGCGAGGCGCTCGTGGCCGGCAAGGTCGTCGCCTCCCACCCGGCCCTCGATCCGCTTCGGCGCCCGCATCACCGAGGAGGGCGGGGCGGACGTGGCGGGCTGGGCCTGAGGCGCGTCCCGTGGCCGCCGCCACGCGGCTCCTCCGACGCGGCCTGAGCTCGATGGTGGAGTCGTCCGGCACGCGCGACGCCGCTCAGGTCGCCTACTACCTCGTGATGTCGTTCCCGGCGCTGCTGCTGCTGGTGGTGTGGGGCTTCTCGACCCTCCTCGACGACGAGAGCGTGCGCGAGCCGATCGTCGACGCCATCGTGGACTGGCTGCCGATCGCGGACCCGTCGGAGCGGCGCCAGGTGGAGGCGATCCTCGACGACGTGGCCGCGGGCGCGGGCGGGCTCGGCTGGCTCGGGATCGTGGCGCTGCTCTACGCGGCGAGCGGCGCGATCGGCGGTATCCGCCACGCGGTGAACGACGCCTGGGGGCGGCGGGAGACCCGCCCGCTCGTCCCCGCCAAGGGCCTCGACGTCGGCCTGACCCTCGTCGCGGGGCCGGTGCTGATCGGCGCCGCCGGGCTCGCGCTGTCGGGAGAGCTCGAGTCGTCGATCGGCGACCGGCCCTGGCTCGCCGCGGTGGCGCAGTTCACGGTCACCGGACTGCTCCCGTTCGCTCTCGTCTTCGCGGTGCTCCTCATGTTCTTCCGCGTGCTGCCGGAGTCGCCGGGCGCGACGGTCCGCCGTGCCTGGCCGGGCGCCCTGGCGGCGGTGGCGGGCATCCTGCTCGTCCAGTTCGGCGCCGACGCCTACTTCAGGCTGTTCGGGAGCGCGAACGCGATCTACGGCACGATGGGCGCGCTGCTGGCGGTGGTGTTCGCCGCCTACCTGATCGCGCTCGCGGTGATCACGGGCGCGCACGTGTCCGCCGCGGCGGGCCGCCCGGACGAGGCCGGCGACGACGGGGAGTCGCCCGGGAGCGCGCTCCTGCGCGCGCTCCGCGGCCTGTTCGTGCGTCCCTCGCGGGACTGATGACTGCCCCGTCGCTTCTGGTTGGGTTTCCACGCGGCGGCGGTTGTCCCGCGGGCCCGGGGCTGGGTGGGGGTCAGCGGCCGCGCGCTCCCGGTCGGCTGAGCCAGCCGTCCTGGGTTTGGTGGCTCCTGGCCACCAAAGGCAGGACGCTAGGCCGGGAGGGCCCGCCGGGCGCATCCTCACCCAGCCCAGATCCGGTCGCGGGCCCAGATCGCCCGATGAAACGCGACAGGGGGCGACTCTAGACGGCCTCGCCCGAGCCCGCCTCCGCATGGACCAGCGCGCTCGGCAGCAGGCCGGTGGCCCGTGCCCGCTCGACCGTCTGGGCTCTGGAGCTGGTCCCGAGCTTGCGGTAGATCGCCCGGATGTGGCTGTGCACCGTGTGGTAGGAGATGAACAGCTCCTCGCCGATTCCGGCCTCGGAGAGCGCCGAGGGGAGCATGCGGAGCACCTCGAGCTCGCGCCTGCTGAGCTCGTCGAGAGTGGGAACGGCGTCGGGCGTCGCGGGCCGTCGCGCGAGGCTCCTTTCGGCCTCCTCCCAGCGCATCCGCAGGGTGCCGAGCTCCAGGAGGGCGCCGAGCCGCGTGCGGGCTTCGAACAGCGCCGCGCGGGCGGCGTCGTGCGCGCCCGCCTGGTGGCGCACCTGCGCCAGGGCGAGCAGCGCGTCCGTCGTCTCGTAGGGGTACGGGCCGAGTCGAAGCACCTCGACCGCCTGCTCGAGCGAGCTCGCGGCCGCCGGCAGCGCTCCGCGCATCCAGGCGACGCGGCCACTCGCCAGCAGCACGCGGCCGAAGGGCGGGCTCGTCTCCAGATGGTGCTGTTCGGCGATCCTGCGTCCCTCGCCGGCGAGACGCTCGGCGGCCTCCGGGTCCCCGGCGTCCGCCGCGATCATCGCCAGCAGGCCATACGTCGTGCAGGTGAGCAGCGGCGCGGCCCCCCTCACAGCGTTCTCGATCCAGGGGCGCGCCTGCTCGGGCTCGCCGGTCCAGTAGAGCGCCAGGCCGAGCGCGCCGTGGGCGAGCAGCCTCCAGGGCGAGGTGTCCTCGCGCGAGAGCTCGACGGCGGTGCGGGCGGCGTCGAGATGGTGGAACAGGCGGCCGCTCGTGGTCACGCCCCGGATCGCCGCGATGCCGGCCTCGATCGACGCCGGGCCGCCGGGCAGCGGCCCGTCGTAGGGATGGCGTTCGGCCAGGTCGAGCCAGCGCGCCGTGCCCGGGCCCTCGCCCAGCACGAGGCTGGCCGTCGCGCCGCTGAGGCAGAGCCGCGACTCGCTCGTCACCAGCTCCTCGCCGAGGCGGTCGAGCCAGGCAAGCACGGTCGTGCACTGGCCGCTCGACACGTAGTCGAAGACAACCGGCATCAGCAGGTCGGCGACGAGCCGCGGGTCACGCGCCTCCACGGCGTGCTCCACCGCCTCGAAGGTCATCCCCTCGGACCCGTACCAGCGGCTCGCCCGCCGGTGGAGCACCGGGATCAGGTCGGGCGCCTCGGTGCGGAGCTCGTTCGCGAGCACCTCGGCGAACAGGTGGTGAAGGCGATACCACTCGCGCGTCTCGCCGAGCGGCATCACGAAGGCGTTCGAGTGCTCGAGGTCCGCCAGGAGGCGCGCTGAGCCCTGGCGTTCGAGCACGGCATCGCACAGGGGGCCGGAGAGGCGACTGAGCACCGAGGACCGGACCAGGAAGCGCTGGGCGTCGGGGGGCTGGCTCGCGAGCACCTCCGTCGCCAGGTAGTCGACCACGTGGCGATCGGTGCCTGCGAAGTCGCGCACGAACGCGGCCGGGTCCTCCCTGCCCGCAACCGACAGGCCGGCGAGCGACAGGCCGGCGGCCCAGCCCTCGGTTCGTTCGAGCAGCCGCGCCACGTCCTCGCTCGCAAGTGCCAGCTCCATCCGGCCGAACAGCTCCTCCGCCTCGGGCGCCTCGAAGCGCAGCTCGGCGGCGCGCAGCTCGGCGAGCTGCCCGCGCCCGCGCCAGCGACTGAGCGGCAGCGGCGGGTCCACCCGCGTGCAGAGCACCACCTGGACCTGCTCCGGCAGCCGCTCGAGGAACTGCTCGAGCTGCCAGTGGATGGCCGGGTTCGCGATCAGGTGGTAGTCGTCGATCACGAGCGCGAGCCCGCGGCCCCAGGCGGCGAGCTCGTTGATCAGCGCCGGCAGCACCGACGTCCCCACGTCCACCGATCCGCCCAGGGCCAACAGCGGCTGGTCGCCGAAGCCCGGGATCGCCTGGCGCACCGCCATGATCACGTAGGTCCAGAAGCGGGTTGGATCGTTGTCGCTCCGGTCGACGGAGAACCAGCACCCGGGTCGCCGGTCGGCGTCCGCGGCGAGCCACTGGGCCACGGCCGTCGTCTTGCCCGACCCGGCCGGGGCGTCCACGAGCGTGAGCGTGCGCCCCTCGCCGGCCCGCAGCAGGTCGAGCGGCCGGGCGCGCGCGACGTGCACCGACCGCGAAGCCGGGGGCCAGAGCTTCGTCACTACCAGCTCGATTGGGGGGTCGCTCGGGCTCACGCGTTGTCTGTCGGGCCGACCGCAGCCCGCCCCCTCGCGGGACCGATACTACTCGGGCTCGCCGACGGGCGTGGCGCTTATCACCTCGATGCCGGCCCGCGAGAGGCGCGACAGGATTCCCACGAGCTGGGACTGGTCCACGATCTCGCCGACGAGCTCGGTGCGGGCGTCGCGCAGCCGCACCTCGAGCGCTGCGAGGCCCTCGACGTCGCGGGGGTCGACCGCGCCGCGCACGACGATCGCGTATCTCACGGGGGCTCCACCTGGCTCAGGCTCGTGAGCTCGAGCCCGAGGTCGCCAAGGCGCGCCAGCAGCGAGTCGAGCTCGGCCGCGCTCCCGACCTCGGCCGACAGCGCGGTCGATCCGCCGAGGGTCTCGGCCGTGACTCCCTCGAGACCGGCGGCGAACCGCTGGCTGAGTCTCCCGTGGACCACGAGCAGGTAGCGCATGTGCCGTGCGATGGTCGCGGTCCGCGCGCCCTCCCGCATCACCTGCGGGGTCGAATCCCCTAGGTGATTTCGCGGGCTAGGGGATGACAAGACGCCGCCCGGGCCGGACGCTGTCCATGTCAACACCACCCGCCCAGAGGGAGGACTTCTGATGGACGACAGCACGACCGGTGCCGGCTGGCTGACGTTCGCCGGCATCATGGTCCTGATCGCGGGGACGCTGAACCTCGTGTGGGGGATCGCGGCGATCGACAAGGCCAGCTTCTTCGTCGAGGACGAGCGCTTCATCATCAGCGACCTCAGCACCTGGGGTTGGATCGTCGCGATCATCGGCGTGGTCCAGCTCTTCGCCGCCTTCTCGATCTGGTCCGGAGGCGGATTCGGCAAGTGGATCGGGATCATCGGCGCCAGCCTCAGCGCGATCGCCGCGCTGCTCTCGATCCCCGCCTATCCGCTCTGGTCGCTCGCGATCTTCGCGATCGACATCCTGATCATCTACGGGCTGGCCAGCTACGGCGGCCAGCGCTCTCGCGCGGCGTAGCACGGCGGCCGTAGACTCCGCACCACGGATGGCGGCGGTACCGGCCACCAAGCTCGCCGCGCCCGTCCCGTCGGTCGGCATCGTTGCCCGGCCACGGCTCGTGGAGCTCCTCGACGGCGCGGCGACGCGACCGTTCACGCTGATCTCCGCGCCGGCGGGCTCGGGCAAGACAGCGCTGCTCGCGGAATGGATGGCCCACGGCACGCCGCCGGGCCCGGTCGCCTGGCTGTCACTCGGTCCCGAGGAGGCCGACCGGCGCCAGTTCTGGTCGCACGCGGTGGCGGCGGCTGGGGGAGCGTGTCCCGAGCTGGCGGCGCTCGCCGTCCCGCCGCACGAGCGCATCGACGGGTTCCTCGTCCACGCGCTCAACGAGCTCAACCGCCTGGAGCGGCCGCTCGTCATGGTGCTCGACGACCTGCACCTCGTGACGGGGAGCGAGGTGCTCGCCGACCTCGACCGCCTGCTCGAGAACCCGCCGGCCGGCCTCCGCCTGATCGCCGCGACCCGCAGCGACCCGCCGCTGCGGCTTCAGCGCCTGCGGGTGGCGGGGACGATGGCGGAGATCCGGGCGGGCGAGCTCGGCTTCGATCTCGAGGAGGCGGAGGAGCTGCTGCGCGGCCTCGGCCTCGCGCGCGATGACCTGGAGCTCCTGTGGCGCCGCACCGAGGGCTGGGCGACCGGCCTGCGCCTGGCGGAGCTGTCGCTCGAGCGTGAGCCCGATCCGCACGCGTTCATCACGAGCTTCGCGGGAAACAACCGGGCGGTCAGCGACTACCTGATGGCCGAGGTGGTGGCGCGCCTGCCCGACGGGCGGCTCGACTTCCTCATGCGCACGGCGATCGTGCGACAGGTGAACGGCGAGCTGGCCGACGCGCTCACCGGACGCCTTGGCGGCGCCCACGAGCTCCGCGAGCTCGCGGGCGAGGACGGCTTCGTGACCGAGGTCGCCGGCGGCGCCGGCTGGTACCGCTACCACCCGCTGTTCCGGGAGGTCCTGCGGGCCGAGGCCCGCCGGCGCATCCCGGACGAGCTGCCGGAGCTCAACAGGCTCGCCAGCCGCTGGCACGCCGAGCGGGGGACGTCGACCGCGGCGATTCGGCACGCCATCGACGCGCGCGACTGGGCGCTCGCCGCCGAGCTCGTGGGGGAACGCTGGCTCGTGCTCGTCGTCCGCGGTCATGGCGCGACGTTGCTCGAGCTGGTCCGCTCCATCCCGGACGCCGTGGTGGACACCGAGGCGGAACTTGCGCTGGCCAAGGCCGGCATGCTGCTCGAGACGGGCGACGCCGGCGCCGCCGACGAGCTGCTGGCGCGCGCCACCGAGCTGGCGCCCGGGCTCTCGCCGCCGCGTGCGCGGCGCTTCGCGGTCGCGGCCACGGCGCTGGACCTCTACCGCGCGCGCCTGCGGGGCGACCTCGCCCGGGCACTGAGCGCCGCGCGTCAGGTGCTCGACGAGCCCTGGGAGCGCACGCTCGCGGTCGAGGTGCGTGCGCTCACGCTCGCCAACGTCGGCATCGCCGAGTTCTGGGCGGCCGGGACCGAGGAGGCCGGTCAGCACCTCCAGCAGGCCGCCGGCCTCGCGCTCGAGTGCGGCAACGACTTCGTGCTCTTCCTGGCCGAGTGTTACGCCGCCGCGGTCGATGCGCGCGACGGGCGGCTCGACGGCGCCTGGAAGCGCGCCCGCACGGCGATCCAGCTGGCCGAGCGGCGCGGCTGGACGCGCGTCGCCCACGCCTCGATCGCCTACTCGACGCTCGCCACCGTCCACCTCTGGCGCAACGAGCTGCCCGAGGCCCGCGAGGCCGCCGGGCGGGCGAGCGCCACCGTCGCGCGGTCGGGCGACCCGTTGCTGGCCGCGGCCGTGGCCATCCTCCGGGCTCGGCTGCGGGCGGTCGACGGCGATCCGGTGGGAGCGATGGACGTGCTGCACGCGGCGACCGCGAACGGCCCGCTGCCGGCGTTCCTCGGCGTGTCGGCCGGGCTGATCGAGGCGGACCTCTGGCTCGCCCTCGGGGAGCCGGGCCGGTCGCGCAAGCGGCTGGTCGAGCTCGGCGACGAGGCCGGCCCGGATCCGCTCGTCGGGCTCGCCCGCCTCGAGCTGTCGGCAGGCGATCCCGCCGCCGCCCTCATGGCCCTGACGAGCTTCCTCGAGGATGGCCGCGAGTCGCTGCTGCCGTTCGCGCGGACCGAGGCCTGGCTTCTCGACGCGATCGCGCGCGACGCGCTCCGCGACGAGGACGGCGCGCTCGCCTCGATGGAGCGCACGCTCGACCTCGCCGAGCCGCGCGGCTACGAGAACGTGCTGCTCCGCTACGGGCCGCCGGTGCGCTCGCTGCTGCGCCGGCTGGTGTCACGCGGCACCGCCCACCGGGCGTTCGCCGACGGCCTGCTGACGGCGCTCGGCGCGGGGTCGGGGCCGGCCGCGCGCAGCTCAGTCCTGCCGCTCCTGGAGCCGCTCAGCGAGCGGGAGCTGGCCGTGCTTCGATATCTGCCGACGATGATGTCGAACGCGGAGATCGCCGGGGAGATGTACGTCTCCGTGAACACCGTCAAGACCCACCTGAAGCACGTCTACCGCAAGCTCGACGTGGTCGATCGCCGCGAATGCGTGCGGCGTGCCCGGGAGCTTCACCTTCTGGGCGCCGGCCTCGGCGAGCGTTGAGGGGCCCCGAGCTTCCCGGCGCGGCCGTCGACTTCGCCGCTCGCAGCCTGCGTCGCTTCGTCGAGATCGAGGGCTCCCAGCAGGCGACGGTGCTGGCGGCCCAGGCGTTCACGTCGCTGATCCCGTTCCTCGTCGTGGCCGCGGCCTTCGGCCCGGGGGAGGGGGACCTCGCCGACAAGATCGACGACGCCTTCAACCTGAGCGGCAGCGCCGAGCGCAGCATGCGTGCGCTCTTCAACAGCGCGGGCGAGACCGAGAGCGCCGTCACGTGGGTCTCGATCATCATCCTGATCCTCTCCACGACGTCGTTCTCGCGGGCCATGCAGCGGATGTTCGAGCGCTCCTACGAGGTCGACAAGGCGCCGCTCCGGGAGGCGTGGCGGAGCCTCGTCTGGCTCGCCGCCTTCGGCGCCTGGATCGTGATCTCGGGACCGCTGCGCGAGACGTTTCGCGAGGCCGGCATCGTGCTCGCCATCGCCGCCTCGACGGTCACCGGCTTCGCGCTCTGGCTCGGACACGCCGATGATCCTGCTCCGCGGTCGGATCGAATGGCGCCGGCTCGCGCCCGGCGCGCTCGTGTCGGGCGTGCTCGCCGCGCTCGCGACCGTCGCGTCGGGGATCTACCTCCCGGTCCTCATGACCTGGTCGGCCGACCGCTACGGGCTGATCGGGATCGCCTTCGCGCTGCAATCGTTCCTGGTCGTGATGGGTTTCGTGATCGTGATCGGAGCGGTGGTCGGGGCGGTGACGAGCGAGCTGTACGGCGCGCAGATCGAGCGAGTCACCCGCCGGAGGGCGCGTGAGCGAGCCGGATAGCTCCGACGACGTGACGCGGCGCACCCGTCTCGCGGCCGAGCGCACCTGGCTCGCCTGGTGGCGCTCGGGTATCGCCGCCTCCACGGCCGCCGTGGCGGTCGGCGGGGTGGTGCCGGAGCTCGTCGACAAGGGCCGCACCGCGTACGTCGTGCTCGGCTGCGCCTACGCGCTGCTTGCGGCGTGCGTGTTCGCCGGCGCGGCGGTGCGCCGCCACCAGGTCGAACGGGCGCTCGAGCGCGGCGACTGGTCGGCCCTCGGCGACCGCGGCGCGCTCGCGCTCAGCCTGGTCGCGATGGCGCTGGCGCTCGGCACGCTCGTGGTCATCCTCACCCAGGCGTAGGATTCCCGTCGATGGGTTGCCTGCTCGCCCTCACCGCCGGATTCTTCCCGCGCTTCGCGCTCGCGATGGTGTGGATCTTCGGCAACGACGTCGAGCGCGCCTACGACTCCTGGCTGCTCCCGTTCGCGGGCCTGATCTTCCTCCCGCTCACCACGCTGGTCTACGCGCTCGCGTGGTCGCCGGTCGGCGGCGTCGAGGGGATCGAGTGGTTCTGGGTCGTGTTCGCGTTCGTGCTCGACCTTGCGTCCTACGGGCCGGGCGTGCGCGAGCGCACGACGCGCGCCCGCGCGTAGCGGGCCAGCAGCACCACGATGTCGGCGAGCGCGCTCCACAGATGCCCGAGCGGGCCGGTGATCACCCAGGCCTGAAGCCGTTCGCTCGCTCCCCGGCGCACGGAGCGGGAGCCTACGCGCCTCGGCTATCGTCAGCGCCCGATGACCGGGGCCGTGACCACGAAGACGACCGAGCTCGGCGACTCGCGCGTGCGCGTGGACGTCGAGGTGGCGAGCGCCGCGCTCGAGCGCGAGATGGAGACCGCCGCGTCGGAGATCGGGCGCGAGATGCGCGTGCCCGGCTTCCGCGCCGGCAAGGTCCCCTCGCGGGTGGTGATCCAGCAGGTCGGCCGCGAGGCCGTGCTCGACGAGGCGGTTCGGCGCGGCCTGCCGGCCTGGTACGAGGAGGCGCTCACGGCCGCGGGCATCACCGCCGTCGGCGACCCCAAGGTGGACCTGTCCGACCTTCCCGAGAAGGGCTCGCCGCTCGCGTTCACCATCGAGGTCGGGATCGTGCCGCCCGCGAAGCTGGGCGACTACAAGGGCGTCGAGGTCGGCCGCCGCGAACCGGGCGTCGACCCGGAGGCGCTGAAGGCCGAGCTGGAGCGCATGCGCGAGGCGCTCGCGTCCCTCGAGACCGTGGAGCGCGAGGCGGCCGACGGCGACTTCGTGGTGATGGACTTCGCCGGTCGTATCGACGGCGAGGAGTTCGAGGGCGGAAGCGCCCGCGGCCACGTGGCCGAGCTTGGCTCCGGCCGGCTGATCCCCGGCTTCGAGGACCAGCTCGTGGGCGCCGGCGCGGGCGAGGAGCGCTCGGTGAACGTCACCTTCCCCGACGACTACCAGGCGGAGCACCTGGCGGGCAAGGAAGCCGTCTTCGCCGTCGAGGTCAAGGAGGTCAAGGAGAAGCGCCTGCCCGAGCTCGACGACGACTTCGCCGTCGAGGCCGGCGGCTACGACTCGCTCGACGAGCTGCGCGCGGAGCTCGAGGAGCGTCTCAAGGAGGCCGACGGGCAGCAGGTCGAGGTCGAGTTCCGCGAGGCGGCCGTGGACGCGGTGGTGGCGGGTGCGACGATCGAGGTCCCGCACGAGCTCGTGCACTCCAAGGCGCACGAGATGTGGCACCGCACGGCGCGCCGGCTCGCCCAGCAGGGGCTCGACCCGCAGCGCTACCTCGAGTTCAGCGGCAAGACCGAGGAGGAGCTCGTGACCGAGTCGGAGCCGGAGGCCGAGACCGCGCTCAAGCGCGAGGCGGTGCTCGCCGCGATCGTCGCCGCGGAGGGAATCGAGGTCACCGACGACGAGGTGGACGAGGCGCTGCGTGCCGCCGCCCCGCCCGACGCGAGCGACAAGCAGCTGAAGCGCGCCCTGAAGCGCGCCCGCGCCCAGGGCGCCGACGACGCCCTCCGCGAGGACATCGCGATGCGCAAGGCCGTCGATCTCGTGGTCGAGCACGCCACGGCCATTCCGGTCGAGAAGGCCGCCGCGCGCGAGAAGCTCTGGACGCCCGACAAGGAGGGCGCCGAGCGGGGCTCGGGCGAGATCTGGACGCCCGGCTCCTAGCCGCCGCTCGCTAGACTCGCCCACCCTATGAGCCCACTCGTCCCGATGGTCGTCGAGCAGACCTCCCGCGGGGAGCGCGCGTTCGACATCTACTCGCGCCTCCTGAACGAGCGAATCGTCTTCCTCGGCACCCCGGTCACCGACGAGATCGCCAACCTGATCGTGGCCCAGCTCCTCCACCTCGAGTCGGAGGACCCGGACAAGGACATCTCGGTCTACATCAACTCGCCCGGCGGGTCGGTGTACGCGGGGCTCGCGATCTACGACACGATGCAGTTCGTCAAGCCCGACGTGCAGACGATCTGCGTCGGCATCGCGATGTCCATGGGCGCGCTGCTGCTCGCCGGCGGCGCCGCCGGCAAGCGCATGTCGCTGCCCAACGCGAAGATCCTGATCCACCAGGTGAGCTCGGGCTTCCAGGGCCAGGCCACCGACATCGAGATCCACGCGCGCGAGATCATCGACGTGCGCCGGCGGCTCGACAAGATCCTCGCCCACCACACCGGCCAGGACTTCGACAAGGTCACGCGCGACACCGAGCGCGACTACTTCATGAGCGCGGAGGAGGCGAAGGAGTACTCGCTCATCGACCGCGTGATCGACGAAGCACTAGCCGGACCGCGAAAGGAGCCTCCCAGTTGCAGGGAGGCGAACATCCGTCGAGTATCTACCAGGGCGAACCCTCGCTGATACCCTCGGCTCTCTGAGGAGAGATTTGTGGCTCGACCCACGGACTCGAACGAACAACTTCTGTGCAGCTTCTGCGGCAAGTCGCAGCGACAGGTCAAGAAGCTGATCGCCGGTCCGGGTGTCTACATCTGCGACGAGTGCATCGATCTCTGTAACGAGATCATCGACGAGGAGCTGACGGGCGCTCCGACCTTCGACCTCGAGAACCTCCCGAAGCCGAAGGAGATCTACTCGGTCCTCCAGGAGTACGTGGTCGGTCAGGAGCCCGCCAAGCGCACGCTCTCCGTCGCCGTCTACAACCACTACAAGCGCGTGCAGATGATGCAGTCCGAGGGCGAGCAGGACCTCGAGCTCCAGAAGTCCAACATCCTCCTGCTCGGGCCGACGGGCTGCGGCAAGACGCTGCTCGCCCAGACGCTGGCGAAGATCCTCAACGTGCCGTTCGCGATCGCGGACGCCACCGCGCTGACGGAGGCCGGCTACGTCGGCGAGGACGTCGAGAACATCCTCCTGAAGCTGATCCAGGCCGCCGACTTCGACGTGAAGAAGGCCGAGACCGGGATCATCTACATCGACGAGGTCGACAAGATCGCGCGCAAGGCCGACAACCCGTCGATCACGCGCGACGTGTCGGGCGAGGGCGTGCAGCAGGCGCTGCTCAAGATCCTCGAGGGGACGGTTGCGAGCGTGCCGCCGCAGGGCGGACGCAAGCACCCGCACCAGGAGTTCCTCACGATCGACACCACGAACGTCCTGTTCATCTGCGGCGGGGCGTTCGCGGACCTCGACAAGGTGGTCGAGCGGCGCATCGGCCACAAGGGCGTCGGCTTCGGCGCCACGGTGTCCTCGAAGCACAACAAGGACACCGGCGACCTGTTCGAGCGGGTGCTCCCGGAGGACCTGGTCGACTACGGCCTGATCCCCGAGTTCATCGGCCGGCTGCCGGTGTGCTCGGTGATCCACCAGCTCACGCGCGACGACCTCGTGACGATCCTGACCGAGCCGCGCAACGCGCTCGTCAAGCAGTTCCAGCGCTTCTTCCAGTTCGACGGGATCGAGCTGGTCTTCGCCGACGACTCGCTCCAGGCGATCGCCGACCGCGCGCTCGACCGCGAGACCGGCGCGCGCGGCCTGCGCTCGATCCTCGAGGAGACGCTGCTCGACGTGCAGTTCGAGCTGCCCTCGCGGCGCGACGTGAAGAAGTGCGTGGTCACGAAGGAGACGATCGAGAAGGGCCTCAAGCCCACCCTCGTGACCGAGGCGGTGTCGGACGACGACGACGCCGCCGCCGGCGAGCAGCACGCCGAGTCCGCTTGAAAGAACTCTCCGATGGCGTCCGGCAGCTGAAGGGCTTCCCGCCGGACGCGATCAACGTCTACCTGGTGGAGGACGTGCTGATCGACGCGGGCACGCGCCGGGCGGGCAGGCGGATCCTGCGCCAGCTCGAGGGCGAGAGCGTGAGCGCCCACGCGCTCACCCACGCCCACCCCGACCACCAGGGCGCGTCGGACGAGGTGTGCGGCAAGCTCGGCCTTCCCTACTGGGTCGGCGAGCGCGACGTGTCCTGGGCCGAGGAGCCGGACCTGATGGCCGACGGCCAGGCCTCGAACCCGTTCAACCGCCTCGCGATGAAGTACTGGGCCGGCCCCGGCCGCAACGTCGATCGTTCGCTGCGCGAAGGCGACGAGGTGGCCGGCTTCCGGGTGATCGACGTGCCGGGCCACACCCCCGGCCACGTGGCCTACTGGCGCGAGTCCGACGGCGTGCTCATCCTCGGCGACGTGCTGAACAACGTGAACGTGACCACCGGCGTGCCCGGCCTCAACGATCCCAAGCCCTACCTCACGGCCGACCCCGTGGAGAATCGCCGCTCGGCCCGCAAGCTCGCCCCGCTCGAGCCGAAGCTGGTCCTGTTCGGGCACGGCCGCCCGCTGCGCGACACGCGCAAGTTCGTCGACTTCGTCGCGGCGCTGCCGGACCCGTAGCGCGGGCTGCGAGACTTTCCCGCCGATGGCCGGCGACCGCCTGAAGACCCTCGAGGAGCGCACCCGCTACGAGCCGGGCGAGGTGGAGGCGCGCGTGTTCGAGCGCTGGGAGCGAGCCGGGGTGTTCAGCCCCGAGCCGGCAGGCAGCGCGAGCGAGAACTTCTCCATCGCCGTGCCTCCGCCGAACGTGACCGGCAACCTGCACATGGGCCACGCGCTCAACGCCTCGATCCAGGACGCCTGCATGCGGGTCGCGCGCATGCGCGGCCGGCGCTCGAAGTGGATCTTCGGCACCGACCACGCGGGGATCGCGACGCAGCGTCAGGTGGAGAAGCAGCTGGAGGCGGCCGGCTCGAGCCGCGCCGAGATCGGCCGCGAGGAGTTCGTGAGGCGCGTCTGGGAGTGGCGGCGCGAGTACGGCGACACGATCTTGAGCCAGTTCCGCGCGCTCGGCGCCTCGCTCGACTACGCCGACGAGCGCTTCACGATGGACGACGACTACGTGCGCGCGGTGATGTACGTGTTCGCGCGCCTGTACGAGAAGGGGCTCGTCTACCGCGACAACTACATGGTCAACTGGGACCCCGGCCTCGGCACCGCCATCTCCGACCTCGAGGTCGAGCAGCGGACGGTCGAGGACACGCTCTACATGATCGAGTACCCGCTCGAGTCCGGCTCCGGATCGGTCACGATCGCGACCGTCAGGCCGGAGACGATGCTCGCGGACACCGCGATCGCCGTGAACCCGGGCGACGCGCGCTACTCGCGCCTCGTGGGAGAGGCCGCGATCCTGCCGCTCGTCGGGCGCCGGCTGCCGATCATCGCCGACGAGCACGTGGATCCCGAGTTCGGCACCGGGGCGCTCAAGGTCACGCCCGCCCACGATCCCGCCGACTTCGAGATCGGCCGCGCTCACGGCCTCGACGAGGTGTCCGTGATCGGCGAGGACGGCCGCATAACGGACGCGGCCCCCGAGCGCTTCCGCGGGATGGGCGTGGACGAGGCGCGCGACGCCGTGGTGCTGGCGCTGCGCGAGGAGGGCCTCGTCTCGGGGAGCCAGCCCTACGAGCACGACGTGCCGCACTCGCACCGTTCGGGACGGCGGATCGAGCCGCTGATCTCCCTCCAGTGGTTCTGCGACATGAACCAGCTCGCCCGCCCGGCGATCGAGGCCGCGCGCGACGGCCGCGTGAGCTTCCACCCCGAGAAGCCCTGGACGGGCGTGTACCTGAACTGGCTCGAGAACATCCGGCCCTGGTGCATCTCGCGCCAGCTCTGGTGGGGTCACCAGTTGCCGGTCTGGTACCGCGGCGAGGAGACCTACGTCGGCGAGAGCGCGCCCGAGGGTGAGGGCTGGGAGCGCGATCCGGACGTGCTCGACACCTGGTTCTCGTCCGGGCTCTGGCCGTTCGCGACGCTCGGCTGGCCGCGCGAGACGGAGCAGCTCGACGCCTTCTACCCCACCGACGTGCTCTCCACGGCGCGCGACATCATCTTCCTCTGGGTGGCCCGCATGATGATGTTCGGCGTGGAGCTGACCGGCGAGGTGCCGTTCACCGACGTGAACATCCACTCGGTGATCCAGGCGCCGGACGGGCGCCGTATGTCGAAGTCGCTCGGCACCGGCATCGACCCCGCCGACCTCATCAAGGGCGGGCCGCGGCCGCCGGTCTACGAGGAGGGCGGCGAGTTCCCGGCCTACGGCGCCGACGCGCTCCGCTTCGGGCTGCTGGCCATGTCGTCCTCCCAGGACGTGCGCTTCAACGAGGAGCGAGTCGGGCAGGGCCGCGACCTGGCGAACAAGCTCTGGAACGCCTCGCGCCTGATCCTGCTGCGGGTGTCCGAGGTCGACCCCGACCCGGCCGCCGCCGCGACGGTCGAGGACCGCTGGATCGTGTCGCGGCTCGAGCGGCACGCCGAGCGGGTGACCGAGCAGCTCGACGGCTTCCGCTTCTCGCACGCCGCGCTCGAGCTCTACGACGCCTTCTGGTCCGAGCTCTGCGACTGGTACCTCGAGCTGGCGAAGCCGCGGCTCTACGAGGAGGACAACGCGGCGGTGTCCGCCGTGCTGCTGCACGCGCTCGAGCGCTCGCTCGAGCTGCTGCACCCGGTGATGCCGTTCGTGACCGAGGAGATCTGGTCGCTCATGCCGGGCGAGCGCGGGCTGCTCGCCGTGGCGCCCTGGCCGGTGCCCGACCGGGCGCGCCTCGACGAGGCGGCGGAGGCGGAGCTGGCCCGGCTGATCGAGTCGGTCACCGTGCTGCGCCGCTACCGCGACGAGGTGAACGCGAAGGCGGGCAAGCCGATCAGGGCCCGCTTCGCCGCGGACGCCGACGCGACCGTGCGCGACCACGTGGCACGGCTGGCGCGCTACGAGTTCGTGGAGGCCGACGACGGCAACGGGGACGTGCTCGCCACGCTGCCGATCCCGGGCGGCGCGGTGCTGGTGCTCCCCTCGGAGGCCTTCGACGCCGGCGAGGCTGCGCGGCGCATCGAGGCCAAGCGCGAGGCGCTCCGCGCCGAGGTCGAGCGGGCCGAGCGCAAGCTCGCCAACGAGGGCTTCGTGGCGAAGGCGCCGCCCGAGGTGGTGGAGGAGCAGCGCCGCAAGCTCGAGGAGTACCGCGAGGCGCTCGAGCGCCTGGGGGAGAGGTGAACGCCCGCCAGGCCGAGGAGTACCTGCTCGGGCTCGAGCTGTTCGGCATGCGCTTCGGGCTCGACCGCATGCACCGGCTGATGACCGTGCTCGGGCTGCCGCAGCGTCGCTTCGCGTCGATACACGTGGTGGGCTCGAACGGCAAGTCGTCGAGCGTGCGCTTCGTCGCCGCGATCCTCGAGCGCCACGGCCTCGCCACCGGCAGCTACACCTCGCCGCACCTGGGCTCGTTCCGCGAGCGGGTGGAGGTGGGGGAGGAGCCGGTGCCGGAGGAGGACTTCGCGGCGGCCGTCGCGCGGGCGGCGCAGGCGGCCGAGATGGTCAACCGGACCGAGGCGCCCGACGATCGCGTGACCCAGTTCGAGGCGCTCACCGCGGCGGCCTACCACGAGCTCGCGCGGCGTGGGGTCGAGGTGGCCGTGATCGAGGCCGGCCTCGGTGGGCGCTACGACGCCACCAACGTGCTGCCGTCGAAGGTGCAGGCGCTCACGTCCGTCGGTCTCGAGCACACGCGCTGGCTCGGGCCGACCATCGAGGACATCGCGGAGGAGAAGCTGGCGGTCGTGCGCGACCACTCGACGCTCGTGATCGGCCACGGGCTCGATCCGGCGGCGCGCGCCGCGGCGGCCCGGACCGCGCGCCGGACCCGTTCCCGCCTGGTGCCTGCGGAGGCCGACCTGGGGGTCGCGCTGCGCGCGCCGGGGACCTTCCAGCGCGGCAACTTCGCGCTCGCCGCCGCCGCGGCCGAGGCGTTCCTCGAGCGCCCGCTCGAGCGGGCGAGCGTCGAGCGAGCCGCCCGGGAGACGCGCATCCCCGGCCGGCTGGACGTGGTCTCGGATGCTCCGCTGACCGTCTTCGACGGCGCCCACAACCCCGAGGGCGCCCACGCCCTGGCCGAGTCGCTCGACGAGGTGCTCGGCGAGCGCCGCCCGCGCGTCGGCGTGATCGGCGTGCTCGACGACAAGGACGCCGCGGGGATGCTCGGGAGCCTGCTGCCGCGACTCGACCGGGTGGTGTTCACGCGCCCGGCCAACCCGCGCTCGCTCTCGCCCGCCACGCTGACGAGCCTCGAGCAGCAGCTGGGCGGGCCGCCGGCCGAGACGGTGGCCGAGCCGCGTGCCGCGCTGCGCCGCGCGCGCGAGCTGGCGGGCCCCGCGGGCAGCGTGCTCGTGACCGGCTCGATCTACCTGATCGCCGACCTCGTGCGGGACGGCACGGGCGCCAGGGCGTCGACGCTCTAGGCGTGGGTGTCCTCGCCGCGGTTTTGACCGGGAATCCGCCGAACGGATCCCCAGCCGTACTTGGTCCACGCGACGAGCAACAGGCCGCCCGCCGCCGCGCCGACCGTGTCCGACACGAGATCGCTCACAGTGTCGTCGTTCCCCATCGAGAGGTTCGAGCCGAAGACGGCGTCCGAGGTCCACTCGACGATCTCCCAGACGCCGCCGACCGCCACTCCGAGTGAGAACGCGACGGTGAAGATCCCCGCGTAGTGCCGCGGGGAGAAGTCGTCACGCAGGTCGGGCAGCACCTCGATCCTGGCCAGCGCGATGTATGCGACCTGGCAGCAGAGCATCGGCACGAGCACGTGGACGACGTTGTCATAGGGCTTCCAGAGGTCGTAGAGACCGAGCGCCTCGCCCCAGCCGGTGAGAATCATCGCGATGGTGAAGCCGAGGTCGTACAGCCGTGGGAGGTCGACCATGCGCGCCACGAGGAGGGCGACGCCGCCAACCAGCAGATTGCCCGTGCCGCTGATCTGGCCGGTGATCAGGAAGTACGCGGCACCCAGGAAGAAGGTCGCGCGCAGCAGGTCGATCGGGTCGCGGATCACCCGGTTCCAGTCGCCCATCACGAGCGTGCGGGCGGTGGACGGGGCGTTGCGAGAAAAGCCGGTCACAGGGGCTCCATACCCGCTCCACCTGCGAGGATTCCCTCGATGGACGGCGACGGCCCTCGCTTCGGAGCGATGATCGCCCTGGTGGCGGTCGTCGTGGCCACCGTGATCCTGGTCTTCTTCGGGATCGGCTACGCGCTGGGCCGGCTCTTCCTCTAGCCGCGCTCGTCCTCTTACGGCTGGACCGCCCACTACACTCGCCACTCCTATGGGTGCCCTCGCCGTCTTCGGCATCGAGAACGACGGGCTCAACCTGGCAGTCAACCTGTTGCTGCTGTTCCTGGTCGTGATCTGGCTTGCGCTGATCTTCTGGACCTTCATGGACGCACGCAGGCGGATCGCCGACCCGATGCTGGTCGGCTGCGCCACGGCGGCCTCGCTGTTCCCGTTCGTCGGCACGATCGTCTACCTGATCGTGCGGCCGCCCGAGTACATCGAGGACGTGCGCGAGCGCGAGCTCGAGATCGCGGCCGCCGAGGCGCGGCTCGCCAACCTCGAGCACCTGCACTGCCAGTACTGCGGGTTCGAGGTCGAGAAGGCCTTCCTGCGCTGCCCGAGCTGCCTGCGCCGCCTCAAGGAGCCCTGCACGGTGTGCGGCAAGCCGCTCGATCCGCGCTGGAAGATCTGCCCCTACTGCGAGGCGGAGGTCGGCCAGGCGCCGCCCGAGGCGCGCCGCACCCGGCCGCGCAGGGCCGCCGCGGCCGCCGGCAGCTCGGCGCGAGCGCCCGCCGCACGCCCCTCCCAGGCCACGCGCCAGGCGCTGCCGCCGGAAGCAACGGCCGAGCGGCCCGCCCGTGCGCGCCGTGAGCGCCCGTAGATCGTCTAGCCGGCTGGCCGCCCGCTATCCCGAGCAATCCCGAGAGGAGCACTGATGGACCGCACCCTGATCCTGGTGAAGCCGGACGCATTCGAGCGCGGGCTGACCGGCGAGATCATCGCCCGCTTCGAGCGCAAGGGCCTCGGATCGTGGCCGCTGAAGCACATGACGGTCGAGCGCGAGCTCGCCGAGCAGCACTACGACGAGCACCGCGAGAAGCCGTTCTTCGGCGAGCTTGTCGAGTTCATCACCGGCGGCCCGCTGGTGGCGCTTCGTGTTCGAGGGCTACGAGGCCGTGGCCGCGGCGCGCCAGGTGATCGGGGCAACCAACCCGCTCGAGTCGGTCGCCCGGCTCGATCCGCGGCGACTTCGCGCCTCGAGGTCCAGACCAACCTCGTACACGGCTCCGACTCCCCCGAGTCCGCCGCGCGCGAGATCGCGCTCTTCTTCCCGGAGCTGTGAGCCTGATCCTCGCGTCTCGGCTCGCCGCAGCGCAGCGCGATCCTCGAGCAGCTGGGGATCCCGTTCCGGGTGGTGGTGCCGGACGTCGAGGAGCTGACCGACGGCGAGCCGCGCGCCCTGGTCGAGGCGAACGCCCGCGCCAAGGCTCGCGCCGTGCCGGCCGCGGAGCTGGTGCTCGCCGCCGACACCGCCGTGGTGCTCGACGGGCGCGGGCACGGCAAGCCGCGCGACGCCGCCGAGGCGGAGGGGCTGCTGCGCGCCCTCGCCGGCCGCACCCACGAGGTGATGACCGCGATCGCGCTGCGCACGCCCGGGGGCGAGGAGCGCGGCGAGGTGGCGGTCACGAGCGTGCGCTTCCGCGCGCTGGCCGATGCGGACGTCGACTGGTACGTTGCCACGCGCGAATGGCGCGAGCGCGCGGGTGGCTACGCCATCCAGGGGAGGGGAGCGGCACTGGTCGAGTCGATCCACGGCGACTACACGAACGTGGTCGGCCTCCCGGTGCCGGCGCTGCTGCGCCTGGCGCCCGGCCTCCTCCACCCGTAGCACACGGCACCCGGCAGCCACGAGGAGGACAGGATGGATACAACCACGGTCTTCGCGTACCCGTGCGTGCCGTGGCCTCTTCAGGCGCGTGACGTAGATTGCCGCTCGTGCAGCGCGCGGCTCTCGTGACCGGCGGCTCGAGCGGGATCGGCCGCGCCGTGGCCGCGGCGCTCATCGAAGAGGGCTACGGGGTCACGATCTCGGCGCGCGGCGTGGAAAGGCTGCGCGACACGGCCGCGCAGATCGGCGCCCAGCCCGTGGCGGCCGACGTGTCCGACGAGGAGCACGTGCACGCCCTGGTGCTGGCGCATCGCGAGCTTTTCGGCCGGCTCGACGTGCTGGTGAACAACGCGGGAGTCGAGGTGCACGGCGCCCTCCAGGACATGGCGCCCGAGGAGGTGGAGCTCCAGCTCGACGTGAACCTGCGCGGACCGGCGCTGATGCTGCGCGAGGCGCTCCCCCTCCTGCGCGAGGCCGGTGCCGAGCACGGCAAGGCGCTCGTGGTGAACGTGGCCTCGATGGCGGGCAAGTCGGGCCAGGCGGGCTTGGCGGCCTACTCGGCAAGCAAAGCCGGCGTGATCGGCCTCTCTCAGGCGGTGCAGAGCGAGCTCGAGGTCGACGGCGTACAGGTGACCGCCATCTGCCCGGGCTTCGTCGACACGCCGATGGTGGACTCCTGGGCGCCGATCCCGCCGGGCGAGATGCTCCGCCCCGAGGACGTGGGCCAGGCGGTGCGCTTCCTGCTGTCCACCTCGCCGGTCTGCCGGGTGCCCGAGATCGTGCTGAGTCGTGCAAGCACGGTGGCGCCCGCCTGACCGCCGCGGACACGGCCGCTAGACTGCACGCCCCCGGCCGCGCTCACCGGGGCGCCGGTCCACAGCCGGATGTGGCCGCCCTGGTGGCCGCCGCGGCGCTTATCCTCCCTTCCGAAGGCGCAAATGGGCTTTTTCTCCAACCTCACCGGCATGGGCGGCCGTGACATGGCCGTCGACCTCGGGACCGCCAACACGCTCGTCTACGTGCGTGGCCGCGGGATCGTGCTCTCGGAGCCGTCGGTGGTGGCGATCGACTCGCGCACGGCTGAGGTGCACGCGGTCGGGATCGAGGCCAAGCGGATGCTCGGTCGCACGCCGGGCACGATCCAGGCCATCCGTCCGCTCAAGGACGGGGTGATTGCGGACTTCGATGTGACCGAGCAGATGCTGCGGCACTTCATCCAGAAGGTCCATCAGAACCGCTGGGCGCACCCGCGCGTGGTGGTCTGCGTGCCCTCCGGCGTGACCGGGGTCGAGAAGCGCGCGGTGGAGGAGGCCTGCCTGAGCGCCGGAGCGCGCCAGGCGTACCTGATCGAGGAGCCCATGGCGGCCGCGATCGGCGCCGGGCTGCCGGTGGGCGAGCCCACGGGCAACATGGTCGTCGACATCGGCGGCGGCACGAGCGAGGTTGCGGTGATCTCGCTCGGCGGAATCGTGGTGTCGCAGTCGATTCGCATCGGCGGCGACGAGCAGGACGAGGCGATCATCAACTACGTCAAGCGCGAGTACAAGCTGATGATCGGTCAGCAGACGGCCGAGGAGGTCAAGCTCGAGATCGGCTCGGCGTTCCCGCTCGACGAGGAGGTGCAGGCGGAGATCCGCGGGCGCGATCTGGTGTCCGGGCTGCCGAAGACGATCGTGCTCACCAGCGAGGAGGTGAGGATGGCGCTCGAGGAGCCGCTGCAGGCGATCATCGATGCGGTCAAGGAGACGCTCGACCGCACCCCGCCGGAGCTCGCGAGCGACATCATGGACCGGGGCATCATGCTCGCCGGCGGCGGCGCCCTGCTTCAGGGGCTCGACGAGCGCCTGCGCGACGAGACGCAGATGCCGGCGCACCTGGCCGAGTCCCCGCTCACGTGCGTGGCCGTGGGATCTGGCCGCAGCCTCGAGGAGTTCGAGGCCATCCACCGCAGCAACAAGAATTCCCGAACGAGCCGGCGGCGGTAACGCCGCAGGGCCGGCTTCGATGGCCTAGCTCATGCACGACAGGAAGGTGATCCGCAGGCGGCGGGCGGCGCTCGCCGTCTTCGTCGCCCTGTCGATCGCGATCCTGACCGCGTACTTCGGCGAGTCGCAGGGCGGCTTCTTCCACGCCTTCCAGCGCGGAGCCCAGGAGACATTCGCCCCGGTCGAGACCGGCGCAAGCCGGGCGCTCAAGCCGATCCGCGACCTGTTCGGCTGGGCGGGCGACACGGTCGACGCCAAGGACCAGAACGAGGAGCTGCGCAAGGAGGTCGCCCGGCTTCGCTCCCAGCTCGCCCGCTCGCAGACCGCCGAGCGCGACGTGGCCCAGCTCAAGGGGCTCGTCGGGCTCCAGAAGGAGGAGGGCTTCCCGCAGGGGACCGAGCCCGTGACGGCACGGGTGATCGCTCGCTCTCCGACCGTCTGGTACTCGAAGATCAAGATCGACAAGGGCTCGAGCGACGGCGTGAGGATCGACCAGCCGGTGATCGCATCGAGCGGCGACATCGAGGACGAGGCGGGCGGCCTGGCGGGCAAGATCACGAGCGTCACGGGCGGGAACGCCGAGGTCACCCTGATCACCGACGCCTCGATCGGGGTCGGCGCGCAGGTGATGCCCGCCGGCGCCTCGGGCGTCGTCCGGCCGGAGGTCGGCGACCCGCGTGACCTGCTCCTCGACTTCGTGGAGGGCGGCCGGCGGGTGACCGAGAACACCACCGTCGTGACCTCCGGCTTCAAGACCGCCGACGGCGAGTCGCTGTTCCCGCGCGGGATCCCGATCGGGCGGGTCACGGAGGCCGACCTCGACGAGGTCGAGATCTACCAGCGCGTGCACATCCGCCCGTTCGCGGACCTCAAGCAGATCGACATCGTCCAGGTGCTCACCAGGAGGCCCGCGGGCGCGCAGACCGCCGAGGTGATGTCGCCGTGAGGCCCGGCATCGGCTCGTTCGCGCGCGTCGGACTCCTGCTGCTCGTGGCGGTGGTTCTCCAGCTCTCGTGGCTCAGCCAGCTCGGCATCCTCGGCGGCCATGTCGACCTGGTGGTGCTCGCCGTGGCGGCCGTGGCCTACTACGCCGGTTCGGTTCCGGGCACGGCCACCGGTTTCGCCGCCGGCTTCCTGCTCGACCTCCTGAGCGGCGCAACGATGGGGGCCTCCTCGCTCGTGCTCACCGCCGTGGGGTACGGCGTCGGACGCTTCCGCGAGGTGCGCGACCCGAGCCATGGCCTGCTGCCGATCGCGGTGGGCGGGCTCGCCACCGCCGCGTGGGTGACCGCCTTCGCCGCGGTGTCGTTCATGCTCGACGTCGGCGCCAGCGTGAGCCCGCTGGTGGTCCGGGACATGGTCGTGACCACCCTCCTGGGCACCGCGGTGGCGTTCCCGGTCTTCGCGGTCGTGCGCAGGCTGCTGCGCCCGGTGCTGGTCGTCGACCCGTTCGAGGTCCATCGGCGGCGCCAGGCCCCGCGCGAGACCGGCCCACTGGGGCTGCGAGGGCTCGAGGTCTGATGTACCTCGACAACGAGCGGCGCCCGACCCTCACCCCGCAGCTCGCGTTTCGCGTGGCGGTGCTCGGCGGCGTGGCCCTGCTCTTCTTCGCGATCATCTTCTTCCGGCTCTGGTACCTCCAGGTGCTCTCGGGCGACACCTACCGCGCCGAGGCCAACCAGAACCGCGTGCGGGAGATCAAGGTGCAGGCACCGCGCGGCGAGATCGTCGACCGCGACGGCGCCACCCTCGTGGACAACCGCACCGGCTACGCGATCGTCGCCCGGCCGGACAAGCTCCCCGAGGACGAGGGCGCGCGCGCCGAGCTCTACGACCGGCTCTCGAAGGCGCTGCGAATGCGCCGGCGGGTGGTCGCGCGGCGCGTGGAGCGCCAGCTGAACGCGCTGCCGTTCTCCTCGGCGATCGTCAAGCAGGACGTGTCCGAGCCGATTGTGGCCTGGCTGCTCGAGCGGCAGGACCAGTTCCCCGGCGTGGACGTGGAGCGGGTGTTCCTGCGCAAGTACCCGCACGGCGAGGTGGGCGCGCACCTGTTCGGGTCGGTCGGCGAGATCACCGAGCCGCAGCTCGACGACGAGCGCTACAACGGCGTCGAGCGGGGCGACCGCATCGGCCAGTCGGGCATCGAGTCCCAGTACGACCGCTTCCTGCGCGGCCGAAACGGCGCCGCCCGCGTGGAGGTCGACGCGCTCGGCAACCTCACAGCGACGCTCAAGCGCGAGGAGCCCGTGCAGGGCCGCCAGCTGCGCCTGGCTGTCGACCTCGACGTGCAGCAGACCGGCCAGCGCGCGCTCGCGGGCGGCACCGGCGCGGGCGCGTTCGCGGTGATGAACGTGCGCAACGGCGAGGTGCTCGCGCTCGGCTCGGAGCCCTCGTTCGACGCGAACATCTTCACGCGGCCGTTCTCGCAGAAGACCTTCAACCGGCTGTCCGCGGAGGAGTTCGGCAAGCCGCTCTACAACCGCGCGGTGCAGGGCGGCTACCCCACCGGCTCGACGTTCAAGCTCGTGACCGCCACGGCGGCGCTCGAGGGCGGCGTGCTTACCCCGGACGAGATCATCAACGACGGCGGCTCGATCACCGTCGGCGACGTGACGTTCAAGAACGCCGGCGACGCCGTGCACGGCCCGATCGCCCTGCGCCAGGCGCTCACCGTCTCGAGCGACGTCTTCTTCTACACGCTCGGCCGCGATATGAACGGCACCGACCTGCTCCAGCGCTGGGCGCGGCGTCTCGGCGTGGGGCGCGAGACCGGCATCGACCTGCCAGAGGAGCTGCCCGGCTTCGTGCCGACACCGCGCTGGCGCGACCGCGAGTTCCGCAAGTTCACGCGCTGCGTCGAGCGCGAGAAGCCTTCGCCCACGGAGGTGCTCACCACCTGCGGCGGTGTCGACCGGCCCTGGTCGGTGGGCGACAACATCAACCTGTCCGTCGGGCAGGGCGACCTGCGCGCCAACCCACTCCAGATGGCGGTGGCCTACGCGGCGATCGCGAACGGCGGCCGCGTGCTGCGCCCGCGCCTCGGGCTTCGGATCGAGGACTCCTTGGGCCGGGCGCTCCAGCAGCTCGAGGCCCCCACGGCACGCAGGCTCGACATCGAGGAGGGCGACCGGCAGGCCATACTCGACGGCCTGTTCGCCGCGGCCAACGAGCCGGGCGGCACCTCGACGCCGGTCTTCGAGGGCTTCCCGATCCCGATCGCCGGCAAGACCGGCACGGCCGAGAAGGGGGCCGGGCGGGCCGACCAGTCCTGGTACGTGGCGCTCGCGCCCTACCCGGACCCGAAGTACGTGGTGGCGGTCACCGACGAGGCGGGCGGCTTCGGGGCCGACACCGCGGCGCCCATGGCACGGCTGATCCTGGCCGAGCTGTTCAACCTGAACGAGGACCAGCTCGTGGCGGGCGGGAGCGCCCCCGACTGATGCAGGCCTCCGCCTCCTCACCCGTGCAGGGCTTCCGCGAGTCGAGCGTCGTGCGCATCCTGCGGCTCGACCCGCTGATGCTGCTCGCGACGTTCGGGATCATCGCCGCCAGCATCTACACAATCTCGACCGCCACCCAGGACGACGTGGCGGGGAGCCCCAACTACTTCGTCTACCGGCAGCTCGCGTATGCGGGCGTGGGCCTCGTGCTGATGTTCCTGATCGCGCGCTTCGACTACTCGCGCCTCAGGGAGTGGAAGCTCGGCATCTACACGTTCCTGATCGCTTCGATCCTGCTCGTGTACGCGCTCGGCTTCTCGGCGCGCGGAGCGCGGCGGGCGATAGAGCTCCCGTTCTTCAACTTCCAGGCGTCGGAGCTCGGCAAGCTCCTGCTCGCCGTCGCGCTGGCCGCGTTCATGGTCGACAGGATGCGGCGTCTCACCGATCGCGAGACCACCAGCCGCATCGTGCTGCTGGGCCTGGTGCCGGCCATGCTCGTGATCGCCCAGCCGGACCTCGGCTCCGGGCTCGTGTACCTGGCGATCCTCGTGACTGTGCTGTTCGTGGCCGGCACGCCCTGGACCCATTTCGCCGCGCTCGGGGGCCTGGCGGCGCTCGCCGTGGTGGCCACGCTCGTGGTGGCCCCGGCGGTGGGGGTCGAGGTGCTGAAGCCCTACCAGCAGGATCGCCTGACGGCGTTCCTCAACCCCTCCTCCGACCCGGGCGCGGAGGGGTACCAGATCAACCAGTCGCTGACCGCGATCGGGGCCGGGGGCAAGACCGGCCGCGGCGACGAGGCCACGCAGACGCGGCTCGATTTCTTGCCCGAGCACCACACCGACTTCATCTTCTCGGTGGTCGGCGAGGAGTTCGGTTTCGTGGGGGCGGCGCTCGTGCTGTCCCTGTTCGCTCTCCTCATCTGGAGGGCGCTGCGAGTACTCACGATGTCGAAGAACTTCTACGGCGCACTGGTCGCCGGGGGCATAACTGCCATGCTTATGTTCCAAGTCTTCGTCAACGTGGGCATGACCCTCGGGATCATGCCCATCACCGGCATCCCCCTGCCGCTCATGAGCTATGGCGGCTCGTCGGTGTTGACGACATTGATGGCGATAGGCGTCTTGCAGTCGATCCACGCGCAGGCGCGCGAACTGGCTGCAAGCAAGGGCCTATGACGAACATGAAGGGAATACTTCTTGAGAAAGCTGTTACTCGTCACGGTGGACCGTGGCGAAACAAGAGTCGCGATCCTGGAGTCGGAGGGCACCCCCTCCGACACCGCCCCATCGGGCGGCCGGAGGCGTCGCGGCCGTAAGCAAGCAAACGAACAGCCCGACTGGCGGGTTGCCGAGCTCTACATCGAGCGCAAGGGCAACCGATCGATCGTCGGGAACGTCTACAAGGGAAAGGTGGACAACGTCCTGCCCGGGCTCGAGGCGGCGTTCGTCGACATCGGGCTCGACAAGAACGGGTTCCTGCACGCCGACGACCTGGTCTTCCCGGGCGTCGAGGTGGCGCGCCGGGGCCGCTCCGGCAAGGCCGGCAAGGGCAAGCGCATCACCGAGCTCCTGCGACCCGGCCAGGAGGTCGTGGTCCAGGCGATCAAGGACCCGCTGAAGACCAAGGGGCCGCGCCTGTCGATGGAGCTCTCGATCGCCGGGCGCTACCTCGTGTACGTGCCCCAGGGCGACGGGGTCGGCGTGTCGCGCCGCCTCGAGGACAAGGAGCGCGACCGCCTGCGGCGCGCCGCGGGCAAGACCGACCTCGGTGAGGGCGGCGCGATCGTCCGCACCGCTGCGCAGGGAGCCACGCGCGAGGACTTCGAGCGCGAGATCAAGTACCTGCACAAGCTGCATGACGTGCTCCAGAAGCGGGCGAAGGAGACCACCGCGCCCGAGATGGTCTTCCAGGAGGCGGACCTGTCGGTGCGCGTCGCGCGCGACATCTTCTCGGGTGAGTTCGAGAAGGCGATCGTCGACGACAAGAAGCAGCACCACCGCTTGGAGTCGTTCTTCAACCGCACGGCGCCGGAGCTGCTCGAGCGGCTCGAGTTCTACGACGACTCGTCCGAGCCGCTGTTCGAGCGCTACGGCGTCGAGGACGCGATCCAGTCGGTGCTGAAGCGGCGGGTCGACCTGCCGAGCGGCGGCTACCTGATGATCGACTACGCCGAGGCGTTGACCGTGATCGACATCAACTCGGGCTCGTTCACCGGCCGCGGCAAGGGCGCCAAGCTCGAGGACACGATCACGAGGACGAACCTCGAGGCGGCCGACGAGGTCGTGCGCCAGCTGCGGCTGCGCGACATCGGCGGCATCATCGTCATCGACTTCATCGACATGGCGCGCGCCCGCAACCGCGACGCCGTGCTGAAGACGCTCCGCAAGGCGCTCGACGAGGACCGCACGAAGACCTACGTCGTCGAGATCTCGCCGCTCGGGCTGGTCGAGATGACGCGCCAGAACGTGACCGACGGCGTGCGCGAGATCCTCACGAAGACGTGCCCGACCTGCGACGGCGAGGGCGTCGTGCTCTCCGAGGAGACCGTGGCGATCGAGGTGGATCGCTGGCTGCGCGACCTCGCGACCGAGCGGCCCCAGCCGCCCGCGTTCCTGATCCGGGTGAATCCGAAGGTCGCGACGATCCTCGTGGGCGGCCATGGGGTCGAGGGCCCGATCCACGAGATCGAGCAGGAGACCGGCAAGCACTTCCACTTCGAGGGCACGGACGCGCTGCCGCTCGACTTCTTCGACGTGGTGCTCGAGGGCACGCGCGAGGAGGTCGAGGAGCGCGCGCTGCCGTTCCGCGAGGGCGAGGAGGTGCTGCTGCACATCGAGGAGCCGCACATGTACAACGACGACGACGCGGTGGCCAAGCTGGACGGGTACGTCGTCTCGGTGTCCGGCGCCGCGCCGCTCGTGGGCGACAAGACGCTCGTCCGGATCGAGAAGGTCGGGCGCAGCGCGGCCCTGGGCTCGCTGGTCGATCCCCCGGAGGGTCTCGTCGCGTCCGCGCGCGCGGAGGAGCAGCAGCCGTCCGGCAACGGTCGCCGCCGCCGCCGCGGCCGGCGCGGCGGCAGGGGCCGGAGGAGGGCGGAGTCGGGGTCGTCGGCGGGCTCGGGCTAGTCAAGTCCTGAACCGCCCAGGGCGCGGCCGCCCTGCGGGCGGGTCCGGGAACGTTTCCTTTCGCACAGCCGCCGCGGGAGGCCACCTTGAGCGCAGTCTCGATGAGCTCGAGGCGAGCGCCCTCCTCGGGCCCGTCGCCGCCCAGCCGGCTGCGGCTCGCCGAGTAACATGCATGCATGCATGTACGTAGGCGAGGCGCGTCGAAATGACGGGCCGCTTGACACAGGCCGACCGACGCGTACGCAGCCGCAGCGCTCTGCTCGAATCCGCTGCGAGGGGGCTCTCGCGCCATGGCTACGGCAACCTCGTCTTGGAGCAGGTGGCCAGCGAGGCCGGCTACACCCGCGGCGCGCTCTATCACCAGTTCAAGGACAAGGAGGATCTGGCGCTGGCGGTCATCGAGTGGGTCAACGAGAACTGGCTGCGCGAGGTGGGCGAGCCGGCCAGGCAGTACGCCGACCCGGTCGCGGAGCTGATCGCGCTGGCGCGCGGCCATGCTGTTTTCTGCCGGCGAGACATCGCCCGGGTTGTGATGGCGCTCAGGGTCGAGTTCAGCGGCCAGGACCACCCCGTGGGCCGGGAGATCGAGCGGATCTCACAAGCAGGGGTGAAGCGTGTCGCCCGCCTGATCGCCGCGGGGCGCAGGATGGGGAGCATCCCAGAGGGCCCCCCGGTCAGAGCTGTCGCGCTCGCCTTCTTCGGGGCCTTGGAGGGCACGGTCATCCAAGTCGCCGGACAGGTGCCGCACGACGAGGTGCTGGCGGCGCGTGCGGTCGCCGGCGTGCTCGGACTTGACCACGACGCCCTGTGACCTCCCCCACGGAGACCAAGACAAGCGGCACATTCGCGCATCTCAGCGGCGCCAAGACCATCCTTCTGACGACCTACAAGCGCGAAGGCGCACAGGTGCAGACACCGGTGAGCATCGCCTTCGAAGGATGTCGCGCCTATTTCCGAACCTGGCACAAGACCGGGAAGGCGAAGCGACTGGCGAACAACCCGGAGGTCACGGTCGCGCCCTCAACCTTTCGCGGAGCGCCGACAGGCCCAGCGGTCCGCGCCCGGGCGAGGCTGCTGGGCGGCGATCGAGGCCCGACGCGCTGCGCGCGCTCTTGCCCATCGCCACCGGATCCTGCAGGCGGTTCTTGTTCCCGTCACCCATCGCCTCATGCGTTACCGCACCCTGCACTACGAGCTGTGCCGGCTCGACTGATGGGCGGTCAGACGATCAGGGTTGGTGCCTTCGCACCGCTCACGAGCCCCGGATTCGTGGCAGCAGGGCGTCACTTGAAGGCCGGGCTGGAGCTTGGCGTGGAGGACCTCAACCAGGGAGGGGGTGTCGATGGGCGGTTCGTCGAGCTGAGGTTGCGCGACACAGGGGGCAATCCGGATCGCGCGATGTCCGCGTTTCACGACCTTTGCGCGGAGGGTGTTGTGGCGGTTGTCGGCGAGTTCCACAGCTCGGTCGCGCGGCCACTGGCCGAGCTGGCGCGCTCGCGCCGGCTGCCATTCGTGTGTTCCTGCGCGACGCTCGACAAACTCACGTCGGACCCAACGGACTGCGTCGCCCGTATCGCGCCGCCACAGTCCCATGGCTGGCGCGTGTATGCCGACTTTCTCTTGGCAGCGGGGCACCGTCGCGTTGCATTCGCCATCGCTCCGGACGAATACTGGTCGTCCGGTGCAGCGGTGATCGAGGCGCGTCTTGGCGAGGAGGACGCTCTCTGCGTGAGCATCGATGTGACCGACCACTCGGCCCAAGAGGTCGTCGACCGTCTGGCTGAGATCGACGACGTCGGAGCTCTTCTGCTGCTCGTGCCCTATCCCGATCCATTGGCCGGGATAGTCAGAGCGGTGCGATCTGACGGTCGGTTCGATCGCCTGCTGGTGGGCGATCCCGCCGGCCGCGCGGAGTTTCCGGAGTGGTCCCAGCTCCTTGGTCGCCTCGGATTCGGCGTGCCCTACCTCCGGTACCTTCCGCCTGGCTTGAGTGAGTTCGGCGCGAGGATCTCCTCGCGTCTCGAGCAACGCCTCGGGGAGGCGCCCTCATTCGTCGCTCTGGAGGGCTATGACACCATCTTGGTCCTCGGCGCCTGCCTGCACCTCGCCGGGGCTGATCGGGAACGCCTCACCCTGGCTCTTCGCCGAGTGAAGGTTCAAGGGACACGCGGCCTGCTTCAGTTCCGTCCTTCCCCCGGAATCCCGATCTTGCAGTGGATGTGGCCCCCGGTTGAGGTCGCATCCCGGTGTCAGGCCGGCGCGATGCGTCTGTCCAGATCGGTCAGGTAGGAGTGGACCAGCGACGCGGCCATGGCGCCGTCACCGACGGCGGAGGCGACTCGCTTGATCGAACCGTGGCGCGCGTCGCCGGCAATGAAGAGTCCGGGGTGACTCGACTCGAGGAAGAGCGGATCGCGCTCGAGCGGCCACCACGATCGGTCGGAACCCTCTAGGAGATCCCGACCGGTCATGAAGTAGCCGCCCTCGTCGCAGCGAAGCCAGTCCTCGACGCCAGCGGTCAGCGGCTCCGCGCCAATCAGGACGAACACGGCGTCGGTGGGGAGGGTCTGCTCGCCCTCGGGCCCCTCGATCGTCACGCTCTCCAAGCGGTCATCTCCATGGCCGGCAACGAGCTCGGTTCGTGTCCGCACCGCGATTCGGTCGTGCCGCTCGATCCGGTCGACGAGGTAGCGCGACATCCCGCGCTCCAGCGAGTCGCTTCGAACCAACATCGTCACCTGGGAGGCGTGGTCGGCGAGGTGCAGCGCCGCCTGGCCCGCCGAATTGGCGCCACCGACGACCGCAACCCGACGGCCCGTATACCTCAGCGCCTCTCCCGATGGGCTCCCGTAGCGCACGCCTCGACCGATCAGCTGCTCGATGCCCGGGACGTCGAGCCGACGGTAGGCGACTCCGGTTGCGATCACGCCGCTGCGCGTCCGGATCGTCGAGCCGCTCGACAACTCGATCTCGACGCTTCCATCGGCCTGCGGCCTGGCGTGGACCACGAGAACCCCGATCAGGAACTCCGCCCCCAGGCGCTCCGCCTGCCGATAGGCGCCATCGGCGAGCTCGGCGCCGCCGATCCCCTCCGGGAAGCCGGGGTAGTTCTCGATCCGAGAACTGGTGCCCGCCTGGCCGCCGGGCGCATGGAGCTCGACGATGAGGGTTCGCTTTCCTTCCGAGGCGGCGTAGACGGCGGCGGTCAGCCCCGCCGGACCGGCGCCGACAACCAGCAGGTCGTAGTCGTCGTGGCGAGGGCGGGTAGGCAGGCCGGCCCGGCTCGCCAGCTCGGCTCGCCACAGCGCGGACGCCAGATAGTCGTTCACGAGGGTCGGATCGAGCCGCCCCGGCGTCGGCTCCGCATAGGTCGCCGGAGCCTCGAGCCGGCTGCCGTCGGCGAACAGTGCAACCGGCTGGACCGCGGCCTCCAGCTCGTCACGCGCGAGCAGGTCCGCCATGGGATCGAGATCGAGGTCGACCCAGCGAAGCGAGACCTCATTGCGTTCAAGAACTCCAGCGCAGTCTCCGCGGCCGCCTGGCCACGACGGCCAAACAGCGTCACCGGGTGTTGCGCGATCTCACCCATCGAGCGCTGATACTCGCACCGATTCGTCGCGCGAGGCGAAGGCGCCATCCGCTGGCTCGACTTCGGCTGATCCCCGGTATACGCTCGGCCGGGCCCACCCGACGAAAGGTCATCACGATGGGCAGCACCCGCGAGTTCGACGTCATCGTCATCGGCGCCGGTCCGGCGGGGCAGCATTGCGCGGGGCGTCTTGCGGACGCCGGCCTGCGGGTGGCGATCGTCGAGCGCGAACGGGTCGGGGGCGAGTGCGACTACTGGGCTTGCATCCCGTCGAAGACGTTGCTGCGTCCGGGTGAGGCGCTGCAGGCGGCGCGCGAGGCGCCGGGCGCCCGCGAAGCCGTGAGCGGGGGGGTCCGACCCGAGGGCGCGTTCGAGTGGCGCAACTTCATGGTGGGGGACTACGAGGATGGGGCCAAGGCCGCCTATCTCGAGGGGAAGGGGATCGAGGTGCTTCGCGGGACCGGGCGCCTGGCCGGCCCCGGGAGCGTCGAGGTGGACGACGAGACCTATCGCGCCTCCCATGTCGTGATCGCGACCGGGTCCGATCCGGTGTTCCCGCCCGTGCCCGGCTTGGACGAGCTCGAGGGCGTCTGGACGAACCGCGAGGTGACCGCGCTGACCGAGGTGCCGCGCCGGCTGCTCGTGCTGGGCGGCGGGCCGGTCGGGGTCGAGATGGCGCAGGCGGTGCGACGCCTCGGTGCCTCCGTGGCTCTCGTCGAGGGCATGGACCACGTGCTCCCGCGCGAACCGAAGCCGCTGGGCGACGCGCTGGGGACCGCGCTCGCGGCGGACGGGATCGAGCTCCATTTCGGCGAGCACGCCAGCCGGGTCCGCCGCGATGGCGACGATTACGTGGTCGAGTTCGCCGGGCGCGACGAGCTGCGCGGGGAGCGTCTGCTCGTGGCGACCGGCAGGCGAGCGCGTGCCGATGGAGTCGGGCTCGACACTGTCGGCATCGAGCCGACGAAGCAGGGGGTCCCCGTCGACGAGCGGATGCGCGTGACGGACGGCGTGTGGGCGATCGGCGACGCGACCGGCGTCTGGCCGCTCACCTACATGGGCAAGTACCAGGGCCGCGTGGCCGCCGACAACATCCTTGGACGCAGCCGGACCGCGAACTACGAGGCCGTCCCGCGAGTGGTCTTCACCGATCCCCAGGCGGCGTCCGTCGGCGAGCCCGAGGCAGCTCTGTCCGCAACGGTCCCGCTTTCGGAGGTGCCGCGCACCTCCACCTACACGCGTGCGTACGCGGAGCGCCCCGGGTTCATGACGCTCCTGTCGGACGGCGAGCGGCTCACCGGGGCATACGCGCTGGGACCGGAGTCGGGCGAGTGGCTTCAGCAGGCGACGGTGGCGATCCGCGCGCGCGTGCCGCTCTCCGTGCTGTTCGACGTGATCCAGCCGTTCCCGAGCTTCTCGGAGGCGTTCTTGTCCACGCTGACAGAGCTCGAGACCCAGACGGGGAAGCAAGAGCTGTCGACCCCGCCAGTCCCTACCTAGATCAAGGCGGCTCCGGCCGCTGACGACAAGGAGGAATCACCGATGGACGTTGCCACCCTTGCAGAGCTGCTACGGGAGACGGGCGAGCGGCACCACCCTTACGAGCAAAGCGCCCCGGAGCACAACTGGTTTGACTGGTACGCCGCCTACCTGAACTCCCGCCTCGAGGGCAGCGATCCCGATGGGGCGTCCGAGGCCGCGGGGGTCTACATGGAGGGCGTCCTGGGAGCTCGCTGAGGCCTGTTCAGCTTCGTCGTGCTGAGCAGGTCGGTCGACGTGCGGCTGAGGGCCGGGGTTGGACATGCGACGATTGCAGGCATGGCGACGCTCAAGGCGAGTGCGCGAGTCGGGCTCGTCCTCCATCCGCGCAGCGACCCGACGCCTGTGGTCGAGAGGCTCATCAGCTGGGCGCGGTCACACGACAAACAGGTGATCGCCGACGCCCGGGACGCCGCGCGCCTACCCGACGACGTTGAGCTGGTGAGCGACGGTCAGCTGATCGATCAGGCCGAGGCATTGATCAGTCTCGGCGGCGACGGCACGATGCTCGGCGCGCTGCGACTCGTCGCTGGGCGGCCCGTCCCCATCCTCGGCGTGAACCTCGGAAGCCGCGGCTTCCTGGTCGAGATCCAGCCACAGGAGCTCGACTCCGCGCTCGACCGGCTCGAAACGGGCGACTACACCATCGAGGAACACAGCGCGGCGGTGCTGACAGATGGCTACGAGGAGTCGATCGCGTTCAACGACATCGCCCTCGCCAGCGTGCCCGGCGAGGGAGCGGTACACGCGTCGCTGACGATGAACGGACGCGCGAGTGGGCGATACCGCTGCGACGCTCTCGTCATTGCCACGCCGATCGGCTCTACGGCCTATTCGTACGCGGCGGGAGGACCAGTCGTATCGCCGATGCTCGACGCCGTGGTCATCAGCCCAGTGGCGCCGATATCCGGCATCGCCCGAGCGGCTGTGATCTCGGCCGCCGAGCCGATCGCGCTTGCGCTGCTGGAAGGCAGCGGCCAGCCGGCGCTCCAGGTGGACGGCACGATCGTGCGACGGATGCAGCCCGGCGAGGCGCTCGAGGTTCGCCTGCGACCGCGGGCAGGCCTCGTCGTGCGGCTGGACCCCGAGCGCTACCAGCGCCGCAGCGGGGTGAAGCTCAGCCTGCTCGACCTGCCCTTCCTACCGGAGGAGATGCGCGACCTGCTCCCCGGCGGCGATCCTGTCGCGCTGGCGCGGGACACGTAGCCGAGCCTTGCGACGACCGCTCGAGCAGGCGATCTCGATCACCGATTGGCGGGGCCTCGGGTCGATTTAGGGCCTGAAGGGTCGGGTGTCAGCCACTAGCCCAGCTCCGCCAACACCGCCTCCAGGCGCTCGAGTGCCCAGTCGAGCTCCTCGGCGGTGACGGTGAGTGGCGGTGCCAGGCGCAGCGTTGTTTCCTGGGTGTCCTTGGCGAGCACGCCGCGGTCCATCAGACGCTTGCTCGCCTCGCGCGCCGACGGCGCGTCAGCGACCAGCTCGATTCCTAGCCACAGGCCGCGCTGCCGCACCTCGCGCACTGCGGGATGGGCGGCGGCGCGCAGCCGGGCGGCCGCGCGATCGCCCAGTTCGGCGGACTCCTCGATCAGCCGGCCGTCCGCCAGTAGGCGCAGGACCTCGCGTCCGACGGCGCATGCGAGCGGGTTGCCGCCGAACGTGCTGCCGTGCTCGCCGGGGCGCAGCACGCCGAGGACGTCATCCCGGCCGGCCACGGCCGACAGCGGCAGGATGCCGCCACCGAGCGCCTTGCCCAGCACGTAGAGGTCGGGCTGTACGTCCTCGTGGTCGCAGGCGAAGCGCCGGCCGGCACGGCCGAGGCCGGACTGGATCTCGTCGGCCACGAGCAACGTCCCGGCCTCGTCGCAGATCGCCCGCGCAGCGGCGAGGTATCCGTCGGGCGGCACGATCACTCCGGCCTCGCCCTGGACCGGCTCGACGAGGAAGGCGACCGTGTCCGGCCCGACCGCCGCGCGCAGGGCGTCGGCGTCGCCGTAGGGGACGGTGACGAAGCCGGGTCCGAACGGCCCGAACCCGGATCGCGCGAGCGGATCGTCGGAGAACCCGACGATCGTGGTCGTCCTGCCGTGGAAGTTGCCCGCGCAGACCACGATCTGAGCCCGGTCGGCAGCCACGCCCTTCCGCTCGTAGCCCCACTTGCGGGCGAGCTTGATCGCGGTCTCGACGGCCTCGGCGCCCGTGTTCATCGGCAGCACGCGGTCGGCGCCGCAGAACTCCGCCAGCTCGATGCAGAAGGGCCCGAGCTGGTCGTTGTGGAAGGCGCGGCTCGTGAGCGTCAGCCGCTCGAGCTGCTCGCCGGCAGCCTGGACGCAGCTGCGGGTGGCGGTGACCCAGGTTGAGCGCCGAGTAGGCCGACAGCGCGTCGAAGTAGCGGCGGCCCTCCACGTCGCGGACCCAGACGCCCTCCCCTCGGCAGAGGACGACCGGGAGCGGATCGTAGTTGTGTGCTCCGTAGCGGGCCTCGGCTTCTATCGCTCCCTGGGCATCGGTTGAGGTCGTCATCGCGTCCGGCAGCGTAACCGGCCGCGCGCAAGACCCGTAGGCTGAGCCGCGGATGCCGCTGAGTGGGCTGTGGACGGAGGCGTTTCCGCGTCGAGCGGCGCGGCATCGACGTGCTCGCCGGCCTCGCCGGCGGGGTCGCGAGCTGCCTGCCGCTGGTGCTCGGCGTCGCGGCCGGCGAGCCGGACATCGGGGTGGCGGCCTGCTTCGGTGGCCTCAACGCCGCGCTGGCCGTGCCGCGTGGCGACCTGCGAGCGCGTCTGGGGTGGGGCACGGCGGCGGCGCTCGGGTGCGGGGCGTCGTTCGCGTTGGCGACCGCGGTTCAGGACAGCGCGGCGGCGTCGGCGGCGGTCGCCTTCGTCGTGGTCGGACTCGCGGCGTTCCTGCGCACGTTCGGTCCCAGCGGCGGCCTGACCGGCTTCGTGATCGGGGCGATCTTCGTGATCGCGAACGGGATCCCGGCGGGGTCGCTCGACGTCGGGACGCGCACGCTCTGGTTCATGGTCGGATCCTTCGTCGGGCTCGTGCTCATGGTCGTCGCGCACGGGCGCGACGCGCCGCCGCCGGACGCCGCCGCCCCGCCGCTCGGGCGCGTGCTCGAGCGAGGCGCCGCGGCAGCTCCGCGACGCGATCGCCGGCGACGCGCTCCTGCGCGCGCACGCCCTGCGGCTCGCGTCGATCGTCGCCGCGACGACGCTGCTCTACCAGTCGCTGGGCCTCGAGCACGGCTACTGGGTCCCGCTCACGGTGCTGGCCGTGCTGCAACCGGAGGAGCACGCGAGCGACGTGCGCGCCGTGCAGCGCGCTGCCGGCACGCTCGTGGGGACGGCCGTGATCGCCCTGCTCACGATCGCGACCGGCGCCGAGTGGCTGATGGTCGCCGCGCAGGGCATCGCGGCCTTCTTGCTCTTCGCGCTGCTCTCACGCGGCTACTTCTGGCTGGTTGTGCTGATCACGCCGACGGCCCTGCTCACGATCAGCGCGGTTGACTACCAGGGGGTCGCGGTCGCGGCCGAGCGCGCCGCCTGGAGCGCGCTCGGGATCGTGCTCGGCCTCGCCGTCGCGGAGCTGTGGCGGCTCGCGCCGCACCGAGCTACCGCTCCGGGTTGAACACGGGCGCCAGCGTCTCGCCGGCCAGCGTCACTGCCTCGAGATCGTGGGAGTCCGGCATCGTGATCGTGAGTCCCTCGATGCCGACATCGCGGAGGGCATGCGCGCGCTCGAGGATCCGGTCGGGCGTGCCGGCCGTCGTGTTCGCGATCCGCTGCTCGGGCACTCCCGCGGCGCGCATGGCGTCGAGCTTGGCGCGTGCGCCCTCCTCGCTCTCGGCGATCGCGATACCCGCCATCGAGGTCTTCGTGATCTCGCCGGGGTCGCGTCCGAGCCGCTCGCAGTGGCCGTCCAGGACGCCGAGCAGGTGGCGGGCGCGCTCGGGGTCGCCGAACAGGTTGCAGCCGTCCGCGTACTGGGCGACCATGCGCAGCGTCTTGCGCTCGCCGCTGCCTCCGACGACGATCGGGATGTCCCCGCGCAGCGGCTTCGGGTTGTTGTAGGCCTCGGTGACCGAGTTGTGGTCGCCGGCGACGGTTGCCTGCCCGTCGGTGAACATGGCGCGGGCGATCCGCAGGTGGTCCTCGAGGAGCTCGAAGCGCTGCTTCAGCGGCGGGAACGCGAAGCCGTAGGCATCGTGCTCGCCCTCGAACCAGGCCGCGCCGACGCCGTGGAACGCTCGACCGCCGGAGATCACGTCGAGCGTCGTGGTGATCTTGGCGTGGTGCGCCGGGTTTCGGTAGGTCACGCCGCCCACCAGCAGGCCCAATCCGATCGTCTGCGTGCGCGCGGCGATGCCGGCGAGCATCGTGTTGCCCTCGAACATCCAGTTCTGTGGCGGGCCGACCCCCGGGATCTGGTGGTAGTGGTCCATCAGCGTCACGGACGTGAAGCCCGCCCGCTCGGCCGACGTGGCGATGTCGACGAGCCTGTCGAACACCTGCTCCGGCCCCACGCCGGGGTAGTTGAAGTTCGGTAGGTGGAGATCCAGCTCGATCGGCGCTCGCATCGGAACGACATTACCCGGGTGACGCCGGCTTCACGGGTGTAGGCTGGCACTCGACCTCGCGTGCCCAGCGCCCAGAAATTCTCGCCACGGCTCACGGACGAGCAGCTTGCAGAGCTGGTGGCCCTTCTGCGCCAGGTCGACAGCGTGGAGCTGAAGCTCACGGTGCCGGACGAGGAGGCGGCCTCGATCGCGATGGCCCTCGGGATGGACCCGCTCGACGCGATCATCCGCCAGGTCTACTTCTTCGACAACCCGCGCCTCGACCTGGACAGCGCGGGCGTGGTCGTCCGTGCCCGGCGCACGCAGGGCAAGCCCGACGACTCGGTCGTCAAGCTGCGTCCGGTCGTGCCGAACGAGCTGCCCGCCGGAGTGCGCGGAGCCAAGCGCGTGAACGTCGAGCTCGACGCGCTCCCCGGCGGCCACGTCTGCTCAGCCTCCTACAAGGGCGAGCTCGGAACCACGGACGTCGCGGAGGTCGCGGCGGGCGAGCGCCGGGTGTCGAAGCTGTTCTCGAAGGAGCAGCGTGCTTTCTACTCCGACCACGCGCCCGACGGCCTCGAGCTCGACGACCTCCGCGTGCTCGGCCCCGTGCACGTGCTCAAGCTCAAGTTCTCGCCGGCCGGCTACCGCCGCAAGCTCGTGGCGGAGATGTGGCTGTACCCGGACGGCTCGCGGATCCTCGAGCTGTCGACCAAGTGCCGCCCCGACGAGGCCTTCCAGGTGACTGCCGAATCTCGCGCGTACCTGGCGGGACGGGGTGTCGACATGGAGGCGGAGCAGGAGACGAAGACCCGCGCCGCGCTCGAGTTCTTCGCCCGCAAGTTGCGCTGACGAGATTCTGGCTAGCGAATGCGGGGGCTACCCCTGCAGCCCTACGGCTTCGAGGGCTTCCCTTCTGGTCGCGTATTCGCCCACGTGGCGGATTCTGCCGTCGCGCAGCGTGAATACCCACGTCTCCTCACGTTCGGCGAACGCGGCCCCGCTTCCGATCCCCAGTCCTGCGCCCCACCGAAGCGGCACGACAACGCGATTGCCGGTGTCGATGTACTCGAGAGGCCGGTACCAGGTCTGCTCGACCGCTTCATCGAATGTCTCGGACAGCTGCCTGACCCCCTCGTGGCCGCTGTAGATGCCGGCGTCTGGAAAGTCCGAACGGACCTCCCAAACGATGTCGGGATCGAGGAGCTGGAAGACCGCGTCCCAGTCCATCTCGCGGTGGGAAAACAACTCGAAATGCGGCGCAGAAGCTCCACGTTCTCCCGCGACATCGCCTACTCCGACAGCCCCACGGCTTCGAGGGCCTCCTCGGCGGTTCTGAAGACTCGTCCGCGCTTTATTTCCCCATCCGCGACCGTCCAGACGACGCCGAACCGGAGATGGACCCAGGATTGGCTTCCCCTCGGACGCCCGCGCTGGCTGATGATGGAAACGACGTCCTGGTCCCCAGCGTCAAACAGTTCCTCGGTCCGTTGCTCGAATTCGTCGTACGCCTCGGTCCACTTGGCGATGAACTCGTTGAATCCCTCCGGCCCGAGGTACTGCACAGCGTCGGGCCAGCCTTCAAGGGTGCTCAGGTCCCAGACGAAGTCCGCCGGCGCAGACTCCGCTGCGCGCAAGGTTGCTTGAAACTCGCGCAGGCCTTCGGCAACCAGATCCACGCTCTCCTGCGACATCGCCAGACGAGTATCCCCCGGGAGGGGGGAGGGTCGCCAGTGAAAGCAGGGTCCGGGCGGCGCGCGGCGAACCTATCGGCCGAGCCTGTGTCGAGGACGAGAGAGGAGCGCCGCCATGGCGAACGACCGGACAAGCGGGGATCAGCGAGTGTCGGGGTGGGCTGTCGGCGGGATTACATTCGCCGCGGTCGTGCTCATGCTGATCGGTTTCTTCCAAGTGGTCGCGGGGCTGAGCGCGATCATCGATGACGAGTTCTTCGTCGTCACGCGCAACTACACGTTTGACCTCGACACGAGCGCGTGGGGATGGATCCACCTGCTACTCGGGCTGCTTCTCGTATTCACCGCCTGGGGCCTGTTCATCGGCGCCGGTTGGGCGGTGGTCGTGGGGATCTTCCTGGCCGGACTCAGCGCGCTGGCGAACTTCTTCTTCATCCCCTACTACCCCTTCTGGGCGATCGTCGTGATCGCGCTCGACGTGTGGGTGATCTGGTCGCTCACGCGTCCCGGTGTGATCCAGGACGACTAGACCCACGGCTTCGAGGGCCTCGGCGCGGTCCTCGTAGTTGTCCATTCGGATGACCTTGCCGTTGCGCACCGTCGCGACCATGGCCGTCTCCATCTTCATCGCGAGGCCACTGCTCCGGCCCTTTCCTCGCTGCAGGATCAGACTCACGACGCGCCCGTCAGGGACGGCCATGACGTCTTCAACGTCGACTGCGTACTCATCCCACACCTCGAGCCACTCGCTCAGGAAGCGCCCGACACCCGCTATTCCGTGATACGCGGCCTCGGGCCAATCGTGAAAGTGGCTCGTATCCCAAACGATCTCGGGATCGCAAATCCGAAAGACGCCGGGCAGGTCGCCGCGAACCCACGCGTCCCATCCCTGGCGGACCACCGCCACGTTCTGTTGCGACATCGCCAGACGAGTATCCCCCGGGGAAGGGGAGGGTCGCCAGTGCGCGTCTGCAAGGCAGCAGACCGCCGGTTGCTGCCGCGCGTACAAATTGAACGGAGCGTGCCTAGTGCCCAAAGCGTCCCCAAACCCGGCTCGCGGCGGTCAGCCGGGCAAGTTCCAGCGCCCCAAGGTCCGTCCGGGGGCTGATCCGGCTCGGCTAGGCCACGAATCCTCAGCCGATCCCCGACGCGCCACGGGGCCGCACTTAGCAGCGCTGTAGCTCGACACCGCCGCCGTCGACCACGACCGCGCCCTTCGCCTCGGGCACCCCTGATTCCTTCGCCACCCGGCAGACCTTGGCGGCTTTCGACTCTTCCCCCGCGAGGTCGGAGTTGAGGAACGTCCAGACCTTCAGCTCCCCGTTGCTCACCTCAACGAAGCTGATGACCATGCCCCCCTTCGCGTGGCCTGCCGGGAGCTGCTTCGCGCTGTTCTTTAGGTACGTCTCAAGCCGCTTTGCGGTGCCCGCATCAGGCGCTTCCTGCGTGGCGGCCTTCGCTTGGTCGACACCGGGCTCGTCGCTGTCGTCGCCGCAGGCGACCAGCGCGACCCCCGCAAGTCCGATGGCAAGCGAGGCCAACAGCGCGCCCGCGCCGGTCTTCCACTTCCTCATGCGAGTCCCTTCCTCTACGGAATGGCACGCGGTCGCGTGCCAAGGCACAAAGACGAGCTGGGCCGGAAACCCAAAGGCACACGCGTGCGCCGCCTGGCCCGACGACGCAAGGGGTGTTCGGGAATCCGGCTGCCCTATCGAAGCTACGTCTGTTGAGCATTGAGCGCAGTAGCACGGTTGCGGCATTTACCGCGCTGAATACCGAATGATCCACGCCTGCCGCGGAGCGGCCGACCCAGACCCCGGCCGCATGTCCGTCCCGATCGTCGCCCAGGGCCACCAACGCCCGTCCGAAGATGGCATCCAGCAGCGGGTTGCCATCCTGGACCGGTGTCTCGGGGCTCGCTGATTCTGCTGTACGGGCTGCTGGTCGCAATTTGGAGCAGCACCTGGGTGGCGATCAAGATCGGCCTGGAGGACGCCCCGGCGCTGCTGGGAGCCGGGATCCGGTTCGCGCTGGCCGGGCTGCTCCTGCTCGGCTTCGCCGCGCTCACCAGGCGCCCGCTCCGCACCGACTGGCTGCTTGCGGGGCTGCTCGCGCTGTTCCCGTTCGCGCTCACCTACGGGCTCGTCTACTGGGGCGAGCAGTACATCCCCTCGGGGCTCACGGCGGTGCTGTTCGGCGTCATGCCCCTCTACACGGCGATGATCGGAGCGCTGCTGCTGCACGACGAGCCGCTGCGCGCGCGCCTCCTGCTCGGCGTGCTGATCGCGCTCGGCGGGCTCGCGCTGGCGTTCTCCGAGAGCCTCGACCTCGGCGAGGAGGACCTGGCGGCGGCCGGGGCGCTCGCGGTGGTCCTCTCGCCGCTCGGCGCCTCGATCGGCAACATCTCGACCAAGCTGCGCGACGGCGGGCGGCTCGACGCCATCGTCGTGAACGGCTGGGGCATGCTCGCGGGCGGGATCCTCCTCCTGCTCGCATCCGCGTCGTCCGAAAGCTGGGGCGACTTCGTCTGGAGCGGCGAGTCCGTGGGCTCGATCCTCTACCTGGCGATCGTGGGCTCCGCCATCCCGTTCGTCGGGCTGATGGTGCTGCTGCGCCACCTCACGGCCCAGGCGATCTCGTTCATCGCGATGCTGATCCCGTTCGGTGCGCTGGCGCTCGGCGCCCTCATCGAGTCGGAGCCGATCACCGCCCAGGCGCTGGCCGGCGCCGCGCTCGTGGCGGGCGGCCTGCTCGTCGCCCAGTCGAGGCGGGAGAGCGCCCGGGACTCGCTAGACTCGCCGTCGGCGCCCGCTCCCCGAGCGGCGCCTTTCTCATGAGCTACGCAGTGGTCAGAGTTGGCGGTAGGCAGTACCGCGTCGAGGAGGGCGACTCGATCGTCGTCGATCGCATGTCCGCCGACGAGGGCGACAAGGTCGAGCTCGAGCCGCTCCTGTTCGCCGACGGCGACAAGTCGCTGATGGCCGCGGACGAGCTCGGCAAGGTCAAGGTCCAGGCCACCGTGACCGGGCACGAGCGTGGCAAGAAGATCCACGGGCTCAAGTTCAAGCCCAAGCGCGGCTACAAGCGTCGCTACGGCGCTCGCTCGCACCTCACCCGCCTCGAGATCAACTCGATCAAGGCGGGGGCGCGCAGGTCGGCCGCCAAGAAGCGGGAGGACTCGGATGGCTCATAAGAAGGGCCTCGGCTCGAGCCGCAACGGCCGCGACTCGAACGCCAAGCGCCTCGGCGTGAAGGTGTTCGCCGGCGAGAGCGTGAGCGGCGGCGAGATCATCGTGCGCCAGCGCGGCACGCGCTTCAAGCCCGGCGAGGGCGTCGGGCTCGGCAAGGACGACACGATCTTCGCGACCCGCGCCGGCACCGTGCAGTTCGCGCACGGGCGTCGCGGCCGCGTGATCTCGGTCGAGCCCCAGGCGGACTAGCCCCTCCCTCTTCTCGCCGCGGACTACGATCGCGGCGGCGTGTTCCACGACCGTGCGCGCATCTACGTGAAGGGCGGGGACGGCGGCAACGGCGTCGTGTCGTTCCGCCGCGAGGCACACGTGCCCAAGGGCGGTCCCGACGGCGGCGACGGCGGTCGCGGGGGCGAGGTGGCGATCGTCTGCGACGCGTCTCTGCGCGATCTGTCGAGCTTCCGGCGCGGCGCCCACTTCAAGGCGCGGCGCGGCGGACACGGGCAGGGACAGAACAAGCACGGCGCCACGCCGGGACCGATGGAGGTGCGCGTGCCGCCGGGGACCGTCGTCGAGGATCCCGAGACCGGCGACCGCTGGGACCTGCTGGCGGGCGGCCAGCGCGCGGTCGTTGCGCGCGGCGGAGGGGGCGGGCGCGGCAACAAGCAGTTCGCGACCGCCACGCGCCAGTCGCCCCGCTTCGCGGAGCAGGGTCTGCCGGGGGAGGAGCGCCGGCTCGAGCTGCGCCTCAAGCTGCTCGCCGACGCCGGGCTCGTGGGCCTGCCGAACGCCGGCAAGTCCTCGCTCCTTGCGCGCCTGACGCGCGCGCAGCCGAAGGTCGCGGACTATCCGTTCACCACGATCGAGCCGGTGCTCGGCACGCTCGAGGGAGCCGACCGCCAGCTGGTGCTGGCCGACATTCCCGGGCTGATCGAGGGCGCGAGCGGCGGAGCGGGCCTGGGTCACGAGTTCCTCGCCCATGTGGAGCGCTGCCGCGTGCTCGTCCACGTGCTCGACCTGGCCCCCCTCGACGGCTCGGACCCGGAGCTGAACCACGCGACCGTCGAGGCCGAGCTCGGGGAGCACGGTCACGGCCTGGCGGCGCTGCCGCGCATCCTCTGCCTCTCGAAGGCGGATCTGGTCCCGGCCGCCGAGGTCGCCGCCGCGATCGACTCGTGGCGCGCCCGCCTCGGGCTGCCGGTGCTGGCGACCTCGGCGGCCACGGGGGAGGGCCTCGAGGCGCTCCGCGACGCCATCTTCGAGCAGGTACCGGCCGAGCAGCCCGGGACACACGAGGCGGAGCTGCCGGCGACCCACCGTGTCTACCGGCCGGGCGCGGACGATGCGTTCCGGGTGGAGCGCCTCGGGGACGGCGCGTTCCGGGTGACGGGGGAGCGCATCGAGCGCCTGATCGCCCGGCACGACGTGGACAACGAGGAGGCGCTCCGTTACGTCGAGGAGCGGCTGCGAGCGCTCGGCGTGATCAAGGCGCTCGCCGCGGCGGGCTTCGAGCCCGGTGACGACGTGGAGATCGGCGGCATCGTGTTCGAGCTCGACCCCGGTGCGCCGTTCCAGTGAGGCGTTCCGCTACAACCCCGCGGATGGCTCACCGCCGCACCCTGCCCGTGCTCCTGGCGCTCCTCGCCGCGCTTCCCGCCTGCGGGGGCGGCGGCGACGACGAGGAGGACGTCGAGCAGACGGTGCGCGACTTCGTCCAGGCGACGAACGACCGGGACGAGGACGCCTTCTGCGAGGAGCTCGTGACCCAGGAGTTCCTCGAGCAGTCGACCGGCGCCAAGGGGGACCAGGCGCGCGAGGCGTGCAAGCAGCAGCTCGACACGGTGGTGGGCATCGACTTCAAGCTCGCCGCGATCCGCAAGACGGAGATCGACGGCGACAGCGCCGAGGTGACCGCCGTGCTGGAGCTCCAAGGCCAGAAGCAGCCTCCGCGGGTGCTACGCCTGAAGAAGGAGGACGGCGACTGGAAGCTGGCGGGCGGCACCGGCCAGTAGCGCCCGCGCCGCCGGTCCTACCCTGTAGACGCGATGGCCAGCGTGGTGGTGAAGCTCGGCTCCAGCATCGTCGCCGACGAGCGCGGTGAGGTGCGCGACGACGTGCTCGCTGCCGTCTGCGACGAGGTGAGCGTGCGCCACCGCGCGGGCGACGACGTGATCGTCGTCACCTCCGGAGCGATCGCCCGCGGCATGCGCCTGATGGACCTGCCGATGCGCCCGACGGCAATGGAGGGCCTCCAGGCGGCCTCGGCGGTGGGTCAGGGCAAGCTCTACCGCCATTACGACGAGCTGCTCCAAGAGCGCGGCGTGCGCTCGGCGCAGGTGCTCCTGACCTTCTTCGACCTCTCCGCGCGCACCCACTACCTGAACGCCCGGCACACGCTCGAGACGCTGCTGCGCTGGCGGGTGGTGCCGGTGATCAACGAGAACGACACGACGACCACCGACGAGATCTCGTTCGGCGACAACGACTTCCTCGCCGCCCAGGTGGCGATCCTGATCGGCGCGGACCGGCTGCTGCTGCTCACGGACATGGGCGGCCTCTACAGCGCCGACCCGCGCAGGGATCCGGGCGCGGAGCTGATCGGCGAGGTGAGCGAGCTCGAGGACCTCGAGCGCTACGACATCGGCCTGTCGACCTCGCCGCTCGGCTCGGGTGGCATGCGCTCGAAGGTGGTGGCCGCGGAGATGGCCACGGCCGCCGGCATCCCCGTCACGATCACGAGCGGGGTGGAGCGCTCGGCGGTGGCCGCCGCGCTCGCCGGGGAGCCCAGCGGCACGCGCTTCCGGCCGCAGGAGGGGCGCGTGTCGAGCTTCAAGCTCTGGCTCAAGTACGCGAAGCCCACCCACGGCCGGCTGCTCGTGGACGAGGGCGCGGAGCGCGCGCTGCGCGAGCGCGGCACGAGCCTGCTGCCGGTGGGAGTGGTCGAGGTCGAGGGCGAGTTCGAGGCCGGCGACGCGGTGGAGGTGCGCTGCGACGGTCGCGCCGTCGGCAAGGGGATCGTGGGCTACTCGGCCGCGGAGCTGCGTCGCATCAAGGGGATGAAGACCGACGCCGTACGCGAGCTGTTGCCGCGCGCGACCGAGGAAGCGGTTCACCGCGACTACTTCGTCCTCGAGTGAGGCCACCCAGGGGCTCGCGCCCCCGGACCCCCGGGGCGCCTGGCCGGTTCAGGGCGATGCGGCTGCGCTCGCCCTACGACCGCGAGATCGCGAAGCTCGCGCTGCCGGCGCTCGGGGCGCTCGCGGCCGAGCCGCTCTACCTGCTGGCGGACACCGCGATGGTCGGCCACCTCGGCACAGAGGAGCTGGCGGCGCTCGCGATCGCGGCCACCCTGCTGAGCGGCGCCTTCACGCTGTTCAACTTCCTCACCTACGGGACGACCGCGCAGGTCGCGCGCCTGCACGGCGCCGGCGAGGAGGAGGCCGCGGGCCGGATCGCGGCGCAGGCGCTCTGGCTGTCGACGGGCATCGGGGTGACCCTGGTCGCGCTCACGGCCGGCCTCGCCGTGCCGCTCGTGGACCTGATGGGAGCCGACGGGCGCACCGGCGACCTCGCCGTGCTCTACCTGCGGATCGGCTCGATCGGGCTCGTGTTCGCGCTGGTGGCGCTGGCGGGCCAGGGCTACCTGCGCGGCGTGTCCGACCTGAGGACGCCGCTCGTGATCGTGGTGGTGGCGAACGCGGCCAACGTGGTGCTGAACGTGCTGTTCATCTACGGCTTCGGGTGGGGGCTCGCCGGCTCGGCCTGGGCGACCGTCATCGCGCAGGCGGGCATGGGGGCGGCGTTCGTCTGGTTCCTGCTGCGCGCGCCGGCGCGCTCGCGGCGACCGTCGCTCGAGGCGATGCGGCCGCTCGCCCGGATCGGCGGCGAGATCTTCGTGCGCACCGCGTCGCTGTACGCCTCCTTCCTGGTGGCGAGCGCCGTGCTCGCCCGGGTGGGCGACGACTCGCTGGCGGCTCACCAGATCGCGTTCCAGCTGTTCGTGTTCCTGGCGCTCGTCCTCGACGCGATCGCGATCGCCGGCCAGGTGATCGTGGGGCGCTCGCTCGGCGCGGGCGACGCCGAGGGCGCCTACCGGGCGGCGCGCCGCATGATCGAGTGGGCGGTGGCGGTGGGCGCGCTGTTCGCCGTCGTGATGCTCGCGCTCATCGACGTGCTGCCGCGCGTCTTCACGAGCGACCCCGACGTGATCGACCGCGCGCAGGAGATCTGGCCGCTGTTCGCGCTCATGCAGCCGGCGAACGGCGCGGTGTTCGCGCTCGACGGGATCCTGATCGGCGCCGGCGACACGCGCTTCCTGATGTGGGCGATGCTGGCGGCGTCGGTGGGGGTCTTCATCCCCATCGCGCTCGGCTCGCTCGCGCTCGGGCTCGGGATCGTCGGCGTCTGGGTCGGGCTCGTGGCGCTGATCCTGGCGCGGCTCGGAACCTGCGGCTGGCGCTTTGCCGGCAGGCGCTGGGCGGTGACGGGCGCGACGAGGTCGCGCGCGCCCGCCTGAGTGCTCCCGATACCCTTGGCGAATGGCCACCGTCGCCGAATCCGTCGCGGACATCTGCGCGCGCGCGAAGCGCGCCGCCCGCGAGCTGGCGCGGCTCGACACCGCCACCAAGAACCGCGCGCTCGAGGCGATGGCGAACGCGCTCGAGCTGCGCTCCGCGGAGATCCTCGAGGCCAACGCGCGCGACATGGAGGCGGGGGAGGACGCCGGCCTGCACGCGGGTCTGCTCGACCGCCTGAAGCTCACCGAGGAGCGGCTCGCCGGGATCGCGAACGACGTGCGCTCGATCGTCGCGCTGCCCGACCCCGTGGGCGAGACGATCGGCGGGCACCGGCTCGAGAACGGGCTCGACGTGCGGCGCGTTCGGGTGCCCCTCGGCGTGGTGGCCGTGGTGTACGAGGCGCGCCCGAACGTGACCGTCGACTGCTCCGCGCTCTGCCTCAAGTCGGGCAACGCGATCGTGCTGCGCGGCTCGTCGACCGCCGCCCAGTCGAACGCCGTGCTCGCCCAGGTGGCCTCGACCGCCGCCCGCGGCGCCGGCGTGCCCGACGGCGCGATCTCGATCGTGAACGGCGGCGACCGCGACGAGCTGCGCCAGATCGCGACGCAGGATGGCGTGGTCGACCTGATCATCCCGCGCGGGGGCGAGGGGCTGAAGGCGGCGCTGAAGGAGCACGCCACGGTGCCGGTGATGTACGCCGCGGCGGGCAACTGCCACGTGTTCGTCGACGACTCGGCGGACCTCGACGACGCGGTGGCGATCACGGTGAACGCCAAGGTGCAGCGCCCGTCCGTCTGCAACGCCGCGGAGACGCTGCTCGTACACGCCGGCATCGCCGACCAGTTCCTGCCCCAGGCGCTGTCCGAGCTGCGCGAGTCGGGCGTCGAGCTGCGCGTCGACGCGCGCACCCGCTCCCTTGCCGGCGAGCTCGGCGGATCGCTCGCGGACGCCGGCGAGGAGGACTGGTCGACCGAGTACCACGCGCTGATCCTGGCCGTCAAGGTGGTCGACTCGCTCGATGAGGCGATCGAGCACGTGAACCGCTACGGCTCCGGCCACTCCGAGGCGATCGTCACCGGCTCCATCGAGTCGGCCCAGGCGTTCACGCTCCGACGTCGACGCCGCGGCCGTCTACGTGAACGCCTCCACGCGCTTCACCGACGGAGCGGTGTTCGGGATGGGCGCCGAGATCGGGAACTCCACCCAGAAGCTTCACGCTCGCGGCCCGATCGGGATGCGCGAGCTGACCACGTACAAGTTCGTCGTCGAGGGCTCGGGCCAGGTCCGGGAGTAGGTCGTCGGCTCCTTGCGCGTAGGGATCCTCGGGGGCGCCTTCAACCCGCCGCACATCGGGCACCTGGTGTGCGCTCAGGAGACACTCCTCCAGCTCGAGCTCGACCAGGTGCTGTTCGTCCCCACCGGGGAGCCTCCCCATCGCGAGCTCGAGGACGACCCCGGAGCCGAGGTCCGCCTGGAGATGGTGGAGCTGGCGATCGCGGGCGACTCGCGCTTCGCCGTCTCGCGCATCGAGATCGACCGCGACGGTCCCTCGTACACGGCCGACACCCTCGCCGCGATGAGCGAGGCCGAGCCGGACCATCAGCTGTTCCTGATCCTCGGCGGCGACCAGGCGGCGGCGCTGCCCGACTGGCACGAGCCCGAGAAAGTGCTCGAGCTGGCCACCGTCGCGGTGGTGGAGCGGGTCAACTGGAGCCGCAACGCCATCGCGGTCAAGATCGCCCGCCTACGCGGCACGGATGCGGTGCGCTACCTCGACATGCCGCTGATCCAGGTCTCGTCGTCGTCTGTGCGCCGGCGCGCCCGGCAGGGCAAGCCGATCCGCTACTTCGTGCCGGAGGAGGTCGTGAGCCTGATCGGGTCAAAGGGCCTCTACGGCGCAGCCGAGAAGGAGGAGGTCAGCGCGTGAGCGCCGCCTCGCTCCAGGACTCCGTCGCGCTCGCCGAGCGCATCGCAGCGATCGCCGCCGACAAGAAGGCGATCGACATCCGCGTGATCGACCTGCGCGGGATCGTGTCCTACACCGACTTCTTCGTGATCTGCTCGGGCGGGAGCGAGCGCCAGGCCAAGGCGATCCACGACGCGATCTACGAGGCGCTCAAGCACGACGAGGAGCGCCTGCTCCCGCGCCGCACCGAGGGCAACCGCGAGAGCCGCTGGATCCTGCTCGACTACTGGGACGTGGTGGCCCACATCTTCACCCCCGAGGCGCGCGAGTACTACCGCCTGGAGAGCCTCTGGGGCGAGGCGCCGGTGCGGTCGGTGGGCTGACTCTTCCGTCCGGAGGGCTCGTGCGAACATGTGTTCGTATGGATCCCAATCGCAAGGGCGCCGTCGCCGAGGCGGAGATCGCTGCCGCGGCCACCAGGCTCGGGATTCCGGTGCTGAAGCCCCTCGCCGAACACGGCCGCTACGACCTCGGTTTCGAGATTGCCGGGCGCCTGTTCCGGGTGCAGTGCAAATGGGGATCGATTGACCACGCCTCGAGCGTCATCAAGGTCAGCCTGCGGAGTTCTTGGTGCACCCCGACGGGCTATGAGAGACGCTCGTATGGTCGAGGTGAGATCGACCTCTTGGCCGTGTACTGCGGTCAACTCGACCGGTCCTACCTCGTGCCCGGCGAGCTCGCAGTCGAACGCGCGGGCATCTGGCTCCGCCTGACACCGCCGCTAAATTCCCAACGGGCTTGCGTTAATCTGGCATCGAACTTCGAGTTCGATGGGGCTGTAGCTCAGCTGGAAGAGCGGCGCGCTGGCAGCGCGCAGGCCAGGGGTTCGAGTCCCCTCAGCTCCACTACTCCTTCGGGCCTAAAGGCGCCGGTCTGGATTGGCTCCAACGAGTTCCGCAACCGCTTCGGCTACTACCTCGAACGCGCCGCAGCCGGCGACGAGATCCACATCAGCCGCCACGGGCGGCCGTTCGCCAGGCTGCTCCCGCGAGGCGCCCGAGCAGCCCGAACTGAAGCTCGTCACGCCTGCTTGACCGCTATCCCGCGCAGCGTGTGGGCGACGTGGTCGCAGGCGTCGATGGCGGACTCCACGCGCTCGTAGACGTCCTTCCAGCGGATCACGACCATCGGGTCGACGCCGCCGTCGAAGAGCGCGATCAGGCCCTCTCGCAGGATGCGGTCGCCCTCGTCCTCGAGCCGGTCGATCTCGTTCAGATGAGGCCGGATCGCGGGCAGGTCGTTGAGGCCGCTCAACGCGCGGGCCACCTCGGCGCCGGCCAACGCGAGCGTGTCGGCCAGGGCGATCGCCTGGTCCATCGGCGCCTCGACGCGGTAGAGGCCGAGCAGGTCGGCGGCCTCCTCCGAGTCGTCCACCACGTCGTCGAGGCTCGACGCCAGCGCGAGCACGTCGCTCGGGTCGAACGGCACCGCCAGCCGCGCGTGCAGGTGGTGGATGATGTCGTGGGTCACGGCGTCGTTGTCGTGCTCCACGTCCACCAGCTCCGGGCGCCTCTCGCGACCGTCCGGCCACGAGCGCATCAGCTCACCCAGCAGCGCGGTCGCTCGCTCGACGTTGCGCCCCGCCCGGCCGAGCAGGTCGAGCAGCTCGCCGTAGTCGGGTCGCCGCCCGACCAGATGAGCAAGCCGTCCAGGTCCGCCGCTCATGCCAGAACGATAGGGGGGAACGCTCCCGAAGCGCGTGACGAAACGGTGAATGGCGCTCGCGGCGGACGTCAGTGCGGACCGCCGACCGCCGCTCCGCGCATGCGCCGCCGCGTCTCCGCGAAGCGGATCGCCTCGTAGGCGACGAGCCCGCTCGTGAGCAGGGCGGCGAAGGCGAGCGTGAGCAGCGCGTCGATCTCCGTGGCCGGGGCGATGAACGCGAGGGCGATCAGGGCGGCGGCCACCCGCTGACGATTGAGGGTGCCGACGATGCGCAGCCGGACACCGACATGCCCACCGTAGTAGAGGGCCACGCCGCCCAGGAGCGCGACGGCCGGCACGATCTTGAGCGGCTCGTCCACGTCGCCGATCGTCTTCTTGATCCCGAGGGCGATCAGCACGATGCCGGCGATCATCGGCAGGTGCAGGTAGCTGTAGGCGTCGCGCGCGATCCGGAGCTGCTCGTAGCCGCCCTTCTCCCGGAAGCGGCGCTCCGCCACCACCGCCACGACGTCGAAGTACGCCCACCAGAGCGCGCACGACACCGTGAGCCCGACCACCGCGGCGACCACCAGGCCGGCGTCGAGGTCGCCGGGCAGGCCGGCGCCGATCGCGACGATCGACTCTCCGAGCGCGATGATCACGATCAGGCTGAAGCGCTCGGCGAAGTGCCCGGGCGAGACCCGGAAGCCGCGCACGCCGAAGACGTAGGGCCCCGCGAAGTCGATCGTCAGCGCCACGATCCAGACAGCGGTCTGGGCGGGCCCGTCGAGGAATGCCGCGACGATCAGCAGCCCGGGACCGGGGATCGCCGTGCGCGCGAGCCGGCGTATCGCCTGCGCGGCGTCCACGTCGTCGTTGGCCTCCGCGAACAGGAAGATGTGGAGCCAGCGCGCGGTCGCGTAGGCGAGCGCGAAGATCAGCGCGTCGTCGTCGAAGGCGTGCGGCACCGCGAGGGCGGCCACGAGGAACGCGGCCATCACGCCGAACATCAGCAGGCGCTCCACGCCCTCGTCGGCCTCGATGTAGTTGGTGAGCCAGGCGTACGCGCCCCAGGACCACCAGAGCGCCGCGAGCACGAGCAGGCCCTGGCCCAGCCCTTCCCAGGTCGGGTTGTCGGCCATCAGCTTGGTGACCTGGGTCAGGGCGAAGACGAAGACGAGATCGAAGAAGAGCTCGAGCGGGCCCACTCGCTTCTCGGAGTGGTCGAGCTCGCCCTCATCGACCTGTTCGAACCCCTCGACGGCGCTCATCGGGCCGTGAAGGATCGCAGGGGCGCACCGGGCAACTCGGCGGCCGCCACTTGTGCCTATGCAATGCTTAGGCACGATGGGAAGACCAGCGACAGCGGCCTCCTGCTCGGCGACGCCGCACGCGCGCTCGGGGTGAGCCCCGACACCCTGCGGCGCTGGGAGCGGGCCGGCAAGCTCAAGACCCACCGCGACGGCCGCAACCGCCGGCGCGTGTCCGCCCGGGAGATCGAGCGCCTGGCCCGGAGGCCCGCCCGCCACCGCGCCGGCGACACGCTGTCCGCGCGCAATCGCTTCCCGGGCGTGGTGCGCTCGGTCGAGGCCGACGGCGTGATGGCGCTGGTGGAGATCGAGGCAGGCCCGCACCGGATCACGGCCGCCGTGACGCGCGACGCGGTCGACGAGCTCGGGCTCGCGGCCGGCGTGCCGGCCACGGCGACGGTGAAGGCGACGTCGGTGATGATCGAAAGGGCCGACGGATGAGGCGCTTCGTGGCGTCCGCCCTGGTGCTCGGCTCGCTGGTGGCAGCCGGCTGCGGTGACGACGATGACGACACGGGCGGCGGCGAGGGCACCCAGGAGGGCGGCGAGCCGGTTCGGCTGGTCGTGTCCGCCGCCTCCTCGATGACGGAGGCGCTCGAGGCCTGCGCGCCGGAGTTCGGCGAGCAGGAGAACGCCGACGTCAGGCTGAGCTTCGCCGGCTCCGACGAGCTGGCGGCCCAGATTCGGCAGGGGGTCAAGCCGGACGTGTTCGCCGCCGCCAACACTCGTATCCCCGACGAGCTGTACGCGGAGGACCTGATCGACAAGCCCGTCGAGTTCGCCACCAACGAGTTCGTGCTCGCCGTGCCGGCCGACTCGGACATCGAGTCGGTGAGCGACGTGGCGGAGGACGGCACGAAGGTCGCGGTGGGGTCGGAGTCGGTGCCGATCGGCTCGTACACCCGCGAGGCGCTGGCGAAGCTGCCGCCCGACCAGGAGCAGGCGATCCTGGACAACATCCGGTCGAACGAGCCGGACGTGAAGGGGATCGTCGGCAAGTTGGTGCAGGGAGCCGCCGACGCCGGCTTCGTGTACGTGACCGACGTGAACGCCACCGGCGGCGAGCTCGAGGCGATCGAGCTGCCGGAGGCCGTCGAGCCGCAGGTCACCTACGGTGCCGGCGTGGTGAAGGGAGCGCCCCAGCCCGAGCTGGCCGGCGCATTCGTGGACGGGCTCACCGAGGGGCCGTGCGCGGACGCGCTCGAGGAGGCGGGCTTCGGAGCCGTGGAGTGACCCAGGCGTGGCTCGTCGCGTTCCGTGGTTCCCGCTGCTGCTCGGCCTCTCGCTGGCCGTCGCGCTCACCTTCCTGACGCTCCCGATCGTCGCCATCTTCGTCGACCGCAGCCCGGCCGAGCTGATCGACAGCCTGGGCGAGCCGGGCGCGCTCGACGCGCTGTGGCTGAGCCTGCGGACCACGGCGGCCTCGATCGCGATCATCCTGATCGTGGGCACGCCGGCTGCCTACCTGCTGGCCACCCGCTCGTTCCGCGGCCGCGCCCTGATCGTCACGCTGATCGAGCTCCCGCTCGTGCTCCCTCCGGCCGTTGCCGGCATCGCCCTGCTCGCCGCGGTCGGACCCGCCGGCATCCTCGGCGGCGCCGTCGAGTCGACCGGGATCGAGCTCGCGCTGACGACCGCGGGCGTGGTGGTGGCGCTCACGTTCGTGGCCTCGCCCTTCTACGTGCGCCAGGCGATGGCGTCGTTCGCGGCGGTCGACCGCACGCTGCTCGATGCGTCGCGCACGCTCGGCGCCTCGGAGGCGCGCGGCTTCGCCCGGGTGATGATCCCGGCCTCGCTGCCCGGACTGGCGGCGGGCACCGCGCTCGCGCTCGGCCGGGCGCTCGGCGAATTCGGCGCCACGCTGATGTTCGCGGGCTCGTTCGAGGGAATCACGCAGACCGTTCCGCTCGCGATCTACGACCGCTTCTCCACCGAGTTCGAGTCCGCGCTCGCGCTGTCCGCCGTGCTCGTGGCCGTCTCCGGCGCGCTGCTCTTGTCGGTGAAGTTGGTCGGCGGCAGCGACACGCTCGGAGGATGGAGCGAGAATCGCTCGCGTGCTGCGCGTTGACGCCGCCACGAGACTCGGAGCGCTGGAGCTGGACGTGTCGCTCGAGGTCGCCGCGGGCGAGTGCCTGGCGCTCGCCGGGCCCTCGGGCGCCGGCAAGACGAGCGTGCTGCGGGTGGTGGCCGGGCTGCTCCACCCCGAGCGCGGGCGCGTGGAGGCCGACGGCGAGACCTGGCTCGACGTGGAGCGCGGCATCGACCTGCCCCCCGAGCGGCGCCGGCCGGGCTACGTGTTCCAGGAGTACGCGCTCTTCCCGCATCTGAGCGCCTGGCAGAACGTGGCGTACCCGCTGCGCGACCTGCCGCGCCGCGAGCGGCGGGCGCGCGCGCAGGAGCTGCTCGAGCGACTCGGGCTGGGGGAGCTCGCCGACTCGCGCCCGCGCACGCTGTCGGGCGGGGAGCGCCAGCGCGTGGCGCTCGCGCGCGTGCTCGCCCTCTCGCCCCGTGTGCTGCTGCTCGACGAGCCGCTGTCGGCGCTCGACGCACGCACCCGCGCGCGCGCCGCCCGCGAGCTGGCCGGCGTGCTGCGCGAGCTGCGCGTGCCGACACTGCTCGTCACGCACGACTTCGCGGAGGCGGCGCAGCTCGGCGAGCGCGTGGGCGTGATGGACGCCGGCCACGTAGTGCAGGAGGGAACGGCCAGCGAGCTGGCGGCGGCGCCGCGGTCGGCGTTCGTGGCGGACTTCACGGGTGCCGTGGTGCTGAGCGGCACGGCCCGCCCGGGCGCGGACGGGCTCACGCAGGTGGAGCTGGACGGCGGCGGCCGCATCTCGAGCACCGATCCCGGCGACGGGCGGGTGGCGGCGAGCGTCTACCCCTGGGAGATCGCCATCCAGCCCGCCTCCGAGTCCGGCCACGGCTCGCACCAGAACCGCGTGCTGGCCGAGGTGCTCACCGTCACCGCCGTCGGCGGCCGCGTGCGCCTCGGCCTCGGCGGGCCGCAGCCGCTCGTGGCGGAGGTCACGCTGGTCTCGGCTCGCGAGCTGGGCCTCGAAGCCGGCAGCCGGGTCGCCGCGACGTGGAAGGCCGCTGCCACGAGGCTCGTCGCACTCTGACGCTTCGGGTCCGCGCGACACTAGAGTCTCGGCTCGGATGGCGGACCGCTACGACCCCAAGACGATCGAGCCGCGCTGGCAACGCGTGTGGGCCGACGAGCGCACCTGGGAGGTCTCGAACGAGCCCGACGAGCGCCCCAAGGCCTACGTGCTCGAGATGCTGCCCTACCCGTCCGGGGAGCCGCACATCGGCCATCTGAAGACGTACTCCGTGGGTGACGCGGTCGCGCACTTCCGCCGCCGGGGCGGCTACCGCGTGCTGCACCCGATGGGCTACGACGCGTTCGGGCTGCCGGCCGAGAACCACGCGATCAAGACCGGGCAGCACCCGCGCGAGTCGACCGAGGCGTCGATCGCGGCCTTCCAGAAGGAGTTCAGGGAGTGGGGCGTGTCGATCGACTGGACGCGCGAGTTCGGCACCCACGAGCCCGAGTACTACCGCTGGACCCAGTGGATCTTCCTGCGCCTCTACGAGCGCGGCCTCGCATACCGCAAGGAGGCCGCGGTCAAGTGGTGTCCGAAGGACGCCACCGTGCTGGCCAACGAGCAGGTGATCGACGGGCGCTGCGAGCGCTGCGGCACGGAGGTCGAGGCCAAGCAGCTCGAGCAGTGGTTCTTCCGCATCACCGAGTACGCGGAGCGGCTGCTCGCCGACATGGCCACGATCGAGTGGCCGCCGCACGTGGTGACGATGCAGGAGAACTGGATCGGCCGCTCGGAGGGCGCCGAGGTCGTGTTCCGCTCCGAGGCGCTCGGGATCGACTATCCCGTGTTCACCACCCGCCCGGACACGCTCTTCGGAGCGACCTTCTTCGTGATGGCGCCCGAGCACCCCGACGTCCTGCGCCTGAACGACTCGCGCGAGGTGCGCGAGTACGTGAACCACGCAGTCACCGAGTCGGCCGAGGAGCGCGGCGACGAGCACAAGGAGAAGACGGGGCTGCCGCTCGGCCACACCGTGACGAACCCGGTCACCGGCGAGCAGATCCCGATGTACGTGGCCGACTACGTGCTGATGGAGTACGGCACCGGGGCCGTGATGGCGGTGCCCGCGCACGACCAGCGCGACTACGAGTTCGCGGAGCGCTTCGGCCTGCCCATCCGCCAGGTGGTCGAGGGTGAGGAGCCCGCGCCCGAGGGCGAGGCGTTCGTCGCCCACACCGAGGGCGAGCGGCTCGTGAACTCGGGCGACTTCTCGGGGCTGCCGGCCCCGGAGGGCGCGCGCGCCATCACGGCCTGGCTCGAGGAACGCGGCCTCGGACGACCCACGGTCAACTATCGCCTGCGCGACTGGCTGCTCTCGCGCCAGCGCTACTGGGGCTGCCCGATCCCGATCGTCCACTGCGAGTCGTGCGGCCTCGTTCCCGTGCCGGACGACGAGCTGCCGGTGGAGCTGCCGGACATCGAGGACTACACGCCCAAGGGCATGTCGCCGCTCGCCGCGGCAACCGACTGGGTGCGCACGACCTGCCCGGCCTGCGGCGGCGAGGCGCGCCGCGAGACCGACACGATGGACACCTTCGTCGACTCGGCCTGGTACTTCCTGCGCTACTGCGACGCCCGCAACGAGGAGGCCCCCTGGGACCGCGACGCGCTCGCGCGCTGGATGGCTGTCGACCAGTACATCGGCGGTGTCGAGCACGCGATCCTGCACCTGATGTACGCGCGCTTCTTCGTCAAGGCGCTCGCGGACATGGACCTGCTCGACGTGCAGGAGCCCTTCGACCGGCTCTTCACCCAGGGGATGATCACCCGCGACGGCGCGAAGATGTCGAAGTCGAGGGGGAACACGGTGTCGCCGCGCGAGATCGTTGAGCGCTACGGCGCGGACACCGCCCGCTGCTACATCCTCTTCATCGGGCCGCCCGAGCACGACGCCGACTGGCAGAACGAGGGCGTGGGTGGCGTGCACCGCTTCCTGTCGCGGCTCTGGACCGCCGCCGTGGAGGCGCCCGAGGGCGACGGCGCGCAGCCTGACGGCGAGCCGAGCGCGCTGCTCCGCAAGGCGCACTGGGCGATCGACAAGGTCACGCGCGACATGCAGGGCCGCTTCGCGTTCAACACCGCGATCGCCGCCGTGATGGAGCTCGTCAACGAGATCTACCGCGAGCGCGCGAGCGCGCCCGCCTCGCAGGTCCGCTTCGCGATCGCCACGGCGGGCTCGCTGATCTTCCCTTTCGCGCCGCACCTCGGCTCGGAGGTGTACGAGCGGATGACCGGAAGTCGGGTCTGGGAGGAGCCCTGGCCGGAGGCGGACCCCGCCGCTGCTCACGCTTGCCGAGATCCAGCTCGTCGTGCAGCTGAACGGCAAGCTGGTCGACCGCGTGGTCGCACCGGCAGATGCCTCTGACGAGGAGCTGGAGGAGATCGCGCGCGGATCCGAGAAGCTGAGCGCCCGGCTGAACGGGCGGGAGATCGTCAAGGCGGTCGTGGTTCCCGGCAAGCTGGTGAACTTCGTGGTCCGATGAGCGAAGAGCGAAAGACACTGCGGATACCCATCGGCCCGCTCGTGGCGGCGCTCGGCGCGGTGCTCCTGATCGTGAGCCTCTTCCTCGACTGGTACGGGGCCCGCACCGCCTTCACCGTGTTCGAGGTCCTCGACCTGCTGCTCGTGCTCGGCGCCCTCGTGGTGATCGTGCAGCTCGCGGGCGGCATGGGCCTGTTCCGGCCGCCCGCCTCGCCGGCCATCGCGCTGGCAGTCACGCTCTTCGTCCTGTTCGTCGTCGTCTCGCAGGTGATCAACCATCCGCCCGCGGGTGTCGGGGTCGACAAGGACACCGGCATCTGGCTGGCGCTCGCGGGCGCCGGCGTGATGGTCGTGGGGGCCGTGCTCGCCACCGCGCACATCTCGATCGCCGTGGATCCGCGCTCGGAGCCGAGCTCCGCGGAGCCCCAGCCGCGCCGCGACGACGACCCGACCAGTCCGCTCTCGGACCGGCCCAGCGGAGAGCGCGAGCCATAGACTCGCCGGCCATGTCCCAGGCCGGCACGCCCTACCTCGACGCGTTGCTGGCCTTTGCCGCGCGTGACCCGGGGCGCTTCCACGTGCCCGGCCACAAGGGGGGCGCGGGCGCCGACCCGGCCCTCGTCGACGCGATCGGCAGGCAGGCGCTCGCGCTCGACATCCCGGCGCTCACCTGGGGCATCGACGTGGGCGAGGAGCCCACGCCCTTCACCGCGGCGCAGCAGCTGGCCGCCGACGCGTGGGGTTCGCGGCGCACCTGGTGGCTCGTGAACGGCGCCTCCCAGGGCAACCACGTGGCGCTGCTCACGCTCGGCCACCGCGGGCACCGCGTGGTCACGCAGCGCAACGCCCACTCGAGCACGATCGACGCGCTGATCATGTCGGGTCTGCGGCCGACCTTCGTCGCCCCCGAGCTGGACCCGGAGCTGTACATCGCGCACTGCATGACCCCCGAGGCGCTCGAGCGGGCGCTCGACGAGACGCCGGACGCCGCCGGCGCGACGGTCGTGTCGCCGACCTACTTCGGCGCGATGGCGGACGTGGCGGGCCTCGCCGAGGTGGCGCACGCCCGCGGGGTGCCGCTGGTGGTCGACGAGGCCTGGGGCGCGCACCTGCCATTCCACGAGGACCTCCCGGCGCACGCGCTCACGCTGGGGGCCGACCTCGTGATCTCGAGCACGCACAAGATCGTGGGCAGCCTCACGCAGTCGGCGATGATCCATCTCGGCCACGGCGACCTGATCGAGGAGGGCGTGGTCGACCGCTGCGTGACGCTCGTCGAGTCCACCAGCCCGAACGCGCTGCTGCTCGGCTCGCTCGACACCGCACGGCGCAGCGCGGCCACACGCGGGCGCGAGCTGCTCGGAGAGACCCTCGCCGCGCTCGCGCGCACGCGCACAGCGGTGCGCGAGATCCCCGGCCTCGACGTGCTCGACGAGCGGCTCGCGGGCGCGGCCGGCGTGTTCGACTACGACCCGCTGCGGCTGGCCATCGACGTCCGCGGCACGACCGCCAGCGGCTACGAGCTGGCGCGGCTCCTGCGCGAGCAGGACGACGTGATCGTCGAGCTCGCCGGTGAGAACGTGCTGGTGGCCGTCTTCGGCATGGGCGAGGACGCCGGGGCGTCGTCGGCGCGCCTGCTCGCGGCGCTGCGCAACGCGGTCGAGACCGTGAGCGCGCAGCCGGCCGGGCGCCCGCTCGAGGCGTTCGCACCGCCGCCGCCCTGGGGCGAGCTCGTGATGACCCCGCGCGAGGCCTTCCTCGGCCCCCAGGAGGTCGTGCCCGCGCGCGAGGCGGTCGGCCGCGTGTCGGCCGAGTCGCTCGCGGCCTACCCGCCCGGCATCCCCAACGTGCTGCCCGGCGAGCGCCTCACCGCCGAGACGCTCGACTACATCGAGGCCACGCTCGAGTTGGGCGGAAGCCTGCGCGGCGCCAGCGACCGGGCGCTGCGCACGCTGCGGGTGGCGATCGAGAAGTAGCGCGCGAGCGTACGCCGGCCGTGCTCAGCCCACGCGCTCGCGGCGGAGCGCCTGCATCAGGCAATGAGCGCCCCCGCCGCCGAGCGTGAAGCTGGCGAGCTCGGGGTCGTAGACGGTGAGCCCGAGCGCGCGCAGCCGCTCGTTCAGGTCCTTCGACTCGGCGCTCGTGAGCACGCGTCCGTCGCCGAGGCTCACGCCGTTCACGCCGAGCTTCAGCGAGTCGGCGAGCGTGACGGGCACGATCTCCACGCCCTTGCCCTCGAGCCAGCGCACGAAGCCGCTTCCCACCTGCTCGACGCACACGGCGGCGAGCTTCTCGCCGAGCATCGCGGCCAGCACGTCGATGTGGAGGAAGTGGGGCGGGATGCGCTCGATCCGCACCTCCCAGCCGTCGGCCTCGAGCCAGCCCGCGAGCTGGCGGGCGGCCGGCTCCTGCGTGCGCTCCTCGCCGTTGCCGATCACGGCCACGCCCGGCTCCACGATCATGAAGTCGCCGCCCTCGAGCGCGGCCGCGGTGATCATGCGGTGGACCGGGATCCCGGCGTCGCGGTAGAAGCGGATCACTGGCGCGTACTCGCCTCGGCGCCACCACTGATGGCACTGGGTCACGATCGGTCCCTGCGGGACGTTGATGCTCGAGTCCCGCGCGAACACCTGGTAGGGAAGGGCGGGATCGGGTTCGAGGAAGTGCACGCGCACGCCCGCCTCCTCGTAGACGCTCACCATCTCGGCGTGCTGGCGCATCGCGTCCTCGCGGCTGAACTGCAGCCCCTTGTCCAGCGTCGCGCGCGATATGGCGCTCGCGGGGAGCCAGCGGAAGTTGTCGGGCGGGCAGAGCAGGACGTCGAGGAGCCGTCCGTACTCCGAGTCGACGCCCCAGGCGGGCTCGGGACGCTCGGTCGCTTCCATCCGCGCAATGCTATGTCTCCGTGAGTCCGCAGCGGGCCGGGGGATGACGGAGCCGTCTCCGGGAAGGCAGGAGGCATGAGCGAGTCGGTTCGCCGCCGCGTCGTCGTGAGCGGCCAGGTTCAGGGGGTCTTCTTCCGCGACACCACGCGCCGGCGGGCGACGAGCCGCGGGGTGGCGGGCTGGGTTTCCAACCGTCCCGACGGGAGGGTCGAGGCGGTCTTCGAGGGAGAGGATGCGGCCGTGGCGGAGCTCGTCGAGTTCTGCTCGAGCGGGCCGCGCGGCGCCCATGTGGAGGACGTCGAGGTCAGCGACGAGGAGCCCGAGGGGCTTTCGGGCTTCGAGATTCGCTGAATCGTCACCTACGTAACCCACGCGTCGAGCCCGCCGACGTAGCGTCGGCCGTGTGGCGGAGGCGGCGCGCGGAACGGTTCTGATCTGGGCCCTGGCCCTCGGGGTCGCGGCGCTCCTCGGTTGGCGGATGCTCGGCTCTGACGGGGGTGGGAGCCCGTCGCCGGTGCGCATCGACGGACCGGCTGCCGGGCGGGCTGACGCCGCCCGAGGCGACGGTCCGGGTGCGGCGCCGGCGCAGGAGGGGATCTACGTGCACGTGGCCGGGCGGGTGCGGCGGCCGGGGCTGCTGCGCCTGCCCGCCGCCTCGCGGGTGGCCGCGGCGGTCGCTCGCGCCGGCGGGTTCGCCCGCCGGGCCGACGCCGCGGCCGTGAACCTCGCGGCCCGGCTCGAGGACGGCCAGCAGGTGGTGGTGCCGCGGCTTGGCGCCGTCGGGCCTGCCGGGCCCGCCGGGCATGGCGCGGCGGCCTCGGGCGGCGCGGACGCGGGGCCGATCAGCCTCGCCAGGGCCACCGCCGAGCAGCTCGACGGGATCGATGGCATCGGACCCACGCTCGCCGAGCGGATCGTCGAGCACCGGGACTCGCAGGGCGGGGTGGCCTCGGTCGGCGGCCTGCGCGACGTCGAGGGCATCGGCGAGAAGCGCTTTGCCGCGCTCAGGGAGGCGCTGGGTCCGTGAGCGCAAACGAGCGCTCACCGCCTGCCGGCACGGTCGCCGAGCCCGCCGGCTTGCTCGCGCGTCCCGCACGCCGCCCGTGGCATGTCTGCATGGCCGCGATCGCCGCAGGGCTCGCGCTCGCGAGCGCGCCGCCTCTCGCTCCGCTCGCGCTCGGGGCTGGTGCGGCGCTGGCGCTCGCGGTCGCCGGCGCCCGCCGGTTGGCGCCGCTCGCAGGCCTGCTGGTCGTGCTCGCGGGCGGGGTGGGGGACCTTCGGCTCGCGGCCCTCGACCGCCCGGCGGATCTCGTCGAGGACGGTCGACAGGTGCGGCTGCTCGCGAACGCGCTCACGAGACCGCGGTCGTCGCCCTTCGGCGCCTCCATCGAGGTGGCGGTTGGACGGGGGCGGCTGGAGGGGGCGCGCCTGCTGGCGCGGATTCCGCAGTGGGCGCCCGCGCCGCGCGTGGAGCCCGGCGAGGAGCTGCGGCTGCGCGGGCGGCTGCGCGCACTCGACGTGGATCGGGGCGATCGCGGGTCCGGCGCGCGGTTTGACTTCGCGGCCCATCTGCGCCGGCAGGGGTTCGCCGGCGAGCTCTTGCTGGAGGACGCGCGGCCGACGGGCCGGCGGCGCGGCGGCCTGGCGGGACTGCTCGACGGATTGCGGGGCCGCGCCGAGCGCTCCGTGGCCGCTGGGCTGCCCCCGCCCGAGGCCGCGCTCGTCCGCGGCATGGTGCTCGGCCAGGACGAGGCGATCGACCGCGCCACGCGCGAGGACTTCCGCGACTCCGGCCTCGCTCATCTGCTGGCGGTGAGCGGTCAGAACGTGATGCTGCTCGTGGCGCTCGCGCTGCCGCCCCTCGCCGTCGCCGGGCTCGGCCCGAGGGCGCGCGGCGTGGCGCTCTTGGGCCTCGTGGCGCTGTACGTGCCGCTGGCCGGCGCCGGTCCGTCGCTGCAGCGCGCCGGCGTGATGGCGGCGGCGGGGATCGCGGCGCTCACGCTCTCGCGTCCCGCGTCGCGCTGGTACGCGCTGCTGCTGGCCGCCGCGGCCACGCTGCTGCTCAACCCGCGCGCCTGGGCCGACGCAGGCTGGCAGCTGTCGTTCGCCGCCGTGACGGGCATCCTGCTGGTCGGGCTCCCGCTGGGCCGGACCCTCGCGGCTGCCGGCGAGAGCCTGATCGGGACGCGGCGGCCCGCTGGCGCGGGCAACGCTGCGCGGAGTCTCCGAGGGCGCGGCGATCACGATCGCGGCGAGCCTGGCCACCGCGCCGCTCCTGGCGCACCATTTCGACTCGGTGCCGGTCGCGGGCCTGCCGGCCAACCTGCTCGCGCTGCCGGCCGTCGCTCCGGCGATGTGGCTCGGCATGCTGAAGGCCGGGCTCGGGATCGTCTCGCCGCTGCTGCCCGGGAGCGTCGGAGCTCGCCGAGCTCGCCGGGCCGGCTGCGCGCGTGCCCGTGGCCTACCTGGCGCGGCTCGCCGAGCGCTTCGCGGACCTTCCCGGCGGCCAGCTCGGAGTGCCGGTCAGGGGGTCCGCGGCGATCGCGTTCGCGTATGCGGCGCTGCTGCTGGCGGCGGCCGGCGTGCGCGCGCTCGCGCGTCGGAGCTCCGGCCGCGCGCAGGAGGCCGCGGCGGCCTGGCGGCGGCGGGCCGGGCCGGCCAGAACGATGCTGGTGGCCGCGACCAGCGCCACGCTGCTCGTGCTCCTCATCCGGGCGCTCTCCCCGCCGGCGGCGCCCGGCGCGCTCACCGTTCGCTTCCTCGACGTCGGCCAGGGGGACGCCACGCTCGTCCAGCACCCGGACGGGACGGCGATCCTGTTCGACGGCGGGCCGCCGGAGGCCGGCATCGCCCGACTGCTTCGCCAGGCCGGCGTGAGGCGCCTCGCGCTGGTGGTGGCCACGCACGCCTCGCGCGACCATCACGGCGGACTGCCCGCCGTGCTCGCCGACCGCCCCGTCGACCTCCTGCTCGACGGCGGCGACGGCAGCCGCGATCCGGCCTTCCGGGCGCTGCTGCGCTCGGCCCGCGAGCGCGGCGTGCCGACCAGGCCGGCCATGGCGCCGCTCGTCCTGAGGGTCGGCGCTCTCCGGGTCCGGATCCTGTCACCGCCGCCCCGGCCGCCCGGCCCTCCGCCCGAGGACCCCAACCCGCGCGCCGTGGTCGCGATTGTGAGCGCGGGGGAGTTCGACCTGATGCTGTCGGCGGACGCCGAGAGCGAGGCACTCCTGCCGCTCGAGCTCCCGGACGTCGACGCGATGAAGGTGCCGCATCACGGCAGCGCCGATCCGGGGCTGCCGGCCGTGCTCGAGCGCCTCCGGCCGGAGCTCGCGGCGATCGAGGTCGGCGAGAACACCTACGGGCACCCCACCGCCCAGGCGCTCGGCGCGTTGCGACGGGCGAACGTGCCAACCCACCGAACCGACCGGGAGGGCACCGTCGTGCTCACCGTCGAGCGAGGGAGAATGGAGGTGGACACCGAGCGCTGAGCCACGACTCCGAGCCGCGTCGCGGCGGCCACCGCCGGCGCGCTTAGCCTGGATCCATGGCTTAGACTGCGCTCCGTGGCCGAGCTCAAGCCCGCCTACCTCGTCTGCGGTGACGACGACGCCAAGATCGACTCCTGGCGCGCGCGCGTTCGCCGGCGCGCGGACGACGAGCGCGGACCCGGGGGGCTCGAGACCTTCGACGCCCGTCAGAGCTCGCCGGAGGAGCTCGCCGGCTCGCTCGCGACGCTGAGCTTCGACCCCGGCACCCGCTATCTGCTCGTCGACGACGCGGGCGCCTGGAAGGCCGCTCAGCTCGAGCCGCTCACGGACGCGCTCGAGGCCCTGCCGCCCGACACCGTGCTCGTGCTGATCGTGCGCGGCAAGCCGCTGAAGCCGCTCGCGAAGGCGGTCGAGGGCGCCGGCGGCGAGGTCCGCGAGTACTCCGCCCCGAAGCCGTGGGAGCTCCCCAAATGGTGCGTCGCCCACGCCCGCGAGCTCGGGCTGCAGCTCGATCCGGAGGCGGCGAAGCAGCTCGTGTCGCAGGTCGGCTCGAGCCAGCAGCAGCTCGCGCGGGAGCTCGAGAAGATCGCGCTCGCGGTCCACCCGCGCGTGAGCGTCTCGGCGGCCGACGTCGAGGAGCTGGCCGCCGCCGACAGCGCGCCGCGCGTCTACGACCTCGCCGACGCCCTGGTGTCCGGCGACCTGCGCGCGACGCTCGCGCTCGCGGAGGAGCTCGAGGCCCACGGCGAGCGTCCCGGCGGCCTCGCATTTCCGATCGTGCGGCGGCTCCGCGAGGTGCACCGCGCCGCGGCGCTGCTCGAGGCGGGCATGCCCGACCAGAAGGTGGTCGAGGCGCTCAAGGCGCCGCCGTGGCTCGCGAAGAAGACCGTGGCCCGCGCCAAGAAGGCCGACACGGTGACGCTCGAGCGGGCGCTATGCGTGTTCGCCGACCTCGAGGTGGAGATGCGCGGCGGCGGCGAGGTCCAGGTGGACGAGTCGGCGGCGTTCTCGCTCGCCCTCGCGCGCGCCGCGGGCGGGGTCTGAGCCGCGCCGCGGGTCGGGCCAAGCCGGGCTCAGGCGCCCGCGCCGGACGGCGGCGACGCGTCGCCCGCCCCGTAGGGGTACCACCACTCCTTGGGAGCGATCTTGGTCTCGATGTGCACGTGCTTGGTCTCCTGGAAGGCCTCGAGACCCTCCTGCCCGAGCTCGCGGCCGAAGCCCGACTGCTTGAAGCCGCCGAACGGTCCGGCGTCGTTGTCGGTGAGCGGGTCGTTGATCCAGACCGTGCCGGCCCGGATCTCGCGCAGGCAGCGCACGGCGGTCTCGAGGTCACGCGTGTAGACGTTCGCGCCCAGCCCGAAGCGGGTGCCGTTGGCGAGCGCGATCGCCTCGTCGAGGGAGCCGACCGGCACGATCGGCGCGACGGGCCCGAAGGTCTCCTCGCGCAGAAGGTCCGTCTCCGACGGCAGGCCGGTGACCACCGCGGGCGCGAAGTAGTGGCCGCGCTCGAGGCCGGCGCGGTCGCCGCCGACCACGAGCTCGGCGCCCGCGGACACGGCGGCCTCGACCTGGGCCTCGACCTTCGCGCGCTGCGCCGCGGAGACCATCGGGCCGAGGTCGACGTCGTCGGAGAGAGGGTCGCCGACCCGCAGGGTGCGCGTGTGATCGACGAAGGCGGACACGAAGTCGTCGTAGATCTCGCTCGCCACGTAGAAGCGCTCGGCGGACGTGCAGACCTGGCCGGCGTTCAGGTACGCCGCCCAGGCCCCGCCCCGCGCGGCCACCTCGACGTCGGCGGCCACGTCGGCGCAGACGATGAACGGGTCCTTGCCGCCCATCTCGAGGTTCATGCGCGCCACGCGCTGCGAGCAGACGCCCGCCACCTTCTTGCCGGTCTCGACCGAGCCGGTGAACGCAACCCCGGCCACACGCTCGTCGGCCACGATCGCGGCGCCGACGTCGCCGGCTCCGGCCACGATGCTCACCACTCCGGCCGGCAGCTCTCCGAAGCAGTCGGCCAGCATCAGCGTCGACAGCGGGGTGAGCTCCGACGGCTTGGCCACGACCGTGTTGCCGGCGGCCAGCGCCGGGGCGACCTTCCACGACAGCAGCAGGAGCGGGTAGTTCCAGGGGACGATGCAGCCCCAGACGCCGATCGGCTCCTTCACGACCATGGCGAGTTGCGTCGACTCGATCGAGGGGATGACCCGCCCGGCGAAGTTGCGGCCCATCTCGGCGTAGTAGTCGAAGGCCGCGGCCGTCCAGCCCACCTCGTCCGTGTTCTCGAGCAGCGGCTTGCCGCCCTCGAGGGTCATCACGCGGGCCAGCTCTTCGGTGTTCGCGCGGATGCGTGCGGCCACCTCGTGAAGCAGCTCGGCCCGCTCGACGGCGGGTGTGGCCGCCCAGCCGCCGAACGCCTCCGAGGCGCCGGCGATGGTCGCCTCGAGCTGGGCCTCAGACGGGCCCCGCAGCTCGGCGAGCGTCTCCTCGGACGCCGGGTTCTCGACGGCCAGCGGCGTGCCCTCTCCGCGACCTGCTCGCCGCGGATCAGCAGTCTCGTCTCCATGCGCGAACCCTCGAGAACCCGACGGCGTCGGAGCGCGGCCGTTACGACAGGCCGGAACGGATGCGCGAGGCGCGAGCCTTCTTGCGCGCGCCGTTGTTGCTGTGGAGCGCGCCGGACTTCACGGCCTTGTCGATCCGCGAGACCAGGCTGCGGAACTCATCGTCCGCCTTCGCGGAGTCGCCGTCTCCGACGGCGTTCTCGAGCCGCCGGAACCAGGTCTTCACCTGCGACGTGCGCCGGCGGTTCTCGAGCCGCTCGCGCTCCGCCCGGTGGATCCGCTTTTCTTGTGATGCGATGTTGGCCATAGACGAGCATGTGCCGCGCAGGATTGTTCCGGCGCGGCGGGGGCCAAGTGTAGCGCGCGGCGAGCGATGAGCACCGAGGCTCCCGAGCGCGGCGAGCACGCGCGGCGGCTGGCGCGCAACACCGCGTTCTTCTCGTTCGCCACCGGGCTGTCGCGCGTGCTCGGCCTCGTGCGCGAGGTGGTCGCGGCGAGCTACTTCGGCGTCACCGGCGCCATGTCCGCCTTCACGATCGCCTTCCAGGTGCCGAACCTCGTGCGCGCGCTGTTCGCCGACTCGGCCCTCCAGGGCGCGTTCGTCCCGGTCTTCACGGAGCTGCTCGAGAAGGGCGAGCGTCGCGAGGCGTTCCGCGTTGCCTCCACGCTGTTCTTCCTGATCTGCCTGGTGCTCGGCGCGGTCACCGCCCTGTTCATCCTGCTGGCCGAGCCGATCATGGCCCTGTTCACGCCGGGCTTCGACGCCCAGCTCGAGAGCCTCACGGTCAACCTGGCTCAGATCATGTTCCCGATCGTCGGCCTGCTCGCGCTGTCGGGCCTGACGGTGGGGATGCTCAACTCGTTCGACCACTTCGCGGTGCCGGCGCTGGCGCCGGTGGCTTGGAACGTCGTGATCATCCTCGCGCTCGTCGGCCTCGTGCCGGTGTTCCCGGAGGAGGACGAGATCTACGCCTATGCGATCGGGATCCTCGCCGGCACGGTGGTCCAGTTCCTGCTGCCGCTGCCCTGGCTGCGCGGACGCGGCGGCCGGCTGACGTTCACGATCGACTGGCGCAACGCGCGCGTCTGGCGCGTGCTCTCGCTGATGCTGCCGGTCACGATCGCGCTCGGCCTGATCAACCTCAGCCTGGCGGTGAACGTGGGGATCGCGACGCTCGTGTCGGACGAGGCGCCGGCGGCGATCGACAAGGCCTTCCGGATCTACCAGCTGCCGCAGGGCCTGTTCTCGATCTCCATCGCCACGATCCTGTTCCCGACCCTGGCCCGCTTCGCCGCCCGCGGCGCCCACGACGACATGCGCCGGACGATGGCCGGCGGCGTGCGCCAGATCGCCCTGCTCCTGATCCCGAGCGCGGTGCTGATGGCCGTGCTGGCCGAGCCCATCACGAGGCTGATCTACCAGCGGGGCGCGTTCGGCCCCGAGGCCACCGACCTCACCTCGACGGCGCTCTTCTGGTGGTCGCTGTCCCTGCCCTTCCAGGGCGCGAGCCTGCTCTTCTCGCGAACGTTCTTCTCGCTGCAGCGGCCCTGGGCCACCACGGCGCTGGCGGGAGTGAACCTCCTCGTGAACCTCGTGCTCGCGCTGGCGCTCTACGACGAGTTCGAGATCGCCGGCATCGTCCTGGCCACCGTGGTGGGCACCGTCGTCATGTGCGTGGCGCAGGGCTGGATCCTGCGCGGGGCGCTGGGCGGGATCGAGGGAGGCAGGCTCCTCGACACAGTGGTGCGGATGCTCCTCGCGGCGGCGCTGCTGGGCGCCGTCGCCTACGCGGTCTGGTACGGCGCGGACCGGGCGCTCGGCGACTCGTTCGTCGCGCAGGCGCTCGCCGTGAGCGCCGCGCTCGCCGCCGGGGGCGCGGCCTACGTGGCCGCGGTCTGGGCGCTGCGCGTGCCCGAGGCGCGCGAGTTTCGGGAGCTGCTCGTTAGCCGCAGACGCGCGTCGGGGTAAGGGAACGGACATGCCACCCGAAGAGAGCATGGACGTCGAGGAGCAGATCACCTGTCTGAACGCCGCGCTGCGGCTCCAGCACCGCTCGGTGCTGAACTACTCGCTGGTCGCAGGCAGCGTGATCGGGCTCGAGTACCAGGCGCACGCGGAGAAGATGCGCGAGCACGCGGGCTCCGAGCTCGAGGACGCCACGCGGCTCGTCGAGAAGATCTCCGCGCTGGGCGGCGAGCCGACGACCGACGTCGCGCCGATGGGCTTCGAGCCCGACCCGGCCAAGGCGCTCGACGAGCTGATCGAGTGCGAGTCCGAGACGCTCGAGGCGCTCCAAGCCGCGATCGAGCCCACCGGGCGGGAGGCGGCCTCGGAGGCCGTGGAGCACCGGCTCGAGCACATGATCATGCGCAAGCAGGAGCAGGTCGACTACCTGCTGCGGGCGCGCCGGCGCCCGCTAGACGCGCGCCTCCCGGGCGCTCGGGCTCGTCATCGGCATACTCAGAGCGCCGATGGCAGCTCCCGCCGCCAACATCCGCAACTTCTCGATCATCGCCCACATCGACCATGGGAAGTCGACGCTGGCCGACCGCATCCTCGAGATCACCGGCACGGTCGACCCGCGCGACCACCGCCCGCAGCTGCTCGACTCGATGGACCTCGAGCGCGAGCGCGGGATCACGATCAAGGCCCAGGCGGTGCGGGTGGAGTACACGGCGAGGGACGGGCAGCTCTACCGCCTGCACCTGATCGACACGCCCGGCCACGTGGACTTCACCTACGAGGTCTCGCGCTCGCTGGCCGCCTGCGACGGGGCGCTGCTGCTCGTCGACGCCGCGCAGGGCGTCGAGGCGCAGACGGTGGCGAACACCTACCTGGCCGTGGAGTCCGGGCTCGAGCTCATCCCGGCCATGAACAAGCTCGACCTGCCCGGCGCCGAGCCGCAGCGGGTGGCGGAGGAGATCGGCGAGCTGCTGGGCGACGACGAGGTCCTGCGCATCTCGGCGAAGACGGGCGACGGCGTGCCGGAGCTGCTCGAGGCGCTCGTGACACGCGTGCCGCCCCCCTCGGGGGACGCCGACGGCAGCCCGCGAGCGCTCATCTTCGACTCGGAGTTCGACCAGTACCGCGGCGTGATCGCCTACATCCGCGTGGTGGACGGCGAGTTGCGCAAGGGGGCGGCGATCCGCGCGATGCAGACCGGCACCGAGGCCGAGGTCGACGAGATCGGCTTCTTCGGGCCCGAGATGATGCCCGTCGAGGTGCTGCGCGCCGGCGAGGTCGGCTACCTGATCACGGGCGTCAAGGACGTGTCGCAGCTGCGCGTGGGCGACACGCTGACCACCAAGGCCGGCGGAGCGACCGAGCCGCTGCCCGGCTACCGCGAGATCAAGCCGATGGTGTTCTGCGGCCTGTTCCCGGTCGAGACCAACCAGTTCCCCGACCTGCGCGACGCGCTCGAGAAGCTGGAGCTCAACGATGCCGCGCTCACCTGGGAGCCCGAGACGAGTGAGGCGCTCGGCTTCGGCTTCCGCTGCGGCTTCCTCGGGCTGCTCCACATGGACATCGTTCGCGAGCGGCTCGAGCGGGAGTACGACCTGGCGCTGCTCGCCACGGCTCCGACCGTCGAGTACGACGTCTTCCTCACCGACGGGAGCGAGCAGGTGGTGCACTCGCCGGCGGACATGCCCGACAGGGCCGTGATCGCCTCGATCGAGGAGCCCTACATCCGCGCCACGATCCTCTGTCCCAAGGAGTTCGTCGGCGCCGTGATGGAGCTCTGCCAGGAGCGGCGCGGGACGCACGTGGACATGACCTTCCTCTCCCAGCAGCGGGTGCAGCTCCATTACGACCTGCCGCTCGCCGAGATCGTGCTCGACTTCTTCGACCAGCTGAAGTCGCGGACGAAGGGCTACGCGTCGCTCGACTACGACGTGCTGGGCATGCGCGAGGGGGACCTCGTGAAGCTCGACATCCTGCTGGCGGGCGACAAGGTCGACGCGCTCTCGATGGTGGTGCACCGCGACAAGGCCTATCCCGCCGGGCGCGGGCTGGCCGAGCGGCTGCGTAAGCAGATACCGCGCCAGCAGTTCGAGGTCGCGATCCAGGCGGCGGTCGGCTCGAAGATCATCGCGCGCGAGTCGGTGAAGCCGGTGCGCAAGGACGTGATCGCCAAGTGCTACGGCGGCGACATCACCCGCAAGCGCAAGCTGCTCGAGCGCCAGAAGGAGGGCAAGAAGCGGATGAAGCAGGTCGGGAGGATCGAGATCCCGCAGGAGGCGTTCCTGGCGGTGCTCGAGCTGTCGGGCGACGGCGACGGCAAGCGGTAGCCGTTTGCGCCGCGAAACGTGCGTGAAATGCGTCTTGCAGCAGATTTAGGGAGTCCTTAGGACGCGGCCGTAGCTTGGCCGCGTGACCAGTGAGACCCTCCACGCCCCCGCGCCCGATCCCACGCTCGACTCGCTGCAGCAGTTCCTCGACGGCATCGCCAAGACACCGCTGCTGAACGCCGACGAGGAGATCCAGCTCGCCAAGCGGATCGAGCGGGGCGACCTCGAGGCGAAGGATCACATGACGCGGGCGAACCTCCGGCTCGTGGTCTCGATCGCCAAGCGCTACCGCAACCAGGGGCTCCCGTTCCTCGACCTGATCCAGGAGGGGACGATCGGCCTGGTGCGCGCGGTCGAGAAGTTCGACCACCGCAAGGGCTTCAAGTTCTCCACCTACGCGACCTGGTGGATCCGCCAGGCGATCTCGCGCGCCATCGCCGACAAGGCGCGCACGATCCGGATCCCGATCCACATCGACAACGTGCTGAAGAAGCTGGACGGCGCCCAGCGCAAGCTCGAGGCGAACGGCGCCCGCGACGCGACGGTCGAGGAGATCGCCGAGCTCGCCGGGGTCGACCCGGTCGAGGCCGACGTGATCATGCGCGCAGCCCAGCAGCTCGTCTCGCTCGACAAGCCGGTGGGCGACGACGGCGACGCCGCGCTGTTCGGCGACCTGATCCCCGACGAGGCCACGGCCTCGCCGTTCGACGAGGCCGTCGAGCGGATGCGCGACGAGCGCCTCTACAGCGTGCTCGACAACCTGCCCTACCGCGACAAGCGGATCCTCGAGCTGCGCTACGGCCTGAATGGCGAGCCGGCCCAGACGCTCGACAAGGTGGCCAAGCTCTTCCAGCTCACGCGCGAGCGCACCCGCCAGATCGAGGAGGCCGCGCTGCGCAAGCTCGCGACGCTCTCCGAGGCGCAGGCGCTGCGCGAAGCCGCGTAGACGCGAAGCTGCTCGGCCGGCCGGGCGCCACGGGGGGCCCGGGGGCGTGAGCCCCCGGATCCCATACCCTGCGGGGCCGTGCCGGTCAACGACGCCGCAATCGGGAAGACCTACCCGCCCTTCGAGTACGAGGTGGGCAAGGAGAAGATCGCCGAGTACGCGCGTGCGGTCGGCGAGGACAACCCCGTGTACTTCGATCGCGAGAGGGCCCGCGAAGCGGGCTTCCGCGACGTGGCGGCGCCGCCGATGTTCGCGGTCGTGTACTCGTCGGGGTCGGTCGGCCCCGGCATCTTCGACCCGGAGGTGGGCATCGACTTCGCGATGATGGTCCACGGCGGTCAGGAGTTCGTGTGGGGCGAGCCGGTCTGCGCGGGCGACGTGATCAGCACCGAGACCACCGTCAAGGACATCTCCGAGAAGGGCGGAATGGGCTTCTACGTGTTCGAGTCGGTCTCGCGCAACCAGGACGGGGATGAGGTCGTGCGCGGCACCTGGACCAACATCGTGAGGGGTGGCTCGTGAACATCGACCTGAAGGTCACGCCCGACAAGTACCTCCCTCACCGCTATGCGGGCGCGTCGGGTGACTTCAACCCAATCCACATCGACGTCGACTTCGCGAAGTCCGTCGGGCTGCCGCAGAACATCCTGCACGGGCTCTACTCGATGGCCCAGGTCGCGCGGGCGTGCACCAGCGCCGCGGGCGGCGACCCGCGCAGCCTCCGGCGCCTGTCGGTCCAGTTCCGCGGGCTGGGCTTCCCCGAGCAGGAGATCGCCGTGACCGGCGAGGTCGCGGAGGAGAGCGACGGCGTGGTGCTCGTGAAGGCGGAGGCCGCGCAGGGCGACAACCGCATCATCCGCCGCGGCGAGGCCGAGCTCAGGCTCAGCTGGTAGCGCAGACGGCCGGGCGCTGGCTCGCCGTCCTAAATCGACGGCGGTAAGGGTGACGGGCACGCCTCGCGTCGGCACGAGCTTCCTCGGCTCGCGAGGTCTACGTTGACCGCGATATGCGCGGCAAACGTAACGCTCGCGATCGGGACCCCTTTAACCTCGACGGCGTGGACATCTCGCCGCGACAGAGCTTCATCCTGCGCAAGCTGGTCGAGGCGCATGTCCAGCTGGACCAGCCGGTCGGCTCGAAGTGGCTCGCCGAGCTAGACGACGTGCCCTGGGGACCGTCCACCGTGCGCGCCGAGCTCGCCCACCTCGAGGAGGCGGGGATGCTCGAGCATCCGCACACCTCCGCGGGCCGCGTGCCTACGGACCGCGGCTACCGCACCTATGTCGACGAGATCATCGACGCAGGCCGCCTGCCGGTCCCGCGCAAGAAGCTCGAGCTGTCCACGATGCGCCGCGAGGTGGACGAGGCGATGCGAGCGACCTCCGAGCAGCTGTCGCAGATGACGAACCTGCTGGCCCTCGTCACCGCCCCGCCGATCGAGACGGCCACGATCCGCCGGGTCGAGGTGCTGCTGCTCCAGCCGCAGGTGGCGATGGTGGTGGTGATCACCTCCACCGGAGGCGTGTCCAAGCGGGTGATCTCCTACGACGAGCCGGTCGACCCCGGCATCGTCGACTGGGCGGGCAGCTACCTGAACGAGGCGCTCGGCGACCTCGACGTGGGCTCGCGCGTGCTGCAGTCACGTCTCGTGGACCGCGAGCTTGCGCCCCGCGAGCGGGCCTTCCTGGCCACGCTCGCGCCCGCATTCACGGAGCTCGAGGGGACCGCCGAGAACACGCTCTTCGTCGAAGGGGCGGGTCGCCTGCTGTCCGAGCATCGCTTCCAGGAGCTGTCGCAGATCGGCACGATCATGGAGGTGCTCGAGCAGCGCCGGGCGCTGCTCGAGGTGCTGCGCCAGTCGCTCACCGAGCCGAGCGTGTACCTGCGCATCGGCAGCGAGAACCCCACCCCGGAGCTGCGCTCGCTCTCGCTGGTGGCCGCCAATTACGGGCTGGCCCGGCGCAACCTCGGCGCGGTGTCGGTGATCGGCCCGCTGCGGATGGACTACCCGAACGCGATCATCGCTGTGCGCCAGGCGGCGCGCGAGCTGTCCAGGTTCGTGGCCGAGGTATATGACGAGTGAGGCGTGACCCCTACGAGGTGATCGGCGTCGCGCCCGACGCCGAGGACCGCGACATCAAGAGAGCCTTCCGGCGGCTGGCCCGGGAGCTCCACCCGGACGTCAACAGCCACGACCCGGGGGCCGAGGAGAAGTTCAAGGAGGCGGCCGAGGCCTACGAGATCCTCTCCGACCCCGAGCGCCGCGCGATCTACGACCGCTTCGGCTTCGAGGGCCTCGACTCGCGCGGCTTCGCCTCGCAGGCACACGGCTTCGGCTCGTTCGCGGACATCTTCGACGCGTTCTTCGGAGGCGATCCGTTCGGAGGCGCGTTCGGCGGAGCCGGCGCGGGTCGCGTCCAGGGCGGCGACGTGGCCGTCGAGGTCGAGGTCTCGCTCGAGCAGGCCGCCGAGCGGGAGCAGGGTCGACGTGTCCTACGAGCTCGTCGACACCTGCGAGCGCTGCCACGGCAACGGCGCCGAGCCGGGCACGCCGATCGACGCCTGCGAGCGCTGCGGCGGGGTGGGGCGGTTGCGGGCGGTGACGCGCACGGCGTTCGGCCAGCTCGTGCGCGAGCAGGCCTGCGACGTCTGCGGCGGCGAGGGCAAGGTCCCGCGCGAGCCCTGTGCCGAGTGCGGCGGGCGCGGCCGGCGAGCGGTGCGCAAGACCCTCGGCGTGGACGTTCCGGCCGGCATCGCCGACGAGCAGCGCATCCGCCTCAGCGGCCGCGGCCACGCCGGAGAGCGGGGCGGGCCGCCGGGCGACCTGTACGTGCTCGTCCGAGTGACCGAGGACGAGCGCTTCCTGCGTGACGGCAGCGACCTCGTGACCGTGGTCGACGTGCCGGCGCCGGCGGCGGCGCTCGGCTCCCGCGTGACGGTCCCGACGCTCGACGGCGAGGAGGAGGTCGAGGTCCCGGCCGGCACGCAGCCCGGCACCGTGGTCACGCTCAAGGGGCGCGGGATGCCGACGCTCGGGCGCGGCCGGCGCGGCGATCAGCAGGTGGTGCTGAACGTGGTGATCCCGCGCAACCTCAGCGAGCGCCAGCGCGAGCTGCTCGGCGAGCTGCGCGAGTCGCTCACGGAGGACAACCTCCACGAGCCGCAGCACGAGTCGCTGCTGTCGAAGGTCAGGCGGGCACTGCGCTGATCCGGCTCGCGATCCGGGCGCCGGCCGAGCACGCCGAGCCCGTGCTCGCGGAGCTCCTCGAGCTCGCTCCGGCCGGTCTCGAGCAGGTGGACGGCGAGGGCTTCGTCGAGTTCGCGCTCTACGGAGCGCCGGGAGAGCTGCCGGCGCTCGCGGAGGGCGACGCGCTCGTGGGCGGCGTCCGCGTCCGCGTTCGCGGCCAGACGGTGGCCGACGACTGGGCGGAGCGCTGGCGCGCCTTCCACGAGCCGGTGCTGGTCGGCGGCCGCGTATGGGTGCGCCCGCCCTGGGCGCCGCCGCGCGAGGACGCGCTCGACCTCGTGATCGACCCCGGCCAGGCGTTCGGCACCGGCGCCCATCCGACCACCCGCATGAGCCTCGAGCTGCTGCTCGAGCTTCCGGGAAGAGGCGCGCCTGGCCGCAAGCACTCGGCTCGGCCGAGTGCGCGCGGAGGGTTAGTCGACCTGGGCTGCGGGTCGGGCGTGCTCGCCATCGCGGCGGCCAAGTTGGGTTACGCCCCCGTGGACGCCTACGACCACGACCCCGCGGCGATCGAGGCGACGCTCGAGAACGCGCGCGCCAACGGCGTCGAGCTGCGGCGCGTCGAGCGGCTCGACCTGCGCGAGCGCGCCGCGCCGACCGCGCCCACCGTGACCGCCAACCTCGTGCGCCCGCTGCTCCTGCGCGTGGCCGAGCTGGTTCCCGAGCAGCCCGAGACGTTGATCGCCTCGGGGCTGCTCGGGGGTGAGGAGGAGGAGGTGGCGGCGGCGTTCGCACCGATGCGCGAACGCCGCCGTCTCCGTTCTCAGGGCTGGAGCGCCTGCCTGCTGACCGGTCCTAGACGTTTGCCCCCGCTGCTAGGACACGATGGCGGACGCCATGCCTGAGCGATCCGTCTGAGTATCGACCGGGCGCGATGGCCGCTGCGTAGAACATCCGTCCACGCGGGGGTGGGTTACGGTGCGCGCATGCGACTCGTCGACCTCTCCGCGCCGATCTCCCCGAGCCCGCCGGAGACCCCGGACGCGCTGCGAACCGACATCGAGTACGCCGACCACGCCGCCGGCGCCGCGCAGATCGAGGGGCTCCTCGGAGTGCCGCCACGCCTGCTGCGCGACGGCGAGGGCTGGGCGGTCGAGACGTTCACCCGCTTCGGCACCCACAACTCGACCCACGTCGACGCGCCCTGGCATTACAACTCGCGGATCCAGGGCGAGCGCGCCCAGACGATCGACGAGCTGCCGCTCGACTGGTTCCTCGGTCCCGGCGTGGTGCTCGACCTGACCGCCAAGGCGGACGGCGACCCGGTCACGGTGTCCGAGGTCGAGGCGGAGCTCGAGCGGGTGGGCCACGAGCTGGGCGAGCGCGACATCGTGCTGGTGAGAACGGGCCGCGACGCCTTCATCGACGAGCCCGGCTACATCGCGCTCGGGCCGGGCGTCACGGCCGAGGCGACCCTCTGGCTCTACGAGCGCGGGGTCCGCGTGATGGGGATCGACGCCTGGGGCTGGGACGCGCCGCTGCACGTCCAGGCGAGCCACGCGCTCGAGCTCGACGAGCCGGGCGTGTTCTGGGCGGCGCACCAGGCCGACATCCCGTACGCGCAGATCGAGCGGCTCGTGAACCTCGGCGCCCTGCCCGCCACCGGCTTCCAGGTGGCCTGCTTCCCGCTCAGGATCGAGGGGGGCAGCGCCGCGCCGGCGCGCGTGGTCGCGATAGTGCCCGACTAGGCCATCCCCGCCAGCGGCCAGAGGTCGCTCCATTCGTGGTCCGGCCGGGCCGGTCCCGGCGCGGGCTCTCGGTAGCGGTTGACCCAGACGGTGCGCAGGCCCACCTCCTGCGCCGGCGCGATGTCGTACTTGAAGCCGAACGCCACGTGGAGGATCTCATCGGCCTCCGCGTCGATGTCCCGCAGCGCATGCTCGAAGGGGGTCCGCGAGGGCTTGTAGGCACGGCAGTCCTCGGCCACGGTCGCCCCGTCGAACTCGACCTCGAGGTGGCGCAGCGAGTGCTCGATGATCGCGCGGTCGGTGTTCGAGATGATCCACAGCCGCAGGCCCGCCTCGCGGGCGGCGCGCAGGGCCGGCACGGTGTCGGGGAAGGGCTGCCAGCTCTCCATCGCCCGCGCAAGCGCCTCGCCGTCTCCCTCGTTCCAGCGGTAACCGAGCTCCCCGGCCAACTCCGACAGGCTGTCCGCGAGCACCTCGCGGTAGCCGCGGTAGGGACCCAGGAGGCGCTCGAACTGGAGCGCCTCCCAGCGCTCCCGCAGCTCTCGGGCGGAAGGCGGGTGGCGCTCGTGGCGGCGAGCGAGCTCGTACAGGAAGCCGGCCGCGCCGCCGTCCCAGTCGATGAGCGTGCCGTAGCAGTCGAAGGTGGCTACCCGGGTCGCGATCCCTCTGCCCTCCTACACTTGACCTCATGTCGGTACTCGAGCGAGTGCAGCATGACGTGAAGGACGCGATGAAGGCGGGCGAGCGCGAGCGCGTGCACGCGCTGCGCCTGATCGTGAACGAGCTGCAGAAGGCCGAGAAGGACGCCGCGGGCGACGACCTCGCCGTGCTCCAGCGCGAGCGCAAGCGCCGGCTGGAGGCGGCCGAGGCCTACCGCGACGGCGGTCGGACCGAGCTCGCCGAGGCCGAGGAGCGCGAGGCCGAGATCATCTCCTCCTACATGCCCGAGCAGGTGTCGGACGAGGAGCTCGCAGCGATCGTCGGCGACGCCGTCGCCGAGTCCGGCGCCACCTCACCGCAGGAGCTCGGCAAGGTGATGGCGCTCGTGATGCCAAGGGTCAAGGGGCGGGCGGAGGGCAAGCGCGTCTCGGCCGCGGTCAAGGAGAAGCTGACGCCGTAGTGCGAGTCCAGCTCGAGCTCTCCAACGAGGTGGCCGCTGAGCTCGCGGGCCCTGGCGACCTCGTGATGCGGACCCTGGAGGGTCATCTCGACTGCGACATGTTCCTGCGCGGGAACGTGCTCACGCTCGACGGCAACGACGAAGCGGTCGCCATGGGGCGCACGGTCGTGCGCGAGCTGTCGGACCTGGTGCGCCAGGGGCACGAGATCGCCCCCGGCACGATCGAGGCGATCACCGGCGCGCTCGACCGGCACGAGTCCCCGAGTCGCATCCTCGAGGACGTGGTCTGGCGCCACCGCGGCCTCAAGGTGGCGCCGAAGACGGTGAACCAGAAGCGCTACGTCGACGCGATCCGGCGCTCGACGATCACCGTGAGCGTGGGACCGGCGGGCACCGGCAAGTCGTTCCTGGCGGTGGCGATGGCCGTGGCGGCGCTGTCGCGACGCGAGGTCAACCGGATCGTGCTCACGCGCCCGGCGGTCGAGGCGGGCGAGCGGCTCGGCTTCCTGCCCGGCGACATCGCCGCGAAGGTCGACCCCTACCTGCGCCCGCTCTTCGACGCGCTCTACGACATGCTCGAACCGGAGCGCGTCAACCAGCACCTGGACCGCGGCTTGATCGAGATCGCACCGCTGGCATTCATGCGGGGGCGCGCGCAGCCGCTCGACCGTCAGGTGCTCACCCCGTCTGGCTTCCGGCCCATTGGCTCGCTCCGTGTGGGAGATCTGGTGACCGGATCCGACGGACACCCGACGCCTGTGCTCGGCGTCTTCCCCCAGGGCCGGAGGGAGGTCTTCCGCGTTCGCGCCCAGGACGGCGCCTCGACTTTCTGCTGCACCGAGCACCTGTGGTTCGTTACGACGCCTGACGACCGAAGGCACGGGAAGCCCGGCCGTGTGCTGCAGACCGCGGAGATGGTTGGGCGCCTGCGGCAGTCTCACCAACACCGCTTCGAGCTGCCGCTGATGAGCGAGCCCGCGCAGTTCGAGCCGCGCGAGCTGCCGCTGGATCCGTACGCCCTGGGCCTCTTGCTCGGTGATGGCTGCCTCACTACCTCGACCACTCCCAGCTTCACCACGAACGACCCGGAGCTCGTGACCGCGCTCGAAGCCGTTCTCCCCGGAATCGAGCTGCGCCGCAAGAACGCCGTCGACTACGTCCTGCGGCATACCGATGGACACCGCGGCGGCGTAATCGTGTCGAACCCGGTCACGCTCATGCTGCGCGAGCTCGGCCTGGCCGGGACGCGCTCCAACACGAAGTTCGTCCCCGAGTCCTTCCTGATGGCCTCCACCGAGGTGCGGCTGGGCGTTCTCCAGGGACTCCTCGACACCGACGGCGGGCCCGTCCCGCAGCGGGCCCGGAGCTGCCGGATCCAGTACTCCACGACCTCGGCACGGCTCGCTGACGATGTCGTGTTCCTGGTTCGGTCCCTCGGGGGTGTTGCCTACAAGCGCAGGCGCGCGGCACGCCGTCGGCGGCCTGGACGCGCGAGGGGGCGAGCTGTTCACCACCGTCACGACGCGTACATCCTCGACATCCGGGTGCCCAGCGGGCTGGAGCCGTTCCGGCTCGCTCGGAAGCGAGACGTGTACCGTGCCCACGGCGGTGGCCGCCCGATGCGCTTCATCGAGAGCATCGAGCCGGCCGGGGAGGCGGAGACGGTCTGCATCCAGGTCGCTGCAGCCGATTCGCTCTACGTCACGGACGACTTCCTGGTGACGCACAACACCTTGAACGACAGCTTCATCATCCTCGACGAGGCGCAGAACACGAGCCCCGAGCAGATCAAGATGTTCCTCACCCGGCTCGGCTTCAACTCGAAGATGGTGGTCACGGGCGACGTGACGCAGATCGACCTGCCGACGGACCAGCGCTCGGGCCTGCTCGTGATCGGCGATGTGCTCGAGCAGGTCGAGGGGATCGAGTTCGTGCGCTTCGGCGGCGAGGACGTGGTGCGCCACAAGCTGGTCCAGCGGATCGTCGAGGCGTACGACGCGTACACGGCGGACCAGGCACCGCCGCTGCGCGAGGCCAGGCGGCAGCACACCTGATCGAGCTGGAGCTCATCGACGCGCCCGAGCGCCTGCGCGAGCCGGCTCTGGCCGCGCTCGGGGCCGCCGGAGTGGCCGACGGTCACGTGGCGATCGCGTTGGTGGACGCCGCGCGGATTCGGGAGCTGAACCGCGAGCACCGTTCGATCGACAGCGCGACGGACGTGCTCTCCTTTCCGGTCGACGAGGCGGCGCCGGCCGCCGGACCGAGGGAGCTCGGCGACGTGGTTATCTGTCCCGAGCACACCGAGGACCTCGTCGAGGCGGCGGTGCACGGGGTCCTGCACCTGTGTGGCTACGACCATGAGACGGACAGCGGGGAGATGCTGAGACTGCAGCGCCAGATCCTGGAGCGGCTGTGAGCCGCTCGGGCTTCGTCGCGCTGGCGGGCCGGCCGAACGCGGGCAAGTCGACGCTCGTGAACCGCATCGTGGGCGGCAAGGTGGCGATCGTCTCGGACAAGCCGCAGACCACCCGGCGCGAGATCCGCGGGATCGCGACCGGGGAGGACTGGCAGCTCGTGCTGGTCGACCTGCCGGGCGTCCAGCGCCCACGCGACGCGCTCACCGAGCGCATGCAGCGCCAGGTCGAGCGGGCGCTCGGCGACGCCGACGCCGCGCTGTTCGTGCTGAACGGCGAGCAGGAGATCGGCCCGGGGGACCGCTTTATCGCCGCGGCGCTGAAGGGCGCAGGCGTGCCGGTGGTCACCGCCCTGAACAAGGTGGACCGGCTCGACCGTGGCCGAACGCTCGCCGCGCTGGAGGCGGCCGCGGCGCTCGAGGTTCCGGGCGAGATCTTCCCCGTGAGTGCGCTCGCGGGCGGCGGGCTCGGTGAGCTGGTGGCCGAGCTCGTGTCGCTCCTGCCCGAGGGGCCGTTCCTCTACCCGCCGGCCGACACGAGCGACCTGTCCGTGGAGGTGCGGATCGCCGAGCTGGTGCGCGAGCAGGTGCTGCTGCGCACGCGGGAGGAGGTGCCGCACTCCGTCGAGGTGGAGGTCGACGAGCTCGAGGAGCGCGAGGACGGGCTGCTCGTGGTGCGCGCGCGTGTGTGGGCGGAGACCGAGTCGCAGAAGGGGATCCTGGTGGGCGCCGGCGGGCGAATGGTGCGGGCGGTCGGCACCGGGGCGCGCAAGGAGATCGAGCGCATGCTCGGGCGGCGCGTGCACCTGGAGCTGAGCGTGCGGGTCCGCAAGGGCTGGCGACGCGACGAGGGCCTGCTGGACCGCCTGGGGATCTGATGGCGGAGGAGACCGGGCGCATCCTCGGGTTCCTCGAGCGCCTCGGTGAGGCGGTGGTGGACGAGCGCCGGCCGGCGGCGCACGGCACCGCCCTGCTCACGCCCAGCCTGCCGCTCGTGTGGCAGCTCAACGTGCTGCGGGCGGAGGACGCCGGAGCGACGGCGGCGGCCCTCGCCGCCGAGGCCGAGCTGCTGTTCGGGACGCTGGCCCACCGCAAGGTGCTCGTGTACGACGAGGAGCGCGGCGCGGCGCTGGCGCCCGGCTTCCGGACGCTCGGCTGGAACGTGTTCCGCCTGCTCCTGATGGTTCGCACCCGGCAGCCCGAGCGGCTGCCGCCGCCGGGGGCGGGCGGGGAGATCAGCCGGGAGAGCGGAGCCCGGGCCATCCTCGCCTTCCGGCGCGAGCAGCCGTTCGGCTGGCAGGACGAGGCGCTCCGCGAGCTGGCGGAGATGGACGAGCGCTTCGGCCGCGCCACGGGGGCCGGCCGCGACTTCGGCGCGCCCCCCGACGATCCGGCCTGTGCCTGCCGGCTCTACGTGGACGGCCGGATCGGGCAGGTGGAGGAGGTGGGCACCGTCGAGGCGCGCCGCAACCACGGCTACGCCACCGCCGCCGTCCTGGCCGCCGCGGACGCGGCACGGGCAGACGGCTGCGAGCTCGTCTTCCTCACGACCGATGGCGGCGACTGGCCGCAGCACTGGTACCGGCGACTGGGCTTCGAGGAGGCCGGCGCCTACTACGAGTTCCTCAAGCTGCCGCTCGGCTAGATGCCGGGCCTCCATAATCGAGGGTCACATGGAGCTGCTTCCCTGCATCGTCCAGGACGCCCGCACCGGCGAGGTGCTCACGCTCGCCTACATGAACGACGAGGCGCTGCGGCGCACCCGCGAGAGCGGCGAGGTCTGGTTCTGGTCGCGCTCGCGTCAGGAGCTGTGGCACAAGGGCGAGACCTCCGGCAACGTCCAGCGCGTCGAGCGGATCCGGCTCGACTGCGACGAGGACGCCCTGCTCGTGCTGGTCGAGCCCGCGGGACCCGCCTGCCACACCGGCGCGCGCACCTGCTTCCACAACGGCGAGCTCACGCCCACCCACCACGAGGCGCTGCCGGCGCTCGAGCGCACGATCGACGAGCGCCGCTCGGCGTCGGCGTCCGAGAGCTACACGGCGGCGCTGCTGGCCGACCCGCCCCGGATCGGGGCCAAGGTGCGCGAGGAGGCCGACGAAGCCGCTCGGGCCGCCGCGGGCGAGTCCGACGAGCGGCTGGCCGAGGAAGCCGCCGACGTGCTCTACCACCTCACCGTGCTGCTCGCGGCGCGCGGGCTCTCACTCGCCGACGCCTACGGGGTCCTCAATGAGCGTCGCCGTTGACCTCGAGCTGACGCCCTCGCTCGAGGACGTGCGCGAGCTCGCCGCGGGACACGACCTCGTGCCGCTGCGGCACACCTTCATCGCCGACTGCGAGACGCCGGTGTCGGCCTACCTGAAGCTGCGCGGCAGCGGGCCGTCGTTCCTGCTCGAGTCGGCCGAGCAGGGCCAGCGGGTGGGGCGCTGGTCGTTCCTCGGGATCCGGCCGCGAACCGTGATCGCGAGCGACTGGCGCGAGGACGCCTACGGGCGCGTGAGCGATGAGCTCGCCCGGCGCCGGCTCGCCCAGCTCGAGGGCCTGCCGCCGTTCGCCGGCGGCGCCGTCGGCATGTTCGGCTACGACCTCGTGCGCGCCACCGAGCCGACGGTTGGCGAGCCGAACCCGGACGAGACCGGCATCCCCGACCTCGCGGTGATGATCACGAACGTGCTGGTCGCGTTCGACCACCTGCGGCACGAGGTGACCGTGCTGGCGAACGTGGAGTCCGCGGCGCTCGAGAGCTCCTACGAGGAGGCGGCGGCCGCGATCGCGGAGGTCCGTGACGCGCTGCGCGGGCCGGTGCCCGCCGTGGCCGCCGGACGGCGCGAGCCGCCCGAGTTCAGCTCGAACCTCGGCTCGGCCGGGTACGCGGACGCCGTCGAGCGCGTGAAGGAGTACATCGCCGCCGGCGACGCCTACCAGGTGGTGCCGAGCCAGCGCTGGACGGCCGACTGCCCGGTGGACGCGTTCTCGATCTACCGCGGTCTGCGCGCCATCAACCCGAGCCCGTACATGTACTTCCTCGACTTCGAGGACTTCCAGATCGCGGGTGCGTCGCCCGAGTCACTCGTGAAGGTCACGGGCCGCCGGGCCGAGCTGCGCCCGATCGCGGGCACGCGCCCGCGGGCGGGGTCCACCGAGGAGGACCTCAGGCGCGCGGGTGAGCTGCTCGCCGACCCCAAGGAGCGCGCCGAGCACGTGATGCTCGTCGACCTCGGGAGGAACGACCTCGGGCGCGTATGCGAGTACTCGAGCGTGCGCGTCGACGAGCTGATGGCGGTCGAGACCTACTCGCACGTGATGCACATCGTCTCGGCGGTGTCCGGCAGGCTGCGCGATGGGGTCACGCCGATCGACGCCCTGCGCGCGGCGCTCCCGGCCGGCACGCTCTCGGGCGCGCCCAAGATCCGCGCGATGCAGATCATCGACGAGCTCGAGCCGGTCAAGCGGGGCGCCTACGGCGGGGCCGTCGGCTACCTGTCCTACACGGGCGATCTCGACACGTGCATCTACATCCGCTCGGCGCTCGTGAAGGACGGCGCCGTGCAGGTGCAGGCGGGTGGCGGGATCGTGGCGGACTCGGACCCGCAGGCCGAGGTCCGCGAGACCGAGGCGAAGGCGGGCGCGGTGATGGACGCGATCCGACTGGCGTGCGCGCAGACGGACTGGGCATGAAGGCGAGCCCGCAGCCAACCAGCCAGGCGCCACGGGGGCCTGCTCGGGCCGGGGCGTGAGCCCCCGGGTGCTGATAATCGACAACTACGACTCGTTCACCTACAACCTCGTCCAGTACCTGGGCGAGCTGGGCGCCGAGGTCGAGGTGGTCCGCAACGACGTGCCCGAGCTGCTCGAGCGCGACCCCGACCGCGTGATCGTCTCGCCCGGTCCCTGCACGCCGGAGGAGGCGGGACTCTCGAAGCGGGCGATCCGTCGCTACGCGGAGGCCGGCGTCCCGGTGCTCGGCGTCTGCCTCGGCCACCAGGCGCTCGCGGCCGAGTTCGGCGGGCGGGTCGTGCGCGGCGAGCCCGTACACGGCAAGACCGCCGAGGCCGAGCACGACGGCAGGACGATCTTCGACGGCCTCGAATCACCGCTCGTGGTCGGCCGCTACCACTCGCTCGTCGTCGCTCCCGAGCTGCCGGACTCGCTCGAGGTGTCGGCGCGCTCCGGCGAGGTGATCATGGCGCTGCGCCACCGCGAGCTGCCGCTCGAGGGCGTCCAGTTCCATCCGGAGTCGGTGCTCACGCCGCACGGCAAAGAGATGCTGAAGACCTTCCTTGCCTAACCCCGTCCTCACAGACGCGATCGACCGCCTCGCCGGCGGCGAGGACCTCCCGGCCGACGACGCCGCCCGGGTGCTCGCCGAGGTGATGGAGGGCAACGCCTCGGAGGCGGAGGCAGCCGGCTTCCTGATCGCGCTCCGCACCAAGGGCGAGACGGTGGGGGAGATCGCCGGTCTCGCGCGCACGATGCGCGCCCTCGCCCTGCGGGTCGACGCCGGCGGCGACCTCGTCGACACCGCCGGCACGGGCGGCGGGCGCCCGACCTTCAACGTGTCGACCACCGCGGCGTTCATCGCCGCGGGCGCCGGCTGCCGGGTGGCCAAGCACGGCAACCGCTCGGCCACGAGCCAGTGCGGCTCGGCGGACGTCCTCGAGGCGCTGGGCGCGCGGATCGACCTCGAGCCGGAGGAGGTGGCGGCCTGCATCGACGAGGTGGGCTTCGGCTTCATGTTCGCGCCGCGGCACCACTCGGCCATGCGACACGTCGTGCCGGTGCGCAAGGCGCTCGGGGTCCGCACGATCTTCAACATCCTCGGTCCGCTCACCAACCCGGCGGGCGCGCGGCGCCAGGTGATCGGCGTCTCCGACCCCTCGAAGCTCGAGACGATGGCCGCCGCGCTCGGCGAGCTCGGCACCGACAGGGCGCTGGTAGTGTCGAGCGCCGATGGCCTTGACGAGTTCTCGGTCTCGGGTGCGACTCGGGTGGTCGAGCTGAACGAAGGCCGCCTGGCGAGCTACGAGGTGACCCCTGAGCAGGTGGATCTGCCGGCCGCCCCGGACGGCGCCGTGGGTGCGGGGAGCCCGGCCGAGAACGCGCGGGTGCTGCGCGGCGTGCTCGAGGGGAGGGCGGGTACCGAGCGGGCGCTGGCTCTGCTGAACGCGGGCGCGGCGATCTACGTGGCCGGCGCGGAGGACTCGATCCGGGCGGGCGTGCGCCGCGCCGAGGAGTCGGTCGATTCGGGCGCCGCGCTCGGCGTGCTCGAGCGCTGGGTGGAGCGCACGCGCGCATGAGCGTGCGGCTCGAGAGCCTGCTCGGCGCCACGCGCGACTCGCTCGCCAGGCGCAAGCGCGAGCGCTCGCTCGCCGAGCTCGAGCGCGAGATCGGCGCCCCGAGGGAGGGCCGCCCGTTCGCGGAGGCGCTGTCGCGGCCGGGCACCTCGCTGATCGCCGAGCACAAGCGGCGCTCGCCCTCGGCCGGCGCGATCCGGGAGGGCGCGGAGTGCGCCGAGCTCGTGCGGGCCTACGAGCGCGGCGGCGCGGCCGCCGTGTCGATCCTCACCGAGGAGGTGCACTTCGGCGGCTCGCTCGCCGACCTGCGCGAGGCGCGCTCGACCACCGACCTGCCCCTCCTGCGCAAGGACTTCACGATCGACCCCTACCAGCTCTACGAGGCCAAGGTGGCGGGTGCCGACGCGGTGCTGCTCGTGGTCGGCTCGCTCGACGACCGCCGGCTCGCGACGCTCTACGGGGAGGCGAGTGGGCTCGATCTCGACGCGATCGTCGAGATCCACAACGACGAGGAGCTCGACCGGGCGCTCGAAATCGACTGCGACGTGATCGGCATCAACAACCGCGACCTCGAGGACTTCTCGGTCGACATCCAGCGCACGTTCGACCTGCTCGCCGACGTTCCGGCGGGCAAGGTGGTGGTGTCGGAGTCGGGGATCCACCACCGCCACCAGATCGAGGAGCTCGAGCAGGTGGGCGTGGACGCGGTGCTGATCGGCGAGGCGCTGATGCGCGCGCCGGACCCGGAGGTGGCCACCCGCGAGCTCACGCGCTCGGAGGAGCCGACGCAGGCCTGACGGCGACGCGCCAGCACGGCCTGTTGCCGGCGTCCAATCGTGGGTGTACGGTGAGTGCTGCATCTGGACTCCTTTGGGGTGTGGGTGTGAAGTCCGCGCCGGTCTCCGCAAGAGGTGTGGCGTGGACGCTCAGAACGGCGCCCGTGACCGCGGGCGCCGTTGCTTTCAGGCTTCCTAGCGCCGCAGCGGCGGGCGGTACGCGCGCTCAAGCCGTCTCCCGGCGCCGGCTGCGCGCACTCTCGACCGGCGTCGGGCTGGCTCGACCTGCTCCCGGCCGGGCTCGGCGTCGCCTTTGGCACCGGCTGCTTCCGAACAAGCGCCTGACCGCTACCCCGACTCCCGAGCGGCACGCGTGCGCGCGTGGCGACCTGCGGCCCGTCGCCCGACCGACGGCGGCTGGACGAGCCGACTCGCGAGGGCGGTGTGAGTCAGCGACGAGTGGTGGCGCGCTGACGGCGACGCGCCCGGCACGGGGACCATGGCCACCGGAGCCGGCGTACCCCTAACATGGACGAACACATGGCGACGGCCCCTGAGCTCACCCCACCCCAGGTAGCGGAGCTCGGCGCGCGGCTGCGGGACAACGTCGCCCGCGCCGTGAAGGCGCCCCCCGAGGTGCTGCGTGACGTGCTCGTGGCGCTGTTCGCGGAGGGCCACGTGCTGATCGAGGACTACCCCGGGGTGGGCAAGACGGCGCTGGCGCGCGCGCTCGCTCGCTCGGTGGACGCTGAGTACGCGCGCGTGCAGTGCACCGCCGACCTGCTGCCCGCCGACGTCGTGGGCACGAACGTCTACAACCAGCGCGAGAACCGCTTCGAGTTCCGGCCCGGCCCGGTGTTCGCGAACGTGGTGCTGGTGGACGAGGTCAACCGCGCCTCGCCCAAGACGCAGTCCGGGCTGCTCGAGTGCATGCAGGAGCGCCACGTGACGGTCGACAAGCACACACACGAGCTGGCGGCGCCGTTCGTGGTGATCGCCACCCAGAATCCCGTCGAGTACGAGGGCACCTACCCGCTTCCGGAGGCGCAGCTCGACCGCTTCATGGTGCGCGTGTCGCTCGGCTACCCGAGCGCCGACCAGGAGTCCCAGATGCTGCTCGACCACGCCGAGAGCGACCGCGTGCTCGATCTCGAGCCGGTGGCCGACGTGGCGCGACGTGCTCGCAGCTCAGGCTGCGTCCGGGGCCGTGCACGGGAGCGAGGCGCTGCGGCGCTACGTGGTCCGGATCCTCGAGGCCACGCGCTCGGACCCGCGGGTGGAGCTCGGCGCCAGCCCGCGCGCGGGGTTGATGCTGTTCCGCGCCGCCAAGGCATACGCGGCGCTCGACGGGCGCGACCACGCGCTTCCCGACGACGTGCAGAAGCTTTCGAGCGCGGTCCTCACGCACCGCCTCCTGCTCGCACCGGGAGCGAGCGCGGATGAGCGTGAGGCCGTGGTGCGCGACGCCTTGGAGCGAGTCCCGGCGCTCTGATGCTGCGAGCAGCGGTCACGATTCTGCTCGGGATCGCGCTCTGCCTGGCCGCTGCCACCTTCGACGCGGCCTCGCTCTACGTCCCGGGCGTCGGGCTGATCGTGCTCGCCGCCGGCTCGGTCGCGTGGGTGCTGCTGGCCGCGCGGGGTGCGCGGATCACGCGGAAGCCCGGCCCGCACACGGTCCTCGAGGAGGAGTCGTACCCGCTGCAGGTCGAGTTCAAGAGCGGCCTGCTGCCGCCGCCCGGGGGTGAGCTGCTCGAACCCCTGCTCGGCTCGCCCGTGGCGGTCGCCGGCCACTGGTCGCGCCGGCTTCGCATCAACGTGCGCTTCGCGCGTCGCGGTCGCAGGGTGCTCGCGCCGGGGCTGCTCGTGATCCGCGACCCGCTCCGCCTCTTCGCCCGCGAGGTGCGCGGACGGGGAGGCGAGGAGGTGATCGTGCTCCCGCGCGTCGAGCCCGTGACGGCGCCGGGCGGGGGCGGCGCCGGCGCCGGCCGGAGCGCCGGTCTGGGCGGCACGCCGGGCATCTCCGGGCGCCGGCTCGACGCCTCGCTGGCAGAACTCGAGATCGACGGTCTGCGCCCCTACCGGGAGGGCGCGCCCGCCTCGCGCATCCACTGGCCGACGGTGGCTCGCCGGGGCGAGATGCTCGAGCGCCGGCTCGTGGCCGAGCTCGATTCGGCCCCGCTCGTCGTCCTCGACCCGTCGGGGCCGGCCAGTGACGAGGCGCTCGACTGCGCGGTGCGCGCGGCCGCGTCGCTGTGCGTCTGGCTCGCCCACGAGTCCGGCTGCGCAGTGCTGCTGCCGGGCGACCGGCGTCCGATCGACATCGCCCACGACCTCGGCGTGTGGCCGGCCGTCCACCACCGGCTGGCGCTCGTGGAGGAGGGGCCGGCACCGCTCGGCAGCACGCTCGGCCCGCGCGGGGGCGCGGTGATCTGGGTCACAGGCGCCGACCTGCGCATCACGCCGCGCGCGCTCGAGCGCCTGCCGGCCGGCTCGCGGTACGTGGTGAGTCCCACGCGCCTGCCCGGGGTGCGCCCCGAGTTCGAGGTCGCGGGCTGCACGGGCTGCATCGTCGACCGGGTGCGCCGGGGAGCGGCGGCATGAGTCCGCTCGCGCCGAGACCGGCCGCCGCGGGTCCCGCGCAGCCGCTGCCGGGGACCGCGCCGATCGCGGCGACGACCACGGACTCGGTCCCGGTGCGCCTGGCCGCCTTCGCGGCGCTCGCCGCCTTTGCCGTGGGCCACTGGGCGCTGTTGGTCGAGCAGGCGCCGGTCGGGCGCATGCTGCTCGTGGTGCTGGTCGCGATCGCCGGTGCAGGCGCGCTCGCGCTGCTCGGCACGGCGGCGGGACGCGTGCCGCCGGTGGCGCTCCACGCCGGCGCCGCGGCGATTGCCGCGGTCACGCTGCTCCTCGGACTCATGGCCGCCGGGCTCGAGGGCCGGCTGCTCCTGCCGGCGCACTGGGACGAGCTGGGCGACGGTCTCGACCGCGGGCTGTCCGGCATCCAGGGCGTCGACTGGCCCTACAACGGGCCCGAGGAGTGGATCCGTCTCACGCTCCTTCTCGGGGCGCCGTTCCTGCTCGCGATAGCGGCAGCGCTCGCGTTCTGGCCCGCGCGCCGCGCGGGTCCGCTGCTGCGGGTGGCAGGGCTGGTCGTCCTGCTGCTGCTCTATGGCACGGCCGTGGTCGAGTACGACCCGGGCGAGCCGCTGCTGCGCGGGCTCGCGCTGCTCGTGCTGGTGGCCGCGTGGCTGTGGCTGCCGCGGCTGCCCGCGCGCGAGGCCGCGGTTGGCGCCGCCGTGGTGGCGAGCGTCGGGCTCCTCAGCCTCCCGCTCGCGGCGGCCCTCGACGGCGACCGCCCGTGGTGGGACTACCGCGCCTGGACCCTGTTCGGAGGCGGCAAGTCCGTGACCTTCGAGTGGTCCCACGAGTACGGCCCGCTCGACTGGCCGCGCGACGGCACGACGCTCCTGAACGTCGAGTCCGACCGCCCGCACTACTGGAAGGCGGAGGCGCTCGACACCTTCGATGGCCTGCGCTGGATCCGGACGCGTCAGAGCGACAACGAGGGCGTCGGTGCGGATCTGGCCTTCAAGAGCGACGAGTTCAGCCCCCCGTGGGACTACTTCGAGTTCAACCCGAAGTGGAACGAGACGATCAAGTTCACGGTGCGCTCGCTGTCCACCGAGCTGGTGGTCGGCGCCGGCATCACCTACCAGGTGGAGGGGTTGACCGTCCCAGCCGAGCGGGGACGGCACCGCGCGGCTGATCGGAGACCAGCTCGAGCGGGGCGACTCCTACACGGTCAGGGCCTACGCACCCGACCCGAGCGCGGACCAGATGCGCGGCGTGCTCGACGGCTACGCAGGCGACCGGATCAGGTACACCGCGATCTATCTCCCCGAGCCGGGGGACAGCGCGACCGAGGGGGTCGGCCTCGAGGGCGCCGCCCGTCAGGAGGCGCTCTTCAGTCGTCCCGCAGGTGTTCATGCCGATGCGCGGCGAGCCGGGCACGGGGAGCGACGGGGCCGAGCAGGCGATCATCGACTCGCCTTACCGCCGCATGTACGAGCTGTCGCAGCGCCTCACGGCGGGCGAGCCGACCGCCTACGACGCGGTCAAGGCGGTCGAGACCCACCTGCAGCGCAGCTACGACTACAACGAGCGCGTCCCCACGCGCGCGATCCCGCTGAACGGCTTCCTGTTCCAGGAGCGGCGCGGCTACTGCCAGCAGTTCTCCGGCGCGATGGCGCTGATGCTGCGCATGTCGGGCATCCCCGCTCGCGTGGCGGCGGGCTTCTCCCCGGGCTCCTTCAACAAGGACACCGGCGAGTTCCGCGTCCGTGACCTCGACGCCCACTCGTGGGTCGAGGTCTGGTTCACCGGCATCGGCTGGGTGCCGTTCGACCCGACGCCGGCCCTGGCACCGGCCGAGTCGCAGTCGAGCGCGCTCGCCACGAGCGCCGCCGCCGCGGACGCGGGCGAGGTCCGGCGCTCGGGCGTGGCGGCCGAGCGCGGCAGCGACACCGGGGCCGCGCTCGACAACGGCGGGGACGGCGGCACGAGCCCGCTGCTCGTCGGCCTGATCGTGGTCCTGCTCGCGGCGCTCGCGGGCGCGACCGCGCTCGTGCTCCTGCGGGTCCGCCGGCTGCGCGGGGCCGATCCCGAGGCCGTCGCCGACGCGCAGCTCGCGGAGCTGCGGCGGGCGCTCGAGCGGCTCGACTGGGACGTGCCCGCTTCGACCACGCTGCTCGGCCTCGAGCGGCGGCTCGCGCGCTTCGCGGGCCCGGCCTCGGAGGCCTACGCCGGGGCGTTGCGCGCGCACCGCTACGACCCTCGCATCCCGGAGGCGCCGAGCCTGCGCCGCCGCCGCGACGTGCGCCGCGAGCTCAGCCGCGGCAGCATCGCCGACCGCCTGAGGGCCCTCGTGGCCTTCCCGCCGGTCGGCCCGCGCGTGTAGGCATAGCGCTCCCCGCTCAGCAGTTCGCGCGATTTATCCGATTCTAAGGTTGCCTCTCCACACTCGGACACATGAACACACCGATCGCGAACATCCTGTCCGGCCTCCTCGGCGGTCTGGTCGTGCTGGTTGTCGGCGCGATCCTGATCTCTACGGACGTCATCGAGACCGGCGACAGCCAGACCGTCGTCAGGCAGTCCCCGATCACCGCGCCCGCCTCCGACTCGGGCGACGGCGCGGGTCGCACGGTCAACGACATCTACCAGGACGAGGGGCGCGGCGTCGTCTTCATCTCGGCCTCCGGCGTGAGCGACGACCAATCGCTGTTCGGCGCTCCCCAGCAGGGCACCGCGACCGGCTCCGGCTTCGTGGTCGACAAGGAGGGCACGATCCTCACGAACGCCCACGTCGTCGAGGGCGCCGAGTCGGTGACCGTCAGCTTCGAGGAGGGCGGCGAGGAGATCGACGCCGAGGTCAAGGGCGTCGACCCGTCGACCGACCTCGCGGCGCTCAAGGTCGATCCCTCGGACGTCGAGGCGCTCGATCCGATCCCTCTCGGTGACTCGTCCGAGGCCGAGGTCGGCGACCCGGTGGTCGCGATCGGCAACCCGTTCGGCTACAGCCGCACCGTCACCACCGGCATCGTGTCCGCGCTCCAGCGCGAGATCGAGGCGCCCAACGGCTTCCAGATCCCCAACGTGATCCAGACCGACGCGCCGATCAACCCGGGCAACTCCGGCGGCCCGCTGCTCGACGGCCAGGGCCGCGTGATCGGGATCAACTCGCAGATCGCGACCGGTGGCGGCCAGGGCTCGGTGGGCATCGGCTTCGCCGTGCCCGTGAACACCGCCAAGCAGTTGCTGCCGCAGCTGAAGAAGGGCGGCGAGATCGAGCGCGCCTACCTCGGCATCCAGATGTCGGACGTGACGGCCGAGCTCGCCAAGGAGCTCGACCTCCCCGTCGACGCCGGCGCGCTGATCGCCGAGGCCACCGAGGGCGGCCCGGCCGACGACGCGGGCCTCGAGGGCAGCGACGGGACGAGCGACCAGGGCGTGCCGCAGGGCGGCGACGTGCTCGTCGAGGTCGACGGCGAGACCATCACGGGCGCCGACGACGTGGCCGCGGCGATCGCCGACAACAGCCCGGGCGACGAGATCGAGGTCGTCTACTACCGCGACGGCGAGCGGGAGACGGCCCAGGTCGAGCTCGGCGAGCGTCCCGACTCGCTCGAGGCCCAGCCGGCACCGCAGCAGCCCGAGGAGGACGACGACGGCGGGCTGTTCCCGCTGCCGTAGACGGCGCGGCCTGCGACCATAGGCGGGCGATGACCCGCGTGAAGATCTGTGGGATCACCGGCCCGGCGGATGCTCGCCGGGCCGTCGATCTGGGGGCCTGGGCGCTCGGCATGATCTTCTGGCCGGGGAGCCCGCGCGCGTGCCACCCGGAGGAGGCGGAGCTGATCGGCGCCGAGCTCCACCGGCGCACCATCCTCACCGGGGTGTTCGTGAACGCCACGCTCGACGAGGTGGCGGAGCTGGCCGACCGCTGTCACCTCGGCCTGCTCCAGCTGCACGGCGACGAGGGGCCCGCCTACTGCCGCGAGGCGGCCCGCCGCACCGGCTGCAAGGTGATGAAGGCCGCACGCGTGCGCGACGCCGCCCAGGTGCAGGCGCTCAGGGCGTTCGCGACCGATTTCCATCTGCTGGACGCCCACTCGCCGCGCGCGCCGGGCGGCACCGGGGAGAGCTTCGACTGGGAGCTCGCCCGTCTGCATCCGGGCACGCCGCCGGTGGTGGTCTCGGGTGGGCTGACGCCGGACAACGTCGGGCGGGCGATCGAGCAGGCACGCCCGTTCGCGGTCGACACCGCGAGCGGAACCGAGGCCGAGCCGGGCCGCAAGGACCACGCCAAGCTCGAGGCGTTCTTCCGAGCGGTCGAGGCGGCCGACGCCGCGCTCGTCTCGGCGGCATGAGCGCGCCGGCGATCGAGAGGCGCTTCGGTCCCTACGGCGGCCGCTACGTGCCGGAGACGCTCGTCCCGGCGCTGGACGAGCTCGAGACGGCCTGGCTTGCGGCGCGCGCCGACCCAGCCTACGGCGACGAGCTCGACGCCCTGCTGCGCGACTACGTGGGCCGGCCCACGCCGCTCTACCACGCCGCCCGCCTGTCGGAGCTGACCGGCGGCCAGGTCTGGCTCAAGCGCGAGGACCTGACGCACACCGGCTCGCACAAGATCAACAACGCGCTGGGCCAGGCGCTGCTCGCCCGCCGCATGGGCAAGCCCCGGGTGATCGCGGAGACGGGCGCCGGCCAGCACGGCGTGGCGGCAGCCACGGCGTGCGCGCTGCTTGGGCTCGAGTGCATCGTCTACATGGGCACCGAGGACATGCGCCGCCAGGAGCCGAACGTCCAGCGCATGCGGCTGCTGGGCGCCGAGGTGGTGGGGGTCGACGCGGGCGCGCGCACGCTCAAGGAGGCCGTGTCGGCGGCGATCCGCGACTGGGTCACGAACGTGGCGTCGACCCACTACATCATCGGCTCGTGCGTGGGCCCCGCGCCCTACCCGGCCCTCGTCCGCGACCTCCAGCGCCGCATCGGCGACGAGGCGCGCGCGGAGCTGCTCGAGCGCACCGGCGTGCTGCCGGACCGCGCGATCGCCTGCGTGGGCGGCGGCTCCAACGCGATCGGCACGTTCATCCCGTTCGTCGACGACGACGGGGTCGAGCTGATCGGCGTGGAGGCGGCCGGCGAGGGCCTCGACACGCTGCGTCACTCGGCGCCGCTCACCACCGGAGCCCGCGGCGTGCTGCACGGCGCCATGTCCGCGGTGCTGCAGGACGAGGAGGGCCAGATCCTCGAGGCGCACTCCGTGTCCGCCGGGCTCGACTATCCCGGCGTGGGCCCCGAGCACGCCTGGCTGCGCGACTCGGGCCGCGTCCGCTACGTCGCGGTGCCGGACGGCGCGGCGCTGGCTGCGTTCCGGACCGTCGCCGAGCGCGAGGGCATCCTGCCGGCGCTCGAGTCCTCGCACGCGGTGGCCTGGCTGCTCGCCAACCCCGCGCCGGGCATCGATCTCGTGACGCTGTCCGGCCGCGGTGACAAGGACCTCGCGGAGGTGCTCGCGCTCGAGGGCTCGCGGTGAGCGTGACCGCCACCGGCATCGACCGCATCGCCGCGGCGTTCGCCGGGCACGGCAAGCGGGCCGCGCTGATGCCGTACCTGATGGGCGGCTACCCGGACCTCGAGGGGTCCGCCGCGGCCGGGCTCGCCGCGGCGGAGGCCGGCGCCGACCTGATCGAGCTCGGGATCCCCTTCTCGGATCCCCTCGCCGATGGCCCGGTGATCCACGCGGCGGCCACCGAGGCACTCGCCGCCGGGGCCACCCCCCACGGCGTGCTGCGCACCTGCGAGCGCATCGCCGAGCGGGTGCCGGTGGTGCTGATGGTCTACGCGAACGTGGTGCTGACCGCGGGCCTCGAGGGATTCGCGCTGCGCGCCGCCTCGGCGGGCGCCGCCGGCCTGATCGTGCCCGACCTGCCGCACGACGAGGCGGGCGAGCTCCGGGCCGCGTGCGACGCCGAGGGCCTCGCGCTCGTGCCGCTCGTGGCTCCCACCAGCACCCCGGAGCGGATCGCGGCGATCGGCGGGGACGCGCGCGGCTTCGTCTACACCGTCTCGCTCACGGGCACGACGGGCGAGCGCGACCGGCTGCCGCCCGGCCTCGAGGAGACCGTGGGCCGGGTTCGCGCCTCCACCGCGGTGCCGGTGGCCGTCGGCTTCGGCATCTCCACGGCCGCGCAGGCCGCCGCGGTCGCGGAGCTGGCGGACGGCGTGATCGTCGGCAGCCGCGTGGTGCGCGCCGCCGGCGACGGCGGGACCGAGGCCGTCGGCCGGCTGGTCGGCGAGCTGGCGGGCGCCCTCGCCGCCTGAGCCGACGGGCGCGACATACGCTCTCGACCAAATTGTGGAACAATTGGACGGTGGCACGCACGCAGGTCCTTCTCGCCGCCGTCCTGTTCGGCACCACCGGTACCGCCCAGGCGCTCGGTCCCGCGATCGAGCCCGTGGTGGTCGGCGCCGGCCGGATCGTGGTCGGCGGCGCGCTCCTGGTGGCGCTCGCGCTCGTGGCGCGGCGGCTGCGAGTCGGGGCCGGCGCGGGCTGGGTGCTCCTCGGCGGCGTGTTCGTGGCGATCTACCAGGTGAGCTTCTTCGCCGCGGTCGACAAGACAGGCGTAGCGATCGGAACGGTGGTGGCCCTCGGCTCGGCGCCCGCCTTCACCGGGTTGGTCGCGCGCGCGTTCACGGGTGAGGCGCTCGGGCGGCGCTGGGCGGCGGCGACGGGCCTCGCCTGCGCCGGCGTGACGCTGCTCGTGCTCGGCGGCGGTGGTTCCGGCGAGAGCGGGGTGGCCCCGGCGGGCGTGGCGCTCGCACTGCTGTCGGGTCTCGGCTACGCGGGGTACGCGGTGCTCGGCAAGCGCATGCTCGAGCGCGGCGGAACCCCGGAGGGGGTCATGGCGGCGGTGTTCGGCACCGGCGCGCTGCTGCTCCTGCCGGTGTTGCTGGTCGCGCCATCCGGCGACCTCCTGCGCGGCGAGGGCCTCGCACTGGTCCTCTACCTCGGTGCGATTCCCACTGCGCTCGCCTACGTGCTCTTCGCGCGCGGCCTCGAGCAGCTCGGCGCCGCGGAGACCTCGACCCTGACGCTGGCCGAGCCGCTCACGGCCACGGCGCTCGGCGTGATCGCGCTCGGCGAGCGACCGGGTCTCGCGGCCGCCGCGGGGGCGGCTCTGGTCCTGGCCGGGCTCGCGCTCCTGGCGCTCCGCTTCGGCGACCCGAGGCCCGCTCGGCGGCCCCGCGAACGGGTGGCCGAAGCCCCCGCGTGAGGGCGCGCCGGACGCCAGGATCGTTGGTAGGGTGGCCGCAGATGGCCGAGACGAAGACAGACGACGGCGCGGTCGCCGAGAAGGCCGAGAAGCCCAAGCGCAGACGGATCTCGAAGCGCAAGGCGGTCGAGCAGCACGTACGCAGCTACTTCGAAGCCATGGCGCGGCGCGACGCTCGCGCGATGGCGGAGCACTGGCGCGCGGACGGCGTCGAGGACATCGTGCCGGTGGGCATCCAGCGGGGCCGCGACGAGATCCAGGCGTTCTTCAGCGCCACCTTCGCCGCCCTGCCCGACGCGGAGACCACGCTCACTCGGGTCGTGGCGGGCGACAGCTCGGCCGCGGCCGAGTGGCGGCTCACGGGACACTTCACCGGCGCGCCCTTCCAGGGCATCGAGCCGACCGGCAAGCCGGTCGAGGTTCGCGGGCTCGACCTGATCGAGCTCGAGGGCGGCGAGATCGTCAGCCTCACGGCCTACTACGACGGTGCGAGCTTCGCCAGGCAGGTGGGGATGCTGCCGCCGGAGGGCTCCGGCGCGGAGCGCGCGATGATGGGCGCGTTCAACGCGGTCACCAAGGTGCGCCAGGCGATCGCCGCCCGGACGAGCAGCTGATGGCGATCCTCGTCACGCTGACCGTCGGCCTGATCTGGTGGGTAGCGGCGTGGGCGTTCGGGATCAACTCGTTCGACGCGTTCCTGCTCACGGTGGCGATGGTCGTCGCGGCGGCTGCCACGGTGATCATCAAGCCCTTCGTCGACCAGATGCTTGGCAAGGACGTGGCCGCCGCAGAGGATCGCGGCGCCGCTCTCTGAGGAGGTCCCGGGCTGTCGCACCCCGATCCGAACGGGGCGCCGGACCTCAGGCCGGTCGAGGTCGGCGAGGTCTGGGAGAACCCGGTCACCGGTGAGCGCGCCACGATCCTCGAGCTTCCGACGGAGAACCCCGAGGGCCGCACGACTGCCGAGCTCACCGCCCTGGTCGGGGCGCGCGTGGCCGGCGAGCACCTTCACCCCGCCCTCGTCGAGCGCTTCACCGCGCTCGAGGGCGAGCTGACGCTGAAGCTCGATGGGCAGACGAGCATTCTGCGCAAGGGCGAGACGGCCGTGATCGAACCCGGCGCCTGGCACGACTGGTGGAACGCGAGCGACCGCGACGCGCGGGTGCGTGTGGAGATCACGCCGGGCGAGCGCTTCTCTCACATGATCGAGACCATTTTCGGCCTGGCGCGGCTGGGGCACGTGAACGGCAAGGGCATGCCGGACCCGCTGCAGCTCGCGCTCACAGCCCAGGAGTTCAGCGACGTGATCGTGTTCCGCTCGCCGCCGCCGGCGCTTCAGCGCGTGGTCTTCGGCGCGCTCGCTCCGATCGCGCGCCGGCGCGGCTACCGCGCCACCTACCCGCAGCTCTCGCGCACGGTGCTGGCGCCGCGGACGTAGGGGCCGCGCTCAGCCGAAGAAGGTCTCCGCCGCCGCGTAGTCCTCGACGGGCACGGTGCGCAGGTCGGCCACCGCGTCGGAGAGCGGCACGAGCTCGATGCGGGTGCCCTTGAGCGCCGGCATCGTGCCCCAGGCGCCGCCGTCGGCCGCGTCGACCGCGGCCAGCCCCAGCCGGGTGGCGAGCACCCGGTCGAAGGCGGTCGGGGTGCCGCCGCGCTGGATGTGGCCGAGCACGGTGGCGCGCGACTCGAAGCCGGTGCGCGACTCGATCTCGTGCTCGAGGCGCTGGCCGATCCCGCCGAGGCGCGCGTGGCCGAACTCGTCCTTCTCGCCCTCGACGGTCTCCATCGTGCCCTCCTGAGGCACCGCCCCCTCGGCGACGACGACGATCGAGAAGTAGCGGCCGCGCGAGTGGCGGCGGCGGATCAGCCGGCACACCTCCTCGACGTCGAATGGCCGTTCGGGGATCAGGATCACGTCGGCGCCGCCGGCCAGCCCGGAGTGCAGGGCGATCCAGCCGGCGTGGCGCCCCATCACCTCCACGATCATCACGCGGTTGTGGGACTCGGCCGTGGTGTGGAGGCGGTCGATGGCGTCGGTGGCGATCTGCACCGCGGTGTCGAACCCGAACGTCATGTCCGTCCCGCCGAGGTCGTTGTCGATCGTCTTCGGCACGCCGATCACCGGCAGGCCGTGCGCGCCGTTCAGCTCCGCGGCCGCGCCGAGCGTGTCCTCGCCGCCGATCGCGATCAGGCCGTCGAGGTTGAGCGTCGAGAGGTTCTCGCGGATGCGCTCGGCGCCGTCCTCGTGCTTGAAGGGGTTGGTCCTCGAGCTGCGCAGGATGGTGCCGCCGCGCGGCAGGATCCCGCGCGTCGACTCGATCGTGAGCTCCTCGTAGGCGTTCTCGATCGGGCCGCGCCAGCCGTCCCGGAAGCCGACGATTGCGTGCCCGTGGCCGTCGATCCCCTTGCGCACGATCGCGCGGATCACCGCGTTGAGGCCGGGGCAGTCGCCACCTCCCGTGAGCACGCCTATCCGCACGCGCCGCAGCGTACCCGTGCCCGGCGGGGAAACCGGGCCTCGTCACAATCAGGCGGCGTGACGGGGACGCCCACAGCCCTGCTGGCCGCGCTCGCGAGCGGCCTGGCGCTGGTCGGCTGCCTGGGCAGCGACGAGCCCGAGAGCACCCGCGTGACCGGCTCGGAGGCGACGGTGATGGCGAGCCTGCCCGAGGACGGCGTCTCCGCGGCGGCGGCCGCAGCGGTCGAGGCCGGCGCCCGGCTCGCGCTCGCCGACGCCGGCGGGCGAGCCGGGGAGCTCCCGATCCGGTTGGTCGTGCGCAGCTCGACCGAGCCGGGCGAGGTCGTCTGGGATCCCGATCTCGTGAGCGCGAACGCCGAGCGCGCCGCCGACGACGCGAGCACGATCGCGTACCTCGGCGAGCTCGACTACGGCGCCTCCGCCGTCTCGCTCCCGATCACGAACGAGGCGCGCATCCTCCAGGTCTCGCCCACCGACGGGCTCACGAGCCTCACGCGCACGCCGCCGGGCCGGCCGCGGTCGAACCCTGTGCGGCTGCGCCCGGCCGAGCGTCGCAGCTTCGTGCGGCTGACGCCGACCGACCTGCTCCAGGCGGAGCGGCTGCTCGGCCTGATGCGGGCCGACGGCGTGCGCCGCATGGCGGTGCTCTTCGACCAGGAGGTCTATGGGCGCGAGCTCGCCGCTCAGCTGATCGCGCGGGCGCGCCGCGATGGGCCCGAGCCGGTCGGCGACGAGGAGTACCGCGGCGACGTGAAGGAGATCCCCGGCATCGCGCGCAACCTGGCCGAGGGGAGTCCCGACGCGGTGGTCTACGCGGGCGTGGCCGGCCCGGGCACCGGCCGGCTGCTCGCCGCGATCGACGCGCGCATGCCCGGCGTGCCCGTCTACGGGACCGGCGGACTGCTCGCGCGCGACCCGCGTGTGCCGATCCCGGCCGCGCCGGCCCGCGTGCGCGCACTCGGCTCCGTGCTGCCAGACGGCGAGCTCGGCCCGGGCGCGCGCCGTGTCGTGGAGCGGGTCGAGGCCCTGCACGGCCGCGCCAGGGCGCGACCCGAGGCGGTCTACGGCTACGAGGCCATGCGGCTCGTGCTCGACGCGGTGGCCGAGGGCGGTCGTGACCGCGAGCGCGTGATCGACGCGGCGATGAGGATCCGCGAGCGCACCTCCCCGCTCGGCGTGCTGCGCATCCGCGCGACCGGCGACGTGGAGGAGAGTCGCTTCGCGCTCTACGCGCTCTCCGACGGCAGCTTCCGGTTCACGCGCGTGGTGCCGTGAGGCAGGCCCGGGAACCCAGATTGTCTCCTCGTTAAGCCGACCGGCCGGAGTGCACGGCCGCGCTCCGGGTGCTTAGGATCCCGCGCAGGTTGGAGCCAATCCACTAGGAGGGACGTTTTGCGAGTACGTTGGTTGGTAGTTCTCAGCTGCCTGCTCGGCGCGTTCGCCCTGGGCATGACAGCCTGCGGCGACGACGACGACGATGACGGCGGCGGCGGCGGCGACAGTGGCGGCGGCGGCGGTGGCGAGCGTCACCGTCTACTCCTCGCTTCCACTCCAGGGCGCGTCGAGGCCTCAGACGACGGCGCTCGTCGACGGCATCAAGCTCGCGCTGAAGGATGCCGGAGGCAAGGCGGGCAACATCACCGTCAAGTACACCTCGCTTGACGACTCGACCGCTCAGGCGGGCACCTGGACCCCTGAGGCGACGTCCGCGAACGCGCGCAAGGTCGCCCAGGACGACAGCGCGGTCGCGTACATCGGCGAGTTCAACTCCGGGGCGAGCGCGATCTCGATCCCGATCCTGAACGAGGTCCCGATCCTGCAGCTCAGCCCGGCGAACACCGCCGTGGGTCTGACCACGGACGAGCCCGGCGCCGACGAGGGCGAGCCGGAAAAGTACTACCCGACGGGCAGCCGCCACTACATGCGGATCGTGCCGAAGGACACGATTCAGGGCGCGGCGCTGGCCTCGCTCATGAAGGAGGACGGCTGCGGCAACGCCTACATCCTGAACGACAAGGAGGTCTACGGAGCGGGCCTCTCGCGGAACATCGAGAGCGCAGCAGGTGAGATCGGGCTCGAGATCCTCGCGAACGAGGGCATCGACCCGAAGGCGCCGAACTTCCGCTCGCAGGCGGCCACGATGAAGTCGGACGGAGCCGAGTGCTTCGTCTTCAGCGGCATCACGGCCAACGGCGCGGTCCAGCTGTACAAGGACGTGGCGGCGGCGCTGCCGGACGCCCAGCTCTACGGCCCGGACGGCGTTGCCGAGTCCGGCTTCGCCGACCCGAAGGAGGGCGGCGTGCCGGTCGACGTGGGCAACCGGATCAAGGTCTCGGTGGCCACCCTGGCGCCGGACGAGTACCCGCCCGACGGCAAGAAGTTCTTCTCGGCGTTCGAGAAGGAGTACGGCGAGCCGAACCCGGACCCGTACTCGATCTACGGTTACGAGGCGATGGATCTGTTCCTCGACACCTGCAAGGAGCTCGCTGACAGCTGCACCGACAAGCAGGCGGTGATCGACGCGATGTTCCAGACCAAGGGACGCGAGTCGGTGCTCGGCACGTACGACATCGACGAGAACGGCGACACCACGCTCACCGACTACGGGATCTACCAGATCAAGGACGGCGAGCTGACGTTCGACGAGACCATCCAGGCCGCAGGCGGCTCAGGCGGCTGATCGAAAGTCGCTGCATGAATTGATGCGGGGGGCCCGCGACTTGTCGCGGGCCCCCCGTTTCTGATTGGATCCCCACTGAGGGGGATCTGTGGAGGCAAGTAGCGAAGCGGCACGCGTGCCCGTCCGGACCAGTACCTGGGACCGGGTGCGCAAGAACATCGGCGAATACGGGCTGATCGCGCTGCTGCTCGTGATGCCCGTCGTGTACGGAATCCAGGACCTGTCCGAGGACGGCAGCCTCGCCCGTCTGGGCAACAACGTCGTCGACGGGCTCTCCAACGGCGCCATCTGGGCGCTCGTGGCCCTCGGCTACACGCTCGTCTACGGAATCATCGAGCTGATCAACTTCGCCCACGGCGAGGTCTTCATGATCGGCTCGCTCGTGTCCGCGGGGTTCTTCGGGACGATCGGACTGACCGCGGCCACCGGCACGGGCGGCCTGGTGCTCGGCCTCCTCCTGACGCTGTTGCTGGCGATGCTGGCCAGCGGCCTGCTCAACGTGATGATCGAGAGGGTGGGGTACCGACCATTAAGAGCGGCGCCCAAGCTGGCGCCGCTGATCACGGCCGTCGGCTTCAGCTTCATCCTCCAGAACGTCGGCGTGCTCTGGATCGGCGGCTCGCCGGAGGGCATCCCCGACCTGATCGACGCGCAGAAGGAAGTCGTCGACATCGGCGGCGTGTCGATCTCGCGCGGCGACGTGCTCGCCGTGGCGGCAACCATCCCGCTCGTCTTCCTGCTGGTGGGCTTCATCAACCAGAGCCGGCTCGGCAAGGCGATGCGCGCCACGGCGCAGGACCCCGAAGCGGCGCGCCTCATGGGCATCAACGTGGACACCACGATCTCCGCGACCTTCCTGCTCGGCGGCATCATGGCCGGCGCCGCCGGACTCATCTACGCGCTCTACCAGACGACGATCTGGTTCTTCCAGGGCTTCCAGGCCGGCCTGATCGCCTTCACCGCGGCTGTGATGGGCGGCATCGGCAACCTCTGGGGCGCGGTTCTCGGCGGCTTCATCATCGGGATCATCCAGCAGATCTCCGACAACCGGATCGGCGGTGAGTGGACCCCGGCGATCGTCTTCGCATACCTCGTCCTGATCATGGTCTTCCGCCCGCAGGGACTGCTCGGCGAGGAGACCCGGGAGGCCGGATGACCGCGCTCGCAGCACGCCCGGCTGGGGAGGGCGGCCCCAGGACCGACGTGCGCACCCTGCTCGTGCTCGCCCTCGCGCTCGCCCTGGCGCTCTGGATGGCCAGCGAGATCGAGATGAACCTGTTCATGGCGTTCGTCGTCTGGGTGCTGATCGCCGTGCGCACGATCTTCCACGAGAACGCATTGGTCACCCGGGCCACAGTCGTCGCGCTGCTCATCTGGGCGATCGTGCTCCCGCTGGCGCACGATTCGGGCGGCGCCTTCATCGAGGACGCGACCCTGGCCCTGGCCTACGCGGTGATGGCGCTCGGGCTGAACATCATCGTCGGGTTCGCCGGCCTGCTCGACCTCGGCTACGTGGCCTTCTACGCGCTCGGCGCGCTCACGGCCGGCTGGTTCATGTCGGGCTTCTTCGTGAGCGCGAGCGGCGGTGAGGGCTTCTCTCTCCTCGTAGGCGAGCCGGCCTCGACGCTCCCGGGCATCCACTTCAACTTCCTGCTGGTGCTGATCATCGCCGTCGGCGTGACCACAATCGCCGGCATGCTGATCGGGTTACCGACGCTTCGATTGCGAGGGGACTACATCGCGATCGTGACGCTCGCCTTCGGCGAGATCGTCGGGCGCATCGTGATCAACGGCGACCAGATCGTGATCGCCGGCGAGAAGGTCACGAACGGGCGCCAGGGCATCACGCCGATCGACAAGATCGACCTGCCTTTCCTGGAACCGTTCCAATCGCTGGAGCTCAGACCCTGGTACTTCGTGGCGCTCGGGCTCGTGCTGCTCGTGCTGTTCGTGAACTACCGCCTGCGCGACTCGCGGCTCGGGCGGGCCTGGATCGCCCTGCGGGAGGACGAGGTGGCCGCCGCGTCGATGGGGGTTCCGCTCGTCAAGACCAAGCTGCTCGCGTACGGCACCGGTGCCGCCTTCGGCGGGATGTCGGGGGTGTTTCTCGGGTCGTACCTGAACACGGTGAACGCGGACCAGTTCCAGTTCTCGTTCTCGATCTTCATCCTCGCGATGGTGATCCTGGGCGGGCTTGGGTCGATCGAGGGCGTGGTGCTGGGCGCAATCGTGCTCACCTTCATCAACTTCAACTTCATCCCGGACGTCTTCAACGACTACCCGTCGAAGATCGGGCTCGACTTCGACCTCACCGAGCTGTCGTTCGGGATCTTCGGCTTCCTGCTCGTGATCATGATGATCGTTCGTCCCGAGGGCCTGATACCCGAGCGAAGGCGCAAGCTCGAGCTCAAGGAGGGCATCGGCGTGGGCGACACGGAGCTCGGCACGGCGAGACCATGTACGAGGCCAAGGGATGAACGACACACGACAAGGACGCAGAGGCGCGCGCCGACGCGCGCGCGGAGCAGGCCACCGGCAACGGCGGCGCGCTCTCAGCGCGCAGAACGTGTCGAAGATCTTCGGCGGCCTCGTGGCCGTCGAGGACGTGACGTTCGAGATCCCCGAGCGCTCGATCGTCTCGATCATCGGCCCGAACGGCGCCGGCAAGACGACCTTCTTCAACATGCTGACGGGGCTCTACAAGCCGAGCTTCGGCAGGATCTCGTTCGACGGGCGCAACATCACCGGGCGCCGGCCGGACCGGATCATGAAGGACGGGATGGCGCGCACGTTCCAGAACATCCGCCTGTTCGGGACGATGTCGGCGGTCGAGAACGTGATGGTCGGCCAGCATGCGCGCATGGGTGCGGGGCTGTTCGGCTCGATCCTCCGCGTCCCGCGCGTGGGCAGGGAGGAGAAGGCGGTGACGGACAAGGCGCACGAGGTGCTGAGCTACGTCGGCATCCCCGAGAGACATCACGACGACCTGTCGGTGAGCCTGTCCTACGGGGAGCAGCGCCGACTCGAGATCGCCCGCGCGCTGGCATCGGATCCGAAGCTGCTGCTGCTCGACGAGCCGACGGCCGGCATGAACCCCCAGGAGTCGGCCGAGCTGACCGACTTCATGCACAAGGTGCGCGACGAGCGCGGGCTCACGATCCTGCTGATCGAGCACGACATGCAGGTCGTGATGGGGGTCTCCGAGCGCATCACGGTGCTCGACCACGGCCAGAAGATCGCCGAGGGCACGCCCGAGGAGGTGCGCGAGAACCCGCGCGTCATCGAGGCCTATCTCGGCAAGCAGGGGGCCGCCGAGGCCGAGGCCGGCGCGGCGAAGCGCAGGCAGCCCGGCGAGCAAGCGGAGGAAGAGGCCTGATGCCGCTGCTCGAGGTCACCGACCTCCACACCTTCTACGGCAACATCGAGGCGCTCAAGGGCATCTCGCTCACCGTGGAGGAGGGCGAGGTGGTCACCCTGATCGGGTCGAACGGCGCCGGCAAGTCCACCACGCTGCGCTCGATCTCGGGGCTCACGCCCCCGCGCCAGGGGACGATCCAGTTCGACGGGCAGGAGATCGGCGAGGTGCCCCCGCAGGAGATCGTGCAGATGGGCATCTCGCTGTCGCCCGAGGGCCGGCACGTGTTCTCACGTATGACCGTGCGCGAGAACCTGGAGCTGGGCGCCTACCTGCGCCGTGACAAGGGCGGCATCACGGATGACCTGGGGCGGGTCTTCGACCTCTTCCCGCGCCTCAAGGAACGCGAGAAGCAGAAGGGCGGCACCATGTCCGGCGGTGAGCAGCAGATGCTCGCGATCGGTCGCGCGCTGATGGCGAACCCGAAGCTGCTCCTGCTCGACGAGCCCTCGATGGGAATCGCGCCGATTCTCGTGGAGCGGATCTACGAGACGATCGCCGAGATCAACCGCCAGGGCACGACCATCCTGCTCGTGGAGCAGAACGCCAACTACGCGCTCGACGTCTCGAAGCGCGGCTACGTGCTCGAGACCGGCAACGTCGCGCTCGAGGACAAGTCGAGCGAGTTGCGCACGAACCCCGAAGTCCAGAAAGCGTATCTCGGAGCATGATCGACCTGATCGCAGTCATCGGAGCCAAGGCCCTGTGGCTCACCTACCTGTGGCTCCTCTCGGCCATCGTGGCCTCCTACCTCTCCGCGCGTAAGGGCTACGGCGAGAAGCTGGGCCTCGGATTCGGGCTCCTGCTGTCGGTGATCGGGGCGATCATCTGGCTCGTCTGGCCGGCGAAGAAGGATTCGCGCTGGAAGCTCCAGGGCCCGTTCGGCTCGGGCGGCAAGACCGTCGCCGAGCTGCGCGCCGAGCAGCAGGCCGCGCGCGGCGAAGGCGAGACCAAGTCCGGCTAGCGGCCGGTCGCGTCGCGCAGGGCCGCCTCGAGCTCCGGCCGGCGGAAGCGGTAGCCGAGCTCCTCGAGCCGCGCCGGCACCGCGCACTGCCCGGTGGTCACGATCGTGGCCATCTCGCCGTAGAGCGTCTTGACCGCGAAGCCCGGCACCGGGGCGAAGGCCGGTCGCTTCAGCACGCGACCGAGGGCCTTGGACAGCTCCGCGTTCGTCGCCGGCTCCGGCGCCACCACGTTCACGGGGCCGCCTGCGGCTTCCGTGTCGAGGCAGTGGACCATGGCTCCCACCACGTCGTCCAGGTGGACCCAGGGCACGCACTGGCGGCCGCCGGCCACCGGACCGCCGATCCCGAGCTTGAAGAACGGCAGCATCTTCTCGAGTGCCCCGCCCTCCTGGGAGAGCACGACGCCGGTGCGGGTGAGCGCCACCCGCACGCCGTGGTCCTCCGCGCGGCGCGCCTCTGACTCCCAGTCGCTCACGACCCCCGCGAGGAAGTCGTCGCCGGCCGGGGCGTCCTCGGCGACCCGCTCCGGCCCGCGCGCGCCGTACCGGCCGATGGCCGACTGCGAGACGAGCACCCGCGGCCGCTCGGCGTCCGGCAGGGCAGCCAGTGCGTCCACGAGCGTGCGAGTCGAGAGCACGCGCGAGTCGCGGATCTCGCGCTTCACATCGTCGTTCCAACGCTGCGCGATCGTCTCGCCGAGCAGGTGCACGACCGCGTCGCGCCCGGCGAGCGCGTCGGCCGGCGGCGGCTCGTCCTTGGGCCGCGGCCAGGCCGCGGCCTCGACCTCGGCGCCGAGGCGCCGGCGCGCCTTCGCGGGGTCGCGCGACAGGGCGGTGAGCTCGTCGCCGCGCGCGGCCAGCTCGCGCACGAGCGCCTCACCGATCGTGCCGGTCGCGCCGGTGATCGCGACGCGCATCAGCCGATGACGGCGCGGTCGACGGTCGGCTGATCGGCCGCCTCGGGCTGGGTTGCCTCGGAGCGCTCAGCGACCTCCTGGACCGCGTCCGCGACGGCCTGGCCCACGTCGCGGTTGAAGACGCTCGGGATGATGTAGTCCTCGTCGAGCTCGTCGTCGTCCACCACCCCGGCGATCCCGCGTGCCGCGGCGAGCTTCATCTCCTCGGTGATGGCGATCGCGCGAGCGTCGAGCGCGCCGCGAAAGACACCGGGAAAGGCGAGCACGTTGTTGATCTGGTTCGGGTAGTCCGAGCGGCCGGTGGCCATCACGCGCACGTACGGGGCGGCGGCCTCGGGGCGGACCTCCGGGTTCGGGTTCGCCATCGCGAACACGAACGGGTCGGGGTTCATCTTCCCCAGGTCGGCGGCCTCGATGATCCCGGGGCCGCTCAGCCCCACGAACAGGTCCGTGCCCTCGATCACCTCGCGCGGCAGGCCGTCGCGCCGGCCGCTGTTCGTGTTCTCCGCGAGCCATCGCTTGGGAGCGTTCATCGACCCGGCAGCGTAGTCGTCGCGATCGGTGTGAATCGCGCCAAAACGGTCGCAGGCGACGATCGAGGTCACGCCGGCGTCCATCAGGATCTTGGCCACCGCGACCCCGGCGGCGCCGGCGCCCACCATCAGCACCTCGAGCTGCTCCATGGTCCTGCCCGTCAGCCGGCAGGCGTTGATGAGCGCAGCCAGGGTCACGATCGCGGTGCCGTGCTGGTCGTCGTGGAACACCGGGATGTCGAGCGCCTCCTGGAGCCGCTGCTCGATCTCGAAGCAGCGCGGTGAGGAGATGTCCTCGAGGTTGATGCCGCCGAAGGTGGGCGAGATCCGGATCACGGTCTCGACGATCTCGTCCGGGTCCTTCGTGTTCAGGCAGATCGGGAACGCGTCGACGTCCGCGAACTCCTTGAAGAGCATCGCCTTGCCCTCCATCACGGGCATCGCCGCCTCGGGACCGATGTCGCCGAGCCCGAGCACGGCCGAGCCGTCGGAGACCACGGCCACGGTGTTCGCCTTGATCGTGTACTTGAAGGCCTTCTGGCGGTTCTCGGCGATCGCCGAGCACACGCGCGCGACGCCGGGCGTGTAGGCCATCGAGAGGTCGTCGCGCGACTTCACGGGGATGTTCAGCCCGGTGTGGATCTTGCCGCGCCGGTGGACCTCGAAGGTGCGGTCGGTGATCTCCACGACCTCGGCGCCTCGCACGCCGCTGACCGCCGAGATCACCTTGCCGCGGTGGTCGACGCTCGAGCACTCGACCGTGATCGCTCGCAGCGTGCGCTCCGCCTTCGTCTCAACCGCGTCGACCGCCACGATCGAGCCGCCGGCGCGAGTGATCGCGGCGGTGACCTTGCCGAGCACGCCGCCCGACTTCTGAGGAAGGGCGACGCGGATCGTGAGGGAGAACTGTGCGGAGGGAGTGGCCAGGGGGATCGATGATACGGACGGCTTGCTGGGTAGGGTTGGCTTGTGGCCGACGACTCCCCGCGCGAGCTCTTCCTGATCGACGGGAACAGCCTCGTCTACCGCGCCTTCTTCGCACTGCCCGAGTCGATCTCGACCTCCAAGGGCCAGCCCACGAACGCGATCTTCGGCTTCGCGTCGATGCTCGTGAAGATCATCTCCGAGTACGGCAGCCGGCCGACGCTCGTGGTCTGGGACGCCGGCATGTCCGGGCGCGAGGAGGTCTACGACGAGTACAAGGCGGGCCGGCGCGAGCGCCCCGACCTGCTCTCCGAGCAGTGGCCGCACATGCAGCCGCTCGTGGAGGCCTTCGGGTACCAGAACGTGAAGGTGCCCGGCTTCGAGGCCGACGACGTGATCGCCACGCTGGCCGGCAGGGCGCGCGCGGAGGGTCTCGAGGTGATGGTCGTGACGGGTGACCGCGACCTGTTCCAGCTGGTGGAGCCGGGCGTCCGGGTGATGGCCACCGGGCGGGGCATCACCGACACCAAGATCTACGACACCGAGGCCGTGGTCGACCGCTACGGCATCCGCCCCGAGCTGGTGCCCGACTTCGTGGGCCTGAAGGGCGACACCTCGGACAACATCCCCGGCGTCCCGGGCATCGGCGAGAAGACCGCCAGCCAGCTGTTGCAGGAGTGGGGCGACCTCGAGGGGGTGCTCACCAACATCGACTCGATCTCCGGGGCCAAGCGCAAGGAGAACCTCACCGAGCACGCGGAGGACGCGCGCATCTCGAAGCGGCTGGCCACGGCCGTGCGCGACGTGGAGGTCGACATCGACCTCGACGGCCTCGCGGCACGCGAGCCCGACCGCTCGCTCCTGCGCGAGACGTTCCGCGAGTTCGAGCTGCGCGCGCCGCTCGAGCGGCTCGAGGAGGCGCTCGGCGAGGACGGCGCGGCGCCCGCGGAGCGCGTCGACCGGCTGGTTCGCGCACGCGCCCGCGAGGTCCCGCTCGCCGAGCTTGGGGCGCTCGAGGGCGAGCTGGTGTCGGTGGCCGCGCTGCGCCCGGGCGAGGAGCCCGACGAGGCGGCCCCGCCGCCCGCCCCGGACCCGGAGCTCGAGCTCGAGCTCGGCGAGGACGCGGCGGTGGAGGCCGTCGCCGCCGAGGAGCCGGTCGCGCCCGCGGTCTCCGAGCAGGGGGCGTTCGACTTCGACGCCGCCCAGCGCGGTCCGCTCAGCGTTGCGGCCTGGGCGGGCGACGAGGTGCTGGTGGCCGAGGCCGAGACGCTGGCCGCCTTCACGCTCGCGCGCGGCGAGCGCCCGCTCGTGGCCCACGACTGGAAGACGATCGCGATGGCCGACGACCCCTCGGCCGCGCCGCGGCTCGAGCACGACACGATGGTGGCCGCCTACCTGATCGATCCGGCGCGACGCGGCTATCCGCTCGACGAGCTGGCCACCGAGGCGGGGCTCGGCGCCGAGGTCGAGGGCGCGGACGGCAGCGCCGCGCGCGCCGTGCTCACCCGGGTGATCGCCGAGCGCCAGCAGGCGCGCCTGGAGGAGGACGGCCTCACCAGCCTGTTCCACGACATCGAGCTCCCGCTCGTGGACGTGCTCGTGGAGATGGAGCGCGCGGGCGTGCGGCTCGACGTCGCGCGGCTGCGCGAGATCAGCGAGCGCTTCAACCTGCGCGCGATCGAGCTCGAGCGCCGGGTCTGGGAGCTCGCGGGGGAGGAGTTCACGATCGGCTCCCCCCAGCAGCTCGCGCCGATCCTGTTCGAGAAGCTCGGCCTCTCGCGCAAGCGGCGCGGGAAGACCGGCTACTCGACGGACGCCCGGGTGCTGCAGGCGATCCGGCACGAGCACGAGATCGTGCCCGCGATCGAGGAGTGGCGCGAGGTCACGAAGCTGAAGTCGACCTACCTGGACGCCTTCCCGGAGCTGATCGCCGACGACGGCCGCCTCCACACGACCTTCAACCAGACCGCCACCGCCACCGGGCGCCTGTCGAGCACCGACCCGAACCTGCAGAACATCCCGATCCGCACCGAGCAGGGCCGCGAGATCCGGGCCTGCTTCGTCGCCGAGCCGGGCTGCCGGCTGATCTCGGCCGACTACTCGCAGGTCGAGCTGCGGCTGCTCGCGCACATCGCCGACGAGCCCGTGCTCAAGGAGATCTTCCGCCGCGGCGAGGACGTGCACACGGCCACGGCGCAGGCCATCCTCGGGGGGCAAACAGATCCGGGGACGCGCTCGAAGGCCAAGATGGTCAACTACGGCATCGTCTACGGGCTGTCGGCCTACGGCCTCGCCGACCGCCTCCAGATCCCCCAGGAGGAGGCGCAGGAGTTCATCGATGCCTACCTCGAGCGCTTCCCGAAGGTCAAGGCCTTCATCGACGAGACGATCGAGCGCGCCCGCACGGAGGGCCACGTGACCACCCTCTTCGGGCGCATCCGGCGTGTGCCGGAGCTGCGCTCGCGGCAGTTCCAGACCCGCTCGCTCGGCGAGCGCCTCGCCGTGAACATGGTGATCCAGGGCACGGCGGCGGACATCATCAAGGTGGCGATGGTGCGCTGCCGCGACCGGCTCCGGGCGGCGGAGCTCGACACGCGGCTCGTGCTCCAGATCCACGACGAGCTGCTCTTCGAGGGGCCGGAGGGCGAGGTCGAGCAGGCCTCGGAGATCGTGCGCCGCGAGATGGCCGACGCGTTCGCGATGGATCCGCCGCTCGACGTGGACGTGGGCGCCGGCGGCAACTGGCTCGAGGCGAAGTAGAGCGCGCTCCGGGTCGCCGGGACACTACGCGCCCTCGTCGTTCTCGCGGGCGGCCTCGAGCGCGGCCGGCGCCCACAGCAGATGCCGGACCAGCGGCGGGCCGGGGCCCCGATGGAGCGACTTCGCGCGCTCCTCCACCTCCAGGTCGGAGACGGTGAAGCGGCCGTGCTGGCGCAGGTGCTCCTGCCAGGAGTCCACCACGAACGTCTCGAGGTAGCGTCCGCCGTGCTCGAGGTCGGCGTACAGGTTCCAGCGGTAGGCGCCGTCGCGGCGCCGGACGCGCCCCATGTCCTGCATCACCGCGACGAAGCGTTCGGCATCCGCGTCGTCGATCTCGTACTCGACCGTGATCAGCACGGGACCGTCGTCCGGCCGCGGCTCGAGGTCGACCGACGGGTCGGGCCAGCGGCCCGCCGGCGTGAGGTCGGTGTCCTCGGATGGCTCGAGCGGCAGCCCGCGCGCGAGCACGACGCCGCCCACGATCCCGGCCGCGGCGCAGGAGAGCGCGACCTGCACGTCCGCCGCGCCGGTCAGCAGGCCCCAGGCGAGGCTCCCGACGGCGAGGCCGCCCTGCAGGACGAGCTGGAACACGGCGAGCGTGCGGGCGCGCACCCAGCGCGGAGCCACCCGCTGGGCCGAGGTGTTGAGCGAGGAGAGCACGAGCAGCCAGCAGGCGCCCGTGGGCAGCAGCGCGAGCGCCACCAGCTCGGCCCGCGGCAGGTAGGCGAGCGCGACCAGCCCGGCCGCCAGGCCGAGGCTCGCCAGCGCGATCATCCGATCGAAGCTGAGCCGGCGCCGCAGCCGGGGCCGGAGCAGCGCCCCGCCGATCGCGCCGCTTCCCACGCACGCCATGAGCAGGCCGAAGCTGCCGTCCGACAACCCGAGCCGCCCGAGAGCCACCACCGGCAGGAGCGCCCACAGGGCGCTGGCCGAGACCGAGAACAGCGCGCCGCGCAGGAGCACCGTCCGCACGGGCGCCGAGAAGCGCACGAAGCGCACGCCGGCGCGCATCGCGGGCGCGAGCCGCTCGCCGGAGGCGTGCGCGCCGCCCGGCGGGCGCACGGCGACCAGCACAAGGCCGACGATCAGGACCAGCACGACGGCCTCGATCGCGAACAGCGCGCCCGCGCTCGCCACCGCGATCACGAGCCCCGCGATGGCGGGGCCGGCCGCTCGGGCGAGGTTGATCGCCACCCCATTCAGCGCCACGGCCGACGGCAGCTCGGACCGCGGCACGAGGTCCTGGGTGAGGGACTGGTAGATCACGAAGGTGGTGGCCATCCCGGCGCCGAGCGCGAACGTGAGACCGAGGGCGAGCGCCGGGGTGACCACGTCGGTCAGCGTGAGGACGGCGAGCACGGCCACCGAGAGCAGCATCCAGGCCTGAGACACGACGGCGAAGCGCCTGCGGTCGACGATGTCGGCCAGCGAGCCCGTGAGCAGGGCGAACAGCACGGCGGGCACGCTGTTCGCGGTCTGGACGAGCGCGATCAGCGTGGGTGAGTCCGACAGCGCGGCGATCACGGTCACCGCGCCGACCGTGTTCATCCAGATCACGAGCTGGGACCCCGCGAGTGCGGTCCAGGCCGCCCGGAAGCCCGGCCGCTTCAGCGGCGCGAGGGCGGATCCCGACGCCGGGGAGGCGCGGACGGTGTCGAGGGCGGTATCGGTCACGGCTCGGAAGTGACTGCAAACGTCTGCATAATGATCCCCGAATGGCGGCCTCGAACGCCAAGGCGGGCTCGCGGGTGACCCTGCGCGACGTCGCGCGCGTGGCCGGCGTGCACCCGGCCACGGTCTCGCGGGCGCTCAACGAGGAGACGCGCATGCTGGTGAACGAGGAGACCGCGCGGCGCGTGCTGAAGGCGGCCGAGGAGCTCGACTACCAGCCCAACCCGATCGCGCGCGGGCTCAAGACCAACCGCTCCTACACGATCGGCGTGCTGATCCCGGACCTCACGAACCCGCTCTTCCCGCCGATCCTGCGCGGCATCGAGGACGGGCTCGAGACCGCCAGCTACACGCCGCTCGTCGCGAACACCGACAACGATCCCGAGCGCGAGCTGCTCGACTCGCAGACGATGCGCGCCCGCCAGGTCGACGGGATCGTGGCCGCGACCGCCCGTCGCGACCACCGCCTCCACGACGCCCTGATCGAGGCGGGCATCGAGCTCGTCTTGGTGAACCGGCGCCAGGCCGAGCTGCCGGTGAGCTCCGCGACCGCGGACGACCGCATGGGCATGCGGCTGGCGGTCGAGCACCTGATCTCGCTCGGGCACGACCGGATCGCGCACCTCGCGGGGCCGCTCGACTACTCGACGGGGCTCGACCGCTACGAGGGCTTCCACGAGACGATGCGCGCCGCCGGCCTCGAGCCCGATCCCGCGCTCGTGCGGGTGGCCGAGGCGTTCACCGAGGCCGAGGGCGCGCGCCTGTGCACGCAGCTCGTCGAGGAGGGCCTCGACTTCACCGCGGTGGCGGCCGCGAACGACCTGATCGCGCTCGGCTGCTACGACGTCTTCGCCGAGCACGGACTGCGCTGCCCGGAGGAGATCTCGGTCGTGGGCTTCAACGACATGCCGTTCGCGGACCGCTTCCAGCCGCCGCTCACCACGATCCACATCCCGCACTACGAGATCGGCGCGGCGGCCGCCGAGCTCATGCTCGAACGCTTGCAGAACCCGGACGCCGACCCGCGCGAAGTGCGCCTCGAGCCGAGCCTGGTGGTGCGCGGCTCGACGGCGGCCCGGTAGCGGCTGGCCGACCCTGGCTCGCGGCCGCCTCAAGCCACGCTTAACCGACGGCCTGTTGACCGTCGCCGACGCCGCCAGTAGCATCGCAAACGATTGCAGCGCAAACGATTGCAGGATCTGCCGGGCGGCCACCGTGCCGGCGCACGGCGGTCCGGGAGACGGCGGTCCGGCACGGAGGAGGGCGTAGTGCTTGTGGAGGAGGAGCCACGGGCGGACAAGGCCGGCGGGGCGGGGGGCACGATCGCGGTCGAGGGCGCCGTCAAGCGGTTCGAGGGCGGCGTGCTGGCGGTGGACGACGTGAGCTTCGGCGCCAAGCCGGGCGAGTTCGTGTCGATCGTCGGCCCGAGCGGCTGCGGCAAGTCGACGCTGCTGCGCCTGATCGCCGGCCTCATCCCGCTCAGCGCCGGCTCGATCTCGGTCAACGGGCGTGAGGTGGTCGACCCGCGACAGGACGTCGCGCTCATGTTCCAGCGGCCGACGCTGCTCCCCTGGCGCACCGCGCTCGAGAACGTGCTGCTGCCCCCGAAGCTGAGCGGCAAGCTCGACGCGGGGGCCGAGCGCCAGGCCTACGAGCTGCTCGAGCTGGTCGGGCTCAGCGGCTTCGAGCACACCTACCCGCGCCACCTCTCGGGCGGGATGCAGCAGCGCGTGGCTCTCGCGCGGCTGCTCATGGTCGGCGTCGACGTGCTGCTGCTGGACGAGCCGTTCGCGGCGGTCGACCAGCTCACCCGCGAGCGCCTGAACCTCGAGCTCCTGCGAGTGCACGAGCGCATGGAGGCCACGGCGCTGCTCGTGACCCACAACATCACCGAGGCGATCCTGCTCGCCGACCGCGTGATCGTGATGACCCCGCGCCCGGGCAAGATCGCGGACGTCATCGACGTGCCCTTCGCGCGGCCGCGAGAGCAGGAGCTGGTCGCGGAGCCGGGCTTCCAGGAGCTCGTGCTGAGGGCCTACCGGGGCCTCCAGGGAAGCCCGTCCGACGAATCCGAGCAGCCCGAGGCGCGCGCCGATGCGAACTAGCTCGATCCCCTCGGAGGAAGCCGCGCCGACGTTCGGACCCAAGCTGCGCCGCGCCCTCTCGCCCGCGCGGCTCGCGAAGCGGCTCTGGCCGCCGCTCCTGTTCCTGGTGATCCTGCTGGCGCTGTGGGAGCTCGCGCTCGCGACCGACTACGTGTCCGAGAGCATCCTGCCGCATCCCAAGGACATCGCGGTCTCGTTCTGGGAGCTGATCCAGAGCGACTTCGTCTGGGACGACATCGCCGCCACGGCGTGGGAGGCGGTGGCCGGCTTCCTCCTCGGCTCGGCGCTCGGGCTGGCGCTGGCCATCCCGTCGGGACTCTCGCCGGTCATGCGCCAGATGCTCGGCCCCTATGCGGTCGCGCTCCAGGTCACCCCGCGCATCGCGATAGCCCCGCTGATCATCGCCTGGGCCGGCTTCGGCTACAGCTCGAAGATCTGGATCGCCGCGATCATCGCGTTCTTTCCCGTCTACGTGAACGCGCTGACCGGCATCCTCACGGTGGACGAGGACGAGCGCGAGATGTTCCGCTCGCTCGGCGCGAGCAGGCTCCAGACCTTCGTCCACCTGATGGTGCCGGGCTCGCTCCCGGTGATGTTCGCCGGACTCAAGACCGCCGCCGGCCTGTCGCTGGTGGGTGCCGTGGTGGGCGAGTTCATCTCCGCGGAGCGCGGCCTTGGCGTGCTCGTGCAGCAGTTCTCGAGCCAGCTCGCCATCGCCGACGCCTTCGCGGTGATCCTGATCTTGATGCTGCTCGGGCTGCTGCTCTACGGCGTGATGGAGTGGCTCGAGCGTACGACGGTGTTCTGGCTCCACGACGGCCGGCTCGTGGCCCGCTCGCGGCGGCGCGCCGCCAGGGCGAGAAGGAAGCAGGCGCGCAGCGAGGGCGTCCCGTCGGGGCCGCGCACGACGCTCGCCGGACGAGGTTGAGGGCCGCGTCGTCTATGACAGGAGGAGGGACGTGTTGAATTTCAGAGCTGTGGCGGCCGTGCTGGTCGCGGGAGTCATCACGATCGGAGCCGGCTGTGGCGGTGACGACGATGACGGCGGAGGCGAAGGTGGGGGAAGCGAGGTCACCTACGCGCTGCCGACGCCGCCATCGGCGCTCTTCTACCCGGCGCTCGTGGCCGAGGAGCTCGGCTTCTTCGAGGAGGAGGGGGTGAGCCCGAACCTGGCCCCGGCCGCTGAGGAGATCTCCGCCACGGCGTTCCTCGACAACGGCGACGCGGACGTCTCGTTCGCCGACGTGGACGAGATCATCCTCGCGCGCTCGAAGGGCGGTGAGCACGAGGCGATCTTCAGCCCGCAGCACACGAACACCGCGGGCATCGTCGTGCCCGAGGACAGCGACATCCAGGACGTCACCGACCTGCCTGGCACGAAGGTCGGTCTCGAGTCGGAGGAGAGCACGCGCTTCCTCGATGCCATGCTCGACTCCGCCGGCGTCTCGCCCGACGACGTGGAGACGGCGGTCGTGGGCACGAGCGGGGCGCTCGTTGCCAAGACGCTCGATGACGACGAGATCCAGGCCTACGTCGGGAACGCGTCGGACTTCACGGCGCTGTCCGCCAACGGCGTCGGACTGCGGAACATCACGCCGGAGGACGTCGGTCGCATCGACGGGAATCCGATGGCGGTGCTCCCGGACACCCTGGAGGGGAAGCGCGAGGCGATCGTGGGCTTCCTGCGCGCCTGGGCCAAGGCCCAGTACGTCGGCCAGGTCAACCGCGAGGTCGTCGAGCAGATCGCGCGCGAGAAGGTGCCCGCCGAGTGGCGCAACGAGGCCAGCGGCGAGGCCGCGCTCGACCTGGCGATCGAGCTGATGAAGCCGGATGACGAGGAGCGGATCGGCGACCTGCGCCCGGATGTCTGGGAGACGGGCCAGGACGTGCTCCTGCGCGCGGGGGTCCTCGAGGAGGGGGACACGATCGACGTGAACGAGGCCCTGAACGACGAGCTGATCGCCGAGATCAACGACTGGGACCGCGCCGAGGTGGAAGCGGCCGCGGAGGAGTACGCCGGCGGCTCGTAGCCGCTGGATGCGGATTGCGGTTCGCGGCAGCGGCGGCTGGTCGCCGCTGCCGCCGGCTGCGTGCGTGTCGCCGCGGCACCGGGCCCGGCGGTCGAACGACCGCACGTACGATGCCGGCCGCGGCCGCGATCTCGCCCGTGCCTCACGGCGGCCACCCCCGAGGGCCCGGGACCGCTCACGTCACATCCGCGCGACAGTGGGTCAAGCCCGGCCGCTCCCACCCCTTGGGAGCTGTCGTTCCGACGCCGGCGCCATCGCCCGGCGAATCGCCAACCCACATCAAGCCACCAGTCGCCGTGACGAGCGCCCCGCCCCGGCGGGGCGCTCGTGCTTGACAGGCGGAAGGCGGCGTCGGTAGCCTGCACACGATTGCAGCAAACGTTTGCAGCCGCTCCCGAACGGGCATGCTGCGAGAAGATGGAGGAGCCCGCCCCGGCTCGGGCGCCGCGCTCGCGGGGCGGAGGGGAGGTCACATGCGGAAGCTTCGATCGCTTGTTCTTGCCACGCTGGCCGCGACCGTGCTCGCGGCCGCCGGCTGTGGAGGCGACGACGACAGCGGCGGCGGCGAGGGCGGCGGCGAGCCGGTCAAGATCGGTGCCTCGCTGCCGCTGACGGGCGAGTTCTCGGAGCCCGGCAAGGCCGCCAAGCAGGGCTACGAGGTCTGGGAGGCGATGGTCAACGAGAGCGGTGGCCTGATCGACGGTCGCAACGTCGAGATGGTCATCAAGGACGACGGGAGCAACCAGAACACCATCGTCGCGGACTACAACGCGCTGATCAGCCGCGACAAGGTGGACCTCCTGCTCGGGACCTTCTCGTCCCTGCTGAACCTGCCCGCCTCGGCGGTCGCCGAGCGCAACCGGATGCTGTACGTCGAGCCCGCGGGCGGCGCGCCCGAGCTGTTCGACCGCGGCTTCAAGTACCTGTTCTTCGCCCAGCAGGCGACCGCGGACAAGCAGGGCGAGGTGTGGGCGAACTACATCACCGAGCTGCCCGAGAACGAGCGCCCGAAGACCGCCGCCTACCCGACGCTCGACGACCCGTTCGCGCAGCCGACCTCGGAGGGGATCGAGGAGATCTTCACCAAGGCGGGGATCGAGACGGTCTACCGCGAGACCTACACGATCGACAACCCGAACCTCGACGGCATCGCCAGCGCCGTCAAGTCGAGGAACCCGGACGTCGTCGTGCACGGGGCCACCTTCGAGGACGGCGTGGGCATGGTCCGCGCGCTGCAGAAGGCGGGCTTCACGCCGAAGATGCTCTACCAGACGACCGCGCCGTCGCTGGGCGACCAGTACTCCAAGGCGATCGGCCCGGAGGCCACCGAGGGGATCTTCTACGCGGTGAGCCACTCCAAGGAGGCCTCGACGCCGGGCAACGAGGAGTTCGTCGCGAAGTACCGCGAGATGTTCGGCGGGACGGAGGTGCCGGAGGACGCCGCGGACGCGTACGCCACCGCACAGGTGCTGCAGGCCGCCGTGGATGGAGTCGGCACGATCGAGCGCGAGCGTCAGATCGAGCTGGCCGACTGGCTCCGCGAGAACGAGGTCGAGACGATCCTCGGCCCGCTGTCCTGGGACGAGGCGGGGCGCCCGAAAGGCGAGTTCCTCGTCGGCCAGTGGCAGAGCGGCGTGCCCGAGATCGTGCTGCCGGACGAGGCGGCCACCTCGGAGGAGATCCTGCCCGGGTGGGCGCCCGAGGGCGCGGGTAACTAGGAGGAGAGGGGGGCCTGTGCGGAGCTCCGCCGGGGGCTCCGCACGGGTGATTCCCCGCGAGCCACACGACCAGTGACCGAGTTCCTCCAAGCGCTCATCCTCGGCCTCCTCATCGGCGGTGTGTACGCACTGCTCGCATCCGGCCTCACGCTGATCTTCGGCGTGATGAACGTGATCAACATCGCGCACGGCGCCTTCCTGATCCTGGCCGCGTTCGTGACCTGGTCGCTGTGGCGCGCGACCGGCCTCGACCCGCTGCTCGCAATCGTGGTGCTCACGCCGCTGATGTTCGGCTTCGGTTGGCTCCTCTACAACGCCACGATCCGGCCGATCCGCAAGGCGCCACCGGCGGCGTCGGTGCTGTTGACGTTCGGCCTCGCGCTCCTGCTCGAGGGCCTGATGGGCTCGATCTGGGGCAACACCTCCCACTCGGTTCGCCCGAGCTACTTCAACCAGAGCTTCCAGATCGGCGAGATCTTCCTGCCGAAGGCCCAGGTGTACGGCGGCCTCGTGGCGATCGTGGTGCTGGTCTCGCTCTACCTGGTGCTCACGCGCAGCTGGCTCGGGCGCGCGATCCGCGCGAGCGCCGTGAACCCGCAGGGGGCCGAGCTCGTGGGCGTGAACGTGGCGTCCGTCGCCGCCCTGACGTTCGCGATCGGCGTGGCGAGCGCCGGCGCCGGCGGCGCGATCGCCAGCGTGCTCTACCCGTTCCTGCCCGGCTCGCACTACCAGTGGATCGCCCGCCTGCTCGGCATCATCGTGCTCGGGGGCATGGGGAGCCTGCCCGGCGCCGTGATCGGGGCGCTCTGCCTGGGCGTGGCCGAGCTGATGACCGTGACCTACATCGGACCCGAGTGGGCCACCGGGGTCCCGTACCTCTTCGTCTTCGTCGTGCTGCTGCTGAGGCCACAGGGCCTCCTCGGCGTGCGCCTCCGCCAGGACGTGGCCACGGCATGACCGACGGCGGCGGCCAGGCGGCACTCGGCGGCACGCTCACGGGCGGCGGCGCTTCCCCGACGCGCGAGCGGACGCTGCGCTCTCCGTGGACGGCCGTGATCGTGGCCGCGATCGCGATCGTCGCCCTGTTCCCGGTCCTCTCCGACGACCTCTACTACCAGAACATGATCATCCTCTCGATGGTCTTCGCCGTCGGGGCGGTGGGCCTGAACGTCATCACCGGCTACGCCGGCTACATCTCGCTCGGGCAGGGGGCGTTCATCGGGCTCGGCGCCTACACGGTCGGCATCTGCGTCGGGGACATCGGTGGCTCGCCCTGGGTCTGGGTCCCGGTGGCGGGCCTCCTGGCGAGCGCGGTGGCGGCGCTCCTCGGCGTGGTCGCGATGCGCGCGCGCGGCCACTCGTTCGTGATCCTCACGATCGCGTTCCTGTTCCTGATGCAGCTGCTCGCGACGAACTGGGACTCGCTCACGAACGGCACGGGTGGCGTGACGCTGCCGATCCCGACCTGGAGCATCGACTACCAGTACTGGCCCTTCTACTACTCGCTGATGGCCCTGCTGGCGGCGTCGCTCGTGATGAGCTGGTGGATCCGCCGCAACAAGTTCGGGATGGGCCTGATCGCGATCCGCGAGGACGAGGACAAGGCCGCGACCGTCGGGGTGAGCACGCCGACCTACAAGATCCTCGCCTTCGTCGCGAGTGCCGTCTTCGTGGGGATGGCGGGCGGCGTCTACGGCTACTACATCAGCTTCATCGACCCGATCGGGATGTTCAACATCCTGCTGAGCGTCCAGATCGTCCTGTCGCTGCTGCTGGGCGGGCGGGCGACGCTCTGGGGGCCCGTGCTCGGCGCGTTCATCATCGAGTGGCTGAACGAGACCACGAACAACGAGCTCGGCGGCGGCAACACCAGGCTCGTGATCTTCGGCGGGCTGCTGGTGCTCGTCGTCATGTTCCTGCCGCGCGGCATCATCCCGACGGTCGACGGCTGGATCGAGCGCCGCCGCGCGCGCGGGAAGGCGGGGCTCGCGGGCGAGCGGCTCAGCGGGATCGACCTGCAGGCCCGCGAGGCGCCGGAGCCGAGGCCGCTCGACCCCGACGCGAAGCCGCTCCTCGAGGTGAAGGGGCTCGAGCGGAGCTTCGGCGGCGTGCGGGCCGTGGACGGCGCGTCGTTCGCGGTGCCGGAGGGCTCGATCACCGCCCTGATCGGGCCGAACGGCTCCGGCAAGACCACCATCTTCAACCTCATCGGCGGCACGATGGCGCCCCAGGCCGGCGAGGTCTGGTTCGACGGGCGGCGGGTGGACGGCAAGCCGCCCTGGAAGCGCGCCCACCTCGGCCTCGGGCGCACGTTCCAGATCACGCGCCTGTTCAGCGGGATGACCGTGCTCGAGAACGTCGTGGCCCCGCTGCGCGACTTCCGTCTGGGGCAGCTCGGCGCCGGCGCCGTCTCGGGGCGCGAGGCGCGGCGTGCCGAGGAGCTGCTCGACTTCGTCGGCATGCGCAAGTACCGCGACGTGCGCGCCTCCGACCTCTCCTACGGGCAGCAGAAGCTCGTCGAGCTGGCGCAGATCCTGATGCTGGACCCGAAGCTGATCATGCTCGACGAGCCCGCGGGCGGCATCAACCCGACCCTGATCGAGCGGATCGGCGAGATGATCCGCGAGCTGAACGCCGGCGGCAAGACGTTCCTGATCGTCGAGCACAACATGCCGTTCGTGCTCGGCCTCTGCAACCCGGTGCTGGTGCTCGCGCGTGGCCAGACGATCGCCACCGGCACGCCGGAGGAGATCCAGCGCGACCCGAAGGTGCTCGACGCCTACCTCGGCGAGGACTACCGGCTCGAGGAGCCGGCGAGGACGTGACCGCCATGGGAGCGCCGACGCGATGCTGAAGGTGAGCGGCATCTTCGCCGGCTACGGCGGCGGCGACGTGCTCCAGGGCGTGGACCTCGAGGTGCCCACCGGGTCGGTCTGCTGCATCGTCGGCCCGAACGGGGCGGGCAAGTCGACCGTCCTGCGCGCAGTGAGCGGCCTGCTCGGCTGCCGCCGCGGCGAGATCGAGCTCGAGGGCAAGCCGCTGAACGGCCTGCACCCCTCGGAGATCCTCGCGCTCGGCGTGTCGCAGGTCCCGCAGTCGGGCGCGCTGTTCCCGGCGCTCACCGTCAAGGAGAACGTGCTGATGGGCGCCTACATCCAGCGGCGCGACAAGAAGCTGCTCCAGACGCGCTACGACTCGGTGGCCGAGCTCTTCCCGGTGGTGTCCGAGCGCGCCGACGACCGCGCGGGCAACCTGTCCGGGGGACAGCGCCGGATGGTCGAGTTCGCGCGCTCGCTGATGCTCGACCCCAAGCTCGTGCTCCTCGACGAGCCCTCGCTCGGGCTCGACCCGAAGGCGCTCTCGTACGTGCGCGACTCGATCCAGGTGATGATGGACGCGGGCAAGACGATCCTGCTCGTGGAGCAGAACGTGCGCTTCGGGCTGCGGCTCGCGAAGCAGGGTGTGGTGATGGAGAGCGGCCGCGTGCTGCTGACGGGGGAGGCCGGCGCCGTGCTCGACAACCCCGAGATGGCCGCCCTCTACTTCGGCGGGACCGTGGAGCGGGCGGGGGACCAGAGGGACGAGCCCGTGGCACGGGCGTGAGCGGAGTCCTGTGGGCGACCGCCTCGGGAGTGGGGTTCGGGCTCTTCCAGAGCCTCAACCGGCGAGCGATCCGCGGCATCGAGGACCCCTGGGTCTCGACCTTCCTCCAGCTCGCGGTGGCGACCGCGACCCTGGTCGTGGCGGCGCTCGCCTCGGAGGACCTGAGCCAGCTCGGCGACGCGAGCGGCGAGGCGATTGTGCTGTTCGCGCTCGCCGGGATCGTCCACTTCGTGCTCGGCTGGCTGCTCCTGAACGTGAGCCAGGCGCGCATCGGCGCGTCGCGCACGGCGCCGCTCATCACGCTCACGCCGCTCTTCGGCGTGCTGCTCGCGGTGGTCACGCTCGGCGAGCTGCCGAGCGCCGCAGCGCTCGCGGCGATCGTGCCGATCATGCTCGGCGCCTGGCTTCTGGCGAGCCGCGGCGGCGGGCAGCTCAGGATCGAGCGGGACTCGATGTTCGCCTTCGGCACGGCCTTCATGTGGGCGCTGAGCGCCGTGCTCACCGTCGAGGCGCTGGAGGGCCTCGACTCGCCGCTGCTCGGGGTCACGCTCGGGCTGCTGGCGGCGACGATCACGCTCGCGGGCGCGCTGGCGGCGCGCAACTCGCTGGGCGCTATCCGCTCGATCGCCCGCAACACCCTGGCGCTCAAGATCGTGGCCGCGCTCGTGGTGGCGTTCGCCACCTGGTTCCGGCTGCTCGCGCTCGGGGAGACGGACGTGGCGGTGGTGCTTGCCACGAACCTCGTGGGTGTGCCGATAACCCTCGTGCTCGCTCCGCTCATGGTCGGGCGTCATGTCGAGCAGGCCGATACTCGTGTCTGGCTCGGCGGGCTGCTCGTCGTCGCCGGCGTGCTCGCGCTGATCGGGGTCGAGGGCTGAGGCGATGACCTTCGACGTGCACGCCCATGTGGTGGTGCCCGAGATCACCCGCGAGGCCGGCAGGGGCGAGGCCTGGCGGCCCCACGTCTACCGCGACGAGTCGGGCGCGCAGGTGGTCGAGCTCGGCGGGCGGGAGATCAGGGCGGCGATCGCCGAGTTCGTGGACGTCGAGGGCATACTCGCCGCGCAGCACGAGGCGGGGGTGGAGCGCACGCTGCTCTGCCCCTGGGTGCCGCTGCTCTACTACGACGCCGACCCGGACGAGGGACTGCGGCGGGCGCGCATCCAGAACGCCGCCCTGGCGGCGCTCGCGACCGAGCGCCCGGAGCGGCTTGCCGCGCTGGGGGCGCTTCCGCTCCAGGACCCGGAGCTCGCGGCCGCTGAGCTGCGCGCGCTGATGGCGGAGGGGGTGCTGCGCGGCGCGGAGGTGGCTGCCAGCGTGCGCGGCGTGTTCCTCGGCGACGACCGCTTCGAGCCCCTCTGGCAGGCGGCGGAGGACACCGGCGCGCTCGTGTTCGTCCATCCCACCACGCGCGGCTTCGACTCGCCCGCCTTCCAGGACTACTACCTCTGGAACACGGTGGGCAATCCGCTCGAGACGGCCACCACGGCGGCGCACATGGTGGCCGCCGGTGTGATGGAGCGCCACCCCGGGCTGCGGGTGCTGCTGGCCCACGCCGGCGGCGCGCTGCTGGCCGTGCGCGGCCGGATGCGCCACGCCCACGGCTTCCAGCCCCAGGCCCGCGCGCGGCTGACGGAGTCCCCCGAGGAGTCGATCGGGCGCTTCTACTTCGACACCCTGACGCACGACGACGCGCTGCTGCGCGCGCTGATCGAGTACGTGGGAGCCGACCAGGTGCTGCTCGGGTCGGACTACCCCTTCGACATGGGCGACGCGCGCCACGTGGAGACGGTGCGAGCGCTGGGACTGCCGCCCGACGCCGAGGCGGCCGTGCTCGCGGGCAACGCGGAGCGGCTGCTGGGCCTCGAGCCCGCGAGCAGAGAGGAGAGGATCGGATGACGCAGACCGCCGACGTGGTGGTCGCCGGCGGCGGCCACAACAGCCTCATCAGCGCGGCCTACCTGGCCAAGGCGGGCTACGAGTGCCTCGTGCTCGACGCGCGGGCGATACCGGGCGGCGGCGCCGCGACCGAGGAGCTGCTCGGGCCGGGGTACCGAATCGACTCCTGCTCGACGGGGCACACGATCATCCGCCTCAACCCCCTGCTCATGAACGACGAGCTCGGGCTGCACGCGGACTACGGCCTCGAGTACTTCGAGCCGGACCCGGTCGGCCACGTGGCCTTCCCGGACGGCGAGCAGCTGACGATGTGGCTCGACCTCGACCGCACCTGCGCGGAGATCGAGCGCTTCTCGGCGCGGGACGCCGAGGCCTACCGGCGCATGATCGCCGAGTACGACGAGGTGAAGGCGATCTTCGGTCGCTCCCGCATGACGCCGCCCGGCTTCGGCCCATCGCTCGAGGAGCTGCTGCTCGAGCATCCGCGCGGGCGCATCTGGCTGCGGAGGCGCGCCCTCACGGCGTGGGACGTGATCCGGCGCGAGTTCGAGGACCGGCACGTGCAGGCCTTCATGATCTGGCAGGCCTTCCAGACCCTCGTGCCGATCGACGCCGCCGGCTCCGGGGTCAACGCCTACTCGATCATCTTCGGCCGCCAGCGCCGCAGCTGGTCGATCCCGCGCGGTGGCTCGGGCGCGCTCACGGAGGCGCTCACCCGCTTCCTCGAGGATCACGGCTCGACCGTCCTGTGCCAGCGGCAGGTGGCGCGGCTGGTGCTCGAGGACGGCCGCTGCACGGGCGTCGAGACCGACGACGGCGAGCGCTACCTCGCCCGGCAGGCCGTGCTCTCGACCGTGCACGTCAAGCAGCTCGTGGACATGGCTCCGCACGAGGCGTGGGGCGAGGAGTTCGTGTACGGAGTCGACACCTACGACGTGGGCATCTCCGGGATGGCCTGCTACCTGGCCACCGACGCGGCCCCGCACTTCGAGACGCCCGACGGCCCGCGCGCCGCGGTCTCCGCGGGAACGGTCGGCTGGCCCGAGGAGGTGCTCGAGCTCGGGCGCGCGGTGCGCGACCGGCGAGCGTACGACCGGGGCGTGCCGTGGCTGCTCGTGGCCGCGCCGACGCTCGTGGACCCGGACCGCGCGCCGCCCGGCCACCACACGGTCAAGCTGTTGAGCCCGCAGACCTGGGACCTGCCGGACGGCGTCCCGAGTTGGGAGGAGCACAAGGAGACGATCTTCCGGCGCCAGCTCGAGCACGTGCGCCGCTACATCCCGGCGCTCGCCGACGAGCACATCCTCACCTCCTACGTGAAGAGCCCCGCCGACATCGAGAGCTCGAACCAGCACATGATCCGCGGGGCCTTCCACGGCGGCGACCGCAGCTACGCCTTCAGCGGCGGCAACCGGCCGGTTCCGGGCTACGCGAGCCACCGGATGCCGATCCCCGGCCTCTACCAGACGGGCGGCACCACGAGCGTGGGCGGCTCGGTCACCGGCGTGCCCGGCCGCAATGCCGCCATGGTGATGCTGAGCGATCTCGGGCACGACGCGGAGGAGGTGATGACGGGTGCCGGACGTGCGCGTGCAGGCAGCCGTTGACCACTGGGCGCCGCGCTTCGTGCAGGCCGGCGTCGACTACAACGACTTCGTGGCCACCACCGCGCGCGTGGAGAGCTGGGACGAGTGGCTCGACGCCTGGTGCGAGAACGGCGACATGCACGCCGGGCTCGCCGAGGAGGCCGCCGCCCGCGAGCGGCGCCTGAGCGCGGGCGAGGCATGGGCGCGGGCGACCGTGAGCTACCACTTCGCGAAGTTCGTCTGGGTCGTCGACGCCGAGCGCAGCCGCGCCGCCGCCGACAGGGCGGTGGCCGCGATGGCGAGGACCCACGAGTACCTCGACCCGGACGCCGAGCGCGTCGAGGCGCCGCTCGACGGCGGCCGGGTGGTGGGGAACCTGCGCAGGCCGTCCGCGGACGGCGAGCGGCCGCCCCTCGTGCTCCTCGTGCCCGGCCTCGACTCGACGAAGGAGGAGTTCTTCCGGCTCGAGAACGTCTTCCTCGAGCGCGGCATGGCCACGCTGTCGATCGACGGTCCCGGTCAGGGCGAGGCGGGCTACGAGCTGCCGATCCGCGCCGACTACGAGGTGGGGGTGGCCGCGGTGCTCGATGCGCTGGGAGGGCGAGCGGACCTCGACCTCGATCGGGTCGGCCTGTTCGGGGTGAGCCTCGGCGGCTACTACGCGCCGCGCGTGCTCGCCTTCGAGGAGCGCGTTAAGGCCGGCGTGGGGCTGAGCGGGCCGTACCGGTTCGGCGACATCTGGGACCACGCGCCGCCGCAGACGCGCGAGACCTTCGTGGCCAAGTCGTTCGCGCGCGACGAGGACGAGGGACGCGCCAAGGCGGGCGAGCTCGACCTGAGCGGGGTGGCCGAGCGCATCCGCCAGCCCTACCTCGCCATCACCGGCAAGCTCGACCGCCTGATCCCGTGGGAGCAGACGGAGCGGGCCGCGCGAGAGGCCCCCAACGGGACCTTCCTGCTGCACCCGGACGGCAACCACGGCTGCGCGAACGTCCCGTACAAGACACGGCCCGTGGCGGCCGACTGGCTGCGCGCCCAGCTCGGATGAGCGGCATCGCGATCGTCGGCACGGGCATGTGGGCGCCGCGGCTGGCGGAGGCGGCCGGACGCGCCGGGCTCGAGCTCGTGACCTGCTTCAGCCGCGACGAGGGCCGGCGCGGCGAGTTCGCGGAGCGCTTCGCTTGCGAGCCGGCGGCCAGCATGGAGGACGCGATCGGGCATCCGGACGTCGAGGGGGTGGTGCTCGCGACCCCCAACGACGTGCACGAGGAGCAGGCGCTCGCCTGCGCCGAGCGTGGTCGCCACGTGTTCGTGGAGAAGCCGATCGCCGACACGGTGGAGGCCGGCGAGCGGATGCGGCGGGTCTGCGCCGACGCAGGCGTGACGCTCATGGTCGGCCACGCCTTCCGTCGCCTCGGGGCCGCCCGCCGGGTGAAGGAGCTGCTTGACGAGGGCGCGCTCGGGCGGGTGATCCTCGCCGAGGCCAACATGTCGCTGCCCGGCTCGTTCAGGCCGGGCGCGTGGAGAGCGGAGCGCGGCCGCAATCCCGGCGGGCCGATCATGCAGCTCGGGATCCACCACGTGGACACGCTCGCCTACTGGCTCGGCCCGGTGCGGCGGGCGTCCGGCCGCTTCGCCCACGTGCACAGCCAGGCGGACATCGACGACGTGGGCGTGGTCACGCTCGAGTTCGAGTCCGGCGCGCTGGGGTCGCTCACGGGCAGCTACGTGTCGCCGAAGACGCTGACGCTGCGCCTGCTCGGAACGGAGGCGGTGCTCGACTACCGGACCGACTTCTCGGTCTGGCCGGACGCGCGAGCGCTCGACGGCGTGACCACGCTCACCGTGGCGGGCGAGCCCGTCGCATTCGAGGAGCGCGACATGCTGGCCGAGGAGCTGGCCGAGTTCGGCCGCTGCATCCGCGGCGAGGCCGAGCCCGAGACCGGCGCCGACGAGGGGATCGCGGCGCTCGGCACGGTGCTCGCCGCGCTCGAGTCGAGCGCGGAGCGGGTCGGCTGATGCGGGCCGCCGTCGTGAGCGCGGTCGGCACGCCGCCCGAGCCGGGCAGCTTCGACGCGCCCGGGCGCGGCGACGGGACGGCGCTCGTGTCGGTCGAGGCGGCGGCGCTCAACCCCGTGGAGGTCCGGGTCGCCGCCGGCCGCCATCCGCGTCGTGCCGAGCCGCCGTACGTCCCGGGACTCGAGGGCGCGGGCACCGTGCTCGAGTCCACCCGCTACGCGCCCGGCACGCCAGTCCGCTTCGAGACCGCGGGCCTTCCCGGCTTCGGGATCCAGGGAACGCTCGCGGAGCTCGCGGCGGTTCCGGAGCAGTCGCTCGTCGAGCTCCCCGAGCGGGTGGCGGCCGACCTGGCGGCCGCCGTCGGGGTCGTGGGCATCACCGCGCTGCTCGCGCTCGAGCGCGCCGCGCCGGTGCGCGGCGCGCGGGTGCTCGTGGTCGGGGCCACCGGCGCCGTCGGCCAGATCGCCGTCCAGCTCGCCCGGGCCATGGGGGCGGCCCGGGTGGTGGGCGCCGGGCGGAGCGCCGAGAGCCTCGAGCGCGTGCGCCAGCTGGGCGCGGACGAGGTCGTGGGCCTCGATAGCGGCGACCTCGCGCAGGCCTTCGAGGACGCCGCCGGCGGCCGGCTCGACGTCGTGATCGACCCGCTCTGGGGCGAGCCGGCGATGGCGTCGCTCCACGCCCTCGCGCCCGAGGGCCGCCTCGTGAACGTCGGCCAGTCGGCGGGGACCGATGTGCGGCTCCCGCTCGACCAGGTGCGCGACCGCCAGGGCGCCATCCACGCGATCTCGTCGGGCTGGACCGGGCTCGAGCGCAAGGCGGCCGCCTACCGCACGCTCCTCGAACACGTCCTCGCCGGCCGCCTGGCCGTGGACCGCGAGCTGGTGCCGCTCGACGGGGTGGCCGCGGCGTGGACGGAGCAGGACGCCTCGCCCGGCCGCAAGCTCGTCATCTCGATCGGGAAAGCCGGCGCCGCGTGAGGCCGGAGGCAGGCGTGAACGCGGGCCGCCTCGTCGGCCGCCCCCTTCCCCGGCGGGAGGACGAGCGCATCCTGCGCGGCGCAACGCGCTACCTGGACGACATCGACCCGGACGGAGCGGCGCACGTCGCGTTCGTGCGCAGCCCGTTCGCGCACGCGCGGATCGGTGCCGTGAGCGCCCCCGACGGCCTGGAGGGCGTGGTCGCCGTGATCTCCGCCGCGGACCTCGAGGGCCGCGCCGGCGATCTGCCCGTCCAGGGCTTCGAGGGCGGCGAGATCACGGGCGACGGCCATCCTGTGCTGGCGGCCGGCGAGGTGCGCTACGCGGGCCAGCCGGTGGCTGCCGTGCTCGCCGAGTCGCGCGCGCTCGCCGAGGACGCCGCCGAGCTCGTCGAGGTGGACTACGAGCCGCTCGACGCGGTGCTCGACGCGCGCGGCTCCGGCGTGACGATGACGCACTGGCACAAGCGCAGCGGCGAGGTGGAGGCCGCCTTCGCGTCGGCGGCGCACGTGGTGCGGGCGAGCCACGCCATGCCAAGGCTGGCGCCCGTGCCGATGGAGACACGCGGAGCGATCGCCTCCTACGACGAGGGCGAGGATCTGCTCACGGTCTGGGTCTCGGCGCAGGACAGCCACCGCCAGCTGGCCGGGCTCGCGGCCGTGCTCGACCGGCCCGAGGACTCGATCCACGTGATCGTGCCGGACGTGGGCGGCGCCTTCGGCAGCAAGGGAGCGCCCGCTCCCGAGACGATGCTCGTGGCGGCCGCGGCGATCATGACCGGGCGCACCGTCAAGTGGGCCGAGGACCGCGAGGAGAACTTCGTGGCGTCCTACCAGGGACGCGGCATGGAGGCGGACGTGGAGCTGGCGCTCGACGGCGAGGGCAGGATGCTCGCCCTCCGTGCCCGCATCTGGGCCGACCTCGGCGGCTACCTGATGCCCACCACCGCGATCCCGACGCACACCACCGCGATGCTCATGTGCGGCGTCTACGACATCCGCGCGGCCGACGTGGAGGTGGTGGGCAGGCGCACCAACAAGGTCCCCACCGGCCCCTACCGCGGGGCGGGCCGCCCCGAGGCCGCCTACTTCGTGGAGTGCACGGTCGACATCGCCGCGCGCGAGCTCGGCCTCGACCCGCTCGAGCTGCGGCGCCGCAACCTGATCCGGGAGCTGCCCTACGAGACGGCGCTCGGCTGGACCTATGACTCGGGCGACTACGCGCGCTGCCTCGAGCTCGCGGAGGAGCTCGTGGAGCCCGAGCGGCGCTCCGACGGCGAGCGGCTGGTGGGCACCGGCTTCGGCATGTACGTGGAGCGCGCCGGCGGGCTGTTCGAGACCGCCGAGGCCGAGCTGCTGCCGACCGGCAGGGTGCTCGTGCGCAGCGGCTCCTCGCCGCACGGCCAGGGCCACGACACCACCTTCGCGCAGCTCGCTGCCGAGCGGCTCGGCGTCGGGCTCGAGGACGTGGAGCTGCGCTTCGGGGACTCGCGGGAGGTGCCGCGCGGGGTGGGCACCTTCGCGAGCCGCTCGGTGGCGATGGGCGGGTCGGCGGTGGTGCAGGCTGTGGATCAGCTCAAGGAGAAGTGCGATCTGGTGGCCGGCGGCCGCGACATGTCTCTCCGCGAGATCGCCGAGGCGGAGCCGGGGCTCCGGGCGAGCGCGCGCTTCAGCTCCGAGCTCGTCTTCTCCTCGGGCGCGTACGGCGCCGTCGTGGAGATCGAGCGCGCCACGGGCCGGCTGCGCGTGCTGCGGCTGGCGGCCGTGGACGACGCGGGCACGATCGTCAACCCGCTGCTGGCCGAGGGGCAGGTGATCGGCGGCGTCGCGCAGGGGCTCGGCCAGTGCCTGGTCGAGGAGGCGGCCTACGACGAGGAGGGCAACCCGACGTTCGCGTCGTTCGTGGGCTACAGCCTGCTCACCGCGGCGGAGATGCCTCCGGTCGAGGCGGCGTTCGTGGTATCGCCCTCGCCGCTCAACCCGCTGGGCGCAAAGGGGATCGGCGAGGGCGGCGCGATCGGCACGCCGCCCGCCGTGGCGAACGCCGTGGCCGACGCGCTCGGCGGCGTGCGGGTCGACCCTCCGTTCAGCGAGGACAAGCTCTGGCGGGCGCTGCGGGAGGGACCTGCGTGAAGCCCGCCCCGTTCGAGTACCGCGCCGCCGCCTCGATCGACGAGGCGCTCGGGCTGCTCGGCGAGGAGAGCGTCCTGCTCGCCGGTGGCCAGAGCCTCGTGCCGCTGCTGAATCTGCGCCTGGCGCGGCCTGAGCTCGTGGTGGACATCAACGGACTGGCCGAGCTCGACTACATCCGCGCCGACGACGGACCGCTCCGGATCGGGGCGATGACCCGCCAGGTCGCCCTCGAGCGCTCCGAGCTGGTCCGCGCGCGCTGGCCGCTGCTGCACGACGCCGTGAGGCTCGTCGGCCATCCACAGATACGCGCGCGCGGGACGGTGGGGGGCTCGGTCGCGCACGCGGACCCGGCCGCCGAGCTGCCGGTGGCGCTCACCGCGCTCGGGGCGCGCTTCCACCTGCGCTCGCCCCGCGGCGCTCGCTCGCTTGATTCCTCGGAGCTCTTCCTCGGCCCGCTCTCCACGGCGCGGGAGCCGGACGAGCTGCTCGTCGAGATCGAGGTGCCGGAGCAGCCGGGTGGCGCGGGACACGGCTTCGCGGAGCACGCCCGCACCCACGGCGACTTCGCCACGGCGGGTGCCGCCGCCGTGGTCGCCCCGGGCGGCAGGGCCGGGATCGCGCTGCTCGGCGCCGGGCCCGTGCCGGCGCGGGCGCGGGCGGCCGAGCGCGCGCTGGCGGACGGCGCCGAGCCGGCCGAGGCCGCCGCGCTGGCCGCCGAGGATCTCGAGGACGAGCACCGCCGCGCGCTCTGCACGGAGCTCGCGCGCCGCGCGATCGAAGGGGCGCTCCGGTGAGGATCAGCGTCGAGATCAACGGCAGCGCCTACGACGGCGAGGTCGAGCCGCGCACGCTCCTGTCCGACTTCATCCGTCACGAGGCCGGCCTGACCGGTACGAAGGTCGGCTGCGAGCAGGGCGTGTGCGGCGCCTGCACCGTCCAGCTCGACGGCGAGCCGGTGCGCTCGTGCCTGATGCTGGCGGTGCAGGCGAACGGCCGCGCACTCACGACGGTGGAGGGCCTCGCGCGGGACGGCGAGCTGCATCCGCTCCAGCGCGCCTTCAACGAGGCGCACGCGCTCCAGTGCGGGTTCTGCACGCCCGGCTTCCTGATGTCGGCGGAGGCGTTCCTGCGCACGAACCCGGACCCGGGCGGCGACGAGCTTCGCGACGCGCTGGCGGGGAACCTGTGCCGCTGCACGGGCTACCTCGGGATCATCGAGGCGGTCGAGCGGGCCGCCCGGGAGATGGGGGAGTCCAATGACTGACACCGACGCCCTGAGGGTCGGCTGGCTCGGGCTCGGCTCGATGGGCAGCCTGGTGGTCGGGCGGCTGCTCGATGCCGGCCGCGAGGTCACCGGCTGGAACCGCAGCGCCGCGAAGGCGGAGCCGCTCGTCGAGCGGGGCATGCGCCGGGCCGGCAGCCCGCGCGAGGTGGGGGAGGCGTCCGACGTGGTGCTCTCGATGCTCACCGACGGCGCCGCCGTGCAGGAGGTCACCGACGGCCCCGACGGGCTGATCGCCGGCCTGGGCCCGGGCGCGGTCTACGCCGACATGAGCACGGTCTCGCCCGAGGTGAGCCGCGCCGTGGCCGAGCGCGTGGCGGCGGCGGGCGCGACGATGCTCGACGCGCCGGTGTCGGGCAGCCCGGTGACGCTCGCGGAGGGCAAGCTCGCGATCATGGTCGGCGGCGACGAGGCGGCGCTCGAGCGCATCCGGCCGGTGCTGCTCGACATCGGCCCGGCCATCACCCACATCGGGCCGAACGGCACCGCGGTCCAGACCAAGATCGCCATCAACCTCGCCCTGGTGGTGCAGATGGTCGCGTTCTGCGAGGGCGTGGCGCTGGCCGAGCAGGGCGGCGTCGAGCGCGAGGTGGCGGTGGACGCGATGCTGAAGAGCGTGGTCGCGTCCCCGGTGCTCCGCTACCGCGGCCCCTTCATCCTGGAGGGACGGATGCCCGCGGAGCCGCTCGCCGACGTGACGCTCCAGCAGAAGGACATGCTGCTCGCCCTCGACGAGGGCCGCCGGATGGGATCCCCGCTACCGCTCACCGCCGCGGCCAACGAGATGCTGAACGCCGCACGCGGGATGGGGATCGACGAGAACGACTTCGTCGTCGTCCACCGCGTCTACCGCGCGCTGGCGGGGGCCGACCGATGAGGCCCTACCGAACCACGGTCGCCGACGTCCCGCTCGAGCAGGGCCTCCGCGAGGACGAGGGCTGGGTCGACATGCGGGTCCAGTTCCTGATCGACGAGCGCACGGCCGGGTCGACCGGCCTCGTGGTCGGGCGCACGGTGTTGCCGCCGGGGGCGCGCCACGAGCGCCACCGCCACCCGCGCTGCAACGAGTTCCTCGTGGTGATGAGCGGCAGCGGCGAGGTCTACACCGACGAGGGCACCGAGCCCTCGCGGGCGGGCGACGTGATCTTCACGCCCGCCGGCCACTGGCACGGCTTCAACAACACCTCGGACGAGGACGTGCTCCTGATCTGGGGCTGGGAGGGAGCGGGCTCGCTCGAGGCGGCCGGTTACGAGCTCACATCATGATCCGGCCGCCCGCCACGTCGAGCGTGACGCCGGTGAGCCAGCGGGCGGAGTCGGAGGCGAGGAACAGCGCCGCGAGCGCGGGGTCCTCGGGCGCGCCGATCGTGCCCAGCGGCGACATGGCCGCCACCGCCTCGCGCCGCTCCTCGTCGAGCACGCCCTTCACGCGCTCGGTCAGGATCGTGGCCGGGGCGAGCACGTTCACGCGCACGCCGTGGGGGCCCAGCTCGAGCGCGGCGTGCCGGCTGAGCATGGCGATCCCGGCCTTGGCCGCCGCGTAGGAGGCCGTGAGCTTGATGTCGAGGAAGCGCGCGGCGTTCGAGGCCATCGTCACGATCGAGCCCGAACCGCGCTCGACCATGCCGGGGGCGAACTCCCTGAGCGTGAGGAACGTGCTCGTGAGGTTCGACTCGATCACGCCGCGCCACTCGTCGAGCTCCGTCTCGAGCAGCGGCGTGCGCGCGCCGAAGCCGCCTGCGAAGGCGAGCAGCACGTCGGTGGGACCCAGCTGCTCCTCGACCTCGGCCCGGAGGCGCGCGCAGCCGTCGGGCGTGGCGAGGTCGCCGGCCAGGCCCACCGACTCGGCCGCGCCGGCCTCGCGGGTCTGCGCGGTCACCCGCTCGATGGTCTCGGCATCGCGTCCGCACACCGCCACGCGCGCGCCGTTGTGCCCGAGCAGCACCGCGGCGGCGGCGCCGATGCCCTTGGAGCCCCCAGTTACGACGGCGACCTTCCCGGCCAGGTCGGGGTAGGTCGGGACGCTCGCCTCGGCCGTCACGCGAGCATCCTCTGGTCCATCGGATGCAGGGTGAAGATCACCGGTCCGTCGGGCCCGACCAGCACGTTCTCCTCGAGCCGGACGGTCTGCTGGAGGCCCGGGTGCCCCGCGAACGTCTCGATCGCGAAGTACATGTTCTCCTCGATCTCCGCCGGATAGTCGAGCGAGTACGCGCGCGAGACCCACATCCCCTCGTAGAGCGAGAGCCCGATCGAGTGCGCGAACTGCTGGAGGCTCACGCTGCCGTGCCGATCGTCGTCGTACTCGGGGAACTTCGACGCCACGTCCGCCGTCGTGTTCCCCGGCTTGAGCTCCGCGAGCGCCTCGTAGAGCGAGCCGTGGCACTCCTGATAGAGGCGCCTGATCTCGTCGTTCGGCTCGGCGTCGACGAGGAAGCAGCGGACGAAGTCGATGAAGTAGCCACCGGGCCCGACCGCGTTGATGTCCACGATCACGAGGTCGCCCTGCCGGACCAGCTTGTCGGTGTGCCAGCGCCGGTAGGGGCTCGTGTTGCCGCCCGAGGCAACGATGATGTCGTAGACGAAGTCGGCGCCCTCCGAGTAGAAGAACTCGTTCACCTTCGCGGTGATGTCCGCCTCGCGGACCCCCGGCTTCAGCCACTCGTTCTGGATCTTCCACATCGCGGCGTCGCCGAGCGAGGAGCTGATCTTGAGCAGCTCGATCTCGTCCGGCGTCTTGATGCGGCGCGCCTTCGACATCGCGGGCCAGGCGTTCACGAGGTTGAGGCCGCGCTCGTTGAACGCCTGCATCGAGCTCATGTCGGCGGTGTCGATCCCGATCCGCTCGCCCTCGACGCCGGCCTCGCGGAGCACGTCGACCACCGAGTCGGCCATGCGGCCGACCATCATCGGCTCCGCGCCCTCGGCCCAGCGCCAGGTGAAGGCCGGCCGGATGTTGCCGTTCAGCCAGGGGGCGTCGAGCTTCGCGCACTCGAAGTCCGATCCGACCGTTTCGAAGAGCACCGGGTCGCCGTCGCGCGGCAGCACCGCATAGCGGATGAAGATGTTGTGCTTCCAGTTGCCCTGGAAGGTGCCCGTGACGTAGCGGATGTTCTCGCCCACGAACATGATCAGGCCGCCGAGGTCCTCCGCCTCCATGGCGGCCCGGGCGCGCGCCAGGCGGTCGCGGCGCAGCCGGTCGTGGTCCACGCGCAGCTGCCAGTCCGTCGAGGTCTGGCTGTAGAGGCGGCGCGGGTCCGTGTGGTGCGGCCGCTGGATGAACGAGGTGTCGAGCTGGTAGTCCCGCGGCGCGGCGCGCTCCGTCCGGTCGCCGATGCTCATGTCGTGCTCCTCCCTACGTGGTTTGCAAGCACCCCGATGCCCTCGACCTCGACCTCCACGGTGTCGCCGGGCTCGAGGAAGATGGGGGGCGAGCGAAAGCCGCCGACGCCCCAGGGCGTTCCCGTCAGGATCAGGTCGCCCGGCTCGAGCGTGCAGGCGCGCGACAGGAAGCTCACGATCTCGCCGACGCCGAAGATCATCTCGGCGGTGGTCGAGTCCTGCATCGTCTCGCCGTTCACGCGCGAGGCGAGGCGCTTGTCCTGCGGGTCACCGAACTCGTCGGGTGTGACGATCGCCGGCCCGAGCGGGCAGAAGCTGTCAAGGCTCTTCGCGCGCACCCACTGCTGGTCTGCGAACTGGAGGTCGCGCGCGCTCACGTCGTTCGCCGCCGTGTAGCCGAACACCGCGTCGAGCGCCTCGGCCGCGCCGGCGTGGCGCGTGCGGCGGCCGATCACCACGGCAAGCTCGGCCTCCCAGTCGACCTGCTCGGTCAGGCCCCCCGGCCACTCGATCGGCGCGTCCGGCCCGGTGAGCGCGGACGCGAACTTGGCGAAGATCAGCGGGCGCTCGGGTGCCTCCATGCCGGTCTCGCGGCAGTGGTCGTGGTAGTTGAGCCCGACGCAGGCGACCTTCCCAGGGGCCCTGAGGGGGCCTCGAGCATCCCGGGCGCGAGCGGCTCGCCGCGCTCGAGCGCGGCGGGTGCGGCGGCCCGTGCGGCGTCCCAGGCACCGGGCCCGGCGGCGATCAGCGCGTCGACGGTGGGCATGCCGTCGAGGTCCTCGAGCGCGGCCACGAGGTGTCCGTCCGTGACGGCGAGCGGCCGCTCGCGGCCGGTCAGATGCGCGAAGCGCATGGGGAGACCGCAAGCGTCACGCGGCGATCGCCGCCTTCAGCCCCGGGGCCACCGACCCTGCCACGAGCTCGATCGTCCGCGGGTCCACGGGCGTGAGCTGGCCCAGGAGGAAGTCGCCCACGCCGAGGTCCGCGTAGCCGCTCAGCTTCTCGACGCACTGCTCCGGTGTGCCGACGATCATCATCTTGCGCATCCGCTCGGGCGGCGGGTCGCCGAACAGCTCCCGCGCGCGGTCGCGCGCCATGCGCTCGTCCTCGTCGAGCACCGCGCGGAAGGTCAGCGACTTGCGCACGTCGGCGGGGTCGCGGCCGACGTCCGAGCAGTGCCCGCCGAGCACGTCGAGCTTGTGGCGGTATTCGTCGAGGTCGCCGTAGAACATGTTCCAGATGTCGCCGTGCTCGGCGACGATCCGCAGCGTGCGGCGCTCCCCCGCACCCCCGATCACGAGCGGCAGATGCTCCTGGACCGGCTTCGGCTCCATGCGCGCGTCCTTCAGTTGGAAGTGCCTGCCCTCGAAGGTCGTCGTCTCCTGCGTCCAGAGGCCGCGCATGATCCTGCAGGCCTCGTCGAGCATGTCCATGCGCACGCCGATGCGCGGGAACGGGATGCCGTACTGGTCGTGCTCGAGCTCGAACCAGGCCGCGCCCATCCCGAGCTCGAGCCGGCCACCCGACACGTGGTCGATCGTGGCGGCGATGTTCGCGACCACCGCCGGGTGCCGGTAGGTCACGCCGAGCACGAGCATGCCGCAGCGCACGCGGCTCGTGTGCGCCGCCATGGCCGCCAGCAGCGTGGTGCCTTCGAACTGCGTGCCGACGGGATCGCCGTGGATGGGCAGGAAGTGGTCGAAGTCGGAGACCCAGTCGTACCCCAGCTCCTCACAGCGCAGCCACAGGTCGCGGTAGTCCTCGAAGCTCGTGTTCTGGGGTCCGGAGTGGACGCCGAAGCGGACTGCGTCGCCGAAGATCTGCATCAGGTCGAAGCGGCCGCGATCAGGTGTGCGCCCAGTAGCGCTCCGAGCCCTTGCTCTCGGCGAGCGCCTCCGCGCTCTCGAAGCCGGGAGCCATGGAGGCGCTCGTGCCCGCCATCACCTGGTGGTGGTCGATGCCGATCAGGCGCAGCCAGGACTGCTGGCCCATCGTCAGCCCGACGAAGCAGCCCAGCTCCACGAGCTCGGCCTCGCCGAAGTGCGCGTAGAGGCGCTCCCAGAGCTCGTCGTCGGCGCTGCCCGTCCAGACGATCGCCTCGGCGTAGGCAAGCGCGGCCTTCTCGCGCTCCGAGTAGGTGTCCGAGGACTCGAAGTTCATGAGCTCGTCGTACTTGCCCTCGACGAGCCCGCCGGCGCGACCCTGCTCGGAGCGCTGATTCCCGCAGTACTCGCACTTGACGCTGCGCGAGACGTATACGCGGCAGAGCTCCTTGAGCGAGTGGTCCACGACGCCGTTGCGGAAGAGGTCGTTCCACGCGTTCGCGAAGAACCAGAACGCCGCCGGCACGTGGGCACGGATCGCCGAGCTCTCGGGCCGCGGCGTGCCCTCCCGCGCGCAGCGCTCCATCTCGACGCGCATCTCGGGCGTCATCTCCTCGAGCGGTACGTAGCTGATCCGCTGCTCTCCGTCCATGCTGCCTCTCCTCCAGGGAGTCGGTGAAACGCCAGGCTGGAGGCTACCGCAAACGATTGCAATGATGGGGGGAGGTCGGGCGGCGGCGGCCTACAGCCCGAACAGGCGGCGCGGCACGTCCTCCATCACGGTGCGTGCCGCGTCGGCCCCCAGCGCCTCCTCGGCGGCCGCCACCGGCTCGGGCGAGGCCATGTCGAACGGCAGGTCGGTGCCCATCGCCACGCTGTCCGGGCCCAGGCGGTCGACCAGGAAGCGCAGCGCGGCGGGGTCGTGCGTGATCGTGTCGACGACGATGCGGCCGACGTAGGCGAACGGGTCCGGCGGCGAGTCCGCCAGCTCGGGGCGGACGGCCGCGGCATGGCGCAGGCGGCCGCCCTGCCAGGGCAGGTAGCCGCCCGCGTGCCCGAGCAGCAGGCGCAGGCGCGGGTGGCGGTCGAGCGCGCCGGTGACGATCAGGCGCTCGGCCGCGATGGTCGTCTCGAGCTGGTTGCCGATCGCGTTCTGGAGGTGGTAGCCGTCGAGCCCGGGGTGGGGGTTGTTGTAGGCGGGGTGGATCATCAGCGGCAGCCCGCGCTCCTCGGCGGCGGCGAAGAGCGGCTCGAGCCCGGCGTCCGTGAGCGGGGTGCCGGCCACCGAGCTGCCGATCTGCGCGCCCACGGCGCCGGCGTCCGACGCCTCGGCGAGCAGCTCGGCCGCTGCGGCCGGGTCCTGGAGCGGCACGTGCGCGAGCCAGCGCAGGCGCGCGGGGTCGTGACGGCAGAGCTCCGCGAGGCCGCCGTTCAGCGCCCTGCAGAGCTCGCTGCAGCGCTGCGCGTCCGCCTCGTAGGCGAACAGCGCCGGGGAGCCCGACACCACCGCGGCATCGAGCCCGACCTGAGCGAGCTGCTCGAGCTTGGCCGCCGGGTCGACGAAGACGGGCGTGAGCTCGGCGCGCACGCGGTCGGCCTCCAACACGTCGCCGTCGACCGTGATCGGCAGGCCGTCGGCCGAGCGAAGCAGCTCGATCACCTCGCGCGGCACGGCGTGGTTGTGCACGTCCCAGCGCACGGCTCAGGGCTCCGGCACGACCGGCAGCAGCAGGTACGACGCCTGGTCACCGCCGGTGGCGATCGTCACCTCGCCGCCGAACAGCTCAGGCGGACGGTCGCGGGGGTCGTCGTGCAGGAAGGGGCCGGATCCGCGCAGCTCGTTGCGGAAGGTCGACAGCCGCTCGCCGCCGTCGCCACCGGCCCGCTCGTAGTCGCGCCCGCGAACGCTGAGCGCGATGCGGTAGCGGGGCGGCACGACCACCGACGTGGGCCAGATCTCGACGTCGAGCTCGTAGCTCTCGCCCGGCCGCAGCGGCTGCCGCTCGTCGTGCGCGTGGTAGGGCCGGTAGGGGGTGGAGAGCGCGGGGTCGAGCTTGCGGTGCGAGGCTCGCAGCCAGCCCTGCCCGACCGGCGTGTGCGGATCGATCGCGCCCTGGAAGGTGACCTCCTCACCGTCGGGATCGAACACGCGCAGCACGAGGAAGAGGTCGGCGTCGGCCGTGCTCGAGGCCACGAACAGCTTGGCCGCGGACGGCCCGGTGAGCTCGAGCGCCCGTTCGAGCGGGGGGCCCGTGAACGTCACGCCCTCGCCGAGCGCCTCGTAGCTGACGGAGCCGGCCTGGCCGGGCGTCGGCGTGAGCGAGCGCTCGGCGGCATCCAGGTACAGCCGCGTCCACTCGGTGCGCGCGATCGGCCACTCGTCCTCGCCGCGCTCGGTGAAGGTCCCGTCCACGTGCCGGACCTGGAGCAGCACGCGCGGCTGCTCCTCCCAGCCCGTGTCCTCCCCCTTCAGGAAGTGCCCGAAGAAGCGCTTCTGGAGTCGCAGCCCGTAGTCGGTGTAGAAGTGGGTCCAGTGCTCGAGCCCGTGCAGCTCGAGCCACTTCCGGGTCGAGGCGGAGCGCACGTAGCCCTCGACGTTCCCGCGCAGGTGGAGGCCCTGCCCGCCCCAGTTGCCGGCCGACAGGAGCGGCACGTCGAGCCGCTCCCAGTCGCCCGAGCGCTCGCGGTGGTAGCCGTCGTCGAGCGGGTGCGCGGCCACGTCCGCGGCGAAGTCGGCGCGCTGCTCGGCCAGTTCGCCGTCGTCGAGCGTCTCGTGCCCGCAGGCGGGCTCGCCCGTGACGGGGTTGACCGGGCCGCGCTCGCCCAGGCCGTACTGAACGGTCGTGACCTGCATCTCGTACCAGTTGCCGAAGAAGGTGCAGAGGATCCCGCCGTGGTGGGTGGCGTCGCGATACCAGTCCGAGGCGCCCTCCCAGGCACACATCGCCGCGAGCCCGCGCGGGCGCCGCGACGCCACGTGCCACTGGTTCATCGCGTAGTAGGAGATCCCGTTCAGCCCGACCTTGCCGCTCGACCAGGCTTGCGAGGCGGCCCACTCGATGCACGCCGCCAGGTCGCTCGTCTCGCGCGGCGAGAACGGGTCGAGCCGGCCGGGCGAGCAGCCCGCCCCGCGCGAGTCCACCCGCACGCACGCGTAGCCGTCCGGCACCCACTTCTCCGGATCGACGACCTCCCAGTTCTGATGGCGGTTCGAGGAGCCGGCCGCGACGTCGGGGTGGGCCGCCACCATGCGCTCCCACTGGTCCGGATAGCCCTCCTGGAAGGCGAGCCCCTTGGCGTAGGGGCCGTAGGAGAGGATCACGGGGTGGCGGCCCTCGCCGGCGGGGCGGAAGACGTCGGCGCGCAGCACGGCGCCGTCGTCCATCTCGATCGCCACGTCACGCTCGATCCGCATCAGCCGATCCGCAGCAGTCCACGCTCGTAGTCGTGCAGGCGCTCGGCGCCCCGGGCGCCGACGGCCACCAGCTCGCCCGTCTGCACGCCCGCGCTCTCGTCGGGCGTGATCACGTTTGGTTGGATCACGATCGTCATGCCCTCCTCGAGCGTGAAGTCGGGCACCTTCTCGAGCGTCCGCGTGCGGTCGCCCAGCACGGGTGGCAGGTAGCCGCCGACGAAGCCGTGCACCAGGTCGTCGCGGGTCGTGAAGCCGGCGTCGCCGATCGGCGCCGAGGCCTCGACCAACTCCGCCGCCGTCGCTCCCGGCCGCACGCGGGCGAGGAGCGCGTCGAAGGTCGCGTCCGCCACATCGTGCAGCTCGCGGTAGAGCGCCGTGGGCTCGTCCTCCACGCTGAACGTGCGCAGCAGCTGGCCGGTGTAGTCCCAGTAGGACGCGCTCACCTCGCAGCTCAGCACGTCGCCGCGCTCGAGCGCCCGCGCCGCCGGCCATTGCGCGGGCACGCTCAGCAGCGGGGCGCTCATCGGCGTCGCGCCGAAGTAGTGGATATGGGTCGTGCCGCCGCGGCCCACGTAGGCGCGCTCGGCCAGGTTGCCGAGCTCGCGCTCGTCCGTGCCCGCGCTCGCTCCGTCGTGGACGGCCCGCACGGCGTCGTCGGTGAAGGCACAGGCGACCCGCAGCCAGTCGAGCTCCTCGGCCGACTTGCGCAGCCGCAGCCGGGTGTAGGCGTGGTCGAGGGGGACCGGCGTGGCGAGCTCCGCGAGCGCGCCGTATGCCCGATGACCGAGCGGACCGATCAGCGCCACGCGGCCGCCGCGCGCGCCGCGACGGTCGAGCTCGCGGAGCGCCGTGGCGATCGACTTCGACCCCGCCCAGCGCACCTCCGCCTCGGTGGCGATCCGCTCCGCGTTCGGCACGTGGTTGAAGAAGTTCACGAGCAGCAGGTCCCGCTCGCCCGGGGTGAACACGCACAGGGCTTCGCGCGTGACGGGCCAGCGCGTGAGCCAGCCCACGGCCGGCCCCGCCCTGTTGGCGCCGTAGAGCAGGGCGTGGGAGGCGCCCGCCGCCTCCAGCTCGGCGCTCAGCTCGGCGCGCCGGCGCGCCATCTCGGCGTCGCTGAAGCGCGGGTAGGGCGCCACCCCGGTGGAGGTCGTCACGGCCTGATCACGAGCCGCCGCCCGGCCGAGCGCGCCGAGCTCCTCCCAGGCTGCCCCGACCTCGTCGAGCGCCACCTCCTCCGCGTCGAGCCGGAGCGGGCGCCCGCCGCGCGCCGCTAGCTCGTGCGCCCGCGCGAGCGCGTCCTGGCGCTCGCCCGGCGCCGCCCACGCGCCCGAGTGCCCCACGACCGCGATCCGCCGGTTGCGCAGCGGGATGCCCGACAGCTCCGCCAGCGGAGACGCCGCCTGACCGAAGCTCACGTACACGCCGTCGCGCGTGAGCGCCTCGATGGCCGCCCGCGCCGGCTCGCCCCAGAGCGGGTCGAGCGCCACGTCGAGGCGGCCCTCCGCCGCCTCCGCGAAACGCTCCCGCAGCTCCGCCCAGCCCACGCCGCCGGAGAGCTCGACGGCGGCGTCCGCCCCGAGCCCGCAGGCCCGCTCGAGCCGCTCGGGGTCCCGCCCGGCGGCCACCACGCGCGCCGCGCCCATCAGCTTGGCCAGCTGCACCGCCACCAGCCCGACCGCGCCGGTCGCGCCCACGACCAGCACGTGGGCGCCCTCCAGCGACGCGCCCGCGCGCTGTGCGCGCTCGAGGCACATCAGCGCCGTGAACACCGGCACGCCGAGCGCGGCGGCCGTCACGTCGTCGAGGTCGTCGGCGACCGGCGCGACCGACGCCTGCGACGCGCGGTCCGAGCTGTCGGGCCGCTCGGGGGCAAGCGCGAACTCGGCCACGGCGCCATCGCGGCCGTAGCCCGGATGCACGAACTCCACGCGCACGCGGGTGCCGGGCGCGAGCCGGTCTCCCTCCTCGACCTCGCCCACACCCTCGAGGCCGATCACGTACGGCGGCCGGGGCGGCCCGTCGAAGAAGTGCCCGTTCCAGATGTGGAGCTCGACGGGGTTGAGGGCGGCGGCCCGGATCCGCACGAGCGCCTGCCCCGAACCGCGGCCGGGGTCCGGCACCTCGGCCGGCGCCGGCGGGCGGCCCAGCGCGTGTACGACCGCCGCGCGCACGACTCTCAGAGGCGCACGGGATCCGCGGCCGGCAGCCGGCCGTTGCCGGGCAGCGCCTCGCGCGCGTCGGCGTCCAGACGGGTGTTGCGGTTCGACTGGTGGTCGCGCTCGAGCGGCAGCGTGCCGCCCACCGTGTAGTACGGCTTGCCGGCGATCACCAGGTCCTCCGAGGGGAAGCGGGTGATCACCTCGGCTCCGTCGGCCGTGACCACGAGCTGCTCCTCGATGCGCGCCGCCGACCAGCCGTCGCTCGAAGGCCAGAACGTCTCGAGCGCAAAGACCATGCCCTCCTGGATCTCCTCCGGATGGTCGAGCGACACCAGGCGGCTGAAGATCGGCTTCTCCCAGATCGCGAGGCCGACGCCGTGGCCGAACTGGAGCGCGAACGCGGCCTCCTCGTCGGCGAAGCCGAACTCCTCCGCCTTCGGCCACAGCTCCGCCACCTCGCCGGTGGTCACGCCCGGGCGGATCAGGTCGATCGCCGCGTCGAGGTAGTAGCGGCAGCGCTTGTAGGCGTCCACGAGCGATCGCGAGGCGCTCGCGACCGCGAACGTGCGGTAGTAGCACGTGCGGTAGCCCATGAAGCTGTGGAGGATGTCGAAGTAGGCGGGGTCGCCGGGGCGCAGCACGCGGTCGGTGTACACGTGGGGATGGGGGTTGCAGCGCTCCCCCGAGATCGCGTTCACGCCCTCGACGAACTCGGAGCCCAGGTCGTAGAGCACCTTGTTCACGAGGCCGACGCATTCGTTCTCGCGCATCCCGGGCTTCATCGCCCGGTAGAGCTCCTCGTAGGCGGCGTCGACCATCATGCAGGCCGTGTTCAGCAGCGTGATCTCGTCCTGCGTCTTGATCATGCGCGCCTCCTGCATGAGCTGCTGGCCGTCCACCACCTGGACGCCCGCGCGCTGAAGTGCGAACAGCACCGCCGGCTCGACCGCGTCGACCCCGACCGGCTCGCCGAGCAGACCGCGCTGGTCGAGCTCGACCCGGATCTTCTCGGCCACGTTCTCCGCCCTGCCGGACTCCGGCGACATCGCCCCGCGCAGCGTCGAGATGCCCGCACGCGAGCGCCCGTCCGCGAGCCAGGGGTTGTAGAGCTGGTGATGGCGCGCGGCGGAGCCGAAGTCCCACATGATCGGCTCGTCGCCCTGGGGGAGGAGGCAGAAGCGGTTCAGCTTGTCCTGCGCCCAGGTACCGATGTGGGTCGCGGTGATGTAGCGGATGTTCGTCATGTCGAAGCAGAGCAGGGCGCCCAGCTCCGATGCGGCGAGCAGGGCGGAGATCCGCCCGAGCCGCTCCTGGCGGAGGCGGTCGAAGCGCACGCGCTCCTCCCAGTCGACGGCCATCGTGCCGTAGGTGTGCAGTCCCATTCCCGTCACCTCGCCGGTCGTGATGTCTGCAAACGATTGCAGGGACGCCGCCGGGCGTCAACCTCCTCGTCACGACGGCGCTTGACAGGTCCGAACACGGTGCTTTACCGTTCCTGCAAACGTTTGCAGACACGCTCGCGACGCGACCCGGGACGGCGCGCGAGATCCAGGGAGTGAGATGCAGGAGTTCGACTACAAGGGCAAGTCGCTCGGTTGGGTGGGCACCGGCCGGATGGGCCTCGCACTCGCGAGCCGCCTGCTGGACGCGGGTTGCGAGCTGGGCGTCTACAACCGCACGCGCGCGAAGGCCGAGCCGCTTGCGGACCTCGGCGCGACGATCGTCGACACGCCGGCCGAGCTCGCCGAGCGCGACATCGTCTTCACCATGGTCGCGGGCCCCGACGACTTCAAGTCCGTCGTCCGCGGCGAGCAGGGGCTGCTGTCGAGGCTCGACGCGGCGCCGCCCGTGATCGTGGATTCGTCCACGGTCTCCCCGGCCGCCTCCGCGGAGGTCCGAGTGCTCGCGGAGGAGCGCGATGTCGCGTTGCTGGCCGCCCCGGTGAGCGGCAACCCGTCAGTGGTCGACTCCGGCAAACTGACGGTCGTGGTATCCGGGCCTCCCGACGCCTGGGAGGAGGCGCGTCCGTACCTCGAGCTGTTCGGAGCGGGCGCGACGTACGTCGGCGAGGGCGACGCGGCGCGTCTCGTCAAGATCTGCCACAACCTGATGCTGGGCGTGGTCTCGCAGTCGCTGGCCGAGATCACGGTGCTGGCCGAGAAGGGGGGCGTCTCGCGTGCCGCCTTCCTCGAGTTCCTCAACAAGAGCGTGATGGGCTCGATGTTCACGCGCTACAAGACCCCGGCGATCGTCAACCTCGATTACTCGCCGACCTTCACGCCGGCGCTGCTCTCCAAGGACTTCGACCTCGGCTTCCAGGCGGCGAAGGAGCACGGCGTGCCGATGCCGGTCGCCGCGGCCGCCCAGCAGGCCGTGCAGGCGCTGATGGGCTTCGGCTACGAGGACGTGGACTTCATGGCGCTGCTCGACCTCGAGGCGCGCGGCGCCGGGCTCGAGCTCGAGCCCGAGAACGTGCCGGTGAGCGACGGCCTCGGCGACGGCAAGGTCGGCATCGCCTCGGCCGGGTCGGGCTGAGCCCGGCCCCCTGTCGCTCTCGTTGGGCGATCTGGGACTCCGACCGGGTCTGGGCTGGGTGAGGATGTGCCCGACGGCCCCTCCCGGCCTCGCGTCCTGACTTTGGTGGCCAGGAGCCACCAAACCCAGGACAGCTGGCTCTGCCGACCGGAGCCCCGGAACCCGTGACCCCCACCCAGCCCCGAAACGCGCTACGCCATCGGACGGGTCAACCCAAAAGAAGCGACAGGGGAGCCCGGCTAGCCTCAGCCTCAGACGAGCCCGAGCTCGGTGAGGTCGCGCGCGAGCGCGCGCTCCTCGTCGCCCGAGAGCGGCACGAGCGGGGGCCGGACCGGCCCCTGCGGGAGGCCCATCAGCCCGAGCCAGGCCTTCAGCTGCGCGATCGGGATCACGCCGCGCTCGAGCCAGGGAGCGCGCAGCCAGCGGTCGAAGGCGTCCCGGGCCGGGCCGAGGCGCTCGCTCGCGGCGCGCGCGCCGGCGAGGTCGCCGGCGTCCGCGAGCCGCGTGTAGTCGAGCACCCGCAGCGCGCCGGGGCGCTGGTAGAGGGCGAGGGCGGGCGTCGACATCAGCGCCTGGAAGCCATGCTCGACATGCAGGTCGAGCCAGGCGCGCTCGGACGCGTCCGTGACCACGATCCGGTCGCCGGCAAGCCGCTTCACCCGCAGCAGGTGATCCCGGGGCTGCGGGTTCTTGATCCCGCATACGGTGTCGAGCTCGGCCAGCTCCGAGATCAGCTCGGGGGAGAGCGAGTAGCCGGCATAGGTCGTGTTGAAGAGGAACAGCGGCAGCGCCGAGGCGTTCGCGATCGCGGCATACCAGGCGCGCACGGACTCCGCGGGCGGCCGCGGCGGGTAGTACGGGCTGATCGCGATCCCGAAGTCGATGCCGTGCGCGGCGGCGTGCTCGCAGAGCTCGACCGTCTCCGAGAGGACGTGATGGCCGACGTGCGCCATCACCGGAACCCGCCCGGCGACCTGGCGGGCGACGAGCTCGTGCGCCCGCTTGCGCTCCTCGAGCGTGAGCGCCCAGAACTCGCCCATCACCCCGCCGCAGAAGATGCCGTCCACGCGCAGGCCCGTGACGTAGTGCTCGACCGAGGCCTCGAGCAGGCCCTCGTCCAGCTCAGCGCCGTCGGGCGTGAATGGGGTCGGGATCGCGATCCACAGGCCGCGCACCTTCGCGCGGGCGAGAGCCTTGGCCGGCCCGAGCGTCGCTGCTGCAGGCGTGAGCTGGGTCATGGTCTGCCTCGTTCGAAGCCGGGTCCGGGGCCGGCCACCTCGTTCGGGGCGGGGCCCCGCCCCCCTCGTTCGGGGCGGGGCTCCGCGCCCCCCTCGTTCGGGGCCGGGTCCGGGCCCCGCCCCCCAGTGGGTGCCCGGACCTGCCCCCTCCTCCCCCAAGGAGGACCGTCCTCGAAGCAATTCCCGGTTACGGTCGTTTGCAAACGATTGCAGGCTTGTCAAGGCCGGCGGGGGCGCCCCGGCGGCCCCGGCGGCACCCCGGGTGCCGCCCCGGCGGCGCCCCGACGGCGCCCCGGCGGCGCCCCGGCGGCGCCCCCGGCAACTGGCCTCGCGGCCTCGCCTCGCCTGCAAACGATTGCGATACAGTGGATCGGGATGGCGCGGGCGGAGACCGAGCCCAGCGGAGCGGCGCGGGAGCGAGCGGGCACGGCGCGCGAGCGCGCGGGCGAATCACCCGCCGAGTACCTCGAGCGCTACGGCCGGATGCGGCTGATCCGGCGCTTTGAGCAGGAGATCCACCGGCTGTTCCTGCGCGGCGAGGTGCACGGGACCACCCACCTGTCCGCCGGCCAGGAGGCCGTGCCCGTCGGGGTCTGCTCGGCGCTCGAGCCGGGCGACTACGTGGCCGGCACCTATCGCGGTCACGGCCACGCGCTGGCGAAGGGCACCGACCCGGAGGCCCTGGCCGCGGAGATGCTCGGCCGGGCGAGCGGCGTGTGCGGGGGACGGGCCGGATCGATGAACGTCGTCGACCTGGAGCACGGCCTCGTGGGCTGCTTCGGGATCGTCGGCGGCAGCGTCGCGGCGGCCACCGGCGCCGCGCTATCCGCCCAGCGGCAGGGACGGGTGGCGGTCGCCTTCTTCGGCGACGGCGCCACGAACCAGGGCTACTTCCACGAATGCCTCAACTGGGCCCAGGTCTTCGAGCTGCCGGTGGTGTACGTCTGCGAGAACAACTTCTACGGCGAGTTCACGCCGATGGCCGACGTGACCGGCGGCGGCGAGATCGGCATCCGGGCGACCGGCTACGGGATGACCTCGCGCGTGGTCGACGGCAACGATCTCTGGGCGGTCCGCGAGGCGGCGCTCGAGGCGGTCGCCCGGGCGCGCGCCGGCGAGGGCCCGACCCTGCTCGAGTGCCAGACCTACCGGCACTACGGGCACTCGAAGTCCGACCCCGGCAAGTACCGCCCGCCCGACGAGGTGGAGCGCTGGCTCGCCCGTGACCCGCTCGACCTCGTGCGCGCGCGGCTACTCGAGCTCGGGGTCGCCGAGGACGAGCTGGCCGGGGTCGAGTCGGAGGTCGACGAGGAGATGGACCGAGCGGTCGAGGCCGCCCTCGCCGCTCCTTACCCCGACCCGGAGCGCGACGCCGGAACCGAGTACAAGGGATGAGCGAGCTCGAGTTCCGCACGGCGATCCGCGACGCGATCGACGAGGAGATCGAGCGCGACCCCAGCGTGGTGTTCTTCGGCGAGGACGTGGCGGCGCCCGGCGGCGTGTTCATGACCACGCCCGGCCTGCACGAGAAGCACGGCCAGGAGCGCGTCTTCGACACCCCGATCTCGGAGCTCGCGATGGCGGGGGCCGCGTTCGGGGCCGCGGTCACGGGCCTGCGGCCGGTGATCGAGATCATGTTCGGCGACTTCATGGCGCTGCCGATGGACAGCCTCGTGAACCAGGCGGCCAAGTACTGGTACGTCTCGAACGAGCAGTCGAGCGTGCCGCTCGTGGTGCGCTCGGCGGTCGGCGCGGGCGGCCGCTTCGGCGCGATGCACTCGCAGATCCACGCGACCTGGTACCAGGGGATCCCCGGTCTCAAGATCGCCGCGCCGTCGACGCCGGCCGACGCGAAGGGCCTGCTCAAGGCGGCGATCCGGGACGACAACCCCGTGATCTTCCTCGAGCACAAGCGCCTCTACTCGGCCAAGGGCCCGGAGCCCGAGCACGAGACGGTGCCGCTCGGGCGCGCGAACGTGGTCCGGCAGGGCCGTGACCTGACCATCGCGTCGGCGCTCAAGGGCGTGCCCGACGCCCTCGCGGCGGCCGACGAGCTCGCCTCGGACGGCATCGACGCGGAGGTTGTCGATCTGCGCTCGCTGCGCCCGCTCGACAGCGAGACCGTGCTCGGGTCGGTGGCCCGCACCAACCGGCTGCTCGTGGTCGAGGAGGGGCCACAGACCGGCGGCTGGGCGGCCGTGGTGCTCGGCGTGGTCGCTCAGGAGGGACTCCACGACCTGGACGACTGCTGGCTCCTCAACACGGACGAGACGCCGGCCCCGTACAGCCCCACCCTCGAGGACGCGTTCCTCCCCGGCCCCGGCGCGATCGCGGCCAGCGTGCGCGAGCGCCTCGGGGTGGCTGCGGCCTGAGGCGCCGCCCCGCGCGTTACGGTCCGGGCGTTCACCACGACCCGGGGAGCGCCGACCACGATGGAGCGAGTTCTTGCTGTGTCCGCGACGCTGGCGGTGGGCGCGTTGATCGCCTTCCAGCCGCCCGTCAACTCGGAGCTTGGAAAGCACACCAGCGTGCTGGGTGCCGCCTTCGTGAGCACCGCGATCTCGGCGGTGGTGCTGACCCTGATCATGGCCTTCGCGAACGAGTGGGGCCGGCTCGGTGGGCTGGCGGACACCCCGGTGATCTACATGACCGGCGGCCTGCTGGGCGCGGTCCTTGTGACGGTGTCGCTCGTGACCGTGCGGACGCTCGGTGCCGGCGGTGTCGTGGCCGCCACGGTCTGCGGCCAGCTGATCGTCTCCGCGCTGCTCGACCGCGCGGGCGTGCTCGGCCTCGACCAGGTCGGGCTCACGCCACTCCGGGTGCTCGGCTTCACCCTCCTGCTCGCGGGAACGTTCCTGGTGGTGGTGCGGACGTAGGCCTACGCCGCGACCCGGACGGGCCTGCTGCGGCTGCGCGGAGCGCGCGGCGGCGCCGGCAGCGCGAACTCGGGCGGGGCGATCGCGAGGTAGTGGCCGAAGGACCAGTCGACGAAGCGCTTCGCCTGCATCCGCCCGATCGCGGCCCTGAGCAGGCGCGGCGGCACGCGCGGGACGAGCCGCTGGGTGGCGAGCATCCAGCGGAACTTCCAGTGGTGCGAGGCGGAGAAGTCGCCGTAGCGCACCAGCGCCTCCGCGGCGCTCCGGCGGCCCTCCACGACCTCGCGCAGCTCGCGGCCGCAGGCGATGCCGAAGTAGAGCGCGGTGCGGATCCCCTCCGCGGTGAGCGGGAGGCAGTGCCCGGCGGAGTCGCCCACGAAGAAGATGCCGTCGCCCGTGGCCTCGCGGAGCTTGTGGGGGATCCAGTTGCCCTGGTAGCGCACGGGCTCGCGCTCGAGGTCCTCCGCGAGCAGCACCGTGGTGTCCTTCACGTGGAAGCGGGGGTCGAACGAGCCGACGCCGATGCGCAGCTCGTCCTCGGCCGGGAAGCTCCAGCCGTAGCCCGCCGGGACGTAGCGGCGGTCGATCCAGATCTCCATCTCGTCCCCGGCGCCCCAGGGGTGCACCTCGAGACCGCGGGAGAGGGGAGCGTCCGGCGGCTGGTACGCGGAGCCAGGGCCGAGCACCCGTCGCCAGCCGAGCGCGTCGACGACCAGCGGAGCCGACAGGTCGCCGCGGTCGGTATGCACCGTGTTGCCGCTGCGGCCGTTCACCTTGGCGGTCTCGAAGTCGGCGTCCGACTGCTCCCAGAGCAGGCGGCAGAGCTCCGGATAGTCGAAGGTCGAGAAGGTCCAGGGCAGCTCCAGGACCGACGTGCCGTGCGGCGTGTGGATCACGAGCCGGCCGAAGGTCTGGCGCTGCGAGCCCATCAGCTCCATCGCGCGCAGCCACTCGGTGGGGATGCCGCAGGCTGAGGTCTGGCGCTCGCCGATCTCGTAGCGGTCGAGCACCAGCACGCGCGCGTCCGTGCCGCGCAGCTCGCGGGCGACCGCGAGCCCGGCGAAGCTCGCACCGCACACCAGGACGTCGTAGTCGCCGGCCAGGGGTGTGCGCTCGGCCCCCGTCTTGGTACGTCGAGTCGGCACAGGCGCAGAGTAGCTACCCTTGGCGCCCCAGTGCCGGATACACAGACTGTTACTGAACCCCGCACCGTCGAGGGCTCGGGTGGCCTCCTGCTCGAGATCGACGGGCAGATCGTCCCCAACTACGACGCCACCCTTGTCCCCTTCGAGGAGGGGGACGTGGTGTCCGGACGCGTGGTGCGCATAGACCAGGACGAGGTCCTGGTCGACATCGGCTACAAGAGCGAGGGCGTCATTCCGATGAATGAGCTCTCGATCCGGAAGTCGGTCGATCCGCACGACGAGGTCGAGCTGGGGGAGGAGGTCGACGCCCTCGTCCTCACCAAGGAGGATCAGGACGGGCGCCTCTTGCTCTCGAAGAAGCGCGCCCGCTTCGAGAAGGCGTGGCGCAAGATCGAGGGCGCGGCCGAGTCGGGCGAGCCCGTCGAGGGCACGGTCATCGAGGTCGTGAAGGGCGGGCTCATCATCGACCTCGGGGTGCGCGGCTTCCTGCCCGCCTCGCTGGTCGACATCCGCCGGGTGCAGAACCTGGACGAGTTCCTCGGCACCAAGATCGAGTGCAAGGTCATCGAGCTCAACCGCTCGCGCAACAACGTCGTCCTCTCGCGGCGGGCCGTGCTCGAGGAGGAGCGCAAGGAGGTGCGCCAGCAGATCCTCGACCGCCTGCAGCCGGGCATGGTCGTGGAGGGCGCTATCTCGAACATCGTGGACTTCGGCGCCTTCGTCGACCTCGACGGCATCGACGGTCTGATCCACATCTCCGAGCTGTCCTGGTCGCACGTGAACCACCCGTCGGAGATCCTCTCGATCGGGGACGTCGTGCCGGTCAAGGTGCTCGACATCGACCGCGACCGCCAGCGCATCTCCCTTGGCCTGAAGCAGACGCAGGAGGACCCGTGGCAGCGGGTGATCGACACCTACCGGATCGGCGACGAGCTGGAGGGCTCGGTCACCAAGGTCGTGACGTTCGGCGCCTTCGTCGAGATCATGGACGGGGTCGAGGGCCTCGTGCACATCTCCGAGCTGGCCCACCACCACGTGGAGAACCCGCGCGAGATCGTCGAGCCCGGGCAGGACGTGCGCGTGAAGATCCTCGAGATCGACTCGGAACGCCGCCGTCTCTCGCTGTCCGTCAAGCGCGTGGCCGAGCAGCTGCCGCACATCAAGTCGGCGGCCGCCGCGGGCGCCGCCGCCGCGGGCGTCCCCGAGGAGATCGGCGACGTGCCGGACCTCGGCCTGTCCGAGGACGTGTTCGCGGGCCCGCAGGTGAGCGGCGCCGATGCACTGTCGGCCGCGCTCAGCGAGGCGCAGGAGACGGACGAGGCTCCGGTCGCCGAGGAGGCTCCGGCCGCCGAGGAGGCTCCGGCCGCCGAGGAGGCTCCGGCCGCCGAGGAGGCTCCGGCGGCCGAGGAGGCTCCGGCCGCCGAGGAGGCTCCGCCGCCGAGGAGGCTCCGCCGGCCGAGGAGCCGGCCGCCGAGCAAGCTCCGGCCGCCGAGGACGCCGCGGCGGCCGACGAGCCCGCCGCCGACGCCCAGCCGGCCGAGCCGCCCGAGGAATAGCCGGTGGCCCCGTTCGTGGGGCTGACCGGTGGACTTGGCGCCGGCAAGTCGGAGGCGCTTTGCGCTGCTCGGCGAGCTGGGAGCCGCGACGCTCTCGACCGATGCCGTGGTGCACGAGCTGCTCGGGACCACCGAGCTGCGCGAGCGCGTGGCGGGGCGCCTCGGCCCGGAGGTCGTGGTCGACGGTGTGCTCGATCGCGCGCAGATCGCCGCCCGCGTGTTCGCGGACGACGAGGCGCGCGCCTGGCTCGAGGGCGAGCTCTGGCCCCGGGTCGGCATGCGCGTTGCGGAGTGGCGCGCGCAGCTGGGGGACGACCGCCTCGGGGTGGTGGAGGTGCCGCTGCTCTTCGAGTCGGGGATGGAGGCGGTCTTCGACGCGACGATCGCCGTGGTGGCCGACGAGGACGTGCGCGCCGCGCGCGCCGGCACGCGGACTCACGCGGCGCTGGAGGACCGCGAGCGACGTCAGCTCCGCCAGTCGGAAAAGGCGCAGCGAGCGGACTTCGTGGTCCGCAACGACGGGACGATCGACGAGTTGAGGCAGTCGTTGTCCCGCGTACTTGCAAAACTCGACCGGAGCCCCCGATGAGCTCCCACGCAGCCCGCATCGCCCGACGACCGGGGCGGCGCGTTCGCCGCCGCCGCGCCGTCGCGCTCGCGGTGGCCGGTGTGCTCGCGCTCGGGACCATTGCGGTGGTCACGGGCGTCGGGCCGCTCGGCGAGGCGGTGCGCGAGATCACCCTGCCCCTGCGCCACGACGACGTGATCCGCCAGCAGGCTCGCGACAAGAGCCTCGACCCGGCGCTGATCGCGGCCGTTATCTACGAGGAGTCGCGCTTCCGCGACCAGACGTCGTCCGCGGGCGCGCGCGGCCTCATGCAGATCACGCCCGACACGGCCGACTTCATCGCCAAGCACTCGGGCGGCATCCGCTTCCGCCAGGCCGACCTCGCCACCCCGCAGATCAACATCGCCTACGGGTCCTACTTCCTGCGCTACCTGCTCGACCACTATGACGGCAACGAGGAACCGGCGATCGCCGCCTACAACGCGGGTCATCGGGAACGTGGATGGTTGGGTGGCGGAGGCCGGCGGCGCCGGCGAGTTCGAGTCGAGGGAGGACATCCCCTTCCCCGAGACGCGCGCGTACGTGGCGAACGTGCTCGAGCGGCGCGGCGAGTACCGCGAGCACTACGCCGACGATCTCGGCCTCTAGGCGCGCGACTCCGACGTGGCGCGCTCCCAGGCCGCGTAGGCCTCCTCCACGGCTCGCTTGGCCTCGGCGTGCCGCGCGGACGCCTCGTCGCTGCGCGACGGGGTGCTCCAGACGGCCGGGTCGGCGAGCTCGTCCTCGACCGTGCGCAGTTGAGCCTCGGCCCGTTCGACCGCCCGCTCGAGCTCCGCGATCCGCCTCGCCTGGTTCTTCGAGGGGCCGGCGGGTGGACGGCGCGCGCCGTTCCGCTTCGCCGATCGCGTTTGCGTCCGCTCGCGCTTGCGCACACCGGCCGCGGCCGCCTCCGCCTCGCGCCGCTCCTCGCGCACGCGCGAGTATTCGGCCCAGCCGCCGTCGTAGCTGCGCAGGCGCCCGTCCTCGATGGCGATCGTGCGCGTTCCCACCGCGTCGAGCAGGGCACGGTCGTGCGACACCAGGAGCAGGCTCCCCTGGAACGCCGACAGCGCGTCCTCGAGCGCCTCGCGGGCGTCGAGGTCGAGGTGGTTGGTGGGCTCGTCGAGGATCAGCACGTTCGCCCCGGACGACACGAGGATGGCGAGCGACAAGCGCCTGCGCTCACCGCCGGAGAGGCCGTCCAGCGGCTTCTCGACCTCCTCGCCGCTGAACAGGAAGCGGCCGAGCAGGGCGCGTGCCTTGCCCGGCGTCAGCCCGGTGGCGCGCTGGGCGGCCTCGAGCACCGTGCCGGTGGAGCCGAGCTCCTCGGCGTGCTGTGAGAGGTAGGCGAGCTGCACGTTGTGACCCGTCTTGACGCGCCCGGCCTGGAGCGGCCGGCGACCCGTCAGTCCCTCGATCAGCGTCGTCTTGCCGACGCCGTTGGGTCCCACGAGCGACACGTGCTCGCCTCGCTCGAGCCACAGCTCGCCGTCCTCGACCAGCGTACGGCCGGGGACCTCGAGGCGGCCATCCTCCAACTCGAGCACCACACGCCCGGTGCGCTCGGTCGACCCGAAGCTGAACCCGAGCGAGCGGTTGTCGCGCGGGGCGCGCTCGATCCGCTCCATCTTGTCGAGTCGCTTCACGCGCGACTGCGCCTGACGCGCCTTCGTCGCCTTGTAGCGGAAGCGCTCGATGAAGCGCTCCATCCGCGCGATCTCGGCCTGCTGCTTGTCGATCTGCTTGCCGAGCTGCAGCTCGCGCGCCGCCGCCTCCTTGCGCCAGCTGTGCCAGCTGCCGGGGAAGAAGCGCGAGCGCCCGGCCTCCAGCTCCAGCACGGAGGTGCCGACCGCCTCGAGGAACCAGCGGTCGTGCGCGACGAGGATCACGGCCGAGTCGAGCTCGACGAGATAGCTCTCGAGCCACTCGAGCGAGGCGATGTCGAGGTGGTTGGTGGGCTCGTCGAGCAGCAGCAGGTCGGGGTCGCCCGCCAGCGCGCGGGCGAGCGAGGCGCGGGTGAGCTCTCCGCCCGAGAAGGTGTCGAGCCGGCGGTCGAGCTGCGCGTCGGCGAAGCCCAGCCCGTGCACCGGGCCGATCGCCCGTTCGCGCCAGTTCCAGCCGCCGGCGTGCTCGAGCCTGCCCTGGGCGCGCGCGTAGCGGTCGAGCAGCTCGCGGTCCTCCGGCCGCTCGGCCATCGCGCCCTCCAGCCGCTCGAGCTCGTCCTCGAGCGCCACCAGCTCGCGGCAGCCGGAGAGCACGTACTCGCGCAGCGTGAAACCCCGCTCGCGCGGCGGGCGCTGGTCGTGGAGGGCCACGCGCGTGCCCTTCTCGAACACGAGCTCGCCGCCGTCGATCCCCGTCTCGCCGGCGAGCATGCGCAGCAGCGTCGTCTTGCCCGCGCCGTTGCGCCCGGCCAGCGTCATCCGGTCGCCGCGCTCGAGCTTGAAGGACATGCCTCGGAACAGCGGTGCGCCCGCCACGTCCTTGCCCAGCGCCGATGCGATCACGACAGCCATCTGTCTCTCAATCGTCACACATGGCACCCGCATGCAGGCCGCGCGCGGCGTGAGGCCGCCGCGACCACCGCTAACGTTTGTCAGTCATGCCCGAGTTCCGCGTCAACCCCGCCTACCGGCCGGTAGCCGACCAGCCGACCGCGCTCGCGGGGCTGGCCGAGGGGATCGAGGCGGGCGAGCGCTTCCAGACCCTGCTCGGCGTCACCGGATCCGGCAAGACGGCCACGATGGCCTTCGCGATCGAGCAGGTGCAGCGGCCCGCGCTCGTGATCGCCCACAACAAGACCCTCGCGGCGCAGCTGTGCAACGAGTTCCGGGAGTTCTTCCCGGACAACGCCGTCGAGTACTTCGTCTCCTACTACGACTACTACCAGCCCGAGGCATACGTGCCCGCGCAGGACCTCTACATCGAGAAGGACTCCTCGATCAACGAGGAGATCGACCGCCTGCGCCATTCGGCCACGAGCGCGCTGTTCGCGCGCCGCGACGTGATCGTGGTGGCCAGCGTCTCCTGCATCTACGGCCTCGGCTCGCCGGAGAAGTACAACGCGCAGATCACCCTTCTGAAGAAGGGCGAGATGGTGGACCGCGACGAGGTGCTGCGCAAGCTCGTCGACAACATGTACACGCGCAACGACGCCGCCCTCGGGCGCGGCTCCTTCCGCGTGCGCGGGGAAACGCTCGAGGTGTTCCCGGCCTACGCCGAGTCCGCCTACCGCGCGGTGTTCTTCGGCGACGAGATCGAGCAGATCCAGCACTTCGACCCGCTGACCGGCGAGGTCTTCCAGGAGCTCGAGCACGCCGGCATCTGGCCGGCCACGCACTACGCCACCGACCGGCCGACGATCGAGCGCGCGATCGGCGAGATCCGGGACGAGCTCGAGGCGCGCACGAAGGAGCTCGAGGAGCAGGGCAAGCTGCTCGAGTCGCATCGGCTGCGCCAGCGCACCCAGTTCGACATGGAGATGCTGCGCGAGCTCGGGTTCTGCAACGGGATCGAGAACTACTCGCGCATCCTCGACGGCCGTGCGCCCGGCGAGCGCCCCTACTGCCTGCTCGACTTCTTCCCCGACGACTTCGTCTGCTTCGTCGACGAGTCCCACCAGACGGTTCCGCAGATCGGCGGCATGTTCGAGGGCGACCGCTCGCGCAAGCAGACACTCGTGGAGTACGGCTTCCGGCTTCCGAGCGCCCTCGACAACCGGCCGCAGACCTTCGACGAGTACCTCGCCCACACGCCGCAGATCGTCTTCGTCTCGGCCACTCCCGCGGACTTCGAGCGCAACCACTCCGCGCGCGTCGTCGAGCAGATCGTGCGGCCGACCGGCGTGGTCGACCCAGAGGTCGACGTCCGCGAGACGCGCAACCAGATCGACGACCTGATGGAGGAGATCAGGGCGCGCGTGGAGGTCGAGGAGCGGACGCTCGTGACCACGCTCACGAAGAAGATGGCCGAGGACCTCACGGACTACCTGCTCGAGTACGGCTTCCGGGTGCGCTACCTGCACTCCGAGATCGACACGCTCGAGCGAATCCAGATCATCCGCGAGCTGCGCCTCGGCGAGTTCGACATCCTCGTGGGAGTCAACCTCCTGCGCGAGGGCCTCGACCTGCCGGAGGTCTCGCTCGTGGCCATCCTCGATGCGGACAAGGAGGGCTTCCTGCGCGGCGAGACCTCCCTGATCCAGACGATCGGCCGGGCCGCGCGCAACGTGCGCGGCAAGGTGATCATGTATGCCGACAAGGAGACCGCCGCGATGCGCACCGCCATCGGGGAGACCGGGCGGCGTCGAGCGATCCAGGTCGCCTACAACGAGGAGCACGGGATCACGCCGGCCACCATCCAGAAGGGCATCTCGGACATCACCGACTTCCTCATGATGGAGTCGAAGGTGCCGACCGGCCGGGGCCGTCGCAGGCGCGAGACGGAGGGGATGTCGGCGGAGGAGATCCGCCGCACGATCGTCGAGCTCGAGGAGGAGATGCTGGCGGCGGCCGACGACCTTCGCTTCGAGTACGCCGCCAAGCTGCGCGACGAGATCAAGGCGCTGCGTCACGAGCTCGAGGAAGCCGAGGCAAGCGCGTAGTCGTCGCGCGACAGAGCGGTCCATCTGTGATACCTCTGGGAGTGCTGGCCGTCATGCCGTTCCCTCCCACCGCCTCCCGAGCAAGCGTGATCGCGTCCCAGTGGCGCGCACCCTCGCCATGTCGGCCTCGGGGTGAGGGGCGCGCGCCGTGAGGTGGCTGCGCACGACTGACGGGTCGGTCACGCGGCCGGGCCCGCTGGCGCTCGGCCTTGTCGCCGTGCTCGCCTTCGGACTCACCTTCGGCCTGAGTCGAGCCGTCGGTGACGAGGGGCAGGAGCGCCAGGCGCCGGCGGCCACGACGACCGCGGACACGGGGATCTCGCTGCGCTCAGCGGCCGCGCTGCCCGACCTCGAGGCGGAGCCTGGGCCGACCGAGGCCGAGCTCGAAGCCGCGCGCGAGGCGCGGGAGGCCCGGGCGGAGCGGCGGCGCAAGCGCAAGGCGGCGGAGGAGCGTCAGGCCCAGCTCGAGGCCGAGCAGGCGGAGGCAGAGGCGGAGGCGCGCGAGGATCGTCGCCAGCGGAGGGCCCAGCGCCGGCGCGAGCGCGCGGCGGAGGAGCGGGCGGAGCGCGAGGCCGAGGAGCGCGCGGCTGAGGAGCGTCGCCTGGCGCAGCAGCGCCGGCTCGCCGAGCAGCGCCGGCGTGAGCAGGCGGAGCGCGAGGCGCGGGAGCCGCCGACCACCACGCCCGCGCCGGGCGGCCAGGAGTTCGACGACTCGGGATGAACACGCGGCCGCTCAATCCCGCGAGGGACGAGCCGGCGCCGGATGTCGAGGTCGCGGGCTACCGCATCGTGGGCAAGCCCCGCCGGCGCGAGGGTGGAAGCCTGCTGTTCGAGGCTCGAAGCGCACGGGGCGAGCCGGCCGGGCTCCAGTTGAGCGCCGAACCCGTGACCGGGCGGCGCTCCCGCGCCCGCTTCCGCCGTCTCGCCCGCGCCCGTGCCAGGGTCTCGCACCCCAGTCTGCTTCCCGTGCTCGACGTTGGGGATCACGGCGGCCGGCCGTACGTGGTGAGCGCGCCGGTGCCGCCCCAGTCGCTGGCCGACCTGCTTCGGGACGGCCCACTCGCCGCGGATGTCGCGGTTCAGTGGCTCGCAGCCACGGCCGAGGGACTGGATGCCGCGAACGACGCCGGCCTTGTGCACCTGACGCTCGGTCCGGAGAGCCTGCTGCTCGACCGCTCCGACCTCCTGCTCGACCTCTTCGGGATCTTCTCGGTCACCGGGCAGGCGAGCTGGGGCGACGTGGTGCGCCGGGATCCGCACCTCCGCTACGAGTCGCCGGAGGCGGTGCGGGGGGAGGAGCTCGACCGGCGGAGCAACGTCTATTCGATGGCGGCGATCATCGTGCACGCGATCACCGGGCGGGAGCCCTTCCCGGAGCAGGACCCGATGCTGATCGAGTACGCACACGTGTCGCAGCCGCCGCCGAGGCCGAGCCAGCGCGACCCGCGGCTGCCGAAGGCCTTCGACGAGCTGATCGCCCGCGCCATGGCCAAGGACCCCGCCCACCGGCCCGCATCGGCGGGCGCGCTGCTCGCCGAGACCGCACGCGTGCTCGAGGTCAGGCCGATCGCCGCCCCGGTGGTCGCACCCGCCCCTGTGGAGCGCGCGGAGCCGCCCGAGGCCAAGGCCGAGCCCGCGCCGCCCGAACCCGCACCCGTGCAGCCCCCATCGGTCGAGAAGGAAGCGCCCCCCGACCCGGCACGACCGCGCGCGATCCTCGACGCATGGCTGGCGGCGGACTCCGCTCCGACCCAGCCGAGCGTCCCGCCGCCCCCGCCGGCGGCGGCAACGAGACCAGCGGTCGTGGCGGAGCCGGCGCCCTACAAGGCCCCGCTCCGTACGCGGGTGCGCCCGTATCTTCCGCTGCTGGCGGCGCTCGTCCTGGGGGTCGCGTTCGGGATGCTGCTCGGTATGCCCGAGGCCACGCCCGAGCCGCCCAGGCCGGCCCCGCCGGCCGATCTGCGCGCGGTGGACAGGCTCGACGAGGTGCGCCTGCGCCTGCGTGACGAGCTGGCCCAGGCGCCAACGCCCGAGGAGCAGGGAGCCTTGGCGGGGCGTCTCGCCAGCGCGCACACCACGGCGGCCGGGCGCCTCGACTCCCCCGAGCTCCAGACGGCCGTGCGGGATCTCGCGACCGCCTACGCGGCGCTGGCGACGGCCGCGGAGAACGGCGACGCCGACGCCTTCGAGCAGGCCGCCCAGGATGTCGAGGCCGGTGAGCGCGAGCTGGCCTCCGCCAGGGTGGCCACTCCGGGCGAGCGCTGAGCACTTAGACTGACCCCGTGACGCTCGCCGGCCTACGGCGCGTCGTAGGCGCGTTCGTCCTCGTTGCGGTCCTGCTCGTGTGGGCCGCGCCCGCGAGCGCGGACAGCCGCGAGACCGCCGGCGCGTTCGCCGCGGGCAAGGCGGTGTCCGTGGAGGCGGCTGCCCGCGGAGCCAAGCGGGTGACCTACCGGATCGGCCCGTTCACGGTCAAGCCGGGGCAGAACGACATCGGCTACGCGCCGATCGTCGAGCGGCCGCAGGTGAACGGCTACATCACACGTATCCGGCCCGACCTGACCTACCTCGACGGCAAGGTCCCGGCCGTCGACGTGATCCACCTCCACCACGGCGTCTGGCTCAACCTGTCGCGCCAAGATGCCACCGCGCCCGCCGTGCCGGAGCGCTTCTTCGCGTCCGGTGAGGAGAAGACGCGCATGCTCCTCCCGCCCGGCTACGGCTACCCGCTGCGCACGAGCGACAGCCTCCTGCTCAACCACATGATCCACAACCTCACGCCGGTGCCGGCCCGGGTGTACATGGTCTACGAGATCGACTTCGTGCCGGCGCGCTCTCGGGCCGCGCGGGGCATGCGGCCCGTGCGCCCGATCTGGATGGACGTGCAGAACGGCAGCGCCTACCCGGTGTTCGACGTGCCCAAGGGCGCCGGGTCGGGTGGCACATACACCTACCCCGACGACGCCGCAAACCCGTACGGCGGCGGACCGCGGCTGAACGAGTGGGTGGTGGACCGTCCGGGCGTCCTCGTCTCGACTGCCGGCCACCTGCATCCCGGCGGCCTGTACACGGACCTCTACCTGCGCCGGCGCGGGGCGCGCGTCCGTCCCGCGCGCTGCGGCGCGAAGGCCACCGCCGTGGCCCGAGCGCGCTGCCGCCGCCTGGCGCCGCGCGGCCGGGGCGACACCGTGCACCTGTTCCGGTCGCGAGCTCGCTACTTCGAGCCCGCCGGGGCCGTGTCCTGGGACGTGTCGATGACCTCCTCGAAACCGGACTGGCGGGTGAGGCTGCGAAAGGGCGACGTGCTCTCGGTGAAGGCCACCTACGACTCGAGCCGGGCCGCCTGGTGGGAGTCGATGGGCATCAACGACCTCACCTACATGGCCGACGAAGGCCCGGGTAGGAACCCGTTCAAGCGCCGGGTGGACCTCCCCGGCAGGCTCACCCACGGCCACCTGGCCGAGAACGACAGCCACGGGGACGGACCGACGAGCATGCCGGACGCGCGGACCCTCCCCGACGGCGCTGCGAACCCGGGCACGGTCTCGCTCGTGGACTTCAAGTATCAGCTCGGCGATCTGAGCCTGCCCGCTCCGAGCGGGCTGCCCCCGGTGATCAGTCCGGGCCAGACGCTCACGTTCGCCGACGGAGGCGACGACGCGAAGGGGATCTACCACTCGATCACCTCGTGCAAGGCCCCCTGCAACCGGTCGACGGGCATCGCCTACCCGATCGCCGACGGCCAGGTGCAGTTCGAGTCGGGCACGCTCGGGTCGGCGGTGCCGCCCGCGACGGGTGCGCTCCAGTGGACGACGCCCGACGGGCTGGGCCCCGGGACCTACACGTACTTCTGCCGCATCCACCCCTTCATGCGGGGCGCGTTCCGGGTCAAGGGTTAGAGCGGCCGCCGCTACCCTTCGCTGCCCGTGACGGAGCAGCCGGCAAGCAAGTCGGCGGCCGCGACGGCCGCCGAAAAGGTGCGCGAGATCGTCGAGGCGGCCGAGCGCAGCGCCACCGAGCTCGAGGCCGCAGCGCGAGCGGAGGCGGACCGCGTACGAGGCGAGGCCCAGCGGCAGACCGAGGCCCAGCTCGAGCGGATTCAGGCAGCCACGGATCGACTCGCCGCCCGCGCGGAGGAGATCGAGCGGGCGCTCGACGACCTGGGCGAGCGTGTGCGCGGCACGATCGCGTCGCTGCGCGAGGATCTCCGCGAGCTCCGCGGGAGCGGGAGCGAGCGGTCGGCGCCGGCCCCTGAGCCTGCCCCGGCCCCCGAGCCTGCCCCGGCCAGCGAGCCCACGGGCGACGCGGGGGCGCCGGCCGAGGGCAACGAGGGCGCCCGCGTCATCGCGCTCAACATGGCGCTCAACGGCTCCACCCGTGAGGAGACGGAGCGCTACCTCGCCGAGAACTTCGAGCTCGACGACCCCGAGGCGCTACTCGATGATGTCTTCGCGCGCGCGGGCGGCTGATCAGGCGGCCGGCGAGGCGATCTCCACCAGGTTTCCGTCCGGATCGCGGACGTAGGCCACGTCCTGGCCCCAGGGCTTCGTCTGCGGGCTCGTGACGGCCTCGACGCCCTCGCTCACCGCCCGGTCGAACGCCGCCTGGACGTCGTCGGTGACGAAGCAGACCTCGAACGAGGGCGAGGCCTGGCCCAGCGTCCGGGGCCGCATCACCCCGGGCACGTTCGACGCCGCGAGCTCGCGCGAGGCGAACGCCAGGACGGTCGCGCCGGTCTCGAGCTCCGCGTAGGCGCCGCTCTCGTGGAGGAAGCGCCGCCGCTGGGCGAAGGCGCGCTCGTAGAGGTCGAGGCTCGCGCTCACGTCCGCGACGTAGAGGATCGTGTAGCCGAAGCGCACCCCCGTTACCCGCTCGTCACCGGTCCGGGACCAGCTTGGATACGGATGAAGGTCCGGAAGTCCCCGGAGTCTGGCGCCTCGCCGGCCATCTGGGGAGATTGTCTCACGGCACCTTCATGCGCCAGGTCCGCAACATGCGGAAAGCGAACACCAGTTCGATCCGGATCCGGCTCTAGACTCGGTGTTCGTCGTGAATCCCAGCGGTGAGATCGTCGTTTCCGGTGCGCGCGAGCACAACCTCAAGGACCTGCACCTGAGGCTGCCGCGCGACTCCCTCGTGGTGATCACGGGGCTGTCCGGCTCAGGCAAGTCGAGCCTCGCGTTCGACACGATCTACGCGGAAGGCCAGCGGCGCTACGTGGAGTCGCTGTCGGCCTACGCCCGCCAGTTCCTGGGCCAGATGGACAAGCCGGACGTCGACTCGATCGAGGGGCTCTCACCGGCCATCTCGATCGATCAGAAGACGACCTCGCGCAACCCGCGCTCCACGGTCGGGACCGTCACCGAGATCTACGACTACCTGCGCCTGCTCTGGGCCAGGGTCGGCCATCCCCACTGCTACAACTGCGGCCGCCCGATCGAGGCGCAGTCGGCCGAGCAGATCATCGACCAGGTGATGACGCTCGCGGAGGGCACGAAGTTCATGGTGCTCGCGCCGGTCGTGCGTGGCCGCAAGGGGGAGTACGGGAAGCTGTTCGACGAGCTTCGCGGCGAAGGGTTCACGCGCGTGAAGGTGGACGGTGAGCTGCGTCGCCTCGAGGAGGACATCGTCCTCGACAAGAAGTACAAGCACGACATCTCGGTCGTGATCGACCGGCTCGTGATGCGCCACGACCTGCGCAAGCGCCTGGCGGACTCGATCGAGACGGCGGTGGCGAGGGCGGAGGGCATCGTCGACATCGAGCACGTCGAGAGCGCCGAGGTCACCACCTACTCGGAGCGCTTCATGTGCCTGCACTGCGGCACGTCGATGCCGGAGCTCGAGCCGCGGATGTTCTCGTTCAACTCGCCCCACGGCGCCTGCCCGCGCTGCACCGGGCTGGGCTCGCAGATGGAGATCGACCCGGAGCTGATCGTCCCGGACCCGTCGCTGTCCCTGAACGACGGCGCGATCCTGCCCTGGTCGACCAGCGCCTCCACGTACTACGAGCAGATGACCCAGGCGATCGCGGACAAGTGGGAGGTGGACGGCGACCGTCCCTGGGAGGACCTCCCCGAGGACGTCCGCGACTGCTTCCTGTACGGCACCGACGGCGAGCGCATCTACATCACCTATCGGAACCGGTATGGCCGCAAGCGCTCGTACACCACGACCTTCGAGGGCATCGTCCCCAACCTCGAGCGGCGCTACCGGGAGACCGACTCCGACTGGTCGCGGGAGAAGATCGAGGAGTACATGACGCTGCGGCCGTGTCCGGAGTGCAAGGGGGCGCGGCTGCGCCCGGAGTCACTCGCGGTCAAGGTCGGTGGTCTGGGGATCCACGAGTTCACGCACATGTCGGCGCGGCGTGCGATCGAGTGGCTCGAGGAGCTCGAGCTGTCGAGCACCGAGCGCCAGATCGCGCGGCTCATCCTGCGCGAGATCGACGAGCGGCTGACGTTCCTCGACAACGTCGGCGTCGGCTACCTGTCGCTGGAGCGCGCCGCGGCAACCCTCTCCGGCGGCGAGGCGCAGCGGATCCGGCTGGCCACTCAGATCGGGTCGTCCCTGGTGGGCGTCCTGTACATCCTGGACGAGCCCTCGATCGGCCTGCACCAACGCGACAACGAGCGGTTGATCGCCACGCTCCACCGGCTGCGTGATCTCGGCAACACCGTGATAGTCGTCGAGCACGACGAGGGCACCATGCTGGCCGCGGACCATCTCGTGGACCTCGGCCCCGGCGCCGGCGAGCACGGCGGTTGGCTCGTGGCCGAGGGCACCCCGCGGAGCGTGATGAGCGCCGAGGAATCGCTCACGGGGCAGTACCTCGCGGGAGCCAAGGAGATCCCGCTGCCGAAGAAGCGCCGGCGGCCCAGCGGGTACATCGAGGTGTCGGGCGCCTCCCAGCACAACCTGCGCGAGATCGACGTCAAGGTGCCGCTCGGCGTCTTCTGCACCGTCACCGGCGTTTCGGGGTCGGGCAAGTCGACCCTCGTGAACGAGGTGCTGTTCAAGGCGGTGGCCAACCGCCTCCACCGGGCGAAGCAGCGGCCGGGTTCGCACAAGCGCATCAGCGGCCTCGACCAGGTGGACAAGATCATCAACATCGACCAGTCCCCGATCGGGCGCACGCCGCGCTCGAACCCGGCGACCTACATCGGGCTGTTCGACCACATCCGCGACCTCTACTCGCGAACGCAGGAGGCGCGGGCCCGCGGGTACAAACCGGGTCGCTTCTCGTTCAACGTCAAGGGCGGGCGCTGCGAGGTGTGCCGCGGCGACGGACAGATCAAGATCGAGATGCACTTCCTGCCGGATGTGTACGTGCCCTGCGAGCAGTGTCACGGCAAGCGCTACAACCGCGAGACGCTCGAGGTCCGCTTCAAGGGCAAGTCGATCGCCGACGTGCTCGACATGACCGTCGAGGAGGCCGTCCGCTTCTTCGAGCACATCCCGAAGATCAAGCGGCGCCTCCAGGCGCTCCACGACGTGGGGCTCGACTACATCCGGCTCGGTCAGCCGGCCACCACGCTCTCTGGCGGCGAGGCTCAGCGCGTGAAGCTCGCCTCGGAGCTGTCCAAGATCGCCACGGGGCGCACGCTGTACATCCTCGACGAGCCCACCACGGGCCTGCACTTCGCGGACGTGGAGCGTCTGCTGCAGATGCTCGGCCGGCTGGTCGACCAGGGCAACACGGTGATCGTCATCGAGCACAACCTGGACGTGATCAAGACCGCGGACCGCATCATCGACCTCGGGCCCGAGGGCGGCGAGGAGGGCGGCGCGTTGATCGCCCAGGGCACGCCCGAGCAGGTCGCGGCGGTCAAGGGGTCCTACACCGGCCAGTTCCTGTCGCGGATCGTCAAGCCGGCCCGGAAGCGGCGGCGGCGGCCGCGACCGAAGGTCGCGGCCGCCGCGTAGGCGCTAGCTGTTACCTGCTGTCAATTGTCAGCCCGAGGCGTTCACCACACCCGAGACCACGCATTCCGCGCCCGAGTAGTTCACGCCAAGTGGCGTGGTTTCGCCATCGATCCCCAAGGTCTGGCCATTGGGCGCCATGACCCAGCCGTTGTCGATGAACCATGAGACCGACGTAGTGCCGTCGGGCGCCGAGTTGTTCGTGAACACTCGGTCGCCCGCCGCGGTGGACGTATTGAGGAAATCGGCGGGGCTCGAGCCGTCGAAGGAGTCCACGCCGCCGCCCATGACTGCGCCGTCCTGCGTGGTGGCGGCTATGAGCCGAACGGTGTCATTGCCGCCCGCGCTGAGACACTCGGCCACGATCGAGACGGCGCCATGAGTGGCGATTGTCTGCGACTGGCCGGCGCTCAGCTTCACGAGGAACGGCGTGCGGCCGGCCACGGAGCCGGCGCTGTTGGCGGTGTTCGCCGTGTTCGCGCTGTTGGCGGTGTTGGCGGTGTTGGCAGTGTTGGCGCTCGGCACCTGTCCGAGAGTGCTCTCGTTGATGTTGGCGCCGGTGAGGGTGTCGGCGCGCACCTTGTTGCCGGTGAGGGTGCCGTTTCGCAACTTGGCTCCGGTAAGCGTCCGGTTCCTCACCTTGGGGTTGGTCACGGCTCCGTTGGCGATCTTGGCGGTCTTGACGGAGCCTCGCCTGAGGTCGCCCGAGTCGACGGAGTTCCTGCCCGGAAGCGCGATCGCGGTTCCGGACAGCGTCGCGATGAGCGCGATGAAGGCGACGGCCATGGCCGGACTGGGCCGTCTAATGAAGCGATGCATGGATACTCGTACCTCCTCTTGTGGGGGGCGCGGGTCCGCCGTCGGCGGACCCCGTTCGGCGGATGCTCGTTACCTCGAACGCCCGTGTCAACCCAGGTTGAGGCAATGCAAGACTTCGGTCCTCCGAGGCGCGTCTCAGGAGCCGCGCTCGCGCGCGCGGCGGAGCTTGCGTACCGTCTGGATGACCTCCATCCGGCGCCGGGCCCGCGCGGCGGCCAGCATCAGGCTGGTCTCCTCGATGGTGTCGGCGAGCCCGAGCGCGCACGTGAGGGGCGCCGCGGGATGCTCGGCGCCCGCCTGCTCCAGCTCATCCTCGAAGCGGTCGGCCCAGGCGACCCCGCTGCGCACGTCGGTCGCGTGGAGGAGGACCGAGAACTCGTCGTCGCCCGTGTGCGCCACGGCGTCGACCGTGCGAGTGGTGGCGCGCAGCACGGACGCAGACAGCCGCAGGACCTCCATCGCGGAATCGCGACCGTAGCTGGCACCGACCTCCCGCAGGCCGTCGACGTCCAGGAGGGCGACGGCCAGCGTCTCGCCGGTCCGCGACCTGCGTAGCTCCTCGCGAGCAAGCAGCTCGTCGAACTCCTCCGCGATGAGCAGATCGGACAGCGGGTCCATCCGCTATTCATCGGCCGCCGGCTGCCTGGCCTCGACCCCGCCGCCTCTCCTGGCAAGCTCCCACGCGTGAGCGACGCCTGGCTCTGGTGGCAGAAGTGGCGCTGGTACGAGCGCAACTCGCTGCCCTGGAACCGGCTCGCCATCCACCGCGAGATGATGCGGCGGCGGGCGTTCGCGCGCTGGCCGCTGCACGGGAACGTGCTCGAGGCGTTCCGCGAGGGCCGGCTCGAGATCGGCGAGCACAGCCTGCTCGAGCCGCACGTGTGGCTTACCGCCCCGGACGAGGCGCGGATCCGGATCGGCTCGCAGACATTCCTCAACATCGGGGTGATGGTCGCGTCGGCAAATCTCGTCGAGATCGGCGACCACTGCATGTTCGCCAACGGCTGCTTCATCACCGACGGCAACCACCGCTTCGAGGATCCCGTGCGGCCGGTCCCCTGGCAGGGTTTCGTCTCGAAGGGCCCGACCCGCGTGGGCGACAACGTCTGGTGCGGCGCGAACGTGGTGATCACGAGCGGGGTGACGATCGGCGAGCGTTCGGTGATCGGCGCGAACAGCGTGGTCACCCGCGACGTGCCGGCCTTCGCGATCGCCGCCGGCGCGCCGGCGACGGTGCTCAGGGGTATCGACTACCCCGAGGCGCTCGGGCCGCCGTGAGCGGGCGACCCGAGGCCTGGCGAGGCGGAGCTCAGCAGGACAGGACCAGGTGGAACGGGCGGTCGGCCGGCTGGCCGTCGCTGCGCTCGGTCCGTATGGCGACGGCGTTGACATTCGAGCCCACGGAGCTCGTGGAGATCTCGCCTCCAGGCGCTCCGGCGGCGCTTGGATCCCCGATGGTCGCCACGTACGCGCAGCCGCGCACGTCGGCGTCGAAGACCACCTGGTAGCGGCCATCGCCGATGCGCGCGACGGGATTCGGCCCATACCCCCGGCCACGGACGAACAGGCCGTCGCCCGTGGCAACCACGAAGCGCGCACTTCCGTAGGAGGAGAACGAGCTGGGCACTGTCGCGAGCGAGGACTCCTTCACCGCGCGACCGCCGAGACCGTCGCCGCGCACGTCCTTTCCGATCAGGCCGCCGTTGCGCACGTCCGCGCTCTTGATCGTGTTGTTCTTGATGCTCCCGCTGGTGATGACGAGGGCGTAGGCGGAGCCTCCCATAGCCATCACAAGCGCCGTCAGCGCCACGACCATCGCGGGCGACGGCAGGAAGCGACGTACCCGTCGCGACATCGGCACCTTCCTTTCCTCCAGATGTGGTGGGCGTACGCGTGAACCCGCGCGCCCGGCTCGGGTTTCGGTGTGGTTACCCCAAGACCTGCACGGTCACGCTGCGCCGGCGCGGCCGGTCGTCGAAGTCGATGAGCACGACCTGCTGCCACGTGCCGAGCTCGAGCCGTCCGTCGCGGACCGGCACGGTCTCGGACGGGCCCACGATCGCGGCCCGGATGTGGGCGTGCGAGTTCGTGTCGTGGTTCAGACGGTTGTGCTCGTAGTCGCCCTCGGCGGGCACCAGCCGCCCGAGCGCGCTCCTCAGGTCGTGCACGCCGCCCGGCTCGTACTCCATGGTCGTGATCGCCGCGGTCGAGCCGGGCACGAACACGGAGACGAGGCCCTGCTCGATGCCTGCCTCCTCGACGGCCCGCTGGACGGCAGCGGTGATGTCGATGGTGTGCCCATCTCCCTGCGTCGAGAGACGGAGCTGCTCGGCGAAGACGCTCACGCCCCGAGCGCGTCTCAGAGCGAGAAGCCGCCGGTGAACGGCTCGCCGGCGGGCTCGCCCAGCATCTCCCGCAGCCGCTCGATCTCGTCGGGAGCCATCGTGTAGCCGTGCTCCGGCTCGGGGTAGCGGCGCTTGCGAACGTCCTCGGCGAACCTCGCGACGCCGTCGATCATCGTCTCCCGGACGTTGGCGTAGCGCTTGACGAAGCGGGCGGCGTGGCCGTCGTAGATGCCGAGCAGGTCGTGGAAGACGAGCACCTGTCCGTCGGCGGCGGGACCCGCCCCGATGCCGATCACCGGAACGCGCATCTGCGGCATCACGAGCTCGGTGAGCGCGCTCGGGATCGCCTCGAACACGATCGAGAAGCAGCCCGCGTCCTGGAGGGCGAGCGCGTCGTGGATCACCTCGAGCGCTCGCTCGGCCGTGCGCCCCTGGCTGCGGTAGCCCCCGAGCGCGCCGGCGCTCTGCGGCGTCAGGCCCACGTGGCCCATCACCGGGATGCCGGCGGCCACGATCGCCCGCGCCCGATCGGCGGACGTGCCGCCTCGCTCGAGCTTGACCGCGTCGCAGCCGGTCTCCTTGACGAAGCGCTGGGCGTTCGTGATCGCCAGCTCGTCGGACGCCTCGTAGGAGCCGAACGGCATGTCGCCGACGAGCAGCGGCGTCTCGACCCCGCGCCGGACCGCGGCCGCGAGCATCAGGATCTCGTCGAGCGTGACGGGCACCGTCGAGGGGTAGCCGAGCACCGTCATGGCGCCCGAGTCGCCCACGAGCACGATGTCCACCCCGGCCTCCTCGGCGGCCTGCCCGCTCGGGTAGTCGTACGCCGTGACCATCACGATCTGCTCGCCTAGCGCCTTCCGCTCGGCGAGGGTCGAGAGGGTCACCGCGGGGCGCTTGGCGCGAGGGGCGCTTGCGCGTGGAGGACGGGAGCTCATGGATCGCCTTTCAGGATCGTGTTGTCGATCAGCCGCGTGCGACCTACGCGCGCGGCCACCGCGAGCAGGGTCGAGCCGTTCACGCGCTCGACCGGGGAGAGGTCTCGAAGCGAGCGGAGCTCGAGGTACTCGGGCAGGACGCCCGACCTGTCGAGCTCGGTTCGGGCGGCGGCGAGCACGGCGGCTGCATCGCGGTCGCCGCCCTCGACTCGCGCCTGCGCCGCCCGGAGCGCCCGGCTGAGCGCGAGCGCGCGCTCGCGCTCGTTCACCGAGAGGTAGGCGTTGCGCGAGCTGAGCGCGAGGCCGTCCGGGTCGCGCACCGTGGGGCAGACCTCGATGCGCACCGGGATGTCGAGGTCGTGCACCAGCTTCCGGATCACGAGCGCCTGCTGGGCGTCCTTCTGCCCGAAGTACGCCACGTCCGGCCCGACCATGTTGAAGAGCTTGGCCACGACCGTGGTCACCCCGGCGAAGTGAGAGCGGCCGCGCTGGCCCGGGTCGCCCTCGAGCGTCTCAGTGAGGCCGCCGACGCTGACGGTCGCGTCGAAGCCCCGCGGGTAGACCTCGTCCAGGGCCGGCGCGAACAGCAGGTCGACGCCCTCGGCCCGGGCGCGCACGGTGTCGGATGCCTCGTCGCGCGGGTAGGCGGCGAAGTCCTCGCTCGGGCTGAACTGCGCGGGGTTCACGAACAGCGACACGACCACCACGTCGCAGTCGGCGCGGGCGCGCCGGATCAGCGAAAGGTGGCCCTCGTGGAAAGAGCCCATGGTCGGCACGAGGCCGATCGTGCGACCGGCGCGCCGCTCGCCGGCGAGCGCGGCGCGCAGCTCGGACACGGTGCGCACGGTCCTCACGTGGCGACCTCGCGGGAGGCGAGCGCACGGGTGTGGTGCACGAGCTCGTCGAACAGGTCGAGCAGGTGGTCCGCCACCCCTTCGACGGCGGCGCGCTGTGCCTCGATCGTCGCCTCGTCCCCGCGGGCGACGGGTCCCGTGAGCGCCGCCTCGGGTCCGAGCTCCGCGAGGTTGTCGATCGTCTGGCGCAGCAGCGGCACGAGCAGCGCGCGCGCCTGCTCCGGCGTGAGCCCCGCCCCCCCGGCGATCGTCTCGGCGGCGGCCTGGAGCGTGACGAGGAAGTTCGACGCGACCGAGGCGGCCGCGTGGTAGGCCGCGCGGCCCGCGTCGTCGATCTCGAACGGCGACATGCCGAGGTGCTGCGCGAGCGAGCTGGCGAGCTCGAGCGCCTCGGGCGAGCTCCCCGCGACGGCGCAGCCGGCGCCGCGGAACCCCTCGGGCCCCGCCCCCTCGGCGAAGGTCTGCAGCGGGTGCAGCCCGAAGCGCTCGACCCCCGCGTGGATGAGGGCAGACAACGGGGTGGCCCCGCTCGTGTGGCCGATGAAGGGGGCGGCGGCGGTCAGCGCCTCGGCGGCGGCCGCGATCTCGGAGTCCGGCACACAGAGCACGATCGCGTGGCAGCCCCGCGGCCGTACGCCGCGGCCGAGTGGACCCTCCACCTCGACCCCGGCCGCCCTGAGACCGGCGGCCAGCGCCGTGCCGAGACGGCCCGGGCCGATGACCCCCACGCGGCCAACCGCCTCCGCGGGGCGCTGATGACTGTTGCTCTTCGGGTTCATTCCCTGCCGGTCCACTCCGCCGAGGGAGGTAGCGGCCGACAGCCGAAGGATACCCGCGTGTCGCGGTTCGTCCCCCGGTTCTCCTACCCTTCCGGCATGCAGTCACGCAGCGCAGAGGAGCGCCGCGAGGACCTCGTCAAGCTGTACCGGGAGGCGGCCGCCTGCGAGCGCTGCCCGCTCTCGGGGACCCGCACCAACGTGGTCTTCGGATCGGGCAACGCCGACGCCGACCTGATGTTCGTGGGCGAGGCGCCCGGCCAGCACGAGGACCTCCAGGGGCTGCCCTTCGTGGGCCGGGCCGGCCGGCTCCTCGACCAGCTGCTCGAGGAGATCGGCATGCAGCGGGGCGACGTCTTCATCGCGAACGTGCTCCAGTCCCGGCCGCCCGGCAACCGCGACCCGCAGCCCGACGAGATCGATGCCTGCAAGCCGTTCCTGCACCGCAAGATCGAGCTGATCGAGCCGAAGGTGATCTGCACGCTCGGCAACTTCGCGACCAAGCTCATCACCCGCTCCCAGCGCGGGATCACGGGCGTCCACGGGCGCCCCCAGGTGCACGAGCTCGGCGGGCGCACGGTGCGCGTCTATCCGCTCTTCCACCCGGCGGCGGGGCTGCGCTCCACGAACACGCTCGGCGAGCTGCGGGCCGACTTCGCCCGGCTGCCGGCGTTGCTCTCTGAGCCGCCGCCCGTGCCGCTCGGAGCGGTGGCCGCAGTGGCCGCCGCCGCGCAGGCCGCTCCGGAGCCGCCGCAGATGGACCTGTTCGGCTCCTGACGCCCCCGACCCGGATGGAACGCGAGAGCGCGAGCCCGGCCGAGACCGAGGCGCTGGGTGCGGAGCTCGCCGCCCGGCTGGCTCCCGGCGACGTGGTGCTGGTCAGCGGCGAGCTCGGCTCGGGGAAGACGACCTTCGTGCGCGGCGCCGCCCGCGCGCTCGGCGTGCAGGTTCCGGTCACGAGCCCGACCTTCACCATCGGGCACGTGCTCGAGGGCGCGACCGAGGTGGCCCACCTCGACCTCTACCGGCTCGGCTCGCTGGCGGGCGAGGATCCCGCGCTGCTCGAGGACTACCTCACGCCCGGCCGGATCGCGTTCGTGGAATGGCCCGAGGTGGCCGTGCCGACGCTCGAGCGGGTGGCGGCGCGCGTGCGTCTCGAGCACGCCGGCCAGGACCGGCGCCGGATCAGCGTCGAGGTCGCGTGACCCTGCTGGGCTTCGACACCTCCACGGCGGCCTCCACGGCCTGCGTCCTGCGCGGCGACGGCGAGGCGTTCGAGGTCGCACCGGGGGCGGATCGGCTGGCCAGCCCCCCGGCGCACGCCGCCGAGCTGATGCCGGCGATCGCGCGGGCGATGGCGCGCGCGGGTGTCGGCTGGGACGAGCTCGACGCGATCGCGGCGGGTGTCGGGCCGGGCAGCTTCACCGGGCTACGGATCGGAGTGGCCACGGCGCGCGCGCTCGCGGCGGCGCGGGGCCTGTCCGTGCGGCCCGTGTCGTCGCTCGCGGCGCTGGCGGCCGGCATCGACGACGAGCTGCGTCTCGCGCTCATCGACGCCAAGCGAGGCGAGCTGTTCGCAGCACTCCATGGGCCCGAGGGCGAGCTCTGGGCGCCGTTCGCGGCGCCGCCGGCGGCGATCGCTGAGCGTGTCCGGGAGGCCGGTCTCACCCCGCTGGCCGCCGGGGACGGCTCGGTACGATTTCGGGAGTTGCTCGAGCAGGCCGGCGTCCGGGTGGCGCCGGACGGGTCGGACGCCCACGTGGTTCGCGCCCTGCACGTCTGCCGGTTGGCGGCAGGGGTCGAGGGCGAGCCGCCGGAGGCAGTGCTGCCCCAGTACCTGCGAGCTCCGGACGCAGCTCCCCAGTGAACGACCTCGACATCCGCCGCCTGACCTACGCCGATCTGCCGCAGGTGATCGCCATCGAGCGGCGCGCGTTTCCCACGCCGTGGTCGCTTGCGATGTTCGTGCTCGAGCTCTCCAAGCCCGCGGGCATCTGCCTGGCGGCCGTGCGTCACGGCCGGCTGGTGGGCTACCTGGTGTGCTCGCGTTACGACACGGTCTGGCACCTGATGAACGTGGCGGTGGACGACCGCCTGCGCCGCGAGGGCATCGCGACAACGCTGCTCGAGCGGCTCTTCGAGCTCGGCGACCGGCCGAACGAGCAGTACACGCTCGAGGTCCGCACCTCGAACGACGACGCCATCCGCCTCTACGAGCGCTTCGGGTTTCGTCCCGCCGGCCGCCGCCGCGCCTACTACCACGACAATCGTGAGGACGCGCTCATCATGTGGCGGACGGTGCCCGAACGCGCCACCGCGTGATCCTCGCGATCGAGACCAGCTGCGACGACACCTGCGCGGCGGTGGTCACGGCCGACGGTGAGATCCGCTCGAACGTGATCGCCTCCCAGGGACTGCTGCACGCGCGCTACGGCGGCGTGGTGCCCGAGATCGCGTCGCGCCATCACCTCGAGCTCGTGGACGCGGTGACCGCCGACGCCCTCGAGCGCGCCGGGGCCCGGCTCGACCACGTGACCGCGGTGGCCGTGACGCGCGGACCGGGGCTGATCGGGGCGCTGCTCGTCGGGCTCTCCTCCGCGAAGGCGCTGGCCGCCGCCCGCGAGCTGCCGCTCGTGCCCGTCGATCACCTGCACGGCCACGTGGTGGCTAGCACCCTCCGACCCGATCCGATCGAGCCGCCCTACCTGTGTCTCGTGGCGAGCGGCGGGCACACGTTCCTCGCGCGCGTGGATGAGCCCTCCTCCTACACGGTGCTGGGGCAGACGCTCGACGACGCGGCCGGCGAGGCCTTCGACAAGGGCGCGCGCCTGCTCGGGCTCGGCTACCCGGGCGGTCCGGCGCTCGACCGCCTGGCGCGCGCCGGCGATCCCGCTGCCCATGACTTCCCGCGCAGCGCGCCGGGCGAGCTCGACTTCAGCTTCAGCGGGCTGAAGACGGCGCTGCTCTACCGGCTGCGCGACGAGCCGGGGGCGCGGCCCGCCGACCTCGCCGCCTCGTACCAGCGCGCGATCGTCGACGCGCTGGTGGGCCGGACGCTGCGGGCACTCGAGCGCGAGGGCCTCGAACGGCTGGCGATCGGCGGGGGCGTGGCGGCCAACTCGGAGCTGCGCGCGGCGGTGTCCGCGCTTGGAGTGCCGGTGTCGGTGCCGCCGGTCGAGCTCTGCACCGACAACGCCGCCATGATCGCCGGCGCCGCCCGCTTCCTCGAGCCGCTGCGCTATCCGGACTACCTGGGGCTCGACGCCGCCGCCCGGCTGGTCTGACGCGCTCAGGCCTGGAGCCGCGATTCCTCGAGGTCGAGCTCGCGCTCCACCTTGCGGCGCACCTCGTCGCTGATCTCGAGCGTGTTGCGCATCCCGACCAGCGCCTCGCGCTGAGCGTCGTAGAGCTCGTACATCAGCCGGCGGTACTGGTCGGTCCGCTCCTCGAACTCCGTGCCGTCGCCGTCCGCCTGGGCGCTGAAGCGCCGGCGCCGGTAGTTGAACATCCCGCGCGTGCGCTCGACCGTGTCGTCGCGCACCCAGTCCTCGCCCTCCACCTCGTCGAGCCGCGCGAGCGCTGCCTCGGCGAGCCGGATGCGGGCGGCGACCTCCTCCCGGCCCTCCTCGCCGTCGTCGCAGATGCCGAGCCGGTCGATCAGCGGTCCAAGGGTCAGCCCCTGCCCCACGAGCGTGACCAGGATCACCATGAACGCCAGGAAGATGATCAGTGCGCGCTCGGGGAACGGGCCGCCGGAGTCGATCTCGAGCGGCAGGGCCAGCGCCGCGGCCAGCGAGACGGACCCGCGCATGCCCGCCCAGCCGATCACGATCCGCTCGCCGACCGACGCGCGCCGGGCGCGGACGGATTCGCGGCGGTCGATCGTGCGCAGCACGTACGGCACGGTGAACTGCCAGAGCATGCGGACCACGATTACGACGGCGGCGACGACCGCCCCCCACCAGATCAGCTGGCCGGCGGGCTCGCCCGAGAGGTCATCGAGGATGCCCGGGAGCTGGAGCCCGATCAGGAGGAACAGCACCGCGTTCAGGATGAAGGTGAGGATCTCCCAGACCGACACACCCTGGATGCGCGTCGTCGGGGTGGTCAGCTGCGGGGTGTGCCAGCCCATGTAGATCCCGACCGTGACGGCCGCGATCACGCCCGACAGGCCGAGCTCCTCGGCCGGGATGTAGGCGACGTAGCCGCTCACCAGCGAGATCGAGAGCTCGGTCGGAGGGTCGTCGATCCGGCTGCGCACCTCCTTGATGACCCAGCCCGCGGCCAGCCCCACCGCCAGCCCGCCCACGCCGCTCAGCACGAAGCGCATGCTGGCCTCGCCGAGCGAGAACGAGCCGGTCACGACGGCGGCCACCGCGAAGCGGTAGAGCACGAGCGCCGTCCAGTCGTTGGTGAGGTTCTCGCCCTCGACGACGGTGAGCAGGCGGCGCGGGGCGTTCGTCCGGCGCAGGATCTCCGCCGGCGCCACGGCGTCGGTCGGGGAGACGATCGCGCCGAGCACGAACGACTCCGCCCAGCCCATCCCGATCACCTCGTGGGCGACGACCGCGACGGCGCCCATCGTCACGAACACGACCCCGATCGACAGCAGGGCGATCGGGCGGGCGTTGCGGCGCAGGTCGCGTAGCGAGGTGAAGAACGCGGCCCCGTAGAGGAGCGGCGGGAGGAAGATCAAGAGGACCAGGTCGGGGTCGAGCTCCACGTCCGGGACGCCGGGCAGGAACCCGATCGCGACGCCCCCGACCACGAGGGTGATCGGATACGGGACCCGCAGGACGCGCGCCAGCACCGCGAGCGCTGCCGTACCGAGCAGCAGGCCGAAGACGATCAGCTCGACGTGGTCCTCCAAGGCACCTCTAGATTGGCAGCCGGTGGCAACGATCACGCTCTTCGGCAAGCCGGGCTGCCACCTGTGCGACGAGGCGCGGGCGACCGTGGAGCGCGTGCGCGCCGAGCACCCGTTCGAGCTCGTCGAGGTCGACGTGTCGCTCGACGCGCGGCTCCAGCGCCGCTACGGCGAGCGCATCCCGGTGCTCGCGCTCGACGGCGAGGAGCTGTTCGAGTTCCACGTGGACGCGGACGCCCTGCTTCGGAGGCTAGGTAGAGTGGGCGCGTGAGCTTTCAGGAGCCCGTGACGGGCGGGGCAGGGCTTGAGAACGGCGGGGCGGAGCGACTGTCACTGGGCGTGGCCGCCCGGCTCTCGCGCTACCTCCAGGTGCTCACCCAGGCCAAGAAGATGGGTCGCGAGACGATCTCGTCGCAGGAGCTGGCGGACTACACGCACGTGAACTCCACGCAGATCCGGCGCGACCTGTCGGGCTTCGGCAAGTTCGGCAAGCGCGGCGTGGGCTACAACGTCGACTCGCTGGTCTCGCAGATCCGCAAGATCCTGCGGACCACCGGCAAGCACAACATCGCGCTGTTCGGCGCGGGCAACCTCGGCCAGGCGATCGCCGGCTCCGACATCTTCGCCGACCACGGCTTCCGCGTGGTCGCGCTGTTCGACAAGGATCCGGCCAAGGTCGGGCACCGCGTGAACGACAGCCTCACGGTTCGCCCGTACGACGACCTCGAGCGGGTGATTCGCGACGAGGACGTGGTGGTGGGCGTGCTGGCGGTGCCCACGGCGGCGGCGCAGGGCGTGGCCGACGACCTGGTCGACGCCGGCGTCAAGATCATCTTCAACTACTCGGAGGCGCTGCTCCAGGTGCCACCGGAGGTCACGGTGCACACCTCGAGCCCCGCAGTCGACCTGCTCTACGCGCTCTACTTCTACCTCACGTAGACGACACGCCACCCGCCAATGCTCGACATGCCGAGCGTCAGGGAGGTCTTCGAGGCCTCCACGGACTTCACCGTCGGGATCGAGGAGGAGTTCGCGATCCTCGATCCGGCGACCCGCGAGCTCGACCACCGCTTCGAGGAGCTGCGCGACGCGGCGGCCGGCGACCCGGTGCTCGCCGACTCCGTGGCGGGTGAGCTGATCCGCTCCGAGATCGAGATCCGCTCCGGCCGCGGCGAGACCTTCGCCGACGCCATCGTCCGGCAGCGCGACGCGCGGGCCCGGCTGTTCGCCCTCGCAGCCGCGCAGGACGCGCTCCTCGGCGCCACCGGCACGCACCCCTGGAGCCCCTGGCAGGACCAGCGGGTCATCGACACCGAGCACTACCACCGCGTCGAGAGCTCGCTGCAGTACGTGGCCTGGCGCAACAACACCTTCAGCCTGCACGTGCACGTGGGGGTGAACGGCCCCGAGCGGGCGGTGCGCGTGTGCGACCGGCTGCGGGCGGTGATGCCCGAGCTGCTCGCAATCTCGGCGAACTCGCCCTTCCTCGACGGGCGCCACTCGGGGCTGCACTCGGCGCGCTCGCAGATCTTCACGAAGAGCTTTCCGCGCTGCGGGATCCCCGACGCGTTCGGCGGCTGGCGGGCCTACGCCGACTACGTCGACTTCCTGGTGCGCACGCGATCGATCGTGGAGTTCACGCAGGTGTGGTGGAGCGTGCGCCCGCACCACTCCTACGGGACGGTCGAGATGCGCATCTGCGACGCGCAGACGAGCGCCGAGGACTCCAACGCGCTGGCCGCGCTGATCACCGCCTGCGTGGCGCAGGCCGCCATGGACTACGACGAGGGCGTGCCGTTCGACGACCCTCCCGGCCGCCTGATCGAGGAGAACTTCTGGCGCGCGATCCGCCACGGCCTCGACGGCAAGCTGATCGATCTGGAGCGGGCGCAGGAGTATCCGGCGGCGGCGGTCGCGGGACCGGCTGCTCGCGTGGACGGCTCCGGCGCGCATGGCCCTGGGGATCGATCTGGCGCTGCCGGAGGAGAATGGGGCCCAGCGACAGAAGCGCGCGCTCGCCGGCGGGGCGTCGATCGAGGAGGTCTACGCCGCCGAGGTCGCGCTCACCCAGCGCACATACGCAAAGGAGGAGGCGGTCAGATGAGCACGCGGGAGCCGAGCGAAGCCGAGCTGCTGGAGGCGCTCAAGCGCATCAAGGTCGACGATGTGCTGCTCCAGACCGTGGCCTCGCTCGTGAACCTCGCCGGACAGAAGCTGGCGGTGCCGGAGGCCCGCGACCCGGCCGAGGCGAAGAAGGCCATCGACGCGGTGCGCGCGATGCTGCCGCTCTGTCCGCAGGACGAGATCGGACCGATCAAGGACGCCCTGTCCCAGGTCCAGATGATGTACGTGCGCGAGCAGGGCGGCGGCGAGGCTCCGCCGCCTGCCGAGGAGGGAGCCAGCGAGGCCGAGCGGCGCGAAGCCGAGGAGCGGGCCAAGGCGCGCGCCAAGATCTGGACGCCGGGCTCGTGATCGGGATATTCGGCGGCTCCGGCTTCTACCGCTTCCTCGACGACGACGCGGTGGAGGAGGTTCCGGTCGCCACGCCCTACGGGCCGCCGTCCGCGGCCATCCGAGTCGGGCGCATCGAGGGCGTCGACGTGGCGTTCATGCCGCGCCACGGGGACGAGCACACGCTGCCGCCGCACCGGATCAACTACCGCGCGAACGTGTGGGCGATGCGCGAGGTGGGGGTGCGCCGGCTGATCGGCCCCTGCGCCTGCGGCTCGCTGCGGCCGGAGCTCCAGCCGGGGACGTTCGTGGTCTGCGACCAGTTCGTCGACCGCACCCACGCGCGCGAGAGCACGTTCTACGACGGCCCGCAGACCACCCACGTGTCGGCCGCCGACCCCTACTGCCGCCAGATGAGCGGCGTGATCGCGGAGAGCGCGCGGGAGCTCGAGATCCCGGTGGTCGAGGGCGGGACCGTGGTGGTGATCCAGGGTCCGCGCTTCGCGACCCGCGCGGAGTCGCGCTGGTACTCGGCCTCGGGCTTCCACGTGGTGAACATGACGCAGTACCCCGAGTGCTGGCTCGCGCGCGAGCTCGAGCTCTGCTACGCGAACGTGGCGCTCGTGACCGACTACGACGTGGGCCTGGAGGCGATGCCCAACGTCCCGCCCGTCTCCGCGGACACCGCCTTCCAGGTCTTCAACGACAACCTCGACCGCCTGCGAGCGCTGCTGTTCCACACGGTCACCCGGGTCGGCCCGCAGCCCGAGGACACCTGCGCGACCGCGCTGTCGAAGGCGATCGTCCACCGCTGACGGCGCGCCGTGGGCCTGTCGTCCGGGCGGAGTCGATAGACTGCCCGCCGCTCTGCTGCGGGCGGGGTCGACTGGCGGCTCGTCGAACGCCGGGCGCCCTCGCGCCCGACCGCCCGCCGACTGAACCACACGGAGGACAACCCCCTTGGAATTCCTGACTGACTGGGGCGTGATCATCGCGCTCGTTTGCGCCGGCGCCGCCGTCGTGTACGGCGTGACCACCTCGCGCTGGCTGCTGGCTCTCTCACCCGGAAACGCCGAGATGCAGGCAATCTCGACCGCGGTGCAGCAGGGCGCGACCGCCTACCTGCGCCGCCAGTACACGATCATCGCCGGCGTGGCCGTGGTGCTCGCGATCGTGCTCGCGATCGTGCTCGAGGCCTCGGACGCCGAGGGCATCCTGGTCGCCATCGGCTTCCTGATCGGCGGCACGTTCTCCGGCGCCGCCGGCTTCATCGGCATGAACGTGTCGGTGCGCGCCAACACGCGCGTGGCCGAGTCGGCCCGCAGCGGCGTCTCGAGGGCGCTCGAGGTCGCCTTCAAGGGCGGCGCCGTGACCGGGCTGCTGGTGGCGGGCCTCGCGCTGCTCGGCGTGGCCGGCTACTACGGGATCCTGATCCTGGCCGGCACCGAGGAGCGCGACGCCATCGACGCGCTCGTCGGGCTCGGCTTCGGCGGCTCGCTGATCTCCGTCTTCGCGCGGCTCGGCGGCGGCATCTTCACCAAGGCCGCCGACGTCGGCGCCGACCTCGTGGGCAAGATCGAGGCGGGCATCCCGGAGGACGACCCGCGCAACCCCGCCGTGATCGCCGACAACGTGGGTGACAACGTGGGCGACTGCGCCGGCATGGCGGCGGACCTGTTCGAGACCTACGCGGTCACGGCCGTGGCCGTGATGCTGCTCGGCGTGCTGACCTTCCAGGAGATCGGCACCGTGGCCGTCTATCCGCTCGTGATCGGCGGCGTGTCGCTGCTCGCCTCGATCGTCGGCACCTACGCCGTGAAGAGCCGCGCGGGCAACGTGGAGCGCGCGCTCTACCAGGGCCTGATCGTGTCCGGCGGGCTGGCGGCGCTCGCGTTCCTGCCGGTCACGCTCCTGATGATGGACGACCTCACCTTCAAGGGCGGCGTCTCGAGCCTGCTGCGCGGCGGGGCGGACGCCGCGCCGAGCGGCATCGACCTGTACTTCTGCACGCTGGTCGGGATCGCGATCACCGCGGGCCTGTTCGTGATCACCGACTACTACACCTCCACGCGCTTCCGGCCCGTGCGCACGACGGCTCGCGCGTCCCAGACCGGCCACGCCACCAACATCATCCAGGGGCTCGCCCAGGGCTTCCAGTCCACGGCGGCTCCCGCCATCCTGCTGGCGCTCGGCATCCTCGTGGCCAACGAGCTGGCCGGTATCTACGGCATCGGCGTCGCGGTGATGGCGCAGCTATCGCTCACCGGCCTGATCGTCGCGCTCGACGCGTTCGGCCCGATCACCGACAACGCGGGCGGCATCGCCGAGATGGCGGACCTGCCCGAGGACGTGCGCAACGTCACCGACCCGCTGGACGCGGTCGGCAACACCACCAAGGCCGTGACCAAGGGGTACGCGATCGGCTCGGCCGTGCTCGCGGCGCTCGTGCTGTTCGCGGCGTTCGTCGAGGAGCTGAACGAGGAGGCCGCAAGCGAGGGCACGACCGTGTCCGGGTTCGACATCTCCCAGCCCGAGGTGCTGATCGGCCTGCTGATCGGCGGCATGATGGTCTACCTGTTCGCCGCGCTCGCGATCGAGGCGGTGGGGCGCGCGGGAGGCGGCGTGGTCGAGGAGGTGCGGCGCCAGTTCCGGGAGCGACCCGGGATCATGGACCGCACCGAGCAGCCGGACTACGCGCGAGCGGTCGACATCGTCACGGCGTCGGCCCAGCGCGAGATGATCCTGCCCGCGTTGATCCCGATCGTCGTCCCGGTGGTGGTCGGCCTGCTCTCCACGGAGGCGCTCGGGGGTCTGCTGATCGGCGTGATCGTGGTCGGCTTCTTCATGGCCGTGTCGATGACCGCCGGCGGCGGGGCCTGGGACAACGCCAAGAAGCTGATCGAGGACGGCGAGTACGGGGGCAAGGGCTCGGAGGCCCACGCCGCGTCCGTCACCGGCGACACCGTGGGCGACCCCTACAAGGACACCGCCGGCCCGGCGATCAACCCGATGATCAAGGTGGCGAACATCGTCGCCCTGCTGATGGTCCCGTTCCTGGTCTGAGCTTCGGCGCCATCCCGCCGGGTGGACACTCGACGGTCGCGTGGTTTTCCATGACAGTCATGAAGAACCACGCGACCGATTGACGGACGGCCGGAGCCGGCCAGGCCCTAGATTTCATGGCCTGGCCCGCCCCGACGACATCCACACCCTCCCGGCCGACCTCCCCGAGCCCGAGGACGACGGCGCGGCCCGCCACCTGCCCGGCATGGTCGTCCCGCGCCGTGCGCCTTCCCTCCACCCAGGGGGGCGAGCTGACGCTCGCCGAGCTGCCCGGCCGGACCGTGCTCTTCTGCTACCCCCGCACCGGGCGCCCGGACGAGGAGCTGCCGCCCGGCTGGAACGAGATCCCGGGCGCGCGGGGCTGCACCCCGGAGACCTGCGGCTTCCGCGACCGCCATGACCAGTTCGCAGACCTCGGCGCCCGCGTCGTCGCCCTCTCGACCCAGGATCCCGAGTACCAGCGCGAGATGGCGGAGCGGCTCGAGCTGCCGTTCCCGGTGCTCAGCGACGAGCGGCTCGAGCTCGTGAGCGCGCTCGGGCTTCCCACCTTCCAGACCGCCGGCTGGACGCTCGTACGGCGTCTGACCCTCGTGATCGAGGACGGCCGCATCGAGCACGTCTTCTATCCGGTCTTCCCGCCGGACTCGCACGCCTCGGAGGTCCTCGAGTGGCTCCGCCGCTCCTGAGGGCGCTCGCCGAGTCCGAGCACAGCGTCTTCTGGCTCGACGGCGACGAGGCGCCGGACCGGCTGCCGCCGCTCGAGGGCGAACGGCGCTGCGAGCTGGCGGTGGTGGGCGGAGGCTTCACCGGCCTGTGGGCGGCCCTGCTGGCGGCGCCGGACGAGCAGGTTGTGCTGCTCGAGGGCGAGGGCTGCGGCGACGGCGCGAGCGGTCGCAACGGCGGGTTCGTGGACGCGTCGCTCACCCACGGGCTCGAGAACGGCCTGGCCCGCTGGCCGGACGAGATCGACGCCCTGAACCGTCTCGGTCGCGAGAACCTGGCCGCGATCCGCACCACGCTGACCGAGCGCGGCGTCGACGCGGGCTGGGAGCAGCCGGGCTTCATCGACGTCGCCACCCGGCCGCACGAGGTCGCCGAGCTGGAGGAGGCGGCCGCGCTGGCGCGACGGCATGGGGAGGAGGCGATCGTGCTCGACCGCGACGCGCTGCGGGCTCGCGTCGACTCGCCCACCTACCTTGGCGGGGTCGCCTGGTCGGGCGGCGGAGCGCTCGTCGACCCCGCTCGGCTCGGCTGGGGCCTGCGCCGGATCGCGCTGGAGGACGGGGTCGCGATCCACGAGGACACGCGGGTGACTGCCATGATCGGCGACGGCGACGAGGTCGTGCTCGAGACCCCGTCTGGACGGCTGCGGGCGGCGCGGGTGCTGCTCGCCACCAACGCGTTCCGGCCGCTCGTGCGCTCGATCTCCCGCTACGTGATCCCGGTGTACGACTACGTGCTCGTGACGGAGCCGCTGTCGACGGGGCAGCGGGAGGCGATCCGCTGGCGCGGCCGGGAGGGGCTCTCCGACGCCGGCAACCGCTTCCACTACTACCGCCTGACCCAGGACGATCGCATCCTCTGGGGCGGCTACGAGGCCGTCTACCACTGGCGCAACGGCATGCGGCCGGAGCTCGAGGAGCGGCCGGAGGTGTACAACCTGCTGGCGCGCAACTTCGCCGCGACCTTCCCGCAGCTGGAGGGGCTGCGGTTCAGCCACCGCTGGGCCGGCGCGATCGACACCTGCTCGCGCTTCTCCGTCATGTTCGGGCGCGCGCTCGGTGGCCGGGTGGCGTACGCCGTCGGCTACACGGGCCTCGGCGTCGCCGCGAGCCGCTTCGGCGCGCGCGTGGCCCTCGACCTCCTACACGGACGCGACAGCGAGCTGACCGCGCTCGAGCTGGTGCGGCGGCGGCCGATCCCGTTCCCGCCCGAGCCGATCCGCTCGGGCGTCGTCCGGCTCACGCGGCGCGCGCTCATCCGAGCGGACGAGGACGGCGGGCGCCGCGGCCCCTGGCTCAAGCTCCTGGACCGGGTGGGCGCCGGCTTCGACAGTTAGATTCACCGCGCCGATGGCCGAGTACCGACCGAAGAACAGAGGCCTCGAGCGGGTGCTCGGCACGGGCGCGCTGTTCTCGACCGCCTACGGGAACGTCGGCAGCTCGATCTACTACGCGCTCGGCCTGGTCGCGATCTACGCCGCCGGCATGACCCCGGTCGTGTTCGTGATCGCCGGGCTCATCTTCGCGGCCACCGCGGCCACCTACGCCGAGGCAACCACGATGTACCCGGAGGCGGGCGGCTCCTCCAGCTTCGCGCGGCGCGCGTTCAACGAGTTCTGGTCCTTCTTCGCCGCCTGGGGCCAGATGCTCACCTACATCATCACGATCGCGATCTCCGCGTTCTTCGTGCCCCACTACCTGGGCGTGTTCTGGGAGCCGCTCGGCGAGTCGCCGGCCGACATCGTGGGCGGCATCGCCGTGGTGGCGCTGCTCGGGCTCGTGAACATCGTGGGCGCCAGGGAGTCGGCCGGCGTGAACATCGGCTTCGCCGTCGCGGACTTCCTGACCCAGGTCGGGCTGGTGGTGGTGGGGATCATCCTCGTGCTCGACCCTGAGCTGCTGGTCGACCAGGTCGACTTCGGCACCACGCCGACGCTCGGGGACTTCCTGATCGCCATCCCGGTCGCGATGGTCGCGTACACCGGGATCGAGACCGTGTCGAACATGGCCGAGGAGGCCCGCGACGTGGGCAAGACGATCCCGCGCGGGATCGGCCTGGTGGTGCTCGCCGTGGCGGTGATCTACGCGTTCCTGCCCTCGATCGCGCTGTCCGCCATGCCCGTGGTCGACGGCGAGACGCAGCTCGCGCAGCCGAAGGAGGAGGGCGGCTTCGCGGACGACCCGATCCTCGGCGTCGTCGAGAACATGGACCTCGGCTGCGCTCCAGGGCCCGGCCGAGATCTACGTGGGAATCCTGGCCGCCACGATTCTCTTCATCGCCACCAACGCCGGCCTGATCGGGGTGTCACGGCTCACCTACTCGATGGGTCAGCACCGCCAGCTGCCGCAGCTGCTGCGAGCGCTCCATCCGAAGTACCGCACGCCCTACGTGGCGATCCTCGTCTTCGGCACGGTGGCGTGCATCGCGATCCTGCCGGGCCAGGCGGACTTCCTCGGGGTCATCTACGCCTTCGGCGCGATGCTCTCGTTCACGATGGCGCACGTCGCGCTGGTCCGGCTTCGCTTCACGCATCCGGATGTCGAGCGACCATGGCGCAGTCCGGGGTCGATCCCGTTCCGCGGCCGGAGCGTGCCGCTCCTGGCGGTCTTCGGCGGGCTCGGTACCGGTGCCGCGCTGGTGGTGGCGACCGCGCTCGACGTGCGGGTGCTGGTGTCCGGCCTCGTCTGGCTCGTTCTGGGGGTGACGATCTACGTGATCTACCGGCGCCGCCAGGGGCTCTCGCTCACCGAGTCGCACAAGATCGTGATGCCGAAGCCGGTGGTCGAGCACGAGGTGGAGTACGAGTCGGTGCTGGTGGCGTTCGAGGACGGGCACTACTCGCCCGAGGCGATCTCGACGGCCGCGCGGCTCGCCGCCCGGCGGCGGCGCGGGATCCACGTGCTCGTCACGATCTCAGTCCCGCCGAACTCGCCGATCGACGCCGCGATGCCGGAGCAGGAGGCGCGCGCTGCTTCCGTCATCGACTCGGCGCGCGTGCGCGGCGGGCGGCGGGTGACCGGGCACTGGGAGAAGGTGCGCCCGGGGCAGGGCGGCCGCCGAATCGTGGAGGAGGCGAAGGAGATCCGCGCGCGGGCGATCGTGATGTCGCTGCCACCGCGGCGGACGGGCGCGTCGCTGTTCGGCAAGACGCTCGAGACGGTGCTCAGCGAGCGCCCCTGCCGGGTGATCATCGACTCGTCGCGCGGTGTCGAGTCGGGCCGCACGGCCGCCTGAGCTGACGCTTGCGAGGAATACGATGGAGGGCGTGGAACGCGCCTATACGGCCTCGATCCGCGTCCTCAGCCTGCTCCTGCTGCTGGTGGGCGTGGCGATGATCGTGGCGACGCTCGCCCGCGGGGGCGGCGGGCTCGCCCTGGGCGTGGTGCTCGGCGCGGCGCTCGCGCTCCTGGGCGCGGGCCGGCTCTGGCTCGCCCTCCGGGGCAGCCCGCGATGAGCGACGCCGACGGCCCGCGGCGCCCATCGGGGGTGGGCCTGCGTACGCGCCAGCGCATGCGGCGCGGCTCCGAGCGCATGGGCGGGCGCATCGTGCGCTCGCTGGGCGAGCCGGCCCTGTTCACGATCACGCTCAGCGCGATCGTCTCGGCGATCTTCTTCTCGCTCGGCGTGGTCGCGGAAGATGCGCTCGGGCTCACGCCGCTCGTCTACCTGGTGGCCGGCGTGTTCTTCATGATCACGATGGCCACCTACGTGGAGGGCAGCTCGCTCCACATCGAGCGCGGCGGCGCCTCGACGTTCGCCCGTTACGCCTTCGACGAGCTCTGGAGCTTCATCGCCGGCTGGGCGATCCTGCTCGACTACATCATCGTGATGGCGATCGGCGCGGTGGTCATCACGGACTACCTGGCCGTCTTCTGGAGCGGGCTCGACGACGGCGGCGTCGAGGTGGGGCTCGCCGGGGTCGCCCTGCTGTTCGTGGCCGGCGCGAACGTGCGAGGGCTGTCGGCCGACCGGCTCGGCGCGGTGCTGCGAATCTCGCTCTGGAGCATCGGATTGCTCCTGGTGGTCACGCTGATCGCGTACGTCCAGTTCTTCGACGCCGCCGCGATCACCGACTCGGTCGAGCTCGGCACGCGGCCGGGCTGGGACGAGGTGATCTTCGCCATGGGCATCGCCACGGCGGGCGTTATCGGGGTGGAGGCCGCCTCGGGGCTCGCCGGCGAGGTGCGGGTGGGCCGGCGCGGTCTCAGGCGCGTGGTCATGGCCACGGCGGCGGTGTCGCTCGTGCTGCTCGTGGGAGTCTCCGCCGCGGGCCTGATGGCGCAGCCGGTGGTGGACGGCCAGACCGCCCTGGGCGGCCGCTTCCTGGATGCGCCCGTGCTCGGGATCGTGAGCGCGTACGAGCAGGATTGGCTGGTGGACGCGGGCCGCTACGTGGTCGCCGTCTCGGCCGCGCTGATGCTGATCGTCGCGATGAACGGGCAGATGCTCGGCCTCGCTCGGCTCGCCTACTCGCTCGCCACCAACCGTCAGATCCCGAGCGCGGCCGGCCGGCTCTCGCGGCGGCGCGGCACGCCGTACATGGCCATCGCGATCGCCGCGCTGATCGCGTTCGGATTCGCGATCCCGCACGATCTCAGCTTCCTCGCCGGCGTGTTCGCGTTCGGGGCGATGATCTCGTTCGCGATCGCCCACCTGTCGGTGATCGTGCTCCGCTTCCGCGAGCGCGACCGGCCGAGCGCGTTCCGCGTGCCGTTCAGCATCCCCGTACGCGGCGGCTCGGTGCCGATACCCGCCGTGATCGGCCTCGTGATCTCCGTCGCGGTCTGGCTGAGCGTGATCGTCCTCCACGAGGGTGGGCGCATCATCGGCACGACCTGGATGCTCGTCGGGGTGCTGCTCTACACGGTCTACCGCCGCGGCCAGGACAAGCCGCTGCGAAAGCGCTTCACGATTCCCGCCGAGGCGCTCACGGAGACGCCGGACATGGTCTACGGCAGCATTCTCGTGCCGATCTCGGGCGGCGTCCTCGACGACGACATCGTCGGCACCGCCGGCCGCCTCGCGGCGGAACATGCCGATGAGGGCGAGGGCGGGGCGGTCGTGGAGGCGCTCTACGTGTTCGAGATCCCGATGTCTCTGCCGATCGACGCGCGCGTGCCCGAGGAGCGTGTGCAGAAGGCCAAGCGCATGCTGGCGCGCGCCAAGGAGGTGGGGGAGGAGTACGAGGGGGTGGAGGTGGCGACCGCGATGGTGCGCGGCCGCTCCGTCGGCCAGGCGATCGTCTCCGAGGCCAAGCGGCGGGGCGTCGAGGCGATCGTCCTCGCCGCCGAGGAGCCCTCGCGCGTGCTCGGCGGAGCGATCCTCGGCGGGCGGGGCCGTGCCCGCGACCGCTTCGTGGGCGACACCACGCGCTACGTGGTCGAGAAGGCTCCCTGCAAGGTCATCCTCACCGCCCCGCCGGCGGGTGAGGAGGGGACGCGCGAGGGCGTCCTGCCCTGAGCTCGGAGCGATCCGCTTCGCGGAGGGCGCGGGCTCGGCCCGCGCCGGAGCGATCCGCAACCAATTCTTCACAACGCCAGATGTAGAGTGAAGCCGGAATGTTCGTGCTGATCGTCGGCTGCGGGCGGGTGGGCTCCACTATCGCCAACACGATGCTCGCGGAGGGCCACGAGGTCTCCGTCCTCGACGAGGACGCCGAGGCCATCGCGCTGCTCGACCGCGGGCAGTCGCAGAGCTGGGAGGAGCGCGGAGGCCGCTTCACCGAGGGCACCGCCCTCGAGATCGACGCCCTGCTGGCGGCTGGGATCGCGGAGGCGGACGCCTTCGTGGCCTCCACCGACGGCGACAACACGAACCTGGTGATCGCCCAGGTGGCCAAGCGCCGCTTCGAGGTCGAGCGCGTGGTGGTGCGAGTGCTCGACCCGGCCCGCGCGCGCTGGTACGCCGAGCAGGGTCTGCAGACGATCTGCCCGACCCAGACCGCGATCGAGCTGCTCGAGGCCGCCGTCCGCGGGCAGATCCGCTTCGAAGGAGTTTCGGGCTAACCATGTACGTGCTGATCGTCGGGGCCGGCAAGGTCGGATGGAACCTCGCGCGCGAGCTCATCAACAAGAGTCACGAGGTGACCGTGATCGAGTCGAGCCAGGCGCGCTTCGCGGTGGTCGAGCAGGAGCTCGAGCACAGCGCCCAGTACGGCGACGGCTCCGAGCTGTGGGTGCTCGAGCGCGCCGGCATCGAGCGCGCGGACCTGGTGGTCGCCGTCACCGGCGACGACGAGGACAACATCCTGATCTCCCAGGTCGCGCGCGAGAAGTACGGCGTCGCGCGGGTCGTGGCGCGCTGCAACAACCCCCGCAACCTGCAGCACTTCGAGCTCCTCGGCGTGACCCCGGTGATCTCCGCCACCGACCTGATCCTGCGCCTGATCGAGCACGAGGTGCCGAAGTACGGCCTCGTTCACCTGCTCGACCTGCCCGAGGAGCGACTCGAGATCATCGAGCTCGAGGTGGCCGAAGGCTCGGAGGCGGCGGGACGCCCCGTCAAGGACCTCGGCCTGCCCGACGGATCGCTCGTGATCTCGATCCTGCGCGACGGCGGCGGCTTCGTACCCGCCGGTGACTCCGTGGTGCAAGCCGGCGACGAGGTGTTGCTCGTGCTCGACGTGGGAATCGAGGAGCGCGTGACTGAGCGCTTCACCGACCGCTCGGGCGCGGCGATCCAGTGAGCACGCGCCGCGTCGACCACCTGCTGATCGGCGGCGGCATGGCCGCCGCCAACTGCGCGCGCTGGCTGCGCGAGGGGGGCGGAGAGGGCTCGATCCTGCTGGTGGGACGCGAGCCCGACCCGCCCTACAACCGCCCGCCGCTCACGAAGGGCTACCTGCGCGGTGAGGAGCCGAAGGAGGACGTGCTGTTCCGTCCCGGCGAGTGGTGGGACGAGAACGAGATCGAGCTGCTCACCCGGACGAGCGTGATGAAGCTCGACACCGACGCCCGCGTGGCAACGCTCTCGACGAAGGACGAGATCGAGTTCGGCAGCGCGCTCCTCGCCACGGGCTCGAACGTGCGGCGGCTGCGCTTCGAGGGCTCCGACCTCGACGGCATCCACTACATGCGCGCCTTCGGAAACTCGGAAGCCGTGCGCGCGGACGCCGAGCGGGCCGAGCGCGTGGTGCTGGTCGGGGGCAGCTACATCGCGACCGAGGCTGCGGCGTCGATCACGGCCGCCCTCGGGGCCAAGTGCTCGCTCGTGATGCTCGAGGACGTGACCCTCGAGCGCCATTTCGGCCGCCAGGTGGGCGGCTTCTTCCAGGGCGTGCTCGAGGACCATGGGGTGGAGGTGCACGGCGGCCAGGAGCTCGAGCGGCTCGAGGGGGCGGACGGGCGCGTGACGAAGCTCGTGACGAAGAGCGGGCTCGAGCTCGATTGCGACTGCGTGGTGATCGGCGCCGGCGTGACGCCGGACACGACACTCGCCAAGGCCGCCGGACTCGAGATCGGCGAAGCGGGCGGCGTGCGCTGCTCGGCCCGGCTCGAGACGTCCGTGCCGGGCATCTACGCCGCCGGCGACATCTGCGAGTACGACAGCCCGATCCATGGTCGCCCGATCCGAATCGAGCACTGGGACGTGGCCTTCAACCAGGGCAAGACCGCGGCGCTCAACATGCTCGGCCAGGACGTCGAGCACGACACCATTCCCTACTTCTTCTCGGACCTGGCCGACTGGAGCTCGATGGAGTACGTCGGGCCCGGCTCGGGCGAGCCGGTGATCCGAGGCTCCCTCGAGTCCGGCGAGTTCGCGGCCTTCTACATCGACGACGGCCGCGTGACGGCCGCCCTGTCCGTCGGCCGCTCCGACGATCTTGAGCACGCGCGCCGCTTCATCCGCGAGCACGCGAGCCCGGACCCGGCGGCGCTGGCCGACCTCGATACGGACCTCGGCTCGCTGTAGAGGCCAGCCCGGCGACGCCTTCCGTCCGGGCGTATTGCGAACATGTGTTCGTCAGCTGAGGCGTGCCGGAAGACTGGGGGGCAGGGACTCGAACCCCGATAACCAGCTCCAGAGGCTGGCGTCTTGCCATTAGACGACCCCCCAAGGATCGGGAGCCGAGGATATCCACTGCCGCCAACAACGTCACACGGCCGAGCGTGTGCGGGCTGCCGGGAGGAACCGGCGGCTCGTCGGCGTCTACCGAGGAGCCGGCGCTCGTCAGCGTTGGCGCCGCTCCGCTCGAGCGCGACGACGCAGAGGCAGGTTGCCGCTGGAGCGCAGAGCGTCGCCGCGATAGTCCGCCGCCTCAGCCAGCGGCGGCCCGCCTCACGCCGCCGACTGCTCGGCCCAGTCGCGGTACAGCCGCGCGTAGGCGCCGTCGGCCTCGAGCAGCTCCTCGTGCGTTCCCTGCTCGGCGATCCCGCCGTGGTCGAGCACGACGATCCGGCCCGCGCCGCGGATGGTGGACAGCCGGTGGGCGATCACGATCGCCGTGCGGCCGGCGAGCAGCCGTCGCAGGCCGCGCTCGATCTGGGCCTCGGTGCGCACGTCGACGTTCGAGGTGGCCTCGTCGAGGATGAGGATCCGCGGGTCGGCCGCCGCGGCGCGCGCGAACGCCACGAGCTGCCGCTGTCCCGCCGAGAGCTGACCGCCGCGCTCGCCCACCTCGGTGTCGTAGCCCTCCGGCAGCCGCTCGATGAACTCGTGGGCGCCGACGGCGCGGGCGGCGGCCAGCACGTCCTCCTCGCTTGCGTCCGGACGTCCGAACGCGATGTTGTCGCGGATCGTGCCGGAGAACAGGTAGCTCTCCTGCGGGACCACGCCCAGCTGGGAGCGCAGCGAGCGCTCGCGGACCGTGCGCAGATCGTGGCCGTCGATCAGCACGCGCCCGCGGTCGGGGTCGTAGAAGCGCGCGACCAGCTTCGCGAGCGTGGACTTGCCCGCTCCGGTCGACCCCACGAGCGCCAGGGTCTGGCCCGGCGGCACGTAGAGCGAGACGTCCTCGAGCGCCGGATGCTCGCCGTCGTAGGCGAAGGTCACGTCGTCGAACTCGATCTCGCCGCGCAGGCGCTCGAGCTCGATCGCGTCCGGCGCGTCCTGGATCTCCGGCTCCTCGTCGAGCAGCTCGAAGATCTTGTCGAGCGCCGCCATGCCCGCCTGGTAGGTCGTGTAGAGCTGGGAGAGCGACTGGATCGGGTCGAAGAAGCTCTGCAGGTAGAAGACGAACGAGGCGAGCACGCCGATGGTCACGGCCTCGTCCAGCACCTGGTTACCGCCGTAGAGCAGGATCGCGGCGGTGGCGACCGCGGACAGCAGCTCGACCGACGGGAAGTAGGCCGCGTTCAGGTAGACCGTCTTCATGTTGGCCTCGCGGTGCTCGTCGTTCAGCTGCGCGAAGCGGTCCCGGTGGCGGTGCTCCTGCCCGAAGGCCCGCACGACCCGCACGCCGGAGAGCGTCTCCTGCAGGTAGGCCGTGACGTACGCGATCTTCTCGCGCGTGAGCCGGTATGCGCCCGACGAGGCGATCCGGAAGATCACGCTTCCCACGAGCAGCACGGGGAAGGTCAGGAAGGTGATCAGGGCGAGGCCGGGGTCGAGCACGATCAGGATCACCGCGGTGCCGACGAGCGTGAGCGTGGCCGAGAACAGGGTCGCGATGCCCTCCGTCACGAGCTGGTCGAGCGCCTGCACGTCGTTGGTGAGGCGCGAGATGATCACGCCGGCCTTGTTGCGCGAGTAGAAGCTCATCGAGAGCCGCTGGAGGTGCTCGAAGATCTCGAGGCGCAGATCCTGGAGGGCGCGCTGCCCGACCCAGGAGATCAGGTAGGTCTGGAAGTAGGTCGCGATCCAGTTGAGCAGCGCGGCGGCGATGAACGCGATCAGGATGATCGTGAGCGCGTTCGTGTCCTGCTCGCGGATGCCCGCGTCGATCGCCTGGCCGGCGAGGTAGGGAGGCGCGAGCGCGGCCGCGGTGGCCACGAACAGCGCGAGCAGCATGAGCAGGACGCGACCCCTGTAGGGGCCGAGCAGGCTCACCAGGTGCCTGAGTCGCCGCGACCTCACAGGCCCGCCACCTCGCGCTCGGGGTCGTCGCGGGTGAGGAAGACCTGGTCGGGGAGGCCCTTCTCGGCGATCTCGCGGTAGAGCGGCGAGTCGTCGAGCAGCTGGGCGTGGGAGCCCCGGGCCGCGACCCGCCCCTCCTCGAGGACCACCACGTCGTCCGCCAGCGCGATCGTCGACAGCCGGTGCGCGATCACGAAGGTCGTGCGCCCCTCCATCACCTCCGCGAGCGCCGCCTTGATGCGGCTCTCGGTGGTGGCGTCGACGCTCGAGGTGGCGTCGTCGAGGATCAGGATGCGCGGCTGGGCCAGCAGGGCGCGCGCGATCGCCACGCGCTGGCGCTGGCCGCCCGAGAGCGTGTGCCCGCGCTCGCCGACGAGCGTGTCGAGTCCTTCCGGCAGGTCCTCGAGCACCTCGGTCAGGCCCGCCCGCTCGGACGCGGCGGCCACCTCCTCGGCGCTCGCCTCCGGGCGCGCGTAGGCGATGTTGTCGCGCAGCGTCGCGGAGAAGAGGAAGGCGTCGTCCGACACCACGGCCACCTCGCGGCGCAGCGAGGCCGGATCGACGCTCCGCACGTCCGCGCCGTCCACGAGCACCGCGCCCTCGTCGACGTCGTACAGGCGCGGGATCAGCATCACGAGCGTCGTCTTGCCCGAGCCGGTCGGTCCCACGAGCGCGACGGTGCGGCCCGGCTCGACCTCGAGGTCGACGTCGCGCAGCACCGGCTCGCCGTCGCCGTACCCGAACGTGACGCCGCGCAGCTGCACGCGCCCGCCGCCGCTCGGGAGTCCCGGCGCGTCGGTCGGCGCGGTGAGGGTTGGCTCGGTGTCGAGGATCTCGAACACCCGCGCGCCGCTTGCCACGGCGCGCTGGGCCATGCCGAGGGCGATCCCGAGCATCCGCATCGGCCCGGTGAGCAACAGCACGTAGCCGTAGAAGGCCACGAACTCGCCGACGGTGAGCTCGCCCTGGATCGCCTGCCGGCCGCCCACGAGGAGGAGCGCCGCCAGGCCGAGCTGGGGGAGGAAGGCGATGAACGGCGAGTAGAAGGCGCGCAGCCGCGTGGAGACCATCGACTGGTCGAACACGCGCCCCACCGAGCGGCTGAAGCGGTGCAGCTGGCGCTCCTCCTGGGCGAACGCCTTGACCACGCGCACCCCGGAGATGTTCTCCTCGGCGTCCGCGGTCAGCTCCGCGATCCGCTGCTGGACCTCCTGGGTGGCCGGCCGGTTGCGGCGTCCGTAGCGGAACGCCACCCAGATCACGAACGGCATCGGGGCGAGCGACACGGCCGCCAGCCGCGGGTCGACCGCCAGCATCACGCCCGCGGCGATCAGGATCGTGAGCGCGGACTGCAGGATGAAGATGAGGCCGTAGCCGAGGAAGAAGCGAACCGCCTGGAGGTCGACGGTCGAGCGCGACATGAGCTGGCCGGTCTGCTGCCCGTCGAAGAACGCGAGCTCCAGCGAGTGCAGGTGCTCGTACATCCGGTTGCGCAGGTCGTACTCGACCCCGAGCGAGACCTTGCCCGCCACGAGCCGGCGCGAGACGCTGAACGCGAGGCGCAGCACACCCGCGCCGGCCACCGCCGCCGCGAGCGGCCACAGCTCGGCGCCGCCCTGGCGGATGTCGTCGACCGTCACGCCCACCAGGTACGGGATGAGCACGCCGGTACCCATCGCGGCGGCGGCGAGCACGAACGACACCGCCACTCCGCGCCGGTAGGGCCGGAGAAAGCCGAGCAATCTCCAGAAGGTCTGCATCGACCCCTTACTTTACTTTATGAAGTAAGACGGGTCATGCGTACGGCGACGTCGTGCTCCGCCTCCGTGCCGGCGCCGCGATAGACGCCCTTGATCGGCGGCACGTCCCCGTAGAAGCGCCCGTGCCCGATCTTCACGTGCGTCTCGCCGGCGAGCTTGCGGTTGGTGGGGTCCGCGCCCACCCAGGTCGGGCCGCCCCCGGCGGCGTCGGGAAGGAGCGCCTCGATCCACGCGTGCGTGTCCACCTCGACCGAGTCGGCGCCCCCGTTCGCGGGAGCCGCGAACAGGTAGCCCGACACGTAGCGCGCGGCGATCCCCTCGTGGCGCAGCAGGATCAGCGCGAGGTGCACGAAGTCCTGGCAGACACCCGCGCCGCCCTCCAGCAGGTCGTCGACGGTGGAGCCCACGAACGTCGCGCCCTTCCGGTATTCGAACCGCTGGGGGATCACGTCGCAGACGGCCATGAGCGTGGCGCGCGGGTCGTCGCGGCGAATCTCACTCCGTATGCCGGCGAGCGCGCCGTTGGCCGGCTCGTCGCCCGTGGACAGCAGGAACTCCCCGCCGGCCGCCGTGTAGGCGTCCGGGCGCAGCGCGTCCCAGGTGCCCTCGGGAGGCGTGGGCTGAGGCTCGGTGTGGACCTCGCCCTCCGCCGTGATCGTGAGCCGCTCGTGCTCGCCCGGAACGTTGAATTCGACCACCTCGGTGCCGAAGTAGTCGCGATGGGTGCGCGTCCGGGCGCTCGGCTCGACCGTCACGCGGAAGCCGCGCACGCGCTGCAGCGGCGTCGTCGCCGGGGTCACGCGCAGGGCGTTGTGCTGGTCGAAGACGGCGGCCGAGTAGCGGTACTGCGCCTGGTAGCGAAGCGAGAATCTCATCCTGTGACGGTTTGGGCGACGATCGTGCTGGGGCTGAAGAAGCGGTCGTGGATCTCGGAGTCGAGGCGTTCGAGCTCCTGTTGGATCGGCCGCAGGAGCGGCGTGACCGCATCGGGACCGGGGGACACCCGTGCTCGGAAGTCGAGGTCGGCAAGCATACGCCGCACGCGCAGCACGGGCAGCGAGTCCTGCGGCTCGCCCTCGACCCGCTCGAGCGCGCCGTCGAGCGACTGCACCGAGGCGGCCACGGAGTCCGGGAACTCGCGCTCGTAGAGCATGAAGCGCGAGACCGGCGCGGCGTTGGGCGGCGCCGCGGCCGCGCGCATGAAGGCCTGGAAGCCGCCGACCGCGCGCAGCAGCGCGAGCGCGTTGCCGTCCGTGCTCGCGCCCTCCTGCTGCTCGCGCGGAAGCGCCACGCGCAGCATTCGCAGCACCATGTCGGCGGCCTCGATCCGGCCGCCGGCCACGAGGAACGCGCGCGCCTCGTCCTTCTGCATCGTGCGCGCGGTCAGTCCCCAGAACAGCGCGCTGCGGTCCTTCACGAACGCGTAGACCGAGTAGGGGCCGCTGCGCAGACCCGCGTCGAGGTCGCGCCGCCCGAGCTGGAGGTCGTAGGTGTTGACCGACTCCCACATCTCCGCCGAGATCGTGTCGCGCAGCGTGCGGGCGCCCTCGCGGGCGGCGCGCACGCAGGAGACGATCGATACCGGGTTGTCGGCCTCGGTGGTGAGCATCCTGACCACGCCGTCGCGGGTGGCGCGCTCGGACCCGCCCGTGGCGCCCATGATCACGAGCAGCGACTCCCAGGACAGTTCGACCGAGGCGGGGTCGTCCGGGCGGCCCTGAAGGTCGGCGTGGAAGAGCCCGTCGAGCATGCGAGCGGTGTGCTCGGCGCGCACGAGCTGGCGGCCGAGCCAGTAGAGGTCGTGGGCGATCCGGGAGAGCACTCAGTCGCTCGTCTGCTGCTGTTGCTGGTCCTGGCCGCGCCAGCCCGGGCGGCGCATGTCCGGCATCGTCGGCGGCGCGAGCGCCGAGGCGGGGTCGGGGCCGGCGTCCGGCTGCTCCGCCAGCACCCAGGTGTCCTTCGAGCCGCCGCCCTGCGAGCTGTTCACGATCATCGATCCCTCGCGCAGCGCGACCCGGGTCAGGCCGCCCGGCACGATCTTGATCTCGTCGCCGTAGACGGCGAACGGGCGCAGGTCCACGTGCCGGGGGGCCAGCGAGCCGTCGGGCAGCGCGGTCGGGACGGTCGAGAGGGCCACGGTCGTCTGGGCGATCCAGCGCTCGGGCGCCTGCTCGACGAGGGTGCGCTGGTCGGCGAGCTGGTCGCTCGTGGCGAGCGGGCCGATGAACACCCCCTTGCCGCCGGACTCGCCCGTCGGCTTGACCACCAGCTCGTCGATGTGCTCGAGGGCGTACGCGCGCTGCTCGGCGTCCGCCAGCAGCCAGGTCTGGAGGTTGTCGAGGATCGGCTCCTCGCCGATGTAGTACCGGATCATCTCGGGCACGTAGTGGTAGACGGCCTTGTCGTCGGCCACCCCGGTGCCCACCGCGTTCGCGATCGCCACGTTGCCCGCTCGATAGACCCCCATCAGGCCGGGCACGCCGAGCAGCGAGTCCGGCCGGAACTCGAGCGGGTCCATGAAGTCGTCGTCGATCCGGCGGTAGATCGAGTCGACCCTGGCGAGACCGCGGGTGGTGCGGATGTAGCAGGTGCCCTCGCGCACCACGAGGTCGGACGCCTCGACGAGCTCCACGCCCATCTGGCGCGCGAGGAACGCGTGCTCGAAGTAGGCGCTGTTCGCGGGGCCGGGCGTCCAGACGACCACCACCGGGTTCTCGCCGCCGCTCGGGGCCGCGCTCCTCAGCGCGTCCAGCAACAGCGACGGGTAGTGGCTCACCGGGCGCACGTCGTAGCCCGCGAACAGCTCCGGCAGGAGACGGCTCATGGCGATCCGGTTCTCGAGCACGTACGAGATCCCGGACGGCGTGCGCACGTTGTCCTCGAGCACCTTCCAGCGTCCGTCCGCGTCGCGCACCAGGTCGCAGCCGGACACGTGGCACCAGACGCCGCCGGGCGGCCGGATGCGGTGCGCCGCGCGCGCGAAGGCCGGCCGCGTGACCACCAGCTGCCAGGGCACGATGCCGTCCCGCAGGATCTCCTGCTCGTGGTACACGTCGTCGACGAACAGGTTGATCGCGCGCACGCGCTGCGCGAGACCGCGCTTGATGGTGCGCCATTCGGCCGCCGGCAGGATGCGCGGCACGAGGTCGAGCGGGAAGGGGCGGTCCTTGACCGGCCCGTCGGGGCCGGATGCGTCGAAGGTGATCCCCTGCTGGATGAAGATCGCGTCGCGCCGCTCGCCCGCCGAGCGCAGGCGCTCGCGGCCGAGCCCGCGAAGGGTGTCGACGAGCGCGGACGCCGGCGGGCGCGGCTGATCTCGCCCCTCGAAGAGCTCGTCGAAGAACCCCGAGGCGGGGGTGTAGTCGATCTCGCTGGCGGGCATGCTCTGAGACATCGCCGCCTAGTTGTACTGCGTGCTTGCAGGACAGCGTCCGGCGACCTGGAAAAGCACGGTGATGGACAGGACGCCCACCTGCGTCGCGCACCGCCTCAGCCCCGCTGAGCAGCGAGTGTTGGCGTGCTTCCTCGCCGGCCGGCTGCCCGCCGGTCAGGTGCACGAGGAGCTCGCCCGCGCCCGCGACCAGCTCGACGAGGCCCCGCTCACGCCCGCCCCGCTCCTCGCGACCCCCAGGCCCATCGAGGTCCAGCTCTCCGCCGCGGCGGCCTGACCGCCCGTCGTGGCGGTCTACGTGGACGAGGCGATCTGGCGCTGGCGCGGCCGGCGCTGGTGTCACCTGACGGCGGACGACACATCGGAGCTGCACGAGTTCGCAAACCGTCTCGGGCTGGTGCGCCAGTGGTTCCAGGCCAAGCCGGGCCGCCCGTGGCACGACCACTACGACCTCCCCGAGGAGGTGCGCGCCCAGGCGCTCGCGATGGGCGCGACGCCGCTCACGACGCGCGAGATGGCGCAGCGCCAGGCGCGTCGCCGCGCGGCGTTCAGGGCGGGGCGTTTGCCGGTCTCCTGACCCGGAACGACGCACGGGGCGCTTCGCGCGCGAGCCGCAGCGGGCCCGGGCACGACCGTCAACGCCCGACGCCGGATCGACCTCAGCCCTGGGCCTGCTGCGAGGGCCCGACGTGCTTGCCCAGCCACGTGACGAGCGGGCGCGCCGAGTCGAGTTGCGTGCGCACGCGCTCGTCGCAGGCCGGTGTGTGCAGCCAGGGTTCGAGCCCGTGGCGGCAGAAGACGGTCAGGTTCTTGAGTCGCAGCCGCTCGATGCGCGGATGGTCCTGCGGGTAGCCGCGCGGCGCGCGCTTGAGCGCCGGGTCGACCAGCACGAGGTCCTGCGCGCCCGCCGCCTTGACCGCCCGCTCGAACCCGGCGGCGCGCCGGCCGTCGTCGATCGCCGCGCGGAAGCGCTCGAGCTGGTCGCTCGCGGGGTGGTGGAGACCCGCCCCCAGCAGCAGGCCGTCGAGTGAGAGCTCGACGTAGTAGCCGCCCGCCCCGCCGTAGCCGATCGCGACCCCGAGCTGCTCCTTGAGCGGCGGCCGCATGTGGAAGCGGGTGTCGTTGTAGGGTCGAAAGAAGCGCGGCTCGCCGAGATGCCGGAGCTCCACGGCGAGCTCGCGGGCGGGGTCGACCAGGTAGGCGTCGTAGCGCCCGCGGTTGGCCTTGAACCAGTCGCGGTCGTTGTTTGCCTCGAGGTCGCGCAGGAACTCGAGGGCCTCAGGTGGCCACATGGTCAGCCATCACGTGGCCACCGGCTGCGCGCCCTCCTTCTTGCTGAGGGCGACGTGCTCGCGGCTGTCGCTGCTGCGGATCAGCACGAACGTGAGCACCAGGCCGATGGCGGCGATCACCGCGGCGCCCAGGAAGGCAGCCTGGAACCCCTCGACGAGCGCGTCCGGCAGAGCGGCGGGATTGCCGCCGGCCTCGGCGATCAGGTCGTCGGTGCGGGAGTTGGCCACCGTCGCGAGGATGGCCAGCCCGAGGGCGCCGCCGATCTGCTGGGAGGTGTTGATGAGGCCGCTGGCCAGCCCCTGCTCACGATCCTCGATTCCCGAGACGGCCGCGATCGTGGTCGTGACGAAGGCGAAGCCGAGCCCGACCGCCGCGAGCAGGGACGGGCCCAGGATGTCGGCGGTGAAGCCGCCGTCCACGGAGATCTGGGCGAACCACACGAGCCCGACCGTGACGAGCGCAAGCCCGACCGCGAGCACCGGCTTGAAGCCGATCTTCGTCACGAGCTGTGATGCCACCCCGGCCGACAGGATGATCGCGACCGACAGCGGCAGGTAGGACAGCCCCGCCTTGATCGGGCTGTAGCCGAGCACCTGCTGCATGTAGAGCGTGATGAAGAAGAACATCGCGAACAGCGACCCGCCGACCATCAGGCCGACGACGTTCGCGCCGGTGAGGGTTCGCTTCCTGAAGATCGAGAAGGGGACGAGCGGCGCCTGCGAGCGGAGCTCGATCGCGGTGAAGACGCCGAGCAGCGCGAGCGCCGCGGCGAGCAGCACGATCGTCTGCGTCGAGCCCCAGCCCGCGCTCGCGGCGTCGACGATCGCATAGACGAGCAGCGACAGGCCCGCGGTGACGGTCACCGCGCCGGCCAGGTCGAAGGTGCGGGTCTGCGACTCCGAGCGGCTCTCCGGGATCAGCCCCGGGGTCAGCGCCAGCACGACGAGGGCGACCGGCACGTTCACCCACATGACCCACTCCCAGCCGAGCCCGTCCGTGAGCACGCCGCCGAGCAGGACGCCGGCGGCGCCACCCGAGCCGGCGACGGCGCCCCACGCTCCGAGCGCCTTGTTGCGCTCCGAGCCGTCCCTGAAGATCGTGGTCACGATCGAGAGTGCGCTCGGCGCGATGATCGCGGCGCCCAGTCCCTGGGCGGCGCGAGCGGCGATCAGCACGCCCTCGCTCGGGGCGAAGCCCGCGAACAGCGAGGCCACCGCCACGATCACGAGCCCGGCCATGAAGATGCGGCGCCGGCCCAGGAGGTCGGCCATGCGACCGCCCAGCAGCAGGAAGCCGCCGAACGTCAGCACGTAGGCGTTGACCACCCAGGACAGGTTCTCCTGCGAGATGCCCACGTCCTCGCCGATCGAGGGCAGCGCGATGTTCACGATCGACGCGTCCAGCACGACCATGAACTGGGTCATGCACAGCAGTGCGAGCGCCCACCAGCGCCGCTCCAGGTAGTCGGACGCCTCAGTCATCGGAGCACCGGTGGGGGAAAGCGGAGGTGGCGTTCATGTTGGACCACTATACGGAACCGGTGTTCCGTTTGCATCGTGGTCGGGTTCCGCCCACCGCGCGCGGCGGCCGGCCGCTCAGTCCGGCTTCACCGCGACGAGCGAGATGCTCTCGACCTCGTAGGTGCTGCAGGCGTCCAGTGCGCGAGCGGACAGGAAGCGGTAGTCGTTCTTCCGCACCTCGCCGATCCGCAGGCCCTCCGCCTCGATCGCGTCGAGGTAGCTGCTCCGCGGGATCGCGCCGGCGATGCAGGCCGCCCACAGCTCGACGTTGCGCCTCGTGCGCTCCTTGAGAGCACGCCCGCTGACGATGTCGGCGATCGCGAGCCGCCCTCCAGGCCGCAGGACGCGCGCCGCCTCGGCGAAGACGCTGCCCTTGACGGGCGAGAGGTTGATGACGCCGTTCGAGATCACGGCGTCGAAGCTCGCGTCGTCGAACGGGAGCCTCTCGATGTGCGCCTCGACGAGCTCGACCTGTGCGAAGCCGTCGCGGTCCCGCAGTCGGGCGGCCTTGGCGAGCTGCTCGTCGGTGATGTCCACCCCGGCCACACGACCGGATTCCCCGACCAGCAGCGCCGCACAGAAGACGTCCGTGCCCGATCCCGAGCCGAGGTCGAGCACCGACTCGCCGGGCCCCAGCCGCGCGAGGTCGAGGTGATGGCCAACTCCGGCGAACGACGCAAGCGCCTCGGCGGGGATCGCGTCCAGCAGCTCGCGGTCGTATCCGAGCTGCTCGGCCAGCGGTCTTCCGAGCGCGAAGTGGAGCTCCGCCTCCTCTTCGCGGGCAACGTGGCGGTACATCTCCTTGACCTCCACTTCGAGTCGCTCGCCGTCCACAAGCGACCTCGCGTCGAGCTGTGGCAGGTCCTCCGCCCGGGTCATCTCGTCGGCGGCGCGGCCAGTCCTGGAACTCATCGGGACCTCCTGGTGGTCGTCGAGCGAGCCTACCTGGATCGGCCGTGAGAGGGGTTGACATGTGACCTAATGGTCACGTATTCTCCAGCGCATGGACGCGGTCTTCAAGGCACTCGCCGACCCGACTCGCCGCAGCCTGCTCGACGCGCTCTTCGCGCGGGACGGGCAGACGCTGGGCGCGCTCGAGGGGCGACTGCCGATGACGCGCTTCGGCGTGATGAAGCACCTCCGGGTGCTGGAGGAGGCGGGCCTCGTGACCACCCGGCGACGGGGGCGCGAGAAGCTCCACTTCCTCAACCCCGTCCCGATCCGGCTCGTCCACGACCGGTGGGTGAGCAAATACGCGGAGCCCTGGGCGGCGGCGCTCAGCGGCATCAAGCGAGAACTCGAGGAGGAACCGATGGAGGCATACGACGTCCAGCACAAGATCCCGCTCAGCCCCGCGCCCGACGGTGAGGGCCAGATGGCGGTGTTCGAGATCTACATCAAGACGACGCCGGAGCGGCTCTGGGACGCGATCACCGATCCCAAGCTGCGTGCGCGCTACAGCTTCGGGGTCGAGACCCACTCGGACTGGACGCCCGGCTCGAGCTACGAGGCGTCGGTGCCCGGGGTGGTCGACATCGCGGCCGGCGAGAACGTCGAGGTCGACCCGCCGCGCCGGCTCGTCCAGACCTTCAACGCGCTGTGGAGCGACGAGGTGAGGGCCGCCGGGACCTCGCGGGTCACCTGGGAGATCACCCCTGTGGGCGACTCCTGCCAGCTGACCGTGATCCACGACCGGCTGCCGGACGGCGCCAACCCGGAGCTCTACGGCGGCTGGCCGCAGATCCTCTCCGGCCTCAAGACGATGCTCGAGACCGGAGAGTCACTCACGACGCCTGGCTCGCTGCGCTACGCGAGCTAGACCTGGCAGTCCTCAGGCGCCGGGGCGGGGATCAGCAGGGGCCCCGCCTCGGGTGCCTCGAGCAACGTGGCCATGAGCACCGTCGGCTCGTTGGTCGGGTTGAAGGCGGTATGGACGTGCCCTTGTCCGGGGTCGACGAACGACGTTCCGTCCGGGTAGCTGCGCTGCACGCAGTCGTCCGCGCCGACGTAGACGAGCTCGCCCTCCACGACGTTGACGATCACCGGACCGGGGTGGCTGTGCCACGGGAACTGGGCCCCGGGCTGCACGGTGAACCTCGCCGTGACGGTGCGCGAGGGATCGTCGACGTTCACGACGGTGGTGTTCTGGCCGTCGAGCTTGATCTTGAACTTCGCGTCGACCTCGTCGGTGAACATCGCACGACCGCTCAAGAACTCGGTGGCGATCGGCGGCGGTGGCTGCTGCGCGACCGACGACAGCACGTTTGCGCTGATCACGAGGACGGCGCCCAGCGCGGCGGCCAGCACGGCTACTCGCTTCCTGGTCATGGGTTTGCACTCCCTTCACGGCGTAGCTTCGGCGCGTGTTCGCGCCCCGGACCAGAGTGCGGGGTCCGGGTTGCGGCTCGGCTGCAATCGGGTTGCGGCCGGTTGCGCCTCTAGGGCCGCGCCTCCGCCGTGCCCACCACGCGGCGCTCGACGTCCAGTCGCGGCAGGACCCGCTCGAGCCAGTCCGGGATCCACCAGTTGCGCTTGCCGAGCAGCTGCATCACGGCCGGCACGAGCACCATCCGCACGACGGTCGCGTCGAGGAAGATCGCCGACGCGAGGCCGATGCCGAACAGCTTCAGGAACGTGTCGGGTGCGGCCAGGAAGGCGAGGAAGACGACCACCATGATCGCCGCCGCGGCGGTGATCACCCGGGCGGTCTTCGCGAGCCCGTCCGCCACGGCCCTGCTGTTGTCGCCGTGCTTCAGGTACTCCTCGCGGATGCGCGAGATGAGGAAGACCTCGTAGTCCATCGAGAGGCCGAACAGGATCGCGAACATCATCACCGGCATGAACGGTGCGATCGGCACCTCGTGGTCGATTCCGATCAGCCCGCCGACCGCGCCACCCTTCGCCACCAGGGTCATCACCCCGTACGCCGCGCCGACCGACAGCAGGTTCATCACGGCGGCCTTCAGCGAGATCAGCGGTGCGTGGAAGGCGACCAGGAGCAGCAGGAACGACAGGCCGACGACGCCCGCGATGAACAGCGGCATGCGGTCGGTGATGTACACGCTCTGGTCGTCGAGCGCCGCCGTCACGCCGCCGATGTGGGCCACCACGCCCGAGTCGTCGAGCTCCTCGGGCACCACGTCGCCGCGCAGCCGCTCGACCAGCTCCTCGGTCTCCGCGGCCTGCGGAGAGGTGGCCGGGATCACGGTGAGGATCGCCGCGTCGCCCGCCTGGTTGATCTGCGGATCGGCGACGAAGGCGACGCCGTCCTCGTCGCGCAACCGCTGGGCCAGCGAGTCGACGTCCGCCTCGGCGGACCGGTCCGGCAGCTCGGCCGCGATCACGAGCGGACCGTTCGAGCCGGCGCCGAACCCCTCCGTCTGGAGGTCGTAGGCCTGGCGGGTCATGGTGTCGGGCGGGTCGTTGCCCGCGTCGGGGAAGCCGAGACGCATGCCGAGCGCGGGAGCCGCGAGGGCGAGCAGCAGTGCCGTGGCCGCGATCGCGGCCGTCCAGGGCCGTCGCTGGACAGCGTGACTCCAGCGCGCCGCGAGGGACTCGCCGTTCCCCTCGGCCCTCAGCGTCCGGCCCAGGAAGGGGATCCGCAGGCGGTCGACGTTCGGGCCCAGGTATGAGAGCAGCGCGGGCAGCAGGCTCACCGCGGCGAGCATCACCACGAGCACGGCGAAGGAGGCCGAGATGGCCACGCCGTACATGTAGGGCAGGCCGGTGAGCGCGAGCCCGAGCACGGCGATCACGACCGTGGCGCCGGCGATGATCACGCTGCGCCCTGCGGTGGTCACCGCCTCGACGACCGCGTCGTGCCGATCCTTGCCGTCGTTCATGGCCGCGCGGAACCGGGTCAGCACGAGCAGCGCGTAGTCGATTCCGACGCCGATCCCGATCAACCCCGACACCGCCGTGGTCCAGTCGGGCACGTCCACGACGTTGGCGAGCAGGACGATCAGGCCGCCCGACGAGATGCCGAGGCCCACGAGCGCGATCACGAGCGGCAGGCCCGCCGCGACCACCGAGCCGAAGGCGATCAGGAGCACGATCGCGGCGCCGAGGAAGCCGATGCCCTCGGGACTGGCGGCCTCCTGCGCCTGATAGATCGGGTCGCCGCCCAGCTTGATCTCGAGCCCGTCGACGCTGTTGCGCTCCGCGGCGGCGATCAGCTTCTCGCCGTCCTCCTTCGGCACGTCCCAGCCGGGGACCGTCAAGGGCAGCGTGGTGGCCGCGATCGTGCCGTCGTCCGACACCCGGATCGGCGTCTGGCGCTCGACGTGCTCGATCTGCGTGGCCTCGGCGAGAAAGGCGTCGACGTTCTCGCGGGCCGCCGGGCTCCTGGCGCCGTCCTCGTCCTTCCACACGACGTAGATCTCCTGGCCCGAGTAGCCGCCGAAGCGCTCCTCGGTGAGGTCGCTCGCCGCCTTGGACTCCGAGCCCGGCGTGTTGTAGTCGGCGTTGTACTCGCCGGCCAGCGACGAGCCAACCCCGATGATCACCACCGCGGCGGCGATCCACGCGAGCACCATGCGGCCACGGCGTCGGTAGGCGAGGTCGGCGAGCTTCGCGAGACCACGATTCATCGTGTGGGCGTCCTTTCGGTCGTCGTGCGGGTCATGCTCCTAATGAGAAGGACCGCGGGGGGAAGCCGAACTCATCGGCAGGGACTGTGCGGCAGCGGGCGCGCCCGGCCAAGGGGGCTTCCCCGCCAGTCGCGGTTCGGTTAGCCGCACCTCGGCGCCGGGAGCCGGCCCGTTTAGCCCTACGGTCCCCGGGTAGGGCACTGAGCGGAATAGCGCCCGCCGAAGCTGCGGCGGGCGACCCTCAAGGGCTAAGGAGGTCGCTGATGCGACCCGGGAAACGATCGGTGCTGCCGATCCTCGCTTTCGTCCTCACCATGTTCGCCTCGGGTTCGTACGCATTCGCGGTCCCGCCCGACGACACCGCGGACCGGCCTCACAGCCAGAACATGCACCTGCTCGGCTCGAGCCTGCGTGCGGGCGCGGTCACGGGGCCGCCCCCGGTCGGCCCCGGCACGGTCCCGTGGGACACGCGCAACACCGACCTGGCGTTCTGGGGCAAGCGGGCCATCCAGGGCCGCTACGACGGCTTCCGCGTGATCGACATCAAGGCGCCCGGAAACCCGCGTGAGCTCGCCTACTTCGAATGCGTCAGCCCGCAGGGCGATGTCGGCATCTACCGCAACCTCGTGTTCCGCTCGGTCGACTCGCCGCAGCAAACCGACGGCTGCACCGACGAGGCCCAGAACGGCAACCCGACCGGTGCGGACTGCGCGCCGGCCACGTCGCCGTGTACCGGCTTCGAGGGCATCCAGATCTTCGACATCAGCGATCTTCGATGAACATCGAGCTGGTCGCGTCGGTGCCGACCGATTGCGGCTCGCACACGCACACGGTCGTGCCCGATGCCGAGAACGACCGCGTGCTGATCTACAACAGCGTGAGCGGCAACACCCTCCAGGCGAACCCCGGCAAGTACGGCAACCGCTGCCCAGGCCCGCCGTTCAACCGCGAGGACATCGTCGAGGTGCCGCTCTCAGACCCGGCGTCGGCGAGCGTGATCGGCTCGTTCGACCTCGGCGAGCACGACGGGATGCCGGTCGAGATCTGCCACGACATGGGCGTGATCCTCGGCTCGGTGAATCGCGCTGCGTGCGCAGGCCACGGGGTGCCGGTGTTCGACATCTCGGACAAGGAGCATCCGGAGTTCCTGTATGCCACCACCGCCCCGACCGTCGATCGCTTCCATTCGGCGGCGTTCAGCTGGGACGGCAAGTACATCGTGACCGGCTGGGAGCCGGGCGGCGGCACGCAGCCGCGCTGCCAGGTCACGGGCGCGCCGCTCGGCGGCGGGCTGGTCCAGACCGACGAGATGAAGACGTTCTGGATTCATGACGCCGAGACCGGCGAGATCGTGGGCCGCCACGTGCTGCCGCGCCCGCAGTCGGTGTTCGAGAACTGCACGATCCACAACTACAACATCGTTCCGCACCCCACGAGGAACCTGCTCGTGCACGGCTCGTACCAGTCCGGCACGGCGCTCGTCGACTTCACGGATCCGACCAACGCCTATGAGGTGGCCTGGATGGATCCCGAGCCGCTCGATCCGCCCACTGCCACGAGCCCCGGTGGCCGCACGAACTTCCGCGGCGGTGACTGGTCCTCGTACTGGTACAACGGGCGCATCTACGAGAGCGACACGCGGCGCGGACTCTACGTCTGGAACGTGAGCGCGCCGGAGCTCGCCGGACCGGAGCTGACGCTCGACTTCCTGAACCCGCAGACCAACCACACGTCGTTCGGCGCCGACTGAGAGGAGGCGTAGCCTGGCTCGGGCATGCCGGTCGTCAGTCTGATCGGCGCGCCCTCGAGCCAGGGCGCGTACGCGCCGGGGCAGGAGCTTGCCCCGGCGCGCCTGCGTGAGCTCGGCCTCCTCGCCAGGCTCGACGCGGCCGGGGTCGTCGCGCGCGACCGCGGCGACCTGCCGGTGCGCCGCTGGTCGCCCGACCGCGAGTCGCGCCGGGCGCAGAACGTGGCCGGCGTCGCCGCCACGATCGACGAGGTGAGGGATGCCGTCGCAGCATGCGTCGCCGACGGCGAGCGCGCACTCGTGCTGGGCGGGGACTGCACCGTCGGGCTGGGAACGATCGCCGCGCTCGGCGACCCCGGGGTCGTCTATCTCGACCTCCACGCCGACATGAACGTGCCGTCGAGCACGGTCGATGGCGCGCTCGACTGGATGGGCATCGGTCACGCGCTCGGCCTCGACGGGTGCGTGCCCGAGATCGCCGAGCGCTGCTCGCTGCGGGCGGAGCAGATCGTGCTGCTCGGGTTCGACCGCACGCAGGCCACCGGCTGGGAGCGCGAGCAGGTGCCCGCCCAGCAGCTCAAGGTGGTCGACGTCGCGGCGCTGGCCGCCGACCCCGCGAGGGCCGCCCGGGACGCGCTCGCCGCGCTGCCGGACGAGCGGACGATGATCGCCGTGCACTTCGACGTCGACGTTGTGGACTTCGTCGACGCGCCGCTCTCGGAGAACACCGGGCGCAACGTCGGCGTGCCCCTGACCTCCGCCCTCGAGGCACTCGCCGTGCTGCTCGGCGATCCACGCGTGAGCGGCGCTGACGGTGACCGAGCTCAACCCGTTGCACGCGGAGGCCGAGACCGCCACGCTCGGGAGCTTCGTGGATGGCCTGGCCGGCGCGTGCGCGCGCTGGGGCGGCTAGGCGGCCACAAACTCGCCGGCGGGGCGCGCGCGAGCTCCACGCGCGAGCTCACCCCGACCTTCATGAACACCTTGCGCAGGTGGTTCTCGACGGTCTTCGGGCTCACGAAGAGCTGAGCGGCCACGTCCCGCGGGCGTACCATCTGCTCCAACTGCCGTGCGCGGCGCGGCGCATGCGCGTGCTCGCGGACTGGACCACGGCGGCGATGTTCCGCCGCTTCGTTGCCCAGTTGTCCCCCCCTCGAACCGCACAGGAGGCACCGATGAAAGCCCTCGTCGCCATCCCGCTCGCCGTCGCGGTGGTGCTCACGCTGTTCGCCTGGCCGAGCGCGCGGCTCGAACCGCGCGACCTTCCGATCGGCATCGCCGGCCCCGCTCCGGCGACCCAGGCGCTCGAGAAGCGGCTGAGCGCGAGCGAGAACGCGTTCGACCTGCGCCGCTACGACGACGCGGCGGCCGCGCGCGCGGCGATCGACGACCGCGACGTCTACGGCGCATTCGTGGCCACGCCTGCCGGCCTCACCGTGCTCACCTCCTCGGCCGCCAGCGGCGCCGTCGCCCAGCAGCTGACAGTGGCCGCCGGTGAAGCCGGAGCAGTTGCGGTCGAGGACGTGCGCGCCGCCCCACGTGGCGCCGCGCTGCCCTCGACCGTGCTGCCGCTGCTGATCGCCGGCATCCTCACGGGCGCCGCCGCCGCGCTGCTCGGCACGAGCGCGCTGTCGAAGACCGGCCTGCTCCTCGCCGGGTCGCTCCTCTCGGGCCTCGTGGCCGTGGCCATCATCCAGGGGTGGCTCGACGTGGTCGGAGGCGACTGGCTCGCGAACGCGGCCGTGCTCAGCCTGACCGTACTCGCCATCGGCGCCACCGTGGCCGGCCTCCACGCGCTGTTCGGCGAGCGCGGGGCGATCGCCGGCGCGCTCGCGATGGTCCTCATCGGGAACCCCTTCTCGGGGGTGGGTTCGGCGCCGGAGCTGCTGCCGCAGCCTGTGGGCGCGATCGGCCAGCTGCTGCCGCCCGGGGCGGGCGGCAACCTGCTCCGCAGCACCGGGTTCTTCGATGGCGCGGCGGCCGGCGGCCACGTGGCGGTGCTGGCGGCCTGGGCGCTGGCCGGGCTGGCGCTCGTGTTCGTGGCGGCCGCCCGGACGCGGCGCCCGAGCGACGTGCCCGCGCCTGCGGCGGGGTAGGCCGACTCGTGGGTCAGAGGCCGTCGGCGACCAGAAGCTCGGCGAGCTCCTCGAGGTCCGCCGACTGGAAATCGGGGGCGGGGGAGAGCGGCATCCGACCCCGCCCCTCGCGTTCGACGAACCCCGTGCGCAGGCCGACGCGCGCCGCCCCCATGAGGTCCCACCAGTGGGCGGCGATCATGCACACCTCCGGCGGGCGAGCGCCCGTGCGCTCGAGGCCGAGCCGGTAGACGCGCGGATCGGGCTTGAACGCCTCGACCGCGTCGGTTCCGGCCACGAGCGAGAGTCGCGCCAGCAGCCCGGCTGCCTCGAGCGCCTCCTCGGCCACTTCGCGTGGGCTGTTGGTGAGCACGCCGGTCTCGATCCCGGCCGCCCGGAGGCGGTCGAGGGCGGGGGCGCTGTCGGGGAAGGGCGGCATGTGCCGGGCGCGCTCCATCGCCTCGTCGAGCCCGCTGTCCGTGCCGGCCCGCCGGTACAGCGCCGCCCGCAGAAGCTTGGGCAGGGGCCGGTAGCCGCCCGAAAGCGTCTCGGCCATCGCGCCGAGGATCGCGTCGTCGAGCGCGGCGCTCGACTGCTCCCGCGACAGGCCCAGCGGCGCGCCCACGCCGCCCGGGTCGAGCAGCGTGCCGTTCAGGTCGAACAGCGCCCAGCGCACCACCATGTGGACATCATGCCCGGGTCACTCCGCCCCGAAGAGCACCGCGATCGCGCTGATGTCATCGGCGCGCTCGGGGTCGGCGCTTACGTGGAGCACGACCTCTCCGCGACCATGGCGCTGCGAGCGCTTCGACGACTGTCCGCTGTTCGACGAAGCGCTGCTGCCGCCGGTCACGCCGCGCTGAAGCCAAGCCGGATCGTCGTTCACAAGAAGTTTTCAAGCCTCGCGCCGGAGCCCGGTACGTTGGCCGGCGGATGGACCGTCAACGGCTCGCGACCCATGCCTTCCTCGCCGGGATTCCCGACGCAGAGCTCGATGCGGTGGCGGCCGCCGCAGCCGAGCGCACCTTCGCAGCGGGTGACACGTTGATGACCGAGGGCGACTTCGGCCACGCGCTCTTCCTGGTCGAGGAGGGGTCGGCGGAGGTTTCGGCGGATGGGGCGAGGCTCGCTTCCGTCGGGCCGGGCGAGGTCATCGGAGAGGTCGCGGTCCTGGCCTCGGGTCGTCGAACGGCGACGGTCGTCGCGACGACGGAGATGCGCGTCATGGCCTTCTTCAAGCGCGACGTGTGGGCGCTCGAGCAGCAAGCGCCGGAGGCCGCCCGGCGCCTCCGCGCCGCGATCGACGAGCGCGCGGCGCGGGCGTAGGCCTCGTCGGCTCAGGCGGCCTCGCCGTCAGGGCTCGCCAGTACCACCGTGTAGCCGTCCGGGTCGCGCACCCAGATCTCGCGGTGGGCGGGTCCGCCGGGCTCGCCCTCCGGCGGGTTTCGGTGCGGAGCCAGCACGATCTCCGCCCCCAGCTCCGCCGCGCGCTCCACAGCGCCGTCGAAGTCCTCCAGCTCGAACCACAACAGCACGCCGTTGCCGTACGGCCGTGCCTCGGGATCGCCGATCGCTCCGTGATGATGCTCGACGTCCCAGGCGTGCAGCTGGAGCACGAGCTCGCCCCCGACCGTCAGTCGCTCGTACTCGGCGCCGCCGTGCGCGCTCTCGCAGCCGAGCAGACGTTGATACCAGCGGCTGGTCGCCTCGACGTCCCGGACGGCGATCAGCGGTTGGGGCCGCATCGCCTCAATGCTACGACGCGCAGCGCCCGCGAAACGGGCCTCCACCCGCCCGAGATCAGATCAGCCAGAACGCGGAGGTCGCGAGCAGGAAGGTCAGGAGGACGGCGCCGAGGACCGCGTAGATCATGAACGTCAGACGCTCCTGGGCGTTCATCTGGGGGACCGCGACCGGGTCGGCGAGGGTGGTGTGCTGAGCCAGGGTTGTCATAGTCGGCGAGCCTAAGCCGCGCCGTCGCAGTGGTGTGTGAGACCGCTCACGGGGGTTGCGCCCCGGGGGCCCGTGCGCGAGGCTCGGGCTCCCCGACCGGAGACGCAGCCATGGCCAGCACGAAGATCGCCACCCCGCTGCTCCAAGCCTTCCTCGACGCGTTCAACGCGCACGATGTCGACGCGATCATGTCCTTCTTCGCCGAGGATTGCGTCCTCGACATGCCGCGCGGCCCCGGGCCGGGGGGACGCCGGCTGGTGGGCAAGCAGCAGGTGCGGGAGGGGATCCAGTCCCGGCTCGACGGGATACCCGACGTCCACTACGGCGACGAGCGCCACTGGGCCTGCGGCGACCGCGCCGTCTCCGAGTGGACGATCAGGGGGACCCGGCGAACGGGCGAGCGCATCGAGGTGCGAGGGTGCGACCTGTTGGAGTTCGTCGACGGCAAGATCAGCCGGAAGGATTCCTTCTGGAAGATCGTCGAGTGACGGGCCTGTCCCGGACGTTCAGCGAAGCTGCCGGAACACGTCGCGGACCTCTCGCACGAACAGTTCCGGTTGCTCGAACGCCGCGAAGTGGCCGCCCCTGTCGAGCTCGTTCCAGTGGCGGATGTCGGTGAAGCGCTTCTCCGCCCAGCGGCGTGACGGGCGCTGGATTTCCTTCGCGAAGATCGAGCAGCCCGCGGGCACGTCGATCGCCTCCGTCACCGAGCCGGAGATCCACTCGTCCACCTGGCGGATGCTCTCCCAGTAGAGGCGCGCGGACGAGGCGCCGCTACGGGGGAGCCAGTAGAGCATGAGGTTGTCGAGCAACTCGTCGCGCGTGAGGGCGTTCTCGGGATGCCCGTCGCAGTCCGTCCAGGCCCAGAACTTCTCGATGATCCAGGCGCACAGGGCAGCGGGCGAGTCGGCCAGGCCGTAGCCGATCGTCTGGGGCCGGGTGGCGTGCACCCGGGAGTAGCCGGAGTCCCACTCAGCGGCGTGCTCGAGGGATGCGAGCGCCGCCCGTTCTCGCTCGGTGAGGTTGTCGAAGGTGGCGGGGTCGGGCGGCGCGAGCGGCGGGGTCAGGTGGATCCCGACGATGTGGTCGGGATCGCGCTGGGCGAGGGTCGCGCTGATGCTCGTGCCCCAGTCGCCGCCCTGTGTTCCGTAGCGCTCGTAGCCCAGCCGCGCCATCAGCTGCGCCCAGGCGCCGGCGATCCGGTCGATGCCCCAGCCGGGCCGATCCGGCTTGTCGCTGAACCCGTAGCCGGGCAGCGAGGGGCACACGACGTGGAACGCGTCGTCGGCATCACCGCCGTGCGTGGTGGGATCCGTGAGCGGGTCGATCACCTTCAGGAACTCGATGACCGACCCGGGCCAGCCGTGGGTGATGACCAGGGGCAGGGCATCCGGGTGCGGCGACCGGGCGTGGAGGAAGTGGATGCCGAGCCCGTCGATCGCGGTCCGGAACTGCGGCACGGCGTTCAGCCGCCGCTCGGTCGCCCGCCAGTCGTACCCCTCCGCCCAGTAGCCGCAGAGCTCCCTCAGGTAGGCGAGCGGGACGCCCTGGGACCAGTCGTCGACGGTCTCGGCCTCCGGCCAGCGCGTTCGCCGCAGGCGCTCTCGAAGGTCCCGAAGCTCGGCCTCCGGCGACGTCGACGGCGAAGGGTGCCAGCTCATCGCTCACGAGCGGCTCAGCCCCTGCGTGCTTCGATCGCGCGCAGCGCGTCCGCCGGATCCCGGTACAGCGTTGCCCGCCACAGCTTCTCGTCCTTGAACTCCCACACGTTCGCCACGCGTTGGGCGAAGGGCAGATGGCTGCCCTTGCCGCGCATGTGAGTGGACATGACGATCACGACACGGCCGTCATGTGATGAGCGCAGGTCCTCGACCTCGACCCGCCATTCGTCCCAGGTCGCATCGACGTCCCGGAAGTACCTGCGGATGCCGCCGAAGCCCCGGTAGGGCCTGGCGTCGAGCTCGGCCAGCATCGAGAAGAACTCGATGTCCGGGTGGCAGAGCTCGAGTGCCCGCTCGAGATCGCGCTCGGTGATGGCATCCGCAAACCCTTGAACGACGCTGATTCGTTCATCCCACATTGGTTCGTCGTTGCTGCTCGCCGTCACAGGTGATGGAGGTATTCGGTGATCTCCCAGTCCGAGACCCAGGCGCGGTGGCGCTCGCTCTCGAAGCGCTTGACGGCGAGGAACGTCTCGACGATCTCGGGGCCGAGCGCCCGGCAGAGGACCTCGTCGCTCTCCAGCGCGTCGAGAGCCGCGTCCAGCGACGCGGGAAGTGGTCGGCCGATCAGCTCGCGGGCCGCCCGGTACGCGTCGCCCTCGACGGGAGGCGGCGGGCGAAGGCCATCCCGTAGGCCGTGGGCACCCGCGGAAAGCACTGCGGCGATCGCCAGGTACGGGTTCGCGGCGCCGTCGGCGACCCGGATCTCGATGCGCGTGGCGCCCCCGCGCTCCGCCGGGATGCGGATGTAGGTGCTCCGGTTGTCCCAGCCCCAGTTCGCGTGGGTGGGCGCCAGCGAGTCAGGTCGGATGCGCCGGTAGGCGTTGATCGTGGGGTTCAGGAATGCCATCAGCCCGGCGGCGTGGGCGAGCAGGCCGGCGGTGAACCCGCGGAGCTCGTCGCTCACGCCGTGCTCGCCGCCCGGCGCATCGAACGCGTTGCGCCCGTCCCGATTCGCCGAGACGTGGAGATGTGTGCCCGAGCCACCCTGGTCGTTGAAGGGCTTGCCGATGAAGGTGGCGACGAGCCCGTGCCGCGTCGCGATGTCCTTGATGGCCGCTTTCAGGCGGAACGCCCGATCGGCGGCCCGCAGCGCGTCGGTGTGGCGCAGGTTGATCTCGTACTGGCTGTTCATGAACTCGTGGTTGAAGGCGAGCACTTCCAAGCCGAGCTGCGCCAGCGCCTCGGTCATCTCCCGTACGACGCCGCCGGGGTCCGCCTGGGGCCCGACCGTGTAGACCATGCTCGGCCGGTCGACGCGGCGCCGGATGCCGTGTGTCGCGGCCGGATCGCGTCGGAGCAGGAAGAACTCGAGCTCGGGGCCGACGACCGGGTCCAGTCCGATCGCCCTGAGCTCATCCGTGGCCCGGCGCACGGCCGCGCGCGGGTCCGCGATGGGGGCGCCGCCCTCGGCCGGCTCGAGATCCGCCAGGCAGCTCGCCACCTCCGGCTCCCACGGCAGCGCGGCCATGGTCGTCATGTCGGGGCGGGCAATGAGATCGGGATAGCCCTCGCCGCCGCCCACGACGGGCGTGTGGCGCAGGTCCGTGCCCATGACGGCTGCGCAGAAGCGAAGGCCGTGGTCGAGGACGTGGTCGAACTCCGCGATCGGCACGTCCTTGCCGCGGGCGACGCCGTGGAGATCGGGATAG
>CAWEVH010000001.1:0-92413 GCA_963812415.1 uncultured Thermoleophilaceae bacterium | reverse complement strand
CGAACCTAGCACGCGCCGCGATCTCCGCGCCCGAGGCGTTCGTGACCTCGTTGGACGCGCGGCCGCTCGCCTAGGTGTGCGAGCTGGGAGGGCTGGAAGCGGACAGTTCAGTCGACGAACGGCGGCGCCGCCAGCCACGCGCTGCGCCCGCCCCTCTCGTCCGATAGGACCGTCGCGTGCCGCGGCCGCTCGGAGGTCAAGACGGAGCTGCTGCGGGTAAGAGCCAAGTGACCGTTGACCGCCTTGCTGGAGCTCGTGCAGGAGCGTGACACCGGGCTGCTCGTGTTCGGCCCCGATCTCAACAGGATCGGACGGCTGAGCTTCCGGCGCGCGCGGCGCGTACGCCGCGACGCAGGCTGCCTCGTCTGGGTTGTTCCGGACGGCTGGATGAACTAATTTGTACGAATTCGACTCAGGAGTGAGGATCGTGGAGAAGACTTGGGGTGAGGAGCCCTTCTGGGGCCTGGGCTACGAGTGGGACCCGGACTGGCTCTTGACCGACCGCCAGAAGGAGCTGCGCGCGACGCTGATCGAGCTCTGCGAGAAGGAGATGCGCGCGAACGCGAAGCGCTCCGACGACGAGCTGCTCTATCCGCGTCGCAACTTCGAGATCCTCGCCGAGCACGGCTTCCTGGCCCTGACGGTGCCGGAGGAGTACGGCGGCCTCGGCGAGAACCACGTGGCGTACACGATGGTCTGCGAGACGCTTGCCCGCTACGGCTGCGCCTCGACCGCGATGTGCTACGTCATGCACATCAGCGCGGTGGCCACGATCATGCTGCGGCCCACCGACGAGCTTGTCGAGAAGTACATCAAGCCGCTGGGCGACTGCAAGATCGGAACGCTCTCCTATTCCGATCCCGAGACGGGTTCGCATTTCTGGTACCCGTTCTCATCGAGCGCGGAGCGCTCGAACGGTGGCTTCAAGGTCAACAAGAAGGCGTCCTGGACGACCTCGGGCGGCTTCGCCGACTTCTACGTGGTGCAGACCACCAGCCCGGACTTCACCGGCTATGACGACCTGTCGGTGTTCGTGATCGACGGGGACGACGTGCAGGCGCAGCCCTCGCTCTGGGACGCCCTCGGGCTGCGGGGCAACCAGTCCGGGCCGATCCAGGTCGAGGGAGTCGAGATCCCCGCCGAACAGGTGGTGGGCCCGCTCGGCGACGGCGCCACCTCGAATGACGAGGCCGTCGACCCCTGGTTCCTGATCGGCTCCTCGTCGGTGTGGAACGGCATCACGATGGGCGCGATCGACATCGCCAAGCGCCACACCACGCGCAAGCGGCACGTGGACGTGGGCATGCGCGTAGCCGACTACCCGACGATCCAGGACTACATCGGCGAGGCCGTGATGGACACCAACGCCTGTCGCGTGTTCGTGATGTCGGTGGCCCAGGCGATGGACCGGGCGACGGACGACAACCGGCGCGTGCTCGAGGTGGGCGAGACCGCCCGCGCGGACTACCTGCACTGGGCCTGGCAGATCAAGTTCGAGGCGGCGAAGAACACCGCCCACCACGTGGACAAGATGCTGCATGCCTGCGGCGGTTCCGGCTACAAGCGCGACATGGAGCTCGAGCGCTACGTGCGCGACGCCAAGGCCGGCTGGGTGATGGGCCCGACCAACGAGGTGCTGCGCCAGTTCGTGGGCAAGGCCGTGCTGCTCGGGTTCGACGCGCTCGACTACTGGAACCAGACCTACAACCGCCGGGTGGTCGAGAACGAGGTCAAGAAGCTCGACGCCGCCGGCAAGCGCGAGCTCGCCAAGCAGCTCTCGGAGCAGGCCGAGAAGGACGAGGCCAAGGAGCCGGCAGGGAAGGCGTAAGGGGACGTCGTGGCCGTTCAAGGGCCAACCACCGGCCAGGCGCCACGGGGGCCCGGGGGCGCGAGCCCCCGGCTGACATCCTCGGGTCTGAGGCCCGTCGACCGGGCCTTCGAGTCCTGGTGGGTGCGGCCCGGCGGGAGCACGACGGTCCAGCTGCACGGCGACGACCGGGTCACCGTGATCGACCCGGACGGCGGCCAGCCGGCCGAGCTGGTCCTGGACGATCCCGGTGCGTTGGGCGAGCGCCATTTGCCGATCCGCCTGTTCGGCCCGGAGTCGCGGCCGGGCACGTCGCAGTCGTTCGCGGTCGAGCGCGACGCCGTGCTCACGGTCGCCGCCCCCGGCGGGCGCGTGATCGACGGTGACCCGCCCGCGTCCGCGCTGATCGTCGAGGTCAAGCGGGCCACGCCCCGGCCCGAGGTCGAGGTCGAGCTGCCGCCGCTGCTCGCGGAGCCCCGGCTCGACTTCCGCGTGGACAAGGCGAGCGCCCTCGCCTACGAGGTGAGGGACGGCGAGTACATCCAGATCATCGACGTGCGGGGCAAGCAGTGCTCGGACTTCCTCGCCTTCCACCGAGCAGAAGCTGCAGAACGGACTGGAGCGCGGGCTCGACGGCGTCACGACCCGCACGCTGATGGGTGCGGCCGTGCCCTCGCCGGGGATCTACAGCAAGTTCTTCGACGTCGACCAGGACCCGCTCGTCCAGGTCGTGCAGGACACGGTCGGACGGCACGACATGTTCGGCCTCGCCTGCTACGCGAAGTACTACGAGGACATGGGCTATCCCGGGCACGTCAACTGCACGGACAACTTCAACGGCCAGGTCACCCGGTTCGGGATCGCCGAGCGCAAGGGCTGGGAGGCGCTCAACCTCTTCTACAACACGGGCCTCGACCGCGAGCACCAGCTGCACATGGACGAGCCCTGGTCGCGGCCCGGCGATTACGTCCTCCTGCGGGCGCTGGGCGACCTCGTGTGCGCGTCGTCGGCGTGCCCGGACGACATCGACGCGGCGAACGCCTGGGAGTGCACAGACATCCACGTTCGCGTCTACTCGCCCGAGAATCGCTTTCAGACGGCGATTGCCCATCGCGTGACCCCGGAGGCCGAGCCAGTAATGACCAAGGAGACGGCGTTCCACCCGCGCACCAGCAAGCTCACCGAGAGCTTCGTGGAGTACCGCGGCTACTGGCTGCCGCACTGCTTCAACAACGAGGGCGGGATCGCCGAGTACTGGGCCTGCCGCGAGAAGGCCGTCGTGATGGACCTCTCGCCCCTCCGCAAGTGGGAGATCCTCGGCCCGGACGCCGAGCTGCTGATGCAGTGGGCCGTCACGCGCGACATCCGCCGGCTCGCGGTCGGCCAGGTCGTCTACACCGCCGTGTGCAACGAGACCGGCGGAATGGTCGACGACGCGACGGTCTTCCGCCTCGGGCACGACAACTTCCGCTTCATCGGCGGGGATGAGTACGACGGGGTGTGGCTCAGGGAGCTGGCGGAGCGGCTCGGCCTGAAGGTCTGGGTGAAGCCCTCGACCGACCAGCTCCACAACCTGGCGGTCCAGGGCCCGGAGAGCCGCGAGATCATGAAGAAGCTCGTCTGGACTCCGCCGACCCATCCGTCGCTCGAGGAGCTCAAGTGGTTCCGCTTCCTCGTCGGCAGGATCGGCACGTACGACGGCACGCCCATCGTCGTCTCGCGCACCGGCTATACCGGCGAGCTCGGCTATGAGGTCTTCTGCCACCCGGACGACGGCCCGGCCGTCTGGGACGCGATCGCCGAGGCCGGCAAGGGTCACGGCATGAAGCCGCTCGGGCTCGAGGCGCTCGACATGATCCGCATCGAGGCGGGGCTGATCTTCGCCGGCTACGAGTTCGACGACCAGGTCGACCCGTTCGAGGCGGGCATCGGCTTCACGGTCAAGCTCGACTCGGAGGACGACTTCGTCGGCAAGGAGGCGCTCGTCGAGCGCTCGGAGCACCCGCAGCGCACGCTCGTCGGGCTCGAGCTGGACGGCCACGAGGTCGCCGGCCACGGCGACGAGGTCTACGTCGGGCGGCAGCGGGTCGGAGTCGTCACGAGCGGCACGCGCAGCCCCACGCTGCGCAAGAACGTCGCGCTCTGCCGCATGGCCGTCCGGTACTCCGAGCTCGGCACCGAGGTCGAGATCGGCAAGCTCGACGGGCACCAGAAGCGGATACCGGCGAGCGTGGTTCGCGTCCCGTTCTACGACCCCGACAAGACGCGGCCGAGGTCGTAGCCGTGGCCGCCCGCCCACCGGCCGAGTTCGACTTTCCGATCTCGTTCGCGGGGCCTGGCGGCATCGGCGACGAGGCGTTCGAGGACGTCGCGGTCGAGGAGGCGCCGGACGTCGGCGCCGACGGCGGCGACGATCCCGCCACGACCCTGCGCCGCACGCTCGGCATGTTCGCCACCGGCGTGACCGTGATCACCACGCGCTCGGCCGAGCAGGTGCACGGCATGACGGCGAACGCGTTCATGTCGGTCTCGCTGGCCCCACCGCTGGTCCTGATCTCAGTCGACCGCCGCACGAAGATGTGCGGCATGCTGCACGAGGGCGGGCGCTACGGGGTGAGCGTGCTATGCGTGACCCAGAGCGCGCTGTCGGACCGCTTCGCCGGGCGCCAGGGCGAGAGCCTCCCGGAGCCGCGCTTCGACCTCGTGCGCGACACGCCTCTCGTGGACGGCGCGCTGGCCCACTTCGTCGCGCGGGTGGAGCGTTCGTACTGGGGCGGCGACCACTCGCTCTTCCTCGGTCGTGTGGAGTACGCGCGTGCGAACGAGGGCACGCCGCTGCTCTTCCACGGCGGGCGCTACGAGCGGCTCGGGATCCAGGGCTCGTAGGCGCGGGCGCGATGGCACGGTCGATCGTGATCGGCATCGTCGGCGATTCCGGGGCCGGCAAGACGACCATCAGCCGCGGCCTCACGCGAGTGCTCGGCGACGCCCACGTGACGCGCATCTCCGCCGACGACTACCACCGCTTCGACCGCCGCCGGCGCGCCGAGGTCGGGCTCACCCCGCTCCACCCCGACTGCAACCACCTCGACATCCTCACGCAGCACCTGGTGCACCTGCGGCGCGGCGAGCCGGTGCTGAAGCCGGTGTACGACCACCGCCACGGCACCTTCCAGCCGCCGGCGTACGTTCGCCCGGCGGGCTTCCTGGTGGTCGAGGGCCTGCTCAACTACCACACGGAGACGCTGCGGAGCGTGCACGACGTGCTGGTGGCGCTCTCGCCGCCGGAGGAGCTGCGCCGGGCCTGGAAGCTCAAGCGAGACTGCACCCGGCGCGGCTATACGACGGACGAGGTGCTGGCCGAGCTCGACCGGCGCCAGCGCGACGCCGAGGCCTACATCTACCCGCAGCGCGCGCACGCCGACATCGTGGTGGCCTTCGTGCCTGGGGCGTCCGGTGACCCCGCTCACCTCGACGCGGACGTGATCCTGCGCGACACGCTCCCGCACCCCGACCTGGCGCCGCTGCTCGAAGGCGTCGGCGGTCCCGCCCTGATCAAGCGCGAGCGCGAGTGGCTCCTGCGCATCCCCGGCGACCTCGACCCCGACCACGCGGCGGAGCTCGAGGAGGCGGTCTGGGAGCGGATGAGCTTCGCCTCGCATCTGCGCATCCGGCGCCTCGGCGAGTTCACGGTGGGCACCGACCTGCGCAGGTCGGACTCGCTCGCGCTCGTGCAGCTGCTGATCCTCTACCACGCCGTCACGGCCCGGGCCGCCCTGGCGATCGGCGGCTCGCCGCCGCGGGCCGAGCCACGCCCGGACACGGGGGCGGATTCGGCGCTGCATACTTAGATCTGCATCTATACATTGGGGGGCGAGCATGGCCGTTACCCTCACCCAGCTCACCGCCTTCCTGACCGTCGTGCGGCGCGGGTCGGTCACCGCGGCCGCTGAGGAGCTCGTGGTGACCCAGCCCTCGGTCTCGGCCGCCGTGTCGGCGCTCGAGCGCGAGCTCGGCGTGACGCTCACCGAGCGGGCCGGGCGCACGCTGCGGCCCACCGCCGCCGGGGCGGCCTACGCGCGCTACGCGGCGGACGTGCTGGGTCTGCTCGAGGAGGGCGCCCGCGCGGCGCGCGAGGCGGCCGGCCACGAGACGCACAGCCTGCGGGTGAGCGCGGTGACGACGGCGGGGGAGCACCTCGCGCCGCAGCTGATCCAGGCGTTTCGCGAGGGCCGCCCCGAGCTCGAGATCAGTCTGGACGTCGGCAACCGCGAGCGGGTGTTCCGGCGCGTGCTCGATCACGAGGCGGACGTCGCCATCACCGGCCGCATCCCGCCGGACGCGGAGCTCATGGGGAAGGACTTCGCCGACAACGAGTTCGCCCTCGTGACGGCGCCCGGGGACCCGCTCGCCAGGCGTCCCTGGGTGGCGGTCGAGGAGCTGGCCGGCCGCCCCTGGCTGCTCCGGGAGCCGGGCTCCGGCACGCGCACGCTCTGCGAGGAATGGCTGGCGGGATGGGGGATCGAGCCGAAGCTGCTCACGCTGGGCTCGAACGGGGCGATCAAGCAGGCCGCCCGCGCGGGCCTGGGGGTGGCGCTCCAGTCGCGCGCGGCGGTCGAGCTCGAGCTCGAGCACGGGCTGCTCGACACCATCTCGCCGCGCGGCGGGCTGCCGCGGCGGCGCTGGCACGTGGTCCGCTCGGCCGTGGGGCCGGTGCGTCCCGAGGTCGAGGCCTTCATGGCCTTCTGCGCCTCGCCGGCGGCGCGCCACGTGCTCGCGCGCACGGATGCCTAGCTCCGGGGCCGCGTGTCGAAAACCATCGGTTCCTGGCGAAGATTCGGCCTGAAATCTGCCCGGTTTGAACACAATGACCCGCCCGAGCGGCCCCTGGTTTAGTGCAAGTGGGCCCGGGGTAGCGCCGAGGTGCTTAGTCGTGAGGGGCGAGGAGAGGGCATGAGCATGAGCAGGCGCAAGGCGGCAATCGGCGCGGCGATCGTCGCGCTCTGCATGGGGGCGGCCGGAGGGGTCGTGGCCCAGACACAGTCGAGCGACGAGGCCGCCCTGGCGCCCGCCCGTCCGCCCGCCGACCGGGCGATCGAGAAGCGCGTGAAGGACCTCCTCGCGCAGATGACGACCGAGGAGAAGCTGCAGCAGGTGCAGCTCTTCCCCGACTTCAAGGCCACGGACGACGAGATCCGCAAGGGCCTCGGCGCCGTGCTCAGCGTCACCGACCCGGCGACGATCCGCAGGATGCAGCGGATCGCCGTCGAGGAGACGCGGCTGAAGATTCCGCTCCTCTTCGCCTTCGACACGATCCACGGCTTCCGCACCGTCTTCCCGATCCCGCTCGGCACCGGCGCGAGCTTCGACCCGAAGATGGCGAGCGACGACGCGATGTACGGCGCGCGCGAGTCGGCCGCGGTCGGGCTGAAGCAGACGTACGCCCCGATGGTCGACGTCTCGCGCGAGCCGCGCTGGGGCCGGATCGCCGAGGCCGCCGGGGAGGACCCCTACCTGAACTCGGTGATGGCGGCCGCGCGCGTGAAGGCGACGCAGGGCGGCGACTACAGCGCGCGCGACAGGCTCGTCGCGAGCCCCAAGCACCTGGCCGCCTACGGCGAGCCCGAGGCCGGCCGCGACTACAACACGACCGACATGTCGGAGGGGCAGCTGCGCAACCTCTACCTGCCTCCCTTCAAGGCCGCGGTCGACGCCGGCGCCGACACCGTGATGTGCTCGTTCAACGCGATCAACGGCTCGCCGGGCTGCGGCAACAGCTACCTGATGAACGACATCCTCAAGGGCGAGTGGCGCTTCGACGGCTTCGTGGAGAGCGACTGGACCGCCGTCGCCGAGCTGCGCGCCTGCCCGCCCAAGGACCCCGATGAGGGCGAGTGCGGGCATGGCGTGGCCGAGGACGGCCCGGCCGCCGGCGCGCTGGCGCTGAACGCCGGAGTCGACTCCGAGATGACCAGCTCGCTGATCCGCGACAACGGCCTGGAGCTGCTCGCGGACGGCCGCATCTCGATGCGTCGCCTCGACGACGCCGTGCGCCGGATCCTGCGAGTCAAGTTCCGCGCCGGCCTGTTCGAGAACCCGTACTCGCAGTTCACGCCCGAGGAGGCCGAGGCGGAGATGCTGAAGCCCGACGCGCTCGAGGCCGCGCGCGAGGCCGCGGGCAGGTCGATGGTGCTGCTCAAGAACGAGGGCGGGATCCTGCCGCTCGACCCGAGCAAGAAGACGGCAGTCATCGGCCCGCTGGCCGACAACCGGCACGACATGCTCGGCCCCTGGTGGGGTCGCGGCGACGACAACGACGTGGTGTCGGTCCTCGACGGGATCAAGGAGGCCAGCAGCGATCCGGCCAACGTGACCTACGCCGAGGGCTGCAAGCTCTCGAACGGCGAGGTGCCGTTCGGCGAGAGCGGGGACGTGAACGAGCATCCCGAGGGCTGCCAGTCCGATGCCGGCTTCGCCGAGGCGGTCGCGGTCGCGGATGCGGCCGACCAGGTCGTGATCGCCGTCGGCGAGACCCGGGAGATGAGCGGCGAGGCCAACAGCCGCAGCACGCTCGACCTGCCGGGCCGCCAGGAGGAGCTGATCCGGGCGATCAAGGCCACCGGGACGCCGTACGCGGTCGTGCTGTTCAACGGCCGCCCGCTCGCGCTCGAGGACATCGTGGGCGACACGCCGGCGCTGCTCGAGGCGTGGTTCCCGGGCGTGCAGGCCGGGCCCGCCGTCGCCGACGTGGTGTTCGGCAAGGTCAACCCCGGCGGCAAGCTGCCCGCGTCGTTCCCGTATCGGGTCGGGCAGGTGCCGATCTCCTACAACCGGCTGCCGGCCGGACGCCCGTGCAACAAGAACGTCAAGTGGAACTCGCAGCACCGTGACATCCCGAGCTGCGGACCGCTGTTCGAGTTCGGCTACGGGCTGAGCTACACGACGTTCGAGATCTCGAACCTCGCAGCTGAGCTCGACCAGCGTGAACCGCAACGGGAGCGTGAGGGCATCGGTGACCGTCACGAACACCGGCGGCCGCAAGGGCGACGAGGTGGTGCAGCTCTACATCAACGATCCGGTGGCGAGCCTGTCCCAGCCGGTGCGGCGGCTGCGCGGGTTCGAGCGCGTCACGCTCGATGCGAGTGGGCCGAACGCCTCGAAGACGGTCACGTTCACGCTCGACCGCAGCGACTTCGGCTTCTACGACAACCGCGGCAAGTTCGTCGTCGAGTCGGGCCAGATCGACGTGTACGCCGGCAACAGCTCGAGCGCGCAGCTGAAGCAGTCGTTCACCGTGAACTGACCGGCACGGCGGGCTGTTCCGGGCCCGCCAGCACGAGAGCGAGGGCCCCGAGCAGCTCCGCTCGGGGCCCCAGCACGCCGGGCACGATGTCGACGCCCCGCGCCGTGGCGGGGATCGCGTGGCGGTGGACCTGCTCGCGCAGCGGATCCAGCAGCACGTCGCCCGCCGCGCTCAGCTCGCCGCCGACCACGATCAGCTCGGGGTTCAGCAGGTCGCAGAGCGTCGCCAGCGCCGTGCCGATGTGCCGCCCGGCGTCGGCCAGCACGCGCCGGGCAGCCGAGTCGCCGTCGGCGGCGGCGCGGAGCAGCTGCTGCGTGGTCAGGTCCTGGCCGTGGGTGCCGTGAAGGAGCTCGACGAGCGCGGCCGCGCCGGCCAGCGTCTCGAGGCAGCCGCGCTTGCCGCAGCGGCAGACGGGACCTTCCTCCTGGAGGATCGTGTGGCCGATCTCGCCCGCCATGCCGGCGCCGCCGTGGAAGAGCCGCCCGTCGATGATCAGCCCGGCGCCGATGCCGGTGGAGACCTTCAGGTAAGCGGCGTTTCGGCGGCCTTCGGCGGCGCCCCAGTGCAGCTCGGCCAGCGCCCCGAGGTTGGCGTCGTTGTCCACGTGCACGGGAAGCCCGAGCCGCGAGCCGAGCTCCTCCTCGGCCCTCACCCCGATCCAGCCCGGCAGGATCGACGACGAGCCCACCCGCCCCGAGCGCATGTCGATCGGGCCGGGCAGCCCGAGACCCACGCCGATCACCTCAGAGCGTGAGAGGTCGGCCTCGCGCAGCACCTGATCGACCAGCTGCACGGCCGTCTCGAGGCCCACCTCGGCCGGTTCGTCGGTGCGGAGCTCGCGCTCGGCCTCGGCGAGGATCGCGTGGCTGAGATCGGCCGCCGCCACCCGCAGGTGGCGCTTGCCGAAGTCGATGCCGATCGCGGCTCCGGCCGAGCGGCTGAAGGACAGGAGGCGCGGGGGGCGCCCGCCGCGGGGCGAGGCGCCGCCGTCGTCCTCGCGCTCGACGACCAGGTCCTCCTGCTGGAGGTCGACCACGATGCTCGCGACGGTGGTGCGCGACAGCTCGGTGCGCCGCGCCAGCTCGGCGCGGCTGGCGGAGCCCGCCTCGCGGAGCGCGGCGACCACTTTCTCGCGATTTCGCATGCGGCGGACGTCAGGACCGGCCGTCACGGGCCGAGGTTTATCAGGAAAACCCGCTTTCTGTCACTTACTGCCGGTCAGATCCCGAAGGGTTCGTGCAAGTTCGCCCCGGGTACGCCATCGGATGAGCGATGGAGGCCGAGCGATGAACCGAGCACGACAGTTCCGCAACCTCGTCCTGGGAGCGCTGATAGTCGCCATCCTCTGACGGTCCCCGCCTCGGAGGCGTCCGCCCAGGGCGGCGCGGGCGCGCTCGAGCGCTATGCCGCGGGGACCTGGCGCTCGTTCGTCGCGATGACGGACGAGGAGTCCGGGCTGCCCGCCGACACGCTGCGCTTCGACGGCACCCGGAGCGTGCAGACCTCGACCACGAACATCGGCGCCTACATGTGGAGCACCGTCGTCGCCGAGGAGCTCGGGCTGATCGGCCACGACGAGGCCGTGAGCCGTCTCGAGCGGACGCTCGACACCCTCGAGGGCATGGAGCGGCACGAGCCGAGCGGCCAGTTCTACAACTGGTACGACCACCGCGACGGCGAGAAGCTCACGATCTGGCCGCCGTCCGGTGAGCCGCTCACACCGATCCTGTCCTCGGTCGACAACGGCTGGCTCGCCACCGGACTGCGGATCGCCGGCAACGCCGTCCCGGAGCTCGCGGAGCGCACCGAGGCGCTCTACTCGACGATGGACTTCGGCTTCTACTACCGGCCGGAGGTCAACCGCATCCTCTTCCACTACGCGCCCGACACCGGGGCGGCGCCCTGCTGCTACGACACGATCGTCAGCGAGAGCCGCATCGCGAGCTACATCGGGATCGCCAAGGGCGAGCTGCCGAAGAAGCACTACTTCGGCGCCTGGCGGAGCTTCCCCGACAGCTGCGACTGGAGCTGGCAGGAGACGCGCCCGCTGGGCTTCCAGCGCACCTACTACGGCGTCGGCGTCTTCGACGGCGCCTACCCGTACGCCGGCACGCGCGTGACGCCGAGCTGGGGCGGCAGCATGTTCGAGGCGCTGATGCCGGCCCTGTTCCTTCCCGAGGAGCGCTGGGCGCCGGGCAGCTGGGGCTCGAACCACCCGCTCACGGTTGACGCCCAGCGGCGACACGGGCTCGTCGAGGCGGGCTACGGCTACTGGGGCTTCTCGCCGTCGAACATCCCGGAGGGCGGCTACTCCGGCTACGGCGTCGACGCGGTCGGGATGGACCCGAACGGCTTCGCCTCGAACAACGACCGCACGCTGGTGGACGCGGGCTTCGCCGGCTGCCCGGGCCGCGAGCCCACAGCCGGCCCCGCCGCCGAGCGAGTACACGAACGGCGTCGTCACACCCCACGCGGCGTTCCTCGGCCTGCGCTTCCGTCCGGGGCAGGTGCTCGACACGCTGGCCAAGCTCGAGCGCGACTTCGCCGTGTTCGACCAGTGGGGCTTCCGCGACTCGGTGAACGTCGACAGCGGTCAGGGTGTCCGACTTCTACCTGTCGCTCGACCAGGGCATGATCATGGCCGCGCTCGGCAACGCCCTCGCCGGCGACGTGCTGCGCCGCGACTTCGTGGACGACGACATGGCCCGCTCCCTGCGCCCGGTGATGGGGGTCGAGGAGTTCAACTCCGACCCGCGCGGCTGCACGGTCACCGGCACGCGCGGCGACGACGTGCTGCGCGGCGGCTCGGGAGACGACGTGATCTGCGCGCTGGGCGGCGACGACCGCATCCTCGCGAGCGGCGGCGACGACGCGATCTTCGGCGACGACGGCGACGACGTGGCCGAGGGCGGCGGCGGCGACGACACCCTCTACGGCGGTCCGGGCGACGACGAGCTCGCCGGCGGCGACGACTGGGACGTGCTCTCGGGCGGCCCGGGCGACGACCTGCTCAGGGGCGGCGCCGGAGACGACCACCACGAGGGCGGCGCCGGCACCAACCGCTGTCCCGACCTGGCCGGCGGGGACACGGCGAACGCCTGCGGCTGACGAGGCCCGACGGCTAGGTCAGCGCCGGCTCGCGTTCCTCCGCCAGCACGGCGTCGAGCGCTGCCACCACGCGGTCGGCCGTCTCGACCGTCGCGTTCATCCCCATCAGGCCGATCCGCCACATGGCGGGGGCGGCCGGTCCCAGGCCGCCGCCGATCTCGATGCCGTGCTCGCGCAGCATGCGCGCCTGCACGCGCTTGTCGTCCACGCCCGCGGGCACCCGCACGGCGGTGAGCGGCGCGAGCTGGCGCTCCGGGTTGGCGAGCAGCTCGAGGCCGCGGGAGCGGAGCCCGTCCTGGAGGTGCGCGCCCGCGCGGGCGTGGCGTGCCCAGCGCTCCTCGAGCCCCTCCTCGAGTGCACTCCTGAGCGCCTCGTGGAGGGCATAGATCGAGAGGATCGGCGCCGTGTGATGGTAGGCGGCCGGCCGCTCGACCCAATAGCGCTCGAGCAGCAGCAGGTCGAAGGAGAACGGCACGGGCGCGCTCCGGGAGCGGATGCGCTCGAGCGCTCGCTCGGACACCGCGAGCGGCGACATCCCCGGCGGGGCTGACAGGCACTTCTGGGTGCACGAGTAGGCGAAGTCGATCTCCCAGGCGCCGATGTCGAGCTCGACGCCGCCGAAGGAGGTCACGCAGTCGGCCATCAGGAGCGTGTCCCGTCCGCGCATCGCCGTCGCCAGCTCCGCGAGCGGGTGCTCTACGCCGCTCGAGGTCTCGGCGTGCACCACCGCGAGCAGCCGCGCCTCGGGATGACGGTCGAGGGTCTCCAGCAGCAGCTCGTTCGGCACCGCCTCGCCCCAGTCAGCCTCGACCTCCACCACCGTCGCGCCGTGACGGCGGGCGATCTCCGCGATGCGCCCGCCGAAGAAGCCGTTGCGCGCGACCACCGCGGTGTCGCCCGGCTCGAGCAGGCTCGCGATGCCGGTCTCCATCCCCGCGGTGCCCGTGCACTGGAGCGGCAGCACGAGCCCGTCGGGCATCCGCCACGCTCGGCGCAGCATGGCCACGACGTCGAGCAGCACGTCGTGCAGGTCCGGATCGAGGTGTCCGAGCATCGGGCGCTGCATCGCCTCGAGCACCGCCGGCTCGACGTTCGTGGGCCCGGGGCCGCAGAGCAGCCGCTCGGGGGGAGACAGGACGGGAAGGTCGGCTTTCATGGGTCTTACAGGGTTACCCACCTGTGCTGCGGGTGCAACCTAACACTTTTGCGTGACACCCAACGAAAAATCTATGTATTGAGGGTCGACGAGGGTGTAGGCGAATTCATCTATTTCGCCTTGCGGGCACCCGGCCGCGCGGCTCTACTACCGCCATGACGCCCACCAAGACGCGCCTGCATCGCAGCGAGCTCTGCGTGCCGGGCAGCAACGTGCGGATGCTCGAGAAGGCGCCGGGTCTCGGCGCGGACGTGGTGATGCTCGATCTCGAGGACGCGGTCGCTCCCGATGACAAGGAGCAGGCTCGGCTGAACATCGTCGACGCCCTGCGCGAGCTCGACTGGGGTCAGAGCTCGGTGTCCGTGCGCATCAACGGGCTCGACACCCACTGGTGCTACCGCGACGTGGTGGACGTGGTGGAGCAGGCCGGGGAGCACGTCGACGCGATCGTGATCCCGAAGGTGAGCGGCGCCGGAGACGTACATCTGGTGGCCACGCTGCTCACGCAGATCGAGGCGGCGATGAACCTCGAGCGTACGATCGGCCTGACGGTGCTGATCGAGACCGCGATCGGCATGGTCAACGTCGACGAGATCGCCACCGCCTGCCCCGAGCGGATGGAGGCGATGATCTTCGGCGTCGCCGACTACGCCGCCTCGATCCAGAGCCACACGGCCTCGATCGGCGGAGTGGACCCGGCCTACGCGGTGCTCACCGATCCCGACGGCCGGGGCGTCCGAGCGCGAGCGTCACTGGGGCGACCAGTGGCACTACCCGCTCGCACGGATCGCGGTGACCTGCCGGGCGCACGGGCTGCGGCCGATCGACGGCCCGTTCGGCGACTTCACGGACCCCGAGGGCTACCTCGCCGCGGCGCGCCGCTCGGCGGTGCTCGGCTACGAGGGCAAGTGGGCGATCCATCCGTCGCAGATCGAGCTGGCGAACGAGGTCTACACGCCGGCGCCGCGGCTCGTGGAGCGCACGCGCCGGATCGTCGAGGCGATGCGCGAGGCGGCCGCCGAGGGCAAGGGCGCGGTGTCGCTCGACGGCCGCCTGATCGACGCCGCCTCGATCCGGATGGCGGAGAACCTGCTCGCGAAGCTCGAGCAGATCGAGGCGCGCGACCCGGGTCGCGCCGACTCGGCGCGCCCGCCCGCGCTCGTGGCGGAGGCGGGCGCGTAGCCGGAGGCCTCAGGGCAGCTCGGGCAGCGAGTCGAGCCAGGCGCTGCGGGCGCCGTCCTCGTCCCACAGCACGGGGAAGAACGACTCGTCGAGGGAGAGGTCGCCGCGGCGGCGGTAGCGCGAGTAGATCACGTCGACGTTCGTGGGATGGAAGCGCGCCTCGACGGGCGCCATGTGGGTCACGAGCGCGCGCCGCTCGACGGTCGCCTCGTTCGGGCCCGAGCCGTGGAAGGTCCAGCCGTGGTGGAACGCGCAGCCGCCCGCCTTGACCACGACGGGAACCCGCTCGGGCTCGACGCCCTCGGGCGTGGCCGCCGTCACCGGCGCGAGCCAGTCCTCGGGGGCGTGGAAGCTGCCGCGGTCGGGCGGCGTCCTCGGCCAGCGGTGCGAGCCCCGCACGTGCTCGATGGTGCCGCCGGCGGCCTGGGTGTCGTCGAGCGCCACCCAGCACGTGATCATCTCGGCGGGCACGAGGTAGCCGGCGTACGAGGCGTCCTGGTGCATGCCGAGCGAGCGCGCCCCCGGCGGCTTCCAGAGGCAGTTGTCCTGGATCATGCGCACGCCGCGGTAGCCCATCAGCCGCGAGGCGATCCGTCCCGTCCGCTCGCTGAGCACCTGGGCGGCGATCAGGTCGTCCGAGCGCCAGCCGTTGCACAGCTGCCGCGTGCGGTCATCGGGGTCGCGACCCTGCTTCCAGTTCACCTCGTCGGGCGCGATGCCGGTCGCGTAGTCGCCCTCGAAGAGCGCCGCGAAGCGCTCGCGCAGCACGTCGATCGCGCCGTCGGAGAGGAAGCCCTCCTCGATGATCAGGAACCCGTCCTCCCGGAAGCGCTCGACCTGCTCGTCGCTCACGTCCTCGAGGACAGCCTCGCTGGCAGCGGTCGCCGGCATCAGTCTCCTCCCTTGAACGAATTCGTACAGGCGAGCATACCGGACGCCGAGCTAGCATCGCGGCCGGTGAAGACCCTCGCCCGACAGCCGTTCGAGACGCTGCTGGGCGGCGTGGCGGAGGCCACCCCGGCACCCGGCGGCGGCTCGTCCTGCGCCTGCGCCTGCGCGCTCGGCGCGGCGCTCGTGGAGATGGCGGCGGCGATCGAGCTGAGGCGAACGGACTCGCTCCTCGACGGCGCGCTGCCCGAGCGCCTGCGCGCGCTGCGCGAGCGCTCGCTGGCGCTCGCGGAGGAGGAGCTGTCCTCCTACGGGCCCGTACTCGAGGCGCGGCGCCTGCCCGAGGACGACCCCTCGCGGGCGAGCCGGTTGGCGGCGGCGCTCGAGGAGGCGAGCGCCTCCCCGCTCGCGATCGCCGAGTGCGCCGCCGAGGTGGCGGAGCTCGGCGCCGAGGTCACGCGGCTGGCCGCGCCGGCCGTGCGCGGCGACGCCGGCGCCGGGGTCACGCTCGCCGAGGCGGCGGCCGCCGCGGCGGCCAGGCTCGTGGAGATCAACGTCGGGGGGGCGGGCGGCGGCCACGGCGCCGCCGACCGCGCCCGCGGCGCCGCCCGCCGGGCCGCGGCGGCGCGCGCGCGGGCTTCCGACGTTTAGCCGGCTCCCCCTGTCGCTTCTTGTTGGGCGATCTCGACCTTCGACCCGATCTGGGCTGGGTGAGGATGCGCCCGCTCTTCCTGCCGTTGGTGGCCAGCGGGCGCTCGCGACGGTTCAGCCGCGGGCCCGGCGTCAAGGTCGTGCTGAGTTCACCTGCCTATGGAAGGTCAACCCAGGACGACCGGGCCCTCCCGGCCGAGCGTCCTGACTTTGTACGCCAGGAGCGACCAAACTCAGGACGGCTGCGCCCTGCCAACCGGGAGCGCCCGGACCCGGCCCACCCAGCCCAGGCCCGGCGGACAACAGCCGGCGCAATGGACTACCCAACAAGAAGCGACAGGGGGGCCGGCCCGCTACGCGCGCCGCCGCGACCGTTGCTAGCGGATGCGGGCGCCCATCTCGGTCGTGTCGTAGCCGCCGAGCGCGGTCACGCGCGCGGCGAATTCCTTCGACGCGAGCAGCTCCCACAGCGGCGCGAGCAGCGGGGCCTCGACGGCGCCCCGGTCGAGCACGAGATCGTAGGGCTCGTTCGCCACCGGCACGAAGTCGAGCTCGAACGCGCGCGCCGCGGCCATCACCCCGAGCCCGCAGTCGGCGCGGCCGGCCGCCACGGCTGCGGCAACGGCCAGGTGGGTGTGCTCCTCGCGCGCGTATCCCTCCACCGCGTCCGGCTCGATCCCGCGCGTGGTCAGCTCGTGGTCGAGGAGCACGCGCGTGCCCGCGCCGCGCTGGCGGTTCACGTAGCGCAGGCCCGAGCGCACGAGATCCTCGATCCCGGTCAGCCCGAGCGGGTTCCCGGGCGCCACGATCAGGCCCTGGTCGCGGTGCGTGAGCCTCACCACCGCCACGTCCCGGTCCGGCAGGAGCCGCTCGATCCAGGGCAGCGTGTACTCGCCTGTGTCCGGGTCGAGCAGATGCGAGCCGGCGAGGTGGCAGAGGCCGTCGCGCAGCGCGGTGAGCCCCCCGAGCGAGCCCACGTTCGACGACGCCAGCGCGATCCGCGAGTCGCGCGCGCGCAGCTCCGACGCGGCCAGGTCGAGCACCAGGTCGTGCGAGCCGGTGGCCACGATCGTGCGCTCGATCTCGCCGACGCCGCGCAGCAGCCGCACGTCGACCTCATCGCCGGCATGGTGTCCCTCGAGCGCCGCGGGCACCACCACCAGGCCGTCGGCACGCACGAGCGAGGTGAGCACCCCGGCGCCGCGGGGCAGCGGGGTGGCCACGAGCCGCTCCCCAACCCGGCCGAGGCGCACCCGCACCCAGTCGTCCGTGCCCATCGCGGAGGCCAGCTTGCGGGCGAGCGAGGCCCGGGCGCGCGGCAGGTCGGGCGGCGGCGCGCCCTCCAGCCGCGCGAGCAGCGGGGCGGCGAAGATGTGGAAGGTGAGCGCGGCCGAGACGGGATAGCCGGGCGCCCCCAGGACCGGGGTGGCGGGGCCCGAGTTGGCGCGAGCGGCGCCGAGCACCACCGGGTGGCCGGGCTTGACCGCCACGCCGTGCACGGCGAGCACGCCCACCTCCTCGACCACCGCCGCGGTGTAGTCGTCGCGGCCCGCGCTCGAGCCGGCGATAACGATCACGAGGTCGGCGCCGCCGGCCGCCGACCGTACGGCGTCCACGATCCGCTGCTGCTCGTCCGGCACGACCGGGTGACGCACCACGTCGCAGCCGGCGTCCTCGGCCTGGGCGGCGAGCATGAGCGAGTTGGTGTCGGGGAGCTCGCCAGGGCCGAGCTCGGCCCCGACCGGCCGAATCTCGTCCCCCGTCGGGATCACCGCCACCACCGGGCGGCGGCGCACCGCGAGCCGCGCAGCTCCCGCCGCTCCCGCGGCCGCCACGTCGACCGGCCTCAGACGGTGGCCGGCCGGGAGCAGCAGCTCGGCCGCGCTCACGTCCTCGCCGATCGAGCGCACGTGCTGGTAGGGAACCGCCGCCGCGCGCAGCTCCACCTCGCCGCCATCGCGCTCGTGCACGTCCTCGCGCATCACCACGGCGTCGCGGCCGTCCGGCATCGGATCGCCGGTGTCCACGACCTCGTAGGCGGCCGAGCCGAGCTGCACGGGCGAGGTCTCGCTCGCCTGGCCGGTGTCTTCGGCGCGTACGGCGATCCCGTCCATCGCGGCGGCGTCGAAGGGCGGCGAGGAGCGCGTTGCCCAGACCGGCTCGGCGGTGACCCTGCCCACGGCCCGGTCGAGCGGCACCTCGATCGCCTCGAGGCGTTCGGGACAGCCCGCCTCGGCGCAGGCATCGACCCAGGCGGCCAGCGCCTCGGCGGCCGGGATGTCGTGGATGAAGGGAGCCGAACGAGCCACGAGTCGCCTACCGATAGAGCCTGACCTCGACCTCGCTGCCGGCGGCAAGGCCGGTCGCCGCCTCGGGCACGACGAGGTAGCCGTCGGCGGCCGTGAGCACCGACAGGAGCGAGGAGCTGCCGAACAGCGGCACCGCATCGCCGCCGGCGAGCTCGACCTGCACGATGTCGAGTCGCCCCGCCGCCGAGGGCAGGTCACGCGCGAGCCGCGCCCGCACGGAAGGCTCGACCGGCGCCTCGATCCAGCCGCCGACCTCGCGCACGATCGGCATCCCGACGAGCCGGAACACCACGAGCGCCGAGCGCGGGTTGCCGGGCAGCCCGATCACCGGCACGCCTTCGCACTCAGCCAGGATCGTGGGCTTGCCGGGGCGGAGCGCGAGCCCGTGACACCAGATGCCCGGCTCGCCGAGCGCCTCGACCGCCGCCGCGGTCGCGTCCCGCGCGCCCACCGACGAGCCCGCCGAGACCACCAGGACGTCCGCGCCCGAGAGCGCCGCCCGCAGGGTGCCCGTGAGGGCGTCGAGGTCGTCGGGCACGATCCCCGCGAACACCGGCAGCCCGCCGGCCTCGTGCACGAGTGCCGCGAGCGCGATGGCGGTGGCGTCGCGCACCTGGCCCGCTCCGAGGGCCGCGGTGGCCGCCGGCACGAGCTCGTCGCCGGTCGAGACGATCGCCACCGTGGGCCGCGCGCACGCCGGCAGGGTTGTCACCCCCGCGGCCGCCAGCATCCCGAGGTCGTGAGCCCGCAGCGCCCGGCCGGGTCGCGCGAGCACCGCTCCGGGGGCGGCGTCCTCGTCCGCGCGCACCAGGCCCTCGCCGGGCGCGGCCGGGCGCAGCACCTCGATCAGCTCCTCGCTCGCGGCGTGCGTGTGCTCGACCTTGACGACGGCGTCCGCCCGCGGCGGCAGCGGCGCCCCCGTCGCGATCGCGACCGCGCCGCCCGGGCGCAGCTCGAGCTCGGGCTCCTGGCCCATCACAGACTCGCCGGTGAGGTCCAGGTAGCTCGGCATCCCCTCCGACGCCCCGTAGGTGTCGGCGGCGCGCACCGCGTAGCCGTCCACGGTCGCGCGGGCGAAGCCGGGTAGCGCCGCGCCGGCCTCGATCGCCTCGGCCGGCACTCGCCCGAGGGCGTTCTCGAGCGGGATCCGCTCGACGCCGGTGCGCCGCGCGGGGCGGAAGCCGTCGAGCGCCTCGGAGACCCTCCGTACGGCGAAGAACTCGCGCCCCTGGCGGGCGGCCATCCTAGCCCCTGTCCATCACGGCCGGCCCAGGTGTCACGGGGGGACTGGAACCCTGCGCAGCCGGCCGAGGCGGCTGCTTCGGGCCGGGAGCTGAGCCCCCGGTTGAGATCACGGGCTGGACGTCGGCGGCGCAGAACTTGAACTCGGGGATCTTCCGCCCGTCGATCGTCAGCGTGACGCTGCGGGTAGCGAGCGGTGTGCTGATCGCCACGGCCTCAGGGTACCTCCTGAACAAATAGGCTCAAGCCGAGCTCGCTGCTCGTCTCCGGGATCGGCCGCCCGCGCGAGTCGAGCCCGCGGCCGGCGTAGTAGGCGTCGATCATCGCGCGCAGTCCGCCGGGCGTGAGCTCGGCGCGCCGGCCCGACTCGAGCTCGAGGCCCTCGTCGAGGAAGCGCTCGGGCAGCCAGTCCTCGGACGGCGTCCAGCCCTCGCGCAGGTTGAAGAGCCGCTTGGCCACCACGATCCGGCGGGCGGTGCGGCGCAGCTCGGCGCCGTCCACGTCCCAGCCCGTGACCGGGGCGAGCAGGCCCGCCCAGTCCGGGAACGGGTCCTCGAACACCCCGCGCAGGAACTTGCAGAGGATCAGCGAGTCCATGATCGCGGCGCGGTCCTCGGTCTCGATCGCGGCCGCGGCGTGTGGCTCGCCGCCGGCGAAGCGGTCGAGCTCGCCGCCGAGATCCGCCTCGTACGCGCCCGAGCGGTTGTGGTCGGCGCCGCGCGCGTTCACGGCCAGGCCGAGCGCCATCGCCTGCAGCGTGCGCGGCTCGTAGCCCGGCAGCTCGAGCCCCTTCACGTGCGGGGCGAAGGCCTCCGAGCCGCCGCCCACCTCGGCGGCGGCGCGCCGCGAGCCCTCCGCCAGGAGGGACCCGAGCTCGCCCTCGCGCCCGGCGATCTCGTCGAGCGCGCGGAGCAATGCCGGCGCGTCGCCGAAGCGCAGCCAGGGAGCGTCGATCAGGCCGCGCTCGGCGCACTCCATGGCCCAGGCGATCGTGCCGCCGGCGGAGATCGTGTCGATGCCGAGCTCGTCGCAGCGTCCGCTCGCCGCCAGCACGGCGTCCGGGTCGGACACGCCGCACAGCGGCCCGAGCGCGAACACGTTCTCGTACTCCACCCGCACCCGGCTGCCGTCCCCGGCCGCGTAGATGTGCTCGCAGCCGATCGTGCACGACGCGCAGTTGTTGCGCGCCACGCTGCGCAGCTCGGAGAGCTGCTCGGCGGCGAGCGCGGGCGCGCCGTCGAAGCTCGCGGCGCTGAAGTTGCGCGAGGGCAGGGCGGCGATCTCGTTGAACGCCAGCAGGTTGGCGAGCGTGCCGAGCTCGCGGTACTTGGCGGTGGCCGGTCCGAACGAGCGCTCGCGCAGCTCCCGCGCCGCGGCCCGCACCGCGTCGGGGTCGGCGAGCGGTGGGCGCTTCCCGGCCCCTCGCACGGCCACGGCCTTGATGTTCTTCGAGCCGAGCACCGCGCCCAGGCCGCCGCGGCCGGCGTGCCGGCCGTCGTGGGACACGGTCGCGTAGCGCACGAGCCGCTCGCCCGCAGGGCCGATCGCCGCGGCGCGCCAGCCGGCGCCGTGACGTTCGCGCAGGCGGCGCTCCGCCTCGTCCGCGGGCAGGCCCCAGAGCTCGCCGGCGGGCTCGAGCCGCGCTCCGCCGGCGTCCACGAGCAGCACCGACGGCTCGGCGGCGGCGCCGCGGACGACGATCGCGTCGTGGCCGGTGAGCTTGCCGGCGATCGCGAAGTGGCTCGAGGCCAGGGCGTCGTTCAGGAAGCCGGTGAGCGGTGACTTGGCCACCACCGCGAACTTCGCGCTCGTGGTGAGCGGGGTGCCGACGAGCGGGGAGAACACGAACGCCAGCGGCGCCTCCGGGCCGAGCGGGTCCACGCGCGCGGGCGCGAGCCGGTGCATCAGCCAGGTGCCCAGGCCCGCGCCGCCGATGCAGCCGCGCAGCACGCGCTCGGGCAGCGCGATCCGCTCCGCCCGGCCATCGCTCGCGTCGACCACCAGCGCGCGCCCGAAGTAGCCGCCCGGGCTCACCGCGCGCTCCCCACCGCCTGCTCGCGCAGCAGCCGCTGCAGCCGGGCGGCCGTCTCGCCGCCGCTGCGCCGCCTGCCCTCGAGCCGTGCCGGGGTCACGCCGCTCACCGACGAGGTGAGGAAGATCTCGTCCGCCGCCGCCAGGCGCCCCAGGTCGATCCGCTCCTCGCGCGCGTCGAGCGCCGAGGCGAGCAGACGCTCGCGCACGATGCCGGGCAGCAGCCGTCCGTCCAGCGGCGCCGTCACGAGGGCTCCGTCCTCCACGATCCAGACGTTCGCCATCGCCGCCTCGAGCACGTCGCCGTCGAGGTCCACGAGCAGGGGCAGTGCGCCCAGCCGGCGCTCGAGCTCGGCGACCAGCCGGCGGTCGCGCCATTTGTGCGCTCCGAGCCCGCCTGGCAGCACCGCCGGGGCGAGCGTCACGGCGGCCGGCCGCGGCTCCGCGGCCAGCGGGCGGAGGTCGAGCTCCAGCGCCGCGCTCGCCGAGGCCAGCACCCGCAGGCGGGCGAGCGGATGACCCGCGGCCGCTTCGCGGACCCGCCCGGCGAGCTCGGCGGGCAGCCGTTCGCCGTACACGGCGCTCATGCTCTGCGCGAGCCGGTCCAGATGGCGGTCGGCGTCGAGCGCGGCGCCGTCGCGCACCAGCATGGTCGAGAACACCCCGTGCGCGGGGTCGGGCCGATCTGCGCCCCCCGCGAGCGCGGTCGTCGGCAGGGCGTGCACTCGAGCCGGGCGCGCGGGCGGCGGCTCGTCGATCCGCCCGCCGGCCGCCGCGACCACGGGGCGCGCCTTCACGAAGCACTCCTCCAGCTCGCGCGCCGGGTCGGAGTCGGCAACGATGCCTCCGCCGACGCCCAGCCAGACCCGGTCGCCGCGCAGCTCGAGCGTCCTGATCGCCACATTCAATTCGAGACCTGCCACAGGACTCGCATACCCGAGCGCGCCCGTGTAAGACTCGCGACCGGTCGCCTCGAGCTCGGCGATCACGCGCATCGCCTGGATCTTCGGGGCGCCGGTCACCGACCCGGGCGGGAACGTCGCCCGCAGCAGGTCGGCGTCCGAGGCGCCCTCCCGGAGCCGTCCCGCCACCGTCGAGACCAGGTGCCAGACACCCGGGGCCCGCCGCGGCTCGTGCAGCGCGACCACGCGCACCGATCCGTATTCGCAGACGCGCCCGAGGTCGTTGCGCATGAGGTCGACGATCATCACGTTCTCGGCGCGGTCCTTGGCCGAGCCCGCGAGCCGCTCCGCCCCGCCCGGCCCGAGTGGCGCGGTGCCCTTTATCGGCTCGCTCGTGACCTCGCGGCCGCGACGGCGCAGGAACAGCTCGGGCGACAGGCTGCAGACAGCGCCCCACTCGCCGCCGACGACGCCCGCGTAGGCGGGCCGGAGCTCCTCGGCGGCCGCGGCGAACAGGTCGAAGGCGCCTCCCTCGACGCGGCCCTCCAGCCGCATGCAGACGTTCGCCTGGAAGATCTCGCCGGCCGCGATCCGCTCCTTGCAGCGGGCGACGGCGGTCACGTGACCGTCCACCGCCGGCGGCGCGGGCCGCAGTTTGCCCAGCCGGGCCGGCAGCCGCTCGACCCCCGCGGCGAGCCGGCGGCGAAGGAGCGCGAGTCGCTGCTCGAGCTCGACCTGCCGCTCGTCGCTCCAGAGCGCCTCGAACCACCACTGGCCCTCAGGGTCGAGTCGCAGCACGTGGTCGTAGAAAGCGAGCGCGAAGGGCGGCTGAGCGACCGGACGCGGCGGCGCCGGCGGCACCGGCTCGAGACGGGCGCCGAGGCCGAAGCCGAGCCAGCCGAACCAGCCGCCGCCGACGGCCTCGCCGCCTGCCGCGCCCGACATGTCCGGCTGGCGGGTGACGAGCTCGAACGGGTCGTCCCCGGGTCGCCCGGAGCAGAGCGGCTCGGAGCCGACGATCGCGCCGCCGCCGGCCCAGGAGCCCGCAAGCGCGAAGGGCCTGGCATCGCCTCGAACGATGAGAGCCGACTCGGCCGCCCCGAGCTCGCCCTCGAGCGGGACCGTGACGAGCTGGGCGCTGCCGGGCACCGCCACCTGCTCAGCCTCCCGCGTCGGCGGCCAGGAAGGCCACCTTGTCGCCGCTCGCCAGCGGCAGCTCGGGGTCGCGGCTGATCTGGTCGCCGTTCAGCGCGGCCACCACGTGCCGGTCGAGCGTCACGCCGGCGCCCGATGCCGCCGCTCCAAGCGTCGCCGCTCGCACCGGCACGGGCTCGCGGCTCGGGCCGGCCAGCGTGCCGAAGCGGCTCACGGTCACGGCGGGCGCGGCGCGCGAGCGCGCCCGGTCGTACTCGTCCGGGTCGTTGACGTTCAGCAGGGAGAGCAGCTCGGGGTCCTCCCGGCGAAGCTCCGCGTCGAGCAGCAGCGCGGGTTCGTCGAGCTCCCGGACGCGCGAGCGCTCGAACAGGAACGCCGGCCGCATCCGGTCCTCCGCGATCAGCTCCTCGACCGTCTCGAGCAGCGACGTGCGATAGGCGGCGGCGAGCGGGTGCCGGAAGCCATGTGCCACGGGAAGCGCCACCTCCACATCTTCCCGCTCGAGCGCATGGAGCACGGTTCGGATGAACGCCGGGTGCAGCAGCGGCACGTCGGTGGACGAGACGTAGGCGGCCTCGGCGCGGCCCGCCACGGCCGCAAGCCCGGCCTTGAGGCCCTCGAGCGGGCCCCGTCCCTCGTGGGCGTCGTCGGCCAGCTCGACCGCCGCGGGCAGCTCGGGGAGGTCCTGGCCGGGAGCCCTGACCACCACGACCGGGCCGTCCACGGCGCGCTCGACGATGCCCGCCACCCGCCGCAGCAGCGTCGAGCCGTGCCATTCGAGCCCGGCCTTGGGGCGGCCCATTCGGGTCGAGCGGCCCCCGGCCAGCACGATGCCGGCGGCCGCCGCCGGCGGGCCGCTGGGGCGGCGGGATTCGACGTCGGAGGGCATGCCGGCCGTCCGCGGATTGTACCTATTTGTCTGGGCGAATCCGCCACGTGCCCGGTGCCGAAAGAAAACACGGGGTGGGTCGTATCAGGGGTGTGGGGCCACCACCCGCAGCAGAGCTCAGGGCACAGTCGCCCGCCATGGCGGGCCGCGGCACCCGCAATCCGCAAGCCGGGAACGGCGAGATCGCCCCGGCGAGAACTGGTCGCTCCGCCTGGACCTGCGGATCCTGCTCATGACCATCGCCGTGCTGTGCCGGCGCAGCGAGTAAGCGAGCGATGAACGACCGCCTCGCGCTCTGCTATTACGCGCTCAGCGACAGCTGGCCTGCCGTGCTCGCGGTCAGGCCGGCCAGCTTCGAGCGGCAGCTGCGCTGGCTCTCCGAGCGCGGCTATCGCGGGGTGACGTTCAGCGATCTCGTGATGGACAGGGGAGAGGGCAAGCGGGTCGCTGTGACGTTCGACGACGGCTACAGCTCGGTGATGTCGAAGGCCGTCCCGGTACTCGCGCGGCTCGGATGGCCGGCGACGATCTTCGTACCCGCCGCGCTCATCGGCGCCAGGCGCCCGCTGGCGTGGCTTGGCACCAGGCAGTGGCTTGGCACGAGGCATCGCGGTGAGCTCGAACCGCTCTCGTGGGACGACCTGGCGGCGCTCGCCGCCGCGGGGTGGGAGGTTGGGTCGCACACCCTCACCCACCCGTACCTGACGGCGATCGACGCCACGGCCCTGGACTACGAGCTCGCGCTCGCGCGCCTCGAGTGCGAGTACCGACTTGGTCGGGACTGCACGACGGTCGCGTACCCCTATGGCGACGTGGACGACAACGTGGTCCTCGCCGCGCGCCGGGCGGGATACCAGACGGGAGCGGCGCTCACGGCGCGCAGGCGGCCGGCGCATTCGCTCGAGTGGCCGCGAGTCGGCGTCTACCGCGGGGACAACCTCAGGCGCTTCCGGATGAAGGTGTCACGGAGCGGCCGCTTGATGCAGCGTACGGGCGCGGGCCCGGCGGCGCGGGAGGCATTCGCCCGGGTGGGCCCGTGAACGCCTCGCCGGTCGCTCACCGCTCAGTCCTTCTGACCGACGGCAACGCGCGCGGTGTGCTCGCGGCGGCGAGGACGTTCGCCGCTGCGGGCTTCCGTGTCGGGACGGTCGCCGAGGCGCGAACGGCCGCGGCCCACTGGTCGCGTGCCTCCAGCTGGCGCTACCTCGCCCCCGACCCGCGCGCGGAGCCGCGCGCGTTCGTCGAGACGCTCGCGGGGATCCTGGAGTGCGACGGCTTCTCGATTCTGATTTCGGGAAGCGACGCTGCGCTGCGGGCCATCTCCGGCTTCCGGACCGACCTGCCCTCGCTCACCCGCACCGGCCTTCCCTCGCAGGACGTCGTCGACGCGGTGCTCGACAAGCGCCGGCTCACGTCCGCCGCGCGCGGCGCCGGCTTCGCCCAGCCCCGCAGCATCAGCTGCGCGACCCTCGACGAGGCGCGCGGCGCCGGCCGTTCGATCGGCTACCCGCTGGACGTGAAGCCGGCGAGCACCGTCTTCGCCGCCGGCGGATCGCTGCGGCAGCGCTCCGCCCGCCTCGCCCCGGACGAGCAGGCCCTGGCCGCGCTGGTCTCCGACTGCGGATCGCAGTGCCTGGTCCAGGAGCGCCTCGATGGACAGGTGCTGTCGCTCGGTGGCGTGCTCACGGAGCACGGAAAGAACGCCGTGGCGCTGGCGCGCCACGAGCGCACCTGGCCGCCAAGGGCGGGCAACGCCGGCTGCGCGACGACCGAACCGCTGCCCCCCGGGCTCGTGCGGTCCACGCAGGCCCTGCTGGCCGGCCTCGGCTGGCAGGGCCTGTTCGAGCTCGAGTTGATCGGAACGCCGGACGGCGAGTGGGTGCCGGTCGACCTCAACCCGAGGCCGTTTGGCTCACTCGCCCTGGCGTCCGCCGCCGGCGCTCCGCTGGCGGTCGCCTGGTGCCGCGTCCTGCTCGGCGAGCGACCCGCGCCGGCCGTGGCGCGCCCGGTTTTCGCTATCCGCTGGGAGCGACGTCGTGAGGTCTTCGCTGGCCCACATGCTCGTCCTCGCCCTCGGACTTGGCGGCCTCGCCTGCGGCGGCGACTCCTCGCCCGACCCGGATGGTGGGCGGCCCCCGGCGCTGCTCGATCCGGCGGCCACGCCGGAGCCGGGCCGGGTGGCGCTGGGAGCCGGGTGGAGACGACGCCCGCGTGGAGCGCTACAACATCTGGCGCAGCACCTCGGGTAGCGGCACGTGGACGCGGCTCGCCACGACGTCGTGCACCGGCTACACCGAGGCCGCCGTCTCGCCGGCATCAGATATGTCGATGGGGTACGCGCCGTAGGCGCCAAGGGGAAGGTGAGCGAGTCGTCGGAGCTCGTGCGTACGACGGCGGTGCTGCGACGGCTCGGTCTTCGGACCTGGGCCGGGAGCGGCCCCGTACCAGCCGCGGCGCACAGGGAGCCGACTCCTCGCTCACCGACCCCGACGCGCACGGCGCGGTCGTGGTGCCCGATCCCACCGGCGCCCGGTGGAAGGTCATCAAGCTGACGACGGACGAGGCCGAGCGGTCAGGTCCGCCCATAGACGCTCACAGCCTGATAGGTGCGCCCGCACCGTCTCCCGGAGAGCCTCCGCGCAGTGGTCGATCGTCTGTTCGATTGTCACGCGCCTCACGCTCGCGCCCACGGAGGGATCCCGGGTACACGTCGCGCCTCGGGCGCCCACCGTCGAAGCTGAGCGAGACGGCCGGGCCGAGACGCTCGACGCCGGTCCAATGCGTGAGGGGGCCGAACTGATAGCCGGCCCGCAGGAAGAGCGCCGATCCGAGCGGATCGAGGGGCGCTCTCAGGTGCCGCGCGAGGGCCGTTGCGCAGGTCGAAAAGTAGGTGCGGCTGTCGCGCTCGGCGGTGTAGAGCGCCTGCATGCCGAAGGGGTCGCTGATCACCGCCACGCGCTCGGCGCCGGCGTCGTATCGGACCGCCGCGAAGGCGCCATCCAGGTCGCTGATCGGGGTTCGACAGAGGCGCCCCGGGGCTCGGATGGGGCCGATCGCGAGTACCCAGGAACCGCCTTCCGAGTCACCCGTCCCGGGCACGTCTCCGTCAATCCGCGCGGCCGCCGCCCAGCCTCCGGCGGACATCGACGAGACCTCCGAGGCACCCCGCAGATCGCGGTAAGCCGTTACCAGATCATCGAGCTCGTTCGCGGGGACGGGCACCTGACGATCGTGGGAGATGACCCCTACCAATCCGGCCATCGGGTCAACCTAACGAAGCCGATTCGGAGACGCGCTGGACGGTGCTTCGAAGGCCCGGCCGCCGCCCGTCGTCCTCGGCCTGCTGGGTCTCGACGTTCGCCTGATGGGTTGGGCGCTCGGCCCCCGGATCTCCGGGTGCAGCTACCGCACGGGTTCGGCGATGCCAGGCGCGAGAAACCCGCTCCGAGGGCAGTTTGAATTCAGAAAAAAGCCGCAAATTGCGGATGTTTTGTTTGCTTGGGATGCTAGGACAGGAGCGACGTACGCACGCAATGGGTAGCCAACCCGCATGGCAGAGGGTCCTACGACGGGCGGTCGGGAGGCCATTTTGGGTGGCGCCCGGACCGGTCCCGGCGGGTCATTTAGCCCGTCGCCCCGTCGTCGGCTGAGACTCCGCGCGACCCTCCCGCTGACGATTCTCGTCCTCCTCTTGATGCTTGCGCCGACCGCCTCGGCACAGCTGCCGGGAGTGTCCATCGGCGCGGTCGACACCGGTTCGGTGACGGCTCCCGTGGAGGACACGACGACGGCCGTTGAGACGACCGCGACGCAGGCCGTCGAGGACACGACGGCGGCCGTGGAGACGACCGCGACGCAGGCCGTCGAGGATACGACGGCGGCCGTCCAGACCACGACGACGACGCCGCCGGCCGAGGACACGACGGCGGCCGTGGAGACCACGACGACGACGCCGCCGGCCGAGGACACGACGGCGGCCGTGGAGACGACCGCGACGCAGGCCGTCGAGGACACGACGGCGGCCGTCCAGACCACGACGACGACGCCGCCGGCCGAGGACACGACGGCGGCCGTGGAGACGACCGCGACGCAGGCCGTCGAGGACACGACGGCGGCGGTCGGGACCACCGCGACTCAGACCGTCGAGGACACGACGGCGGCGCTCGCCGACTCGACGAGCGACGCCGGCCTCGACGCCGGCGCCATCACCCAGATCGCCGACGCCGGCGATCCGGTGCTCGACACCGCAGCGCCGGTGCTCGATCCGGTGACCGAGGTGACGGATCCGGTGGTCGAGGAGACCGCCCCGGTGGTCGACACGGTGGCGCCGGTGATCGATCCGGTGACCGAGGTGACCGACCCGGTGCTCGAGCGGTCGACCCGGTGGTCGAGACGGTGGCGCCGGTGGTCGAGACGGTGACCGAGACGGTCGACCCGGTGCTCGAGACGGTGGCGCCGGTGGTCGAGACGGTGACCGAGACGGTCGACCCGGTGCTCGAGACGGTGCGCCGGTGGTCGAGACGGTGACCGAGACGGTCGACCCGGTGCTCGAGACGGTGGTGCCGGTGGTCGAGACGGTGACCGAGACGGTCGACCCGGTGCTCGAGACGGTGGCGCCGGTGGTCGAGACGGTGACCGAGACGGTCGACCCGGTGCTCGAGACGGTGCTGCCGGTGGTCGAGACGGTGACCGAGACGGTCGACCCGGTGCTCGAGACGGTGCTGCCGGTGGTCGAGACGGTGACCGAGACGGTCGACCCGGTGCTCGAGACGGTGCTGCCGGTGGTCGAGACGGTGACCGAGACGGTCGACCCGGTGCTCGAGACGGTGCTGCCGGTGGTCGAGACGGTGACCGAGACGGTCGACCCGGTGCTCGAGACGGTGCTGCCGGTGGTCGAGACGGTGACCGAGACGGTCGACCCGGTGCTCGAGACGGTGCTGCCGGTGGTCGAGACGGTGACCGAGACGGTCGACCCGGTGCTCGACACGGTGCTGCCGGTGGTCGAGACGGTGACCGAGACGGTCGACCCGGTGCTCGACACGGTGCTGCCGGTGGTCGAGACGGTGACCGAGACGGTCGACCCGGTGCTCGACACGGTGGCTGCCGGTGGTCGAGACGGTGACCGAGACGGTCGACCCGGTGCTCGAGACGGTGGCTGCCGGTGGTCGAGACGGTGACCGAGACGGTCGACCCGGTGCTCGACACGGTGCTGCCGGTGGTCGAGACGGTGACCGAGACGGTCGACCCGGTGCTCGAGACGGTGCTGCCGGTGGTCGAGACGGTGACCGAGACGGTCGACCCGGTGCTCGACACGGTGCTGCCGGTGGTCGAGACGGTGACCGAGACGGTCGACCCGGTGCTCGACACGGTGCTGCCGGTGGTCGAGACGGTGACCGAGACGGTCGACCCGGTGCTCGACACGGTGCTGCCGGTGGTCGAGACGGTGACCGAGACGGTCGACCCGGTGCTCGACACGGTGCTGCCGGTGGTCGAGACGGTGACCGAGACGGTCGACCCGGTGCTCGAGACGGTGCTGCCGGTGGTCGACACGGTGACCGACCCGGTCGCTCGACACGGTCGCCCCGGCGCTCGATCCGGTGGCCGCGCCGACGGCCCCCGTCCTGGACGCGGTCGCCCCCCAGGCCGGCACCCCGCCGACCGACCCGATCTTCGGCGCCCCTGAGGCCGCCACCCCGATCGCCGGCGCCGCTCCGACGATCATCGACGCCCCCGCCCCGCTGGCGGACGCTCCCGCAGCGTCCCACGAGCCCTCAGCGCTCGGTGAGGGCCTCTGGGAGACGCTCGGCAGCGCCTCGTGGCTCCCGTCGATCGGTCAGGCGCAGCCCCTCTCGCAGACCTTCACCGCTCCGCCCGCAGCGGACCCGAGCCCGCAGGATCAGGTTCCGGGCTCGCCCTCGGGCAGCAGCTTCACGGCGCCCGCAGGTGGCGCCATCTCAGGAGCGCTGTACGCGCTTCTCATCGCACTCAGTGTGCTCGCCCTGTACCAGTTCGGCCGGCTGCAGCTCGCGCCGGCTCGCTGGCGCTCCGCGACATTCATCGCTCTCCTCGAGCGGCCTGGCTAAGCGCTCTCCGCTTACCAGTCCGTCCTGGGCGCTGGACGCGCCCAGGTGTTTCGCTCGAATCAGGAGAGAACAATGCGAACCACATACGCGCTGTCCGGCGCACGCAGAGTCGGGGCCAGCCTGCTGTTGGCGCTCGTCCTGCTCTGCCTCCCGGGCACAAGCGTGGTCGGCGGTTCGGTGGCCCAAGCGGCGGAGGCAGGAAGTCCGCAACTGGCCATCTGGACCGGATATGGACGGTCCGAGGGTTCCGAACAGGTCCGGACGCTGCAGCGACGCCTGCGGGTGCTCGGCCAGGACCCTGGGCCAATCGATGGGCTCTTCGGCCCGCTGACACGGGCCGCCGTTGAGCGCTTCCAGCAGACCGCTGGGGTGTCGGTCGACGGGATTGTGGGGCAGCGGACGCGGAAGGCGCTTCGTGCGGCCTCCCCGCTCGCGTTTGCCCGCGGAGAGGGCATCGGAACGCCCGGCGGGTCGGACCAGGTGAGGTCCGTCCAGCGCGGGCTGCGACGCCTGAACCATGAGCCTGGCCGCGTCGACGGCCTGTACGGCCCTCGGACCGAGGCAGCCGTTGCCCGTTTCCAGCGCACCGCCGGCTTGACCGCAAGCGGTCAGGTCGATCGCCGCACGCTGAAGGCGCTTGCCGACGCTCAGCCCGATCGCGAGACCCGCGAGCGGCGGGCCAGCAGCCCGAGCCCGGACCAGCCCAAGCCCAACAACCCGCCCGAGGGGCGGAGCCCGGCACCCGTGACCCCTGCCGTCCAGGCAGGCGATCCCGAGGACCCGGGTTCGGGACGCGGACCTGCTTCCGGCCCTCGCGCTGTTGACGCTGGCGCTGATCGCGGTCGGCACGGCACTCGCCGTGAGGCGCTCGAGGCCGACCACTGGAGGAGCAGTCGTGAACTCATCAAACGGAATTGATACGGGCCCGCAGCCGTTGGCCTACTGGCAGGAGCCGAAGCCGAAGCCAAAGCCGAAGCCGGAGACCATGAAGCCCGCGGACCCGCAGCCGAGGTGGATCGAGGCGGACGAGTCCGTGGCGCCTCGCGACAGCGCGCCGACACCCCGACCCGGGGCAGCGGCCGCGACGTGGGTGCCGGCCCCCTCGCCAGATACCGGCGTGCGAGTGATCGGCTACGTGAGCTTCGCAACGCCGGAGGAGAGCTCGAGCTCCGAGGGCACGCACCAGCTCGAGACGCTGGATCGCTACTGCGAGCAGCGCGGTTGGGAGCTCGCGGAGGTGGTCCATGACGTGAGGTCACCCGGGCGGCGAGCGGGCTCGCCGGGCCTCGACTACGCGCTCGACCGCGTGACGGCGGGCGACGCGTCGTGCCTGCTGGTGGCCGAGCTTCGCCGCCTCGGCAGCTCGGCGGCGGAGCTCGGGCGCATCCTGCGGACCCTGCGGGAGCTCAACGTGCACCTGGTCGCCGTCGACACGGCGCTGGACACGAAGAGCGCCGAGGGCGAGCTCGCGGTCGACGCACTGGTCGCCGTGGGCGAGCTCGACCATGACCGGCACTCGGAGCCCACCGGAAACGGCCTGGCGGCGGCCAGGGCGAGGGGCGCTTCGAGCGGTAGGCCAACGGTGCACGACGTGCCCGCGCTGAAGAAGCACATCCAGGCGATGCGCTCGTCCGGGATGACCCTGAAGGCGATTGCCGACCGCCTGAACGCCGAGGGGGTCCCAACCCTGCGCGGCGGCAGCAAGTGGCGGCCGTCGAGCGTCCAGGTGGCGGCGGGTTACCGCCGTCCGCCCCAGCCGGGGAGGGCAGGCGGCGCGTCCGACAGCGTCACGGGCTGGCCTCGGCAGAGAGGGACTTGAGCGGGGTGCCAGGGACCACAACGACCGACAGATGAAATGACCCCACTCACGTTCACAATGACCCACGCCCAAACGCGCGAAGGCCTGCCACACGGCGACGAGACGCTCGTGCGGCAGGCGGTCGCGCATGCCAAGAACGGCAGTAGGACCGCACTGCAGTTCCTCTACATCCGCTATGCGGCGGACACGCATCGGTACGTCCAGCGCATCGTGGGAGACCACCACGAGGCCGAGGACATCACCCAGAGCGTGTTCGCCAAGCTCATGCCGACGCTCAGCAACTACGACGCGTCCCGCGCGCCGTTCGGAGCCTGGCTGCGGCGGGTGGCCCGCAACGCCGCGCTCGACACGCTGCGTGGCCGCTGGGCCACCCCGACGAGCGAGGTCCGAGTCGACGATCCACCGGAGCGCGAGCACCACGTGGATCTCGTCCAGAGCATGAAGCAGGCCCTCTCGCACCTCTCGCACGAGCAGCGCGAGGTGCTGATCCTGCGGCACCTCGTAGGTCTCAGCCCCGGCGAGATCGCCGGGGTGCTCCACAAGACCGAGAGCGCCGTCCACGGCCTGCACCATCGGGCCAGGCGCAACTTCAAGGCTGCGCTCCATGACCTCGACGCGATGCCGTTGCGAGTATGAGCTCGGCACGAACAGACAGGCCGCTCGCGTGCGTGATGGGCAACCTCGACCTTGTGCGTCCGCTCGGGCTCGCCGGGATCCGCTGCGTCACGGTCGCGCCGAGTCGGCACCCGGTCCATTTCTCGCGCTTCGTCGTGGAGTCGATCGACAGCGATCGCCCCCGCCTCGTCGACCGCCTGCTCCGGTTCGGTCGGGCCCAGCCGGCGAAGCCGGTGCTGTTCTACGAGTCCGACGACGATCTCGAGTTCATCTCGACGCACCGCGACGTGCTCGCGCGGACGTTCAGGTTCCTGCTGCCGGCGCCGGAGCTGCTGCGCCGGCTGCTCGACAAGGAGGCGTTCCTGGCGCTCGCCACGGGGCTTGGCCTGCCCGTCCCTCGCGCCCAGGTGCTGAGCCCGGACTCGGAGGAGCCGCCATCCGGCGAGCTCGCGCCGCGCTTCCCGCTCGTGCTGAAGCCGCTTCCGCATCGCGACCGCGAGTGGTACCGGCTGGTCTCGCCGGGCAAGGCGATTCGGGTCGACTCGGCCGATGAGCTGCGCTCGCTCTGGCCACGGCTGCGCGCCACCTCGCTCCGCTTCCTGGCGCAGGAGCTCGTCGTCGGTCCGGAGACGCGGGTCGAGAGCTACCACGTCTATGTGGACGGCCAGGGCCGGATTGCGGGCGAATTCACCGGCCGGAAGGTGCGCACGTTCCCGCTCGAGTTCGGCCGCAGCACCGCGCTCGAGAGCACCGTCGATCCCGCGGTGGCGGGGGCGGGGCGGCAGGCCGTCGAGCGGCTCGGCCTCCGGGGGGTCGCCAAGCTCGACTTCAAGCGCGACCGCGACGGCGGGCTGCATCTGCTCGAAGTCAACCCCAGGTTCACCCTCTGGGCCCATCTCGGCGCGCGCGCGGGAGTGAACCTCCCGCTGCTCGCCTATGCCGACAACGTCGGCCGGCCGCTCCCGGCATCCGTCCGCGCGCGAGGGGGCGTGCACTGGTCGTGGCCACGCCGCGATGCTCAGGCCGCCCGTCAGCTCGGCGTCCCCTGGTGGTCCTGGCTGCGCTGGACCGCCCGCAGCGAGGCGAAGACCAACCTGTCGTGGGACGATCCGATGCCGTTCCTGCGCGGATGGGCGCTGCCGCAGCTGGCGCTGGGCATGCGAAACGCGATCGGTCGAGCCCGATGAGGCTCGCAATCCTCGCCGACGTGCACGCGAACCTGCCCGCGCTCACGCGCGTGCTCGACCTGCTGGCGAGCGACGAGGTGGACGGCTACGTGTGCGCCGGCGACCTGGTGGGCTACGGACCCCAGCCGAACGAGTGCGTCAACGCGATCGAGACGCTGGGTGCGACCTGCGTGGCCGGAAACCACGATCTCATCGCCACCGGCCGCCTGCCGGCCGAGCGGATCGGCGCGCTGGCGCGGACGAGCCTTCGCTGGACCGCGCGTGAGCTACAACCGGGCACCGCGGGGTTCATCCGCCGGCTCCCCCGGACGACGCGCAGCGGCGGGGTGCTCGTCGCACACGGATCGCTCGACGATCCGACTGCGTACGTGACCCCCGAGCACGCGCGCGGGCAGCTCGGCCGGCTTCGGGCGTTCGCGCCCGACACGGAAGTCCTCGTGCTCGGCCATACGCATCACCCGCTTGCGTACGGGGAGCGAAGTGGCGCGCTGCTCGACCGCCGAAGCGGCACCGTGCGCTTTCAGGAGTCCGAGCGCCTGCTCGTCAACCCGGGCAGCGTCGGCCAGTCGCGGGAGCGGCGAGCGGTGGCGCGCTACGCGGTGCTGGACCTCGGCGAGCGGCGGGTGGAGTTCCGCGACACGCCCTACGACCGGCAAGCCTGTCGCCGCGCACTGCGGGAGCGAGGCCTGCCCGCGCACTCGTATCACCGCAGTCCGAGCGGGCCGCGCGCGCGTCTTGGCCGGCTGCGCCGCCGGGCGGGGAGCTTGCTCCCCGCCCGGGGGAGCCTGCTCAGCGGCTGGTGAGGCCCGGCGACTCGGCCAGTCGCTTGGCGAGCCGGCCGCTCTCGAGATCGGCGAGGAAGTGGAGGTAGGCGTACTCGGCCAGGCGCTTGGCGTCGATGCCCTGGCGCTTCGCCGCGGCCGTGAGAGCAGCCCAGGTCTTCTCGTCGAGCTCCACCTGGATGGGTTCGGAGGCCGGAGCCGCGTCCGTGTCGCGAAGCCACGCCGGCGCCACCGGGGCGTCGCGGTCGGCCAGGTGGTAGCGGATGGCGAGGCGGATCACGTCCGGGACGGATCTGCCGCTCTGGCGGGCGTACCGGCCGAGCGCCTCGATCCCGAAGGAATCGAGTTCCAGCGTCAGGGTCGCTGACATCGTGCTGGACCGAGGAGCCTATTGCACGCGTCCGCAAGTGCCTCCGGTTTCGGCGGCGCCTCGCCGATTCCCGACGGTACCTTCGGTCGCGTGCACTAGCTCGCGGCGCCGCGCACTAGTACCTCCGTCAGCAGTTCGGTCTGACGGGTTGGGAAGGAGTTATGTCCCCTGGGGGCCGAATCTGGTGGGGGATGCCGAAGAGCGCCGCGTACGAGATGCGGGTCATCCACCTCCCGATCCACGCCTCCTGGCTCAACCAGATCAAGCTCTACTTCTCGATCGTCCAGCGCATGGCGCTCAGCCCCAACAGCTTCGACTCGCTCGACGAGCTCGCCGATCGGTTGCTGCGCTTCGGCGAGCACTACCGCCAGATCGCCCGACCGTTCGACTGAACCTTCAGCCGCGCCGACCTGGAGCGCGTGCTCGCCAAGATCACCGAGCGCGAGCCACGGCTTGCGCTTGCGGCGTAACGGACCGAGATCGCGCGGCCCTCTCGCAGCTCAAGGGCGCTGCCACAGGGCGTTGACGATCTTCCATCCCTCGCGCGTACGCACCAGGTGCAGGTATTCGACGTAGACGGCGGAGCGGACGGTGACGTTGGCGATCTCGCGATGCAGGTGCTCGACTTCGACTTCGAGTCCGCGATCAGGGACGTCTCGCGTCTTCCCGATCCCCTCCGCCGTCGCCTCGATCATCTCCCGCGCCGTGAGCTTCTCCAGTTCCCCGGGGGCAGGAGCGTCGTCCGGGGATCGCTTGGCCAAATCGGGATGGAGCGTCCGCTCCATGCGGGCGGCGTCGCCATCGAACCATCCCTCGAAGTAGTCGAGCGCCACGCGCACGATCGCGTCGCGGTCAGCCACCTCAGATTTCTCCTCAGCCACGCCAGAACGATAGCCGCGATCCATCACGCCGCGAACTCCACGGCGACCCGGGAACCGGCGGAACCCGAACCCGACCGAACTTGCGCACGGGTCTAGCGACCCAGGCAGGTGGTGGCCACCCAGCGGCCGTGCTCGGCGCTGCGCTCGAGCGGGAAGGCGAGCGCCCCGCTGACCGCCCACAGCTCGGTGAAGCGGTCGCTCATGGCCCAGGCCGGCGGCCAGCGCGACACGTCGGACTCCTCGAGCGTCCGGATCAGCGCCTCGGCCACCGCCTCGCTGCCGCGTTCGCGCACCGGGCGGCGCTGGCGGAAGCGCAGCACGCAGTGGTGCGAGGGAACGATCTCGCGCACCTCCGGGTGCTCCATGTGAGCAATCCGCTGCACCGCTGCGCGAGAATAGGCCTCATGAGCGAGTCGCCCGCAGGCGAGTGCGTGATCAAGACGCGCGAGAACGGCCCGTACAAGATCACGGGCGCGGTCCGGGTGATCGACGCCGACGGCCGCGAGTACGCGTTGCCGGATGACGGCCGGCCGCTTGCGCTCTGCCGCTGCGGCGGCTCGAGCACGAAGCCGTTCTGCGACGGCACGCACCGGAGGATCGGCTTCGAGGCGCCGGAGCGTGTCGAGGAGAAGGCGCGATGAGCCCCGAGCAGCACTGCACTCAGCAGGTCCACATCGACGCCCCGGTCGAGAGCGTGTGGGGGTTGCTCGGCGACCCGAACCGGCACCCCGACTGGTGGCCCGAGGTCCTGGAGGTCGAGTGCGCCGACCTGCGCGAGGGATGCCGCTACCGGGGCGTGGTGAAGGGCCCGTTCGGACGCGACGAGCATGAGCTCCTGGTCGAGGCGCTCGACGGCTGCCGTGAGGTTTCGATCTTCTGCGACGGCACGGGAGTGCGGACACGCTTCGTGCTCACGGACGCGCAGGGAGGCACTTTCGTCGAGGGCTCCTTCGGGATCGAGCCGGCGAGCCTCGGGATGAAGGTCGTCAGCGCGGTGGTCGGCCGGCGCTTACCTGCGCGGTTGGCTCGAGCGCTCGCTGTCGAACCTCAAGCGGGCTGCCGAGCGCAGTCCGACGCCGACCGGCTGAGGCCGAGCGCGAACTCCCTGAGCCGGTCGCGACCGGGCTGCGGCGCGAGCTCGAGTGCCGGCGGCTCGTGCTCGGCCGTCCAGCTCGCCACGATGCGGATCTCGTCGACCTCGTCGACGGGGATCGCCGCCCGCCCGGGCGGGCGCGCGAGCGCCGCTTCGGTGCGCTCGCAGAGCTCCGTGTGCCCCGGCAGCGGCCCCCAGTCCACGAGCCGCCCGCCCACGACCCAGAAGGCGTCGAAGCGCTCCTTCACGGGATGGCGCGCCACCAGCAGCCGCGGCGTCGAGTGCTGAGCACGCAGCACGCCGTCGAGCCGCTCGATCACCCAGGCGAGACGCTCGCGCCGCCTCAGCAGCGCGGCCGCGCGCTCGAAGCGCTGGCCGCCCGCCGCCTCGCGCATGCGGCGGTCGATCTCCTCGATCAGACGCTCGCCCGCGCCCGGCTCCTCGAAGTGCGCCAGCGCGGCGTCGAGCTGGCGCCGGTAGGCGTTCGGGTCGAGGTCGCCGAGGCACGGGGACACGCAGCGGCCCATCTGGCCGTACGCCGACGGGTGCTCGCGCAGCTTGAGCGTGCGCCCGCAGTGGCGCAGCCGGTACAGGGAGGTGAGCTGGTCGGCCAGCTCCCTCGCGAGCGGCGCGGAGCCGAGCGGCCCGACGTTCACCGCATGGCCGCCGGCGGGCTCGGCCGCCACCTCGAGCACCGGGTAGGGGATGTCGAGCCGGCAGCGCAGGTACACGTACCCGTCGGTGCGCTTCAGCTTCTTGTTGCCCGTGGGCTTCCACGCCTTGATCAGCCTGTTCTCGAGCACGAGCGCGCCGAGCTCCGAGTTCGTGGGCCGGTAGTCGACGACGTCGGCGCGCTCGGTCCAGCCCGCGGGGGCGCAGAAGTGGGCCCGCGCGCGCGTGCGCAGGGAGACGGACTTGCCCACGTACAGGGGCCGCCCGCGCTCGTCGCGGAAGACGTACACGCCGGGGTCGTCGGGGAGCGTCGAGAGGTCCGGGCGCTCCTCGGGTGGGATGCGCTCCCCCGGCTCCGTCTTGCGCGCCCGCCGCCGCCCGCGCATGAGCTCCGCGGCGTCCGCGACGCTCACGGCGTTCGCGCACAGGCGTGGGAACAGCGCGCAGAACACGCGCGCGCACGTGAGGGCGTCCGGGAGGGCGCGGTGCACCTCACAGACCTCGATCCCGAGCGAGTCGGCGAGCGACGCCAGCCCGCGCTTGCGCGCAAGCGGCGCGAAGCGGCGCGCGAGCTGGACAGTGCACAGCACGGGCGGGCTCGGCCAGTCGAGCCCGGCGCGTTCGAACGCCTGGCGCAGCACCCGCCGGTCGAAGCGGGCGCTGTGGGCGACCAGCACCCGGCCGTCGAGCAGGTCGGACAGCTCCGCCAGCACCTCACGGGGCTCGGGCGCGGCGTCGATCATCGCCTGCGTGATCCCGGTGAAGCGCTGGATCCCGCGTGACAGCGGCCGTTCCGTCCGGACCACCGAGTCGAATGTGTCGTGCAGCTCGCCGCCTCCCACGAGCACCGCGCCCACCTCGGTCAGCTCGCAGAGGTCCCCGGCGAGACCGTTGGTCTCCGTGTCGACGGCCAGGAACTCGGCCGTGGCGAGCGGCTGTCCGAGCAGGGTCACGAACCTCCGGATGCAAGCGCGCGGGCCGGACGGATTGCACGAGGGGCCGGGCTTGGCCCGGACCGGAGTCGATTGCACGAGGGGCCGGGCTGGCCCGGACGGAGTGATGGCATTGCACGAGGGGCGAAGCCGTCCACCGCCGGGCTTAGCCTCGGCGGGATGGCACGACGAGCCACGGTCTTCGCCTGCACCAGCTGCGGGCACGAGAGCCCCAAGTGGCACGGGCGCTGCCCCGGCTGCGGCGAGTGGAACACGCTCACCGAGGAGACGCGCTCGGCGGTCCCGGCCCGCGGCGGAGCGGGCGGCGGCGGCAATGGGCGGCGGAGCGGCCGACCGCTCACGCCGGTACGCCTGCGCGAGGTCGAGGCGCCGCGGGTGGAGCGGATGCACACCGGGATCGGGGAGCTCGACCGCGTGCTCGGCGGCGGGCTCGTGCCCGGCTCGCTGGTGCTGATCGGCGGCTCGCCCGGGATCGGCAAGTCGACGCTCACGAGCGGCGCGCTCGGCAACCTGGCGGCGGCGGGCCGGCGCGTGCTCTACGTCTCGGGCGAGGAGTCGGCCAGCCAGGTCAAGCTGCGCGCGTCGCGTCTCGGCCCGGGTGCGCTCGACGTGCCGATCGTCGCCGAGACCGACCTCGAGACGGTGCTCGCCACGATCGAGGCAGAGCACCCCGAGGCGGTCGTCGTCGACTCCGTGCAGGTCCTCTACGACCCGGCGCTGAGCGGCAGTCCCGGCTCGGTCGGCCAGGTGCGCGAGGTGGCCGGACGGCTGATGCGCATGGCGAAGGAGCGCGGCATCGCCGTGATCCTCGTGGGCCACGTGACCAAGGAGGGCTCGATCGCGGGGCCGCGCGTGCTCGAGCACCTCGTCGACTGCGTGCTGTCGTTCGAGGGTGAGCGCGAGCGCACCTACCGCACCCTGCGGGCGCTCAAGAACCGCTTCGGCTCGACCAACGAGGTCGGGGTCTTCGAGATGCACGAGCACGGGCTCGTCGAGGTCGAGGACGCAAGCGCCCGCTTCGTGGGCGAGGCCACCCGCGCGCCGGGATCGGTGGTGCTCTGTGCGATGGAGGGCTCGCGACCGTTGCTCGTCGAGGTCCAGGCGCTCGTGGCCCCCAGCGAGCTCGTGCCGCCGCGCCGGGTGGCCAACGGCGTGGACCGCAACCGGCTCGCGCTGGTCCTCGCCGTGCTCACCCGCCACGGTGGCGTGGGCCTGGGCTCGAGCGACGTGTTCGTGTCGGTGGCGGGCGGTGTGCGCGTGGACGAGCCAGGGGCCGACCTGGCGATCGCGCTCGCGCTCGCGTCCGCTGCCGGCGGGTTCCCGCTCGGCGGCGAGCGGCCGCTGGCCGCGTTCGGCGAGCTCGGCCTCACCGGCGAGCTGCGCGCGGCGGCGCACGCCGACCGGCGGCTGGCCGAGGCTGCCAAGTTCGGGCTCGACGCGGTGGTCTCACCGGGCGCGGGCGCCGGAACCCTCCGTCAGGCCCTTTCTCGCGCCGAGAGTGCCAAGAAACGGCTGGAAATGCGCGCAATAAACGCGAACTAAAGAGCCATCCCGTAGAATCGGTGTCCATGCCGTACGCCGGGGACGACGTCGCAGAGCTTGAATCCCGGCAGGAGCCCAGGCTTGTCCGGGCCCTGGAGATGGTCGCCCCGGGCACTGCTGTTCGGGAGGGTCTCGACAACATCGTCCAGGGCCGAACCGGTGCGCTGATCTGCATCGGGGAGTCGGAGGAGCTGAGCTTCCTGCTCTCGGGTGGAGTGAAGCTCGATGTGGACTACACGCCAGCGCTGCTCTACCAGCTGGCCAAGATGGACGGTGCCCTGTTGCTGGCCTCGAACGGCACGAAGATCCTCTGGGCGAACGTGCAGCTGATGCCGGACCCGACGATCCTGTCGCTCGAGACCGGTACCCGCCACCGCACCGCGGAGCGCGTCTCCAAGCAGACCGACGCCCTGGTGATCGCCATCTCCGCGAGCCGCAGCGTCGTCTCGCTCTATCTCGACGGCGCGAAGTACATCCTCGAGGACATCCCGATCGTGCTGGCCAAGGCGAACCAGGCGCTCGCGACGCTCGACAAGTACCGGAGTCGTCTCGACCAGGTTTCCACTCGACTCACCGCGCTCGAGTTCGAGGGCGGCGTCACCCTGCACGACGTGCTCACCGTGCTCCAGCGCGCCGAGCTCGTCACGCGCATGGCGGTCGAGATCGAGCGCTACATCGTCGAGCTGGGCGCCGAGGGGCGCCTGATCGAGATGCAACTCGAGGAGACGATGGTCGGCGTGGCTGCCGACAAGTCCGCGCTGGTGCGCGACTTCATCGTCGAGCCCTCGGACGAGGGCTTCGCCATGGTGCTCGACTCGCTCGCTCGGCTGCCGCACCAGGACCTGCTCGACTTCGGCCGCCTGGCCGAGCTTCTCGGCTACGACCGGAAGCTGAATACCCTCGACCATCCCGCATCGCCGCGCGGCTACCGCATCCTCGGGCGCATCCCAAGGCTCCCGAAGATGGTGGTTCAGTCGATCGTCGGCGAGTTCAGCGGGCTGGACGAGATCCTTGCCGCGACCGACACCGAGCTGGAGTCGGTGGACGGCGTGGGAGACATGCGAGCGAAGGACATCCGCGAGGGACTTCGCCGGCTACAGGAGATCAACCTCGTGGACCGATATCTGCAAACCTGACACAGCCGGCGCCGGGACTGCGCCGCGTACGACGTAGGAGGGGACATCATCAGCGACGCATTGTTGGAAGAGGAGTTCGTCGAGGACCTCGAGATCGATCGACCGCCGGCCGTTTATGAGATCGGCGATCAGGTCGTCTACCCCCATCATGGGGCGGGCAAGGTCCTCAAGAAGGAGATGAAGGAGGTGCTCGGCGAGAATCGCGAGTACCTGACCATCAAGATCCTTCATAACGACATGACAGTGATGGTCCCGTGCTGTAACGCCGACAAGGCCGGCCTGCGGCGCGTGATCGGGGAGGACGATGTCAAGAAGGTGCTGACCGTCCTTCGCGACGACGTGAGCCAGATGCCGAAGAACTGGAACCGGCGCTTCAAGCACAACCGCGAGAAGATCAAGACCGGCGACGTATTCGAGCTGGCCGAGGTCGTCCGCAACCTCGCCATTCGCGAGAGCGAGAAGGGTCTCTCGACGGGCGAGAAGCAGATGTACACGCGCGCCAAGAAGATCCTCGCGTCCGAGCTGATGTACGCGCTCGACATGGAGGAGGACGAGGCCGAGTCGCATCTGGAGGAGCTGATCGCCGAGGCGCACGCCGGACGTAACGGAGCGGCGAAGGCATCGGCGTAGCGGTTCGGCTCGAAAGATGACGGTCGTCGTCGGGCTCGTCCCCGCCGGCGGCAGCGGCGAACGCCTTGGGTCCGACGGGCCCAAGGCGTTCGTCGTTTGTGCCGGCCGCCCGCTCTACGAGTGGAGCGTCGACGTGCTCCGCGAGGTGTGCGACCGGGTGGTGGTGGCCGTGCCGGCCGAGTACGCGGACTCGCCGGATCTCGTGCCGGGTGGGGCCTCGCGCTCGGCGTCGGTGCGCAACGCGCTGGCGGCGGCGCCCGAGGCCACGATCGCGGTGGTGCACGACGCCGCGCGGCCGCTCGTGACCGCGGAGCTCGTGCGCCGCTGTGTCGATGCGCTCGACGGCGCGGACGGCGCAATCGCGGCCGCGCCGGTGACGGACACGGTCCACGCGGTCGAGCGCGACGGGCTCATCGCGGCGACGCCCGACCGCGCCACGCTCTGGGCCGCCCAGACCCCGCAGGTCTTCCGGGCGGACCTGCTGCGGCGGGCGCTCGACGTGCCCGAGGAGGTCCTCGCAGCCGCGACCGACGACGCCGCGCTCGTCAGGGCCGCGGGCGGCCGCGTGCGGGTGGTCGAGGCGCCACGCGAGAACATCAAGGTCACGACGCCGGCGGACCTGCGCGTGGTTGAGTCCGCCCTGTGCTGACGGACTACCACGTGCACCTGCGCCCGGACGAGGACGGAACGGGCGCCGAGCGCTACTTCACCGCGGCGAACGCCGACCGCTACCGGGAGGCGGCGAGCGAGCGGGGCATCGCGGAGCTCGGCGTGGCCGAGCACATCCACCGCTTCGTCCAGTCGCTCGAGATCTGGGAGCACCCCTGGTACCGCCACTGGGCGAAGGACGACGTGGACGAGTACTGCGACTTCGTCCACGGCGCCGGCCTGCGGCTCGGCGTGGAGGCGGACTACCTGCCCGGGCACGAGGATCGCGTGGGGAGCTTCCTCGACGGCCGGCCGTGGGACTACGTGGTCGGCTCGGTCCACTTCCTGCGCGACGAGGCGCTCGACCTGCACGGGGAGCCGGACTGGGAGGCGTGGGACGTCTGGCGCTCCGGCGACCCGGACAAGGTCTGGGCGCGCTACTTCGAGACCCTCGGCGAGGCCGCTCGCACGGGGATGTTCGACATCCTCGCCCATCCCGACCTGGTCAAGGTCTGGGGGTCGGGCGTGCCCCGGCCGGACGGGGACCCGCGCCGCTTCTACGAGCGCGCGATGGACGGGATCGCCGCCTCCGACGTGGCCATCGAGGTCTCGACCGCGGGCCTGCGCAAACCGGTCCGGGAGATCTATCCCGCCGCGGACTTCCTCGAGATGTGCCTCGATGCCGGCCGGCCGGTCGCCCTGTCGAGTGACGCCCACCTGCCGGAGCAGGTCGGCTTCGAGTACGAGCGCGCTCTCGACTGGCTCGACGGCCTCGGCGTGCGGGAGCTCGCCGTGTTCGAAGGGCGCTCGCGGCGGCTGGAGGCGATCGGATGACCGGCGCCGGGATCGGCTACGACTCGCACCGCTTCGAAGCTGGGCGCCGCCTCGTGCTCGGCGGGGTCGAGATCCCGCACGAGCGTGGCCTCGCCGGCCATTCGGACGCGGACGTCCTCGCCCACGCCGTGACCGACGCGCTGCTGGGGGCGGCCGGTCTCGGGGACATCGGGCGTCACTTCCCGGACACCGACGATCGCTGGCGGGATGCCGATTCGATCGAGATGTTGCGCGCCGCCCGGGTGCTCGTCGAGGAAGGCGGCCTGGCGCCCGGCCATGTCGACGCGACGGTGATCTGCGAGGCCCCGAAGCTCGCGCCGCACGCGGACGCCATGCGCGAACGCCTGGCGGACGCGCTCGGGCTGGACGCCGCCGCCGTGAACGTCAAGTTCACGACGAACGAGGGCATGGGCGCGCTCGGCCGCGGCGAGGGGATCGCGGCGATGGCGGTGGTCACGCTCGCCGAGCGTGGCGACACCTAGGGTTCGCGTCATGGATCGTGACGAGCTGGCCTTTGCCGGCGTCGTCCGGCAGGCCGAGCTGGTCCGCGCGGGCGATGTCTCCTCGAGGGAGCTGGTGGAGCTCTACCTCGAGCGGATCGAGCGCTTCGAGCCCGAGCTGAACGCCTTCCGGCTCGTGATGCGCGAGCGGGCGCTCGCGGACGCGGATCAGGCGGACGCGCGGCGCTCCGCGGGCGACGAGCGGCCGCTGCTGGGTGTTCCGCTCGCGATCAAGGACGTCGAGGACGTGGCCGGCGAGGTCACCGCCTGGGGCACCTCGGCGTTCACCACGCCGGCTGCCCGAGACAGCGAGCTGGTGCGCCGGCTCCGCGCGGCCGGCGCCGTGCTCCTCGGCAAGACCAACCTTCCCGAGCTCGCGATCATCGGCGACACCGAGGGCCCGTCGTTCGGGGTCACGCGCAACCCCTGGGACACGGAGCGCAGCGCCGCGGGCTCGAGTGGCGGCAGCGGGGCCGCGGTCTGCGCGGGGCTGTGCGCAGCGGCCACGGCCTCGGACGGCGCCGGCTCGATTCGCCTGCCGGCATCGTCCTGCGGCCTCGTGGGCCTGAAGCCCACGCGCGACCGCATTCCCCTCACCCCGCTCAAGGAGCACTGGTACGGGATGAGCGTGGTCGGCTTCCTCACGCGCACGGTGGCGGACACCGCGCTGCTCATGCAGGTCGGCGCGGAGGACGACTCGCTCGCCGCCGCCGCGGAGGCGTCCCCGGGCCGCCTGCGGGTGGCGCGATCGCTCAAGCCGGGGTTCCCGGCGCGCGTGGATGGCGCGGTGCGACGGGCGGTCGACGACGTGACGGCGGTCCTGCACACTCTCGGCCACGAGGTGGAGGACGACGACCCGCCCTACCCGCAGGTGAGCCCGGCGATCGTCCGCTACCTCGCCGGGGTGGCGCGGGACGTGGAGCGGGTCGAACGGCCCGAGCGCCTCCAGCGGCGCACGCGAGGCTTCGGTCGCCTTGGTGGCGCCTTCCCGAGCGTGGTCCTCGACTGGGCGCTCCGGGAGGATGACTGGCGGCGCATGTCGCCGTTCTTCGAGCGGCACGACGTGCTGCTCCTGCCGGCCGCGGCGCGGCCGCCCGTGCGGGCCGGCGAGTGGGAGGGGCTCGGCGCGCTGCGGACGTTCGCCGGCGAGGCGCTGGCGTATCCCTTCACCGCCGAGTGGAACCTCACCGGCCAGCCCTCGCTTGCGCTGCCCGGCGGCGCGAGCGACGACGGCCTCCCGATCGGCGTCCAGCTCGTGGGGCGGCACGGGCAGGAGGCGACGCTGCTCACGCTCGCGGCACAGCTGGAGGCCGAGCTGCGCTGGCCCGATCGCCGGCCCTCGCTCCAGCCCTCGCCCGGCTAGCCTCCCGGCCGTGCGCGAGGTCCGCATTCACGACACGCTGAGCGGCGAGCTGCGCGCGATCGACCCGCGCCGGCCGCCGAGGGTCGGCATCTACGCGTGCGGCCCGACCGTCTACGGTCGCATCCACGTGGGTAACGCTCGGCCCTACGTCGTCTTCTCGCTGCTGAAGCGCTTCCTCGACCACGAGGGCTACGAGGCGACCTTCGTGGCCAACATCACCGACGTCAACGACAAGATCTACGACGCCGCGCGCGAGCGCGGGATCGCGAGCGCCGACCTCGCGCGCGAGATGAGCGCCCTCTACCTCGAGGACACCGAGGCGCTCGGGCTGGGCCGCCCCGACGCCGAGCCGCAGGCGACCGACACGATCGGCGAGATCGTCGCCCTGATCGAGGCGCTCGTGGATTCGGGCCACGCCTACGAGGCCGGCGGCGACGTCTACTTCCGCGTCGCGAGCTACGACGGCTACGGCAAGCTCTCGAACCGGCCGATCGAGGAGATGCACCAGGGCGAGGGCGACGACGCCACCGAGCTCAAGGAGTCGCCGCAGGACTTCGCGCTCTGGAAGACGCGCAAGGAGGGCGAGGACACCTGGTGGGACTCTCCCTGGGGGGAGGGGCGGCCGGGCTGGCACATCGAGTGCTCGGCGATGGCCGAGACGATCCTCGGGGTCGACTTCGAGGTGCACGGCGGCGGCTCGGACCTGGTGTTCCCGCACCACGAGAACGAGATCGCCCAGACCGAGGCGGCGCGCGGGCGACCGCTGGCGCGCGTCTGGATGCACAACGGCATGGTCGAGCTGGGCACCGAGAAGATGGCGAAGTCGGTGGGGAACATCCGGCTGCTGCACGGCGCGCTCGAGCAGTTCGGCCGCGAGGCGTTCCTGATGTGGCTGGTGGGCGCCCACTACCGCAAGCCGGTCGCCTACAACGAGGAGGCGCTCGAGGACGCCCGCCGCGCGGTCGCGCGAGTGCGCGAGTTCTGCCGTCGTCTCGATCCGGACGCTCCCGCGCCCGGGCTCGACGGCTACCTGGAGCGCTTCCTCGCGGCGCTGGCGGACGACTTCAACACCGCCCAGGCGCGCGCGGTGCTGTTCGACTGGGTCGCGGAGGGCAACCGGCGCATCGATGCGGGCGAGACGCTGGGGGTGGGAGCGCTCGCCGACATGCTCCGCCTGCTGGGCCTCGAGTCGCTGCTCGAGACGAGGGACCCCGACGCGCCGGACGAGCTGAGGCGCCTCGCCGAGGAGCGCGACGCCGCGCGCGCCGCGCGCGACTTCGAGCGCGCGGATGCGATCCGTGAGGAGCTGGCGGCTCAAGGATGGGAGATCCGCGACACCCCCGACGGCGCGAAGCTCGTCCCGCTGTCGTGACCCCCCGCCGCGCGTGATCGTCTACGGGCGCAACCCGGTCCGGGAGGCGCTGCGCGGCCGGCGTCGCGTGCAGCGCGTGTTCGCCACAGAGCGAGCGTCGCACGAGGTCTGGCTCGGCGAGGTCGAGGCGCGGATCGTGGACGCGCACGAGGTGGAGGAGCGCGCGGCCTCGCCCGACCACCAGGGCATCTGCGCCGAGGTCGAGGCCTATCCCTACGCCGACGCGGATTCCCTGCTCGAGCCCGACGACGCGCTCGTGATCGCTCTCGACGAGGTCCAGGATCCGCACAACCTCGGCGCCGTCTGCCGCGTGGCCGAGTTCGCCGGGTGCAGCGGAGTCGTGGTGCCCGAGCGGCGCGCCGCCGAGGTCACGCCGGCGGTCTGCAAGGCGTCGGCGGGCGCGGTCGAGCACCTCGCCGTGGCGCGCGTGCGCAACCTCGCGGACTGGCTGGCGGCCGCGAAGGAGCGCGAGACCTGGGTGTACGGCGCGGCCGCCGACGCCGAGCAGCCCTACCAGCGGCCGGACTACCGGGGGCGGGTCGTGCTGGTCATGGGCTCCGAGGGGCGGGGCCTGCGCCCGCGCGTGGCCGCCGCCTGCGACGAGCTGGTGAGGCTGCCACGCCACGGGCGGGTCGGCTCGCTCAACCTGTCCACCGCCGCGGCCGCGCTCGTGTACGGCATCTTGCATTTTCGCCAGGCCCTTGACAGGGCTCCATAACACGGCCATACTGCCCGCGCAGATCAGGCTGAAGTCGAGGTTGAGATCTCGTCTTCAGGCAAACCTGACGCCCAGGGGAGGTAGTGCGTCACCGAGCCTTAGGACCGCCGATCGGTCCGAGAGGAGCACTCGATGGCAGCATCCGCGACATCGCGCCCCGCGGCGTTCAAGTCTAATTCTCAAGTCGAGCTTGATGATCACTACCTGATCGCGCTCGCGAAGCAGGGGCGACTCGACGCCTACGACCGGATCGTCAAGCGCTACTACGGCTTCGTCCGGTTGAAGGCCTCCTCGTACTTCCTGATCGGGGGCGATGCCGACGACCTCATCCAGGAGGGGCTCGTCGGGCTCTACAAGGCCGTGCGCGACTACCGCACCGACCGTGAGTCGAGCTTCCGCAACTTCGCCGAGCTCTGCATCACGCGCCAGATCATCACCGCCGTCAAGACTTCGACGCGCAACAAGCACCGGCCTCTGAACGACTACGTGTCGTTCTCGCAAACGCCCGCCGCGAGCGGCGGCGACGGTGGCGATCCGACCCTCGACGAGCTGCTTCCCGGCCCGACGGCGCACGACCCGGTCAATCAGGTCATCTCGACCGAGGAGCTGCACAGCCTGGTGGCGTGCCTGTCGAGCGTGCTCTCCGATCTCGAGAGCTCCGTGCTGTCGCTCTACCTGGACGGCCACAGCTACGAGGCAATCGGCGCGCGGCTCGACTGCGACACGAAGACGGTCGACAACGCGCTCCAGCGCGTGAAGCGCAAGGTCGGATCGCATCTGCAGTCGCGGCAGGTGCTGATCTAGGCCTAGCGAGGAGCCGGAGGCGGGATTCGAACCCGCGACGCCCGCTTTACAAGAGCGGTGCTCTGGCCAACTGAGCTACTCCGGCACGCCTGTGCACGAGCGAGTCTAGGACTCGCCCGCTCCGACGGCCGCCCGCTCGATGTTGCCGTGGCCGTTCGAGCCGACGGGGACCTGCTCGAGCGGCTCGAACTCGGCGACGTCGTTCAGGCGACGCTCGAGCTCGGCCAGCACCAGACCGAAGAGGAGGTGGCGCCAGGTGGCGGCCGCGAGCGCGCGGCCGTTGCCCGACAGCGGCTCGAGCTCGGAGCGGGCCGGGTGGTAGCGGTCGACGAGCCGGCCGAGCGGCCAGCCGCCGAAGTTCTCGGCGAGCGCGGCCGCGACCCCCGCCGCCAGCGGGGGCATCGGCAGCACCGGGCGGGCGAGGGCGTAGGCTGGCGCCGAACGCCGCGCCGTTGGCCATGTGGATCGCGAGGCCGGCGGCGGGCCAGCCGGGCCCGCGTGTGACCAGCTTGCCGAGCAGCTCGACGTCGTCGTAGCGGGTGCCGAGCAGGCGCTTGTCGAGCGGCTGCTGGGCCGCCCAGATGGCGGCCGCGGCGGCACCCGCCACGGCCCCGTTGAGTGTCCGCCGGAGGTCCATCTGCCACCAGCGTAACGGCACGCCCGGACCCGGGTAGCTGTTCACATGTCCCGGGGAGGGAAGCTGAGGCCGCGCCCGCTCGAGGAGTACCACGAGCGCACGCGGCGGCGCGGGGTGAACGCGCTGGTCTACTGGCCCGCCCGCGCCGTGATCAAGAACGCGGTGCTCCTCTACTTCCGGGTCCGGCGTCTCGGCCGCGAGCACATCCCCGAGGGCGGCGTGATCCTGGCGGCCAACCACCGCAGCTTCCTCGACCCGTTCGTGATCGGAGCATGTCTCAGGCGCCCGGTCTACTTCGTCGCCAAGCAGGAGCTCTTCTCGCACTGGCTGATCGCCTGGTTCCTCAACTGCATGGGCGCCTTCCCGCTCAAGCGGGGCGCGTCCGACCGCGAGTCGATGGCCACCGCCCTCGCCCTGCTGGAGCGCGGGGAGGCGGTGGTGATCTTCCCGGAGGGGACCAGGATCAACAACGGGTCGCTCGGCAGGCCCAAGCGCGGGGTGGGCCGGCTCGCCCTTCAGAGCGGCAAGCCGATCGTCCCGATCGCGGTCACGGGCAGCGAGCGCGCCCGCGACGGCTGGAGGATCAAGCCGGTGAAGGTCCACGTGCGCTGCGGGCCGCCGCTCACCTTCCCGCGCGTGGACGACCCCTCCCCGTTCCTCGCGGGCGAGGTGACCGAGCGCATCTGGCCCTGCGTGCAGCTTCAGTGGGAGTGGCTCGGCGGCCTCCCGCCGCTCCGGACCGCGGCGGTGCTGGGCGCCGGCACGACCGGCAAGGCGCTCGCACGAGTTCTCGCGCGCGCGAGTCTCGAGGTGCAGCTCGGCTGCCGGACGGCCTCGCAGGTCGCGGCACTCTCCCGCAACGGGACCGATCAGGCGATCGAGATCAAGACGGTTCCCGAGATCGAGCTTGCCGGGGTGGACCTCGTCGTGCTCGCCGTCCCCGCGGCGGCGCTGCCCGCGCTGCTGGGGGAGATCGGTGAGCGGATCGGCGACCGCTCCGCCGTTCTGGTCGCCTCGAGCGGCCTGGTGCCCCCGCTGGGCGGCACCCCCGAGGGCTACGTCGCGGAGCGCGTCCGTGCGCGGGCCGTCGCCTCGCTCGGCGAGCCCACCCGGACGAGGTTCGAGCCGGGGGCGCCGGCCGCCATCGCCACCGCCGACGCCCATCTGCGCCGCCAGCTCCGCGACGTGCTCGAGGCGGGCGGCCTCGACGTGGAGGCGAGCGACCACCGGCGCGCGAGCGAGCGCTCCCTCCCTGCGCCGCGCCGTCATGCGAGTCACGCCGCCTGACCGGGAGTAGGCTCCGTGACGCGTGACAGAGGTTGTCGACAAGCAGCAGCTCGACCGGGACTTCACCGAGCTCTACCGCGCCCACCTGCGCGACGTCTACAGCTACAGCTACTACCGGGTCGGCAATCACCACGACGCCGAGGACCTGACCGAGCAGACGTTCCTGCAGGCCTACCGGCACTTCGAGCGCGCCCAGCGCGAGTCGAACGGGCGCCCGCTGCGACCGTGGCTGATCCGCATCGCCCACAACCTCGCCGCGAACTACTACCGCGACCGCTCACGCAAGCCGCAAACCAACCTCGACGACGCCGCGATCCTCAGCGCGCCGATCGCCACCGAGCAGGTGGTGGAGGAGCGCGAGGAGGTGAAGGAGGTCCTCGAGGGTGTGTCGAAGCTTCCCGACGACCGTCGCGAGGCGCTCATCATGCGCTTCGCGCTCGGGATGGACAACCGCGAGATCGCGCGCGCGATGGGGCGGTCGGAGGGGGCCACCAAGGTGCTGATCCACAGAGCCATCAAGCAGCTCGAGCAGGGGCTGGAGGAGGACCGAGGCGATGAGTGACGCCGAACGTGTAGAGCGCCTCCTGCGCTCCGCCCTGATGCCGGTGGAGCCGCCGGAGCTGCTCAGCGACCGGCTCGAGCGCAGCTTCTCGGAGCTGACCGAGGCGGCGGCGGACGAGCTCGCCGACTGGGAGCTCGCTGCGATGCGGGACCCGCGCAACTGGGTGCCCACGGCGGCGGCGATCGTCGTCGGGACCGCGGCCGCCGGCGGGCTGGTGCTTGTGCGCGCGCGTCAGCAGCAGCGAAAGCGGAACGTCACCGGCCTGCGCGCGCTCGAGAGGGGCCTGCGCGACGTGGCCACCGACCTCGAAAAGCGCCTGCGCCGTTAGGCCGCGCCGTTAGACCGGCGTCTCGCGCGCGAGGCTCGGCGGCGGCGAGGCCGGCGTGGCCAGCCCGGCGCCGACTCCGGCGATGCCGATCAGCACGTGCAGCCAGTTGTCCTCGGTGTTCACGGGGACGAGACCCAGGATCTCGTCGCCACTGCCCGCCGCGAAGCCGAGCGCCGCGACGAGCAGGTAGACGACCCCCAGCCCGAGCGCATACACGCGCGCGCCCCCGTAGGAGCCGGCCACCAGCAGCCCGAGCGCGCCGCTCAGGATGTGAACGACGTCGCGACCAGCCGTTCACGTCGAGGATTCCGAGCACGGCGTCGCGTTCGAGGCCGTCGCCGGTGTCGAAGCTCGCGTTGTAGAAGAAGCCCGCGATCCCCGCCGCTACGAGCGCGAGGCCGATCACGAGGGCGTAGACCTCGGCGGGGGAGCGTTCGTCCATGGTGGATGATGGATTCGCGGCTGATCCGGTCAACCCTCCGCCGCGTAGGAATCGAGATATGGCAGGCGACATCCGGAACCTGGCGGACGAGGAGGTGATGCAGCTCGTCCAGGACGGGAGTCCCCAGGCCTTCGAGCTGCTCTACGACCGTCACGGGGGAGCGGCGTTCTCGCTCGCGTACCGGATGGTCGGTAACAGGAACACCGCCGAGGACGTGACCCAGGAAGCCTTCCTGTCGATCTGGCGCAGCCGGATGCGCTACGACCAGACGCGGGGCAGCGTGCGGACCTGGGTGCTCGGGATCGTCCACAACCGGACGATCGACGCGCTGCGGCGCAACGTCGTCCACGACCGTCGGCGGGAGACGATGGACGGAGTCGAGGAGCGCTACGAGGCCCGCGAGCGCACGGACGTGGAGGCCGCGCGGCGGGAGGAGTCGCGCACGGTGCGGAGCGCGCTCGACACGCTGCCGGACGACCAGCGCAGGACGATCGAGCTGGCCTACTTCGGCGGCTTCAGCCACAGCCAGATAGCCGAGCTGCTCGACGAGCCCGTAGGCACAATCAAGGGCCGTATGCGGCTCGGCCTCGACAAGATGCGGCGACAGCTCGCCCAGGGCTACGCGGCAGGGGGATTCGCATGACGACTCGCGATCACGACAGCTATCAGGAGGAGATCGGCGCCTACCTGCTGGGCGCGCTGACCGACCTCGAACGCCAGGCCTTCGAGCGCCACATAGCGACCTGCGGCCTGTGCCGCGACGAGCTGGAGCGCCTGCGACCGGCAGCGAACGCGCTGCCGCGCTCGGTCGAGCAGGTGGCGCCGCCGCCCAGCCTCAAGGCCTCGCTCATGGAGGTCGTGGAACGCGAGGCGTCGGAGGGCGAGCCCGAGCCCGCGCGCCCCGCCCGCGGCGCCCCGTTCTGGCGGCGCCTCGCCCCCAGCGGGTCGTGGCTGCGGCCCGCCCTGGTGGCCGGGGCCCTGCTGCTGGGCCTCGTCGCCGGCTTCGGCGTGGCCCAGCTCGCCGGCGACGACGAAGCCTCACGCACCATCGTGGCGACGGTGGACGAGACGCGCATCCCCCAGGCCAGCGGCACGCTCCGGGTGGAGGGCGACGGCGCAGACGGCGCGATCCTGCGCGTGCAGGGCATGCCCGCGCTCGGGCCCGGGCGCGTCTACCAGGCCTGGGTGCAGCGAAACGGCAGCATCGTTCCCCAGCCGACGTTCGAGGTGGGCGACGACGGCGGCGGCGCGGTGGCCGTACCCGACAACCTGAGCGACGCGCAGGCGGTGCTGATCACGCGCGAGCTGCGTGGCGGCGCTCGCGCCCCGAGCGAGGAGCCGATCCTCAGCGTCCCGCTCTAGCGCGGGGCTCGGAACCGGTCTTCTAGTGTGGGCCTCCGCCGATGGAGACCTGCTATCGCCATCCGAATCGCGAGACGGGCGTTCGCTGCTCGAACTGCGAACGACCCATCTGCCCGGACTGCATGACCACGACGCCCGTGGGCATGCGCTGTCCGGAGTGCGCGCGGCAGCGCACGAAGGTTCGCACCGCGCGCTCGGCTACGGACGAGCCGACGCTCACCTACCTCCTGATCGGGATCAACGTGCTCGTAGGGATCGGGGCGGTGCTCGGCGGCGCGAGCGCGTCGGGCGGCTCGATCGGCGGCAGCTCGCTCGTGCGCGAGGGCGGCCTGTCCGGCTTCGCGATCGAGCAGGGCGAGTACTACCGGCTCCTGACGGCGGGCTTCCTGCACGCCGGCTTCCTGCACCTCTTCTTCAACATGTTCTCGCTCTACATCCTGGGCGGGCTCCTCGAGCCCGCGGTCGGGAGGCTCCGCTTCGCGACGATCTACTTCGTGTCGCTGCTGGCGGGCTCCTTCGGCGCTCTGGTGGTGGAGCCCGACGCGTTGACGGTCGGCGCCTCCGGCGCGATCTTCGGCCTGATGGGCGCGGCGGTCGTGGTGATGCGACGGCGCGGCATTCCGATCATGGAGAGCGGGCTCGGGATCTGGATCCTGCTCAACCTGGCGATCACATTCGCGCCCGGCTTGAACATCTCGATCGGCGGGCACATCGGCGGCCTGATCGGCGGGACGATCTGCGCGCTCATCATGTTCGGCACGGGCGACCGGGTGCGGCTGCCCGAGACCGCGTCGACGGTCCTGTGCGCGGCCGTCGGAGCGGCCGCGGTCGCGGGCTCGATCGTCGTCGCGAGCTAACGCTGGGCTCTTTCTCGCCTCTCATCGGGTCGTGCCATCTCGAACTGATCGCTCGCGCGGGTTACGTTGACCGCGCCATAGGCGGTCAACGTAACGCTCGCGGTCAGTCGCGCGGGAGATGATGGATGGCGATTGTCCTCACCCCGCCCTCGGCGCGATAACCCAACCCGATGCGAGAAGGGGGACGAGCTAACGCGCGGGCTCGCGCTCGAGGTCGATCTCGATCGACCGGCGCCCGGGCGGCGCGGGGATGACGTCGGGATGGAACAGGTGGCCGAGCAGCTCGATCCCGTCCACCAGGCGCGGCCCAGGACGCGAGAAGTAGGCGGCGGCGTCGACTGCGATCACGCGCGCCCCGAGCTCCGCGAGGCGCTCGCGCTGGAGCATCGTCTCGGCGGCCGCCTGCTCGGCGTAGTAGCCGCACGGCATCGAGATCGCGATCTCGGGGGCCGCCGCCCGGACCTCGGCCCAGTCGACCGTCCGGGACTTCTCGCCGGGCAGGCCGAGCACGTCCTCGCCGCCGGCCAACTCGATCATCTGGGGCACCCAGTGGCCGCCGACGAACACGGGGTCGAGCCACTCGAGCGCGGCCACGCGCGGGTGGGGGTCGTCGTACACGGCCAGCTCGACCTCCTCGATCCGCTCGGCGGCCTCCTCGGCGAGCCGCTCCCCGGCCTCGCGGACGTCCGCCGCCTCCGCCAGCCGCGGGATGTCTCGCGAGCACCTCGCCGAGTGTCGACGGGTCGAGCGAGAGCACGTCCGGGTGGGTCGGCAGGCGCTCGGCCAGCGCGCGCACGTCGTCGTACGAGACGGCGCACACCTCGCACACGGCCTGGGTCACGATCAGGTCGACGGCGAGCTCGTCGAGGGTGTCCTCGTCGAGCTCGTAGAGCGCCTCACCACGGCTCGTCCGTTCGCGCACCGCCGCATCGATCTCGGCGGCCGCGAGGCCCTCGGGGATCACACTGCGGGTGAGGTGGGGGAGTTGTTCCGCCCCGGGCGGGTAGTCACACTCGTGGGTGACCGCAACCACGCGGTCGCCGAGGCCGAGGGCGAACAGCATCTCGGTCGCGGACGGGACGAGTGAAGCGATTCGCACGGAGACGAGGATGGCACGTCTGGAAGCAGGAGAGATCGATGAGCGGCTTCGGGCCCTGGACGGCTGGGAGCGCAGCGGCGAAGCGATTCGCAAGGAGTTCGGAAACGGCGACTTCAAGGGCTCGGTCGAGTTCGTGAACCGGCTGACGCCCGTCGCGGAGGAGATGAACCACCACCCGGACCTCGAGGTCTCCTGGGACACGGTGACCGTCACGATCACCACCCACTCGGAGGGTGGCCTGACGGAGAACGACTTCGTGCTCGCGGGCCGGATCGACGCGGAAGCCGCCTCCTGAAGCTCTGCTACGCTCGCGGCGTCCGCCGATGAGCGACGACGATCGACCCCGAAGTACCAAGCCACAGGGCCTTGATCTGGCCCCCGGTCTGAGATGACCGAGCTGCTCCTGCTCCTCGGCGTCGCCGTGCTGGTGGCGCTGAACGGGTTCTTCGTCGCGGCGGAGTTCGCCCTCGTGCGCGCCCGCGAGGGACGCCTCGAGTCGATGCGCGACGAGGGCAAGCGGCGCGCGGGCCTGGTACTCGTCCAGCTCGACAAGATCGACGAGTACCTCGCCGCCTGCCAGCTCGGCATCACGATTGCCTCGCTCGGCATCGGCTTCCTGGGCGAGCCCGCGATCGCGAGCCTGATCGAGGACGCGATCGGCGACTCGATCTCGCACGGGCTCTCGCTCGCGATCTCGATCGGCATCGCCCTGCTGATCACGACCGCGCTGCACATCACCCTCGGCGAGCAGGTGCCGAAGATCTTCGCCATCGTGCACGCCGAGGGCACGGCGATCCGCGTGGCGCGACCGCTGCACTGGTTCCGCGTCGGCTTCGGGCCGTTCATCCGCCTGCTCAACACGGCATCGAACGCGATCCTGCGCGTGGTCGGTGTGGACCCGCGCGCGCAGTTCGAGGAGGTCAGCTCCTCCGACGACCTCAAGCTCTTGATCGCGCGCAGCGCCCACGGCGGCAAGATCGACCCGGGCGAGGCCGGCATGCTCTCCGGCGTCTTTCACCTGCACGAGCAGCAGGCGCGCCAGGTGATGACGCCGATCCCCGCCGTCGTCACGTGCGACGCGTCCGAGACGGCCGAGGCGGCCCTGCGCCGCTGCGTCGACTCGGGGCACACCCGCCTGGTCGTGACCGAGGAGGACAACACCGACCGCATCCGCGGCGTCGTGCACTCCAACTCGCTGGCCCGGCGGCTGATGACCGAGGGCCCCGACGCCTCGATCGAGGGCAGCGTCAAGGATGCCCTGATCGTTCCGGAGACCAAGCCGCTCGACGACCTGCTCGCGGACCTCCAGGGCGAGCGGGCGTCGATGGCGGTCGTGGTCGACGAGTACGGGCGCACCGCCGGCATCGTCACGATCGAGGACATCATCGAGGAGGTCGTGGGCGAGATCGCCGACGAGACGGACCCGGCCGTGGCCGGGGTGCGCCGGCTCGCCAACGGCGACTGGTGGGTGCGCGGGCACGTGCCGATCACCGACCTCACCGACTACGGCCTCGACCTGCCGGTGGACTCCGAGGCCTACAACTCCGTCGGCGGCTACGTGTTCGGCGAGCTCGGTCGCCTGCCCAAGCGCGGCGACATGGTGCAGTTGAACGGCTACTCGGTGCGCGTCGAGGCGGTTCGCCAGAACCGCGTCGAAGCCGTGCGGATCCGCGACCACCATGCGCGCGGCGAGGAGGGCCCGCGCGCCCGCCTGCTGCCGCGCCCGGTCGAGGAGGCCGCGGCGACCCCGCGCCGCCGGGATCGCGACGAGCCGTAACGTCGGCCGCGCGCGGTCGTTGGACGGACATGCGCGCCCTCGTCCTCGCACTCCTGCTGACCGCCGTCGCGGCACCCGCCGCCGACGCCGCCACCTTCGCCGTGACCAAGACCGCAGACACGAACGACGGCGTCTGCGACCTCGACTGCTCGCTCCGCGAGGCGATCCTCGCGGCGAAGCTCCAGACGCCCGGCGAGCCCGACACGATCACGCTCGGCCCCGGCGTCCACGACAACACCGCTGCCGACTTCGTGCTCGCCATCGGCGAGCAGCTGACCATCACGGGCGCCGGCGCCCGGACGACGACGATCCGCGAGCTGAGCGGCGGCGACGGCCGCGTGTTCCTCGTCGAGCAGGACGCGCGACTCACGATCTCGGACGCCACCGTGACCGGGGCGCAGGTCTCGAACGGCGTGCTCGTGACGAGCGGGGCGACGCTCGAGGCCACCCGGATGACGTTCAGCGGGAACAGCGCCCCGGGCGGCGGAGGCGCGATCGCGAACAGCGGCGGCGCGGTCACGGTGTCGGAGAGCGCCATCACCGGGAACGGGGCAGGCGTCGAGGGCGGCGGGGTCCACCAGGGCGGGAGCGCCCCGAGCCTGTCGCTCGTGAACGTGACGGTCACCGGCAACACCGCGCCGAGCGGCTCCGGCGTCGCGGTGGAGACCGGGACGGCGACGCTGCGCAACGTGACGCTGGCCGGAAACGCCGGCTCGCCCGACCTGTTCGCCGCGGCCGGCACGACGAGCCTGGCCGGCTCGATCGTCGGCGGCTGCTCGGGCACGCCCGGGTCGCTCGGATTCAACGTCGACGCGGGCGCGAGCTGCGGCCTCGGCGCCGGCGGAGACAGGAGCGGCGCCGACCCCGCGCTCGGCCCGCTCGCGGACAACGGCGGGCCCACCGACACGATGGCGATCGACGCCTTCAGCCCGGCCTTCCAGCGCGGCGGGCCGTGCCCGCCCCCCGCCACCGATCAGCGCGGCGTGCCGCGCCCGCAGGGCGGGGTCTGCGACGCCGGGGCGTTCGAGGTTGCCTTCGAGGTGCCGATGGTCGGCCCGATCGTGCGCAGGCTGCGGGTGCGTCCCCGGATCGTCCGGCCCTGGGCCCGGCCGCGCGTGCGCTACCTGATCGACCGCGCCGCCAGCGTGCGGTTCACGGTCCAGCGCGCGGTGGGGAGCCGCTGGCGCACGCGTCGCAGCCTTCGCAGGAGCGCCCGCCCGGGCGCCAACGCGTTCCGGCTGCGGCTCCGCGGGCTCCCCGCCGGTCGCTACCGCCTCGTGGCCGTGGGCAGGGCGGAAGGCCTGTCCGGCCCGGCGGCGCGGGCGCGCTTCCGCGTGCGCCGCCCGGATTCCGTCCGTCGATGGGGCTAGGTTCGCCTCAGGCGTGCTTGTTGTGGGAAGAGGTCGGCCCCGGAATGTGGTGCGTGAAACTCAGCGACTCGCAGCGCGATGCCCTCCGAGCCCTGGTCCGAGAGCAGGGCGAGCCGGGGCGGGTGCTCACGGCGGCCCTCGAGGCGCTCGACCTCGCGCGCTGGGACGACCTGCCGGAGGCCACGCTCCCCTGGGAGCGCGTCTCGGAGATGGCGACGCGACAGGGAATCGGCGAGGCCGACGTCGTGTGGGACCTGGCCGGACCTGCTCAGCCGTAGCTGTAGAAGCCCTCGCCGGCCTTGCGGCCGAGCTTCCCGTCCGCGATCAGCTCGCGTAGGCGATCCGGCACGTCCGCGCCGATCGACTCGCCGATCGCCGCGGCCACGTCGAGCCCCACGAAGTCGAGCAGTGCGAGCGGTCCCATCGGATGCCCGGCGCCGAGCTTCATGCAGGTGTCGATCGACTCGGGGGCGATGCCGTTGCGCTCGAGCAGCCGCACCGCGTCGAACAGGTAGGGGAAGAGCAGCCGGTTGACCACGAAGCCTGCGGCGTCCGGCACCTCCACGGCCGTCTTGCCGAGCCGCGCGCAGAGGTCGTTCAGGCCGCGGCGGGTCTTCTCGGAGGCCTCGTCGGGAAACGAGAGCTCGACCAGCTCCATCCGCTCCACCGGGTTGAACACGTGGAGGGCGCCGAAGCGGTCGGCCCGTCCCGAGGCGTCCGCGAGCTCCGCCACCGACAGCGACGAGGTAGTGGTGGCGAGCAGGCAGCCCGGGTCGAGCACCTCGTCGAGCAGCCGGTAGAGCTCGCGCTTGACCTCGATCTCCTCGGCCACCGCCTCGACCACGACCTCGCACCCGGCCAGCGCGGAGAGCTCGGTGACCACGGTGGCGGCCTCCTCGACCTTGGCGCAGGCGCGGTCGGCCGAGTCCTGGCTGCGTGCCCGGAGCACCACGTCGTGGGACTCTGCGGCCGCGCGCGCCAGGCCGCAGGCGATCGCGCCGCTGCCGACGATTCCGAGCCGATTCTTCATTCCCTGAGCGTTCCCCCGACCTTGGTTGACTGGTCAGTCAATCGAGTAGGCTAGACGCAAATCGATCCCGGAGGAAGTCAACCGATGCAGAACGGACACGGGCGCGAGGTGGTCATCGTCGAGGCGGTTCGCACGCCGATCGGGCGCGGCCACCCGGAGAAGGGCTACTACAAGGACACCCATCCGAACGAGCTGCTCGGGAAGACCTACACGGAGCTGATCGAGCGCGCCGGGATCGCTGCCTCCGAGGTCGAGGACGTCGTCGCGGGCTGCGTGCAGCAGTTCGGCGAGCAGATGTTCAACGTCGGCCGCAACGCCTGGCTCCAGGCGGGCCTGCCGGTCGAGACGCCCGCCACGACGGTCGATCGTCAGTGCGGGTCGGCGCAGCAGGCTGTGAACTTCGCGGCTGCGCTGATCGCCGCCGGGGTGCACGACGCCGCGATCGGGTCGGGCGTCGAGCACATGGGCCACATCCCGATGGGCATCGGCTTCAAGTGGACCGACGACGTCGGGTCGCCCTGGCCGCCGGAGATGCTCGCCAAGTACAACCTGGTGCCACAGGGGATCTCCGCCGAGATGATCGCCGACAAGTGGGAGATCCCGCGCTCCGAGCTCGACGAGATCGGCCTGCGCTCGCACCAGAACGCGCATCGGGCCACCGAGGAGGGCCGCTTCGAGCGCGAGATCGTGCCCTTCCAGGTGAACGGCAGCACGTTCGTGACCGACCAGGGCATCCGGCCGGACACGAACCTCGAGGCGCTCTCGCAGCTGAAGCCGGCCTTCAAGGAGGACGGCAAGGTCACCGCCGGGAACTCGTCGCAGATCTCCGACGGCGCGGCCGCCCTGCTCTTGATGTCACGCGAGAAGGCGGACGCGCTCGGCCTGAAGCCGCGGGCCCGGGTGCTCGACCAGACCACCGTCGGCGTGGACCCCGTGATCATGCTCACCGGCCCGATCCCCGCCACCAAGAAGCTGCTCGACCGCAACGGGATGACGATGGACGACATCGACCTCGTCGAGATCAACGAGGCCTTTGCGTCCGTGCTTGCGGCGTGGCGGCGCGAGCTCGACCCGGACATGGAGAGGGTGAACGTGAACGGCGGCGCGATCGCGCTGGGGCACCCCCTCGGCTCGACCGGCGCGCGCCTGATGACGACCCTGCTGCACGAGCTCGAGCGCTCCGACAAGGAGGTCGGGCTCGTGACGATGTGCTGCGGCGGCGGGCTCGGCACGGGCACGCTGATCCAGCGCGTGTAGCTTCGCTGGGCCTGGGTTAAGGGCGCCCTCGGACGGGTTATCAGCCCTCCCGCGCGGGTACAGCCGGAGAGTGCCTGTATCGACGCAGGGAACCATTTTGGACGGCCGCTACCGGGTGCTCAGGCACCTCGGATCCGGGGGCATGGCCTCGGTCCTCCTCTGCGAGGACGAACGGCTCGACCGCCTCGTGGCGGTCAAGCGCCTGCACGCGGACAGCCCCGCTGACACCGAGCGGCGCTTCGCGCGTGAGGCCAAGCTCGGGGCGTCCCTGAACCACCCGAACCTCGTCTCGGTCTTCGACACCGCGACCGACGACGAGGGCGTGCTGATCGTCATGGAGTACGTGGAGGGCGACCCGCTCTCGCGCGAGCTGCGCCGCGGGCCGCTGATCCCCGACCGGGTGGCGAAGATGGCCACCGAGCTCGGGGCCGCGCTCGACCACGCCCACGCGCAGGGCGTCGTGCACCGGGACGTGAAGCCCGGCAACGTGCTGCTCCGCGTGGACGGCGTGACGAAGCTGGTGGACCTCGGGATCGCCACCGCGGCGGACGACACCCGCATCACGCGCAGCGGCACGGTGCTCGGCACGGCGGCCTACATGGCTCCGGAGCAGCTCGAGGGCGATGATGCCGGGCCGCCGGCGGACGTCTACGCGCTGGCGGCGGTCTGCTTCGAGGCTCTCTGCGGCGAGCGTCCGCGCAGCGGCCGCACGCCGCTCGAGATCGCGCACGCAATCGCCACCGAGTCGCCGCCCGACCTGCGCGACCCGTGGCCCTCGGCTCCGGCCGCGGCGGCTGAGGCACTGCGGCACGGGATGGCGCGCAACCCGCAGGGGAGGCCGAGCTCCGCGGGCGAGCTCGCGTCCGAGCTGTCGCGCGGGCTCGAGCAGCCGCCGACCGCCCCCACGCGCCGGGTCGAGCGCCGGGGGCCCACCCCGCCGGTCGCCGCTCCGGTGGCCTCGCCGCCCGCGCGCGCGGCGGACCGCCCGGCCGCCGGCAGTGCGCTCGCGGCTGCCGATGATCGGCGCTGGCCGCCGTCTTCGCAGCGCTCGCGCTCGCCATCGGCGCCGCGGCGCTGCTGTCAGGCGGCGACGGCGGCGACGGCGGCGAGGAGGGCGGGTCGCCGCCCGCACGCGAGCAGCAGAGCAAGCGGAACGGGGGCTCAGGCGGCGAGGCCAAGCAGAAGCAGCCGAAGGAGGACGCGCCCGCGGCGGCGCCGGCCCCCGCCGAGCCCGCGCCCGCCGAGCCCGCGCCCGAGGAGGCGGAGGCGCCGGCGGACGAGGGCGGGGCAACCGACTCAACGAGCGGCGCCGCGCTCAACGAGCAGGGCTTCGAGCTGATGGGGCAGGGCCGCTATGACGAGGCGATCCCGATCCTGCAGCAGGCGGTCGACTCGTTCCCCGCCGGAACGGACGACATCAACTACGCCTACGCGCTGTTCAACCTCGGGAAGTCGCTGCGGCTGGCGGGCCGACCGGACGAGGCAATTCCGGTGCTCGAACGCCGACTGGCGATCCCGAACCAGACCGAGACGGTGCAGGCCGAGCTCGACCTGGCGCGAAAGGCCGCCGGCGGCTAGCCGACGGCCCCGGCAGTGCTGCCGCTGCCTGCAGTCGCAGGCCCTCCGCGAGCTCGACCCGCGGCCGGTAGCCGAGCTCGGCCTCCGCCTTGCGCCCGCAGCCGGACGTGACCCGCGCCTCGGCGCCCGACGGCGCGCTGCGCTCGACCAGCGCGCGCCGCCCGAGCAGCCCCTCGAGCAGCCCGAGCGCGTGCGCGAGCGGGAGCGAGCGGCCGCCGGAGACGTTGTAGGCCTCGCCCGGCTGTCCGCGGTCGAGCGCCGCCACGAGTCCGGCCACGGCGTCGTCGACGTAGGTGAAGTCGCGCGCGGCGCCGAGCGGCGCGCACCAGGGGACCGGGCGGCCGCCGGCAAGCGCCTCGATCCAGCGGGCAAACGCCATCTCGGGGCGCTGGCCGGGTCCGTAGACGGTGAACAGGCGCACGGTGAGCGCGTCGGCGCCGGCCCGCGCCGCGGCGCGGACGGAGGCCTCGCCGGCCGCCTTGGTCATCGCGTACGCGCCGAGCGGGCGCGCGGGGCTGTGCTCGGGGGTGGGCAGGACGGCCGGGTTCCCGTACACGGACGAGGTGGAGCCGAGCACGAAGCGAGCACCCGCGGCGCCCGCAGCCTCGACCAGCCGCTCCGTCAGGCCCGCGTTGGCGGCCCAGATCTCGGCGTACGAGCGCCGCGTGCGGACGCCCGGGAGGCCCGCGAGGTGCACCACGCCGCCGGCACCCCGCAGCGGCGCCGCCGACGCGTCCGCGAGCACCAGCTCCGCTCCCAGCGCGCGCAGGCGGAGCGCGGCGGCCGGCCCTGCAGCGGTCGCGTACTCGCCCCGCAGGTCATCCACGCACACGACCTCGCGACCCTGGCGAAGCAGCGTCTCGCAGAGCCGGCTCCCGATGAAGCCGAGCCCGCCCGTCACGACGACTCGTTCGACCGTGGGCGTCAGAGTTAGGGCACCCTAACACGGGTCCCGCGTCGCGAGCTCGCTCAGAGCGCGTCGAGCGCGCCGAAGAAGGCCGCGGCGAGCGGAGCCGCCACCGCGCCGCCCGACTCGCCGTTCTCGACCAGCACGGCGACCGCGACATCCTCGCGGTAGGCGATGAACCAGGCGTGCGTGGGCGGAGGGTCGCCGCTCCCGAACTCGGCGGTGCCGCTCTTGCCGGCCGGCTCACCCGGCAGGGCGGCGAGGGCGGTGCCGGTCCCCGAGGTCACGACCGAGCGCATCAGCGTTGCGAGCGTGTCGCGCTCGTCCGCCGGGAGTGGCCGCGCGCTCGCGCCGAGCTCGCCCGTGAGCAGCCGCGGCGGCCGCCAGCGGCCCGCGGCGACGGTGGCGGCCACGCCTGCCATCGACAGCGGGCTCGCGAGGATCTCGTGCTGACCGATCATCGCGGCGGCGCGCTCGACGGCGCTGCGACCGGGCGGCACCGACGCGGCGGGCGCCGCGAGCGGCAGCTCGAGTCGCGGTCCGAGGCCGAAGTCGCGCCCGACCCGGGTCAGGGCGTCCGGCTCGAGGCGGTCGGCGAGGCTCACGAACGCGGTGTTGCAGGACTGGGCGAAGTCCTGGCTGAAGGGCACGGCGCCCGCGGCGCCCCCCTCGAAGTTGCGGAACAGCTTGCCGCCGACGCTGAGCGTGGCCGGGCAGTCCACCGTCTCATCGACGGCGAGCCCCGCCCGGAGCAGCGCGGCGGTGGTCACGACCTTGAACGTCGATCCGGGCGGGTAGCGGCCCTCCAGTCCGCGGTTGAAGCTCGAATCGACCGGCCGGTTCGCCACCGCCAGGATGTCGCCGCTCGACGGGGCGAGCGCCACCAGCGCCGCCTCGTCGCCGCCCTGCCCGAGGGCGGCCTCGGCCGCCAGCTGTACGCCGGTGTCGAGCGTGGTCTCGAGCGCCCGCCCGCGCCGCCCGTTCCGCTCGAGCAGGGTGGCGATCGGCGTGCCGGCGCTCGCCCTGATCACCACCCGCTTCGTGGGGGTGCCGGCCAGGCGCCGCTCGAAGCGGCGCTGGAGCCCCCACTGCCCGACCTGGTCGCCCGGCGCGTAGTCGTCGCCCAACCGCTCGAGCTGCTCGGCCGTGACCGGGGCGACCGTGCCGATCAGGGCGCGCGCGAACTCGCGCGTCGGTGCGAGCGGGGCGCTGCCCTCGATCGCCGTGACGTCCGGCACGGTCTCGAGGGCCGGCTCGAGCGCCGCGTACTCGGCGCGCCGGAGCACGAGCGCCTCGACGAACTGCTGCGGCCCGCCACCCCGGAGCTGGCGCAGGATGGGGCGCCGGTCGACGTCGAGCACGCGCGCCAGGCCGGTGGCCGTGGCGCCCGGGTCGGAGGCCTCGCTCACCACCGCGCCCACCCGCACCACGGGACGGTCGCGCACGATCGCCCGGCCGCCCCGGCCAAGGATCGGCGCGCGCTCCGCGAACTCGCGGGTGGTGCCGAGGCGGGTGTCGGCGTCGAGCCGCGGGTGGACGAGCGCCGGCGTCCAGCGAACGTGCCAGTCCCCGTCCTGCTTCACCAGCGGCAGGCGGGTCGAGTAGTCCCAGGGACCGATGCCGGGGATGCGCCAGCGGAGGTCGACGCGGGCCACCGCCGCGGTGTCGCCCCGCTCGCTCACCTCGCCCAGCTCGGCGTCGAGCCGCGCCCCGTCGAGGCCCGCGCGGTTCGCACGAAGGGCCGCCGCCGCCACGCGCGGCCGGTCGGTGTGATCCGCCGCCCTGCGGTCGGCTCCCGAGGACCAGTCCTCGAGGAACGTCTGCGCGGCGTCGCCCGGCCCCGAGCCGAAGCACCCGCGCAGCAGCAGGATCCCCGCGACCGCCAGCGAGCAGGCCGAGGGCGAACAGGGCGATCGGGAGCTGGCGGTCGGAGAGCCTCGGCATGCTCGAGCTTCTAGCGAACGCGAGCCGAGTCGGCCGCCACCTCGGGGCCGGCGAGCAGAGCGACCTCGAGGTAGAGCAGTATCGGCTCCAGCTCGGGCAGGCGCTCGGCGCCCCCCTCGCGGATGCGGCGGACCACGATGTCGTCCACCGCCGCGACCACCGCCTGGAAGATCTCGGGCGGCAGCTCGGGCAGCGAGGGCATCTCGGCGCGGGCCTCCTCCTGAAGCGCGCGCGTGAGCTCGGCATAGTCGTCGCGGATGCGCTCGCGACGCTCCGCGGCGCGCGGGCCGGCGGCCGCCACCTCGATCAGGAACACGCGCGCGAGGTCGGGCTCGGCGGCCAGCCAGCGCAGGTAGGCGACGATCCCGGCGCGCGTGCGCGCCAGCCAGCCGACCTCGCCGGCCCGCGCCTCGACCATGTGCTCGCGCAGCTCCGCGCTGGCCTGCTCATAGGCCGCAAGGAAGCAGTCCTCCTTGTCCTGGAAGTGCTCGTAGAAGGTCTTCTTCGACACGCCGGCGCCGCGCACGATGTCATCGATCGTCGCGGCGGCGAAGCCCTTCGCGGCCACCGCCCGGCCGACGGCCTCGAGCAGGCGCGCGCGCTGCGAGGCGGCCACCAGCTCGGGGTCGAGCCCGTGGGTGCCGCGGGGGAGCCGGCGCGGGATGTCGGATCTGCTCGCCACGTTGTGTACCGCCTGGTACATTACCGGCCCATGGACCTGACGCTCTCGCCCTCCGAGCAGGCCTTCCGCGACGAGCTGCGCGCCTGGCTTCGCGACAACCACCCGGGCGAGGAGCCCTCGGGCGACGACGCGGCCTTCGACCATCGCCGGCTCTGGCAGCGCAAGCTCTTCGACGCCGGCTACGCGGGCTTCTCGTGGCCGAAGGAGTACGGGGGCCAGGGCGCGACGCTCGTCGAGCAGGCGCTGTTCGGCGAGGAGATGGCACGCGCGAAGGCCCCCTCGCCGGCCAACGTCCTGGGCATGGTGATGGGCGGTCCCGTGCTCATCCACCACGGCACGGACGATCAGAAGGAGCGTTGGCTGCAGCCGATCCTGACGGGCGACGAGATCTGGTGCCAGGGCTTCTCTGAGCCGGAGTCGGGCTCGGATCTCGCGTCGCTGAAGACGAAGGCGGTCAAGTCGAACGGCGAGTGGGTGGTCACCGGGCAGAAGGTGTGGACCACGTTCGCGCACAAGGCCAAGTGGTGCATGCTCGTGGCGCGCACCGACCAGGACGTGCCCAAGCACCAGGGCCTGACCTACTTCATCCTGGACATGGAGCAGGAGGCCGTTCAGGTGCGCCCGCTCCACCAGATCACGAACCAGCCCGAGTTCAACGAGCTGTTCATCGAGGAGGCGCGCATCCCCGACGACAACGTCGTCGGCGGGGTGGGCAACGGCTGGGCCGTGGCGATCACCACCCTGATGAACGAGCGCGCGGGGCTCGGCGCGGCGTCCGCGGCCGGCGTGCGGATCGCCCTCGACGAGCTGAAGGAGCTCGCTCGCGAGCGGGGCGCCGACGAGGATCCGGTGATCCGCCAGAGGCTGGCGCAGCTCGAGATCGAGGTCGAGCTGCTGCGCCTCAACTCCTGGCGCGGGCTCACGCAGATCATGAAGCGCGGCATGCCGGGGCCGGAGGGGTCGCTGCCGAAGTGGCAGTGGGGTGAGATCAACCAGTCGCTCACCGAGCTCGCCGCCGACATCCTCGGCGAGGAGGGCACCTACTGGGACTCGCCCTGGACCTACCGCCTGCTGCGCTCGCGCGCCAACTCGATCGAGGGCGGCACCACCGAGATCCTGAAGAACATCATCGCCGAGCGGGTGCTCGGCCTGCCCAAGCTGAGGTAATGAACTTCGACTTCTCAGACGACCAGCAGGCGATCAAGCGCACGGCGAAGGACCTGCTGGCCGAGCGCTTCAAGATGGAGAAGGTGCGCGCGCTCGCCGAGGCGAGCGAGTACGACCCGGCGATCTGGCGCGAGCTGGCCGAGCTCGGCTGGCCGGGGATCTTCATCGACGAGCAGTACGGCGGCCAGGGGCTCGGCGTGGTGGAGCTGATCATCCTGATGGAGGAGCTCGGCTACGCGCTCGCGCCGCTGCCGTTCCTGTCGAACGCGTCGGCCGGGCTGCTCATCCAGGCGGCCGGGTCGGAGGAGCAGAAGGAGCGCTGGCTGCCGGGAATCGCCTCCGGCGAGCGGCGCGGGACGGCCGGCCTGCTGCGCGCCGGCGAGGCCAAGCTGGTGCCGGACGCGGCCGAGGCGGACGTGATCGTGTTGTGCGGCGACGAGAGTGTCCACCTGGTCGAGCGCTCGGCCGCCGAGATCGAGCCGGTCGAGACGATGGACCCCACGCGCCGCTACGCCCGCGTTCGCGCCGGCGACGCCGGCGAGGCGCTCGAGGGCGAGCCCGGGCCCGGCATCGGCGCGGCGCTGCTGGCGGTGTCCGCGGAGCTGACCGGCGTCGCCCAGCGCGCGATGGAGATGGCCGTGGAGTACGCGCGCGACCGCAAGCAGTTCGGACGGGCGATCGGCTCCTACCAGGCGGTGTCGCATCGCTGCGCCCAGATGCTGCTCGAGGTGGAGGGCTCGCGTTCCGCCACCTACTTCGGCGCCTGGACCGCGGACTCCGAGCCGGAGACCCTCGAGCTGGCGGCGTCGATGGCCAAGGCCTACGCGTCCGACGCCGGCTGGCGGGTGTGCACCTCAGCGCTCCAGGTGCACGGCGGCATCGGCTTCACCTGGGAGCACGACCTGCACTTCTTCCTGAAGCGCGCCCGCGTGGACGGCGTGCTCTACGGCTCCGCCAAGGAGCACCGCGAGATCGTCGCGGAGCTGACCGCCGGCCGGGAGGCCGCGGCTACCGTCGCGTGAGCGCCGCCGCGAGCGGCGACAGCACGCCGTAGTCCTCGCGCTCGGCCGGGGGCTCCCAGTGCACCTCATCCGAGGGCGGCTGCGAGACCACGTGCTCGACGCCCACCGAGGTCAGCTTCTCGAGCCTGCGCGGCAGGTCGAGCCCGAGCCAGCGTGAGACGCCGGTCGGGAGCGTCGAGACCACGATCTCGTCGAACTCGAGCGGGTCCCAGACCTCCATCACTGCGACGATCGGGTCGGGATCGCCGAGCCGGCCCCTGACCTCGCCCAGCCCGGCCTTCTGCATGGTCCGCTGGGCTTCCACCAGGCGCTTGTCGGCGCCCTCGCCGCCGCGCGGCATGAGGAGGGTGAAGCGGCAGCGCCCGCGGTCGGTCCGTGCCTTCAGGGCGGAGAGCAGCTCGTCGGCGGTCGCGGTCACGTTCGCAACGACCAAGACGTGGAACTCCCAGGCCATGCTGCCTCCTCCGGATTCGCTCGTGGCGTTCCTCACGAGCGTAGCGCGGCGGGCGGCTCCCGGGAAGGGAGCCGCCCGCCACACCTTCGGCTCAGCGCTTGACGAGCGTGAGCGGGAGCACGCGCGTGCGAGCGTTGCCCGCGTCGTCGACGGCCCGCACACGGGCCTTGACGGCGAGGGTTCCCTTCTGCTTCAGCAGCGCACGTGCCGCCTTCGAGAGCCGCACCCTGGCGATGCCCTTCTCACCGCCGTCGAGCTCGATGCGCTTGCGGCCGAGCGTCTGCCCCTTGCGCCGCAGCTCGATCGTGACGATGCAGCCATCGGGCTCGCTGGCCGGGCACGTGACCCGCAGCGGGACCCGGGTCGAGCGGCCCCTGAGCACGGCCCGGCGGGCGAGCGCCACCACCGGCGCCGTCACGTCCGCGGCCGGCCCGGCGGGCGGGGCCGGGTTCTCGACCAGGCCGCGGTCGACGGTCTCGCAGTCGGCGTTCGCCGCGTCCTGTGCGTCGGCGACCACGGAGTCGACCTCGGTCCCGCAGGTGAGCGAGTCCGCGGACGAGTCCCGGCTCTTCAGCGTGTCGGCGCCGGCACCGCCGTTCAGCAGGTCGACGGCCTCGGCCGCGCCGGCCAGGGTGTCGTTGCCGTCACCGCCCTCGACGTCGATCACCCAGCCCGCCAGGCCCGCGACCGGACCGTTCGGGTTCAGCGTGTCGTCGCCGCCGCTCGCGTTCAGGTCGAGGCGCTCGGAGCCGGCGATGTCGAGGTTGAACGGCCCGGGAGCGTTCACGTTGAGGCGGTCGAAGGCCACGCGGCCGGGGATCGCGCTCGCCTTGATCTCGAACTGCTCGGGCAGGGCCGCGCCGTTCACCTCGATGGTGTCGGTGCCGTCGCCACCCTCGTTCACGTCGTCGTCATCGCCGCCGTTCCAGACGAGCGTGTCGTCGCCGGCGTCCCCGCGCGAGATGTCACGCGTGTTCAGCGGGTTGTCGTCGCCGACCACGCGGTCGTTGCCGTTCCCGCCGGAGATCACATCGGGGCCGTCGCTGCCGTCGAGCGTGTCGTTGCCGTCGCCGCCGTCGATATCCACGGCAAACGCGAGGGCGAGCAGCCCGTTGGCGGCGTTCACGATGTCGTCGGCGCCGCCCGCGTTCAGGTCGAGCCGCTCGGTGTCGTCGGAGATGTCGACGTTGAACGGCGCAGCGAACGACGGGTCGGGCTGGACGCGGTCGAAGGAGACGCGATCGGGCGTCGCGCTGGGCGCGACCTCGAACTGCTCCTTGCCGCCGCCGTTCACCTCGGCGGTGTCGCTGCCGGCGCCGCCCTCGTTGATGTCGTCACCGTCGCCCGGGTTCCAGACGAGCTGATCGTCGCCGTCCTCGCCGCGCATGTCGTCGCGCGTGCCGCCGGGGTTGTTGTCGCCGATGATGCGATCGTTGCCCGCGCCGCCCTTCAGGAGGTCCGCGAGCTGGCTGCCGTTGATCGTGTCGGCCTCTGCACCGCCGTCGACGCTGACGCTGTCGAGCTCGGTGAAGTTGGTCTCGTTCACCGCGGCCAGGTTGATCGCGTTGGCGCCCGGGCCGCCGGCCACGTCGAGGCCGGTGATCGCGGTGCAGTCGGGGTTGCCCGTGATCGCCACGGAGTTCACCTCGACCTTGCCGCCGACGCACGCGACGGTGATCGGGTCGGCCGCGTCGCTCGAGACGGTCAGCTGGCCGCCGACGAGGTTGGTGGAGACGGTCGCGCTCGCGACGCCCGGGAGGGCCAGCAGGCCGGCGGCGGCGAGCGCCGTGAGCCCTCCCAGTCGAACGTTCTTGTTGCGTGACATGAATGGGTCCTTTGCAGTCGGGGTTCCGCTGCCAGGGACCGCACGGGCCGGCCGCTCATTCCCGCTCTGTGACGCACCTCACGCGAGCGTGCCGCCCACGAACTGCGTGATGCCGGTGATCCGCTGCCGGATCTCGATGAAGCCGCGCGCCTTCAGCGCATCCACGAGCTCGCGCTGCTCGAAGAGCCGCGCGCCGCTCCTGAGGGCGAGCACGGACTCGGCGCTGCGCACCGGCGCCGAGCGGTTGCGTGCCGTCGTGAAGAGCGCGATCCGCCCGCCGGGGGTGAGGACGGCGGTCATTCGGTCGAGCGCGCGCATCGGGTCGGCGAACAGGTGGAAGGCGGCGAAGCAGCAGACCGCGTCGAAGCTCTCCGCCCGGAACGGAAGCTCCTGCGCATCCCCGCGCACGAATGCGACGTTCGCGAGCCCGGCGTCAGCCGTGTCGGCGACGGCGCGCGCGAGCATCGTCTCGGACACGTCGATCCCGACCGCCAGGCCCTCGTCGCCGACCGTGCGCGCGAACCCGCGCGTGAAGTTGCCGGTCCCGCAGGCGACGTCCAGCACGCCGTCGCGCGGCCCGAGGCCGAGCAGCAGGCGCGCGATCCGGTGCTCGTCCTTCATCCCCGGGCCGAAGAGCCCCTTGAACGGCCGTCCGAGCGCGGGCCGCCACCAGCGCTCGTAGATCCTCGGCACGACGCCGGTGAGCATCAGATCCTGGATCGCTCCGGTGGAGTCGGGGCCCCCGGCGGGGCCGATCAGGTCGAGGTAGCCCTGCGGCGCGAGGCGGGCGCGCTCGCGAGCCTCGGGCCTCAGGAGCGGACGCGCGCCCTCGAGCGCGTCGCTCTCACTCCGGGCCGCGATAGCTCGGAAGCCCCTGCTCGCGCTCCTGGATCGGCCCGCGGCGCTCCGACCCGAGCGCGATCTGGTCGAGGCGGGCGATCTCGCGCTCCCCCTCGACTCGCGCGGGATGGTCCGGTGCGAGGCCCGCTATCAGGGTCCGGATCCGGTTGCGGAGCTGGAGCGCGAAGTGCGGCGTGGACGCGCCCATCAGCTGGCGCACGTCCTCGACGGTCGGCTCGCGCACGCTCCGGTCGGGACGCTCGAACTCGCTCATCGCTCCGGCAATCCTATGGTGCGATCCCCTGCACCGGCACGAGCTCGGTGATCGCGTCGAGCTGCGCCTGCGACTCGACCGACACCGCCTCGTCGTCGCCGAGGATCCAGACCCGGTTGTAGACCGCCTGGGCGGGGTCGTCCTCGTAGCCGGGCTGGACGCTCAGGAGATAGTCCTCGAGCGGCTTGGGGAGCGGGTCGGCTCGGTCGGTCAAGAGCAGCGGCGCGAACACCCCGCGGGTGGCGAGCGCCGCCGCGGCGGCGGCGTCGAGCGGGCGGTCGGTGTTCGCGACCGAGAAGTTGTAGCCAGGGACGACCACGCCCCAGCCGAAGTCGCCCTTCTCGTAGCGCGCGAAGGCGATCGCGTTCTCCACCGCGGTGTCTCCCTCGATCCGCTCGACGGCGCGGGCGAGCTTGCGCCTGCTCGAGCTGCTCCACCACCTGCTCCGAGATCGCGCTCTCCGGACCCAGGACGAAGACGTTGGGCCGCTCGTGCTCCTCGAGCGCCTTGACGATCGGCGCGGGAATCGCCGTCCTCCCGACCGGCAGCGCGGCGTCGCCCGAGCGCGCCGCCCAGGCGGCGGCCGGCATCGCCCACTCGGACTGGTCGGCCGAGAACAGGACCACGTCGTTCGACGGGCGCCCGCGGGCCGCCGAGAGGAAGCGATCGATCGCGGCGGCGCGCTCGAACGGCGTGTCGCCCGCGATCAGAGCCGTCCTGAAGCCCGACGGGCGCGCCACGTCCGGCCCCACGCGGATCACCTGGGCGTCCTGGGGAAGACGGTCGGACCCCTGCGGGTCGAGCCGCTCGAGCACGTCCTCGGTGACGCCGGGCAGCTCGTCGCCGTCCGAGAGCAGGATCGGGGCGCCGATCGGCGGCCCGGTGAGCACCGACGCCGAGATTCCCGTGATCCAGTCGTCCTGCTCGACGAGCGCCACCGCGGTCGGACGGTCGGAGTCGCCGGTGGCGGGGTAGAGGGCGCCGGCCACGCCGGCGGCGTCCGCCGCCGAGTCGCTTCCGCCCACGCGAATCGTGTTGCGCGTGGCGCTCGAGGGGGAGCCGAGCGTTTCCGCCGCCTCCTCGTCCTCTGGCTGCACGCCGAGCTGCGGCGGGCGTGTCTCCTCCTCGCCGAGGGAGCAGCCGCCGAACAGAGCGGCCAGGACGAGGGCTGCGCAGACCAGACGCCGCATTCGGGCGCAGGTTAGCTGCGGGCAGCGCGGAAAGCCGTCGCGTACCGTACGATTGACTGGTCAGTCAACCGGCCGGAGGGTCCAGGAAACCGTGGATTTCAAGCTCAACGACGAACAGCTCGAGTATCAGGAGACGGTTCGCCGCTTCGCCCGCGAGGTCATCCGGCCGGTGGCCGCGCAGCACGACCGCGACGAGAGCGTGCCCTGGGAGGTCATCAAGGCCGCCCGCGCCTGGGGCCTCCACGGCATGGACCAGATCACCAGGGTCGGCTCCGACCCGGACGGGATCCTGGGATGCATCTACGCCGAGGAGCTCCACTGGGGCTGCGCCGGCATCGCCCTGGCGATCTCCGGCGGCTCGCTGGCCGCGGCGGGCATCGCCAGCTCGGGCACGCCCGAGCAGATCGGCCGCTGGGTTCCCGAGTGCTTCGGCGACGGCGACGAGATCAAGCTCGGCGCGTACGCCGTGACGGAGCCGAGCGCGGGCTCGGACGTGCGATCGCTGCGCACGACCGCGGTGCTCGACGGGGACGAGTGGGTCCTGAACGGCACCAAGGTCTTCATCACGAACGGCGGGATCGCCGACGTGACGGTCGTGGTCGCGACCGTCGACAAGGACCTCGGCCACCGCGGCCAGGCCTCGTTCGTCGTGCCGAAGGGCACCCCCGGGCTCTCGATGGGCAAGAAGGAGTCCAAGCTCGGCATCCGCGCGTCGCAGACCTCGGAGGTGATCCTCGAGGGCTGCCGCGTGCCCATGGATCACCTGCTCGGCGGCTACGAGAAGCTCCAGCGCAAGCTCGAGCGCGCCCGCTCGGGCGAGTCCACCGGACGCTCGTCGAACGCGCTCGCCACATTCGAGCTCACACGCCCGCTCGTGGGCGCGTCGGCGCTCGGCATCGCCCAGGCGGCCTACGAGTGGACGCTCGACTACCTCGACGACAAGGCCGAGGACGGCGCGCCCCTGCTCGACCAGCAGCGCATCCAGCAAACGCTCGCCGATGTGGCCACCGAGATCGAGGCCGCGCGGCTGCTCGTCTGGCGCGCCGCCTGGATGGGGCGCAACGGGATCCCGATGACCGGCGGCCAGGGCTCGATGTCGAAGCTGAAGGCCGGGGACGTGGCGATGTGGGCCACCACCACGCTGATGGACCTCGTCGGCCCGTTCGCCCAGACCAGCGACTGCCCGCTCGAGAAGTGGTTCCGGGACGCCAAGATCTACCAGATCTTCGAGGGCACGGCCCAGGTCCAGCGGCTGGTCGTGTCGCGCATGCAGCGCGCCGACTACCTGCGCCGGCTGAGCGAGGCGCAGGCGGTGCTCGAGCAGGCGCCGGGCAACGCCACGGGCAGCGTCGTCGTCGGCTGAGCCTGAGCCTGAGGCCTACTCGCGGAGCTCCGCCGCCCGCCGCTCGTTGATCTCGGACGAGACGGCGAGAAAGCGGACGATCACCTCGAGCTCGGAGTCCGTGAGCTCCTCGAGGTACGGGGCGGCGTACCCGGCCAGCGGCCCATAGATCTCGGCGGCGAGGCTGCGCGCCTGCGCCGTCAGCTCGACGATCACGCGTCGGCGGTCACGCTCGTCACGCGTGCGCGTGACGAGCCCGCTGCGTTCAAGACGGTCGAGAACCGCCGTCACGGCGGCGGGACTGAGGCTGGCGGCGCCGGCGAGCTCTCCCGCCGTCATGCCGCCCAGCACGTCGAGCAGGTCGATGCAGCGCCCGTCCGTGAGGTTGACCCCTGCGCGCGCCGAGAACGCGTCGTCCATCTTGTCCGACGCGATCTGGGACAGCCGGACCTGCCGGCCCAGCTCGGCGAGAAGGTCGGTGCGCCGCTTCGAGACGGATGAGGCAATTTGTTTTGACATTCGAACGTTTCGAAGATAGAATCGTTTGAAGTTCGAAATAAGTCTAGCTTCCCAGCGACGAAGGAGCAAGCGTGAGACGACGCAATCGAGGTGAACGAGCTCGTCAAGACCTATCCCGGTGACGTACGCGCGCTGGACGACCTGTCGTTCTCCGTCGAGGAGGGCACGGTGTTCGGCCTGCTCGGCCCGAACGGCGCCGGCAAGTCGACGGCGGTGCGGATCGTGACCACCCTGGCGCGGCCCGACAGCGGCGCCGCGCGTGTCGCCGGCCACGACGTCCTCGCCGATCCGGTCGGCGTCCGGTCGGCGATCGGCGTGGTCGGCCAGCGGGCGGGAGCGGATCGCGAGGCGACCGCGCGGGAGAACCTCCGCCTGAGCGGCCGGCTGCACGGGATGCGCGGGGGGCGGCTCGAGTCGCGCATCGACGAGCTTCTCGCGCGCTTCGGCCTCGAGGACGCCGCCGACCGCATCGTGCGCGGCTTCTCGGGCGGGATGGAGCGGCGGCTCGACATCGCGCTGGCGCTGACACATCGCCCGCGCGTGCTGTTCCTGGACGAGCCGACGACCGGGCTCGACCCCGAGGTGCGGGCCGACATGTGGCAGGAGATCGAGCGGCTCGGCCGGGACGAGGGCATGACCGTGCTGCTCACGACGCACTACCTCGAGGAGGCCGACCGGCTCGCCGCCCAGCTCGCGATCGTGGATCGTGGCCGGGTCGTCGCATCCGGCTCGCCCGACGAGCTCAAGCGCGAGCTGAGCGGCGACGCGGTGCAGGTGGAGCTCGAGCGGCCGAACCTCAATGGGGCCGGCGCAGCCCTGGAGCGCATCGACGGGATCCGCGAGGTCTCGGTGGACGGTCGCACGCTGCGGGCCCGTGCGGCCGACGGCGCGCGCGCGGTCCCGGCCGTGCTGGCCGCGCTCGAGGTTCACGACGTGGAGGTGGCCTCGGTCACCGTCGCTCGGCCCTCACTCGACGACGTGTACCTGCGCTACGCCGGCCGCTCGTTCGGAGCCGCCGAGGCGAGCGCCGAGAGGACGGAGGTGACCCGATGACCGCCCTGCGACACACCGGATACATGACCGCCACGCACCTGCGCCAGCTCTGGCGTCAGCCCTGGTGGATCGCCGTGACGCTGGTGCAGCCGGTGATCTGGCTGCTGTTGTTCGGCTCGCTGTTCGAGGTGGTCGCGGACATCCCCGGCTTCGGCAGTGACTCGTACATCGACTACCTGGCGCCCGGCATCGTGGTGATGACGGCCTTCTTCTCGGCCGGCTGGAGCGGGATGCCGGTGATCGAGGACCTCGATCGAGGGGTCACCGACCGGCTGCTCGTCTCGCCGGTCAGCCGTGGCGCGCTGCTGGCGGGCCGCGTGGCGCAGAACTCGGTGACGATCGCGATCCAGTCGCTCATCATCGTCGGCATTTCGCTGCTGGCCGGAGCGACGTTCCCCGGCGGGCTGGTCGGCGTGGCGGCGCTGGTCGGCGTCGCGGTCCTGATCGGAGCCTGCTTCGGCACGCTCTCGATCGGGTTCGCGCTCAGCGCCCGCAAGGAGGAGACGCTGATCGCGACGCTGACCTTCCTCCAACTGCCGCTGTCGTTCATCTCGTCCACCTTCATGGCGTCGTCGCTGATGCCCGACTGGATGGACACCGCGGCGGACTTCAACCCGCTCGAGTGGGCGGTCGAGGCCGCCCGCGCGGCGGCGCTCGGGGACGGCGGCTGGGACGTGGTGCTCACGCGCTGCGGCCTGCTGGCCGGCTTCCTGGCGTTGTGCGCCTGGTTCGCGCTGCGCGCGCTCGAGCGCTACCAGCGCTCGCTCTAGGCGAGGTTCATCGGCCGCGGGCGGCCGGGCGTACCCTCTTCATGTGCGCCCGGCAGCCCGAGCCGTCCTGTGTGCCCTGCTCATCGGCTTGGTCGGATGCAACTCGGGCGACGAGGACGAGGCTCAGAAGACGGCCGCGGAGGGCCTGCCGCCCGAGCGCACGACGCCCGAGCGCACCACGCCGAGCCCCGATGGGCCGGGGCGCGGCGTCGGCTCCTACGAGGGACGGGTGATCCGCGGCTGGCTGCTGGCGCTCGAGCGCGCCGACTACGACCAGGCCGCCTACTACTTCGCGCCCGGCGCGATCATCGACCAGGGCGAGCCCTTCCGGCTGAAGGACGAGTCGGACGCGAAGAGCTTCAACGCCAGCCTGCCCTGCCGCGCGGACCTCGTGGAGGTCGAGGACGAGGGGAAGACGGTGCTGGCGTCGTTCACGCTGCGCCGCGGGCCGGGCGGGCCCTGCACCGGGATCGTCAAGGTGCGCTACACGATCCGCAAGGGCAAGTTCACGGAGTGGCGCCAGCTGCCCAGCCCGGACTCGCCCGACTCTCCGGACGCTCCCGGCGAGCCGATCTGAGCCGGTCTCAGGCCTCGCCCTGAAGCGCGCGCTCCTCCTCGATCCGCCTGCGCTCGGTCAGCCGGTTCTCGCGCCGCAGCGCGGCCTCGCGCGCGCGGCGCTGCTCGTCCGGCGTCTCGGGCGCCACCGGGGCGACCTCGGTCGGGCGTCCCTCGTCGTCGAGCGCGACCATCGTCAGGTAGGCGGTCGAGGTGTGGGTGATCTCGCCGGTGCGCACGTCCTCCGACTCCACCCGCACGCCCACTTCCATCGAGCTGCGCCAGGCCGCGTTGACGGTCGCGCGCACCGTCACGAGCCCGCCGACGAACACCGGGTGGCGGAACGTCATCCGGTCCATCGCGGCGGTGACGACCCGGCGGCCGGAGTGGCGCACGGCGGCGATTCCGGCCACCTCGTCGCAGAGGTGCATGATCACGCCGCCGTGGACATTGCCCGCCGTGTTCGCGTCGCCGATGCCCATCCAGCGGCTCAGGATCGAGCTGGACGCTGATGGCGGCTTCGGCGGCTGCACGGCGCCGGTAGTCTAGGACCGCAGGAACTGACTCTCGAGCTCGAAGGGGGGCGGCATGCCTGGTTTGGCCGGTCGCATGTCCACCGTGATCAAGGCGAAGGTGTCGAAGATGCTCGACCGGGCGGAGGATCCGGCCGAGACCCTCGACTACGGCTACCAGAAGCAGGTCGAGCTGCTCCAGAACGTCAAGAAGGGCATCGCCGACGTCGTCACGTCGAAGAAGCGCCTGCAGATGCAGAGCTCGAAGCTCGAGCAGCAGGTGGTCAAGCTCGACACGCAGGCGCGCCAGGCGCTCTCCCAGGGCAACGAGGAGCTCGCCCGCATGGCGCTCGAGCGCAAGACGCTCGCGCAGACGGAGCTCCAGTCGCTCGACACGCAGATCAAGGAGCTCGAGGCCCAGCAGGAGCAGCTCACGGCGAACGAGCAGAAGCTGCGCCAGAAGATCGAGCAGTTCCGCACCAAGAAGGAGGTCATCAAGGCCCAGTACTCCGCCGCGGAGGCGCAGGTCAAGATCTCCGAGGCCGCCAACGGGGTGGGCGAGCAGATGGCCGACCTCGGGCTGGCGATCCAGCGCGCCGAGGACAAGACGGAGACCATGCGCGCCCGCGCGTCGGCGGTCGAGGAGCTCGAGGCGGCCGGGACCTTCGACGACTTGACGCAGCTCGGCGGCGGCGAGGACGACATCGACCGTCAGCTGCGCGAGCTCACGAGCGGCGCCCAGGTCGACGACGAGCTGGCCAAGATGAAGGCCGAGCTCGGGTCCGGCGGCGGCGACTCGCCGGCGCTGGAGGAGGGCGGCAAGGAGGGCTCCGCGTGATCGTGCGCATCTCCGGCGAGGGTCAGTACCGGCTGCCGGACGGCGACGCCGAGCGCCTCAACGAGCTCGACAACCGCGCGGTGGCCGCCGTCGAGGAGGGCGACGAGACGGGCTTCAAGGAGCTCTGGAGCCAGATGCTCGAGCTGGTGGCCAGCGACGGCAACGGCCTTGGGGACGACGAGCTGCTCGAGTCCGACGTGATCCTCCCGCCGCGCGACATCTCCTTCCAGGAGGCGAAGGGCGAGTTCAGCGGCGACGGCCTGATCCCCGACTGAGCCCCGGCGGCGTGGACGAAGAGACCTTCAACCTGTCGGTCCGCAAGTTCCTCAAGAAGCTGGGCGTGACCGCTCAGCGCGAGATCGAGCTCGGCGTGAGGGACCGGATCGACCAGGGTGCGCTCGAGGGCGGCGAGACCCTGCCCGCCCGGGCCGTGATCACGGTCGAGGGCCTCGAGCGGCCGATCGAGATCGACGGCCGGATCACGCTGGCGGCGGAGGCCGGCGAGCGGGACTGACCGCGGCCTCGCCCGGCAGCTCGATCCACACCTCCGAGCCGCTGACTCCCGTACGGCCGCCGTGGGCGCGCGCGACCGCGTCCACGATCGCGAGGCCGAGGCCGGTGCCGCCGCGCGAGCGCGCCCGGTCGGCCCGGGTGAAGCGCTCGAAGGCGTGGTCGGCGAGCTCGGGCGGAAAGCCAGGGCCGTGATCGCGCACGCGGAGTGTCACGGCGCCGTTCTCCGAGGCGGCGCCGAGCTCCACCGTCCCCTCGCCGTAGCGCAGGGCGTTGTCCACGAGGTTGGCGAGCGCCTGCTCGAGCCGGAGGCGGTCGGCATCGACCCGGACCCCGCCCGCGTCGGCCACCCGCAGCTCGCGCCCCTCCTCGCGGGCGCGGGCCGCGAAGCGGCGGGCGGTCGACTCGAGCAGCTCGTCGAGCGCGAGCGGCTCAGGACGGACCGGCAGGCGGCCCTCGTCGGCGCGGGCCAGCACGAGCAGGTCCTCGGACAGCCGCGCCATGCGGTCGGTCTCCTCGGCGGCCGAGCGAAGGGCAGCGCGCAGCTCGTCCGGCGAGCGACCCTCGCGCAGCGCCAGCTCGAGCTCGCCCTTCATCAGCGCCAGCGGCGTGCGCAGCTCGTGGCTCGCGCTCGCCACGAATCCGCGTTCGCGCTCGGCCGAGCGCTCCAGCCTGTCGAGCATCTGGTTGAGCGTCTCGCCGAGCCCGTGCAGCTCGTCGCGGGCGGGCGCCACCGGTAGCCGGCGCCCGCTGCCCAGGCGCGAGATCGTCTCGGCCTGCTCCCGCATCCGCACGACCGGGCGGAGCGCCGCCCCCGTGAGCCCGTAGCCGGCGAGCGCGGCCAGGAGCAGGGCGAGCGGACCGCCCACGAGCAGCACCGAGCCGAGCGCCTCGAGGGCCTCGTCGCGGTCTTCGAGCGAGCTGCCGACGACCACCACGGCGCCCTCGCCGCCGGCGGGGCGTGCCAGCACGCGCATCGCGTCGTCCTCCTGAGGAAGCGAGTCGGAATCCACGATCACGGCCTCCTGCCGTGCCGCGCGCAGCTGGGACGGGGTGAGCACGGAGGTCGAGTCGAAGGGGGCGCTGCCATCCAGCACCTGCCCGTCCGGGCCCACGAGCTGGGCGAAGCTCTCGTCCGCCTCGGTCAGGCGGGCGGCGCCCGCGGCCAGCCCCGAGCCGCCGCTCTCCACGAGCGCCGCGACGTCGTCGGCGCGCGAGCGCAGCGAGCGGTCGAGGCTCGCGTCGAGGTCGGACTGCACGCGCAGGTAGACGAACACGCCGATCAGCGCCAGCACGACGGCCATCACCGCCGTGAACCCGGCGGTCAGCCGGATCCTGATCGGCACGCGGCTCAGCCGGGGCCCCCGCCGTCCTCGCGCAGCCGGTAGCCCGCGCCGCGCACCGTCTCGATGCTCTCGACCCCGAACGGGCGGTCCACCTTCTCGCGCAGGTAGCGCACGTACACGTCGATCACGTTGGAGCGGTTCTCGTAGCCGAAGTCCCACGCGTGCTCGAGCAGCTCGAGCCGCGAGAGCACCTGGCCCGGCCGCCGCATGAAGGCCTCGAGCAGGCCGTACTCCTTTGCGGACAGCTCGATTTCCGCCGTGCCGCGCCAAGCGCGCCGGCTGGCCGGGTCGAGACGCAGGCTGCCGGCCTCGAGCACCGCCGGGCGCTCCGGCCGGCCGCGGCGGACGAGCGCGCGCAACCGCGCGGACAGCTCGGCGAACGAGAAGGGCTTGACGAGGTAGTCGTCCGCGCCGCCGTCGAGGCCGGCCACGCGGTCCTCCACCGCGTCGCGGGCCGTGAGCAGCAGCACCGGCGCCCACACGCCGTCGTCGCGCAACCGCCGGCAGGTCTCGAAGCCGTCGATGCCCGGCAGCATCACGTCGAGGATCACGGCGTCATAGGGCGCCGCGGCCGCCATCCAGACGGCGTCCTCGCCGCTGCGCGCCACGTCGACGGCGGAGCCGTCCTCGCCGAGGCCGCGCCGCAGCAGCGACGCCATCTTCACGTCGTCCTCGACCACCAGCAGGCGCATGGGCTCCCTGGACCTTGACAGGGCCTGGATGAGAGAGCGATGAGCGCTGTGTGAGCGGGGTGCGGGGCTAGTGTGCGGACATGATCGAACGCATCGAGACGCCCGAGGGGACGATCGGCTTCCGCGTTTACGGCGAGGTCGAGCGCTCGGACTACACGGACGTGCTCGTCCCGGCTCTCCACGAGGAGGTCGAGAAGGGCGAGGGGCTGCGCCAGCTCTACGTGATCGACCGGCTCGAGCGGATGGAGCCGGCAGCGCTCTGGGAGGACGCGCGGACCGGATTCGACCTCGGGATCCGGCGACACACCGACTGGAGGCGAACGGCGATCGTGACTGATCAGGAGTGGCTCGCGAGCGCCGCGCGACTGTTCGCCTGGATGGCCCCGGGCGAGCTCAAGATCTATCCGCTCGCCGAACTGGAGGAGGCCAAGATCTGGGTCGCCGGGGGCTGAGCGCCACGGGATCGAGCGCGGACGACTGGCGGCCGATCTCCGCCGCGATAATCGGTCCGTGCTCGGGGTGGCGTGGGTGATGAAATCGTCGGTGCGACGTACGGCCGCCCTCTGTGCGCTGGTGGGTCTCACGATGGTGCCCGCCCAGGCGCGAGCCGAAAGCTCAAATCCACCGCCCGGTCAGCGGCTGCTGGCGATCGGCGACTCGCTCGCTGTCTTCACCGAGCCGTTCCTCGTCCGCGCGCTGGCCGACTGGCGCGTGCGCCACGAGGTGCGCGTCTCCCGCACCATGGGCGAAAGTCTGAGGGTGCTGCGCCGGCTCGGCGCCCGGATGCCGCCGATCATCCATCTGAGCGTCGGCACCATCCACGAGCCACAGGACGTGGCCGACTTCGCGCACTTCGTCGCCGAGGCCACTCGGCTCACGGGGGTGGACCGCTGCGTGGTGTGGGCGAACATCCACCGGCCCGGGGTGGACGGCATGACCTATGCGGGCTTCAACCGGATCATCGCGGCCCAGGTCGCGAGCCATTCGAACATGCGCCTGGTGGACTGGCACGGCATGGTGCGCCGCCATCGCGAATGGGTCTCGAGGACCGACCACGTGCACCCCGTCGCGGCCGGCTATCGCGCCCGCGCCCGGGCGATCGCGAGCGCCGTTCGCAGCTGCCCCTACCCGCCGAGGTAGGCGAGGGCGGCCAACACGTGACGGTGTGCCGCTCAGGTGCGGGGCTCCACCTCGCCCTCGGCGCTCGGCGGTGGAAGCTCCTGCTGACGGAGGGAGAACGGCGGGTAGCGGTCTGTGACCAGGATGAGGGCATACCCCACCACCCGGTTGTGCCAGCGGATCACACCTTCGACGAACTCGAAGATGCCGCGCGGGTAGCGCCCCGTGAAGAGGATCGCGAACCAGGCGACGATCACCACGATGAGCACCGCCAGGTAGAGCAGGGACAGCACGATGTAGTGCGGGATCGCCAGCAACCACTTGACCAGCGGCAGCCAGCGGTTGAGGTCACGCTTGGCGTCGGGATACGGGAAGTCGAGCTGCACCCACTGCCGCTCGTCCGTCGAGGGGTAACGGTCGTTCATCAGCGCGAGGTAGGTCCCGACGCGATTGGTGAAGCGCAGCAACTCCACGTTCCACTCGTACCACCAGCGCGGATACTTCTCCCGGAAGAGGATCATCAAGAGCGGCGGCAGGAACAGCAGTCCGGTTCCGCCGATGACGATCGTCGAAGCGTCGCTGCCGGCGTCGTAGCTGCCGGAGCTCGCGTATCCCCCGATGCTCGCCCCCACGATCGCGATTGGGATCGCGGTGAAGATCCGGAAGGCGGTCGTCAGACGATCGAGGGGCCGGTCGGGATAGTCGACCGAGAACCGGACCGGATGCTCGTCACTCATATGACCCTCCTTGACTCGAGTGAGTGCATTTCACCACGCTGGGAGCGAGGGCTCGGCCTGGCCCGGGCTATCGCGCGGTCATGATCGGATTCGACCTCGGGATCCGGCGACACACTGACTGGAGGGGAACGGCGGCGCGAGCTTCCTACGGGGAGACCGCGACGCCGAGCGAGTCCGCCGCGAGGAGCTTCGGCGCGCCGTCCTCGTAGAAGACGTCGAGGTCCGTGATCGTGAAGCCCGCCGTCGTGAGCAGCTCGGGGATGGGCCTTGTGAGGTGGCAGCCGCCGAACACCCGCTTCTGCAGCGGCTCGAGCCGGTGCTGCCAGCGGCGCACTCCCTCGTCGGGCGCCAGCCCGTGCTCGACGAAGCTCAGCTTCCCGCCGGACTTGAGGACCCGCCTCAGCTCCGCAAGGGCGGCGGCGATGTCGGGGATCGAGCACATCGTCCAGGTGGATAGGGCGCAGTCGAAGCTGTCGTCCTCGAACGGCAACGCCTGCCCGTCAAGGCCCGCCCGCTCCACGGGGACGCTCGTGGCCCTGAGGCGCTTGCCGGCGAGCTTCCAAGCAAGGTCGGCCGGCTCCACGGCGGCGACCCGGCTGACGGCCGTCGGATAGAAGGGGACGTTGTGTCCCGAGCCGAAGCCGATCTCGACGACGGAGCCCTCGAGCGGGTCGCAGACCCGACGGCGCAGCGGGTGGACGTTCTTGGGCCCGCACGCCACGTTGGTGATCCGTGGGAGAACCTGCTCGCCGTAAAGACCCACCACAGCCTCCTTCGAAGTCCAGACGTCAGGGTATCCAGCGCCGGGCGACCGCAGACAAGCGTTCTGCGATGCTGAGGCCGCCCGAGCCCGAGGAGATGGGATGTTCGTCGCGGTTTTCGTGCGCCGGCTGCGAGAGGGGAAGACCTACGAGGACTTCCTCGAGGCCTGGTACCCGGACAAGGGCTTCGGTTTCGGAGGCCGCGGCCCGATCACGGCCAGGAGCCTCGACGACGAGAGGGAGCTGCTGACGATCGGCTTCGTCGACCTCCAGAGCCGCGAGCAGCTGGGCGAGGCGATGACTCGGCTCGCGGATCAGGAGGCCGTCCGCCACGACCGGCTCGACGAGGTGATCGAGTCGACCACCCTGCGGGCCATCTACGAGCAGCTCGACGAGTTCGACTTCTCCACCGACGAGACGGTCGCGGCCGGGCGCCCGTAGCCGGGCGCCGACCGCGACGAGTGCGAAAGGAGCCAGCCTGGTCAGGCGGCGCCGGCCTGGGTCGCCAGCTCTCGGTTCTCGGGCACGAAGGCGCTCGCCGTGAACGCCGCGCCCTGCGGGTCGGCGATCACGGTCATGCGGACCCATGGGGCGTCGAGCGGCGGGAGAACGACCGTGCCGCCGAGCTCCGTCGCCTTCTCGCGCGATGGCGTCCGCGTCGTCGACCGCGAACGTGACGCCCCAGTACGGCGGCGTGTCCCGCTGATCGTCCGCGATCGGCACGATCGACGCGACCACGTCCTCGAACCCCGTCGGCGAGTCCAGCTCGGCCATCTGCTCGCGGAGCTGCGGATTGTCGCGCTCGAGGTGGTCGCCGTAGCCTGGCAGCGTCCACATCTCGAAGCCGCCGTCGAGCTCGAGCGTCTGCCAGCCGAAGACCGCGCCGTAGAAGGCCTTGGCGCCTGCGACGTCGCGCGTGTTGAGGTCGTTGAAGTTCAGGCTGCCGTGCTCGTTGACCACGCGCGCGCCCTTGTGTTCCCTGGCCTCCCAGACGCAGAACGCCGCCCCCTCGGGATCGGTGAACACCGCCATCCGTCCGGCGTTCGGGAGGTCGAACGGCTCCGTTACGACGCCGCCGCCGGCGGCGCGCACCTTGGACGCGCTGTCGTCCGCGCTATCGACCCAGACGTACGTGTTCCACGTCGCCGCGGGGGGTGCCCCCTCGGGGATCGATCCGACGGCGGCCACGTCGCCGCCCCGGATGCGGGCGACGAAGTACGGCGCGTCAGCCTCCGGCGGCATCACGTTCTCGAACTCCCAGCCAAACAGCCCGTTGTAGAAGGCCACGGCGGCCTCCGGGTCGGGGTGCCTCGTGTCGATCCAGCACGGGACGCCGGGGATGTATCCGTCTCGCTCGGGCATTGCCGTTCCTTTCGATCGCTCACCGTTGAGCGCGGGACGCTATTGGCAATTCAGGTCAGGATCGGTCCGCAATTCGATCCTCGCTAGCTTGGCGCGTCCTGGAGCAGGCTCTGATGCTCGGCCAGCGTCACCGTGCGGCGGACGAGCTCGTCGAGCTGCGCGCCGTCCGCCTGCGCGCTCCCAAGGCGCGGTTGCCATGCCACCAGCACGCCGCGACGGATGGTGAAGCCGCCATCGCCCCATGGTGTCCCGGTGTCAGGATGCGCGTCCGGCGCATCAGGGCGCACCGCGAGGAGCACCGTGTCGGACCCGAATGGCCCGTGCGGAAGCTCGTCGAGGATCCGGTCCCAGTACGCGGGAGGAGGCCCGATCTTGCGCTCCACGCCCGCCACGACCCGGCCGAACAGCGAGGTCCCGGGGAGCGTCCCGCGCATCACGCCGTACGCCTCGCCCGGTAGGGGCAGATCGGAGAACGCCCGGTGGAACTCGAACGGATCCTCGGAGGCGAGTCCACGCTGGCCCGCGATCGCGTGGAAGCCGGCGAGGTCTTGGCTATCAATGCCCTGCCAGGTCTCGCCCGGAGCCTCGTCGATCTTCGCCGCCCATGGAGGCGCTGCAAGCTGCGTCTCGAACGGCTGCGGGCTCGCGCTCGCGAGGCAGATCTCGCGGAGCCGCGCGGCCAGCCAAGCCGTACGCTCGGCGAACGCATCGAGCTCGTCGTCCTGCTTGAGGAAGTGCTGTCGGGTCACGATCAGCACCCCGTACGCGAACGTGATGCGGTAGCCGAGCGGAGGATCCGCGGCGAGCAGTTCCGTCAGTGGCCCTGCGATCACCTGCTCGACCAGCTCCTTCTGTGCCCGCCCGCGGTACGCGATGCGCCACTCGGGCAGCGCCATGTAGGCCAGGTCGCGCCCGATGAACGGCTGCGGGCCTTGGAACAGCGGCTCCTCGCTCTTCTGCTTCTTCTTCCTGCGGCTCAGGAAGCTGAGGTCGAGCGTGAAGCCGGACTTGAAGCCCTCGCCTTCGGGGGCTGCGCGGATCACCCGCTCGCTGCTACGACCGACGTCGAACCCCACGAGCGGCCCCTGCGCCTGAGGCATCCGGATCGCAGCGGTGGTATGGGGGACCTTGAAGTAGCGGATCGGCTCTCCGGTGAGGTCTGTCAGCGAGATGAGGTCCTCCGGCCGCGCCTGCGAGAGGGAGACCTTCTGGCCGTAGAAGGTCCCGGCGGGTCTCCTCGTCCAGCAAGTCGACCTCGTGGTAGAGGACGCCCTGCTCGCCGCCGGGAAGCGTCCCGCGCATCACGTTGAACTGGAGCTCGCTCGTGAGCGGGAACGCCGGGATGTAGTCGAGCTGCGTCGCGCTGCCGCAGTGCTCGAGGCCCCGCGCGTCGGCGTACGGCGCGAGGTCCACGTCGGGCCGTCCGCGGAAGCCGTCGGCGATCCACTCCTTCACTCCCATCCGCCCGAAGATATCTGCGTCCGTCCCGCAAGCCACGGACGTGCCGTGGGGACGGAGCGTTCAGCCGCCCGGCGCGAACTCCGGAAGCGGGCTTGGGTGCCGGGGCTCGTACACGCCGATCTCGCCTGCGCCGGGGATCTTGAAGTGAGCGATCCGGCCCCAACCTTCGTCCTCGATCGGCGACACGAACTCGGCCCCCTTGCCCTCGAGCTCCTCGACGGTCTGCTCGATGTCGTGACACATGAAGAACAACGCGTGATGCCCTGGCCCCCGGCCCCAGCCCGAACCAGGGTGGACCGCTATCTCGCTCGGAGGCAGGGCGAAGATCAGCCAGCCGTCGCCCGCATCCACCCCCTCCAACCCCAGCACGTCGCGAAGAAACCCCCGAGCTCGCTCGGCGTCCTCGGCGAAGATGATGGTGTGCGTCGCGGTGATCATGGCGCCGATCGTAGTTCGGGATCGGCAGCCAAGCCTTCGGCGTGCGCGGTGCCGCGCGAGGCGTCACCAGGCCCGCTGGCGATGTGGTGCTACCGTCTGGAGGTGTTCGAGCCGAGCTGTCGCTCGGCTACGTTGTGCCCGCGCCCGTTGCGTTGCTCCCAGCATCCACCGCGTACGCAGCACACAAGCAGTGGAGGTACCAGCAATGGCAACCGGAACCGTGAAGTGGTTCAGCGACGACAAGGGCTTTGGCTTCGTGACGCCTGACGAGCCGGGCAAGGACCTGTTCGTGCACCACAGCGCAATCGAAGGCGACGGCTTCAAGTCGCTCGCTGAAGGCGCCAAGGTGTCCTACGACGCCCAGGCCGACGCCAAGGGTCCGCGCGCGGTCAACGTGCGGACGCTCTCCTAGACCGACCGCTCTCCTAGGCCGACCACCGGCGCGGGCGCTTCGGCGCGCGCCCCTGCGTCAGGGCGTGCGCCGGCGGCCGACCAGCCGTGCGTGCGCTTGTGCCTCGGCGGCCCGCCGTGCGTCGTCGCGTTGGCGCTCGTACGTTTGGCGCTCCTCGCGTCCCGCCCTCTGGGCGCGGTCGTTCCGCGCCGCCACAGCTTCCCGCGCCTGTTTCCACGCGGCTTCACCGCGCGCTGAGCTCTCCGGCTGCCGATCCGAGTGGTCGGTCATGTGTCCGCCCTCATCCGCCCCCAGGAATAGAAACCACGAAGGGTGCAGGAGGCATGGCACACCCGGCGATCGGTACTTGTTGTTAGAGCTTACCCGCTAGCCGGGTTTATGCTGTCGGACTCGTCCCGGGCAGTCGGCTCTAGACCGGGGCCGTCGGCTCTAGACCGGTCACGATGGCCACGACGAAGCTCCTCCTCTCCACCGGCGACCAGCTCGCGGTCGACGCCACGCTCGCAGAAGTCGTCAAGGAGCTCGAAGACTCCGCGCGCAGCAGCGTCGGGACCCTTGCCCGGCTGAAGCGAGCCGAGACCGGCGAGCCGGTGGCGGTCAACGCAACGCAGGTCGTCGCGGTGAAGCCCGGCGACCCTGAGTAGCCGACCTCGCGACCTACAGCGGGATCTCCCAGAGCGGGGCGGGCGTGCCCGACTCGCCGCTCCCCACAGGCAAAAAGCTCGGGAGTCGCCGAGACCTTGGTGTAGGTGACGCCGTGTGTCGGTCAGCGTCCGCAGCCACCCCCGGGTCCCGCAGCCTCCTCGCCACCGCCCTGCCCTCGATCACGTGCCGGTTCACGTCCGTCTGATTGACACGCGCGTGACGGCTGACAGATAATCGCGAACGTGGGCTTGCGTCGCGATGGGGTCGTCGGGCTGATCGTGCTTGCTGGGGTTGCCGTCCTCGTTGGCTTTGGCGACGAGGGTGGCGATCGCGGCGGCACGGCGACCGCCGCCGCCTCCGCGGCCGCCCCGTCGGGCGCCCCGCTCCCGCCGAGGCAGCGCGCGCGGCTCGCCGCGGCCGTTCGCGCCGGGTTCCGGTCCGCGTCGACTCCGGGGGCCGTCGTGGCGGTGCAGACGCCGAGGGGTCGATGGGTCAGAGCGTTCGGGATCGCGGACACGCGCACGAAGGCCCCGATGCGAACCGACGTCCACCAGCGGATCGGTCGGTGACGAAGACCTTCACGGGAGCGTGCTCATGCAGCTCGTCGGCGAGGGCAAGCTGTCGCTCAACGACAAGATCGGCAAGTACATCCGCGGCGTGCCCAACGGCGACAAGATCACGCTGCGCCAGGTCGCCGGCATGACGAGTGGGGTGGCGAGCTACACCAAGAATCCGGGGTTCGTCGCGGCGCTGTTCGCCCGCCCCGAGCGCAGGTGGGCGCCGCGCGAGGTGCTGAGGATTGGCCTCGAGGACTCGCCGGACTTTCCGCCTGGAACGCAGTTCGAGTACTCGAACACGAACTTCATCATGCTCGGCATGGTTATCCAGCAGGTCGAGCACAAGGGGATCGGCGCGGTGCTGCGCGAGCGGATCATCGATCCCTTGAAGCTCAGGGGGACCAGCTGGCCCGGAGGGTCGCGGGCGCTGCCCAGGCCCCACGCCCACGGTTACACGCTCCAGGGCCAGTCGTCCGACACGCCGGCCGATGCGACGAGCTGGAGCACTTCGGAGGAATGGACGGCTGGGCAGCTCATCTCGACCGTCCACGACCTCCTCGTGTACGGGCGCGCCACCGCGACGGGGAAGGGACTGCTTCGGCAAAGCAGCAGCGGGTGCGGCTCGAGTTCCCGACGAAGCCGCCGCCGCTTGGCCGGCAGCTGTCGTACAGCATCGGGCTCGTGCGCGACAAGGGCTGGATCGGCCACACCGGACAGGTCCCGGGCTTCACGACCACCGTCTATCACCACCCTGGCATCGACACGACCGTCGTCGTCGAGGCCAACAGCGACATCTCGTCCGGCGCCTGCCGCGGTAGGAGACGCTGGCGCCGGACCCGATCTCGAAGCCGTGCGCAAACCCGGCTGACCGGATCATGGGCGCCATCGCCGGGAGCCTCGGGCGCCCCTACGAGCTTCCGCCGGGGTAACGGCGCACGCACCAATGCGCGATCGGCGGACGCCCTCTCGATGGCGCCCGATCGCGGCCACTCTCCTGGGCCGGACCATGAAATTGCTACTCGGCGTCGGAGCCTCGACGTAGACGACTCGCAATGAGCGCGGGCGCGAGACGAGGCGCCGGTCGCCCGTAGGACGACCGGCGCCCGCTATCACGAACGGACCCTTGACGTAGGGTTCAGGTTGCCGGCGCGCGCTCGTCGTCTCCGAGGATGATGATGCCGTAGACGACCCACACGCATAGGAAGAAGATCGCCAGCGACCACCACGGGTTGGCGCCGCCGATCGACAGCAGGGCCGAGATCGCGCCCAGGCTGCCGCCGATGATCCCGATGACCCGGCCGTAGGTGTTGCCGGCGAGCAGCGAGAAGCCTCCGGTGAGCTGGATCACCCCGAGGACGATCAGGACCCAGCCCATGGTGTTGAGGTTCGTGAAGATGTAGCGCGTGTCGTTCACGAAGATGTTCGCGCTGTCGAGCGCGCCGATGCCGTAGATGATGTTGAGTGTTCCCGCGATCAACAGCAGGATCGCTGCGAATGTGGCCCGACCGGCACCTCTCATCTCGTACCTCCTTGGTTGATTTATTCGCCCGTCAGCCGTCGTTGTGGGGTTCGATCTCTCGGGCGCCAGGTCTTGTCGAAGAACGGCTGGAGCGGGCTGTGAAGCCGAAGGATCCCGAACCAGCCCTTGCCTGGGATGGTCTGCATCCAGTTGTGCACCTTGCCTGCCGGCGCCTCCGGCGCCGAAGAACAGGTCGTGTCGGAGCTGTCGGCGTTCTGTTCGACGGTGCCGGACTGGCTTCCGAGGCTGGGCCTCGGCTGCTTCGGTCTGCAGCATTGAGCGCGTCTGGCGGTCGTAGACCATCACCGACCAGAAGCGCCTCTCCGGGATATCGGCAGGCAGGTTGAGCCGGTAGTGGCGAGCGCCGTCGAGGAACTCACGGATTGCGGCCCACCGTACGACCGCCCGCCCTCGGGTCGCATCACCCCGCTGGGATGAAACGCGTCGACAAGATCGAGGGAGAACGCCGAGAGTCACTGAGGTCGCGACGTGACCTGGGCGCGCGCGCCGCGAGTCCTTCAGCGGCGTAGAGGAGTTGGTTCGCTCACCACTTGAGCTCGACCTCGAGCTCGATCTCGTCGTCCTCGATCTCGATCTCGAGCTTGAAGTCCACCTCATCGGGCACGCGCACCTTGAGGTTCATGCCGCCGCGCTCGAACTCGACGTCGTTCTTCTTGGCGAGCGCGTCGGCGAGGCTGCGCAGGCGGGCGGCGGCGTCCTTGCGGCTCAGCCGTTCCTTCTCGGTGATCTCCATCAGGTCCATTCGGGCCTCCTCGGTGTTGACGTTGCGGGTCTTCATGCTGCGGCCGCGCGCTATTCGCACTAACTCGACCACGCCCGCCCGGATGCCCTCGGGAGCCATGGCCGAGGGCGAGGCGCCGGGGTGCTTGTGGGCGATCCGCACGCGCAGGACTCCGGGCCGGATCCGAAACCGCAGCGGCGGGTCGAGCACGAGCGCCTCGCCGTCGATGCCGGCGGGGACGGGGCGATCGGCCTCGACCTCGAAGTCGGGCGCCGACCACTCGCGCCACGGCCGCTGCAACGACCGGCCGTCCTCGCCGCGCCCCGAGGGCTCGCCGAAGACCGTGATCCCGAGCAGGCCGTCGTCGATCCGCGGGCCGCGTGCCCGAGCCGACCGCGCGGCCGAGCCGGTAGCGGTTGTTGGAGACGAGCACCGCCGCACCCGCCTGGTGCGCGTGCCCGCCCGGGCCGGTCCAGCGCAGGTCGAGCTCGCCGCCGTCGGGGCCGAGCACGTCCGGCACGGTGTCGAGCAGCGTGCGCAGCTTCGCGTCGCGATAGCCCTCCCGCTGGACCGCCTCGGCGTAGAGCCCGAGCGAGACGTTGTTCACGAACACGCGCCCGTTGACCTCGGCCAGGTCGACGGTGCGCTCGCCGCCGTCGACGAACGCGTCGAGGGCGCCGACGACGTCGTCGCGGTCGACGCCGAGGTCGAGCGCGAAGTGGTTGCGCGTGCCGGCGGGCACGCACGCGTACGGCAGCCCGCGCTCGGCGGCGATCGCCGCGACGATCGCCTGCGAGCCGTCGCCGCCGGCCATCGCGAGCGCGTCGGCGCCGCGATCAACTGCCCCGCGCACGAGCGCCTCGAGGTCCTCGCCCGGCTTCAGCTCGATCGGCTCGATCCCGCGCGCACGCGCCTCGTCGGCGAGCTTGAAGCGCTCCGCCTTGCCGCCGCCCGAACGCGGGTTGAAGAACAGCACCGGCCGGCGCGGCGCCGGCGCGCCGGGCAGCGCCACGTGCACGCCGAGGGCGGCACGCGAGGCCGCCAGCGTCACCAGGAGCCCTGCCACGACCAGCAGTTCGACGAGCAGCGTCCCCTCCGACACGAGCAGCGCCACCGCGCCGGCGAGCGCCAAACCGGCGACGGTCAGCCCCGCCACGCGCGCAGCCCCGCGCCGCAGCGCGCCGTACCAGGCCGACCGCGGCGGCGACCACCACGCAGGCCAGCAGCCCCAAGCCGCGCGGGAACTCGCTCACCGCGACGGCGACACCGAGCGCGACTGTCGCGGCCCCGACCACCAGCGCGACGATCGCCGCGAGCTGTCGCCGCCTCATAGGATCGACCCTCCTTGAGCACCGACACCGAACCCGCGAGCCCCGCGCCGCGCCGACCGCTGGATCGAGGACGCCGAGCGCCTGGATCTCGCGATCTACGCGGCCATCGCCCGCACCCCGACCCCGGCGCTCGACGCCGCGATGAGCCGCCTCTCGCGCGCCGCGGACTACTCGCGCCTCTCGCTGGCCTCCGCCGCGCTGCTCGCGCTCGCCGGAGGAAGGACCGGCCGCCGCGCGGCCGCGAACGGGCTCGCCTCGCTCGGGGTCACCGCGACCGTCGTCAACGTCGCCGTCAAGCCGCTCGCACGGCGGCGACGCCCCGACCGCCTGGCGGGCGAGGTGCCGCTCGCGCGTCACGTGCAGATGCCGAGCTCGCGCTCGTTTCCCTCCGGGCATTCCGCCGCCGCCTTCGCGTTCGCGACCGGCGTCGGGCACGTGTCGCCGGCGGCCGCGGTCCCGCTGCGCGCGCTCGCCGCGCTGGTCGCGTACTCGCGCGTCCACACCGGCGTGCACTACCCCGGCGACGTGCTCGCCGGCGCCCTGATCGGGACCGCGCTGGCGCAGCTCACGACGCACCTGGCTCGGAACTGGTGGCCGCCGTAGGGGGTGAGGTGGCTTGAGGATCATTGGAACCGAGAACACTTGGCGACCAACCCTCGAACCTCCACAAGAGAGC